>NZ_CAMKWA010000007.1 GCF_946476835.1 uncultured Neokomagataea sp.
TGCCAGAAAGCTCATCGCACATGCGTGTGGGCATCCGCATCCCATGACACAATCAGCCTGTATATCAACTCAGTCACAACATTAGATAAAATCGCCTTCTGCTCTCACATGGGGCGCGTTATGCCGGAGAGTACGTAGAGACGTCTCGTCCCTCCTATTGACTGTTTTATGGTTGTATCTGGTTCTATAGAGCTGATGCAGTAGGGACGTTACTCTATGGTTATAGAGGTCTCCTTAGAGTAACAGTCTATCAAGCAGAGCAACGCGCTGATGGGATGGCTTCAAAAATGAGAGGCACATTGTAAGGTGCCAAGCGGCTGATCTTCGCGGCCTTTTGGGCGTACAGAAGCCTACTTTATCGCCACGCTCATTCCACACACAAGAAACCTCAGCAGTCGCTATGTGCCATAGGCTTGGAGGTTCTTAAAAACCTACGGTCATGTTGTAATCTACGCATGCACCTTTGGCGCCAATGCTGCGGGCACGACGTAGGCGCCAGCCGACGTCAAAAGTACCTGTCAGCCAGTGATTGATTTTGCTCGTTGCCGCAAGGCCGACGCTAGAGAGGGTGACGGAATGTACGCCGGTGACCACTTGTCGGACTTGTCGGTTGTTTCCATAGTCCCAAAATAGCGTAAGAGTTGTTTCGTCTCTATGAGCTTTGGGATTCATGAGGCCCATGAGTGAAAAGGTCTTCGTTGCCAGTTCAGCATTAAAATAGGTGGAAATACTGCCAAACGATGTATTGAGATAATATCCTCGTACTGTGCCTTGAGCGCCGAGTGAGACCTGCTCCGAATAGAGGAGGTTCTTGGTCGCTTGTTGATGGGTGATGTGAAAGTTGGCGTTGAGGCTATGGGTGAGTGGAAAACTGCGCCCTAGAGTGAGGCGGTCATAAAAGTAATTTGGTGATGAGCCTGGTGCGATCGTTTGGTACGCAGATTGGTTATTACGACGTGTAAGGCCGGGGAAACCATAGGCCATTTGATTGGTAAACTCTGTTTTGCCGTAAGGGTCTTGAATGGAACCAGAATAGAGAAAGACAAACTGGTTAGTGTCTGCGTTACCGATGATAACGTCTCTGGGGCCTATTTTTTGATATGAATTAGCATTTTTCCAGTCGTAACCGAGTTGGATGGTGCCATCGAGGCCAAACGCACCACCGAAAGCTACGTGTTGTACCATGTGCATCCAGCGGAGGGAGACGGAGCTACCACCGCCATAGTTGCTGAAAGGCCGCTGGGAGAAGGGGTGTGCTTTGGCGTAGTTGCCAAACATCAGGAAAGAGTCGCGTGGTGATATGGGAATATGCCAAGCGACGGCATGGTTGAAAAAGCGATTGGTCGTAGTTTTCGTGTATTGATACGTTAGAATTTGGTCGAGGCCGAGAAAGTTTCCAACGGATCCGCCCCAGAACCAGCCATTACGCCCTAAGGAAGGGTCGTTTTGGTTGCTAGCACCACCGAACATGTAAATAGGAAAGCGGTCAGCTGTATAAATGTCAGCATCGGTTTCACCCGTTTTTGCGCCGGGTGAGAAAATAATTTCAGCAGAACGGAATGGGTTGCGGTTTAGCCAGTCGAGATCAGATTGAACTTCGTTAAAATTGGGAATGGTACCGCTGGTCAGACCGCTCTCATATTGAATGAGGTTTTTGGAGAACCACCGATTGCCCGTCACATGAATCTGGCCAATGGTATATTTGCGAATCAGAAGGGTTAGAACGCCGTCCCGCACGGTTTGGGGGGGGATATAGGCATAGGCAAACGGCTCATTGCTGAGGCGGTAAGCGGCATTGATACGTTGGGTCAGAATATCCAATTGTCTAATGGACATGGGCTTGCCCACGAAATCGGCAAAGATTCCTGAAAGAATATGCTCTTGCGTTTCGCTCCCCATAGGGTGAGCGTCTGCCCCAACGGTAACCGTGACGTTGATATGGTGCAACGTAGGAATGACGATAGCGTTTTCGTTCTGTGGCGTTTGGGGCTCGGTTTTGGCAGGTGTATCCTGTGCCATGGGGGCCACGTGGCGTGCAGGCAGTGAGAGCAAGTCAGAAGATGGGGTAATATCGCCTGTGGAACGAAAAGGGATAACCGTTTGGGCTACGGCTCCGGTCGTCGATAACAGAAAAAGGGCAAGGAGAGACGAGGAGGTTCTCAAGGGTGGGGAGCCTCTGTGTTGCTCGGTGTTGGCATGGATAGGCGTGTTTCATGGTCTGAAATGCGAACAGCCTGTGTGGCGCTGAGGAGTTGGTCTCGGTTACCGGCGAGGCCATACAAATTGCCGTGGTCTCCGGCAAGGATTTCAGCAGCAGAATAGATCAGTGCGTGGGTGCTGCCTTGTTTCAGGGTACAGGGTGCAGGTGCAACAAAAACACCGGGTGGGTCAATCGGTGAATGGATAAGAGGCTGAGTGAGTTTTTCACAGCCATGAAAATGCAGGTGGTTGCGTGTGACTAAGCTTGTATCCATGACCCCAATAAGAATGGGAACAAGCTTGGCATTCGGCGGTAAGTGCGCTTGCTGCGATGGGAGCTGAGAAAAGCGCGTATTACGCTGCGGATCCTGTGCTAAATAATAACCATTTGTATCCACAATACGGCCATCAGGCGTGACGTAAAAGGTCATGCCGTTTGACTGCACGCTGGTGGTAATCATTGGGGGGTGTTGCCCAATGACGTTATCTAACGCCCCGTTTGCTGTGGCGGAACTTCGTGCACCGGGAGCGTACTGTCCGGTTTGCATGACGTTGCTACTTTGTGCTGCTGACGTTGGCACCCATGCCCATGTCACTATCGCGCTGAAGAGCGCTCCAAGAAGATGGCGGCGTGCGCGAAGCCGTGAGAAGGGCATGGGCATAGACAGTCAGTGCTTAGGCAGTTTTAGGTAATGGGCGCGGCATAGTCGCGCGCAGAGGGTAGACCTCTAATTGCTGTATGTTGGCGGCGGTATTGGTCGTAGAGAAGCTCACGCGATCCAAAGGTTCTTGTGGGAAGACAAGAGCCGTGCCGACAGCAATTCCGTCATTGACGTACAGTTCTAGTGTGCAGGCATCATATACTAAACGCAGTGAAAATTCACGGACGTCTGGTGTTAATGCAGCAGAAAATTCACGTGTGAAGAATGGGTCCATGAAGCCTTTGAGGCCGCCACGTTCGACCCAGAGCTGACATGAGAAGCCGTCGAAGCCGATGGTGAGTTTCTCGCCTTGGGCATTGCTGAAGTCGATCGTGAATCGACCTGCGCGACCAGATGTTCCATCGGGGAGCATTTGGCTCCGTGGTTCTAGGCTCGCTTTGATGACGAGTTCGATCGCTTGGTTTTTAGGCAGGGCGACCGTTTGTGTTGTGAGGGCTGGCAGGTGACGGAATGGGGTCGGAATTTGAGAAAGGCGCAGGTTTTCTAGGCCAATGGGACGTTGGACCAAGCGAATCCATCCATCCGTATCACGGCGCACAGAAATGTGGCGTGGCAGGGTCATGACGCCGCGCCATGTGCTGTGGGGGACCTGTTCACAATATTGCCAGTTTCCAAGCCATGCGATCATGGTTGCTTGAGAAATGGACAGGTTTTCATAGCATTGCAATGCGTATGAATCTTTACAGAAATCCGTCAGGCCAAAGACGGTGTGGGCATCTTCGGCTGTGAAGCGTTCACCATCGAAGAACCCTACAAAGTATTGCGTTGTGCTGCCGCCTTGAGGGGCGCCGGGGTTGATGGAAATGAGCATTAACCAACGTGTTTCGTTGGTGCCTTCAAGCTGAACTTCGATCAGGTTCGGGCATTCATAATCAACGCCAAACAAACCCGCAGATTCAAAGTCAGAAAGGTGCATCCAGTCCTTCAGGTTGAAGGAACCATAAAAGGAGACTTTATGCAGGCGTGATTGCACGACGGTCATGATCCAGCGGCCACTCGGCGCATGGAAAAAGACCTTTGGATCACGGAAGGAGTTGCTGTGGATGTCTAGGACGGGATTCGCGCTGATCTCGGTGTAAGTCGTGCCGCCGTCACGGCTGATGGCGATGTCTTGTGTCTGTAGTTTGGGGGCTGCGCGTGTGTACACGATGGCAAGGTTGGGTTCCTTGCTGCGTGGGTCCGTTGCGGGCAGGGCGGGGAAGAGACCGGATGTGTTGTCGTGGTCAATAATGGCGCAACCCGAGAATGCTTCGCCTGCAGTGGTTGGTTTGAGGACGATGGGGCCATCTTCCCAAGAGTACAGGTCTTTGGATTTTGCGCTGCCCCAATGGACATAGCCTGCATAAGGGGCGATGGGGTTGTATTGGTAATAAAGGTGGAAAAATTCGCCATCATAGATCAACCCATTAGGGTCATTCATGAAGCCTACGCTTGGAGAGAAGTGAATCGAAGGCCGGTACTGGTAATCTTGTGGGCTCGGGTGGGCTGGGATCAGGTTTTTCCCAAAAGGATTAGAGACTTCGCCGTGTGAATCTTCGGGCGCACCTTTGGGGTGGGAGGTTTCAGCAAAAGCATTCGTATTCATAAGCGCACACGTTCCTGCTGCACCGATAAACCATCGCCGTGAAATAGAAGGAATGTCGGATGCATGTTTCATATGGGTGTCCATGGTTGAGTGTAAGCGAATGAGCGCCATGTTGGCTTAAAAGATAAATACAATTTTATAAATTTAAGGGAGAAAGGAAAATAACAAAGCTGTGATGAAGAGCTTGGGTGTCATTAGGCGATAGAACGCAAAAAAACCCAAACGCAGCCTGCGATTAGGAGAAATATCAGCAAAAATTTTTAGGAAGTATCAGTGGTGCACCCGAAAGGACTCGAACCTCTAACCCCCAGATTCGTAGTCTGGTGCTCTATCCAATTGAGCTACGGGTGCGCTGTTGAGGCGGGTTTTAATGGGGCTGCCGTATTCTAGCAACCCCATTTTTTCATTTTTTTGTCTTTTTAGTGAAAAAAATTATTGGCGGGTCATCGTGATGTGAGCGCGGCAACTGCTAGAGCCATATAAACCGCCGATTGTTTGCCCTACCGGATATCCGTTGAACACCATTGTTAGGGGCTGATGGTTGATATCCTGCATGATCAGTTCAGCGTGATAATGCTGGCTATTAGCTTGATAATGTCCTGTGAGAACTAGTGAGCCATCTTCTGGCGTGAAGAGAATGTCTTTGCCACGAATTTGCAGGGTTGAGCTGCGGGCAGTGGGGCAGGTGCCTTGATCTGTGATGAGTGTACCGACCCAGCGGCCCGCAGGATTATGCCCGGGATCGGGGGTTCCTGCGCAAGCAGTGAGGAGTCCGAGCAATACGAAAGAAGAAAAAAGCTGAAAACGCATGGCTATCCCGTTCAGAATAGGCAGAAGGTTGCCCCAAAGTGATGACGTGCACGAGACAACACCTTATAGGAGAGCTTTAGAGGGCACCATTGCCCAATGATGTTAACTTAATACGCGTGACGCGAGGCCCTATTTTGACCCAGCAGGATGCTAAACCCATCGAGACGCTTGACGAAACTCTGCATGAGGATCGCATCCTCATTCTCGATTTCGGCAGTCAGGTTACGCAGCTTATTGCGCGCCGTGTGCGTGAAAGCGGTGTGTATTGTGAAATCTGGCCTTTCACGGCGACAGAGGAAAAGATTCGTGCGTTCAAGCCGCGCGGCATTATTCTTTCTGGCAGCCCGGCGAGTGTGCATGATGAAAATGCACCACCCGTTCCGGCGGTTGTGTTTGAACTGAACTTGCCGATTCTGGGTATCTGCTATGGTCAGCAAGCCATGTGTCAGGCTCTGGGCGGTAAGGTTGAAACGCACGAGCATCGTGAATTTGGCCGCGCTTATATTGATGTGGCTGAAGATTGCTCCTTGTTCCGTGGTGTCTGGGCACGTGGCCGCCGTGAGCAAGTTTGGATGAGCCATGGTGACCGCGTGACGCAGTTGCCGCCAGGTTTCCGTGCCGTTGCGCATTCGGAAGGTGCACCATTTGCGATTATCGCAGATGAGGGGCGTCGTATGTATGGTGTGCAGTTCCACCCGGAAGTGGTGCATACGCCGCACGGTGCTGCGCTGATTAAGAACTTTACGCATAATGTTGCCGGGTGCAGCGGTACGTGGACGATGGCGGGTTTCCGTGATCTCGAGATTGCGCGTATTCGTGAGCAGGTCGGTGAAGGCCGCGTGATTTGTGGCCTGTCGGGCGGTGTGGATAGCTCAGTTGCGGCGAAGCTGATCCATGATGCGATTGGTGATCAACTGACCTGTATTTTCGTGGATCCGGGCATTTTGCGTGCAGGTGAAGCGGATGAGGTGGTCAAAACCTTCCGTGGTCGTTTCAACATTCGCTTGGTGCATCGTGATGCATCTGACCTGTTCTTGGGTGAACTCGCGGGTGTAAAAGATCCAGAAGTTAAGCGTAAAACCATTGGCCGTTTGTTCGTAGAAGTCTTCGAAGAAGAAGCGGCGAAGCTAGGTGGCGCGCAGTTCTTGGCGCAGGGTACGCTGTATCCAGATGTGATCGAGAGCGTCAGCTTCACGGGTGGCCCATCAGTTACGATTAAGTCTCACCATAATGTGGGCGGTCTGCCAGAGCGTATGAACATGCAGTTGGTTGAGCCGCTGCGTGAGTTGTTCAAGGACGAGGTCCGTGAACTGGGCCGTGAATTGGGTATTCCGGAGAATATCGTTGGTCGCCACCCATTCCCTGGTCCAGGGCTGGCGATTCGTATTCCGGGTGACATCACGCGTGAAAAGCTGGATCTGTTGCGTAAGGTTGACGCGATTTACCTTGAAGAAATCCGTCGTGCGGGCCTTTACGACGCCATTTGGCAGGCCTTCGCCGTATTGCTGCCAGTGCGTACCGTTGGCGTGATGGGTGATGGGCGTACATATGATCAAGCATGTGCGCTGCGTGCAGTGACCAGCACGGATGGTATGACGGCTGAAGTGTATCCGTTCGACTTCGACTTCTTGAACCGTGTTTCAGGCCGTATTGTTAATGAAGTGCGCGGTATCAACCGTGTCACGTATGACATTACGTCTAAGCCACCCGGCACGATTGAGTGGGAATGATGTATTCGCTTCGCGAGAAGTGTGTATAAATTTGGAAAGGGCGCCCTATCAATGGGGCGCCTTTTTTATGGTGTTTTGTCAGCGTGGCAGATGTTCTCTGTAGTAAAACTGCGCGAGGGCATGCCGGGATGTGAGCGCGATTTTGGGTAGTGTGTACTGTTTGAAATCGTGCGCGTAACGGTGGCGGTTTTGGCGTGTTGTGAGTGTAATATGGCGGAGCATTGACCAACGAATGGCGGGGTTAATGCCTCGCAAGCCGCCGATACGAGGCGTGCTGCTTAGTTCGCGTTTGATATATTGGAAAAGGCTTAGTGGTGTGGATGCGTCTAATAAAATGAGGCCCGTCGCACGAGTAAGGCGTTTCTGTACAAGAAAAGAATAATTTCCTTCTATAACCCAGCATTCTTGCGCGATAGCTTGCTCGTGTAAGGCATGAAGTTCTTGTTGGGGGCGGCGCACCCATCGGGTATTGGGGAGGTGTGCAAGTTGATCCATATGAATGGCGATACCGTTGCGTTTACGAGCAATGGCCTGTGCGAGGGTGGATTTCCCACTATTGGACGGCCCCATAATCATAATGCGCGGGCCTAGGTCGGTGAGTGTTAAGAAAGCTTAAGCCTCCAGTTCTGTGTTCCAATAGAGATAATCGCGCCAGCTTTCATGGAGATAGTTGGGCGGGAAGGTCCGCCCATTTTCTTGTAGAAGGCGACTGCTTGGCTGTACGGGTTTGCGTCGTGGGTGCATGCCAATCTCTTTGGGTAAGCGTGAACCTTTAAGAAGGTTGCATGGACTGCATGCGGTGACGACGTTTTCCCAGCTTGTGCGCCCACCTTTGGCGCGGGGGATGACGTGGTCAAAAGTGAGTTCGTGTGTGGGGAGACGATCATCGCAATATTGGCATTCAAAGTTATCCCGCAGGAAGACATTGAAGCGCGTGAAGGCGGGTTTGCGGGCGGCAGGGATGTAATCTTTTAGTGCAATAACGCTGGGCAGTTTCATGGTCCGGCTAGGGGAGTGCACGAGGCCGTCATCATATTCTGATAAGACCGAAACGCGGTCTAGGAATACAGCCTTGATGGCTTCCTGCCATGACCATAAGGATAGCGGGAAATAAGACAGCGGTCGGAAATCCGCGTTCAAGACGAGAGCGGGGAAATGCTGACTACTGACAGGCACCACGCGCATCCTTTTGTTGAGGACGACACATGCATGAGTTTAGGGCGTAACGTATATAGTATGATACCAAACGCCGGATAGTCACGCGTCGTCGGCTACTTCGCGGAAGACTATTTCAGTAAAATATAGTGATTGCAAGAACTCTCAGATGAAACCTTCATGACGCTTTCTTTTCGAACACGTTTCGCTCCGAGCCCAACGGGATATCTGCATCTTGGGCATGTTCTGTCGGCACTTCATGCGCGGAGTCTGGCGGGTTCTGGTGCGTATCATGTTAGGGTAGAAGATATTGATGCTACACGGTGCCGTCCGGATTATGTAGAGGCGCTGGAAGAGGATTTACGGTGGCTGGGCCTGTGGCCAGATTCTCTTGTGCGTTATCAGTCACAGCATATTTCGGAGTATCGAGCAGTTTTGGCGGCGTTACGGGCGCGTGGGCTTGTGTATGCTTGTTCCTGTACGCGGGCAGAGATTGCGCGTGCATCGGATGGGCGGAGGGCTCCGGATGGTAGTATTGTTTATTCGGGGGCGTGTCGTGGCCGGCGCAAAGGGCAGGGTCACGCTGTGGTGTGGCGACTGGACATGCAGCGTGCTTTGGATGTGCTGCAAGAAGAACCGGGTTGGTATGAATATGGTCGTGGCTGCTTAAAGGGGCAGGCGGCTGCGTTTGGTGATGTTGTGTTGGCGCGGCGTGATACGGGGGTGTCGTATCATTTATGCGTCACTCATGATGATGCTTTGCAGGGAATAACCCGTGTGACGCGTGGGGTGGATTTGTTTGAGGCGACGTCTGTGCATCGGGTGCTGCAAGGGTTGATGGGGTGGCTGGAACCACAATACGCGCATCATTCTCTCATTATGGAAGCCGATGGTAGCAAGCTCTCTAAACGGAATGGTGCGATGGGGGTGCGTATTTTGCGGCAAGAAGGGTGGAGTGCAGCGGCAGTGTTGGGGCACCCGGCTGTGCGGGCGCTGTTGTAGAGAGAGGGGTTGTGGTGCATGTGTGGGAGGCGGATCCAGTGATTGGGTTTTTTGTGGCCTCTCGGGTAGCGGCGGTTAAATGGTTAGCATGATCGGTTTTGACTGAAATGAGAGAAGTGTCATGACGCAGGTTAATGAAGATCGGAGTGTATTGCTGTTCTCGTATGGAACATTGCAATTGGAAGCTGTGCAGAAGCAGTCTTTTGGTCGCCTATTGGGTGGTGAGAAGGATGCGATGGTGGGGTATCGGATGGATTGGGTCGAAATCACAGATCCAGAGGTTTTACGTGCAAGCGGGCAGCGCTTTCATCCGGTCGTTGTGCCGACAGGGAGGAAGGAAGATACGGTGGAAGGAATGGTTTTTTGTATTACGCCTCAAGAATTGGTTGCGGCTGATGCATATGAGGTGTCGGATTATCAGCGAGTCGAAGCTACTTTATACTCAGGAAAGGTTTCATGGGTTTATATTAAGGCGTAGAATAATTTTTTATTATTAATTTTTTATTATTAATTTTTTTATTTTAAAAAAACACTTTTTTGTAAACGTTAAATTTATATAGATTTATTATTAATTTTCATTATTTACTTATTTTATTGCTGATAATTACTTGAAAATTAAAGTGTTTGATATTTGTTGCCAATATATTGTAACACTCTGCATTAACGTGCGGTCGCAAATTCGTGATGTTGGGTTTGACGCTGAAGCGCACGATTGGGGCCTTACTGGTGGTGGGGTCAGTAACGGGAGCATAAACAATGGCTACAACGGTAGATGATAAAAGTGGAACAGTAGATTTTTCCGCAAATAGCAGTTATTCTATTAATGGTGGTGCATTAAGTCTATCAGATACATCGCCAATTTTTGGTTTCAATACTAACTCATCGTCGTCTGCTACGGTGGGTTCCGCAGGTGGTGAGTTTGATATTAGTCTTAACTCATCTATTTTTTCTGGGTTCAGTGGATCTAGGGTATACAACCTAAATATTACAAATACTCCTCCGAGTAATTTTTTGATTACATTTGCACTAAATGGTAATTCAGAAACGGCAACAGCAAAATATGATGGTTCACAAACAACATTAACGTTTACGGTTACTGGTGGTCTTTTTCTTGTTCAGAGTAGTATTACCATTAATGTCACTATGCCGGGTAATCCTTACGGTTTCCGTCAGGGTCGTACAGTTAATCTTGATAATGGTAATTACGGTGATGGTAATGGCAATGGACAAATTTGCTATCTCCCTGGCACTTTGATTGAGACGCCATTAGGGCGCGTGCCTGTTGAGACTTTGTCTCAGGGTGATGAAGTGTACGTTTTTGATGGTCAGAAGCGTTATGCTGTACCGTTGAAATGGGTTGGTCGTAAAACTGTATCGGTTAACTCTGTCGAGAGCCGCCCTGTACGTATTAAGGCTAATGCTTTGGGTGATAACGTGCCTTTTAAGGACCTGTTGGTTACGCCAGAGCATTGCTTATTTTTGAATGGCGCATTTGTGCCAGCTCGTATGTTGGTGAATAACAAGTCTATTATAGTGGATGAGCAAGATCAGTTTGAGATTGTTCATATTGAGACGGAACACCATGCGGTTGTTATGGCTGATGGTGCCCTGGCTGAGAGTTACTTAGATACGGGGAACCGTCGTACATTTCAGTCCCAAGGCAAGATTGTTTTTGGCGGGTTTGAACGCCTGAAAACGTGGGAGGAAGATGCTGCGGCTGTCCTGGAAACACGTTGTGAGTTTGTTCAGCCTTTGCATAAAAAGTTTTCAGACCGTGCAGATGCGCTGGGCTTTCGGTCAGTTGTTGCCGAGCAGGAATGGACGCATGACCCTGAACTGCGTGTGGTGTGTGAAGATGGTATGGTAGTTGCGCCAGTACGTCAGGTTGGAAATCGTTATGTGTTTCAACTGCCATCTGGAATTTCGCGTGTAGGTTTGCAGTCTCGGACGTGTCAGCCGAAAGATACTATTGGCCCATTTGTGGATGATCGCCGTCATCTCGGTGTGTTGATTGGTGAGGTGACGTTGTTTGCGAGTGAAGAAACAAAAGTGATCACGAGCCATCTTGAAGAGGAAGCTGCTTTGGGGTGGCATGGTATTGATGAGGTAGGTTGCCGCTGGACAAAGGGCATGGCTGTCTTATCTTTGGGCCAACGTTTGGAAGCAACGCTGGGCATTTTATCTGTTGAGGTGCTGACTGGTGGTCCGTACCGTGTTGAAAAAACTGAGGTATATGAAGAGCGTGGCGTCGCGTAAGCGAAATGCTCATATGCTGACATACTTAAGCCCGGCACTAAGGCAGTGCCGGGCTTAATGCTTTTAGAGCAAGTGTTTTGACTGAAAAGAGTGAAAATCTGGGAGCGGACTAGTGCTTATTATTCCGCCGGATACATCCGAGGGTAAGTGATATCCTGAGACGGGCCGGGTGCATGTGGTGCTCCTTTCTTCCCGCATGCGCTCAGGCCGGAAACAATGATAAGGCTGAGAATGGCTAGTACGATTGTGCGTTTCATGCGGCAGATTCCAGTGCTGTGAGCCAGCGCTCAGCCTGTGCTTTGACGTTGCTTGGTGCTGTGCCGCCAAAGCTGGTGCGAGATGCAAGGGAGGATTCAACGGTTAGAACGTCAAAGATGCTGGCGTTAATGCCGGGTTCGACGCTTTGCATTTCCTCCAAGGAGAGGTCCGCAAGGTCAACATTTTTCTCTTCTGCCATACCAACCAAGCGCCCGGTGACGTGATGAGCAGTGCGGAAGGGGAGGCGTAGTTCACGTACGAGCCAGTCCGCTAGATCGGTTGCGGTGGAGAAGCCCATACCGGCAACTTCACGCATACGCTCAGCATTGGGTTGTAGGTCACGGATCATGCCATCCATAGCGGCGAGAGAGAGCGTCATGGCTTCGACGGCATCAAAGACGGGCTCTTTGTCTTCTTGGCTGTCTTTTGCGTAGGCGAGGGGGAGGCCCTTCATGACGGTGAGTAGGCCGATGAAGTCACCCGCGATGCGGCCAATTTTAGCGCGAACCAACTCAGCAGCATCTGGGTTGCGCTTTTGCGGCATGATGGAAGAGCCGGTGGTGAACGCGTCAGAGAGGCGAACGAAACCGAACGGCGCGGATGCCCAGTTGACGATTTCTTCTGCCAGACGTGAAAGGTGCATCGCTTGGATGGACAGGGCTGAGAGCAACTCGAGTGCGAAATCGCGGTCAGATACGGTGTCGAGTGAGTTTGCTGTCGGGCGATCAAAGCCGAGGGCTTGAGCCGTCATCTCCCGGTCAATCGGGAAGGATGTTCCGGCCAAGGCAGCAACGCCTAGGGGGGATTCGTTTAGGCGTGAACGTGCATCACGTAGGCGGCCATCATCGCGGGACAGCATTTCAACATAGGCTAGCAGGTGATGCCCAAATGTGACGGGTTGAGCCACTTGCAGGTGGGTGAAACCTGGCATTGGCGTTGCGTGGTGCTCAAGGGCACGGCTTGCGAGTGAGCGCATGAGCGCGGCAGTCTGTCCGCGTAGTCCGTCAATGGCGTCACGCGTCCAGAGGCGGAAATCGGTGGCCACCTGATCATTGCGTGAGCGTGCGGTGTGCAGGCGTTTACCAGCTTCACCAATTCGTTCAGACAAGCGTGCCTCGATATTCATGTGAATATCTTCAAGGGCCGTGGAAAATGGGAATGTGCCAGCATCAATCTCGCGGCCAATTTCGGCAAGGCCACGTTGGATGTCTGCTTCTTCTTCTTTGGTCAGAAGGCCAACTTTTTGCAGCATGGCTGCATGGGCCAGAGAGCCACGAATATCCTGTCGCCATAGGATTTGATCAAAGCCGATTGAGGCGTTGATTTCGCTCATGATGGAAGCTGGACCAGAAGCAAAACGGCCACCCCATTGTGGGTTTGCCAATTGAGCTTGGTCGTTCGAGGAATCGGGGGAAGAAGGAGCGTTTGTCATGATTACCGGTCTGGAAAAGTCAGGATATCAAAGCGCAGAAAAGCGTTGACCTAACCCTACCGTTGCCCTTCCATCAGCGCAATGATGGGGTGTTTCTTTCCTGTAACCGTTTAAATGAAGTCGTTTCAAAAAAGCGCTTGAAAAAAATCTCTTATTTGACGTAGCTTTACATTAATTACTTGGAGATTTCGTTCTTTGCTATCAAATCCGATTAATAGGCGCAGTTTTTGGGGTGGGTTGGCTAGCCTTGGTGTGACGGCTGTGTTGACGCTGGCGGTGTTGGGTGGTGGACGCCTGACCGGGGCAGCGCATGCAGAGCAGCAGGACTTACCAAGTCCGGTGCAAAGTCTTGTCGCGGGTGCGCCTAGCCGAGATCCGATTGCTTTGTCGCTGTCTGGCCCGGATGGGCATCAGCTTGCGTTGGAGAGCTATCGCGGTAAGCCATTTTTGCTGCATGTATGGGCGACGTGGTGTGGCCCCTGTAAGCAGGAACTGCCGAAGCTAAACGGATTTTTGGCGAAGAATCCGAATGCTCCGATTGTGCCAGTGGCTATCGCGAGCGGGGATGCGGTTAAGGTGGCGGCGTTCCTAACTCAGGCGCAAGATACAGCCATTTCAGCGTGGGTCGTTGATAAGGCTGCGTTTAAGGCATGGTATCATGCACCGTCTTTGGAAATTCCCGTAACGCTCGTGATTGATGGGCAAGGGCATGTTCGGGCGATTTCAGATGGTGGGTTAGATTGGGGCGCAACTGATGCAGCTGCGCAATTAAGCAAGGTTCTGGCGCGCGTTCAGTGATCTCAAAAAACATTTTTTGCAGGTGATATATATGACTGTTTCACGTCGGAGTTTAATGTCGTGGGGTGCTGGCCTTGTTGGGGTTGGTGCGTTCGGGAGTGCTGGCTTTGTGCGGGCTGCTGAAGCGGCGTCCGCAGCGGATGATGCCGCACCATTTCGTGTGGAATCGTTTGGGCGTTTGATACAACCAAAGGCTTTACCAAATCTGTCAGTACAGAATGAGCAAGGCGCAGAAGTGCCTTTGGCGCATTGGGTTGGCCGTCCGTTCATTTTGCATTTTTGGGCGACATGGTGCGGCCCCTGTAAGCGTGAATTGCCTTCGGTGAACGCAACGGCGAAGGCGCTTGGGTCAAATGGTCCAGCTATTGTGGCGGTTGGTGTGCGTGGCAGCACAATTCCGAAAGTGCGGGCTTTTTATGATGCGCATGAGATTGATACTTTGCCCGCTTTGGTTGACCCAAATTCGGATGCGCTAACGGCAAGTGCAGACGTGCCTGCTGCGCTAGCATCTTTGCGCCAGACGGACCCGGCTTTTAAAATTCCGGATGATAAAGCGCAGGGGATTGCGCAACATGCGGTGCCGCGTTCACTGGTGGTGAATGCAAAAGGCGAAATCGTTGCCATTTCCGTTGGGAATATGGACTGGTCCCCAGAGGCTGTCCGCCGTACTGTGGAGGCTCTTGTAGGCTGAGTGTTCGTTATGCTCGGCCTGAGTTTGGGTTGATGACAGACGATAGAGCCGGGCATGTCTTTACACATTTTACCAGAGGGTGAGGGTCTCCTAACGGAGCATGACCCTCACCCGGTTGTGCGTTTTGCTGAAGATGCACCGTCCCCCTTTGTGCTGGTGAGTGACCATGCAGGGCGGGCTATACCTGCTGCTTTGGGGCGGCTGGGCATTCCAGAGGCTGAACATGAACGCCATATTGCTTATGATATTGGCATTCAGGGGGTTGGGCGTAGGCTTCGCCCGGCTCTAGGGGCGGCACTTATTGAGCAGTGTTATTCCCGTTTGGTGATTGATTGTAACCGCTCCCCTGGGCACCCGACTTCTATTCCACCTGTGAGTGATGGAACGCCAATTCCGGTGAATGGTGCGTTGTCTGATCAGTCACGGCGGGCGCGTGAGAATGCGATTTTACACCCTTATCATGCTGTGATTTCGGCTGAGTTGGATGCGCGGAAAGCGCGTCCGACGGCGCTGATTGCGCTACATAGTTTCACGCCGAGTATGCTGGGTGTTGAGCGGCCTTGGCATGCAGGTGTGTTATTTAACCGTGATGCACGTTTGTCCCATAGTGCTGCGGCTTTGCTGCGGGCGGAAGGGCTGTGTGTTGGTGAGAACGAGCCGTATGTTCTGACGGAAACATCTGATTATACGGTGCCGTTTCATGCGGAGGCACGGGGTTTGCCGTATTTGGAAATTGAGATTCGGCAGGACTTAATTGCTGACGAAGCGGGGCAGGCTGAATGGGCTGAACGGTTGGCGCGGCTGTTGCCGAAAGCATGGGAGGCATTGGCGTTATGAGTGCTGAGCAAAACATTACGGGTGAGACGCATCTTGCGGGTGTGATGGGGTGGCCAGTTGAGCATTCGCGCTCCCCTTTGATGCATAATTATTGGTGTCGTACGCATGGTGTTAATGGTGCGTATGTTCCGCTGCCGACACCGCCAGAAGGGTTTAACGCGGCTTTAAAAGGGCTCAAAACAGCGGGCTTTCGCGGGGTTAATGTAACAATCCCTCATAAAGAAGCGGCAATGGCAGCGTGTGACCGGTTGACGGATACGGCGCGCCGGGCTGGAGCTGTGAACACGGTGGTATTTACTCCCGATGGAATTGTGGGGGACTGCACCGATGGAAGCGGGTTTTGTGAAAATCTGGTGGCGCATGGTGTGACCCCGCAGGGGCGGGCACTGATTTTGGGCGCTGGAGGTGCGGCGCGAGCGGTTGCTGCAGCTTTGTTGGACCGTGGGTGTGAGGTCTTGATTGCAAATCGGACCTTGGCGCGTGCGGAGGCGCTGGTCGATGCTTTGGCCGGAGGGGAGGCTATTGCTTGGCACGATTGGCCGGCATTGCTTTCTGGGTGTTCTTTACTGGTTAATGCAACGGCATTGGGTATGAAAGGAGCATCGCCTGATTGGTCGGCGTTGCTGCGCGAGGCTGGGCCGGGCCTTGCTGTTGCGGATATTGTTTATACGCCGCGTGACACGCCGTTGTTGCAAGCAGCATCAGCTAAGAGGCTTAAAACGGTTGATGGTTTGGGGATGCTTATTCAGCAGGCGCGCGTTGGCTTTGAGGCATGGTTTGGCGTGAAGCCAGATGTGGATGAGGCCGTGTTTGCGCTTTTGGCGGATAGCTTGCGTTAACTCATGCAGATTATCGGGCTGACGGGAGGGATGGCCGCTGGAAAGTCGACTGTGGCGGCGTTGTTTCGCCGAGCGGCTATTCCGGTGTTCGATGCTGACGCGGTGGTGCGGCGGTTGCAAGCGCCGGGTGGCCGCGCGGTGCTGGATATTGCACGTTTGTTTCCCGGTACGGTGCATCATGGGATTTTGGATCGGCAGGCGTTGCGTCATGCTTTGGGGCAGAACCCGCAGGGTTTGAAGCGTTTGGAAGCGCTTATGCACCCGCTGGTACGTGCGGAGCGGAAAGCATTTTTGCAGCATTGTCGGCGTACGCAGTGTGATTTGTGTGTTTTGGATATCCCGCTCTTGATGGAAATCGGGGAAGATCGGAATTGCGATGTTGTTGTGGTTGTTGCAGCGCCGATGGCCACACGTCTGGCGCGGATTATGCGTAGGGGGCGGGCCGGAAGTATGAGTCTTTCTCAAGCGCGTCAATTATTGGCGCGGCAGATGTCCGACATCGAACGCAGACGCCGCGCGGACATCGTGATACGAACAGGTTTATCGCGCGGGCAGGCGGCTTTGCAGGTTCGGGCATTAGTGCAGAGATTACGAAAAACAGCATGACACGGTCTATTCTCTTCGATACGGAAACGACAGGTTTTGACCCCGATACGGGGGACAGAATCATCGAAATCGCGGCTTTGGAGTTGGTCGATGATTTGCCGACGGGGGAGCAATACCATGTGCTGATTGACCCTGAGCGAGATATTCCGCCGGAAGCGACTAAGGTGCATGGTTTCCGTATTGAGGACTTACAGGGCAAGCCAAAATTTGCTGATATTGCGGATGGATTTTTAGCGTTTATCGGGGATTCCCGCATGATCGCGCACAATGCCCCGTTCGATTTTAAGTTCGTCAACGCAGAGCTTGCGAAGGCTGGTCGCGCCATTTTGGATTATGATACGCGCGCGGTTGATACCGTGATGATGGCACGTAAGAAATATCCCGGTATGCCGGCCAGTTTGGATGCGCTGTGCCGTCGTTTTAATATCGATTTGTCCGAACGTGGCACCCATAATGCGCTATTGGATTGCCGTCTTTTGGCGGAAGTGTATGTCGAACTTATGGGGGGGCGGCAGCGTGGGTTGGGGTTGTCTGGTCCATCGCGTGGTCGCTCAGGGCAAGGTGGTGGTGACTACCTTAAAAGCCGCACGCCGCGCCCGATGGCGCAGCCAAGTGAAGAAGAACGCGCAGCCCATGCGGCCTTTTTATCTAAAATGAAAGATCCAATCTGGAACCGCTCTTCTGGCGAGGGTAACGCGTGAAAATTCTCTTTATTACGGCAAACCGCTTAGGCGATGCTGTGATCTCGACGGGTGTTCTGGACGCGCTGTCACAGCGTTTTCCGCAGGCGCGTTTTACTGTTGTCTGTGGGCCTGTCGCGGCCGGGCTCTTTCAGCCCAACCCGCAGGTTGAACGGGTTATTGTACTCGAAAAGCGCAAGCATGATCGGCATTGGCTTGATCTGTGGCGCATGTGTGTAACGACGCGCTGGGCGCGGGTCGTGGATTTGCGCGGGTCTTTGATCAGCCTGACGTTATGGGCAGGCACGCGGCAAATTGTGCGTGGCGGGCGTAGGCCTGGTCGCCGTGTGGTGCAGTTGGGGGGGGCTTTAGGGTTTAGCTCCACGCCGATGCCTCGCTTGTGGTGTACACCAGAACAAGAGGCGCAAGCCGCGGCGCTCTTGCCCGAAAGGGCGGTTATGGCCTTGGCTCCGACGGCGAATTGGGATGGAAAGATTTGGCCTGCGGATCGCTTTGTTGCGGTGGCTGAAGCCCTGCGGAGTGAGGGGTTACGGCCTGCGGTGTTTTACGGCCCAGGTGACGCGGAACGTGCCCGCGCGCAACCTGTGTTGGACGCATTGCCGGAGGCTTATGATTTAGGTGGTGACCATGCGTTGGGGCTGGTTGGGGCTTTATTGAAGCGTTGTAGGCTCTTTATCGGTAATGACTCGGGTTTGATGCATTTATCCGCAGCGGCGGGTGCGCCAACGCTCGGTTTGTTTGGTCCGTCTAAGCAAAGCGAATATGCCCCGGCTGGTGTGGCTGCTTTTGCCATTTCCGCGCCGGGGCCGGAAGGAGAGGCCCCGATTGCGGGTTTGTCGGAAGATGTCGTGATTGAGGCGGCGCGTGGGGTTTTGCAGGAATGTGGAGCTCTAGCGCCATCTGTGGCTAGATCAAACACCTGATGCGCAGGTGGGTAGCCACGTGGGTCTTAATATATTGTTTTAATTCTGTCGGCAGTGCCTCTGATCCTGTGGAATGGTATCGGGACAAGAAGCATCGGAATTTGATGCCCCTAATCTCTGGAATTTATGGAAGATTTTGGTACAGCCGTGTATCGTGCCGACCGTGATTTATGGTGTGTCTGCGGCCATTTCTTTTGGGCTACTTAAGACATAACGCCTGTTTTGTGGGGCTGTGGTGTCATTTGTTCCTGCGGCGCTGTTCGGCGTATTTTTATTCTTAAAGAGTTAAGTTCAGTCATTTGTCTGTTGGTGTATCCATGAAGTAGATATGCACTGAGACGTGACATGGCGTCCGGAGGCGCGAGGTCTAGAGGCCATTCTATCTAAAACAGGGTTGCTGTTGAGGGGTATGGACGTGGTAATGGCGCGTGATTTGATTGCGGGGGAATCTCAGTATATTAACGGATCATCAAAGGTATAATCTATGCATTCTCGCCTTTCCGTTAGATATAGAAAGGCGAGTTTTTTAACTCGGTGCGTAAAACTACCGAGTTATAGAAAAACATTACTGAGTGCTGCTAAGATAGATTTCTTCAGTGCGGATGGGAGTGGGTGTTGTCACTTCAACGAAGTATCCACCTTTTGCCTTAAAATAGAACGCCCATGCACCATGCGTATTATGCGGTGTCTGCACATCCCAGCCATCTTTGTTTAATCGTGAATACAGTGCGTCTACATCCTCACGGGAATCTTGAATAAAGCCGATGTGTAAGACGTCAAAACTTTCGGGGTAGTTGAACCCGCTGAGCTTACTTTCAAAGTGATTTACGATCAGCACTAAGCCGCTATCATCTTGCATGATAGCCATCTTTTTGCCGCGTGTGACGAGTGTTCGTAGGCCAAAATATTGTTCGAACATTGCTCGATCCGCTTCGGGGGCGTGGCTATAGAGATTGATGTGATTTAATTTCATGGTCGTGTCCTTCGTCATTGATAAGAACGGACACGAGCCAATCGTTATGCAGACAGCAACGACCGACCACGAACGAGGATCATTCCCGTTGTGTCCGGCCATGGCCAAGGGCGGTGTTATGCGCTCAAGCGTGACTGTCTCCGAAGAGACCACAGGTTATCACCATACCTGTATCGCTGTCTTTTTAGGCATTGAGCAACTTAGGCGGTGCGTATCGTGTGTCAAGTTCTCTAGAGGCGTGCCGAATGGCTGTGATTGTTGGTACAAGATGGGGGTTTTTTGCTGTGTCATGCGTGGGTATGGCAGCAGGTGTGCTTGAATGTATTCGTGTGGTTGGAAGGAGTGATGTCGTGTTGTGCATGACTAAGATGTGACATGACGGCGTAATGTTGGAGGTATAGGGTTCTTGGTGTCTTAAACGGTCTCTTAGTGCTTGAGGATATGGACATGGTAATGGCGCGTGATTTGTTTTCGCTTTCTGGTAAGCGTGCTTTGATTACTGGGGCATCTCGGGGCATTGGCCTGACACTGGCGCGGGGTTTGGCGGAGGCCGGGGCTGAGGTCGTGCTGAATGGGCGCAATGCGGCCGCGCTGAGCGCTGCACAGGCTGAACTGGAGAAAGGCGGGGTACTGGTGAAGACGGCCGTTTTTGACGTGACAGATCAAGCGGAGGTTCAGGCTGGGATCGAGCAGGTTGAGAGCACGCTTGGTCCACTGGATATTGTGATTAACAATGCCGGGATTCAGCGGCGCGGACCTTTGGAAAGTTTTGAACGGGCGGATTGGGATGCGTTGATTACGACCAATCTGAATGCGGTTTTCTTTGTGGGGCAGGCCGTAGCGCAGCATATGATTCCGCGCGGTCATGGGAAGATTATTAATATTTGCTCTGTTCAAAGTGAACTCGCACGGCCGGGCATTGCCCCTTACACGGCAACAAAAGGTGCGGTGAAGAATTTGACGCGTGGTATGGCGACGGATTGGGCGCGGCATGGACTGCAGATCAACGGCATTGCCCCTGGATATTTTGCAACAGAAATGAACGCCACTTTGGTGCAGAATGAAGAGTTTACGGACTGGCTGTGTAAGCGTACGCCTGCGGGCCGTTGGGGGCAGGTGGAAGAATTAATCGGGGCTGCGGTTTTCTTGGCGTCTGATGCATCGAGCTTTGTGAATGGTCACGTCTTGATGGTGGATGGTGGTATTACGGTTTCTGTCTAGAGCATGAGGTTGCCTCGTTTCTTTGAGGCATTGAACTTTGCTGTTTCACAATAAGGGTTATGACTTTCCGATGAAGTCATAACCCCTTAGGGACCAGCGATCCGGCTGGATGATGATCTAGTTTTTAGAGGTCTGCCCTTGATGCGTTGCGCGGCATAGTTGATAGATAGGGTCATGGTATTTTCCGTCTCTTCGGCCTTGTCCGATCTTGAGTTCGATATGCGTGCTTCTGTAGCGCATGTTATGGCGGGTTCTGCACGTGGCGGGGCGGAGTTGTTCTTTGAACGCTTGGCGATAGCGCAGCATAAGTCAGGCCGTACGACCCATGCGTTGATCCGTACGGAACCGGGGCGTGAAGCCCGTTTGCGTGCAGCCGGTGTGCCCACGCAGTGTTTCCGTTTTGGTGGGCCGATTGATTTTTGGACGCGTGGGCAGCTTAAGCGTGCCCTAGATGAGATTCGGCCTGATGTTGTCGTGGCATGGATGAGTCGTGCGGCTCAAAAATTGCCGGATGTGCGCGGGCGTTTGGCCGGGCGTCTGGGCGGATATTATGATTTGTCCAATTACCAGCGCTGTACGGATTTGATCGGCAATACGCGCGGTTTGGCCCGTTGGATGGTTGAGCAGGGTTGGGATGAAAGCCAAGTTCATTACCTGCCTAATTTTGCGACCGACTTTGCAGATGTTACGCCGGAGCACCCGTCATTTTTGGCGCCGAACACTCCGTTTGCTCTGGCGCTTGGGCGTTTGCATAAAAATAAAGCTTTTGATGTGTTGATCCGTGCGATGCGTTATTTGCCCGGCCGGCATGTGGTGATTGCCGGAGAAGGGCCAGAGCGTGCGGCGCTAGAGGCCTTAGCGCGCAGTGAAGGTGTGGCTGATCGTGTGCATATGCCGGGTTGGGTGGCGCAAACGGGGCCGTGGTTGCGCGCATGTACGTTGCTCGTCTGTCCGTCACGTATTGAGCCTTTAGGTAATGTGGTGATTGAGGCGTTATCGGCGCGTGTGCCAGTGGTGGCGAGTGCGATTCAAGGGCCAGAAGAAATTTTGGCAGGTACGGAGGATGGACTGCTCGCCCCGGTCGAAGATGACCGTGCCTTGGCCGCGCAAATGGGTGAAGTCTTCGAGAATGCGACGTTGGCCGAACTGTTGGCGGGCAATGGGCGCGCGCGCTTTGAGCGTGAATTTGCAGAAGATGTTGTGATGGAGCAGTGGTCTGACTTCTTGGGATGTGGGGAGGGGTATACTACGCGTCCGTATCCTGCTCATCTATTCAGGGGGCCGCTTGGTTCTCCGAAAGCTGTTCGCTGATGTGCGGCATTACCGGCATCTCTTGCCGCCCGGGTTTTAAGCCGGATCACGAGGTGCTCGACCGGATGTCTGCGGCGTTATTGCACCGTGGCCCGGATGGTGAAGGACGGTTGGATCTTGCTGGTGCGGCCTTGCGGCATCGGCGCTTGGCGATTGTGGATATTGCGGGGGGGCAGCAGCCTTTCCAGTATGGTGAAGCAGCGCTGATGGCAAATGGTGAGATCTACAATGATCCCACCTTGCGGGCAGGCTTTACGCCAGATTTTTTCCGGACCCAAAGTGATTGTGAACCCCCTCTGCACATGTGGCTGCGCGATGGTGCAGGTTATACGGCTGAGTTGCGGGGGATGTACGCGATTGCAGCCGTTGAGAACCAGCATGGCGCACATGAGATGCTGCTCTCCCGTGATCCGTTTGGGATTAAGCCGCTGTATGTTGCAGAGTTTGAAGGCGGCGTTGCGTTTGCCTCTGAAGCACAGGCGTTATTAGCGGGTGGCTTTGGCGAGCGGCGGTTAAGAAGTGCTGCACGTGATGAGTTATTGCAGTTGCAGTTTACGACCGGCCCGAAAACAATTTTTCCAGGTATTCGGCGTGTCTTGCCAGGTGAAACGCTGCGTATTGTCGATGGGCGTATCGTTGAATCGCGCAAGCGTGACCCGCTAGTGGAAGCAGAACTTAAGCCAGTAGAGAGCTTAACGGATGCGCAGGCGCTTAAGCGTTTAGATCAAGCGCTGACGGATAGTGTGTTGGCGCATATGCGGGCCGATGTGCCGTTAGGGTTGTTCTTATCTGGTGGGATTGATAGCTCGGCGTTGTTGGCGGCGGCCCATCGTTTGGGTTTGCCGCGTTTGCAGGCATGGACGGCCCGGTTTGAGACCGGCAGTACGGCGGCTGTGGCGGATGAAACCGCTCACGCGGCCGCATTAGCTGGGCATGTTGGGGCTGAGCACCATATTTTGAGCATCACGCCAGAGATGGTCTGGCGTGATTTGCCGAAAATTGTGGCCGCCATGGATGATCCTACGGCAGATTACGCGATTATTCCGACATGGTTCTTGGCCCAAGAAGCCCGTAAAGCTGTGACAGTTTTACTCAGCGGAGAGGGGGGGGACGAGCTTTTCGCTGGGTATGGGCGTTATCGTCGGGCGATGCGTCCTTGGTGGCGCGGTGGTCGTGGGAGTTGGCGTTCGGGTACATTCGGGCGGAGTCTGGGTGGGCCGGGTATCGCGCGAGCGCGCCCATGGCGGACGGGGCTGGCGGCTTTGGAGTTGTCCCAGCGCCGGGTTGGTTTGGCGGCGGTGCAGGCTATTGATGTAGCGGAGTGGCTGCCAAATGATCTGCTCCTAAAGCTGGACAGATGTTTGATGGCGCATTCGGTGGAAGGGCGCACCCCGCTTTTGGACCCGGTTGTTGCCCGCGCTATTTGGCCCTTACCGGATCATTTCAAGATTAGAGATGGTCAAGGGAAGTGGTTGTTGCGGCAGTGGTTACAAGATGCGCTGCCACAGGCGCGGCCTTTCGCGCCGAAGCAAGGTTTCACGGTGCCTGTTGGTGCCTGGATTGAAGCCGAATCTGCACGGCTTTGGCCGTTGGTGGCGCGTAATCCGGCAGTGGCTGCGGTGTTTGATGAAAGTCGAGTGCGGCGTATTTTTGAGACAGCAAGCCGCCGCGGTCATGCGCGGCAGGCGTGGACATTGCTCTTTTTAGCGTTATGGCACCGGCATCATATTGAAGGCCGCAGTTGTGCTGCGGACACGTTTGAGGTTTTGGCGTAAAGTTCGGGGAGATTTTTTGATGCATTATGATCTGATTATTCGCAATGGCCGCTGTGTGACCCCATGGGGTGAGCAAGAGGCAACGATTGGTGTCCGTGATGGGCGGATCGTTACGTTATCTGCTACAGTACAAGATGAGGCTGATCGGGAAATTGACGCAAAGGGGCTGCATGTTCTGCCGGGGATGATTGATTCCCATGTGCATTTGCGTGAGCCGGGCAATGCTGAGATTGAAACGCTCGAAACCGGAACGCGTGCCGCGGCTCTTGGTGGTGTGACAACGGTTTTTGATATGCCGAACACAAATCCGAGCATCGTTTCAGCAGAAATGTTGGAGTGGAAATATGGCCGGATTGGTGAGACCGCGCATATTGATGTGGGCTTTTATGTTGGTGCCACCCGTGAGAACACGCCGGAGTTAGCAGCGCTGGAGCGTGCGCCTGGTGTGTGTGCGATTAAGGTATTCGCTGGGTCCTCCACCGGCAATCTTATGATTGAGGATGATGCCGGTATTGAAGCGGTGATGCGTTCGGGCAATCGGCGCGTGTGCTTCCATTCGGAGGATGAATATCGTTTGCAGGACCGTAAAGGCCAGTTCCATGAAGGGCAGCCTTATGAAACGCATGCTGTCTGGCGTGATGTGGAATGTGCGTTTTTAGGCACGCGGCGTATCGTGGGTATTGCCCGTAAGACTGGCCGCCCGGCACATATCTTGCATGTTTCCACCGCTGAAGAGCTCGACTATCTGGCGGAAAATCGTGATGTGGTGAGCGCGGAAGTGCTTGTGAACCACCTCACGCAATATGGCCCGGAGTGTTATGAGAAGCTGGGTGGACTGGCTGTGATGAACCCGCCATTGCGTGACCGTTCGCATTATGATGCGGCGTGGCGTGCAGTGCGTGATGGGCGTGTGGATGTTGTATCATCCGACCATGCACCGCACCCGCTTGAGGCTAAAAAGCGCGCTTGGCCAAATTGCCCGGCTGGTTTGACGGGTGTGCAGACGATTGTTCCGTTGATGTTGGACCATGTGAATGCAGGGCGCTTGTCGCTGCAACGCTTGGCAGATGTGATGTCTGCCGGGCCTGCACGTATTTATAATCTGCCGAATAAAGGCCGTTTGGCTGTTGGGTTTGATGCGGATTTCACGCTGGTCGATATGGGGGCGCGCCGTACAATCACGAATGATTGGATTGCAACTCCAGCTGGTTGGACGCCGTTTGATGGTACTGAGGTTCATGGTTGGCCAATAGCGACGATTGTGCGTGGTCAAATCGTTATGCAGGACGATGTGATTGTTACGCCGTTGAGCGGTCGACCGGTGCGCTTTGCCGGATAAGGTAAAGAGCGGGGTGCATGCCGTAATTGTGCCCTGATTTTTCTTTAGGGGAGGCGCGCTTTTTATACGGAGTAGAAGCATGTCTCCCCGCTTGTCTGGCGTTTTTATTGCGTTGTTATGTGTGTCTAGTATTTCGCTCATGCCGGTGTCAGCGGCCGAGGCTGGATGGGGGGCTGCGAAATGTGGCGCTGAACCCGTGGCACCAGCTGTGCATGTGGGCAGCGTTGCGCAGTATAATGAGAGTGTTGACCGCGTAACGGCCTATGAAAAGCAAGCACGGGCATATAATGCGTGCGTTGTAGCTGCTGCAAACCGTGCCGAAACGGCAATTAGTGATGACGCACGGAATCGTATTGCAGAGGTCCATAAAGGCTCAACGGCGGTTCAGTCACGTATTGCTACAAATTTCCAAAAGCTGTCTGCAGTTTTAGCGAATGCGGGTAAGCATTTCGCCGTGAAATAAGAGGCGAGGTTGTGGTGTCTCTACGGTTTTTTAGGCTGTGGTAGTGGCATGAGGATGGCTCGGCCATGTGTGGCGCCTTCATAGGTTTCGGTCCCTAAGTTGGGCATGAGGTCTGGGCGCGCCCAGCAATCCGTACCTTCAAAACCTGTGGTGCAGTAAGGCTGTGGCGGTGGCCGGACGCGTTTTTTGCAGAAAGATTCGTCGTCATAAAGGTAGGCGCTATTGCAGTCTTGGCCTGTAAGGGCGGAGGCGATGCGGTCTGGCGCACAACTGCTCAAGGCAGAGAGCGGGATGAGGGCAGCGAGTGCCAAGTGGCGGAGGTGCAACATCCGTGCATCGTGCCGTTTGTTTTCTTAAAAGATGGTAAAGAAGGTGGGATTCAGCATTTTCTCATCGAGAAAGCGCCGTTTGTAGAGGTGAAGCGTTTGCCGCCAGCGGGTCGCGCCTGTATGGTCTTACAGAAGAACGTGTAAAGCGAAGCCGACAGGGGATCAGGTGGCGGACGATTTTATTGCACAAATCCATGATGATATGCGCCAGCAGCGTTTGCGTGCGCAGGCACGTCGTTTTGGTGCCGTTGCTGCGGGTGTTCTCGTGCTTGCTGGTATTGCCGGTGGGGTATGGGGCTGGCAACGTCACGCGCTGAAAACCGCGCAAGAAGCAGCGTCTGGGCGCTATTTTACCGCAATGTCCACGCTTGAAGCTCATGGCAGCGCCGCAGCTGAACAGCAAGCGCAGGCGACGTTGCAAGATCTGGCAGATCATGGCCCGAAAGGTGTGCGTACATACGCTGCGCTGCGTTTGGCAGATTATAAAGCACAGCATCAGGACGTGCCTGCTGCGCAAGCTTTATGGGCACATGTCGCGGATGATGACACAGCATTGCCTGCCATGCGTACTGTCGCGCGTTATTTGGGGCTGAATGTGCAGCAGCCAACGGCGCAAAATACGGCATCTCTGCGCGCAGGCTACACGGCTTTGGCACAAGGGAATGATGCTTGGGCGTCTTTGGCGCGTGAAGGGCTTGTCAGCTTGGATCTCGCACCCGGTGCGACGGCACAGCAAAAAGAAGAAGCGCGCCGTCTTTTAAATCAAACTGTAAGCAGCCCGACAGCACCAGAAGGTGCCCGTAGTCGTGCGGAAGCTTTGCTTGAGACTTTGGGAGATGCAGGCTGATGCGTCGTAACCATACATCCATCCGGGCTAGTCGTCGTGGTTTGCTTCGGTTTGCCTGTTCTGGTGCGGCGGTGACCGCTCTGAGCGCGTGTAGTATTTTTGATGATGACGATAAGCCCGTTTTGGCAGGTCATCGTATTGACGTGCTGTCAACGGGCGCAGGTTTGGCGGTGGATCCGGATGACCACACGCCGATCACTTTGCCTGCTGCACAACCTGTCACGTCATGGGCACAAGTTGGGCGTGAGCCAGACCATATTGCTGTGAATGCGGTATGGAATGGGCCAAAGCTGGCGTGGAACCGTAGTGTTGGTGCGGAAGTCAATCCGACCAGCATTCTGTCTACCGTGGCCATTATGCCGAATAAGCGTGGTGCGATTCAATCTCCTCCAGTGATTGGGCAGGGGCGCATTTTTACGGCTGATGCTCAGGGTGAAGTGAAGGCTTGGACATGGCCAGCGATGAAGCTGCTATGGTCCCGTCAGCCTAAAGGGACAGAATCCCGCTCGACCAATCTGGGTGGTGGCCTCGCGCTGGATGGTGACACGCTTTATGTTGTGACCGGCGTTGCCCTCGCTCTAGCGCTGGATGCTGCAACGGGTCAGGTGAAGTGGACGGCAGAACTCGGCACGCCGGGGCGTTCTGCACCAACGGTTGCGAATGGTCTGGTCGTTTTCGGGACGATTGATGAACGCTTGATTGCGCTTGATGAAAAAACGGGCCAGCAAATCTGGACGTATCAGGCCACACCAGCGGATACGGTTGTGTTTGGTCAAGCATCGCCTGCCATTGTGGATGGCGTTGTATTGGCTGGCTTTGGCAGTGGTGACTTGGTTGCGTTGCGTGCTGCATCGGGTGAGATGGTTTGGAGCGATAGTCTTGGCGGGTCAAACGGCCTAGGCGCGATGCTCGACTTTTCCTGTGTGCGCGGTGCGCCCGTCATTAAGGACGGTACGGCCTATGCGGTTTCCATGTCTAGGGTGCTGGTGGCGATTGATATGCGCTCTGGTCGCCGTCTGTGGGAACGTGAGGTGAGTGGACAATCTCCGCTCTGCTTGTGTGATGACTGGCTGTTTGTTGTCTCGACGGATCAGCAACTTGCGTGTATCGACCGCCTGTCTGGTCATGTCCGCTGGATTACGCAGCTTCGTCGATTCCGCCGTCAGGAAGTTCAAAAAGATGCAGTTCAGTGGGTTGGCCCAGTTTTGGCTGATGGGAAACTTGTTTGTTTCTCAACGCTGCCAGAAGAGGGTATGATCATCGCTGATGCGAAGACCGGCAAGATTCTCTCCCGCCAAAAAACACCGGCGGCCTGTGAGGTTGAGCCGATTGTGTGTGATGGGCTTGTGCTAGCCCTGTCGCAGGACGCCGTCCTGCGGGCTTATGGCTGATCGGATTTTCCGGACCGAATGACTGATACTATTTCTACGCCTGATATGCTGCCAACCGTTGCGATTGCGGGGCGGCCTAATGTGGGTAAATCAACACTGTTTAATCGTCTCGTCGGGCGTCGTCAGGCACTTGTGTCTGACATGCCGGGTGTGACCCGTGACCGTAAGGAAGGTGAGGCGCATATTCGTGGGCGCCGTATCCGGATTATTGATACGGCCGGGCTTGAAGAGGCTGCGCCAGATACGTTGTTTGGGCGGATGCGTGCATCCTCCGAAATGGCGGTGACGCAAGCGCAGTTGGTACTGTTCTGTATTGATGCACGTTCTGGCATTACACCAGCAGATGCGCATTTTGCACAATGGCTCCGTCGTCAAAATGTTCCTGTTTTGCTGGTTGCGAATAAAGCAGAAGGTAGAGCGGGTACAGAAGGCGCAATGGAAGCGTATTCGTTGGGCTTGGGCACGCCTTTGGCATTGTCGGCTGAGCATGGCGAGGGCCTGTCAGACCTGATGGGTGAGATCATTGACCGTTTGCCTAAAGCACCGCGTGTTGTGGAGCGTTCACGACGCCGTGCGGATGCGACAGCCGATGCAGACGGAGCGGAGGGGGCTGAAGAGCAGCGTCCACCTGGGCCGTTGCGTTTGGCAATTGTTGGGCGTCCTAATGCGGGGAAATCAACGCTTCTGAACTGCTTGCTTGGTGAAGAGCGTATGATTACGGGGCCGGAAGCGGGATTAACCCGTGATTCGATCTCCGTTGATATTCATGATGAGCATGGGCCGATTCGCTTGGTGGATACGGCGGGGATGCGCCGTCGTGCCCGTGTTGAGCAGCATTTAGAGCGGATGTCTGTTTCCGCATCGATCGAAGCCCTGAAAATGGCAGAAGTGGTCGTTCTGACCATTGATGCGACCTTGGGTGTGCATGAGCAAGATTTGCAGCTTGCGCGTTTGATTGAGCGTGAAGGGCGTGCATGCGTTCTGGCGTTGAATAAATGGGATGCGGTGGAAGATCGTGCAGCGACACGTCAAGCGATTGCTGACCGTATCGAAACCTCTATGGCCCAGGTGCGTGGTATTTCCGTTGTGACGTTCTCGGCATTGACGGGGGCCGGTGTACACCGCTTGTTGCCAGCTGTGCGTGATACGCATGAGGTTTGGAACTCACGTATTACAACGGGTGAGTTGAACCGTTGGTTCGAGGAAGCTTTGGAACGCCATCAGCCGCCTTTGGTGGATGGTCGCCGTTTGAAGCTGCGCTACATGACGCAAGCGAAGTCACGTCCGCCTACCTTTATTCTGTTTGGTACGCGTGCGGAGCTTTTGCCTGATTCTTACAAGCGTTATCTCGTGAATGGTCTGCGTGAGACATTCCATATGCCGGGCGTGCCAATTCGCCTCCAATTGCGCGGAACGAAAAATCCTTACGCAGAATAAGGGTTTTTGATTTCGATATTACTCTATGTCTGTAACAAGGAGATACGATTTTACCTAACAAAGCTTTTAGTCTTTGTTAGGGAAGATCAAGCCGGGGTTATCTGTAACGCTCCAGATAGCTTTGGCTCCATGTCGACTATGCCGTGATGGGGTTTGCGTCACGGCAGCAGATTTGAGGACATCACGTGATGGATGGAGTTGCAGCCACTGAGAGTGTGGATACTCTTAGTAGCCCTCAACGCAGCACGAAGCGCGCTACTGTTTTGGGTATTTTTGCTGCTCTGGCCGGGCTATTGTTCGGCCTAGATACTGGGGTAGTTTCTGGGGCGCTGCCGTTTGTAGCCAAAGAGTTTCATGCCAGCGATGTGCTTCAGGGCTGGATCGTGTCTTCCATGATGATCGGGGCAATGACCGGTTCTTTGGTGGCGGGACGTATTTCAACGCGTTTTGGCCGTACGGGCGCGATGGTTTCCGCTGCGGTTCTGTATGTTAGCGGTGTTCTGATTTGTACGTTTGCGCCAGACCCGTATGTGTTGATGGGTGGTCGCGTTCTGATTGGCTTGGCGATTGGTCTCGGCGCTTTTGCGGCACCGCTTTATATTTCAGAAATTACTGTTGAGTCTGCGCGTGGATCGATGATTTCGGTCTACCAGCTTATGGTCTCGTTTGGCATTTTCTTGGGCTTTTTGTCTGATAGTGTTTTGGCGGGGAGTGGACGCTGGCACTGGATGTTCGGCGCGATGCTTATTCCGTCGGTGCTCTTTTTGATTTTCACACTGACCTTGCCGCATAGCCCGCGCTGGCTGCTGATGCAGGGAAAGCACGACCATGCGCGGCGTGTGTTGCGTGTTTTACGCTCTGATGATGAAGTTGCGGAAGCTGAATTACGCGATATTCAGAGCGGCATGGTGCATAATAGCGATTCAGGTTTGGGCCTGTTTCGGAGTAATGCTAATTTCCGCCGGACGGTGTTCTTGGGCATGTTGCTGCAAATTATGCAGCAGTTAACCGGGATTAATGCGTTGCTTTATTATGCGCCGCGCGTTTTTGAAGCCGCGCATTTTGGTGCGAATGCTGCGGTATGGGTGACGACGCTCGTCGGCTTGGTCAACATGGCGCTGACCGGTGTTGCCATTGCGTGTGTTGATAAATGGGGTCGTCGTCCGCTTTTGCTGTTGAGCTGTAGCTTGGCCATGATTGCGATGCTGGGTGTTGGTGTTCTTCTGCTAACAGGAGCATCAAGTTTTCCGGCGCAGATGGCTTTGTGTGGGTTTGTTCTGCTCTTCGTCGCGGGGTTTGCAATTGGTGAAGGGCCGCTGGTTTGGACACTGTGTTCAGAGTTTCAGCCTTCTCGTGGGCGTGATTTCGGGATCGGCTGCTCTACGGTGACGAACTGGGCAGCAAACTGGGTGATCTCTAGCACTTTCCCGTTAATTATGGCCGGCCTTGGTACGTCATGGACGTTTATCATGTTTGCGGGTTTTAATGCGTTGTTTGCGGTGATCACCATGACGCTGGTGCCGGAAACAAAGGGTGTTGCGCTCGAAACCTTGGAAAAGAATCTGTTTGCAGGAAAATCTTTGCGTAACATTGGGCAGTAACGGCGCGTGTGTGAGTAATTTTTGCGTTACTCACGAAAATGTGCGCAGAATTTTGGGGCGGTGGAGCATAGAATGCTCGCCGCCTCTTTTTTTGTGCTTATCGTAACGAAGGCTGTGAGGCGTTTTGGGGCCGGCGTTTGTATCAAGGATAGTGAGTTATGGTTGGCATTGCGTCGGTCCGTGTGGATGAAGGCGATACACCGCAGCGCAGTACGCGCCGTGCGACGGTACTGGGTATTCTGGCGGCACTCGCTGGGTTGATGTTTGGGTTGGATACAGGGGTGGTTGCTGGTGCGCTTCCCTTTATCGCTCAAGATTTCCACGCCAGTGATGGGCTTCAAGGCTGGATCGTTGCGTCAATGATGGCAGGGGCGGCGTTTGGGTCTTTGCTGGCCGGGCGGATTTCTATGAAGTTCGGCCGTCGCGGTGCGATGATGGCAGCGGCTGTTTTGTTCTTGGTGGGCACAGTGTTGTGTAGCCTTGCACCGTCCCCGGTGGTTTTGATTATTGGGCGTGTCTTTTTGGGGTTGGCGGTTGGCCTCGCAGCCTTTGCGGCTCCGCTGTATATTTCTGAGATCACGGTGGAATCTGTCCGCGGGGCGATGATTTCATTCTATCAGTTGATGGTATCGTTGGGCATTTTCCTCGCATTCATCTCTGACAGTCTTTTGTCATCCGGTGGGCATTGGCGTTGGATGCTGGGCGTTATGGCTGTTCCTGCAACGTTGTTTTTGGGCATCGTTGTGATTTTGCCGCAAAGCCCACGGTGGTTGATGATGCGTGGGCGGACGGAAAAAGCGCGTCGAGTGCTTCAGCTTTTGCGCTCTGATGAAGAAGTGGCGAATGCTGAGTTGGCTGACATTCAGGCGCGTTTAAACCAAAGCAGTGATGCTGGCTTTGCGTTGTTTCGTAAGAACCGGCATTTCCGCCGCTCAGTTGCTTTGGGTATGATTTTGCAAGTGATGCAGCAGCTCACGGGTATTAACGCGCTGCTCTATTATGCGCCGCGTGTTTTCCAAGCGGCTCATTTTGGCACGAATGCCGCGATCTGGGCGACAACTTTGGTCGGGCTTGTGAATATGGGTTTGTCTTTCGTGGCGATTGTCTGCGTTGATAAATGGGGTCGTCGTCCGCTGCTGATGTTAAGCTGTGCGATTGCTGCTTTCGCCATGTTGGGCATGGGTGTTTTGCTGGCGATTGGGGCGTCGAGCTTTGGTGCACAGGTGGCGTTGTGTGGCTTTGTGCTGTTGTTCGTCGCGGGTTTTGCGATTGGCGAAGGGCCATTGGTGTGGACGCTCTGCTCAGAAGTTCAGCCGACTCGTGGGCGTGATTTTGGCATCTCATGTTCGACGGTTACGAACTGGGGAGCCAATTGGGCGATCTCCATCACATTCCCTCTGGTCATGACAGCATTGGGCGCATCGTGGACCTTTGTGCTTTTTGCAGCACTTAACGGTGTCTTTCTGCTCTTTACGCTCGGATTTGTGCCGGAAACAAAAGGTGTTTCGTTGGAAGCCCTTGAGTCTAATCTCTTTGCGGGCAAAGCTCTACGCCATCTTGGTAAGTAGGACAGTGTACAGTGGCGGTAGCAGCAGACGTTCAGGGCATTCCATCATTTTCTGCTGAGACTGGCCTTTATGGAGCGCGACGCATTACGGCAATGTCTGCCGTTTTGCTGTCGTTGCTTTTATCTGTACTGGATTACGCGGTGGCGAATGTTGCGCTGCCCGCTATTGCCCATGACATTCATACGCCTGAATCGAGTGTGATTTGGGTGGTGAATGCTTATCAGTTAGCAAACTTATCCTGTTTGTTGCCGCTGGCGTCTTTGGGCGCACGGTTTGGATATGCCCGTATGAGCCAATGCGGGATTATTTTATTTCTGATTGCCTCTGTGGCATGTGCCCTGTCTAAGACATTACCGGAGATCGCTCTGGCCCGTGCCCTACAAGGTGTGGGTGGAGCGTGTATCATGAGCGTGAATTTGGCTCTGGTGCGTTTTATTTACCCAAAATCTGAGTTGGGCCGTGGCATTTCGATCAATGGGCTCTTCATTGGTATCGGTGTGGCGATTGGCCCGACATTAGGCTCTATTGTTTTGTCGGTGGCGTCATGGCCATGGATTTTTTGGATTAATTTACCGCTCGCTTTGGCGGCTTTGCTGATGGCGCGGTTTGCGTTGCCTGAAACGCCGCATAGCACAGCCCCGGTAGATATGGCCGGGTCTTTGCTCACGGTTTTGGCCTTTGCCTGTATTGGTATTGGGCTGGATGGTTTGTCCCATGGTATGTTGCCGATGGGCGGTGTGGTGACATGTGTTGGCGTGTTATGCTGGTGGCAGTTGTTACGACTGCAGAAGTGTCGCGAAGAGCCGATTGTGCCGGTCGATCTTTTGAAGCGTCGGGCATTTTTGCTGCCGTGTTTGGTCAGCTATATGAGCTTCATCGCATCCAATTTGTACATTGTTGCGATGCCGTTGACGTTGAATTTGATGTTTCACCGTGACCCGGCGACGATTGGCTTGCTGATTTCCCCATGGGCTGTGGGGGTGGCGTTGATGTCGTTTGTAGTGGGGCGGTTTTCGGACCGTTTCCCGGCATCAGTACTGAGCACGATTGGCATGGTTACGGTCACAATCGGGTTTGTGTTGTTGTGGCTGTTACCGGCTGATGCATCCAATATGGATATTATCTGGCGGACGCTTTTGGCGGGGTGTGGGTTTGGTACATTCCAGCCACCGAATAACCGGGCCATCATGTTGAGTGCACCGAAAGGGCGTGAGGGCAGTGCTAGTGGTATGCTGTCGGTTGCGCGTTTGGGTGGGCAGACGACGGGTGCGTTATTTGTAGCAGGTTTATTTACGGCGTCTGCTAGTCCGTCCAGCCTGTGTTTGGCTGGTGCTATGAGCATGGCCGGTGCCGCGGCTCTCTTAAGTGTTATGCGGGATGTTTTGGTAGGCGATAAAGCGTCGTAAGGCGTGTATCGCTACTCTCGAGGTCTCGGAGGGTCGGGATAGAGGCCTGTGCTAGGATCTCAAGCGGGACGTCTTTTAGGAAAGACGCGGTGCCGCTTTTGGGGCCGTAATGCCGGCCGGGGTCACACAGCCAGACATCACAATATGCTGTACAGCTTTGCAGCCATGGCAAAATGCGTGCTGCAATCGCGGCATCGTAGCAGACATCGCCAACAATCATGAGGTCACATGCGGGCTGTGTGCCGATGAGGTCATGGGGCTGTGCGGTGATGTGTACGGCGTTTAACGTTGCATTGAGCTGGAGGGCGCTGAGGGCAAAGGGGTCAATATCATTGGCGCTGGTGCGTGTTGCTCCAGATTTTGCTGCGGCGATAGCGGCCAAGCCGCACCCACAGGCAAGGTCTAGAACACGCTTTCCGCGTACGTGCTTAGGTTGGTCCAGCAGAGTGCGCGCGATGAGTTGGCTACCGGGCCATGCGAATGCCCAGTAGGGTGGTTCTAAGTCATGTTGCTCCAGAAAATCCGCGCTTGCTTGCCAGAGCGGTGTGATTTCGGTGGCGAGGTAAAGAGGGATTTCTGGCACAAAGGGTGTGCGCGCTACGGTAGTATGGCTGCGGATAAAGGCCGCGGGGTCAGTATGTGGGTTCATAAGAGGCCGAGGCGTCCTAAAATAAAGGCAAGAGCGAAAACCATACCGATGGGCACGTTTTGTTTGAAAAGCGCTAAGCAGGACGGGGCATTATGGGGGTTAATACGAAAAATTTGTCGCATGAGGATGACGGCACTGATGCTGAATAACGCCCAGAAGCCAGCAGAGAGCCCGGCATGCGCTGCGGCGAGGCCGAAGGCTATGAGGGTTACGGTGTAGCAACTGCCAATGAAGAGGCGCGGCCATGCTGCCATGAGGCGCGAGGTGGAGCGAACGCCAATGCGTGCATCATCTTCCATATCTTGGAAGCCGTAAATGGTATCGAAGCCGAGCTGCCAGATGATAACGCCTGTGTAGAGTAGGACACCGCTGGCATCTAAATGTCCACCTGCGGCGGCATAGCCCATCGGGGCACCAAAGCCAAAGGTGAAACCCATGACCAGTTGCGGCCACCATGTGACGCGTTTGGCGGCCGGGTAAAGAGCGACCAAAACCAGCGCGAGAGGGGCAAGTTCCCAGCAGAGCACCGGCAGGCAGAGGAGGATAATTAATCCCCCCAACAGCAAGAGGGCGAGCAGCAGCAGGCCTTGTTTGAGGGAGAGGGCGCCACTGGCGAGGGGGCGGCCTGCGGTGCGGGCGACTTTGGCGTCAATATCACGGTCCCAGATATCGTTCACGACGCACCCAGCGGAACGCATGATGAGGGAGCCGATGGCGAAGAGTGCGGTATAGATCAGGCGGGTTGTCAGAGGGGTTGGGCTATTGGCCAAGAAGATACCGAAGACGCCGGGTAAAAACAGAAGCCAAGTCCCTACTGGGCGGTCAAGCCGTGCCAAGAGGGCATAAGAACGCCACGGATCTGAGAGGCGTCCGATCCATCCAGAGAGACGGATATCAGTATGGGGCGGGGCAATTGTCATATTTTTCTGATGCGCTGGCGGCGGCGGGAGGTCAAGGGGTGTGGTGATGGTGTTTGCGATAGGGGCCTGAGCGCGCTATCCAGCATGTATGAGTCGTGATGCACCCCGTTTATATTGCGCCCCGAATGATGCTCCTTTTGCAGAAGGGGGGAGTGTTACTCTTTTGCCTGGTCAGGCCCATTATTTGGGGTCTGTGATGCGGCAGAGTGTTGGGGCGGTTATTCGCCTCTTTAATGCTGTGGATGGAGAGTGGGAGGCCGAACTCTCCGCCTTGCGTAAGGATAAAGGGGCTGTGACTTTACGGCAGCGGGTGCGTACTCCGCAGAAAACGCAGGGTGCAACGTTGCTTTTTGCACCTCTCAAGCGTGATGCGACGGAACTCGTTATTCGTATGGGGACAGAGCTCGGTGTGACACGGTTTTTACCGGTGATTACAGAGCGAACGAACATGGCTCGCCTTAATGTCGAGCGATTGGGCTTGATCGCAACGGAAGCTGCGGAGCAATGTGAGCGTTTGGACGTTCCCGAGATTGAAGCGCCGAAGCCTCTTTTACAGCGTTTGGCTGAGTGGCCGGTGACGGATGCACTTTATGCAGCATTGGAGCGTCAGCCAGGGGCCGCTGTGGCGGATGATGTGACGGGTAATGTTGGGTTATTGATTGGGCCGGAAGGTGGATTTTCTCCAGCAGAAATGCAGCGTTTGCGGGCGCATGATGCTGTGCGGGCATTGTCGTTAGGGGCGTTGGTCTTACGGGCTGATACGGCTGTGTGTGCGGGGTTGTCGCGCTTGGCGGTAAAGGCGCATAAAACGTATACAGAATGACAAAGGGTGACAGCCGCGCCGGACCTGCTACAACAGCGACTGAAAGCAGTTCTGTCATCATCGAACAATCGATCTAGACTATAAGGCCTGAAAGCAATGTCCAACCCCGGCACAACCAATAGCGCACCGATCGAAAACCGTGCGCAACTCGTCGAGGTTCTGATGCGTGGTAATAAGCCACAACGTCAGTGGCGCATTGGAACTGAGCATGAAAAGTTTGGTTTTGTCCGCCCGGATATGGCAGATGGCCGCACCCCGTATGCGCCGCCTCCGTATACGCCGCGTGGTATTGGCGCGCTTTTAGAGGCGCTTTCTGGCTCGGATTGGGAGCCTATCCATGATGGTGAGGCGGTTATTGGTCTTAAGGGAGCGAATGCGCATAAGGGCTGTTCCATCTCGTTAGAGCCAGCGGGACAGTTTGAGCTTTCTGGCGCACCTTTAGAGACATTGCATGAAACGGATCAGGAAATGCGGGCGCATTTTGATCTGATTCGTGGGCCGGTTAAAGATCTGGGGTTGGGCTTTATTCCGGTTGGCTTTCAGCCTCTGTGGGGCCGTGGTGACATGCCGTGGATGCCGAAGAGTCGTTACGCCATTATGCGGCGCTATATGCCGACAGTTGGTGCATTGGGGCTGGATATGATGACCCGCTCCTCAACGGTGCAGGTTAATTTGGACTTTTCGGATGAAGCCGATATGGCGCGGAAGATGCGTGTATCTTTGGCGCTTCAACCGTTGGTTAGTGCACTGATGGCGAATTCGCCCTTCGTGGAAGGGAAGGCGAATGGTTATTTATCCAATCGCTGTCGTATTTGGACCGATACGGATAATGAACGTGCGGGGCAGCCGCCTTTGTTCTTCGCAGATGATTTCTCGTTTGAGCGTTACGTCGACTGGGTTCTTGATGTTCCCATGTATTTCGTCGTGCGGGATGGCAAGAACGTAGACGTTGCAGGGGCGTCTTTCCGCCGTTGGTTGGAAAATGGGGAGGTGCCGGAAGGTTTGAAAGCCTATGCGGACCAAACGCCAACGATCGGGGATTTTGAAGATCATTTGACGACGGCATTCCCAGATGTGCGTTTGAAGCAGTTCCTGGAAATGCGCGGTGCGGATGCGGGTTCGCCGCAGATGATGGTCGCCCATTCAGCGCTGTGGGTTGGTTTGCTGTACGATCCCGCGACTTTGGAGGCCACTGAGCGTTTGGTGCGTGAGGTGGATTGGGGCGTGTATCAGCAATTGCGCGCCGATGTGCCAAAGCTTGCGATGGATGCACCTTTCCCCGGTGGTTTGCGCGCTCTGGCGCGGCGTGTTCTCGCTTTGGCTGAGCAGGGTTTGCGTGCGCGTGCGCGTGATGAGGCGCAGTTCTTGGCACCCTTGCAGGCTATTGCGGATGGTGGTCCGACACAGGCGGAACATTGGTTGGCGCTTTATAAGGGCGCATGGGGCGGTGATGTGCGCCCAATTTTCCAACACGCGGAGATCTAACGATGCCCCGTCTTTCGGATCTTTCTGAAGCAGAGATCTTGGCGCTTGCTATCGCCAGTGAAGAGGAAGACGGGCATATTTACGCGGATTTCGCAGAGATGCTGCGGGAGAATTATCCGGATAGTGCCGCGATTTTTGATGAAATGGCGGCAGAAGAGAGTCAGCACCGCCATGCGCTGATTGATCTTTTTGTACAGCGTTTCGGGCGGCATATTCCTTTAGTGCGCCGACAAGATGTTCAGGGTTTTCCTGTGCGGAAAACCGCTTGGGCGATGAAAAATCGTGGCATTGAAGCTATTCGTTCACTCGCGGCTGATATGGAGCGGCAGAGTGCGCGCTTTTATCGTGAGGCTGCCGCGCGCACGAGTGATGCGGAAATTCGGCGCTTACTAGGGGATTTGGCTGAGGAAGAAGACCGCCACCAGCGGCATGCACGGTTTTTAGAAGCTGAGCATCTGGATGCTTCCGGGCGGCAGCGTGAAGAAGAGCATAGCCGCCGGGAGTTTGTGCTGCGCGTGGTGCAACCGGGCCTTGTCGGGCTGATGGATGGTTCTGTCTCGACATTAGCGCCAGTTTTTGCAGCAGCGTTTGCAACGAAAAATCCGCATGATGCCGTGCTGGTCGGTTTGGCGGCCTCACTGGGAGCCGGGATTTCGATGGGGCTGGCTGAGGGGTTGGCCGATGATGGAAAATTGTCGGGGCGTGGTGCGCCATTGATTCGCGGCTTGATTTGTGGCGCCATGACCTTTGCTGGTGGCATCGGTCATACTTTGCCCTTCCTTGTGCCAGATTTTCACCTTGCTTTTGCTGTAGCGATCGGGGCCGTACTCATTGAGTTGTTGCTGATTTCGTGGATCCGCTGGCGGTATCAGGATACGCCTTTTGGGTCTGCATTGGTGCAGGTCTTGCTTGGTGGTGCGCTTGTTTTTGCAACCGGTGTTGTGATCGGTAGTTCGTAATGATGGTGTCTCGTTTTATGCGTTTTGCTTCTGTGTCTATGGCGGTTTTGTGCTGTGTTGCCCCCATAGGGGCAGCCTTGGCTCAGGGGGCACCGGCTGTTTTGCGTCCTGTGGATCATGGTTGGATTGACCGGATTCAGGATACGTTGAGCGGTTTGAGCACGTTGCAGGCGCGTTTTGCGCAGACGGCACCTGATGGCGCCGTGACGCATGGTACGGCCTCTTTGGCGCGGAGCGCTGGGCAGCCGGGGCGTATGCGCTTTGATTATGATGCGCCGAGCCCGCTTTTGTTGGTGGGGAATGACGGCAAGCTCGTGTTCCAAGATCGGAGCATCGATCAGGTCACGACGATGCCGCTTGAGCGTACGCCGCTGGGTTTGCTACTGCGCCCGAACCCCAAGCTTTCTGGGGATGTCACGGTTACGCATTTTACGCATGAGCACGGGCAGCTGGATGTGGCATTGGTACGCACGGCCGAACCAAGTGGGGGAACGCTGACCCTGCATTTCAGCGATCAGCCTTTGGCACTACAGGGTTGGACCGTTGTGGATGCACAGGGGCGTGAGACGAAGATTGCGCTTTCGGATGTGAAGCTTGGCTTATCGCTTGCGCCGTCATTATTTGTGCTGCCACGCTCTTCAGATTAAAACATAATAAAATCGTTATTTATATAAAAAACAAAAAACACTAGTTTATCCCTTCATCAAGCGCACTTCATGCGGGAAACCATGAGGTCTGGCGTCATGAGGGGATATTTTTATGTGTTCGCAAACAGCACCATCTCAAGGCGGTGGGCAGGCCGGCCGCTTTGATGGAACGGATATTGGCTGGACGATTATAAGCATCGGTATGGCAATCGGTGCTGGCATTGTGTTTTTGCCGGTGCAGGTTGGGCTAGTGGGCATTTGGGTGTTTTTGCTCTCCTCTGCCATTGGTTATCCGGGGATGTATTTATTCCAGCGGCTTTTCATCAATACGCTTGCTTCTGCGCGTGAGAGCCAGACCTACCCGGATATGATTGCGAGCTATTTGGGCCGTGGGTGGGGGCGTGCGCTTGGTTTTTTATATTTTGTGATGATTACGATTTGGCTGTTGGTGTATGCGACGGCCATTACCAATGACAGTGCGTCTTACCTGCGCAGTTTTGGCATTACGCATGAGTTGCTGTCACATTATGCGTGGTATCCGCTGGTTTTGATGTTTGCTCTGGTGGGTATTGCCTCACGGGGAGAGAAAACCTTGTTTAAGGTATCTACCCTGCTTGTGTGCACGAAGCTGTGCATTATCGCTGTCTTGGGTTTCTTGATGATTTCCCGCTGGAATCTGCATAATATTGGACCGGTTCCGCCAGTTGGTACGTTGATCGGGCAAAGTGTTATTACGTTGCCTTTTACGCTGACGTCGATTTTATTTTTGCAGACTTTAAGCCCAATGGTGGTGTTTTACCGGGCGCAAGAACAATCCCCAGAAGTGGCGCGGTATAAAGCTTTACGGGTGATGAATATCGCATTTGCTATTTTGTTTGTTGTTGTTTTTTTCTATGCGGTATCGTTTTCATTAGCGATGAGCCATGTGGATGCTGTAGCGGCTTATAAGCAAAATATCTCGGCATTGGCGATTAGTGCACAGGTTTTTGGAGGAAGCTGGGCAACGTATATCGGTGTGGTGCTGAATATTTTTGCTGTCATGACCGCATTTTTTGGCGTGTATTTAGGCTTTAAAGAAGCGTGCCAAGGGTTGTTTACGTCTGTTGCGTCTAAGTGGCTGCTTGCGCAGAATATCCGTCCGAATATCTTGGCTGCAGGTATCGCTTTATTGGCTGTAGCTTTGGCCTATGGGGCTATTGTTGCGAATTTACCGGTCTTATCTTTTACGGCGGTGTGCAGTCCGATTTTTGGTTTGATTGGATGCTTAATCCCAGCATGGTTGGTGATAAAAACGCCGTCCTTGGCGCGTTATCGTGGGGTTAGCCTGTACTTTATTGTGGCGGTTGGTGCCCTGCTGGTTGTGTCTCCGTTTTTGTCACTTCTGTAGAAAAGAAGTGAGTGCTCTGCCATGCATGCATGGTTGTGATGCAGGCAGGAGGGGCAATGATCCATGATGGTGCAGGCGGTTAATTCATCATCCGCATGAAAATAACTCTGTCGCCCCAAGGCTTCCAACGGTTGTAGAGCGTCTTGTGCGGATATGTTCCCGAGGCGCATCACGCCAGCGCATACCATTGTGGTTGATGCTGTTTAGTATACGGTGGTCCTCAACGTGAGGTTTGTCGTGGCTCTTGGGAGTAAATGGCTGCAGACGCTCCATTTATTCATTCGTCAGCCAAAATAGGCTGATTATCTTCAGTCTCTTTGCAAAGCCTGAATCAAAATGCCCTACGACAATCAGTAGGCCTTGCACTTAGGAATGTGGGTGAAACCCTCTGGGCAATTATCAAAGGGTACCGTGTTTATAGTTGGGTGTAGAAGAGTGTATCCGCCCATTGAGCGAGAAGGGGTTAGTCTGTGGCGTTTCCTCTGAGGGTGTTTACCCCTCGCGGGAGAGTTCTAGAGCACGGCTATAGACCGTGCGTTTAGGTAGCTTGACCATGCCTGCGACTAAAGAGGCGGCGTCTTTGACCGAGTGTTGTTGAAGGGCCTCACGCAGCAAGGTGTCGAGGTCAGCTGCACCGGTATCGGTTTCGGAGGCGGGACCGATGAGGAGGGTGATCTCACCGCGTGGTGCATGTTGTAAGAAATGCTCATGCACAGATTGAAGAGTGCCTCGTACCATTTCTTCAAAGCGTTTGGTGAGTTCCCGCCCGACGGCGGCTTCACGCTCTGGGCCAAACACGCTGATGAGATCGGCGAGGGAGGCGATGAGGCGGTGTGGGGCTTCATACCAGATTAGGGTGGAGCGTAACCCGGCTTGTTCTGCTGCGCGGAGAGCGGAAAAAGTGCCGGTACGTGCTTCGCTTTTAGAGGGGGGAAAGCCGAGGAAGGTAAAGGGGTGGGGAGGCAGACCCGATAAGGTGAGTGCTGTGATGACGGCATTTGGGCCGGGCGTGGTGCTAACGGGAATCTGTGCATCAATCGCTGCCCGTACGAGGCGGAACCCGGGGTCAGAGACGAGGGGGGTACCGGCGTCAGACACAACAGCGAAGCGGGAACCAGCATGGAGTTTTTCGAGAAGAAACGGAATCTTCTCTGCTTCGTTATGGTCGTGCAGTGTGTAAGTTGGTGTGGTGATACCGTGTGCAGTGAGCAATTTGGCTGTGACACGGGTGTCTTCACATAATATGGCTTCCACACTACGGAGAGCCTCAATCGCTCTGGCGCTGACGTCGCCAAGGTTGCCGATTGGGGTTGCAACTAATATCAGGGAGCCTCCCCCTGCCGGGTTTACCTCGGTGAGCGGGGCGTTCGATGGTGATACGACCACCTCGCTTAAGGGAGTTTCAGCAGACCATGATTGCTCGGACATCTGTATCCTCGACCAAGAAGCGCAAAGTGTCTTTGCAGGAAGTAAAGCGTTCCTGCTTAGACCCTGTAGGGGCGGGTATGCCAAGGCATTTTCGCACAGTAGTGACGCTTGGCGCTATTTTTGGCCTCGCAGCGTGTGCGAATAATGGTGGTGAAGCACCCATTTCGGCTCCCGGTGTGCAGGCACCGCCCGTCATTGGGCAGCCGAATGCACCAAGGGTTGGGTTGGTTTTACCCTTGAGTGGCCGTTTTGGTGCTGTAGGCCAGCGTATGCGTGATGCTGCGAAGTTGGCTCTTTCTTCCTCTGGCGCGCCTGCGCTTGATGTGCAGGACAGCAATGGTGCAGGTGGAGCGGCGGCAGCGGCGCAAACGGCGTTGTCTCATGGGGATGCGTTGTTGCTTGGGCCTTTGACCGCAACGGAAACTGCCGCTGTAGCACCCGTTGCTGGGCAGGCGGGCAAGCCTGTCTTTGCCTTCACGAGTGATTCGACACAAGCACGGCCAGGTGTTTGGGTGATGGGCTTAACGCCGGAGCAGCAGGTGCGCCGGATGGTCGATGCCGCCCGCGCAACGGGTCGCAAAGCCTTTGCTGCGTTTTTGCCAGATAATCCTTTAGGTCATGCGATGGCTGATGGGTTGAAGGTGGCGTGCCGTGACGCATCTTTGAATGACCCGCAAATTGTGTTTCACACGGCAGATGCTGCGAATATCCGTGAAGGCTTGAAAAGCTTGTCTAACATTGCGGGGCGTCAGCCAGCCACTCCTGCGGAGCCGGTAGCAGCGGCTGGCCCATCAGCGGTTGACCCTACGGCAGAAGGTGGCGCAGCAGGGTCTGCACCGGTATCGCCTGCGGCAGGTCAGCCCGCACCTTCTGTTGCTCCACCGCCATTTGATGCGCTCCTTTTAGCCGATACGGGCTTAGAGTTGGCGCAGGTGATTTCTGCGCTACAGGAAGACCATATTGCGGCATCGCAAGTGCAGATGATGGGGCCGGCGCTGTGGAAAGCGTTTGATACGAAGTTGGGCGTGTTGCATGGGGCTTGGTTTGCCGCCCCGGATGCGCGTGACCGTAATGGTTATGTCGCGCGTTATAAGGCTGTGTATGGTCAGGCACCGTCACCCGTGACAGACTTTGCTTTCGATGCTGCGGCTTTGGCGAATGTTGTGGCGCGTACCGGCAGCGTCGATACGCCTGCCTTGACGCGTGGTAATGGCTTTATGGGGGTGGATGGGTTGTTTCGTCTGCGTCCTGATGGCCATGTGAGCCGTAACTTAGCTATTTTTCAGATCCGCCAAGTTGGTGGTTCGGCTATCGTGGTCCCTGCATCGCGGGATGTTGCATTGCGTCCTTCGTAAGGAGGGCGTTTTCCTGCGCCGCCGCAGTAGGGCGACGGCGCAGCGGACTTTAAGCAGCGTAGATTTCTGCCGTTGGTAAGACAGGGCGGATTGTGTTGAGTGCGACTTCGAAGCTGGAATAGCTGCCCAGTTTATGCTCACGCAACTGATCAATCAGAACCCAGCTCATTCCTTGTGGGCGCAGCATATAGGCTGGCTGTGGGTTTTCCCGGACCCAGACGAGGATGTGCTCTATGGCTGCATTGTCGCGTGTGTCATCCTGATGGGTCGTTGTAATCTCAGCATCGAAAAGGCCCATACGTAGTCCTGCTTCTAGCCAGCGTGACAGATATTCACGATGGCGCGGCAGAACCCCTTGGCGCAGAGGAACGATGTTGGAACATCTGGCAACCTGCTGAGAAACATGCTGGGAAGTTGCCTGTTGTGGCATCAGGGAAACCCTCCGCGATCTGGGAAAAAGCCCGGTTAAAAACTTACTACATGCAAGCTAAGGGGCTAAAATGCCTTTTCACAACAGGAAACTTCACAAAAGTGCCTTTTTACGCAACAAACATTCATGAGTGTGGCAATTCTGCCATGCAATAAATGCATAGCTCAGGAGGTTGCCGCAACCTGACGGTAGAGCGCCTTGTCCCAGCGGCGGTGCAATAAGAGCCATGAGCCCGGTTGAGCGCGGATCCAGCTTTCAAGGCGGTCATTCAGTGCTTGGGTAAGGGTCAGCACGTCTTGTTGCCGGTTATCGGTGGGTGTCGGGCTGAAGGGCTGATCAACGACGAGGACGAGTCGGGCCGGGCCATCACGACGGACATGGCCTGTGACAATCAGCGCATTATGGCGCAGGGCGAAAACAGCGGCTGCGGAGGCCGTCATGGCGGGACGGCCAAAAAGTTTGGCTTCGACCCCGTCGTTCATTTTTTGATCCCCCAGAATGCCGAGATGCCCTCCTTGGGACAAATGCCGTAAGGCGCTACGTGCACCTTTGGCTCCTTTGGGGAACATGAGGGCCTCTTGTTGCATGGTGCTTTGGCGCAAATCACGGATGAGTTGGTCAACCAAAGGGTTGCTGGCGGCACGGTAAAAAGATGCGAAGGGGAGGCCGTGATGTGCAACAGCGGGGGGCATTAACTCCCAGTTGCCAATATGGCCGGAGAAAAAAATGACAGGGCGTCCGCTCTTACGGGCGGCGATAAGATGTTCTTCGCCTTCTATGGCCCAGCCAGCGCCATGGGGGGTGTTATGAGGGAGTTGGCCGATATGGGGGAGTTCGGCAATGGTGCGGCCGAGGTTATCCCAACATTCACGGACAATCTGGCGGCGTTTTTGGGCATTATACTCAGGAAAAGCCAATTGCACATTGCGGTCTGCAATGCGTGAAACGGGGATAAAGGGACCAAAGGTTCGGGCTACGGCGCCGCCAAGATTAGAGGCTGCGGCGGGGGAAAGACGGCGGAGTGCGCAGAGGAGGGTGCGTAAGAGGGTATGCTCAGCGCGTTGTAGAAAATTGGTCATGTAAAGAGTTGGTCCAAGATTTTGTCAGGAGCGGCTGGATCTTCCCACAGAACATCGATGCCAATGATAACAGTCTGGGCGCGGAAGGTCGGGGGTAGTTTCACGGCGTCTTTGGCCGTTGTGACGAGGGTTGTATTGGCTTCTAAACGTAGAGCATCCAAGCGCTGAATATCGCGTGGTGTATAGCTGTGGTGGTCTGGAAAACTCAGCGTGCGGACGGGATCGACCCCCGCGTCTCTCAGCATGTTGAAAAACTTGTCGGGGCGGCCAATACCAGCAAAAGCAATGACGCGGACGCCTTGTAAGCGGCGGATTTCTGGTCCGGGAATGAAACGGGCATGCAGGATGGGGAGAGAGGTTAAGTGGCGGATATTCTTCTTATCTTCTCCAATGAGGACAATGGCTTGTGCCCGTGCAAAAGCGGCTTCGAGTGTTTCACGTAAGGGGCCAGCGGGGAGGACCTGTTGATTACCAAACCCGCTTGCACCGTCGACGATGAGCAGGGAGAGGGTTTTATCTAAAGTCGTGTTTTGGAACCCATCATCCATGACGAGGCAATCTGCCCCTTCGCTGACGGCGAGTTTGGCCGTTTCACCACGATTGGCGCCAATCCATGTGGGGGCGCATGCCGAGAGAAGCATGGGTTCATCCCCGACATCTTTTGCGGTGTAATTGCTGGGGTTTACGGCAAGGGGGCCGCGCTGTTTACCGCCGTGGCCACGGCTGAGAATATGGGGGGTATGGCCGCGTGTTTGTAAACGGCGGACGAAATCAAGGGTAAGGGGAGTTTTCCCTGTGCCGCCAGTGGTGACATTGCCGCAGCAAAGAACGGGTACAGCAGCGTGATAGCCCGGTTGTGTGCTGCGCCGTTGTGCAACGTGGCTGACGACGGCACTAACGGGCCGAAGCACACGTGCGGCGAGGTTGGGTGTGTCAGACGTCCAGAAGCGGGGGGGGCGTAACCTCATCGCTTCAAACTCTCCAGAACAGTGGCGGTTAATGTATTAACGATGCGGGCTTCAGGAACAGGTTTTAAGGTAGTAGTGGTTGGCCGATTCAGCCATTGGGCTAAGCTGTCAGCATTGTCGACTGTCTGCAATGTTTCCGCAAGCTGTATGACGGCCTCGCGCCAGTTGCTCATATGGGGGCCAGTTGCAGTCGGTACGCCAAGGCGCAGGGGTTCGAACGGATTATGCCCGCCGCCGGGTGTGATGAGTGAATGTCCGATGAAGCATGAATCGGCTAAGCGGTAAAATAATCCTAGTTCACCGAGTGTATCTGCCAGAAACAGAGGCATGGTCTTGTCGGGGTCATGTCCGGCCTGCCGGCTTGGAAGATTAAAGCGTGCGGCGAGTTCTGGCCCACGATTGGGGTGGCGTGGTACTAAAATTGTTAAAAGTGTTGGTTGTTGTTGGCGTGCTTTTTCGGCTGCTTGAAGAATAATATCTTCTTCACCGGGATGGGTGGATGCGGCCACAAAAATGGGGCGTGTGCCGATAAGATCACGGAGCCGTTTAAGTTCTGTAGGGTCATGGGGAAGTGGAGCTGCGTCGCGTTTGAGGTCCCCGTAATTATAAACGGTTTTGACGCCAAGGGCACGGAAGTGCGCAGCATCTTCTGCTCCGCGGGCGGCGACCCATGTAAGCCGTGAGAAGAGTGATTGCACAAAGGGGCGGAAGCGCTGCCAGCGGCGGGCGGAGCGGTCTGACAAGCGACCATTCACAACCATGATGGGAATATGGCGGCGGGAGAGTTCCGTGATGATGCCGGGCCAGAGTTCACTCTCTACAAAGACGGCACCTTCAGGAGACCAGCGCTTGAGAAAGCGTTTGATCCAGCGCGGCACATCATGCGGAATGAATTGGTGCGTGACTCGCATGCCAATGGCGGGGTGCTGCGCCATGATTGCGCTGCCGGTCACGGTTGCTGTTGTAAACAGGACATGCAGGGTGGGGTCTGCGGCGAGCAAGGCATCAAGGAGCGGACGGGCGCAGAGTGTTTCTCCGACGCTGGCGGCGTGCATCCATAATGTACGTTGTTTTTTGGCGGGAGCGGTTTGGGTGAGGCCCATACGTTCACGTAACCGGTTAGGGAGTTCTTTGCCGCGGCGTAATCGCAGTCGCGTCATGGTAATGAGGGCAGGAGCAAGCGCTGTGCCGATGCCTCCCCAAAGCTGCTCAATGATGTTGCGGTGTGCGTGTGCGCGTTGTGTTTCGGCTTGTATGTTCGCGTCGGATAGGGCGGCGCGCAGGGTGGCTGCGTCAGGGCGGAGAAGTGGGGTTGTGGGGGCGATAACGCCGCGTCCAAACGGTAAAGGCAGGCGTAAGCGGTCCCATGATGGGAGGTGTATGCTCGTACAATCCATGCCAACGGGGATAAGCGGGCGGCGTGCTATGCGGGAGAGGGCTTCTGCGCCGGGCTGGATGCTTTCGGCTGGGCCACGTGGGCCATCGGGAGTAATGCCGATATGGCCACCGTCGTTGATGATGCGTAGTGCAGTACGCAGTGCAGTTGCACCGCCTTTATCTTTGCCGCGTCGGGCGGTCGAGCCGTGAATAGCGGTGATGTTCCACGGCCGGATAGCATCAGCAATGAGACGGCCATCTGCATTACGGGAAATAAACGCGTAGAGGCGTAGGTCGGGGTTGCGGGCACGAGCCCAAAACCACAGGGCGGGGGCAAGCGTCAGGTGACGGTGCCAAAACGCTACGACATAGCCTGCATGTGGTTGTGTGATTGCGGCACGCCCCGCAGATGTGCCGGTGATCTGCCACCGTGTGGTGCGCAGACAGAACCCAAGCCAGAGATGAATGGCACGCGCTGCAAGTGTCATGCTGCATCCGGTAGCACGGACGCGGCTGTGCGGCAAAAAAGAGGATAGCGGGAGATGAGGTGTGGCATATAGGATATGGAGTAAATGCAAGTGAAGTTCTGTGCTGGTCCATAGGAAGAAGAGCTGTTAAAGGCAGCCTTACTTACGTAAACGCCCGACTTTCAGGACAACCATGACTGAGTTCTCTGTCGTTCAAGACCTTCTTTTGCCCGGTATGGATTTTTCGGCGCCTGCTGAATTATATGCACGGGGGAATGATCATGTATCGTTCCGTCTTGCAGAGCGCAAAGCGGTGTTCCAGGCGGGTGGTCGAGCGCTTTTTGATACTTATTATAATGGTATTTCTGTGGGTGCGTGGAAGCGCATGACGACCATTGATAATATCTCGGTGTTATTGAAGGGGCACGGGCATTTTATCTTACGGGCGGGGGTTCATCGTCTGGGGCAGGCATTCCGTTGGCTGGCAGAGCATGAGATTGAACTGAATAATAATGAGGGTACGCTCGTTGAGCTGCCATGGGCTGAACTGGATGATGGTCTTTTAAAAATTCAGTTGGAAGCAGTTTCTAATGGCGAGTTGAATGGAGGGTGTTTCGTAACCTCTTCGGCTCCGCAGCACGATGTCAAACTGGGTGTGGTGATCACTCATTTTAACCGTCAGTCTTTTGTGGTTCCTGCTATACGACGTATTCGTCAGGAGCTTTTGCAACGGCCTGATTATGCGGGGAAAATTGACCTCATTGTAGTGGATAACTCGAGCAATTTGACTGCTGAGCAGACAGAAGGAGCAGTGCACATCCCTAACCTTAATTTAGGGGGTTCGGGTGGTTTCACGCGTGGTTTGCTGTATTTGGTAGATAGTGAAAATTATACGCATTGCTTGTTCATGGATGATGACGCGTCTTGTGAGATTGAATCAATCCGGCGTGCCTTCACATTGCAGCAATTCGCACGCGATTCAAAACTCGCGATTTCTGGCGCTTTATTGCGAGAGATGGAACCTTATCGTCTGTTTGAAAAGGGTGCTTCGTATGAGCATGGTCTCGTCCGTCCCCTAAATACTGGGCGGGATATGCGTGATGTTGGAGAATTGTTGCATGCAGAACGTCAAGAAAGTTACAGTGCCTATGGAGCGTGGTGGTTCTTCTGCTTCGATTTGAAACAGTTCCGTTATTATCCATACCCGTTCTTTGTGCGCGGGGATGATGCACTTTTTGGTCTGTTGAATGATTTTAAAGTAGAGACGATGAACGGGATTTCCTGTTGGGGAGAAGACTTCCAACTGAAAGAAAATCCGCTAACCCGTTATTTGGGGCTACGCTCTACATTGGCTATTATGCTGATGACATCAGATATGCCAAAGCAGCGTGTGTTCCGTATTATGCTCTCGTGGTTTTTGTCGAGTATTCTGTCGTATAATTATAGCAGTGCACAGGCGATTATTCAGGCAATTCGTGATGTCTCTAAGGGGCCAGAGTTCTGGCTTGAGAATATGGATATGTCGGCAATTCGTGCCGAATTTGGTCCGTTAAACGCAGAAGAAAAGCTGACCAAAGTATGTTTGGCCGATTATGCTTTGGTGCATGGCGGTGTGCATGAGTGCCGTGTGCGGCGTTATCTTCGTTTGTTGACGCTGAATGGTTTCTTGTTGCCGACAGCATTGATTCGCAAAACAACGATGTTGGATCATAAAGCATTTCGAGGGACGTTCCGTAAAATATTCCGTCATAGTAAAGTTATGTACTTCTATGAGGCGATGGATCTTGGATATGTGGCTCACTATGATAAGAAACGTTTTTTCAATCTTTCGAAGTTATTCTTAAAGACATCTCTCCTGTTTTTGAAAAATATGCCGCGTTTACGGCGTGATTATCAAAATGGAATGTCTGATATGACAACGGAGAAATTTTGGAGAAAGATTTACTCTTTGTAATAGTGTGTGCTCTGAATTTAATAGAATAATTTGAGATGGAGAGATATGCCCACCCGTCGCGAGTAGTGGGCATATTTTATGGCCTCAGTTTTGCCATTCAAGCATGAAAAACTGATGTTGTAGGTGGAGTTTTTAAAGCGTTATGTCGGTAGAGTTTCCCAAAATTGCCGCCGTTATTGTGACGTGCAATCGTTTTGATAAGCTGCAAACGACACTCTCCAAGACATTAGCTTTGCCGTTTTCATCTGTGGTTGTCATTGATAATGCATCACAAGATGAGACGCCGCGCTATCTTAACGCACTGAATGATGAGCGCCTCTGTTGTATCCGTCAGGAGAAAAACTTGGGGGGAGCCGGAGGCTTTGCTTTAGGCTTTCAAATTGCTGCGGATCGTACGGATGCAGAGTGGCTTCTGTGCTTTGATGATGACTCTTACCCTCGGCCTGACATGTTCGAACATTTCATGGCTTTGCCTTTGACAGATGATGTTGGGGGGGTTGCAGCGGCCGTATACTACCCTGACCAAACAATCTGCCCAATGAACAGGCCGGGTGTAAATATTTTTGGTTCGCCGTTTGCTATCTGGGACAAGTTGAAAAAAAATCAGGGAGCCTTGGGGCTGCCTGATTCTGCTTACGCGGCGGCAGAATCTGTTGAAGTCAGCTTTTCTTCTTTTGTCGGTTTTTTTATTCGGCGCTCGTTGGTGAAGAGCAGCATTGGGCTGCCGGATAAGGATTTGTTTATCTATCGTGATGACTCAATTTATACGCTCTCTTTAACGAAGAAAGGGTATAAATTGCTTTTCGCTCCTGATGTGCGTTTTGTCCATGATTGTGCAACGCCGTCATCTGGGCGCCGTGTTTATAATCCGCTGTGGAAAGCGTATTATATTATTCGAAATGACATGCCATTTTTTAAGAAAATATCGGGCATGTATTTTGGCTTTTTGTTACCGATGCTGTTTTTTAAGAGCGTTCGGTCAACATTTTTCTATCGTAAGCCGTGGTCTTTTCTACGCGTTGCGCTTGTGGCGACGTGGGACGGACTGCGCAATGATTTTTCCAAGTCCCACAAGGCTGTTTTGGAGTTGTCGGAGCGCTGAGAAGGCGCTTTTGTGACGTTATACGGCGAGTATAACGATGGCGCGTAATCCGCCTTCGGGGCGGTTTTGTAAATAAACGTCCCCACCTTGGCCGCGTAGAATGGTGCGTGCGATTGATAGACCCAAGCCAGTTCCGCCCGTCTCACAATTGCGGCTCGCATCTGTACGAACGAAAGGTTCAAAGACGCGCTCAAGATCGTCTGGCTGTAGGCCAGGGCCATTATCTTCAATGAGAATTTTAACGTGTTGGTGTTGCTTTTTCTCTGTGGGCGGCAGGGTAAGGGTGACGTGTGCGCTCCCGCCATATTTGAGAGCATTAAGGATTAAGTTGTTTAGTGCGCGCTTGAGAGCGACGGAGCGTGCGCGGATTTGTACCGGAACCTTGGGTAAGACAACATGCAAGAGGTCCGCTTTATGGGGGTGACTTTCGCTGGCTTCATCCATGATCGTCTCAAGAAGAGCGCGCAGATCGAGTGATACGAGAGGCTCGTTGGCTGAGCTATCGCGCCCGAATGCTAGAGTGGAGGCGACCATGGCTTCCATTTCGTCAAGGTCAGCCAAGACTTTGTTGCGTAGTTCATCATCATCGATGAATTCGGCGCGGAGTTTGAGCCGGGTAATAGGTGTGCGTAAATCGTGACCAATGGCAGTCAGCATGAGGGTACGGTCGCTCACGAAGCGTTGGATACGACGCGCCATTGTATTGAAGGCAATGGCCGCTCGCTGGAGTTCAGAGGGGCCGTGCTCAGGTAGGGATGCTGTGCTGCTGTTCATATCCCGGCCGAGAGCTTCTGCAGCACTGGCTAATGTTTCGATAGGGGCAATCATACGTCGGATCAGCCAGACAATGAGTGCGCTGCCGACGATGGAAGTGATGAGAAAAGCGAGGACGGTGCCCGGTGTACCGAAGGGGTTTGGGAGTCCAAGTGCAAGGCGTACAACGACCCATGTTTTGCCGTCAGGCAAAAGCAGAGACGTTGAACGTGTGCGGAGAATACTGCCAGCGCGTGCTTCAAGGGGGTACAAAGAGGGGGGCAGTAGTGCCCAACGGAGCAGCAGGGGAATCTCATGTTGTGGCACGTGCATGATAGGGTGTGCAGCACGGTTTTCTTCGTTGGGGGATGGCAAAGAAAAGGGCTGTGGTGGCATGAATGTGCTTCCCATGTCGTCATGGAAAGGCGAGTGATCTTGTGGCGGTGTGCCGCCGTTCTCATGAGATGAGAATGCGTTTGGCGGAGGGGCGCCATGGTCCTGCATGGATGGTTCGGGCATGGATTGCCGCAGCATAGGATCCATCATGCTTTCGGGCATGGCGTTAGGGTTGGGCATGAAGCCCGGAAGAGGGCCGAACGGGTGTATATTTCCGGGAGAAAAGAGACCGTTGCGCTCTGTCGTTGTATAGCCCGGCATATCCGTGGGGGGGCGATGATCTGAGAACTGGGATGATGGATTGGGGGGTGTGGGGAAATTCCGTCCCGGTAGAGGAATAGGATGTGTCGGTAGGGCGGGGTCAGGCTTATCGAGCAGTTCAACCGTCAGATTATCGGGGAGGCTCAGATCTTTGAGCAGCGCAGTCCGGTCGTCAGGATCAGCTTCTGCGAAGGTGCAATATATCGTAAACGTTTGAAGTTGGTAATTATGCAGCTCCGCTCGCTCTGTCGTGTCGAGGCGGTCCATCGCGTGAATGAATAGGCTTGTGAGCTCAACAATGGCCAGCCCCACAATGAGTAGGAGGCTGGTGCGGGTCACGAGAGAGGAGGGAAGGAGGCGCATAGTGTTTAGGCGCGTTCAACTTCAGCTGCGAGGACATAGCCACCGCCACGGACGGTTTTGATGACCTGTGCATTGCGTCCATCATCTTCGAGTTTACGGCGCAATCTGCTGACGGCTACGTCAATCGCACGGTCAAAGGGGCCAGCCTGACGGCCGCGTAGCAATTCTAGCAACATGTCACGCGTGAGAACGCGGTTTGCGCGGTCAAGCAAGGCCATGAGCAGGTCATATTCGCCGCCGGTGAGTGAGACTTCTGCTCCTTGTGGATTAAGTAGGCGGCGACGTACGGGGTCCAACGTCCAGCCAGCGAAGAAGAGTTTACGGGTGTCAGCCGCTTGGCGCTGTTCGCTTGTTTCGGTCGTGCGGCGGAGAACGGCGCGGATACGGGCGAGAAGTTCACGCGGGTTGAAGGGTTTGGGGACGTAATCATCTGCGCCGAATTCAAGGCCGATAATACGGTCTGTCTCATCGCTCATCGCGGTGAGCATGATGATGGGAACGTTGTCTTGCGTGCGGAGCCAGCGAGCGAGTTCGAGGCCGCTTTCACCGGGCAGCATGAGGTCGAGCACAATGAGTTGGTAGTGACCGGCGGTCCATGCCTTGCGCGCTTCTCGGCCATCACGGGCAGCGGTGACGCGGAAGTGGTTGCGCTCAAGAAATTTGGTGAGGAGTTCGCGGATTTCGCGGTCATCATCAATAACGAGCAGGTGCGGCAGTGTTTCCGTCGGCATGGTAGTCTCTCACAGTGAGCTCCGTGTGCCGAGTGGCCTTCTGCTGGATGGGGCATGGTTGGTACCACACCCCGTTTTGCCCTTAGGCGAGCCAGTGTGGCACTGGCAGGTTCTTGGCGCGAAGGAACTCGGGGTTAAAGAGCTTCGATTGATAGCGTGCGCCACCGTCGCACAGAATTGTAACAATCGTATGTCCGGGACCAATTTTCCGCGCTGTACGAATGGCAGAGGCAATATTAATACCGGAAGAACCGCCTAGGGAGAGGCCTTCCTCGGCTGTGAGGGCAAAAATATGCTCCAAAGCTTCGGTATCTGGAATACGCTCTGCATCATCCGGGGCGCTGCCATCAAGATTCGCGGTCACGCGTGATTGACCGATTCCTTCTGTGATGGAGCCGCCAGCGATGGAGAGGTCATTTTCTTTGACCCATCCATAAAGGCCAGAGCCTTCAGGGTCAGCCAAGACAATGCGTGGTGCGGCTTTTTGTGCAGCTTTGGCTTGGTCCCGGAGGCCGAGGGCGATGCCTGCTAAAGTGCCACCTGTGCCGCAAGCGCAGGTGAAAGCATCGACCTTGCCTTGAGTTTGTTCCCAGATTTCAACTGCCGTTGTGGTGCGGTGCCCTTCACGGTTGGCGGTATTGTCGAACTGGTTGGCCCAGAACGCTCCTGTTTCTTCCGCGAGGCGGCGGGAGAAATGCACATAATTGCCCGGATCACGGTAAGGTTTGGCAGGAACAAGGCGCAGGTCAGCGCCAATCATGCGCAGGAAATCGAGTTTTTCACGGCTTTGCGTTTCAGGTACGACAATGGTGGCCTTGCAGCCAAGGGCCTGTGCTACAAGAGTGAGGCCGATGCCCGTATTGCCGGCTGTGCCTTCAACGATGGTCCCGCCGGGTTTGAGTAAGCCTTTGGCAAAAGCATCTTGTATGATGGCAAGGGCCGCGCGGTCTTTGACGGATCCGCCGGGATTCATGAACTCTGCCTTGCCGTAAATGTCACAGCCTGTTTCTTCAGAGGCGCGCCGTAGGCGGATCAGTGGGGTTCCGCCAATGGCGTCAATCATGCCGGATGCCGCATGTGTCCATCCGCGTGGGCGGTGGTGCTGGGAGGCCTTGTCGGTCATACTGTCACTCCTGACTGGGGTGGCTCCGACCACTGACGTGGTGCGTGGGCCTGACCAATGGTATGTTTGATTTAATTAGAGCGTTTTTTGTAGAGATGAGGAAGAGGCATGAATATTCTAACAGCCAAACAAGCTTGGGCACGTTTATCGGAAGAGCCAACTCCCGTTCTCATTGACGTGCGTACTCCACAAGAATGGCAATTCATTGGCTTGCCTGATGCGGAAAAACTGCCATGCCCCTTGGTGTGTTTGACATGGGCGCCGGACCAAGAAGAAGCATTTGTAGTGGGATTGACGCAAGCGGTGCCTGACCGTGCTCAGCCGGTTTTGTTTTTATGCCGCTCTGGTATGCGTTCACATCATGCTAGCACGTTAGCAGAACATGCCGGGTATGAGCATGTGACGAATATTGCAGATGGCTTTGAAGATAAGCACGGGCCGGGAACAGGTTGGAAGGCTGCAGGCCTTCCGTCAGCTCATAAGCCGCTATCAGGTTCCTGATCCGCGTCATAGCGGACTTCAAGCACGGCGCACCACGGGTAGCGGCTATCGTAGCTGTGCCCGGTTTGGTCTGCGATTTGTCCAGCGGTATCGGTTGGAACATGTGTTAGCGCAACTGTGTCATCCACATTGCCGCCGATGATGCTGAGTTCATGCCCAAATGGCTGTGTGTTTTGATTGGTTGCAGTGACGATGCCGCAATGTGCAGGGAAACCGTAGCTGGTTGGGAGCATGGAGAAGGTGACTGAGCGGCTATGCCCTCGGCCAACGCAAATCAGATCTCCAATTTTAGGCGCGTAGCTGCCCGGCGCATGTGCGCTGACGCCGTTAAATTGTCCGCTCGCAGCAGCATTAATGTAGGTGGAGTGGTTGGGTGAGTATGGGAAGCGCTCATTCGCCCCCGCAACGCGCATGACGTAAGAAATAAACGCAGCAGACCATGCGTAATGAGCGTCATTTTCGGGTGCAAAGCGCTGCCCTTCGGCATTGGTTTTCCCCGTCCAGCCAACTTCCGTCTCAGCGGGGTCTTGGCCGATCCACCAATATTCACCGATACGCTGCCATAGCCCGGGGATGCGTTCTGGTTTTAAGGCTGGGGAACTAGCGTCTGAGCGATTTTCTGGGTCATCATCCGCGACGGCAGAGCCGAACATGCGCCATTCGCGCAGGGCGATAGCAGCGACGTCTTGGCGGTTGAAGGGCTCAAAATTTCGGCTGGCGAAATCTGGTACATGGGGATCATAGCCGATGGGGCCAGTTGAGCCATTGGCGTATTGGGCGGTCGGTGTTTGCGTTGGTGTCGCGTGTGGTGTGGGTTGTTCTGCACAAGCGCTCAGCGCACAGAGGCTGACAAGGCTAAGTGAGGCTGCGCGTGTAGGCAGTCGCGTTAAGACATAACGGAATGTGGGTGACGATGTCACAGTGATCCTCCTGCGGCGTTGTGCACCCATACGCGACGGCGCGATGTGGTGGTGGGGGTGAGCCATATTGTGAGCGGCAACACCCCTATAGCGTCAAGATGGTCTATTGGTTTCCCGGTTAGGTCGGGTTGTTCTCTGCCGGGAAAAGGCCGCGCAGCCCAGCTTCTGAGGCATCACAGCAGCCGCGCTCGGTGATGAGGCCGGTGACGAGGCGCGCGGGGGTGACATCAAAAGCTGGATTCGCTCCTGTGCTGGCTGGTGGTGCTACGCGTACGCGGCCCGGTGTACCGTCGGCCTCAAGGCCGGTGACGTAGAGCACTTCGTCTGCGCTGCGTTCTTCAATCGGGATTTCTTTTACGCCGTCCCGTACGCGCCAATCGATGGTGGAAGAGGGGAGGGCCACCCAGAAAGGAACGTTATTATCGTGTGCGGCGAGGGCTTTAAGGTAGGTGCCGATTTTGTTGGCAACATCGCCTTGTGCGGTCACGCGGTCTGTCCCGACGATGACGAGGTCAACTTGGCCGGCCTGCATGTAGTGGCCGCCAGCATTATCGGCGATGACGGTGTGTGCAACGCCATGGCTGCCGAGTTCGAAGGCGGTTAGGAGGCTGCCTTGGTTGCGTGGGCGGGTTTCATCCACCCAGACATGCACGGGAATACCTTCATCATGGGCCATATAGATTGGGGCGAGAGCAGTGCCCCAGTCCACCGTGGCAATCCAGCCAGCATTGCAGTGCGTCAGGACGTTGACGGTACCTTGCTTGCCTTTTTCTTCCCATGCCTTACGGATGAGCTCCAAACCGTGGCGGCCAATGGCCTCATTGACGGCAACGTCTTCATCGCACAGTGCATCGGCTTCAGCGTAACCAGCTTCGACGCGTTGTGCGACGGGAACGGTGCGGAGATGTTTGACCATGCGCTCAATAGCCCAGCGCAGATTGATGGCGGTGGGGCGTGTTTCCACCAGGCGGTTCGCGGCGGCCTCCAAAGCGGCATCGGATGCATCGTTTTGCAAGGCAAAGATTAGCCCATAGGCAGCAACGGCCCCAATCAGGGGAGCACCACGTACCTGCATGCTGCGAATGGCATGGGCGACGGCGTCTTCATCACGTAGGGCAAGAGTTTCGACTTCCCAAGGAAAGCGGGTTTGATCGAAAATACGGATGCTATTTTGGTCATCGGTTGGGCGCCAGAGGCTGCGGTAAGCGGTGCCGTTAATTTTCATGGTGATGTACTGTCCTCAAAGGGTGGGCAGAGAGGGGAGACGCGGTCTCCTGAGAATGAATGTGTCAGATGTGGGGGAAATAGTCGTAGGACTCAAGGGGGTTTACACCGCTACGATCCACGAAAAACGCTTACGGTCTGCTCTAGGTCAGTATAGGAAAGAGAGGCTGAAACCGTAGGTGGGGTCTTTAAGGTATGTTTGGCAGTTTCCCGAGAGTTCTGACAATCCTGCCTCCGAAGGAGTGTTATGATGCGGGGGCTGCAGGGTCGATCGCCTTGCTGGTCAGTCGTTTGGCGGCGAAGGGGGATTGTATCCTTGGTCGTAGCATTGAGGGAGAACCACTATCGGGGGGAACGTTTATTGCCGTACCGAGGGTGTTGCTGCCGTTTATGCCGCGCTGGCGTTATCTTTTGGGTTGTGTGCGTGCGGTACGCACGTTGCAGCCCGATCTCGTAGAGGTTCATAACCGCCCCGGTTTGGCGCGAATTTTGGCGCGCTTTGTGCCTGTACGTTTGATTTTACATAATGATCCCCAGACGATGCGTGGTTTGACGTCCGCAAAGCTGCGTGAGCGTACGGTGCGGGCTATGCAAGTGTGTGGTGTTTCACAGTGGGTTGCACGTCGGTATTGTGAGGGGGTGTTGGCAGATAGTGGGGGCGTTGAGGTCCAGCATAATGTAATTGATGCGACGACTTTACCTGCTGAGGTGCCGAAGCGCCCGTTAGTTGTTTTTGCAGGGCGTGTTGTTGCGGATAAGGGCGTGGATGCTTTTGTGCGTGCGTGGCAGGCGGTGAGGCCATCCTTTCCAGAGTGGGATGCTGTGATTGTAGGGGCGGATCGTTTTGGTTCGCATACGCCTGAGACACCTTTTCTGGCCGCTTTGCGTCCGCAAGCTGCTGCTGCGCAGGTGAGTATGCTGGGTTATAAGCCGCATGCTGAAGTGATGGCTTTAATGGCAGAAGCAAGCATTGTTGTCGTGCCAAGCCGCTGGGCGGAGCCATTTGGCATGACCGCGCTAGAAGCTATGGCGTGTGGCTGCACGGTGATTGCGTCACGCAATGGGGCGTTGCCGGATGTTGTGGGGGATGCCGGCCTTTATGCGGACCCAGATGCGGTCGGTATGTTTGAAGATATTTTGACGAAGGCTCTGCAAGATACCGCACTACGCGTGGCATTAGGGCACGCTGCGAAAGTGCGTGCGGTATCTTGCTTTGGGCTGGAAGCTGCGCGGAAAGAGCGTGATGCACTGCGCCATGCAGCGCATCACAAAGCTCCTCATCAGGCCGCATGGTCAGCGCAAAAGCGCTGACGCGGTTATTCGCTGCGTTCTGGTGGAGCCATATAGGTTGGGTCGATGGCTTCAGGCACGTGGCGTGCGAGAATAGCATCAACCTTCTGTTTTTCGTCTTCCGTTAGAGACCAGCCGAAGACGTCATTGACGCCATTGACTTGCTCGGGCTTACGTGCGCCCCAAAGGCCGATGACAGGGCCGCGGTCCAGTACCCAGCGTACGGCGAAGGCTAGTACGGATTTGTTGCGCTGTGCAGCCATCTCTTTGAATTCATCGACGGCTGCCAGGTAGGACAGGAAGCGGGGTTTGATGAATTTCGGGTCATTGGCACGGAGGTCGTCTGCCGGGAAGGCCGTATCGGCGGACATTTTTCCTGAGAGTAGACCGCGGCAGAGTGGGCCGTAAGCGAGGACGACGGCATTATGCTTTTTGGCATAAGGCAGGATGGTTTTTTCCGTCGTCCGTTCGAACAAGTTCAACGGTGGTTGGATTGTAGCAATGGGCGCGATTTCGCGGAAGATATCCATTTGCTCGGGGGAGAAGTTGCTCACGCCGAGCGCGCGGATTTTGCCTTCTTCGCGGAGTTTTTGAAGCTCACGGGCGCTTTCATCAATGGGTGTCTTGGTGTCTGGCCAGTGAATTTGCTGAATGTCGATTGTGTCAACGCGCAGGCGGCGCAGAGAATCTTCGACTTCTTGGCGAATGCGTGCCGGGCGGGAATCACGGAAGAGTTTGCGGTTCTCTTCTTCTTCCGTCCAGTTAATGCCAAGTTTTGTTGCGACGACGGCTTGGTGCGGTTTTTCCGCTAATGCACGTCCCACGACTTCTTCTGAGTGACCGAAGCCATAAACGGGTGCGGTATCAATCAAGTTGATGCCCGCATCCAGTGCTGCATGGATGGTACGGACGGCATTATCATCGTCCGGGCCGCCCCACATCCAGCCACCAATTGCCCAAGTGCCGAGGGCGACACGAGAGACAGGCTTTTCAAGGCCAGAGATCAGAAGGGTATCGGTTGCCATAATATTGCTTCCTTCTACGCTTTCAAACGAAGGGTAACGTTTAAAGCGCATTCTTTCTAGGGCGGTTGCATGTTGGTAGGAAAACAGTCATCGAAGCAGTTATGTTGCAAAGCTTGATGTCTTTGAGGTCGGTTGCTTGTTGGTTAGCGGTTTTATTGCCGCTCACGCTGACGCATTTCCGGGCCTTTGCTGAAATTGATTTTGATATTTTAGCCGTTTTGTTCCTCATATCATCGTTCAAAGTGGGGGGGACGTTCGACTGGGTGCGTCGGCCGTGGTTTGTGATGGCTATGGCGTGGTGGGGTTGGCAGCTTTGTTGCACTGTTCCGCCTGCTTTGCATGAGGCGCATGGCGCGGGTGGTGCTTTGACACAAGCACTGGTGGCCATACGTTTCCCGGTCGCTATCGCGGCTTTAGGGGAGTGGGTGCTGCCTGATGTTGTTTGGCGGCGGCGTGTGCTCTGGGTCACTTTTGGATGTGCCATTTATATTGCGACGCAAATGGCCTTTCAGGCGATTTTTGGTGTTAATTTTTTTGGTCAGCCACGTTTTTTTGATGGAACGTTGACGGGGCCATATGCGCACCCGCGTGCTGCGGCACCGCTCTCCCGTTTGATTTTGCCGCTTTTGATGGTGGTCTGCGCCTGTTGGGAGCAGAAGCGTTTACCGCAACGCTGTATACTACAGGCTGGCGCATTACTGGGGGCGGTAGCCATTATGGTGCTGGCGGGGCAGCGTATGCCGTTTGCTTTGGCGCTGTTTGGGTTTGGTGTTTGTGCGCTGTTGTACCGACCTATGCGCGTGATGGCAGTGTCAGGTCTTGTGGCTGTGCCGGGGTTAGTGATGCTGGCACGTTTGTTTTCGCCCGCGAGTTTCCATCATTTGGTGACGTTGACGCGGTTTCAGTTGGAACATTTTTCCGCGTCTCCTTACGGGCAAATTTATAGTCGTGTCATTGTGATGGCATCTCAGCATCCGTGGCTGGGATATGGTTATGATGGTTATCGTCATGACTGTGCGGGGGCGGCGGATCTGACGCCCCCTCATTGGCTCCATGTTGTGCCATCGGCTGATCCGAGTTTTCAGGTTTGTGTGCAGCATCCGCATAATCTTTATGCACAAGCACTGATTAATGGCGGATTGCCGGGACTCTTTATTTTTATGGGGCTGATTGTGTGCCTCTTGTGGGCGATATGGCCGGGAAAGCAGGGCAATGCCTTGCAGATTGGTTTGTTTGCTGCTGTGTTGATTCAGTATTGGCCGCTGACGTCGAGTTCGGATTTTCTCAACCTGCCTTTGGGAGGGTGGGGCTTTATGTTGGTTGGGTTAGCGCTGTCTTGTAAGCGCTTTCCGTCCCGTGATGGGTTTCCCCACACTTAAGACGTGCCTATATCACAGCCAGAATATGGAGGATTTCATGTCCGAAGCGCATGACACATCACGTACCGGCTCGGTTCCAGTCACGGTTTTGACGGGTTTTTTAGGGGCGGGGAAAACGACTTTATTAAATCATATTCTGAGCGCCGAACACGGCCGGAAATATGCTGTTTTGGTGAATGAATTCGGTGAACTGGGGGTTGATAATGACCTCGTGGTTGATGCGGATGAAGAAGTTTTTGAAACGAATAATGGCTGTATTTGTTGTACGGTACGGGGTGATTTAATCCGTATTCTGGGCAGTCTGTTGCGCCGTCGTGGCCGGTTTGATGGTATTATTGTTGAGACGACCGGTTTGGCTGACCCGGCTCCTGTTGCGCAGACATTTTTTGTTGATGAAAACCTGCGCGATAAGGCACATCTTGATGCCGTTGTGACAGTAGTTGATGCTTTTAATGTCATGCAGACATTGGATGAAAGCCCGGAAGCGACGAACCAGTTGGCCTTTGCGGATGTCATTATCCTCAACAAAACGGATTTGGCTGAAGAAGCACGCCGCCAAGAGATTGTGGCGCGTATTCGTAAGATTAATGCTGTGGCTGAGATCCATGAGGCGCAGCGTGGCAATGTGCAACTGACCGATGTGTTGGATCGTGGTGGCTTTGATTTGAAGCGTGCCCTGACGACCATGCCGGACTTTTTAGAGAATAATGAACACAGCCATGAAGAAGGCATTGTGAGCATTTCACTCTCCACAAAAGAGCGGCTAGACCAGCAGCGTTTTAACGCATGGATTGGGGCTATTTTGCAGGAGCAGGGAGCGGATATTCTGCGCTCGAAAGGCATTTTGCATTTTGAAGGTTCTGATGAGCGTTTTGCGTTTCAGGCAGTGCATATGATGGCGGATGGGGACTTCATTGGTCCTGTGCGCGAGGGTGAATCAACAGAATCGCGCTTGGTTTTTATCGGGCGTAATTTGAACCGCCCACGTTTGCGCCGTGGTTTTGAGAGCTGCACAGTGGAAGGCGCCCCGGCTGTATGACAACGACGGAACTCCTTGTAGAGCGTGGCGCTGAGCGTCGTTTCGAAAGTCCTATTGTGCAGGTTGCAGCCGCGCGAGATGGTGAAAGTTTTGCGGCTCTGACGGCGGATGGGGATTTAATCCTTATTCCGCGGGATGAATTGCGGAATGCAGAGGCGTGGACGGTGGTTCAGCCTCATGATGGCGGCTTGTGTCTGGCAGCGGATTGTGTCGCGAATGCCTATCTGACGGGCGGCGAAGATGGGCGTTTGGTGCGGACATTGCCAGACGGCACGATGGAAATTTTGCACGAAGGGCGCCGTTGGATTGAGTGCGTGGCCTCGACCCCGACGCATTTGGCGTTTTCATCTGGCAAGGTGATGGAGTTGCGTCAGGCTGAGGGGACGCAAACGCTCAAGACTTTGGAGCATCCATCGACCGTGACGGGTATTGTGTTTGACGCGAAGGGCAAGCGCCTTGCGGCCTCACACTATAACGGTGTGTCGATGTGGTTTGTGCAAGCTAAGGTCGATACGGTGCGGCCCTTGGAGTGGAAGGGGAGCCATATTGGGCTCGCCATTCATCCGGCTGCGGATGCGCTGGTGACATCAATGCAAGAAAATGAACTGCATGGCTGGCGTTTGGCTGATAGTCATAACATGCGTATGAGCGGCTACCCTAAGCAGGTTCGTTCTATGAGCTTTACGCGTAATGGGCGCTGGCTGGCGACGTCTGGTGCCGATGCTGTGGTGCTGTGGCCGTTCTTTGGTGGTGGCCCTATGGGGAAGGCCCCGACGGAAATCGCGCGTTTGCCGGGGCTTTTCGTGTCAGCGGTTGCGGCTAACCCAAAAGAAAATATTGTTGCTGCTGGCTATGAAGACGGCACGGTTGTTCTTGCTGAAGTGAGTGATAACGGTGCGGATGATGGCCGTGTTCTGCCACTATGTGCGGGGCAAGTTAAGGCACGTGGCGTTGTGAATGCTGTGGCCTTTACACCGCAGGGTGGTGCAGTCATTTTTGGCACCGAGGATGGTGTTGTCGGTGCGGTTGATTTATCGGCTGCGCCATAAAATATCAGCGGTCTGTGTGGCCGAGGTCGCGCTCTGGCGCAATCACGTCCCGCACGCGTTTTTTAAGCTCTTTGGGGCCGGGAAAGCCGCCATCGCGTTTCCGTTCCCAAATGAGCGTATCATTGACATGAATTTCAAAAATACCTCCCGTATCTGGGATGAGCGCGACCTCACCAAGGTCTTGACCAAAGGTGGATAGAAGTTCTTGAGCCATCCAGCCAGAACGTAAAAGCCAGTTGCATTGTGTGCAGTAGCGCAGGGTGATGCGTGGTTTTGTGCTGTCCATGAGGTGTCTCTTTATTATGTGTTGGTAAGTGTGTGATAGGTGGGAGAGTATGTTCGGCCCTCTTTGCTTGACCCACGCCCTGATAAGCACCAAAATTATTGTACTTTTATATCTGTAATTTTAGGGCGTGCATATTCAAATGGCTGCGGACCATCTTGTCTCTTTTGAGAACACCAAAGAGCGATATTCGGGGCCAGACTTGGTGCGGGCCGTCGCGATTATAGAAGTACTGGTTTGTCATGACGCCGGTATGGTGGCGGCATGGTGCCATAAAGCGTTTCCTTTTCATCTCGCCGTCTTGGGTTTTTATGGTGTGATGCTTTTTTTTGTGCTGAGCGGGTTTCTGGTCGGTAGGATTATTCTTGAGCTTTTAGAGCAGAAAGCGACTTGGCGGGATTGGGGTATTTTCATTACGCGGCGTTGGTTGCGTACCTTACCGGCGTATTATTTTTGGCTTTTGGGTTTGTTAGTCCCGCTTGCTTATTTTGGTCCTTACGGCGTGCCATGGGACGAGGCGAAGCGGACACTGCCTTATTATCTGACGCTTACCCAAAACTTCGATTGGCCTATGGTTTCAGGCTGGTACGGGGTGTCGTGGTCACTCTGCGTTGAAGAGTGGTTCTATGTTGTTTTCCCGGGGTTGGCATTGTTGTTACTGGTGTGCCGGGTTCGACCTGCGGTGGTGTTCGGGGTGGTACTGGCAACGTTTTTTATTGCGCCTTTGTGTTGGCGCTTGTCATTGCCGGTGAATGTGAATTGGGACGAAGTGACCAGCAAGGTTGTTCCTTGCCGTTTGGATTCAATCGCATGGGGTGTTGCTGCGGCGTGGTTCTATAAGCGTTTTAATCTTAAAACCACATCATATGCGTTCATGGCGGTATGTGGCACGGTCATTGTGTTGGTCGTTTGGTGGGCGGATGAGTTGCCGTTTCCGTTGTGGAGTGCGCGTTTTCAGTCGATGGCTTCTTATGATGTCGTGGGCTTGGCTTATGCTCTATGCATGCCTGCAATGATGTGTCTTCGTGCTTTGCCCTCTTTGATTGGGCGAGTGGTTCGAAATATTAGTACTTATAGTTATGGGCTTTACCTATGCCATCTCCCACTCGTTCTTATGGCGGGAGATCTTCAGGTTCGTTATGGCATCCGTGTGAGATATGCGCTGATCTTTACGATCATCACGACTCTTGGTGGCGCGTTCTTTTCGTGGCGTTTGATAGAACGGCCTTGTTTGAAGCTCCGTATGAGGCAGTCTTTTTCTAAAGCTGACTTTTAAGGAGAAGAGGGTTTTTATGGGGTCGTGCTTCATTTTAACATTGTGATTGACTGTATTTCTTTGATCGTCTGTTTGCCCCTACGATAGACGTAGTGGACGGGGTTGCTTACACTAAGGCTCTTTGAATTTAAGGGTCTGATATTATCATGGGTATACGTTTTGCTGTGATGCATCGTTTCTGTGCGGTACTTTTGGCGGGCACAGCGGTAATGGGCGTAGCGATGGCGGCACCACAGCCACTGCCGGATAGTGCTGCACCGGATGCGCGTATTGTTTTGCCCCCACCGCCGGTGCCGGGTAGTGCTGCGCAGCAAGATGATGACCGTGTGTTCCATGCCACGCGTGCCTTGAAGGGAACGGCACGTTGGGAGCTGGCAACCCGTGATGCGGATTTGAACCCGGCGCATCTGGTGGCCGATTTTTCCTGTGCGGTTGGTCATACGCTTGATCTGAGTAAGGCACCGCATTTGCAGGCTGTACTGGCGCGTTTGGCTCCGGCGACCATACATCGTACGTCCGAAGTGAAGGATATGTGGCATCGGACGCGCCCATTTGTGGGCACAGGCCTGCCAATCTGTACATCTTCTGAAGGGTTGGGGCTGCATTCATCTTATCCGTCAGGCCACACCACGGCTGGTTTCGGGATGGCGTTGTTGCTGGCGCGTTTGATGCCCGAACATGCGACGGCAATTCTACAGCGTGGCCGTGTTTTCGGTGAGAGCCGTGTAGTGTGTGGTGTGCATTGGAAATCTGACGTGCAGGCCGGTTATTTGAATGCATCCACGGAGATGGACACGCTGCTATCTAACCCAGCTTTGCAGGATGATCTTGCTGAAGCAAAGAATGAACTGGCTGCTCAGTTGGCAGCCCCGAATGCAGCACCAGATGCTGGTGAGTGTAAAGTTGAAGCGGATGCGGCGGCACATTCGGTGTTGTCTGCGCAGTAAGTCTTTATGATGGTCTGTAGGGTACGGTTTGGGTACCCTACATGGCCGCGCTCATCTTGTAAAAGACTGACAAGCGGTGTGTGCCTTATCCGCATGGCCTGCCGTTGTGTTTTGGAGCCGTCATTAGGGTTCATAGGGTGAGTAATGCAGTGTTAAGGCACTGTTATAACGCATGAAGTCTACGTCCGGGTCGTTCGTGACGGGAGATTCATACGTAATTTGCAATACATCCAACTGGTCAGCATGCAGTGTGGCATATGTTTTGCCCTGATTGTCTGTCGGGGGTGTTAGCTCAGAGAGAGTGTTTAAGAAATTCTCATGGACGCAGACATTCGGTAAAGGATGTCCGTTGAGTAGAACTTGAATGGGTAAGTGGTCTCCGCGTTTGTGCGTGAAGGGGTCTTCCAAAGGCAGTATTTCAAGGGCAAGCCCGTGTGGGTGCAAGTTGGCAGCAGCAGATGCTTGGAGGTTCACGCTTTCTTTGAGGGCATGCAGACCAATCGTGGCGCCTGAGAGTGTGGTTTTGCGTTGCCATGACCATGTTGTGTCGTGTGGGCGACGGGCGTGAAAACCAAAATCAGCCTGTACAATAATGGCAGCGGTGTGGGTGGGAACATCAAGGGTGATGTGCCGTGCATCCGCATGGTGCGTGATGGTGGTCGGGTGGCTCTGTGTATCATAGGCCCATAGATGTTTTAGAAAAGTGGGTTCATAGGCTTCATCTGAGGAGATTTCGGTCATGACCAATGTGGGTTGGCTGATGCGTTCCAGCACGATGAAGGCGCTACTGGCGAGAGCCGGTGTGACGCATAGGACCGAGAGGCAAAGTATCCAGAGATAGGGAGCGGGTTTGAAGCATGTGCTGTGCATGATCATGTTATCCCAAAATATTGAGATTCACGGTGGTGATTGTTGTTGCTGAGCGCCGCATTTCTATTGGCTTTTTTTGTAGGACAAGAACCATCATGCTGCGGTGCAGGTCAGCACTGTTGCCGCGAATATAGTGCATAAAAAAGGGCAGCGTTTTGACACGCTGCCCTTTGTTTGAGCTGTTAGAGTGAAGCAGAGTTTCGGCTCTAAAAGCGTGTTTTTTAGTGGCGGTATGTCAGCTCGAAGGTGACAGCACGGCCAGCTGCGATGCGCGCATAGTTTGGATAAATGCGGTCATAGTAGCGCTTATTGGTCAGGTTCTGCAGGTTCCCTTGCAGATCAAGTGTACGGGTGATCTGGTAGTCGGCTACCATGTCGAGGCGAACGTAAGATGGGACCCATGTTTGGTTGTTCACGTTGGTGTAGCGCTTGCTCATATACGTGACGCCGCCACCGAACTTGAATTGCGGCAGGATACGGTAGGTGCTCCACAAGGCGATAGAGTTGCCCGGTGTGTACGGGAAGCGCTTGCCGACATTGGCTTTCGTTGGGCCGCCATCCAGCACGGAGCTGTCGAGGTAGGTCCAGCCGCCGAACATGTCCCAGCGTTGGGTTAGATGACCGGCCACGCTGATTTCTGCACCACGAACGCGCTGTGTGCCGGCATTCATCATGCCGCCCATGCCGTTAGAAACCTGTGCATTGCTCATTTTGCCGTTAAACAGAGAGCCTGTTACGGAGAAGTGTCCGTGCAGGAGGTCTGCTTTAGCGCCAACTTCTGTATTCTTGCCGCGCTGGGGTGACAGCTTGCTGTTTGTTGCGTTCAGAGCAGTTTGGCCGTCTGAGCCTGCTTCGACACCGACAGGGTTTGAGGCTGTTGCATAAGAGAAATAGACGCTGACGGGTTTGATCGGCTTATAAACAGCACCAGCTTGGTAGTTGACGAAGCTTTGGTTGTTGCTCAGGCCAACATTGCCCTGCTTGGCGTAGGTCATGAAGCGGTCAAAACGCACGCCGCCATTGATGTAGAGGCGGTCGTTGAACATGCTCATCGTATCAAACGCGTAAGCTGAGCCACTCGTGGTGTTTGTGTTCAACTGCGGAACGCCGGGCTCACCGATGGAGTAAGACCCCGTCCACGGATTGTTCGGAGACCAACTTGATAGGTTGAGTGCGGAGACACAGTTATAAGCAACGCTGCATGGCCCGCCCGCGCGGATGTTATTGCCCTTAGAGTCACGCACGTAATAGGAGCGACGTTGTGTGCGTTCCCGTGAAAGTTCAATGCCAGTATTGATGGAGTGGTGAATAAAGCCTGTGTCGAACTTGCCAGAGACCATGGCTTGTTCTTGAGCGTTATCCGTGTGGTACAGGCCGGATTTGCCTTGCAGCGCAATATTGGGGTTGGAAACAGCCGAACTGACCCATTGTGGGTTGGTCGCGAGGAAGTCGAGCTCGGTGCTGGTCCATTGTGTGGTGTTGCGGAACGTGAAGTTCTTGCCGAGGTCACGCTCAAAAATGATTTGGCCCATATTGGTCGTGCCGCGTTCATAGTCACGGCCTTTGAGGCCAAGGAAGAGGTGACGTGGAATGTTTAGCGGCTCATGCGTGACTTTGTCATATGGTGCAGAGTAATCCGGTATGCCGAACGTATAGAGGTGGTAGTAGCCCAAGGTCAGGCGTGTTGGCGTGCCGAGGCCAAAGGAAACAGAAGGGGCGACACCCCATTTATGTCCACCAGCGGGTGAGCGGCCAGCTGTTTTGCCGTCATCGCCCATAGCATTGAGGCGGATGGCGGTTGAGGAACCGATTTGGCGGTTCACGTCGATGGTGCCGCGTTTATATGCAGCAGTACCGAAGCCAATTTGCCCGGATGTGAGGTTGCCGAGTTGTGCTTTCTTGGTGGTGATATTGATCTGCCCACCCAAACCGCCACGGCCACCATAAACTGAGCCCGGACCTTTCAGTACTTCGATTTCATCAACATCGAAGGTTTCACGCTGCGATGCGCCGCTGTCACGTAGGCCATCAATATACATGTTGCTGTAGGAGCCAAAGCCCCGGATGACGGGGTAATTTCCGCCCGGTACAGCATAAGCATCACCACCACGGAAGCTGACACCGGGTACGGTTCGCATGGCGCTTTCGAAGGATGTTGCGTTGACCAGTTTCATTTGCTCATGCGTGACCACGGAGATTGAGCGTGGTGTGTTGAGCAGTGATGCGGTGAATTTTGGATTTGGGGATGTGCCGGTCAATTGTGGGTGTGAATGTCCCCATGCGGTGAAGCGGTCTTCTTCGCCTTGTGCTTCTACAGAAGAAACGGGAGCGGCAGATGTTGGGGCTGCGGCGGTTACTGTGGCCGCTGGGGGGGGAGCAGGCGCTGTTGTAACGGGTGTTACATTTTCTTTTGGAGCAGGGGCTACGCGTGCTGCTTTTTTCGCTTTTGCCTTTGCTTTGTGGTGGTGGTGCGGCTGCGCGTTGTTTTGCGTTGCGGCAGAAGCCGGTTGTGCAATGGCGAGGCCGGAAATGAGCAGTGAAGATGTGCCGAGTAGCCAGAGCCGACGTGGTGACATCACGTTGATCTCTCCTTGGGTTATTAAAAACAATTTCATGTGCAATAGTTTTTTTGTTTGAAAATGTAAATGAGAAACATTCGCAAATATATTTTGTTACAATGTATTTTGCTTAAGGGATGTGAGGCATAAAAAAACCCGGCGGGTTGGCCGGGTTTTTGATCAGTTTATGGAACGCGTTCGTCAGACGTTGCAGGGGGCTTGGGTTTCCGGCGGCTAATGCTGTGGTGTTTACGGTCTACAGCTTCAAGAAAACGGTCTGCTAGGGCGCCATAAAGTGGTCGTGGGCATACCATGCGTGAGACACCAAATGCGAGGAAGGATGTGGCCAGAAGGGCCAGTGTGACTTGCTGATTGTCACACATTTCCATGACAATGATCGTGGCGGTGAGAGGGCACTGAGCCACGCCGCAGAAATATGCCACAGTGCCGAGCAGGACGACGGCTCCGGGGTTGGTATGTGGTAAAAACTGTTCCACCCAACCACCAATACCGGCACCCACAGCTAAGCACGGAGCGAACATACCGCCAGGAACGCCCGAGCAGTATGACACGATCATAGCGATATATTTGAGCACAAAGAATGACGCGGGATAATGCTCTGTCCCTGCGAAAATGGCGCGGGATTGAGCATAACCGGTGCCGTAGGTTTGTCCGTGTGACAGGATGCCGATCACCGCTGTAATAAAACCGCAAATGCCAGCGAAGAGAATGGGGTGTTTAGCAGCGAAAGGGCCAATGGGCTTCGGTAGTCCGCGTGAAATGCGGATGATGAGTGACGAGAAGCTACCGCCTGCAAGGCCACCGAGGATCCCGCAGGTGAGAACCGCGATCCAAGCTGTGCCAACGGGTACATCGACATCAGCATGGCCGAAATAGGTGTAATTTCCCAAAAGGGCGATTGCTGTGACACCTGAGAGCACAACTACAGTGAGGGTACGGCCGGAGGTGCGTTGTTCGAAAGAATGTGACAATTCTTCAATCGCGAAGACGATGCCGGCGAGTGGGGTATTAAAGGCTGCGGCCATACCAGCCGCGCCACCGGCAAGGATCATGCTGCGACGGGCGGAAATACTGGATTGCCCAAGGACGCGTGAGAAGCTGTGCATGATGAAGGCACCAACTTGCACGCTGGGGCCTTCACGCCCGATGGATGCGCCGCAGATAATGCCGAGGCATGTCATGAGAATTTTGCCGAGGGCAATGCGGAAAGACAAAATCCGATCAACGATCTGGAAGTCATCAATGTGCAAAGTGGCGATGGTTTGTGGAATGCCGGAACCTTGTGCTCCCTGAAACACGGTGCGGGTGATCCACATGATGAGTGCAAACCCGACGGGGGAGAGAATGAGCATGACCCATGGGTGCCATGCGAGGATTTGCTCACGCAGGTCAGCGGCACTGTCACCTAGTTTAGCGAACAGAACAGCGACAATACCGATGAGAACCGCCCCTGCCCAATAAAGGGCCGTACGTTTCCACTGTGTTTGTGTTTGGCGTGCAGAACGGCGCAGGTGATGAATGCGGTCTTTGCGGCGCAAAGCATGCTTAGAGGAAACATGCCCCCCTGGCGTTGGTTTGGAGGAAGGGGCGGAGGTGTTGGGTGTATGATCGGCCAAGAGCACACTGTCCGGTTACAGGATTTTGCAGCAAAGGAGGCGCAGCGAGTGGGGTCCGCAGCGCGTTCTCCCGCTCCTGCACCCTTTATGGGTATGGGGTCAAGGATACTGGAACGTGCAAGATGCCATTCTGTTTCCGGGTGATGTTATGATGCCGCAATTGTGTGCGTTTTTAGGATAGAACGAGCACGCCTGAGTGTTTGGCTTTGTCGCTGGGTTCGACGTGGATGTGGATTGATGCGCGGCCGAGTTCGTTACGAATGGCGGCTTCAACGCGGTCACAAATGTCGTGCGCTTCGTCAACGGTCATGTCGTTTTGTACGACGAGGTGAAACTCGACGAAGTGCAGATCGCCTACTTTGCGAATGCGGACATCATGCGCTTCGATGGCCCCTGTAGCACTTTGGGAAATGGCGTGTCGGACATTATCCATGCAGTCCGGGGCGGGCGCTTCATCCATAAGGTCAGACATGGATTGCCGCATCATGGAAAAGCCCGCGCGTAGAACATTGATGGCGACGATGGCTGAGAGCAGTGCATCGAGCCGGTCCCAATGTAAAACGGGGATGAGGGCAACGCCGATCACTAGTGCGACGGTAGCCCAAACGTCAGATTGGACGTGCTCACCCGCTGCGAGGAGGGCTTGGGAGCTTTGTCGGCGGCCAACGCCAATCAATATACGGGCCCAGATGAAATTAATGAGGCCCGCTGAGGCATTAAGCGCGACGCCGAAGAACGGGGCCACGACGGGGTGTGGGTGCATCCAGTCAAGGATAGAGATGAACAAAATGCCGAGTGCTGTCAGAACGACAAGGACGCCTTCGATGACGGCTGAGAGATATTCAGCTTTACCGTGGCCATAAGGGTGGTTGTCGTCAGCGGGGCGTGTGGCAACGATGAGGGCAAAGAGGGTGCCGCAAGCTGCAATGACGTTTAGGATAGTTTCAATTGCGTCAGAAAGCAGGGCGTCAGAGTTTGAAACCCAATATGCGGCATATTTAACAGCCAGAACGATGAGACTGACGCCAATAGAAAGGCGGGCAACGGTGCGGCGGTCGGTCATTACGCGGGCTTTTGGCAGTTTTGCTGTGTGTGGGTGCAAGATGCGTGGGCATCTTCAATCTGGAAGGTGGGGTGGCCAATGCTGAAGCGTTTGCGCAACTGTTCGCGGGCGTTATCAATCAGGTGTGCGTTGGTGATGGTGTGGTTGTCGGGATCTCTTGAAATATGAACCGTGAGGGCGGTTTCTGTGGTGCTCATTGGCCAAACATGCAGGTGGTGAATGTCCTGCACTCCGGGAAGAGCACGCAGTGTGGCTTCGACTTTGGCAATATCAATGCCGGCGGGGACGCCATCCAGCGAAAGGGTGACGGCGCCGCGCAGAAGAGACCATGTGCCGCCGATGATGAAGAGTGACACGAGCAAGCTGACAGCAGGGTCAATAACCGTATGCCCAGTCCATGCGATGGCGAGACCTGCGAGCACGACGGCAAAGGCCATGACCGCGTCTGACGCCATGTGTAGGAACGCTCCACGCACATTGAGGTCATCTTCTGCGCCGCGCATGAAGAGCAACGCGGTTCCGCCATTAATGATAATACCAGCTAGGGCGACCCAACTGACGACCTCCCCCGTAACAGCGGTTGGCGTTAAGAGGCGTAGTATGGATTCCCAGATGATTCCGCCGGTGACGAGCAGGAGGAAAACGGCGTTTGCGAGGGCAGAAAGAATGGTGGCGCGGCGCATGCCATAGGTGAAGCGATTGCTCGGTGCGCGGCGTGCGAGAATTTGTGCAAACCATGCACTGGCAAGGCCGAGGACGTCCGAGAGGTTGTGCCCGGCATCAGCCAGAAGGGACATGGAATGAACGCGCAGGCCCCAGATCGTTTCAACCAAAATATAGAGGATGTTTAGGCTGATACCGATGGCAAAGGCTTTGCCGAAGCTGGCCGGAGCGTGATGATGGTGCCCATGCCCATGCCCATGCCCATGCCCATGCCCATGCCCATGCCCATGGTGATGGCTGTGGTTATGATCATGGTCGTCATGGTCATGCGCATCGTGGTGGTGTGCGTGTGTATCGGCTGCCGTGGTGTGGGCATGCTGATGCGAATCGCTACCGCAGGACGTCGGGCTCTGGGGGGAGGTATCTGTCATTTTCGGAGAAGGCTGTGAGATGGAGTGCTGTTCATAGCGTAGTTTTGGGGTTGAGCCAAAGAGATGTCGTGCAAGAGAGCGCATAATTTTGCTCAAGCTGCACAAGAGAGTGGCGAAAACACGGGCAAAATCGTAGTAGAGGGGCCATGACTGACATGCCACATAATCACACTCAAGAGACCGAAGAGACGGTCTCTGCCTCATCTGCTGCGCCTGCTCCAAAGGCGAGCCGCTCTTTTGAAAAATACATCGAGCGTGGGTTTTTCGCGACGCGCTGGATCGCGGCTCCGCTGTATTTCAGCCTGACGATTGGTTTGCTGTTGGTTGCATTTAAGTTCTTCCAACAGCTGGTGGGTCTGATCCTGCATGTGCAGCATTTGGACTTTGATGATGTTTTTGTTGGGGTTCTGGATCTGATTGATCTGGTACTGTTGGCGAATCTTCTGCTGATCGTGATGTTTTCTGGCTATGAAAACTTTGTGTCCCGGTTGGATATTCGCGAGCATGCGGATTACCCATCATGGATCGGGCATGTCACGTTTGGCGATATTAAGATCAAGCTGATGGCCTCCATTGTGGCGATGTCCGCCATTCATGTGCTGGCCGATTTTATCCGTGTGGATGAGACAACGACGCGTGCGCTGGAATGGAGCGTCGGGATTCATTTGGCCTTTGTTGTATCAGGCCTTTTGATGGCGTTGATGGATCGGATTATGGAAGGCACGCCAGATACGCAGGCGGCTGAACCAGAACATGCGTCTAAGCATCATGGTGGACGCCCATGATACGCCTCACAGAATTACGTCTGCCGCTGGATCATCCTGAAGGAGATTTGGAGCAGGCTGCGCGGACAAAGCTGGGTTTGGCACCGCATCAGAAATGTCAGGTGACAGTGGCGCGGCGTGGGTATGATGCTCGTAAGCGCGGTCATATTGTGCTGGTTTACAGCCTTGATTGTGATGTGGATGATGAGGCGCGCCTTTTGGCTGCGCATGAGGGGGACCAGCATGTGCGCCCCCGCCCGAACACGGAATATCGTTTGCCGCAGGTAAAGATCGGGCCTCAAACGCCACGTCCGGTTGTAATCGGGGCGGGGCCTTGTGGTCTTATGGCTGCGCTGACACTGGCTCAGGCGGGGTTGCGCCCGATTGTGTTGGAGCGCGGTAAGGATGTGCGTTCGCGGACGAAAGATACGTTTGCGTTGTGGCGGCAATCTGTTTTGACCACAGAAAGCAATGTGCAATTCGGCGAAGGTGGGGCTGGAACGTTCTCGGACGGCAAATTGTATTCTGGTGTGTCCGACCCACGTAATTTGGGGCAGCGCGTACTGGAAGAGTTTGTGCGCGCGGGGGCACCAGAAGAAATTCTGATGATCTCCAAGCCGCATATTGGCACGTTCCGTTTGGTGACGATGGTGATGTTCATGCGTGAGGAGATTGAGCGCCTCGGGGGTGAATATCGCTTTAGCACCCGTGTTGATGATCTTGTTACGGAAGGGAGCGGGGAGGAGCGTCATTTGACGGGGCTTCGCTTAGCGAATGGCGAGGTACTCCCGGCATCTCATGCTGTGCTGGCAGTTGGACATTCAGCGCGTGACACGTTTGCGATGTTGCATCGTCAGGGTATTGGCATGGACGCCAAGCCGTTTTCGATTGGGGTGCGTATTGAGCATCCGCAGGCGGTGATTGATGCAGCGCGCTTTGGGGCGCAAGCAGGGCACCAACTGTTAGGGGCTGCGGATTATAAGCTGGTACATCATGCGTCAAACGGGCGTGGGGTTTACTCTTTCTGCATGTGTCCAGGCGGGCAGGTTGTGGCAGCGACTTCGGAGCCTGAGCAGGTTGTGACCAATGGTATGAGCCAGTATTCGCGTGCTGAGCGTAATGCGAATGCTGGGATGGTCGTTGAGGTGAAGCCTGAGCTTGATTACCCTGATGATGTTTTGGCTGGCGTTGCGTTCCAGCGGCATTGGGAGAAGGCTGCGTATCGTGCGGGTGGTGGTGGTTATCGCGCGCCAGCACAGCGCGTTGGTGATTTCTTAGACGGTAAAGCCTCGACCACGTTGGGGAGTGTTGTGCCGTCTTATACGCCGGGTGTTACGCCGACGGATTTGACGCTGTGTCTGCCAGATTTTGTCACAGAGGCCATGCGTGAAGCGTTGCCGCGTTTTGAACGTAAGTTGCGCGGTTATTCTATGGCTGATGCGGTGATGACAGGTGTGGAAACGCGGACGTCGTCTCCGATCCGTGTGCGTCGTGGCAAAGATGGACAAAGTCCAACGCTCAAGGGGTTGTTCCCCGCGGGGGAAGGAGCGGGTTACGCGGGCGGCATTTTGTCGGCAGGGATAGATGGTATTCGTGTTGCGGAGTGGGTGGCTGAGGCTTTGTAAGGTCTGCTGTTTTCACTGAGTGAAAAAGCACCTTAGTTTTTTGCCGTAATTTTAATCTGCTGCGTTGTCTTCCTTTTGGAAGAAAGCCAGAAGCGTGGCAGATTGAATGTCTCTCGTGTCTTTAATTTGCACAATTCTCTCCGAGAAATGCGGAAGGGCAGTAGCGGTATGTTCACAATTCGAGAAGATGATCTTTCAGGGGAGCAGGCGCGTGCTCTGATAGAGCTACATCTTGCGGATATGCATGCCTCTTCGCCGTCGGGGAGTGTGTTCGCGCTCGATCTTTCGGGGTTGCAGGGCGCGGGGACTACTGTCTGGACGGCATGGTGCGGGGACCGGGTGGCCAGTATTGGCGCGTTGAAAATGGGCAACGATGGTGTTGCTGAGGTGAAGTCCATGCGTACGCATCCGGATTTTCTACGGATGGGGGCTTCAGCGGCTATTTTGGAGACAGTTATCGCAGCGGCGCGGGAGCGTGGTGCGCAGCGGTTAAGTCTTGAGACGGGGAGCGGGCCGACATTTGAGCCAGCTCTGCACTTGTATCGGCGTCGAGGCTTTGTGAGCGGTGAAGCATTTGGAGATTATGTCCCCAGTGCTTTTAATCAGTTCCTGCACTTGGAGCTTATGTGATCATTTGAACATTGAAGTGTTGAGAAAAAAGAGGGGCTTAATGCCCCTCTTTTTGTTCGTCTTCATCACCTTCCATAATGGTGCCGGGGAGGTGCTTGGGTTGAAGAAGGGCAATGCCTGCGGTCAGAACGGATGAACCGATGACGAGCGATTCTGCTGCGATAGGCAATGTTAGAGGCGTTGGGCCAAAGCCCGGGATGAGGCGGCTTGCGAGGCCCTGTCCCAAAGAGCCGAGAGCATAGCCTAGACCCATGCCGAAGCTACGTGTCTCCGAAGGAAAACACTTGGACAGGTAATGAGGGACTAGTGCGAAGATGCCAGATGCGGCCCCGCCCATGACAAAGGCAGCGAGCAGTAAGAGTGGCCACGAGACGGCGTTGAGGAATGGCCAAATGGCGAGAATGATGATGCCGAGTGCCCCCAGCATGACTTTGAGGTCACCAAACTTCTGTGCGAGCCAACCGCAGAGCAGTTTCCCGCTGAGGGAGCCGATGCAGTATAGCGTAATGGGCCAGAAAATACTGTGGAGTACCGGGTGGTGTGCTGTGCGCAGAATGGTCGGATAAAATGTGTAAATTGCGGCTTTTTGGAACTCGAGTACGGCCATAAAGGCGATGGCTTGTATGGCGGCGGCATCAAAACGGAATTTGGGGCGTGGGCGTTTTGCGTTGGAATCATGGCCGCTCAGCAGTTCTGCACGTTTGCGAAGCCAGACGGGGCTTTCTTTGACGCCAATGCGGATAAAGATGGCGAGGAGCGCGGGGAGAAGGCCAATGAAAAAGAGGGCACGCCAGCCGTAATGCGGCAAAACGAGTTCTTGTGCGGCATTGGCTGCAAAATATCCGACTTCATAACCAGACATCATGATGGCAGAGGCCATGGGGCGTGTTCGGGCCGGGACGCTTTCCATGAGTAACGCGGCGGAAGCTGTCCATTCTCCGCCAAAGCCAATGCCGAACATGAATTGCACGACAATGAGGAACAGGATGCTGTGTGCCAGCCCGGTCATTGCGGAGAAAACGGCAAACCATATGACGCCGAGCATAAAAGCAAAGCGGCGGCCGTAGCGGTCTGACAGCCAGCCCCACCCTGTATTGCCAATGGCGCGCCCTATGGCTTGCGCCATGAGGACGCCCCCCAGTGCGGTCAAAGTACAGCCGAGGTCTTTGGCGATGTCTGGCAGGGTGAATTGGAGGCTTGTTTGATCGAAAGCATCCAGAAACCACCCGAGGAATGAGGCGAGAGTAATCTGCCAGAACGGAAGCAGCTCTCGGAAAGGACTGCGAGCCGGTGTGCTGGGGCCGGTGCGTATGGCGGTAGCCGTCATGTGCAGGGTCCTTGGTCGGGCTAGGAAGTGTTTTATGAAGGGGAGATAGGGTGTCTAGTGAACGCATGGAAGCGTTTAGACAAGTACGAAAGCGTGGGTAGAACGTGGAAACGCGGGAGGCGTTGCACACTGTATTATCAGCAAGCCTAATCTATTTATCAGAGAATACGGAATGAATAATTTGCAACGAACTTTGTCTTATGGGGTCTTCGGTTAGTAAAATTACGTAATCTGTTCGGGAATTAAGGAAATATTAGGGGTGTGTGCGCCAGTATCTCTAAAAATAGAGCAGGAGATGCCAGCGTTGAACACCTTCGAAGATGGCGTTGCCATGATGTCTTTAGAGCGTACAGAGGCATCAATGCCACGCGCGGAAGTGTCAGAAGGCGCTTCATTGTCGAGGTCGTCCCGCGAGGAGATGCAGGTGTTTTGTGGTGAGGGAGTGGCGTTTAATACGACGACTTTTGCAAGCACGTTGCGTAGTCGTCGAGCGCGTCAAAAATGTGCGTCGCCTACGTTGAGGTGGCAAGCGCGTTTTGTATCTGATCATTCAAATGATCTGCGCTTGTTGGGGGCGTCGGTTGATATGAACGCATTGGGTTTGTCTGTGCCGCGGCAGATTGCACGTAAAGTGCGGGGCAAAAAGACTGAAGGAACGTTGCAAAAGGCCGATCGGGATTTGTTGTCTGCGGCGTGCCAGCAAGGGGTGCAATGGGGCGCTGAGCAGCGGCTTATGGTGAGTTTGACGGACGTTGCCGCTCCGGATGTTGCGTTTAATGAGCGCTTGGGGGAGGTCTTGGACCAAACGGGGTTTGAGCCTGCGTTTTTGGATCTTGTGTTCTCAGAGGCGGGGTTGCAGCAATATAATGCGGAGGCCTGTTTTACGTTGGCGGCTCTGCGTGACCGAGGGGTTGGTATTTATGTCTCGGGGTTTGGCGAAGGCCCCTCGAGTTTGACCCTTTTGAAGGAACGGGCTTTAGGTGGCCTGCTGGATGGTGTGCAGTTTGATTGTTCCGTGCTGTTGAGTGCAGGGAATGTGTGTAAAAAACTGGATGAGCAGGCTATTTTGGAGCCGGTGAGTGTTGCATTTTATCGTGCATCATTGCTGGCGATGCGGTCTCTTGGGTTGCGTATCCGCGCTTGTGGTGTGGAGCTGCAGGAGCAGTTGGCTTTTGCGCGTGACGTCGGTGCTGACGAGGTGTCTGGCGGCCTTTTGGCAGCCCCGGAAACCGTGATGCAGTCTTTGATGCCGAAATCACGCAAAGGCCGGTACCGTGTAAAAAGGCCGGTTGAGCACGTATAATCCGCCCTTTTGCTGCGGTGCGTGGTTTGGGGTACTTGGCGTTATGTAGGTGGTCTCTTACATAAGGCCAAGTAGGAGAAAACGTGATGAATTATGATCAGATGTTTCAAGCAGCACTTGATGGGCTACATGCAGATGGTAGCTATCGTTATTTTGCTGATCTAGAACGTCGGGCCGGGCGATTTCCAAAGGCTTTTCATCACGGTTTAGGCCACGAAGTAACGGTGTGGTGCTCCAATGATTATTTGGGGATGGGCCAGAATAAAGCAGTGTTAGACGCTATGCATGCTGCGCTTGATGAGACGGGCGCAGGGGCAGGTGGAACACGCAATATCTCTGGCACGAACCATTATCACGTTGAACTTGAAAAAGAGTTGGCGGCTTTGCACGGCAAGGAAGCGGCGCTGTTATTTAATTCGGGTTATCTGTCCAATTGGGTAACGCTCGGCACGATTGCAGGGCGCTTAAAAGATTGTGTGGTGTTATCGGATGCTTTGAATCATGCGTCCATGATCGAAGGTATTCGTCATTCCCGTGCTGAGAAGCAGATCTTTCGTCATAATGACGTGGAGGATCTGGAGCGCCGTTTACAAGCGCTGCCAGCAGATGTGCCAAAGATTATTGCGTTTGAGTCGGTATATTCAATGGACGGGGATATTGCCCCGATTGAAGCTTTTTGTGATCTCGCAGATCGTTATGGTGCAATGACGTATCTCGATGAGGTGCATGCTGTCGGTATGTATGGTGAACAGGGTGGGGGGATTGCTGAAAAGCTCGGTCTGTCACATCGTTTGACGATTATTGAAGGAACGCTTGGTAAGGGGTTTGGGGTTGTGGGCGGTTATATTGCTGCATCTGCGCCTTTATGTGATTTTGTGCGCTCCTTTGGGTCAGGGTTCATTTTCTCGACGGCTTTGCCGCCGATGATTGCGGCTGGTGCGCTGGCGAGTGTGCGTTACTTGCGGGAAAATGCAGCAGAGCGTGAGGGGCAGCAGCATGCTGTGGCTCATTTGCGTGCTGCGCTGGATGCCAAGAGCATTCCTCATGTCGGTAACCCGAGCCACATTGTGCCGGTTATGGTGGGTGACGCGCAGTTGTGCCGTGAGCTTTCAGATGCGCTATTGCGGCGGTTTGGTCATTATATTCAACCGATCAATTATCCGACGGTACCACGCGGAACAGAGCGCCTGCGGATTACTCCGGGGCCGCTGCATGATGACGGTATGATTGATGAGTTAGTTGAAGCGTTGGATACGTTGTGGCGTGAGTATCAGTTGCGCCGTACAAATGGCCTTTAATATCCGTTAGAATAACTATTCATTGAAACATGCAGTGCTTCATTCGGGATAAATGAAGCACTGCATGTTTTATACTTTAGATATGGCCATCAACAGTGAAGCCAAATGCGCGTGGTTGACCAACTTGTGCTTGAAGGCCAGACCACAGCTTTTGTCCGCTATAGATGATATGGTCGTTTGCAAGGTTTTTCATGTACAGTCGTACGGTGTAGTATCGGGATGAGTATCCGATATTTGCGTTAAGAATATTGTAGTTTCCAGAGGATACGCTCTGCCCACTTGCTATTTGTGGTGAGTAGCGCCCTACATGGTTGAAGTTCGTGCCGATGAACAAGCCGTTCCTGAAGGTTTTTTCAAGTCCGACGTTGAAGGTCGCAGAAGGAGCATTGCTGAATCTTGTTCCTTCCACGCTTTTATACTGAGTAGGTGCATCTGTAATTTTGGTGGCGAGTAAGCCTAATCCGCCAAAAGCGCGGAAGCTTCGTGTGAAATTATAGAGGGCTTCGGCTTCAAGGCCTAGGCTATGCCCATGTGGAATATTGACGAACGTATAATTTAAGAGATCTTGGTAAGAGTGGTAATCATTGTAGAATAAGTTGGTATTAAGGTTGAGCTTTTTGTTGAGGATTTCTGTGTGCCCTCCTAGCTCGTAAGTGGTAACTGTTTCTTTGTTATACTGGTAGTAAGACCCTGTATACCAGTTAATCGCTCCACCTCCGGGGTTGTAGCCGCGTCGAACTGTAAAGCTGGCGCTGGTGACGGGAGTAAATGTGTAGCTTAACCCCCCTTTGGGTAAGAATATAGTCGTGCCAATGTCGCTTTGTACTTTACCCCATGAAAGAGAGACATTGCGTTTCTGCTCTTCGCGTTCCACGCGTGCGCCAGCAATCAGGTTGAGACCACCAATAAGGTGCAGAGTGCCATCAGCATAAGCGGCATAGGTCCGTTCGTTGTCAGGGCCGTTTACGCCTAAGTCGGACTTAATATCTTGATTGCGGTTGAAGTAGTATAAGCCGCCAACAGCGTTTATTCGTGAGGCTATAGGTGCGTAAATGAAACGGTCTTCAACGGTATTGTTTTGTTCTTTGAGCGTAAAATGGGCGAGGCTATTTTTGCTGGCAAGAGCATTGGATTGGCTGAAGACAGCATCGTACCAAATATGCCCATAGGTGAATTGGTTCGAAAGTGCGCTAGATATTTGGTAATTCGCCCGAAGGCTGGCTTCATTGATGCTTGAATCTGTAACGCGGGTATTCATGTTGGTGTTGTCAAAGTGGTATTGGAACAGGTCTGGTGCTGTGGCTGTGTAGAGATATTCGCCATGTTGTTCACGGTGCCAGCCCATGAGTGTTACGTTGAGTTGAGGGATGGCTTTAGGCGTCCATAAAAGCTTTCCACGGACTGAGGTTTGGTTAATTTCTCTTGGGTTAAACGGCCATTTTGTGCCGGGGTAATGGATATAACTGTTGCCGCGTACGCCATCGGCAGTAATGCGGAAGGCAAGTTCGTCTTTAATGATGGGGCCTGAGAGCATGCCGGCGAATGTGCCTTTGCTACCAGCGCTTTCGTAACCGCCACGGATTGCGGCTTGCCAGAATTGAGTGGGGGCTTTGCTGGCCAGAGTAATGGCGCCGCCTATAGCGTTGCGGCCTTGTGTCGTTGCTTGAGGGCCGCGCAGGATACTAACTTGTTCCATATCCCATGTGCCTGCATCAGCATAACGCTGGCCAGCATATGTTTCGGGAAGGCCGTCAATGATGACGGCGGTACGGGGGCGGCTTCCGGACATAATAGTGAAGACACCGCCGCCCGCACCAGAGCCTGTTACACCTCGTATCGTTGGGATATCTGCTGCATTGCCAATCATGTTCGGGACACGATTTACAACGTCATAGAGTGATCGATACTCGTTGGAATCAAGCTTTTTAAGCACAGTGATTGCGCTGTTTGTATTTTGTAAGTGATCAATTTTTTGCCCAACGACGACAATGGATTCAGTTGAGCCGGTAACAGTCGGTGTATTTTTGTCGGTTGCAGATTTGGGGGATGTTTGAGTTGTGATCGCCTTAGGAACAGTGGTGTCAGCAGCATATATATTTGGAGGGGCTAAGAACGAAATGTTTGCGCAGATGATGGTGAGCGCCGTGCAAACGAGGAAGTGCTTTTTATGAGAGGTGGTGTTGTGAGCGATGAACATTTCTGTTTCCGTAGGATTGTGTAAAAAATTTTACAAACCCATAAATGATAATAATTCTCATTTGCGATAGTGGGTATTTTTAATATTTTTCTCTTGAGGTGAATGAGTGATATAAATGTCACGATTAGGTCAGTCTGATCGCAACGCTGCACAGTGTTGTGAGACGCGCGATGAGGAATGTATGATTGACAAAATGAAGTAGAACGCTGATTCTTCTTCGCACCAGGGGGAGCTTCACCGACGAAGCTGAGAGGTCATTGGTTCTCTTATTTTTGAGAGAGAACGGTGTGACGACCCTGCCGGGCGCCATGTTGTCGCCCGGGGAACCTGATCCGGTTAGGACCGGCGGAGGGAATGGTTATGCAGGGCGCTTGGACTCTTAAGGTCTGTCGTTTCGTGTCTTCCCCCGTTGGGGTGTGGAGGACATATGGGCGACACTATACAAAATTTGAACGGGCATGCTGCGAAGGCACAACGTACGGTTGGGCAGGTGACAACGGGGCCGATTGAAGGCTCTGTTAAGAAGTGGTCTGCTGCTCCGGGACATGATGACATTGTGGTCCCTTACCGCGAAATTGCTCTGCATCCTTCGGCGAAGGAAGAGCCCGTGCGGGTGTATGATACGTCTGGCCCCTATACGGACACGAATGTTGAGATTGATGTTGCCAAGGGGCTGAGTAAGCCGCGTGCGCCTTGGGTGGCAAAGCGTGGTTTTCGTAAGGTTGATGTGCGCCGCCGTGTGAAGCCGGAAGATAATGGTTACGTGAGTGAAGCTCAGGCCGTGCCGTCTTGCCCTGCTGAGCATGAGGTTTTTGACGGGCAGGACGCACAATACGTCACGCAATATGAGTTTGCGCGTGCGGGTATTGTGACAGAAGAGATGATCTACATTGCGCATCGTGAGAATGCGTGCCGGGCGGAGATGGCCGAAGGTGCGCAAGAGCGGCGTGCAGATGGTGAAGATTTTGGGGCTGAGATCCCAGCATTTATCACGCCAGAATTTGTGCGTGATGAAGTGGCGCGTGGGCGTGCGGTAATCCCTGCAAATATTAACCACCCTGAAATCGAACCGGTGATTATCGGGCGTAATTTCTTGGTGAAGGTGAACGCGAATATTGGCAATTCTGCTGTGACGTCATCAGCGGCAGAAGAAGTTGAGAAGTTGGTCTGGGCCATCCGTTGGGGTGGTGACACGGTGATGGATCTGTCCACTGGGCGCAATATTCATAATATTCGTGATTGGATCATGCGAAACTCTCCTGTGCCGATTGGTACGGTGCCGCTCTACCAAGCACTGGAAAAAGTAGGTGGTGTGCCTGAGAAGCTGACATGGGAAGTGTTCCGTGACACGTTGATTGAGCAGGCGGAGCAGGGGGTCGATTACTTCACCATCCATGCGGGTGTGCGTTTGCAGTATATCCCTCTGACGGCGAAGCGGACGACGGGTATTGTGTCTCGTGGTGGTTCGATTATGGCGTCATGGTGCTTGGCGCATCACCGTGAGAGCTTCCTCTATGAGCATTTTGAGGAAATCTGCGATATTATGCGTCGGTATGACATTACCTTCTCATTGGGTGATGGGTTGCGTCCGGGGTCTATTGCAGATGCGAATGATGCTGCACAATTTGCTGAGCTGGAAACGCTGGGTGAGTTGACCAAGATTGCGTGGGCCAAGGGCTGTCAGGTTATGATTGAAGGGCCGGGTCATGTGCCGATGCACAAGATCAAGGTGAATATGACCAAGCAATTGGCTGAATGTGGCGAAGCGCCGTTCTATACGCTTGGTCCGCTAACGACTGATATTGCGCCAGGTTATGATCATATCACGTCCGGTATCGGTGCGGCGATGATCGGTTGGTTTGGTACGGCGATGCTGTGTTATGTTACGCCAAAGGAACATTTGGGTCTTCCTGACCGATCTGACGTAAAAACGGGTGTGATTACCTATCGTATTGCGGCTCATGCGGCGGATTTGGCGAAGGGTCATCCTGCGGCGCAATTGCGCGATGATGCGATTTCGCGTGCCCGTTTTGAGTTTCGTTGGGAAGATCAGTTCAACTTGGCGCTGGACCCGGATACGGCTCGTAGCTTCCATGATGAGACGCTGCCGAAAGAAGCACATAAGACGGCACATTTTTGTTCCATGTGCGGCCCGAAGTTTTGCTCAATGAAAATCAGTCATGACATTCGGCGCGAGTCGGAGCGTAAGGCTGGGATGGAAAAAATGAGTGAAACATTTCAAGGACATGGCGCTAAGATTTACGTTCCGCAGGCAGAAGTCGTTAAATAAGAGTAATAAGTGGTAATTCCTCTGCGTTAATCTTGCGCGGAGGAAGGAATTATACGCATCATCGGGGGGATGCCACGTAGAGACCAAAATCCCCCCTTTGAGCCGAATAAAAATGTTAACCGTCTGGCACGGAAAGCAGGCGGCTGTGCTGCGCAATGTGTTGTGCAGGTTATGCAGAATAATCGTGCAGGTTTGGCGCGCGAGGGGGCATCATTGGTGTATCTTCTCGAAAAAATTTGGCAGCAGCGCGGGGTTGATATGCGTGATGTCTGGGCTGAATTAGAGGCGCGTTTAGAGTTGGCGGAAGATTTGCGTGAGCAAGGCATTCGGCCGCGCAAAAATGGTCGTTATCGTTCGACAAAGCTGCCTTAATGATCCTTTGTTGTTCGCGATGAGAACAAAAAGAGACTCTGGCATATTTTTCAGGTACATCTCTGCGTCATTATGCAGAGTTTTCCTGATCTGACCCATGGTTCTCTTGATGTGCTGACGCGCTTTGATGATGTGGTGCTTGCGCTCATTATCTTGTCGGGCATCGGAGGATTCGTAAGGGGGTTTGCCACTGAAATATCGGGTCTGTTTTCATGGATCATGGCTATAGCGGTGACGAATCGTCTGCACATGATGTTTGAGCCTTATTTGGCGCCGTATGTGCATGATGTGTGGTTGTTGCAAATTTTTAGCGGCATTCTGGTTTTTCTGGTGACCCTTCTGTTCTTGGCGATGGTGGGGCGTAAGATTGCGAGTGTTGCTCGTGTTGGACTGTTGAGTGGCGTCGACCGTGTTTTGGGCTTTGGATACGGTCTTTTCCGAGGGTATTTGGTAATCGTCACACTTTGTTTGATAGGGGGGGCTTTTTTTGGATCGACCACTTCTTATCTGATGCAGAGAAGTCTCACTGCGCCCTATATTGTTGCAGGAGAGACGCGTCTGGTGGGATATCTGCCCTTGTCGTGGCGTTCGCATCTTGCATCCTTAGCAACAAGCGGCCATGACGCCCGGTGAGACCGTCTAGTGGAAAGGCTACGCTGCGATGAACCTGAACGAAACCTCCAACCGCCCTTATGAAGAATGCGGCGTGTTTGGCGTTTGGGGCGTTCCGGACGCTGCGGCGTTGACTGCCCTTGGCTTGCATGCGTTGCAACACCGTGGGCAGGAAGCGGCGGGCATTGTGTCCTTCGATGGAGAGCGCTTTCACCAGCATAAAGGGCTTGGCCTTGTTGGTGATGTGTTTGGCGATAGCCGTGTGATTGCGTCACTGCCGGGGCCAGTGGCCATTGGTCATAACCGTTACGCAACGACGGGTGGCACGCATGTTCGTAACGTGCAGCCACTTTATGCTGATTATGAGTTTGGTGGTTTATCCGTTGCACATAATGGTAACCTGACGAACTCAGCGACGCTGAAGCAAGCGCTGGTTAAGCGTGGCTGTATTTTCCAATCAATGACAGACACAGAAGTGTTTATTCATTTGATTGCGATTTCGCTTTATTCAAATGTTTTGGACCGGTTCCTTGACGCTGTGAAGCAGGTTAAGGGCGCATATTCCTTGATTACCCTGACGCCAAATGACGGGCTGATTGGTATGCGGGACCCGCTCGGTGTGCGTCCGTTGGTGTTGGGCCGTCTGCCGGGTCATGAGGCCGGGAATGGCGGTTGGGTTTTGTCATCGGAAACCTGTGCTTTGGACATTATTGGCGCGGATTATGTGCGCGATATTGAGCCGGGCGAGGTTGTGGTGATTGATGAGCACGGTATTCGCTCGCTTCATCCATTTGGTGACCAAGGGGCACGTTTCTGCGTGTTTGAGCATATTTATTTTGCTCGCCCAGACTCTGTGTTGGAAAATGTTCCGGTTTATGAAGCGCGTCAAAAAATTGGCGCCGAACTGGCATTGGAAAGTGGCGTTGAGGCAGATGTCGTGGTGCCTGTGCCAGATTCCGGTGTGCCATCTGCCATTGGCTATGCTGCGCAAAGCAAAATCCCTTTTGAACTTGGGATCATCCGTAACCATTACGTTGGTCGTACCTTTATTGAGCCTACGGACCAAATCCGTAATTTGGGCGTAAAGATGAAGCACTCTGCTAACCGGGCTGTTCTGGCTGGTAAGCGTGTGATTTTGGTGGATGACTCCATCGTGCGCGGTACGACGTCTCGCAAGATTGTGGATATGGTGCGTGCGGCGGGTGCAGCAGAAGTGCATATGCGGATTACGTCACCGCCGACCAAGCATCCTTGTTTCTATGGCATCGATACGCCTGAAGAGAGCAAGCTGATGGCGGCTAACCATACAGTTGAAGAAATGGCTAAAGCGATTGGTGTAGAGAGCCTCGCCTTTGTTAGCTTTGATGGTTTGTATCGTGCACTGGGTCATACAGGGCGTGATGAGGGTGCGACACGGTACTGTGACGCATGCTTTACGGGGGATTACCCCATTTCCTTGGTGGATAAAGAGGGTAATTTAGTCAGCTAAGGCAGGCGAGATTGTTTGCTATACTGATGAGTAACTTGTGTATGGGGGCTATGTGGCCCCCGTGCGTGAGAGTAGATTAGGATAAGGTGTTGGCGCGGGGTTATGCCCTGTTCATTTGTCTTTGTGATTTGACGTTTACGGCGAACGAACTGAGGGCGCACCAGATATGTGCCACAGCCTTATTGAGCCGATTAAGACAAAGGCTTGTGGGGTACGCTGAGGGTGGCAGAGAGGCCGGGCTGTAGGTCTGTGTAGCTCATTGTACCGTTAAGTGTTTGCACGATATTACGGATCATCCGGCGCCCAAAGCCTTCGCCCGTGGGGGAGTTGGAGTTCTCACCTTGATCTGCGATTTGCAGTGTCAGGCGTTGGCCATGTTGTGACAGGGTGATGTGTAAGGGGCCAGAGCTCCCATTATATGCGTATTTTGTTGCATTAATCAGAAGTTCTGTCGCGATTAGGCCAATATTGATGGCACGGTCAATTTCAATGGTGATGGCTGTTAAAGACATTTCTAGGTTTTGGCGCCACTCTGTACCGCATGATGTGAGAACATCATCGATCAACTCTTCTAAATATCGGGCGAGGTCGACAACGCCGAGGTGTTTGTCTTGATAAAGACGGCGATGCACGAGATTAATAGCGGCAATACGGTTTTTTGCTTCTATGAGGGCAGAGGCTGTTTCTGGGGTTGGTGCAGAATGACTTTGAAGATGTAAAAATGAGGACACCATTTGCAGTGAATTCTGGACGCGGTGGTTGACCTCACGAATGAAGAGATCTTTCTCTTCAAGTAGGGATTCACGTTCCAGCAAAGTGGCTTCTAAGCGTGTATTGAGCGCGGTAAGCATGCGCTTATGATGCTCTGTCAGTAAAATTTGGCGTAGGCGACTGGTTGCTTGTGTTTGCTCGGCCGACCAAGGTGCCGCTTTGCCTGTGACGGTTTGGCGCCATGTTTCAAAAGAGTGGCGAGGTCGTAGAATGGAGTTGTGATCCGGCAATTGTTTGTGCGGGTTCCCAGCCCATTCTATGGTCTGCACGACTTCGACACGTCCCCACAAAAGGGTGAGGGTGGGTGCGAATGGGAGGGTAATAGTGGTGAGGCCCGCCATTTGATCAGGCCATGACGCAGCTGGTGGGTAAACGTCTTGGAAGCGGGTGTGTGTATAGAGCCCTGCGGGACTATGTTTTGTGAGCCATGACTGAACTTCATGCAGGATATTATCAGGAGGGAGTGTGCCTTGGCGGGTGATGGTTTCGGCGCTGATAATGGCGAAGCCATCGCAAGGAATGAGCTTCATGAAAGAATAGAGTTTGGTCCGTAGCGTGGCGTCGAGCGTTTCACGCGTAGTCAGTTCTGAAGCGATATTATCGAGAATATTTTTGCTGCGCAGGCGTTCTTGAAAAGCGGTGAGTTCTTCTTTGGCGTGTAATTGTCGGGACATGATGCCTGAAAACGTGCGGCAAAAAGTACGGAGGTCACGTGTTAAGAAATGGGGGGTCGCATGATGGCATGTAATTAAGCCCCATAATGCCCCGTCGATGATGAGGGAGACAGAGGCAGACGCGGTGACCTGCATATTCATCAGATATTGCAAATGTATGGGTGAGATGGCCCGCATTTGTACGGTGCTCAGGTCAAGCGTGGCGAGTTCGGGGAGAGCTGGCCTGAGTGGTGTGGCGTTTGTATGAGCGTCTGGAATAGAGCGTACGCGGTTTTTGAGATAAAGGGCGCGTGCTTGTTTAGGAATATCACTTGCTGGAAAGTGATGGTGCATAAGAGACGGGAAGAGTTCATTTCGGCTCTCAGCAACGACGCGTCCATCACCATTTTCGAGAAATTGGAACAGTAAAACGCGGTCAAAACCCGTGATTTTTCGGAAAGCATCGGCCCCTTGTCGGCAGAGCGTTGTGATGTTGGGGCTACGCTCGAAACGTTCTGATATTGAATCTATTTCGTTTAGAAGATGTGTTGTGAACGGGAAATGTGTTGTGCTGGGCTCTAATTCGACAACGATATATGTGTCTATCTGGTGCACAATAATGGTGAAGTGCTCTCCCTTATCGCCTTGTACTGAAAGAGCCGAGGCAGAGGACGGGGAGAGAAAAATTTCAGAAGGTTGGGATAAAAGACTGGGGAGTGTCTGACCAAGCCATTGAGGGGTAAGGCGTTTTTCAAGCTCTCCTGCACCGGAAATGACCTGAAGGGTTTGAGCGTCGGCGACGAGTAATAAGCCGTAACTCTGGATAGCACCGGGGCGGTGGATAGGTTCTTTGTCACATGTTGTCAGCGCATCGGAGGAAAAAGCCGAGTGGGTTATTGAGTGCAAGGTATGCGGTATGGCCACGAGGCATTCTTTTCCGGAGCGGGAGTTTTGTCTTTAGCGGTAAGTGTGCAGCATCTTGGTGCAATAGAAAAGTGGGCGAAGACTGGTTCTTCGCCCACTTTTCGAATAATCGTCTTTTACAGTGCTGGTTTAGTGTGTGGCGGTGCCCATCCAGCTTTGTACATCAGCCGCAAAAGCATGGCGGCTTTCGGGGCGGAGATATAGCATATGTCCGCCTTGATAGAGATGCAGAGAGACACGATCCGCCCCAACCGTCAGGTGATCTTTCATCCAATGTGCCGTGCCAAAGGGGCATGCCAGGTCATAATAACCATTCGCGACGAAGATGCGTAAGGATGGGTTGAGGGCGAGCAACCGGTTCAGGACTGGGATTTGGTGAACGGGGCTTGGGCCACCTTCGCTCCATTTCCAGCTGGCATTGACGGAGAGAGACAGCAAGTCATAGGTCAGCGGTGTGTGGAAGCCGAGTGCACTGGCGGCATAGCCTGAGAAGGCATTGCCGTATGCACGCCCAAAGCCAAATAGCGTGGGGTCTGGGCTTTCATCCAGACCATCTGCGGCTGGGTCTGCGATGGTTTGGGTGTAGTCATACAAGCCATGCAAGCGACCATTGATGGACATGACATCATGTGAGCCAATGGCCGGGACGCCATGTTGGCGTGCAATGACGCTTTCAGGTAGCCCCGTTCGGGTGGCAACGTCATGATAAAACGCACCGTCACTTTCCGTGAGCTTGCCTGCGACCTTGGTGAGGTAGGTTGTCATGGCCCATTGGTAGGCCGCATCCGCCGTTTGAGGGGTGGTGCTGGGGCTTTGATGTGCAGAAATGAGTGTTGGCAGCATCAGGGCTGCGGAGAGGGGGTTATCTTCTGTATCCAGCAGCGGCATTTCGATGGCGGGGGAAAGCATAACGAGCCCATCGAGCAGCGTATTTTGCTCAAGCTGAAGTGCATTGGCCACTTGGATAGCGCGGATGCCGCCATAGCTCTCGCCGACAAGATAATGAGGGGATTCTTGGCGGTTGTTATTGGCAATCCAGAGCTGGATGACTTTTGCGAAAGCGCTGGCATCTTGCTTTACACCATAGAACTCACCCGCGGCTTTCGTTGGGTCGGTTGGGCGTGAATAGCCAGTGCCGATGGCGTCAATGAAAACCATGTCGGTTGTTGGCAGCCAGCTATCGGGGTTTTCACCGAGTGTTGCGTGTGCGCCGTCTGTTGGGTCTTTGCTAGGCATAGTGAGGGCAACAGGGCCAGCCGCGCCGAGGTGCAGATAAGCGGTGCCACCACCAGGCCCACCGTTGAAAAAGAAAGAAACAGGACGTTTGGCGGCGGTTGCACCGTCTTTTGTATAGGCCACGTAAAAGACGCGCGCTGAAGGTGCGCCGTTTGCGTCACGCAAGGTCAGGGTGCCCGCATGTGCGGTGTACGCGATGGAGCCGTAGTGATGTTTGGTGGTGCTATCGGTTGGGAGAAGTGCGGCTGTGCCCGTGAAGTGGTCGTCAGGCTGTGCCGCAGGGGCAGGTTTTGGTGTGGTATCAGCGGCAGAGAGTGTGCCAGCAGCAGTGCTGAGGAGGGCGCAGCTGAGAAGGGCCGCACGGAATGAGAAGCGCATCAGAGCAAAATCCTGAGGTGGTTATTCATAAAGTTATAATATTACGAATAACCACGCTCATTGCCAAAGCGCTATGGATTCAAGGTAAAGTTTTTGTAATCAAACCTTGGGGGTTACCCGGATATTGGGTGCCAGCATATGCCGTGGGTCAGCCACGCGATCATACTCTTCGCCGGTCATAACCCCTAGGGCCAAGGCCGATTCACGCGGGCTATTGCCTGTTTCCACAGCATGATGCGCGACTTTAGAGGCGGCATCGTAACCAATAGCTGGGGACAGTGCTGTCACGAGGACTAAAGACCGGTCGAGATCTTGCTTCAGGCGTGTTTCGTTGGCGCGGATGCCTTCAACCAAGAAGCGGCGGAAGTTTTCAGAACCATCATTGAGCAAGGTAATGCCTTGCATGACGTTGTGAATAATGAGTGGTTTATAGACATTCATGTCCATCATACCGCTCGCCCCACCCATACCAACGGCGACGTCATTGCTCATGACTTGCAGCGTGAGCATCGCCAAGGCTTCGGCTTGGGTCGGGTTTATTTTGCCGGGCATGATGGAGGAGCCGGGCTCGTTTTCTGGCAAGTGTAGTTCGCTTAAGCCAGCGCGCGGGCCGCAGGCGAGGAGGCGAATATCATTCGCAATTTTGAACAATGCGCCTGCTGTGGTGCGTAAGCAGCCAGAGAGATGCACGAGGGCGTCATGTGCGCCTTGGAGAGCAAATTTATTCTCGGCAGCGGTGAAATGAATGCCCGTTTGCTCAGCCAAGGCTGCGCAGGCGCGTTGGTCAAAGCCAGGGTCTGTGTTCACGCCCGTCCCAAGTGCTGTTCCACCAAGCGCAAGGGGAAGCAGTCCATCACGTGCAGCTGTGAGGCGTGCGATGTTGTCCGTGAGCATGCCTGCATAGCCATACCATTCTTGGCCCAATGTGATGGGAACGGCATCTTGCAGATGGGTGCGGCCCACTTTTACGAGGTCTTTCCACTCTTCAGCTTTCGCCGCAATTGCATCTCGTAGGCGCGTCAAAGCTGGAATGAGGCGATGCTCTACGCCGAGGACAGCGGCAACATGCATGGCCGTGGGGAAGTTACAATTGGTGGATTGCCCCATATTGACGTGGTCATTGGGGTGCAGAGGCGTTTTGCTGCCCAAAGGCGCGCCTGCGATTTGGCTTGCGCGATTGGCGATGACTTCGTTGACGTTCATGTTGAACTGCGTGCCTGATCCAGTCATCCAGACGCGCAGGGGGAACATGGCGTCGTGCTGGCCAGCCACGATTTCATCACAGACGACATGGATGAGCTTTGCGCTTTCAGCATCGAGGCGACCACTTTGTGCGTTGGCCGTGGCGCAGGCTTGTTTGACCAAAGCATAAGCTTCGATCATTTCAGGAGGCATGAGGTCCCGGCCAATGCTGAAATATTGCAATGAACGTTGTGTTTGTGCGCCCCAGAGAACGTTTTCCGGTACTTCGACCGGGCCCATGCCGTCCGTTTCGGTACGGTATCCAGTTGTCGTCATCGTTTTATCTTCCCTTCACCTTTGAACCAGCGGTCAACGCCAAAGCGGACATGGGCATAAAAGAAACCAACGCCGATGCCTATGAGCGCGAAAAGAACGGTCCATAATGAAAAGGGGCGTACAAGCAAAGAGACACCGGGCAGTAATACGCAACCGCCCACAATGCTGCTGAGCACTTCAATCTTGCGCGGGCCAAAATGCCGCTCTGCACCGCAGGACGTGCAATAATCTGCGGTACTGCGCAGGGGGGCGCGGCACAGCGGGCAGGGTATGACAGCAGTGCTGTTAGGTCGCATCACGGGGCGGTTGTATCCTTACTGTTGTTCACCAAGGTCATGTTCACCTTCAGCGACCCGTGCTTCTGCTGCCATGCGCCATGAGGCATCATGTGGTGCTGCGGCAAGGGCACGCCGATAGAGGCTGAGTGTATCACGATTGATGTGACCGTCACGTTTTACCATGGCTTCGGCAAGGCTGAGGGCTAATTCTGGTGAGAATTGTGCCTGGAGTGCGGCTTGCCAATCTGCAATCGCAGCGTTGGTGAGGCCGGAGCGGAGCTCAACTTGCCCCAGTAAGGTGTGCCCCGGAACGTAAGACGGGCTTTCCGGGGGGAAGGTCGCGACGGAGGCTTGAAGTTTCTGGATCAGCGCCATGGTGTGCGGATCTGGCGCAATCCCGCGGGAGGCAAGGGGTTGGGGGGGTAAGGCCGGGTGGCCATTGGAGATATAGAGGATGCCCGCGCAGACAGGGATGCTGATCCCAAGAAGTAGGAAAGGAATGAGGCGCCGTTTTTGTATAGCTGCGGCGGTGGGCGCATCTTCAGGGCTGCTATCCGCAGCAAGAAGGCGGCGCTGGATTTCAAGTTGTGCAGCCGAATAATCGGATCCGGTGACGAGGCCAAGGCGTTGGTCACGGTCAAGTTCGGCTAATTGCCCACGATACAACGCGAGGGCCGATTGACGCGCGCCAATGCGGAGTTGTGCCCAACGCAAGCCGAGCATGACAGGGAGCAAAGTGATGAGGGTGATGAGCAGAAAGCTGATCCAACTCATGATTTATTCTCCCGGGTAAGTGCGGCGAGGCGGGCGCGTTCGTCTTCGGTTAAGTCATTGCTAGGTGTTGGAGTGTTGCGCTGGCGGAATTGCCACCATGCCAACCCGATACCGCTGAGAAGGGCCAGGCCGGGCATGATCCAGAGTAGGGCGGTGGTGATAGAAAATGGCGGAGAGAGGCGAATGAACGTGCCGTAGCGGTCTGTCATCCACATCATGATTTGTTGGTCTGTTTTACCAGATTCGACCTGTTCACGTACGACGCGGCGTAGGTCACGTGCGAGGGGGGCACTGCTATCCTCGATGCTCTCATTTTGGCAGACAAGGCAGCGGAGCTGTGCGCCAATCGTTTCCGCGCGTTTTTCTTGCAGCGGGTTGGGCAGCATCTCGCTTGGGCTATCAACCGCAAAGGCTGCGCCTGCGAGGCTGATGCCTAAGGTGAGGGCGCAGAGAATGGAGAGGTGTTTTTTCATCGGTAGGGCGCCAGAAGGGGACGGATTTCTGCGTCAAAAAGCTGGGGGGTGAGGCCCGAAGCATTGTGCCATAAAATGCGTCCCCCCGGTGCTATGAGGAAGCTCTCAGGTACGCCTGTGACGCCCCAATCAATGGCGGCGCGGCCATTCTGATCGGTGGCAATGCGGGCATAAGGGGAGCCATCGCGCTGAATGAAAGCTGCGGCATCCTCAGGTTTATCTTTATACGCGACGCCCCAAATGGGGATCTCTTGAGCGATGATGCGTAATCCCGGCATTTCAGCTACGCAGGGAATGCACCAAGACGCAAAGAAGTTGAGCAAAATGGGTGTGTGCTGGCTTTGTAGCTCTGAGGCATTGAAGCCGGTGGTTTGATCAGCATTAGCGACGGATGCTGGAAGGCCGGGGAGGGAAAAATTAGGTATTGGGTGGCCAAGCTGGGGGGTATTGACCGCACGGGGGTCAAAGCCACCATTTTGCATGCCGTGCAGCATCCGCCAGAACCCGAAGCCTAAGGCGCTGGCTCCCACGACGGGGAGGGCTGTCAGGAGTTTACGCCGTGATGTCGTGCTCATGATGTTTTCTCCGCAAGAGCTGTTGCGCGGCGTGGGGCACCAATGCGTAAGCGGCGGTCAGACAGCGAGAGGCCACCACCAATGGCCATAATCAGCGCACCGAGCCACATCCAAGGGGCGAGGGTGTTGTTGTGTAAACGCAAGACATAGGTTGTGTTTACACCCGTGCCTTGTTGGTCACCGATGACGCCGTAGAGATCGCGTAGAAAGTTGGTGTGAATGGAGACTTCGGTCGTGGTTTGATGCTGGGATGTGAAATCCCGCTTTTCAGGGTGCAGTACGGTGATGACATGCCCGTTATGGCTGACGGTGATGTCGGCCTGTAAGGCATTGTAATTCGGGCCGCGTAGGTGGCGGATGCTCGTTAAGGTCCAGTCATCGCCCGCGAGGTGGGTTGTGTGTCCGATGGGGACTTCAACAATGGCGTGCTGTGCGCTGGACATGCCACTCAGGCCGAGCACCGTAATACCTGCGCCAATATGCGCCAGTGTTGCGCCCCATGAGGAGCGTGGGAGTGAGCGCGCGCGTGAGAGCACGGAACGGAGAGTGCCACCGCGTAGGCCGAGGCGGCGCATCATATCCGCGATGGATGCCGCGATAACCCAAACAGATAATACGCCACAGGCGATGGGGAGAACGCCTGAGAAGTGCCACCAGCAAAGTGCTAACCCGACGAGGGTGAGGGGAATGGCTGTGCGGAGATGGGTAAAGCTGCGGGAGAGGTTCGCACGTTTCCACGGTAAGGCGGTGCCGAGGCCCATGGCCAGCAAAAGTGGGAGTGTCAGTGGTATAGTGGCCGCATCAAAAAACGGTTTGCCGACGGAGATGGTCCGCCCGGCGAGGAGTTGCATAAAAGGCGGGTACATTGTGCCTGTGACAACCACGGCACAGATGGAACAGAGCAGAATATTATTGAGCACCAAGGCGCCCTCACGGGAGACAGGGGCAAACAAGCCGCCCGCCGTGAGTGAGGGGGCACGCCATGCGAACAGGCTGAGTGAACCACCAATGACGATGGCTAAAAGTGCCAAAATGAACACGCCGCGTGCGGGGTCATTGGCAAAGGCATGTACGGAGTTCAGGATGCCGGACCGGACGAGAAAGGTGCCAGAGAGTGAGAAGGAGAAGGTGGCGATGGCCAGCAATACCGTCCAGATTTTCAGTCCTTCGCGCTTTTCCACCACGATGGCTGAGTGGACGAGGGCCGTCCCCGTGAGCCATGGGATCAGCGAAGCGTTTTCCACGGGATCCCAGAACCAATATCCGCCCCAGCCGAGGACGTAATAAGACCACCACGAGCCAAGTGCGATGCCACAGGTGAGGAAGGCCCACGCAGCCACGGCCCAAGGGCGTACCCAGCGGCCCCAAGCGGCATCAACGCGCCCCTCAATGAGGGCGGCAACGGCGAAGGCAAACGGAACGGCAAAGCCAACGTAACCCGTGTAGAGAATGGGCGGATGAAAGGCGAGGCCGGGGTCTTGCAGCAAGGGGTTCATGCCTTGCCCGTCCATGGGTGCGGGGTAGAGGCGTTCAAACGGGTCTGAGGTCAGAAGGCAAAAAAGCTGGAAACCTGCGGAGACGCCACCAAGAATGGCCAAGACGCGGCCACGTAAAATATCGGGGAGGTTACGCCCAAAGAGAGAGACAGCTCCGCCGCAAAGGGCCAGAATGAGGGTCCAGAGTAGGACGGAGCCTTCGTGGTTTCCCCAAACGCCGGTGATTTTATACAAAAGGGGTTTGGCAATGGCTGAGTTTGCCGCGACGTTTTGGACGGAAAAATCATCATTTACGGCGCAAAGGATGAGACTCAAAAAAGAGAGGCTGAGCGCAATCAGTTGGCCAACGGCTAAAGCTGGTGCCAGTGCGACCAAGCGTTGATGTTTGGCGCTACGGGCAGCCCATAGCGGTATAGCGCACTGGAAAACGGCTAAGACGCAGCCAAGGGCGAGGGCAAAATGCCCTTCTTCAGGTCCAAAAAACATGGGCGGTTAACCTCCCGTTTTTGTATTTTTGTGGGAGGAATCCTCGGAGGAGGTCATCGTGTTCCAGCTTGCAGCATCTGGTGCTTTGCCAAAACGTGGGTCCCATTTCCCGGTGCGGCGCAGTTCTTCCGCCACTTCTTTGGGCATGTAGGTTTCATCATGCTTGGCGAGGACTTCGCTAGCAGTGAAGGCTCCACCGGGCTCCACGGTGCCTAGGGCGACCACACTTTGCCCTTCGCGGAAGAGGTCTGGGAGGATGCCGGCATAGCTTACGGTGATGGCGGCTTGGCCATCAGTGATCTGGAATTCATTGATCGGCGTGTTGTGTGCGACAATGCGGTGTAGTGATCCCGCTACGACCATACCGCCAAGCCGGATGGTGCGGTCTGGGCTTGGTGGGTGCGCTCTGACCTGTGATGGTGCCATGAAAAACACGATATTGGAGGAAAATGCGCGGAGCGTTAGGCCCGCAGCAAGCCCCAAGCAGGCAAGGCAACTGATGACCAGCCAGAGGCGGCGTGTTTTGCGTGTCACGATGGTTCCCCTTGTGCGGTGGTGCGTGTGGCGGCGGGGGAGCGTCGGTGGTCAAGTTGGGCCAAGCGCGCGCGGGCACGGCGTAAGCGCAACGTGGCCGATACGCCAAGGAAAAGCGCGGTTCCTAAGACCAAGCCGTAAGATGCGACGATATAGTCCCAGTGGTGCGGCAAGGTTATCATAGGGGTGGAGCCTCTGGCAGTTCGGTGGTGTGCGCTGGTGCGGTGTGGGGAGTGGAGATGGATGCTGTACGATTGCGCGAGCGGGTGAGAATTTGCCGGGTGCGGCTCTCAAAAATGCCAGAGCTAATGCGGGCGATAATGACCGCACCAGTGCCGAAACTAAAGCCGATCGTGGTGATGAGCAAAGGCCACAGCATGCTCATGGACATGGTGGGCGCACCGGTGAGGGTGATGCTGTCTGGCTGGTGCAGGGTGTTCCACCATTGGACGCTGAATTTGATGATCGGCAGATCAATGGCACCGGCAAGGGCGAGGATACCTGCCGCGCGTTGTCCACGGGCGGGATCATCAAACGCACGAATGAGCGTGATATGCCCGAGGTAGAGGAAGAACAGCACAAGCATGGAGGTCAGCCGTGCATCCCAAACCCACCATGCGCCCCACATGGGTTTGCCCCATAATGAGCCAGTGATGAGGCAAAGCGCTGTTGCGCAGGCTCCGACCGGCCCGATCTCAAGGGCGGCTAGGTCAGCCAATGGGTGCCGCCAGACGAGGGATAGCAACCCGCAGACGGCCAGCCCAAGATAGCATGAGGAGGCGAGCCACGCTGTGGGGACGTGAATATACATGATGCGGACAGTATCGCCCTGCTGCCAGTCTGCTGGAGCATAAACTAGCCCCCAAGCCACACCGACTGTTAAACAGATCAGTGCAAGTGCTGTGAAGATCGGGAGGACAACACGGGCCAAGCGTAGAAACTGGCCGGGGTTGGCATAGCGATGCAATAAACTGGGCGTTGGTCGCACTGTGTCTCTCATCTCTGTTGCGCTCGGGCCTGTCCCAGATAGTCGTTACCGGTTTTTGCTGGAAGAGGTGTGCTGTCTCTTTCTTCCTATGACTGTTATCACAAAATCCGTGATGAGCAGTGGCATGTTATGTTTGAGGCTGCGTGAAGGAGAACGGTGAAATGGCCTATTGGTTGATTAAGTCTGAGCCAGAAGCATTTTCATGGGCACAACAAGTTGAGAATGATGTTGAGCCATGGACCGGGGTTCGTAACTATCAGGCGCGGAATAATCTCTCTGCGATGCGCTGTGGAGACTTGGCATTATTTTACCATTCCGTCAGCGAAAAGCGGATTGTTGGCGTCGTTGAGGTGGTGAAAGAAGCGTATGCAGACCCGACGGCGGATGATACGCGTTGGGTTTGTGTGGATGTACGGGCCAAGGGGGCGTTTTCCTCTCCGGTGACATTGGCGGAGATTAAAGCAGACCCTGCTTTGGTCGATATGGCGTTATTGAAGCAGTCACGTCTGTCTGTTGCTCCCGTAACGGATGAAGAGTTTGCTTATTTGACCCGTTTAGGGGCGTGGAACGAGAAATGACGTGCCGTGGAACGAAGTATTTCTCGTTCCACGCGGTATCTCGTTAGTGAATGTCGGACGAATCACCATTTACGAGCAGGTCTGTAGAACCTTTGGTGGTCTGGCCGGCATAGCTGCTGGGTGTGCGGTCGCTCTGATAAGGGGCGATGACAGGCGCATTAAATTTTACAGGCATGCCAAAGATACTGAAATGAGAGGGCAGATTGTTGGGGCCATTTGTGCGCTGCTGTGCGTTGCCACCGGGTAGGCCGAGTGGTGCGTGGGTGCGGGCTTGTGCGCTGAAATTGCTCAGCGTTGCCTCTGTGTCTTCTACTTCTGTGTAGCCATGTGGTGGTGGGGGAGCGCCGCCATCCGGCAGGGCCACCTGTTGGGCCGGGGTAAGAGGTTTTTCGGGGCTATTGTTCAGCATATGCGCAGCGTTGGGGGGAATCTGCGGTAGGGTGCTTGTATCGCCAGCATGATGTGTGTGTGCGGCGTAAGCAAGGCATGGGGCCATACTGAACAGAAGGGCGGTTGCACGGAGTTTTTTAAGAACAGCAGCCCGTATATGTGAGGGAGCGTCCTTGTAAAAAGCAATGGTCATGCTGCCGTCCTTCATTGCGGGATGATTGAGCTTAATTGCCAAGTTTCCCAATACTGTATGAAACCTGCTATCCACTAAACGGTTTCCCGTCCAATAAACAGGAGTTTTGACCGTCATGACTGTAACGAATGGCGCACAGCTTCCGTCTAGCGAATTCGTCTCGCGGGCGCTGGATGGTGAGGCATTAGCCCAATTACAAGCTGTATTGGCGCGGGTTGAACAAGGGCGTGGGACTCTTGTGCGCTTGGCTGACTTGATGGGCGGTGCCGTGGGGCAGGTGACGCGTCTTGGGATGCGTGGCCTAGGGATGGCGCCTGCTGTTCAGCAGCGAATCGAACAAACTGCTGAGAAAGCGTTGCGGCATGCTTTTGATGTCGCGATTGTTGGGATGGCTAAGGAGGGCGAGGTCACGCCTTCTGTATGGCGTGAGAATGCGAGCCAAGCCGTGGTGGCTGTCTCCGGTGCGCTGGGCGGCTTTGGTGGTGTGTTCGGGTTAGCGCCTGATATTGGCGTGACTACACTGACAATCATGCGTGAGATTGCGCGGATTGCGCGTGAAGAAGGCGAAGACCTAACATCAGAAGACACGCGTCATGCGTGTTTGGAAGTCTTCGCGCTGCGGAGTTTCCCATCGCGCAATAGTGGTGAGGAGGGGGAGCTTGGCTTCTTCTCTGCGCGTGCTTTGCTGCGTGGCCGCCCGATCGTCATGTTGATGTCTGAAGTGGCGGCGCATTATGGCATCGGGTTGTCACGCAAATTTGCATTGCAGATGGTGCCGGTTGCGGGCGCTTTGTGTGGTGCGTCTTTGAATGCGGCGTTTTTGTCACATTATCGCGCGTTGGCACGGGCGCATTTTACCATTCGCCGTCTTGAGCGGAAGCATGGCCGTGCTGTGCATGAGGCCGCGGTGGATTTGCACGCGGCAGGCCCGGATTCTTCTGAAGCCTTTTAGAACACTCTGGTTTGAGCCGAATGTTCTGGAGTTTAGGACGTTCGGCTGAGTTTTCTGATCTCAAAGAGTGCGGAGACGAAAAAACCTGCCAGCATGCATTTTCCGAGCAGGAACATAAGGGGGGCAGCGTCAGGTTGAAGGACGCTCATGATGCCGGCGATTAGTGCGCCGGACAGATACACAAAGGCGAGCGGCATCGTACAGGCTCCATAGTTGTGATGTGGAAGGGTGGAAACCACGCATGATGCGTATCATATGCCGTGTTCATAGTGCTAGCGCACGATTTCAGGAGTATGGCGACGCATGATTGAAACGCTATTGGAGCGTTTGACGCCGGATATGCTGTTGCAGGCTTATGCTGCGGGTGTGTTTCCCATGGCTCCGGACCGGGAAAGCCTTGAGCTGTCGTGGTATAGTCCAGAGGAGCGTGGCATTATCCCGCTGGATGGTATGACGATACCGCGGCGATTGATGCGGACTGTTCGTTCCGGGGCTTTTACCGTGACGGCGGATCGTGACTTTCAAGCGGTGATCAGGGCCTGCGCGGAACCAGCACCCGGCCGTGAAGAAACATGGATTAGCGAACGCTTGCAGCATCTTTATGAAGCGCTCTTCGCTTTGGGGCATGCCCATTCGGTTGAAGTGTGGGACGGTGAGGTGCTGGTCGGTGGTTTGTACGGTGTGTCCATCGGCGGGGTTTTTTGTGGTGAGAGTATGTTCTCACGGGTGCGCGATGTTTCAAAAATTGCGTTGGTGCATTTGGTGGCTGGGTTAAGGCATGGCGGATTTTGCTTGTTGGATACGCAGTATACAACGCCGCATTTGATGCGTTTAGGCGGGGTTGGTATTTCAGGGCAGCGTTATCGTGCGCTGTTGGAAAAGGCCTTGCCGGTTGAGGCTGTTTGGCCTGAAAATTTTTCATTGGCTGCGCTGCGGTCAGAGATCGAGAGACTTCATCCTCCGGAAAGGGTACGTTCATGAAATCAGCTCTAGACCGATTGAAGCGAACGGCACCGCAGGCGTTACGTTGTGGTGTATGTGCGGCTGTTATTGGTGGGTTAGGCGTGGGGCACGCCCTTGCTGCGACGGATGGAGATCATCCACGCTTGGCTCCGATGCGTGATGTGACAGTAGTGTACCACCTCTCGCCACAGACATCTGGTGCAGTCGGTGCTGGTAAAGATGTGAAAGTCGCCTTTTCAGGCTCGGGTGACCTGGTGCGCATTGATTCTGCTGATGGGCAAGGTGTGACGATTTTGGATCGTCCGCATAATGTGGTCACGTTGATCATGTTGGAGCAGCATCTTTATACGCAGCTGCACGCTAAGCAGGGGTTACATAACCCGTTTTTGCTTGATCTTTCGATGACCTATACGCGCACAGGCCATGATGTGATTGCGGGTGTGCCGTGTGTGCAGTGGGATGTGTCGAACACGCATGGCAAGGCGCAGGCGTGCGTGACGGATGATGGCGTGATCCTTGCAGAGAATGGTGTGGATGCAGATGGTGCGGAGGGGGCTATCCGTGCTGTATCCGTGACATATAAGGATTTACCAAGCGCGACCTTTGCGCCACCGGATGGCTTCCATCGTTTGTCAGCCAAGCCTCATGCGCCGGGTACGTCATCTGCTGTGGCACCGCCGCCTTCTGCGCCTTTAGTGGACGGAAATAGTACGGTGGTGCCGAATGTGGAGGGTGGAGAGCCGCCAGTATCGAATGACTCCGTCACAGATGGGACGGTTTCTCAGCCGGATCAGCCGCCAAGTCTTTCTGGGAGTGCGCCTGAAGGTGGGCCTTCGCCGAGTGTAGGGGGCGGGCAGTGACATCGTCGATGAAGTCTTGGTTGGTTTGTGGTGTCTTAGGGTGCGGTCTGGTTGGGCAGGCCGTGGCGCAAGATGCAGGGGCAGAAGGGCAAAGTGTTAGCCCACTTTCTGCACCGTATGTGACGCCCAGTGTTGATGCGGATATTGATTACGTCATGAACGGCCCTAATGGGGCAAAACTGCACCAGCGGATGCGTTGGAGTGCGGCTTTGTGGCGTCAGCGTGTTGAATTGGAAGGTTCGGCTACGGTGATGCTGACCGATTACCGGAACCATCGTTTGATGGTGCTGAACACGGTCGATCATAGTGCGACGGTTGTACCGGCTCCTGGCAGTTCTTTTACGCCACCGGGCGTGTCTGCGCCGGGTGTATGGCATCAGATTGGGCCAGCAACGATCGCGGGCCAAGCATGCACCGTGTGGGAAAGTGGCGATAACGTGAAGCAGCCGACGGATTTCTGTTACACGACAGATGGGCTGTTGTTAGGCGCGACGCAGGGCGGGCGCTTGGTTGTTCAGGCGCATAGCGTGGAGCGTAAAGCACAGGATACAGCTCTTTTTGATCCGCCATTGGGGTATCATCGGCAAGATAAATAATGCTGCGTGCAGGGTGCTTGGTAAGGCATGAAGGGGTGTTACAATTTCTTCTGTTCTTGCCATGATCTGTGTCTTTTTCCGCCATGATCGGGGTGCAGTCTTCTCAACATTAGGAGGGGCATCAGCAGAGTGATGTCCGGTCGAGCCAAGTGACGCCAGCATCGTTGGTAGGCTTGTGCCCAGGATAACAAGGAGAATAGCCATGCGTCGTTTTGCACGTGCTGCAGTGGCTGCTGTTTCTGTTTTGGCTCTGTCGGGTGTTGTCGCTCCGGGAATGGTTGTGACACAGGCTCATGCACATGGCGGCTGGGGTGGTGGCCCTTCCGGCTGGGGGGGGCGTGGCCCCGGTTGGGGCGGTGGTCCGCCTATGGGTGGTGGCGGCTGGCACCATCATAACAACACGGGTGCGGTGATTGGCGGCATTCTGGGTGGGTTGGCTGTTGGTGCTGTGGGTGGGGCGATACTGAGCCATCAGGGGCCGCCTCCTGTTATGTACGGCCCTCCGGCTCCGCCCGTCGTGTATGCGCCCCCGCCTGTCATTTACGGGCCGCCTCCGCCGCCTGTGGTGTATGCACCGCCGCCGACAGTTGTGTATGGCGCGCCGCCGGTCGTGATGTATCGGGGTTATTGATGATTTTAGGGCGCCTTTTCCTTGCTTGGGAAGGGGCGCTCAGGCAATGGTAGTGTATGACTGATATTGTGCTGAAACCGGGTGATCTTGCACCTGCTGTCTCTTTGTCTTTGGCTGATGGGCGCGTATTGCAAAATGCTGACCTCGCTGGGCAGCCTTATCTTTTGTATTTCTACCCCAAGGCTGATACGCCGGGCTGTACGACGCAGGCATGTGCGATCCGTGACAGTAAAGACAGCTTAGCTTCTTTGGGTGTTACCATTATTGGGGTCAGCCCCGATCCAATCGCAAAAATTCAGAAATTTGATACGAAATACACGCTGGGTTTCCCGTTAGCGTCTGACGAAGATCACGCTGTTGCTGAGGCTTATGGCACATGGGTAGAGAAATCCATGTATGGGCGTAAATATATGGGGATGGAGCGTAGCTCTTTCTTGGTGGACAGGGCCGGTGTGATCCGCTTTATCTGGCGCAAAGTGAAGCCAGCGGATCATGTGCGCTTGGTGACAGAGGCTTTGGCGCAGCTTTCGTAAGCGCTGGTAGTGTTTGAGTGTCTGGCGTTTTGGTTTGAAGGGTTCTCGCTAGGCTGTTTCTGACGTTGAACCTAGGGAACCGGGGTGCCCGGATTTTTTGAACATGTCCTCCCGTCACAGACATGCGGCGCACTCTTATTATCACGATCTTATAGAGCATGGCCGCCGCTTTCGCGGTGGTGTGCATTTGCCTCGTCATTGGCATGTGGCGCGTTGGGTCTGCCTTGCGTTGATTTTGCCATGTGCGGTCTGTGCCGTGGTTGGCGCTGTATTGGCGTGGCGCTTAGCGCATGGCCCATTAGAGGTGACGCGGGTTTCGCATCTGTTGGGGCCGGTGCCTGTTGTGGGGGGGCGTGTACCGGGGCATCCAGCGGGGCAATTGGCGTGGGAGCGGTTATTCCTTCAGTGGCAGCCTGCGCGTGATGGTGTGCCAGCAGGTATTATGTTGGAAGCACATGGCCTGACTGTACGGGGGCTTGATGGGCGCGTTGCTGAAAGTGCGGGTGAGGTTGATACGGTTCTCTCTCTGGCACCGCTTTTGCATGGGGTCATTGCACCGCGACGGCTGCGGTTACAGCATACGCATATTGCTCTGCGCTCCATGCCGGGCGGAGCGTTGGAGTTGGATTTACCCCAGCAGGGTCATTCTGGCCGTGGGGTTCCTACGCAGTTAGATCGCCTAGGGGTGTTGGATATTCATGATGTCACCGTGTCGGTGGCGGGGTTATTGCCGGGGCAGATGGTGGCGCTGGGGCCGGTTGAAGCACATGGTATTTGTCGTGCCTTATCCGGTGGTGGCTGTGCGTGGGTTGGGCGTTGGGCTAGTACTTTGCATGTGGGTGAGGTCAGTTCAGACCTTCATGCGGAAGGTGTAAAGCAAGGCCAGATGGGGGCGTGGCATTTTGCGATGACGCCTATTGCTCCGTCGCCCATTGGATCACTGTTCCCGTTCGCGGGGCAATGGAAACTCCCTGTTTCTTTGGAAGGTGATGCGCTTTTAGTATCACGCGGCTTTGAAGCACGCCCGGCCCGTTTGGCGCTTACCGTACAGTTGGGTGATGGGCAAGTAGAGCAAGTGCAAGGGGACCCTATTCATGTGGTGAATGGGGGAGCGCATCTTGTTCTGGCTATGGATAAACCCGGTTTTTCAGGGGGTATTAAAGCTGAAATCACAGATGCAGCCATCGCTGTGCAAGATAGCGTCGGTCATGTCACGCATGTGACGGCGGCAGGTGTGTTGATTGCGGATAATGTGCGCGACCCGGTGCATCTGGATGGGCAGGCACATGCGCAGATTGATGCACTCGATTTAGAGCATCTGGGGACGATTTGGCCTTTACGTTTTATCAAGGGCGCGCGGCAATGGGTGACGCGTAACCTAACGTATGGTCAGGGGCATGCGTTGACGTTGGTGTCCCATGTTCATTCGGATCGTGGTTTGGATGGTTTGCGTCCGACGGTGATGGAGGGGCGCTTTGCGGCGGATGATGTGACCGTGAACTGGTTGCGGCCGGTTCCGCCTGCGGAGCATGTTGCGGCATCCTTGCATTTTGATGGGCCAGAGACATTGGTGATTGATTTTGCTCATGGGCAGCAAGTGACGTCGGCTGGGGTGGTAACAATCCCAGATGGGTCGGTGCGGATTGAGCATCTCTATGATCGTGGGCCACCAGCCACTATTGCTGTGCATGTGGCAGGGCCGGTCGCGGGGGTGCAGAATATTTTGTCGCATCCGCGTTTGCATCTTTTAGCAAAGCACCCTTTGCCGTTTACGGAGTACGCGGGTGCAATGGATGGTCATTTGATGTTGACGATGCCGTTGCTGCCAAATGTGCGCGATGATGCGATGCATGTGGGGGTGCAAGCATCTTTCCGGGATGTGGCATTGGGCCATGTGTTGTTGGGGCGGCGTTTGGATGGGGCAAAAGGCACGCTGCAAGCTGATGAAAACCGCTTGACGGTTAATGGTGCTGGTCGTCTCTCGGGCGTGCCTGTGCAGGCGCAGGTGTTAGAAGTTTTTCGGGCGGCCGGTGCGCAGAGTGTAATGCAAGACATTACGGCGCATGCGTTGTTTACGCCCCAGCAAGCGGTGCAGGCTGGGGTGAATATTCCCGGTTTTGTTGCGGGGCAGTCTGTTCTTCAAGCGCATTATATTCAGACGGCTGACCATCAGGCGGATATCCGCTTGGGATTGGATTTGGCACCTGCGAAGGTCGACTTGCCTATATGGTCGAAGCCTGTGGGGGATGCTGCACAGGTTTCAGCGCATATGGTGTTGTCTGGAAATGAAATGACAGTACTGGATGGTTTGCAGGCGCATGGGCAGGGTTTGGATGTCGCTGGCCGTGCGTTTACGGATCATGGACGTCTTAGCCGCGTGGTGTTGGAAGGCTTCCGTGTGGGGCGAACCTTGGGGGATGCTCAAGTTGATTTCCCAGAGGGTGAGGCGCCAATGCGGGTGCATGTGCATGCGGATCCCTTGGATATTACACCGCTTTTAACACGGCTGAATGATCGTTCTGAGCATCATGCGGAATGTGCAAGCTGTACCGCGCGGCGAGAAGTGCATGATGGCTGGTCCGTCGTGCTTGAAGCGCCGCATGTTTATTACAGTGCGCGTGGTATGCTCTCGGGGGTACAGGCGCAGATGGAGCTACGTGATGGGCAGTTACGGTCTGCACGTTTTGCGATGGAAACGCCCAGCCGCGTACGTGGTGTTTTAGCGGATGCCGGGACGGAGCAGCCCTTGGTTTTGGATATTGATAACCTTGGTGGTTTGTTGAGTGGTCTTGGGTTGTTTGACCGAATTAGCGGCGGTGTGACCCATTTGGATGGGCGTTTTAAGAGTGGTGATCGTGTGTCCGGGAGTGCTGGGGTGGGGCTTGGGTTGCCGCCTTTCACCGGGCATGTGGATGTGGGGACGTTTGATGTTCTGAAGCCGCCTTTGGGGGTGACTGTGGCGTCAGATCTCTCGCCGTTGCATTGGGCGAGCACGCGTGTGGACCGTTTCACGATTCAGCATTTTACCAGTAGTCTTGCTCTTTCGGATGGTCAGGTCATGCTGCGGGATGGGGCGATTGGTAATACGGCACTGGGGGCAACGCTTGAGGGGCAGATCGGTGTTAATGATACGGCCCTTGTCTTGGATGGGACGATTGTTCCTTTGTTTGGGTTGAATGCGTTGCCGGGGCATTTGCCGGGCATAGGTCATTTGTTAAGCCCTGAAAAGAATGGTGGCTTATTGGCAGCTACCTTCCGTGTAGGTGGGCATTTATCGGATCCGGCTTTGACGATTAATCCTTTCTCGATGCTACTGCCGGGGGCACTGCGTAAGTTGGTGCATTAGGGAAGTTGGATCAAATCCAATGGTTAATCCTCTAATGGTCAACGTTCGGGGGAGTGCCGTAAGACGGCACCAAAGATGAATATATTAGATATTGCTAATATAATATATTCAGCCTAAGTTTCAGCTCGCCCTAATGAACTGAAAATGATGCTCAAACAGCCGATGGATCTTACGACATTTGAATATAAGGCTGGACAGGTCGCCAACACTTTGAAGGCGATCGGGAATACGCGTCGGCTGATGTTGTTATGTAAGCTGGTTGAGCATGACGAAATGACTGTCAGTGATCTCGCAGAGAGCGTAGGGCTGTCGCAATCGGCGTGCTCGCAGCATCTCGCGAAAATGCGTGATGAGGGCATCGTGAACTTCCGGCGTCAGAGTCAAACGCTTTGGTATGCCATTGCTGATTCTCGCGTGAAAACGCTTCTTTCCACTCTCTACCATCTTTACTGTCAGGGTTAATACGATGACGCTCGTGGCGCTTTCTCCTGCGGATGCCCGTGTTGCGGTTGATACCGGTGCACGCCTAATTGATATTCGGGGTGCCGATGAATATGCGCGTGAACGCATCTCTGGTGCGGTGAATGTGCCGCTCAACCGAATAGGTGACCTTGCGTATGATAGGCGCCCGGTGATCTTCCATTGTAAGTCTGGGATGCGTACGGCTGCCAATGTAGCACAACTCGAGGCAGCTGCAGGTGGAGCGCCGGCGTATATCTTAGAAGGTGGTATCGATGCCTGGCGGCGGGTGGGACAACCTACTCTTAAAGATAGGGCGCAGCCGCTTGAAATTATGCGGCAGGTTCAAATCGTTGCGGGTTCACTCGTTTTGATTGGTGTATTGCTTGGCCTCTTTGTTGCGCCGGTTTTTTTTGGTTTATCGGCGTTTGTGGGGACGGGTTTGATATTCGCGGGTATTACCGGCTGGTGCGGTATGGCGAATGTGTTAGGCGCCATGCCGTGGAACCGACGCTAAAGGTGAACAACCTTAAAAATAGAGTGTTTATTGCCGTTCTGAGCATTGGTTGCTGAACGATTTTCATCAATATATCTGGTCAAGGTTGTATGGACGTCTGCTGACACCAGTGGAAACAGCCTGAGGGCTATGTGCAGCAGTATGACGAAGAAAGAGGAACGTGGTGATGTCTGACTTGTTCGGTGACATGCCCCCGGCTCAAGGAAAGAGCGCATCAGTTAAGGGGAATGCCGGGCCGGGCAGTCATAGTAATGGCAGTCAGGCAGGTGTTGTGCCGCCCCATGGTGGGATGCGGACGCCTATGCCTAATGCGCAGGCAGCACCACGGACGCAACCTTTAGCGGATCGTTTACGCCCTAAGCAGTTGGAAGACGTGTGTGGGCAGGATCATTTGCTAGGGGCGGAGGGTACGCTTACGCGGATGCTGGCGCGAGGGACATTGTCCAGCTTGATTCTGTGGGGTGGTCCAGGATGTGGAAAGACGACGATTGCGCGGCTTTTGGCTGGGCAAACGAACCTTGCTTTTTCGCAAATATCGGCTGTTTTTTCGGGTGTAGCGGAACTGCGTAAGGCGTTTGATGAAGCAGAGCGCCGTCAGCAAATGACGGGGCGTGGCACGTTGTTATTTGTGGACGAAATCCATCGTTTTAACCGGGCGCAACAGGATGGGTTTTTGCCTTTTGTTGAGCGTGGGACGGTGGTGTTGGTTGGCGCGACGACGGAAAATCCGTCTTTTGCGTTGAACTCAGCCTTGCTGTCACGCTGCCAAGTATTGGTGTTGAATCGCTTAGATGATGCCAGTTTGGAAGGGCTGTTGACGCGTGCGGAAGCCGTGCTGGAGTGTGGCCTTCCGCTAGACCGGGAGGCGCGGGCGAGTATCCGGGCCATGGCGGATGGAGACGGGCGGTATTTGTTGAATATGGTTGAGCAGATTGCCGCATTAGGCGATGTGTCACCGCTGACGCCGAAGGATTTGACCGGTCTGCTCGCACGGCGTGCAGTGCTGTATGATAAAGATCGGGAAGAGCATTATAATCTCATTTCAGCGCTGCATAAATCGCTGCGGGGAAGTGACCCGGATGCGGCTTTGTATTGGTTTGCGCGGATGCTCGAAGGGGGGGAAGACCCGCGTTATATTGCGCGGCGTTTAGCGCGTTTCGCGGCGGAAGATGTTGGGCAGGCTGATCCATCGGCACTCACTTTGGCCGTTGCTGCTTGGGAAAGTTTTGAGCGTTTGGGCTCTCCTGAAGGGGAGTTGGCATTGGCGCAGTTGGTTGTGCATTTGGCAACGGCGCCGAAGTCGAACGCTGTGTATGCGGCGTATAAAGCGGCGCGGCGTTTGGCCCGTGATACGGGGAGTTTGATGCCTCCGGCGCATATTTTGAATGCGCCGACCAATTTGATGAAAGAGATTGGGTATGGGCAAGGTTATGAATATGATCATGATTCGGAGGGAGGCTTCTCCGGACAGAATTATTTCCCGGATGGCATGCCGCGCGCTGTGCTTTATCAGCCAACAGAGCGAGGATATGAAGGAAGATTGCGAAAACTTCTGGACAGCCGGGCCGCGAAAAGGGCATCCCGCGAGACATGAGAGTTAGCAATCGTATCGTAACTGAAGATGAGGCCGATCTGCGCCTTGATCGTTGGTTCAGACGTCATTACCCGAATTTGACGCAAGGCGCGCTGCAAAAGCTGTGCCGTACGGGACAAGTGCGCGTGGATGGTGGCCGTGTGCAGACCAATTCACGCCTGGTTCCGGGGCAGAATGTGCGTATCCCGCCTATGCCGGATGTAAGCCGCCCTGCGCCACCGCCACCGCCTGACCCGCATTTGGTGCGTGAAATTGAGAAAATGGTCATTTATCGTGATGATCATTTGATGGTGCTGAACAAGCCATCTGGTCTGGCCACGCAAGGTGGTCCGGGAATCATGAAGCATGTCGACATGATGCTGGATGGTCTGCGCGGGGAAGATGGTGAGCGCCCGCGCTTGGTGCATCGTATTGACCGTGACACGTCAGGCTTGTTGTTGATTGCCCGTACGCCGGGTGTGGCGGCAAAATTGGCGGAAGCGTTCCGTGGCCGGGATGTGAAGAAGACGTATTGGGCGGTTGTCGTTGGGCGCCCGCAGCCAGCATCAGGCGTAATTGATCAGCCCTTGGCGAAGGTTGGCGCGGGCGGGGCGGCGCTGGTTGTACCAGTGGACCGTGGTGAAGAAGACGCGCAGTCTGCCAAGAGTGAATATGAGACGATTGATGCGGCAGGCAAGAAGATCACATGGCTTGCACTGTCCCCATTGACGGGGCGTACGCATCAATTGCGTGTGCATTGTGAATCTCTGGGTACGCCGATTTTGGGTGACCCGCGTTATGGTGGGAAAGCGGCGCACCCGGATGGGTTTTTGGACCAGTTGCATTTGCATGCACGTGAACTGGATATCCCGCATCCGGCAGGCGGGCGTTTGATCGTGACAGCAGCACTATCACCGCATATGCGGGAGACGTTTCGGATGATCGGTTTTGTGGCGGGTGATACACCAGCACCAAAACGCATCCGGGGTAAAAAGGCTTAAGCGTACTCTTAATCTGTTCTAAGGGGTGCGACTTTGAAAAAGGCACTGACCATGTGTGTAACGTGGTTCAGTGTCTTTTCGTATGGTGAGGGAAACGCTTCGGCATGAGAAAGTTGGTTGCTGCCGTTATCGTGTTTGTGGTGTTGCTTGTTGGGGTGAGCATCGCGGCCAATATCCTGGTGGATCAAAAGGCCTTGCGCGCGCGTGTCGCGATTGCGCTGAAGCAGGAAACGGGGTTGGACCTAAAGGTCGAGCAATCAGCAGTTCAATTCTTGCCATGGCCCTCTATTGTCGCTCAAAATGTGGTGTTGTCGCGGGCGGGGGATGTGCCGGTATTTCAGGCGCAGTCGTTGCATGCGGGTTTGTCTGTTCTCGCGCTTTTGCAGAGGGAAATCCGCTTTCAGGATTTTGTAGCGGATGGTGCGCGAATTTTTGTGCATCGGCGTGCAGATGGCCGTATGGACTGGATGACGCATGCACTGAACAGCCAAGAGGAAGAAGCGCCTCTGCCGGTCAATGGCTTTCAAGCGCGGCGTATTGAAGCGCATTGGGCGCTGGCATTGGATGCTTTGCACCTGACGAATAGTACTGTGCAATGGGATGACCGCCGTTTAGGGGTGAGTGGCGGATTTGCAGTTCAAGCGTTGGATTTGGCTGGACTGCGGACCCCAAGCCCGTGGATTAATCTGGCAGGGCAGCATGCTGGTACGCCTTTTACGATCAAGGGGCATGTGAGCGCTTTAGGGGCGTTGTGGTCTAGTACTTCTTCTCATGGGGCGTCGTGGCCATTTAGTTTGGCGGCTACTTTAGGGCCAGAAAGCCACCGTGATTGGTTAGAACTGGATGGCACCATGCAGGATCCGCGCCATTTGCAGGGTGTGACAGTTCATGTGCGGGGAGAGTGGCTGGATGTGCAGGATGCGCAGCAGTTATTTCCGCATGCAGGGTTGCCACATGTGCCAGCATTGGGCGGGGATGTGACACTGGCTGGTGGTGTGGACTGGGCTGCATTGCAGGCAGTGCAAAAGGGTGTTCGGCAAGGCTGGTGGCCAGTACCGGGTTTGACACCAACAGCGCTGCATCTTCATGCAGGGTCTATGCCTGTGCGTGGTGTGGAATTGGGGCATGTGACGCTTGCGGCTGACGCGGCACAATCTCCACTGATGCTGGAAACGGATATTGAGTGGCGTGGCAATGATTGGCATGCGTCAGGTCAGGCCGGTACGTTAGGCGGTATGGTTGGCTTTGTACAAAGTGCGGGGCGTGGTTCTGCCGTGCCTGTGCAGGGAGAAATTCGCAGCCAGTCTTTATCCCTATCTGCGACGTTGAATGCACCGAATGCGGCACCGCCTGTGAATAGTCAGGATGCATTGGTGCTGACGTTGAATGGTGCGGTGGGAGCGGCCTCTCAGCTTACAGTGCAGGGACATGCTGATCAGTTATCGACGCCGTGGGCTGTGTTGCATGGTGTAACGCTTGGTGGGCAGTTGGTGCTGGATGGGCAAGCTGTTTATGCCGTGAAGGGGTTGGATTTTGAGAGCAGAGAAGCCGCGCTGTCTGGGGATGTACGTTTGTCTTTTCCGGTGAATGCGGTGCCTCAGATTAATGGCGCGTTGAGCGCTAAGCATTTGGATATAGACGCATTGAATCTGCTGACGGCGAGTGCTGCTATGCCTGCGCCATCAGCGTCAGAGCAAGCACCCCATCCGGTGACGGTGCCACAAGCTGTTTTAAAAACAGCTATGGCTGTAGAGCATCAGTCGACGGATGCGCCTGTTTTGGAAGATCATGCGGCGGTCCCACCAGTCCCTAATTGGGTGACGCTGTTGCGTGCGCAGGATGCTGATATGGTTCTTTCTGCCGATCAACTGCATGTTGGTGGTGCAGAGTATACGGGCGTGTCAGGGCATGTGGTTTTAGCGGGTGGGCACGCCACTTTGAATACGTTGAAGGGGCAAGGTGCGGGCGTTACGCTGGGTGGTATAGTGGATGTGAATGCTTCGGGCTGGCCGGTGCAGATGCATGTTCAAGCGGCATCTCTCGTCTTGCCAGCGCGGTGGCTGCAAGAGGCCGTGTCGATGCCAGAAATGATGCAAGGTGCGGTTCAATTGGTTGGTGACATCCATGGGCAGGGTCATGATGTGCAGAGCATGCGTGATGCTCTGGAGGGTGATCTTGGCCTATCCATGGTAGATGGGCAGGTAAGTGGTGCGCTGTTGGCGCATTTGGCGGGGCCTCAGGCGGCGTCTTTCATAGGTTCAGGTCAGCATGGTTTGCGTTGTTTGGGAACGCATATGACGCTTGCTGATGGTAAAGTCATGGTGGAAAATTTAGGGCTGCAAGCCGGTAATGTGCAGGTTTCTGGCCAAGGTCAGATTGGCCTAGTGGCGCAAAATCTGACCTTGCATGTGCGGCCATCAGTGCAGTTGGCTGGAGCGGAGGCATCGGCTCCGCTTATGTTAGATGGGCCGTGGGCGCATGTAACAGTGCAGCCGGAACGTGATGCTGATGGGAACGCGCAATTGACCTTGGGTGGTGCGGCACCTGCCGAGGAAGATCCGTGTGTGGCATGGCTGGCAGCGGCGCGGAACGGTCAAACGGGTCCACAACCCGCAGCCGCGGCAAAGCGTCATAATCGAGCAAGTGATCTGCTGAAAGCATTAGGAGTGTGGCATTGAGCGCGAAGAGACGGTTTTGGAAAACAGTGTCTGTTCAGGAAAAGCACGAGGATGGGCAGGGCATTCTCTATATGCCAGTGCTGGATGAACGGCCTATTCGTTTACCAAAAGGCAGTGTGCTGGCGCTAAAGCAGCGTGCGCTGGCGGACGCCATTGCTGCGGAATGGGAAAGCATTGGGGAAGGGAGTTTTCAGCCTGATGAGCTACCTTTAACCCGTATTGCAGGGACTATGATTGAGCGCATACGGCCTGACCTTTCTGTGCCGCGTGAGGCATTGCTGAGCTTCGGTCTGGATGATGCGCTGTGCTATGACGGTGGCACAGAGGAGCCTGCGGTAAAGGCGCTTTTGGCGTGGCTTGATGAGCGGGGTGTCCGTCCTGTTGTAACAACGGGTTTAATGCCCGTTACGCAATCTGAGGCCTATGTTACGGCGCTGACGCAGTGGTTGGCGCAATGCGATGAGGCAGAACTGGCAGTTTTGGGTGTTCTGGCGCAGGCTGGGGGCAGTGTGCTGGTGGGCTATGCGCTGCTGGAAGGCGGCCTGACGCCAGAGCAAGTTGCCGCGATTATCACCGCTGATGAGCGTAAGCAGGAAGCTGTATGGGGTGGGGATAAAGAACTCACGGCGACGATCCAAACCCGACAGAATGATGTGCGCGATGCTGTGTCTTTTCTGCGTCTTTCTCGATAAAAAACGTTAGAGAATAAGTCTTCGCGGCAAGGTGGGGTTTAATGTTCATCTTGCCGCCATAATCTCCTGCCAGATCAGCGGCCAATGTGACATTTCGAGATGATTAGTGACTGGCTTTCCCCATGGGTAAGTCATCATATCCGTCTTGAAGGGTTATGTGTGGCCGCGAGTCACATGAGTGCAAATGAAGGCAGGACTAGATGTCTGACGAGACTTGTAAATCTTTAAAGCGTTTTCGTGCGCGTGCTGTACGGGTAAGCTCTTTAGGGGCATGGGCTATTTTGGCGGCAACGCCCTTGATTATAGTTGTGTGTGCATTGCACGGTTAATTTTTATCGGGATTGCGTGCACAAGACAACTTGAACACTAAGCCACTTAACCAATCTCCTTAAAAGGCGTTTACTAGCGCCAAAGCCAAGAGTCGCTGGAACGATGTAGTACTTGCGGCTTCGCTGATGAGCAAAGGAGCTTCCAATGGCTTACGCAACGATCAATCCCTATACGGCTGAAACGCTTAAAACTTTCCCTGAAGCGACAGATACAGAAGTGCATAAAGCGCTGGATGATGCCCATGCGGCTTTTATCCAATGGCGCGATGTTTCTTTTGCAGAGCGTGCGAAGGTGATGGCATCGGCAGCGTCTATTTTGCGTCGTGATATTGATAAATATGCACGTTTGGCGACGTTAGAAATGGGCAAGCTTTTCAGTGAAGCGAAGCTGGAAGTTGAACTCTCCGCTGATATTTTTGACTATTACGCGCAAAATGCTGAGACGCTCTTGAAGCCAGAAGACCTGCCCGTTGCGAAGTCAACGGAAGGTAAGGCGAAGCTGGTTCATCAGCCGCAAGGCATTGTGTTCGCGGTTGAGCCCTGGAACTTCCCTTTCTATCAGGTCGCGCGGATTATTGCGCCGCAGCTTTCCGCAGGGAATACGGTATTGTTGAAGCATGCGGGGAATGTGCCGCAATGTGCGGCTATTTCTGAAGAACTGATGCTGGAAGCGGGCTTGCCTAAAGGGGCGTTCCAAAATCTGTATGCAGCTCGTCATCATACTGCGGTGATTTTGGAAGATCCGCGCGTATGTGGTGTGGCTTTGACGGGGTCTGAGGCTGCCGGTTCCGTCGTTGCGGGGGTTGCTGGTAAGGCGCTGAAGAAAGCAACGTTGGAACTCGGCGGTGCAGATGCTTTTGTCGTGCTGGAAGATGCCGATGTTGAAAAATCAGCGAAGTGGGCGGCTTTTGGGCGCCACTGGAATGCAGGGCAAGTCTGCGTTTCATCCAAGCGCTTGATCGTTGTGGATGCGATTTATGATCGTTTCCTTGAAGTCTATAAAGCAGAAGTAGCGAAGTTGAAGGCGGGTGATCCGATGGATCCGGCTACGACTTTGGCACCGCTTTCGTCTCAAAAAGCGGCGGATGATTTGGCCAAGCAGGTGGAAGAGGCCAAAGCTGAAGGTGCGCAAGTTGAAGTGATTGGTGCGCCTGTTCCAGAAAAAGGAGCATTTTTTCAGCCGTTGCTGATGACCGGTCTTCATGGTGAGAATAAAGCGCGGCATTGGGAGTTCTTCGGGCCAGTGACGCAGCTTTATCGGGTGAAGGATGAAGCAGAAGCCATCCGCGTGGCAAATGACTCGCCTTTTGGTTTGGGTGGTTCTGTCTTTACGAAGGATGAAGCACGCGGCTTTAAGGTGGCTGAGCAGATCAATACGGGCATGGTCTATGTAAATCATCCGACGATGGTGAAGGCTGATCTGCCATTTGGCGGTGTGAACCGTTCGGGCTTTGGTCGTGAGTTGATTGGTCTAGGGATCAAAGAGTTTGTGAACCACAAATTGATTGATGTTGTGGATATTGATGCACCGTTCTGATCGGTGAAGTGACGTTGTGCTGAAAGGCCCCGGCATTAATTGTGCCGGGGTTTTTTTGTGGTGGCAGGTCGTGCTTATTGCATATGGGTACTGGTATTGGCCTACAGTTTTACCCATGTGTTTTGAGATGATCTTTAAGGTCGTCGTTTGACCAAGAATTGCATTCTTGACTGTGTAAGGAGACGCATCATGCCATTCGTCACTACATCCGACGGCGTAGAAATTTTCTATAAAGATTGGGGCGCAAAAGATGCCCAACCAATCGTTTTTCATCATGGGTGGCCTCTTAGTGCTGATGACTGGGATGCGCAGATGTTGTTCTTTTTGAGCAAGGGTTTTCGTGTGATTGCACATGATCGCCGTGGCCATGGCCGCTCAGCGCAGGTGACCGACGGCCATGATATGGACCATTATGCTGCTGATGCGTCGGCGGTTGTTGAGCATTTGGATCTAAAGAATGCGGTTCATGTTGGGCATTCAACAGGTGGCGGGCAAGTTGCGCGTTATGTGGCGCAATATGGTCAGCCTCAAGGGCGGGTGGCGAAGGCTGTTTTGATTAGTGCTGTACCACCGTTGATGCTGAAAACGGAGCGCAGCCCGGATGGTGTGCCTGTTGAGGTGTTGGATGGGTTGCGCGCAGGGTTGGCGGCTAATCGGGCTCAGTTCTTTTTAGATGTCCCTACGGGGCCATTTTACGGGTTTAACCGTAAGGGAACTGACGTTTCTGAAGGTACGATCCGTAATTGGTGGCGTCAGGGCATGATGGGCAGTGCTTATGCGCAGTATGAGGGTATAAAAGCTTTCTCTGAGACGGACCAAACGCAGGATTTAGAGGCGATTACGGTGCCAGTTTTGGTACTTCAGGGAGATGACGATCAGGTTGTTCCGTATAAAAATGCTGCAATTCTTCAAGATAAGTTGCTAAAAAATAGCACGTTAAAAATTTATGAGGGTTATTCGCATGGCATGCACACAGTGAATGCTGAAGTGATTAATGCGGATATTCTGGAATTTATTGGTGTTTAAATTCTTCCAGTAGAGGGCGATTTTCTGCCAGCTGTGACGGTTCACGTTAAGAGCGCATGGCGGGAAGTAAGGTCGCCCTTTAATGTCATCCTAACAAGAGTAACCATGCTCCTTTTAGGATGACGGTACCATCTGATGTGTAGGTGGTACCGTCAGCGGAGCTTAAACTTCGCCGGAATCAGGCACCATAATGCTGACGGTGGCTGTTGCAGCGATGCCTTCTTCACGCCCTGTAAAACCAAGGCGTTCGGAGGTTGTCGCTTTTACGGAAATGCGGCTTGCGCTGACTTTTAGGAGGTCTGCTAAACGTTCTTGCATTGCTTGTGCGTGTGGCCCAATTTTCGGGCGTTCGCAGATCAGTGTGATATCAGCATTCACTAAGAAACCGCCACGCGCACGGATACGTTCGCCTGCATGGATGAGGAAGCGGGCGGAATCCATGTCTTTCCATTCAGCTTCGCTTGGAGGGAAGTGGCGGCCAATGTCCCCTTCATTCAATGCGCCATAAATTGCATCGCAAAGGGTGTGGATGCCGACATCTGCGTCCGAGTGGCCGGCGAGACCGCGTGTGTGTGGCACTTCGATACCGCAGAGGATGAGTTTGCGGTCATCAGCAAAGGCATGAACATCATAGCCGAGGCCAACGCGTGGCAGCATGTTTCCGGCAAGTATTCCTTCAAGACGCATCATATCCTCCGCGACAGTAAGTTTAATATTGTTCTCTGATCCCGGTACGATGGCAACGTGATGGCCGCCTTGTTCCAGCAGGGCAGCATCGTCTGTGCGTGCATCGGGGTGGGTACGGTGTAGGGATAAGAATTCGTTGAAACGAAAGCCCTGAGGGGTTTGGGCGCGGTACACGCCATCACGTGGAACGGTGCCTGTGATGATGTTATTTTCAACTTTCTTCAGGGTATCACTGACCACGACAGCGGGAATTGCACCTGCATGCGTATGTAGTGCGGTGATGACGCCTTTAACGACATCTGCAGGAACGCAGGGGCGTGCACCGTCATGCACCAGTACGATGTCTGGTGGTTCTGGGAGGGCCGCGAGTGCTTCTAGCCCATTCCGAACACTGTCATGGCGCTCTGGTCCACCAGCGACAGGTGGAAGAACCTCTAACCCCGCAAGGCTTTCAGCCAAGAGTGGATCGTCACCGACGGGCAGAAGAATATGGATGTGGGGCAGCAATGCTTCAGCCGCGCGACGGATGACTGGCTTTCCGTGGAGCAGGCGGAATTGTTTGCTAGCACCGTCAGCATGCGGTGCAGATTCGACGAAGCGCCGACCACGGCCGGCAGCGAGGAGAAGGGCAGCGATACGCATGAAAGGAGGAATGGTCTGCTCGTCGCACTCCGTCAAGGGGAGAAGCAGTGTTTCTCAGTATGTGGGGAGTGCTTTGGTCGATTGTGGTAAAAAAGCATGGGGTTATTGCTGTGTAAATTGTTTGCGGTACAGGCTGGGAGAAATGCCGAGGTGGCGTTTGAAATGCAGACGCAGGTTTGCCGCACTGCCGATACCAGTTGTGTGGGCGATGTGTTCAAGTGAGTGAGCTGTTATTTCTAAGAGTTCTTTTGCGGCGTGAATGCGTTGCTCGGTAATCCATGCACCGGGGCTCATGTTGGTTGCTTCTGTAAAACGACGGATAAATGTGCGGGTGCTCATAGCAGTGAGGGCTGCCATGGTGGTCGCGCTCCAGCTTTGGGTAAGGTCGGCACGGATATGATCGAGGAGTGCTGCAATGGGACTGTTGATGATGTGTGGTACGGGGTGTTCGATGAACTGAGCTTGACCACCGCTTCTATGTGCTGCGAGGACCATACGGCGAGCAACGCTGTTGGCTATTTGCGGGCCGTAATCATGTCGCACGATGTGTAATAAGAGATCAATTCCAGCGGCAGAGCCTGCTGATGTCAGAGTATCTCCATGATCAATGTAGAGAACCTTGGCGTCGACGGTGAGGTCTGGATATTGGGACTGGAGTTGAACCGCGTAGCGCCAGTGTGTGGTGGCGCGTCGACCGTTGAGAAGGCCGATTGCCGCGAGTAGGAATGCGCCAGAGCAGATGCTTATGATGCGTACGCCGTTGCGGTGTGCTGTGAGGAGAGAATTGCGTAAGTCTTCTGATGGTGGTGTGGCGTGTTCTGCCCAGCCGGGAATGATGATGGTATGGGCGTATTCGAAGATTTCTAGTCCGTGATGTGTCACAACTGAGAGGCCAGCATTGGTACGGAGTGTGCCGGGAGCTTCGGAGCAAACGGCGAAGCGATACCAGTTTGGACCAAGCTCGGGACGCTTTAGGCCAAACACCTCAGCCACAATACCGAATTCAAAGGCACAGAGTTCTTCATAAGCAAGGGCAACGATGAGGGGCTGTGAAGGGGCTGTTTTGTTTGGCATGATTCTGACGATAATTGGCAGCTTCGCTACTGGCGAGAGGTAGTGACGTTCGGCACTAAATGCGTTCAAAAAATGGGAGTAGAAAGTGTCGAATAATGTGACTTCAATACCTGCTGCACCTCCATGCGAGGCTGCGGTATATTTTTCTCGTTTTTTTGCGTTTGAAACAGATTGTTGGGATACGCACGATGCATTGCAGCGTGGGAACCCTGGCTTTGTCGTGTTGGATGTGCGCTCACCAGAATTGTTTGCAGCAGGGCATATACCGGGTGCCGTGAATATGCCGCATGGAAAAATTATTGCGTCCAAAATGGCTGAGTGGCCTGATGATACGCTGTTTGTTACCTATTGTGCTGGCCCGCATTGTAATGGTGCTGCTCGAGGGGCGTTGCGGCTTGCGCAGTTAGGGCGCCCTGTGAAGGTAATGGTCGGCGGGGTCACGGGCTGGTTGGATGAGGGGTTTGTACTCGTCTGTTAAAGACGGGTAGAGAGCAGTAGGGGTGTAAGCTGCTCTCTAATATTGGTTATATTGGATTATAGCCTTGCCACGCTGCCGTAACCGGCGAGCCGTTAGAGCTGGGTTCAAGGTGGATATAGCAGCCGTTAAGTTCTTCAATCAGTACGCAATCATCAACGTCCATGAGATTGTCGTGGTGTTGCAGGGTGCGATCTGTGAGGAGGAGCTTTTTTGCTCTTATTTTTGCGTCTTGAGCGGAAGAAGCGACCAGGAACGTGAAGGCGTGGTCCTCGCAGAGGGCCCCGGGCGTGTAGCCACCCATATTGATAAAATAGAGCTTATCAGTGCTGGTCGATGGTGTCGTATGTATAGAGACAGTATGCCCATCGGCCCATGTGACGATGCCGTAGGCATCTAAGTGTAACGAATCTCGCGTGCCAAACCATTTTTGGATGAGGAGAGGATGTGCTTCTTCTGGGCGTTCAACTGCGGCGAATTGAACGTCATGGACCTCAATATTGGCTCCTGGTGCATCACCACCCAAATAAAAAATGAAAAGCTTTTTGGATGAGAGCATGAGGAACCAACTATGACTGAGAATATGTTTTGTTAGTGCACTAAACTATGCTCATGCGGGCTGTCTAGGCTGAAGACGGGGATTTTAACGTCAAAACGTTTTCCAGAATGTGGCTCAACCATGTGGTATGCGCCGTACATAAATCCGCTTGGCGTCGTGAGCATTGCGCCTGACGTATAAATGTAAGGTTCAGTACGGGTTACGAATGGCTGTTCACCGACAACGCCATCACCATGCACGTGCTCTGTGCGGCCTAATCCGTCGACGATTTCCCAACTCCGTGACACGAGTTGGATAGTGTCGCTACGGGTACTTTCAATGCTGATATGATAGGCCCATGCGTAGCGGTGTTCTTCTGGTTGAGACTGATCCTCCAGCCAGAAGGTGCGTACAGTCACGGTGACGTCCTGCGTAGTTTCTGAAAAGCGTGGTGCGCTTTCCATCGCCTCAGCGAGGGCCGTTTCCGGGTCGGTTACGATCTGCGGGGGGGAGGGCTTGTCTTGCATGGCCTGCAGTGTAGCGCAGGGCCATGCAGATGTCAGGTTCTCTTATGCGCTCTTTTGAGCAGCCTCTGCACCGCGGCGGAGGTCATTAATCAGATCTTCCGGGTCTTCAAGGCCGACAGAGAGGCGAATAGCGCCATCTGTAATGCCAAGGCGTGCCCGTTCTTCAGGTGCGACACGCATATGAGTGGTTGTGGCTGGGTGTGTTGCGAGGCTGCGTGCGTCACCGAGGTTGTTGGAAATGGCGATGAGCGAAAAGGCATTGAGGCATGCAAAAGCGCCTGCTTGTTCATTTTCAACCGTAAACGCGATGAGTGAACCGCCATTGGTCATTTGTTTCTTGGCGAGTTCAGCGTGTGGATGATCTGCGCGGCCGGGATAGCGCACGGCTTTGACGCCCGGAAGTTCTGCGAGAGCATCGGCTACTTTGGCAGCGTTCTGCGCCATGGCGTCCGTGCGGAGCTGTAAGGTTTCGAGCCCTTTGAGCAGTACCCATGCGTTGAAGGGGGAGAGTGCGTTGCCGGTGTTGCGGGTAAAGGGCTGGAGGGTTTCGGTAATCCAGCTTTTGCTGCCGAGTACGGCACCGCCAAGCACGCGGCCTTGTCCATCAATGTGTTTTGTACAGGAGTACAAGACGACATCTGCACCCAGCTTAAGAGGGGACTGACCAAGCGGGGATGCAAAAACATTATCCACCATGAGAAGGCCGCCCGCTTTATGCGTGAGGTCTGCGATGTATTGAATGTCCAGCACATCGAGCATGGGGTTGGACGGGCTTTCAATCAGTACGGCTGCTGTGGGCTTGGATAGAGCTTTCTTCCAGCCATCGAGATCATCACCATCAACCAGTTCGGTCTCAATGCCGTAGCGTGGGAGGAGTGATGTCACGATCCAGTAGCAGGAACCAAATAGTGCGCGGGAAGCGACGACGCGCTCGCCTGTTTTGACGTGTGAGAGGATTGCCGATGAGACAGCGCCCATTCCGGTTGCTGTTGCAATGCAGGCTTCCGCACCTTCAAGGAGGGCAAGACGCTCTTGGAACGTATCAACCGTTGGGTTGCCAAAGCGGGAGTATTGAAAGCGTTCGACATCGCCCGTGAAGGTGGCAGCGGCTTGCTCTGCGCTGTCATAGACGAAGCCGGATGTCAGGAAGAGAGCTTCAGACGTTTCGCCATATGGTGTGCGGTTGGGGGCATCATGCAGGAGGCGTGTTGCCGTTTTCCAGTTGCTTGATGACATGGGGTCAGTCCCTCCAGTTGGGGCAGGGTCCGCAAGGCGGGGCGCTGCACCGGTTGGTGGGCCGTGGAAGTCCTGGGGAATCGTGAGTGACCTCAGGGCCTCTTTAGCGCAATTCTTTAACCTCGCCGCAAGCCGGCCGCTCAAATCACGAGGGTGGTTCGCTGTTTAGCGCTTCCACAATCCATTACTATGTGCGGAATTTTATTCCGTCGTCAACTGTAGATATCCGCAGGAATGTGGATTGCAGTTTCGGGCAGAAAGGATTATATGTCCGCCTGCCTGCGGGTGTAGTTCAATGGTAGAACGGCAGCTTCCCAAGCTGCATACGAGGGTTCGATTCCCTTCA
>NZ_CAMKWA010000008.1 GCF_946476835.1 uncultured Neokomagataea sp.
GAAACGAGCCTCTTTCGGGTACCTGCCACGGAACTTCTACGATGGTGACCTCGGATATGAGCAGTTCAAGCGCTACCAAGGCGCACTCACTTATATTTTCACACAACGCATTAATGATGCGTGGAGCTTCACATCCCGTGGCCGCTACGACAACGTGCGTACACTATATGAAAGCGTTTACGGCACCGGCACCTATAGCGCACCAGCCTTACTCAGTCGCGGGGCCATCTACTCGCGTGAACGCCTCCAAAACCTCGCATTTGATAACCAATTACACGGCCACCTCGCCACCGGTGCGCTCCATCACGACATCATGACCGGCTTTGACTACCAGCAAAGCCAAGCGACCGAGACCGTAGGTTTTGGCGCTGCACCAGACTTGGATGTCCTGCACCCTAATTACCACCAAGTTATACCAACCATTACGGCCCGCTATGACTACCTAACCAAACCGCAACAATACGGTGTGTACGGCCAAGACCAAATCACAGTTGGTCGGCATCTCTTCCTCACCGGCGCCATCCGCAATGACTGGTACCACAGCACAGCCTATGCCTCAGGCACACGCACAGAACAGAGCCCTCAGCAAATCACTTGGCGCGCATCAGCGCTTTATCATTTTGACTTCGGGCTTTCGCCTTACATCTCGTATTCTACATCCTTCGAGCCACAAAGCGGCCTCGTACAATCCGGCAATACAGCCCGACAAGCCGACCCATCGCTCGGCAAACAACTCGAAGGCGGAGCTAAATACCAAATACCCGGCACCCCCGTCTTACTCACAGCCACAGGCTTCCATATCGAGCAGACCAATGTGCTCGTACCTGTAGGAAACCTCGGCTACAACACACAAAGCGGCAAAGTACATTCCGACGGCTTTGAGCTCGAAGCCCATGCAGACATGTACAAAGGAATCATGCTGGATGCTTCATTCAGCTCACAACATGTCCATGATGACAGCACTGGCAAACCCCTCGTGCAATCAAGCCGTGGCAATGCCTCCCTCTTCGCCTTTTATAACATCCCCCAAGGCTATCTCTCCGGGGCAGGCCTTGGCTTTGGTGTACGCCATATGATGGGAACATATGGTGGTGTCTCCAGCAACTATGGCGACGTCAACGTCCCAAATTATACCGTATTTGACGCCTCCGCCCGTTATGACCTCGGCCGGGCAACACCTACCCTCAAAGGCTGGAACCTCTCAGCCAGTGTCCGCAACTTGTTTGACAAACACTTTGTCGCAAGCTGCTATTCTGACTGGTGCTGGTATGGTGAGCGCCGCAACGCACAAGCGAGTGTTGGCTATAGCTGGTAAAGCCACACACCGCCGCATCCCGCACGCTGTTTTGGCTGCCCTCATAGGTTACATGGCAGCAACCGGGATGGCAGCACTCTGCGCAGCATTACTTCCTCTGGATGGCCCCCAACGCACGCTCGGAGGAATGTTTGCCGGGTTCATCACATGGCCATGCGCCACCATAGCCGGGTTCGGCCTTACACGAGATATTCCACAATTGCTAAAACGCGGACTGGCACCCACTAGCCTCCTCCTCATAATCGCATTTCTTTTGGGTTGGCGCTTATAATGAACGATTTTAGGTCTGCCATGGCGCGCCTCCATGAATGGGGTGGCTTTCTTGTCGGATGGTTCGTCTTCGCCATTGCCCTTTCAGGATCCCTCGCCGTATTCCGACCGGAAATCAGCCAATGGATGCGCCCCGAATTAACCAGCATGACAGCGAACCCACTGCATGCGACAGAAACCGGCATTGCATGGCTTCAAACCCATGCCGCTACTGCGCCTGCATGGTATTTAACGATCGAAGAAAAGCGTGCCCCTTATATTGAGGCCCTATACTTCAACGGCACACGTTATGTCGAACGTGCCCTCGACCCCACCACCGGTTCTCCTGATACTATTCGAGATACAATGGGTGGAGACTTTTTTTACCGCTTTCATTTTGAACTACAATTGCCACACCCTTTCGGCCGCATCATCTCAGCATCCTGCGGGCTAGCCATTGTATTAGCACTCATAACAGGTGTCATAATCCACAAAAGAATATTTGCAGATTTTTTCACTTTGCGATTTTATAAAGGCCAAAGAAGCTGGCTCGATGTTCATAATATTACGAGCGTGGTCGCACTACCTTTTCATTTCATTATTGCCTTTTCCGGCGCCGCCACACTCTGGGCTCAGATTTTACCTGCTAGCCTTGTGACGACTTACCCTCAAAATATCATGAAATATTATACAGACCTTGATCCAGCAACCAAACCACTCCCCTCCAAACACCAAACTACTCCCTTAGCGCCTATCGCCCCCATGTTTCAGGAAGCCGAGAAGCGCTTTGGCGATAACGGTATTGCCCAAATATTTATTTACAATCCCAATGATAAGTCTAGCGTAGTTATTATCAAAAGCGGCAATGAACATCACATAGGTTATAATACACATACTCTTCGTTTTGATGGAAGCAGTGGTCATCTACTGTTAGATTCGCAAGAAAAACGCCCCATTGTTACAGCTTTTTCTGTCTTATATGGTCTTCACATTGCACGATTTTCTAATACGCTAACACGCTGGATGTACTTTTTTTCTGGCTTATTACTGGCCATCGCTACCGCCAGCGGCCTACATTTATGGGTAATCCGCAAAAAAAGAACCAAGCAAAATCATACTTATTTTAATATTATTGAACGCCTCAACACAGCCGTTTTAATCGGCCTACCCATTTCTTTTTCGTTATTTTTCATAACGAACAGACTACTCCCGCTACATTCGAAATTCTACACCACGATATCACGATCAAATATGGAAATTTACTCTGTATTTTTTTCTTCCTTAATATTCATTATGATATGCATGTATAATAAAAATATTAAAAATCAAAAAATATTATCTAAAATCGGCATTGTAGCATTCCTGTCAATATCCATTCTAGGATACCCATGGAATAATACAATCACATATTCCATATCATTGACGTCACTTATCTTCCTATCAACCTACATCTTTCTTTATAAAAATGCACGATCATGCTCATTGAAGTAATTTCCGATACCATAACATCTCTTCTCTTTAGCTGCGCCTCATACCGTGGTGAGAAAGTCCTACATTTACACCATAAATACTGCCACTTAAGACGATGCCTCGCATGGGTAGCACTCGGCCTAAGCCTCATCTTACATATCGACCAAAGCAAAACCATTGGCTTTGCCCTCATATGCTGGATGTTTGGCACTGGCATTGCTTTTGCTTGTAACGGCGCTGCATTAGGTTTGATCGAAAGTTTCAGAGGTCAAAAAACTGTTCGCCGCCAATAATTTCTCAATAAACACCATTTAAAATCCATCAGGTGTCCTTCCTTCAACGATAGCCTCTCGCCCCCCCCCAGACGGCACCGCCCCTCGTATAATGACGACGCCCCATCCTAATGGGTCGATATATTCATTCTCTACACACAACATTTGTTATCAAAATGATCCAAGACACACTTTTCTTTTGCAAAAAGCCCCCCCGCCCATGCTATGGCTCCCTCACCATGACCACCTTAATCCATCCAGACACCCTGCCGCGCATTAACTCAACCGCAGCAGATGCCCTTAATGATGCCGAACGTGACCGCATCCGTGCGAAATCAGCCATGTTCGCCCCCCCTGAAGCGCGCCTTGCTGATGGCCGCCGGGACCTTGTCGGCCTATCACGCGAAGAACTCGCAGCCGTAATGACCGATATCGGTGAAAAAGCATTCCGGGCAAAGCAAGTCTGGCACTGGATTTATCACCAAGGTGTCACCGACTTCACGCAAATGAGTACCATCGCCAAACCCTTGCAAGCCAAGTTGGCGGAACATTTCATCGTCGGTCGTCCCACCACCGCGACAGAACAAACCTCTGTCGATTCAACGCGCAAATTTCTCTTTCGCTTCCGCGATGGGCAAGAGGCCGAAACAGTCTATATTCCAGACCGCAAAGAAGATCGCGGTGCTGTCTGCATTTCATCACAGGTTGGTTGCACCCTCTCCTGCACCTTCTGCCACACAGGCACACAAAAACTCGTTCGTAATTTAGGCCCCGCCGAAATTGTCGGCCAGTTCATGGCCGCCCGCGATAGCTATAAAGAATGGCCAAGCCCCAGCGCTGATATGCCGCGCCACCTCTCCACCATCGTGCTCATGGGCATGGGCGAGCCACTTTATAATTATGACAACATCGCCAAGGCCATGAAAATCATCATGGATGGTGAAGGCATCGCTCTCTCCCGCCGCCGCATTACACTCTCCACATCTGGCGTTGTCCCCATGATGGATCAGTGCGGCGATGAATTGGGCATTAACCTCGCCATCTCACTACACGCTGTCACCAATGAATTGCGCGACCAAATCGTACCGCTCAACCGCAAATATCCCATCGAAGAGCTGATCGCAGCTTGTCGCCGCTACCCAGCGGCCTCCAACTCACGGCGTATCACCTTCGAATACATCATGTTGCGTGACGTCAACGACAGCGACGCCGATGCGCGCGAACTTGTACGCCTCATCAAAGATTTGCCCGCCAAAGTGAACCTCATACCGTTCAACCCATGGCCCGGATCTGAATTCCAACCATCCACCCGCAACCGCCTCAATAGCTTTGCCAAAATTGTGATGGATGCTGGCTTCTCATCCCCCATCCGCACTCCACGCGGGCAAGACATTCTTGCAGCATGCGGACAACTCAAAACAGAAAGTGAGCGCTTGCGCAGCAATCACTAAAAGCCCCCTATACACACTCTGTTTTTTTGAAAATATCAGCTCCCTCAACCAACCGTTGAGGGAGCACCAGCCTCACTGCCCCCACTCAAAGAGTGGCGCAGAACATACAAGTAGGGCCTCTTGGGAACCCTATATAGTCCGCCTTGTCAGGTCGTTACGGCGAGGAGAGTATTACCGTGTCACCGTATGCTCGCCTCCCTCTGCCCCAACAAATGCGCATGCTCCAGCACAATATCCGCAAAGCAGTTCCCCTATTGGAAAAGCGGTGCTAGAACACAAACCCTGACTTTATAAACACAATAAGGACCACGCCACGATGACTGCCCACCAGGACGTCAAGAAAGTCGTACTCGCCTATTCCGGCGGACTGGACACCTCCGTCATCCTGCGCTGGTTGCAGAAGACTTATAATTGTGAAGTCGTGACCTTTACGGCCGACCTCGGCCAAGGCGAAGAGCTGGAACCAGCCCGCAAAAAAGCCGAAATGTTCGGTGTGAAAGAAATCTTCGTCGAAGACCTGCGCGAAACCTTCGTCAAAGACTACGTCTTCCCAATGTTCCGCGCCAATACGGTCTATGAAGGCCAGTATCTGCTCGGCACGTCCATCGCACGTCCATTGATCGCACAACGCCAAATCGAGATTGCTGAAGCCGTTGGTGCAGACGCTGTGGCCCATGGCGCAACTGGCAAGGGCAATGACCAAGTCCGTTTTGAGCTTGGCTATTACGCCCTGAAGCCAGACGTAAAGGTCATTTCTCCTTGGCGCGAATGGGATCTGACCTCCCGCACTAAGCTGCTGTCTTTCGCCGAAGAAAACCAAATTCCGGTGACGAAAGACAAGCGCGGCGAAGCACCATTCTCCGTTGATGCTAACCTACTGCACTCCTCTTCCGAAGGTAAACTTCTCGAAGACCCAGCAGTCGCACCGGACGAGATCGTATTCCAACGCACCATCTCCCCAGAAGCCGCACCAGACAAGCCGACTGAAATCACGATCGACTTCGTTCATGGTGACGCAACCGCCATTAACGGCGTGGAAATGACGCCCGCAACCATTCTCACACGCCTGAACGAACTAGGCCGTGACAATGGTATTGGTCGCCTAGACATCGTTGAAAACCGCTTCGTTGGCATGAAGTCACGCGGTATTTACGAAACACCGGGCGGTACAATCCTTCTGGCAGCTCACCGCGCGATCGAAAGCATCACGCTGGACCGCGAAGCCGCTCACCTTAAAGACAGCATCATGCCCCGCTATGCAGAGCTGATCTATAACGGCTTCTGGTTCTCTCCTGAACGCCGCATGCTGCAAGCTCTCATCGACACCAGCCAGCATTCCGTCACAGGCCGTGTCCGCATGAAGCTATACAAGGGCAATGTCGTCTGCGTTGGCCGTGAAAGCCCGAACAGCTTGTATGATGCCCGCGTCGTGACATTTGAAGACGACGAAGGCGCTTACAACCAGCAAGACGCACTCGGCTTCATTAAGCTTAACGCTCTGCGCCTCCGCCTCGGTGGTCAAATCGGCCGCCGCGGTGGCGCTCTCTGAGACGCCGCAAGGACCACACCATGATCCGCGCTACACGCTCGCTCTTCGCGCCTCTTCTGCTTGCTCTGGGTGTGTCCGCCCTCGGCGGCTGTGCCCATCATGATGATGTCGATGAGGGCCCAGCACTAACGCCTGAGCAGTTTATGCAGCAGGTCTACGCTAAACCGGGAGTACAAAAACTCCCGGATGGCCTAGCCTATAAAGTACTGCGCTCCGGCCCGAAAGACGGCGAGAGTCCGCATCACGGTTCCATGGTAATGGTGATTTATGAGGGCCGCCTGCCTGATGGCGCCATTTTTGATAGTTCCGATATGCATAATAACGGTGCTTACTCAGAAATGCCGCTTGATGGTTTAGTCCAAGGCTGGATTGAAGCCTTACCTATGATGCATGTCGGTGACGAGTGGATGCTGTACTTACCGCCCAAACTGGCTTACGGCCCACGTCATCCCGGCATTATCCCGCCCAATAGTCCGCTCATCTTTAAGATTCGTCTTCTTGGTGTCGGCGGCGGCGGACAACAATAATAAAACTGCGTTTCTGTGCAGGGCACTACGCCCTCTCAGAAACGCATATTCTCCTTCCGTTTATTGCGGCAGATGCCAATGCGCATCACACAACGCCTGATACAATTCGCTATCGCCCGTTTCCAAAAGCTGGCCTGTATCATGTATCTTCGCCGTCCAACTGGCCGTATCACCACAAACATGGCACCACGCCGTTAAGGCATGTACTTCGTCGGCATACTCAGCCAATGCAGCGACAATCGGAAATGCATCTTTCCGGTAATCCGTGTTCAAGCCACCAACAATTACCGTCATTCCGCGTGCACGTGCTTCTAGCAGTTCTGCCACAATATCTCCCTCATAATGGGGGGATACCATGAACTGCGCCTCATCCAACACAATCGCTTCATACGCCTCAGCATCATCCGGCCACATAGCCACAGAGCGGGCTGCCAAAGACAAACCATTACGACTAGCAATTGCCGCGCCGCTCCGCGTATCAAAAGCAGGCTTCAGGACAAGCACCTTCTCCAACGAGCATGGCGCCGCATGTGCTGCTGCAATCAAATGCGCTGATTTACCTGAAAACATGGGGCCCACATAAAGAACCAGCCGTCCCGAACGACACATAAGCATTCCTTTCTTAAGCCCCATCAGCCTGATCTTAACAGTTTTGTCACCCCTGCCCTTGATGAAACCCACCGGAAAATGCGAGAAAAAGCGCCAGAAACACGAAAGGCCTCTTCCCCGTGATGCGCACCGGCCCTCTTTTCATCAGCCGCACCCTCTTATGCAGCCTCGCGTTGCTCACTAGCCTCTCCGCCTGCGGACGAAAAAGCCCCGGCGCTCATATCTACGGACCTCATTGCGGCATCTGTCACCATGGCGGCAGCGGCATGCCCGGAGAAACCCCCCCATTGGTTGGGCGGCTCGACGTGATTGCACAAACACCAGAAGGCCGTGCTTATTTGGCCAATGTGCTGCTCTACGGACTGCAAGGCCCCTTCAAGACGCAAGGCTACAGCTACAATTACTCAATGCCGGGCTTCGCTGCACAACTCAGCGATCATGACATTGCTGAAGTACTCAACTGGCTGATCGAACGCGGGAGCACAAAGCCCGCCCCACAGATCACTGACGCTGAAATCGCTGCAGCACGGAGCCACCCGGGCACACCAATCAGCAGCTTCAAACTCCGTACAACCCTTGATCAGACACATCCCATTCCCTGATCCCTTTCACCAAGGCAGCAAACTGCATGAAACGCGTTTTTTCTGGCATCCAGCCAACTGGCATCCCTCACCTAGGCAATTACCTCGGCGCAATCCGCAACTGGGCCACTCTCCAAGCGGATCATGACTGTGTATTTTGCCTTGTCGATATGCACTCCCTCACCATGCCGTGGGAGCCTGAAACACTCCGCCAGCAAACCCTTGGCTCAGCGGCCTGCCTCCTCGCTGCCGGGATCGAGCCAACACGCCTCTACAACCAATCGGCTGTCAGCGCCCATGCACGCCTTGGCTGGATCTTTAACTGTGTGTCACGCCTCGGCTGGCTCAACCGCATGACGCAATTTAAGGACAAAGCCGGTAAAAACCGCGAAAATCACTCTGCTGGCCTTTACGTTTACCCCAACCTCATGGCAGCCGATATTCTCGCGTTCCACGCGACACGCGTTCCAGTCGGAGATGACCAGCGCCAGCATATCGAACTCGCGAACGATATCGCTCAGAAATTCAACCATGACATGGGCACAGACTTTTTCCCTGAAATCGAGGCCTTCATTCCACCTGCCGCTGCGCGCGTCATGAGCCTGCGGGATGGCACCAAAAAAATGTCCAAGTCTGACCCATCTGAGCAAAGCCGCATCACGCTGACGGACACACCGGACGAAATCGCACTCAAAATCCGCCGTGCACGTACCGATTCTGAACCTCTACCTTCCGAAGCTGCTGGCTTAGAAGGCCGCGCAGAAGCACGTAACCTTGTCGCTATCTATGCTGCCATGGCCGATGAAAGCATCGACGCTACGCTCCAACGCTTTGGCGGTGAAGGCTTTGGCCCCTTCAAAACGGCCCTCGCCGATCTGCTCGTCGAAAGCCTTGGCCCGGTCGCACTCGAAACGCGCCGACTTCTGGAGAGTGAAGATCACCTTCTCAGCGTCCTGCGTCAAGGCGCTGATCGCGCCCGCAGTATCTCAGAACCCATCGTACAAGAAGCCGAACGTCTCGTCGGTTTCCTGCGCTAAAACAGCATATAATTAGCTATAATACCCCCTTTAGAGTGATTGTTTCTCTAGAGGGGGTGTTTCCATCAACGGCCGATATACTAACACTTTACATCTGCAACACATTCAAAAGCCGCGCCGTTAATTTTAAGATATTTTGTTTTTTTCCGCAAAAAATACCAAAATATCTTAACTCGGCTGCCCCTTTAAGGTGCATCCAAAAGATCCAATATCTCCCGTGCAGCCGCTTCTGATGGCGTCCCCTGAGGCGGGGCCAACCGCGCCAACACATTCGCAAAAGCCTCACGCTGTGCCGCTACGGCCCCTTCATCAGACAACAGCAGCGACACCATCTCTGCCAACTTCTCAGGCGTACAATTTTCTTGCAATAATTCTGGTACGACTTCACGCCCCGCTAGCAAATTCACCATCGCGACATACGGCACTTTAATCAAACGACGAGCAAAAAATGCCGTTATCGGGTTAACCCGATACGTCACAGCCATCGGCACTTTGCCCATCGCCAGTTCTAACGTCGATGTTCCCGATTTCGTCAACGCACAAGAAGCCGCCGCAAAAGCATCATGCTTATCATGCACATCCGTCACAATAACCGGTTGCACAGGCCATTTACGGATCATACTCCGCACCACCGGTGCCATAACGGGAGCCAGCGGAATCACAGGGCAAACATTCGGATGTTTTTTCCGCAGAATATCCAACATCTTGCGGAACACAGGCAAAAGGCGCGGGACCTCTGAACGACGGCTCCCCGGCATCAACACAACAATCGGTGCATCTTCCGGAATCGCATGACGCATCCGAAATCGTTCAGCCACTCCGTCTTTAACACCCGACTGCAACACAGGGTGTCCGACAAAACGTGCCTCTAACCCACGCGCTGCATACCAATCGGATTCAAACGGCAACAAACACAACATCCGATCCCATAGACCGGGGAATTTTTTGACGCGCTTAGCCCGCCATGCCCATGCTTGCGGCGCAACATAATGCACGCGTTTGGTGCCAATATGCTCAATACGCTTCAACAGTCGCAGGGCAAAACCCGGACTATCAATCGTAATCACCATATCCGGCTTACGCAGTTCAATATCCTGCACCGCTTCCAGCATACGCTGCGATAATTGCCGCATGCGTGGCAGAACTTCCACGAGCCCCATCACAGCTAAGTCCCGCATCGGGAACAAGCTGCGCAGGCCAAGCGCCTCCATACGGCCCCCGCCGACACCCGCAAACACCAAATCTGGATCCTGTGCGTGCAGCGCAACCATTAAGCGGGCACCAATCACATCGCCGCTGGCTTCACCCGCCAACAACCATATGACCCGGCCATGCGCCTCTTCATGGCCGGGTGGATGGAAAAAGCTATCTGGCATGTTTCATTCCCCCGGCCTCTCTGAGGCGCTCCCCAATGCGGCATTAACGACGCAACGTTGCGCCCGTTGCTTTCTCAACAGCAGCTTCCACGGACTGAGATACAGCTTCAATCTGTGTATCTATCAGACTTTCGGTCTGTGGCTGCAGAATCACTTCCACCCCCAAAGAACGATAGCCCTCTGGCAGCGAACCACCTTCAAACACATCAAACAAGCGAACATCTTGGATAAGCTTCCGCTCCGCATTACGTGCAGCACGCAACACAGCCTGCGCTTCAACATCTGGCCCCGCTAAGAAGGCAAAATCACGCCGTACCGGCTGCAACGCTGACAAGACTGGAGCAGCTTTGCGCTTCACTTTTGGCTGCGGGATTTGATCCAACAGAACCTCAAAAGCCACAACACTACCACTCAGACCCAATGCTTTCACAATGGCCGGATGCAGTTCACCAAAGCGCCCCAAAACCAACTTTGGCCCCTGGCGCACCTGCCCCGAACGACCCGGATGGTAATAAGAAGGCGCATCCGCCGTAACCGACAAAGACGCATCCGGCACACCCAAAGCCGCCAACACAGCAACGAGATCAGCCTTTACATCCCACACACTTGGCTCTTGAGCCTTCTGCCCCGGTGCACGCGCACTCAGACCACCACGAATACCAGCAAGAACCGTCTGCTGACCTGCCGCATCAAAGACCGGCCCCAGTTCAAACAGAGCCCCATCACCAGAAACCGCAAGGCCACGAGCGACATTACGCCCCAAAGCACGCCCCAGATTGATCAGCGGCGTTGCACGCAACTGATCCAGATCTGTTGCAATCGGGTTGAGCAAACGCAAAGCTTCAGGCGCATCGCCAAACAAGACAGCATCATCATACGCGACAAAGGAGAAGCCAACCGTCTCCATCAACCCGCGTGCGGCACATACGCGGCGGAGCAACGCCTTACGCGCTTGCAAGCCATTCACAGCAGGCGCCGGTACCATGCTCACCTGCGGCAATGCCTGTGGCTGCACGTTATCCAAACCGTATAAACGCAGCACTTCCTCCAGAAGGTCACATTCCGGTTCAATGCGCTGTACGCTTTCTGTCAAAGCGGTCTTTTTCGCATCATCCAGACCATCACGGAACGCCAGATTTTCACACGGCATCGCAATATCATTGCGCCATGATGGAACGCGGAAGGTCACCCGGGCATCATCACGGCTGACAATTTCAAAACCTAGACCAACCAACGACTGCACAGCGGCATCAGGAGCGATCTCCACCCCACCCAACGCTGCCAAGCGTTCAAAACGCAACGTGGCTTCACGGCCCCAATTCGGCTCCGCACCAGCCTCCACAACGGCACCGGGCGTGCCACCGCACAACTGCACGATCAGGTTTGTCGCGGCGTCCAAGCCGGGGCGCACCAAGGCTTGGTCCACACCACGCTCAAAACGCTGACGCGCATCCGTATGAATCGCCAAACGACGCCCCGTCAACGCAATCCGTACAGCATCAAACAATGCAGATTCCACGAACACATCAACGGTGTTCTCATCCACGCCACTGGCTTTGCCGCCAATCAGCCCCGCCAGAGACTGCACACCGGCATCATCCGCAATGACCATATCCTCGGTCCCAAGGACATACTCACCATCATCCAAGCCCGTGAATGTCTCACGCGCGGCATGCGTCACGCTCAGCGTATCGCCTGACAATTTGGCCAGATCAAACACATGCAACGGCCGCCCAATGTCATAGGCGAGATAATTCGTGACATCGACCAAAGCCGAAATTGGCTTCACGCCCACAGCTTCCAAACGCTTCCGCAGCCATTCAGGGCTGGGGCCATTCTTCACACCACGGATCACACGACCAGCAACCTGCGTGCAGCCCGCATGATCAATCTTCCAGCTCAACGGCGCATCATCGCTGGCAGTGATAGGCTCAACAGTCCATGCACGCAGCGTACCAAGTCCAGCAGCGGCCAAGTCACGCGCAATCCCACGAATACCCAACGCATCACCACGATTCGGCGTAATCGCAATCTCAATGACCGGATCATCCAAATCCGCATAAGCGGCATAAGCCTGCCCTAAAGGCGCCGTTTCTGGCAGTTCCGCGATTCCATCGGTTTCTTCGCCGATGCCCAGTTCACGCAATGAGCACAGCATGCCGCCACTCGCCTGGCCACGAATCTTACCCTTCTTAATGGTAATATCGAGGCCCGGCACATACGTCCCTGGCGGCGCAAAAATAACATTCAGGCCCGTACGCGCATTCGGCGCGCCACACACCACCTGAACTTCCTCAAAACCTTCGCCAGCCGCCACGCGACATACCTGCAAACGGTCAGCATCTGGATGGCGCGTAGCCTCCAAAATCTTTGCTGTACGAAAGCCTCTCAAACGCTGCGCGGGGTTATCCACCCCTTCGACCTCAAGGCCGATTTCGTTCAGACGCTTGCACACATCCTCAACAGAGGCCGTAAAGTCCAAATGCTCACGTAGCCAAGAAAGGGAAAACTTCATCTCACACACCCTCCGTCAAATTGGCCGGAGCAAAAGCTGAAAAACCATAGTGACGCAGCCAGCGCAGGTCACTCTCATAGAATGAACGCAGATCCGGGATACCATTCTTCAGCATCGCCAAACGTTCAATCCCCATCCCGAAGGCAAAACCCTGCCACTCCGCCGGGTCCAAACCACAATTTGCCAGAACGCGCGGGTGAACCATACCGGCACCCAGCACTTCCAACCAATCGCTCCCGCCACCAATCTCACCTGTCGCCTTAGACCAGCCGATATCAACTTCCATAGATGGCTCGGTGAACGGGAAATACGATGCACGAAAGCGCACTGGCAGGTTGGGCTTGTCAAAATAAACCCGCAAAAACTCAATCAGGCAGCCTTTGAGGTGACCCAACGTAATGTTGCGATCAACAACCAAGCCTTCACATTGATGGAACATTGGCGAATGCGTTGCGTCATGGTCCGCACGGTAGGTCCGCCCCGGCGCAATAATCCGGATTGGCGGCTTATTGCCGAGCATCGTGCGAATCTGCACACCGGATGTCTGCGTCCGCAATACGCGCGGTTCTTCCGCCCCATCTTCTGCCGGCAGATAAAACGTATCATGCTCCGTCCGCGCGGGGTGATGGTCCGGCGTATTCAATGCCGAGAAGTTATGCCACTGGCTTTCAACATCTGGCCCTTCAGCAACCGTAAAGCCCATCGCACCAAAAATAGCCGTCATTTCTTCAACGGTACGGCTAATCGGATGGATTCCTCCCAGAACCTCTTCCGGTGCCGGCATCGTGACGTCTATTTTCTCAGAGGCCAAACGCGCGGCAAGAGCTTCCGCCTCTAACGCCTGGCCACGGGCTTCAATCGCTGCACCCAACTCATCACGCAGGCGGTTCAACGCTTGGCCACGCGCCTTACGCTCATCCGGCGCCAAACGCCCTAATTGCTTTAAAAGCCCAGTCAACGCGCCAGACTTACCCAGCGTCCCAACCCGAACAGCATCCCATGCCGTACGATCCTGAGCAGCCTCCAGTGCCGCTAGAGTGTCCTGCTTTAACGTCTCAAGATCGTCTGCCATCACGCCAATGCCTCAAACATGATACAGGGCCGATCCTTTCAAACCAGAACCGACCGCACAAATAAAAAACGGGCTGCCCTGATAACAGGACAGCCCGCCGGTCGCTACCCCCCGAGAGGGGCAGTTATCCGTTAAAAGCTCAAGCAGCCAGAGCAGCTTGTGCCTTCTTAACGATTTCTGCGAAAGCAGCGGAATCGTCAAAAGCAATAGCAGCAAGAACCTTACGGTCGATCTCGATGCCAGCCTTATCCAGACCGTTGATGAACTTGCTGTACGTCAGACCGTGTTCACGAACAGCAGCGTTAATACGCTGAATCCAGAGCGCACGGAAATCACGCTTCTTGTTGCGACGGTCACGATACGCATAGCGCAACGCTTTTTCGACGCGCTCAAGCGCAATCCGGTAGTTCGTGGAGGAACGGCCCCGGTAACCCTTAGCAAGGTCCAGAACTTTCTTATGACGGGCGTGCGTTGTTACGCCCCGTTTAACACGTGCCATCTTACCTTATCTCCTCACGAAAGCCCGTAGGGCGCCCACTGCTTCACGGTCTTCGCATCCATGTCTGTCATGGTTTGCGGGCCACGATTGGTGCGCTTCATCTTTTGCGAACGGTTGATAAGGCCATGGCGCTTGTTGCCTGGGCCGCACATCACTTTGCCGGTCGCGGTGATTTTGAACCGCTTCTTGACCGACGACTTGGTCTTCATCTTGGGCATTTCGGTCTCCCTCGCCGTAAACGTTGGCCCCAAAAGCAGACAAGACATCCACTTATAGAGGGGCACAGCACGGCCGGGCATGCCACAATATGGCCCGGTCGCGTGCGAGAAGCCGGCTGCTTACCTCATTCTCCTGTTCAAAACAAGATAAATGCACACGCTTACAAAATAAAACGTAGGGAGCTGTCGTAGCGCAAATTTTCAGCCACGTTTTCTCATATCTGTTTTAGAAATTTCACAACCTCGTGAACAGGATACGCCAACGAGTGCTTGACCCTGAAAGCAGATCATGTGCTTTCTCCACAATGTGAGTGCTGGACCCAAAACAGCTACCTAGGAAAATCATGAGCACGACATCAAAACGAGGGCTCTGGACCCTCATAACAGCGGCCGTGTTCGCGCTTTGCGGCGCGTTCTTGGCTATTGGTGGCGCGATTGACGTCGCCCATAACGGCCCACTGTATTATCTTATTTTCGGCCTCGCCCTTTTGGGGACGGCAATTTTAGCATGGCGCCAAAATCAGGCAGCTTTGTGGCTATACGCCGCAACAGTTCTCGGCACATTGATCTGGGCATTGTCCCTCGTCGGCCTCGACCTGTGGGCGCTGATCCCCGCGCTTGACGTTCTGCTGATTCTGGCTGTTTGGCTCCTGCTGCCATTCGTATCACGCCAGCTCGGCGCAACACGCGCATCCACAGTCCCCCTCGCAGGCGCAACCGGTCTTGCCGTTTTGGCTCTGCTGGCTTCTCTGTTCACAGACCCGCACGATATTAGCGGCAACCTGTCCAAAGAAATTGCCAACGCAGCTCCGAGCGACCCGGAAGGCGTGCCTGACAGCGAGTGGCATGCTTATGGCCGTACAGGCGCTGGTGACCGCTGGTCCCCGCTGAAGCAGATCAACTCTGAGAATGTCCACAACCTGAAGGTTGCATGGCACATTCACACAAAAGATCTGATGACAGCCAATGACCCGGGTGAAACGGTTAACGAAGCGACACCGCTCGAATTCGATAACACGCTTTACCTCTGCTCAACGCACCAAAAGCTGTTTGCTGTTGATGCTGCTACCGGCAACGTCAAATGGGTCTATGACCCGAAGCTGCAAATCAACCCCGGCTTCCAGCACATGGCATGCCGTGGCGTCAGCTTCCACCAAACACCTGCCAATGCTGTTGATAGCGATGGCAACCCAGCACCAACCGATTGCGCAAAACGCATCATCCTGCCCGTCAATGACGGCCGCTTGATCGAAGTTGACGCGCAAACCGGCCAAAAGTGCACAGGCTTTGGCAATAACGGTGAAATTGAACTCCGCACGCCAAACCAGCCTTACACCACACCAGGTCAGTACGAACCAACGTCTCCGCCTGTCGTAACCGACCGTATCATCGTCGCGAACAGCGCGGTGACCGATAACGGTTCCGTCAAGCAAGCTTCTGGCGCGACACAAGGTTTTGACGTTTACACAGGTAAGCGCGTTTGGGTCTTCGATGCATCGAACCCTGACCCGAACCAGATGCCTGACGCTGACCACCCAACGTTCCACCCGAATTCTCCGAATTCTTGGAGCGTTTCGTCCTACGACAAAAACCTGAACCTCGTTTACATCCCAATGGGCGTTGGTACGCCTGACCAATGGGGTGGCGATCGTACTCAGTACTCTGAGCGTTATGCGCCAGGCGTCATCGCTCTGAACGCAGACACAGGCAAGCTCGCTTGGTTCTACCAAACCGTGCACCATGACCTGTGGGACATGGATCTTCCTTCTCAGATGAGCCTTGTCGATATCACCCAGAAGGACGGAACTCTTGTTCCTGCCATCTACGCGCCAGCAAAGACGGGTGACATCTTCGTTCTGGACCGTCGTACGGGTAAGGAAATCGTTCCTGCACCAGAAACAAAGGTTCCAGGCGGCGCGGCACCGGGTGACCACACCAGCCCAACGCAGCCAGAATCCCAGTTGACCCTACGCCCAAAGAACCCGCTGTCAGATGCTGACATCTGGGGCGGCACTGTGTTCGACCAAATGTTCTGCAGCATTTACTTCCACTCGCTGCGTTACGAAGGTCCGTTCACGCCTCCATCAACGCAGGGCACACTGGTCTTCCCAGGCGACCTCGGCATGTTCGAATGGGGCGGTCTTTCTGTAGACCCACAACGTCAGGTTGCTTTCGCAAACCCGATCTCCCTGCCATTCGTCTCTCGCCTTGTTCCACGTGGCCCAGGCAACCCGCTCTGGCCTGAAAAGGAAGAAAAGGGCACCGGTGGCGAAACAGGCCTGCAGCACAACTACGGCATCCCGTTCGCTGTTGATCTGCACCCCTTCATGGACCCAGTATTGCTGCCACTCGGCATCAAGATGCCTTGCCGTACGCCACCTTGGGGCATGGTTGCTGGTATCGATCTGCGCACCAACAAGGTGGTTTACGAGCACCGCAACGGTACACTGCGTGACTCCATGTATGGCAGCTCACTTCCAGTTCCGCTGCCGCCAATCAAGATCGGTGTACCGAGCCTTGGTGGCCCGCTCTCAACCGCTGGTAACGTCGCGTTCCTGACAAGCACCATGGACTACTACATCCGCGCCTATAACCTGACGAATGGCCAGGTTCTGTGGCAGGATCGCCTCCCAGCAGGTGGGCAGTCCACACCTATGACCTATGCCGTCAACGGTAAGCAGTATGTCCTCACCTATGCAGGTGGTCATAACTCCTTCCCAACGCGTATGGGTGACGACCTCATCGCCTACACCTTGCAATAATCACTACGATTAATGCTCGGACACGGAAAAGGGCACCTTCGGGTGCCCTTTTTTGTTGACCAATGCCTCAAAACGTCCTCGCTTAGTCACATTCCATTACGGACGAAATTGAGAGCAACATGATGAGAAAAAAAGCTTATTTCCTTATCTGCACATTAAGTGCCTGCGCGCTCATGCCGTACCTCTACGCAGATGAGCCCTCCACAATCAGCAACTTCAAAACACACCTCATAGCGCCCCTATATCCACCATCAGAGCTGCTCCTCCACCGGAACGGTACCGCAGATATCACCTGCCATTTACGCGAAAACGGCTTGGCCGAAAGCTGTCAGATTGACCAAGCAACCTCACCGGCATTCGGACAATCATCCCTCTATGCGGCCATAAATTCTATCATGTTGCCCGATTTTGAGGATAACCACCCCATTCCTACCACACGGCACCAGCATTACGTTTTCCAAAGACACTGGCCTGAAGCCTCCAGCCCTATCATTGATACGTCACACCCATACCACCCCTCATACCCACCAGCAGCAGAAGAAGCGCATCTTGGTGGCACAGTAAAAGTGAATTGCACCATTGACCCTATGGGGATCGCTCATGATTGCGAAGCAACTGGTGGCCCTGAAATTCTACGCCAAACAGCGCTCGGATATTTTACAACAGCGCGGTATATCCCCGCCCTACAAGACGGCAATCCAATTACCCACAGCTACTCCGGCTCCATGACGTGGCGCAGCGACAATAATGACGAAGACCCTTTCAAAAACCACTAACCTTGTCTCATCCACTCCATCACGTCATAATCATGCCGCATCTGAGGGGTACCAATCATGGAACCCCTTGAAGACCGGAGAAAAATAATGATCCGCAAATATACCGTTGCTGCGCTCGCTCTCCTCGCACTGGGCGGCCAAGTCGCTCATGCCAAGCCATGCCGCGACAAAGCTGGTAAGTTCACGAAATGTGAAACGGTCAAAAAAGCTCCATGCCGCGATAAAGCTGGCAAGTTTGCTAAGTGCTCCAGCACAACTGCGAAAGAAGCCGTAAGCAACAGCACAGACGCAGCAAAGTCTTCTGTCTCGGCTCAAGCAGCTTCAGCTAAGTCCGCTGTTTCTGCACAAGCTGATTCCGCTAAGGCTGCTATCTCAGCACAAGCCGACTCTGCTAAGTCTGCGATCTCCGATAAGGCTTCTGCTGCGAAAGCCGCTGTTTCCGGAAAGGCTGAGTCCGCTGTTTCTTCTGTGAAAGACGCAGCATCTAACATCAAGGCTCCTTCCATCACGGCGCCTAAGATTTCTGCACCAAGCATCGGCCTGCCTCACTAAAGGCCAAACAAAAAGCCCTGTCGGAACAAACCGACAGGGCTTTTTTAACAACCATCGTAGGTCTGCACCCTACGCCGCGTTGCGTGCCGCGCGCTGCCGGATGGCTTGAGCCATAGCTTCCACCCCATTCCCACGATTTGTAGACAGCGCTTTCACCAGCCCCAAATCATGCAAAAAAACCGGTTCTGTTTGCAAAATATCTGCACTTGTACGGCCGGAATAAACCCGCAGCAACAGCGCAACTAACCCCTGCACAATCGCCGCATCAGACGCACCAGCAAAAAATAGAGCGCCCTCTTCTTCCTTGGCCTCTAGCCATACTTGGCTCTGACACCCCGGCACGCGATGCGCATCATCCTGCCAATCCTGCGGAAACTCCGGCAGCTTACGTCCCATTTCAATGATGTACTGATACCGCTCCATCCAATCATCAAACATATCCAGTTCAGCACGAATTTCTTCAATTGCATCTGCTGCACTCTCTTCCGGTGGCCGGTAAAAGACATCACTCACAATCAATACCTCTTCTCTTTGTTCTCAGAGCATTCTGAACTTACATCGCCCTAACACCGCATATCTGCAACCATGCGCCGTTTATTTCCTCAGCACAGTACCCCGCAGCAAAGCTTTACGCCGCTACCAAAAGCCGCCGCAAAGCACGCTGTAAATCTTCACGCCCGAAAGGTTTGGGCAATAATGCGGCCCCACCCGGCAAAGCATCTTCATGGCTATACCCACTCACGAACAACACCTTCAAACCCGGCTGTAGCGCGGATAAAGCGGCTGCACTGCTCACACCATCCTGATCCGGCATACGCATATCAATAACGGCAATATCAAATGCCGCCCGCTTCACATGCTCCACCGCCTCATTCAACGTCACAGCAACTGCCACCTCACAGCCATCCTGCTTCAGAAAGCCAGACGTCACACGTAAGACCGTAACATCATCATCCAACACCAACGCACGCAAACCACGCTTCGGCCCGACCTCCAAGTCTACAGCCTCCTGATCGGACCGCATCATAGGCAGCACCAACGTCATCCGCGTTCCTTGACCCGGCGTACTGTCAATTTCTACATCACCATGACACTGCCGCACAAAACCATAGACACTCGACAGCCCAAGTCCCGTGCCTTTGCCAACTGGCTTCGTTGTAAAGAAAGGATCAAACACGCGCGCCACCACGTCTGGTGACATACCCTCACCCTCATCTTGCACATCAATGGCGATTGCTTGTTCTCGCTCACATTCAGGCGGCACCCCATCCCGGCAACACGCTACAACACGCACAGAAATACGCACCATACCGCCACGCGGCATCGCATCGCGCGCGTTCACGCATAAATTCAACAATGCCATCTCAAGCTGGCCGGGATCTGTCCATATTACAGGAAAATCCTCAGGCACAGGCACCACATCTAAAGACGAACTAACGCCACCGCTCACCTTCAACCCCTGCGCCAGAATGAAGCGCAAGCCATCCAAAAATGAACCAATTGCCACAGCCTCTAACCGCGCCACTTGCGGACGCCCAAACTGTAAAAGCCGCTTCGTGATCACAGCGCCGCGCTGAACAGAGCCACGCGCATTTTCCAATAGCCCCTGCGCCTCAGGACCAATCTCTACCAAATCCTCTAACAGTTCTAACGAACCAGCAATCGCCCCCAAAAGATTATTAAAATCATGAGCGATACCACCGGCCAACGTCCCTAGAGCTTGCAGCTTATCCGTCTGCCGCAAACGGTTCTCCATCATGACACGCGAGGTCACATCACGATCCAAAATCACCTGCCATGCATCCTCCGGCGGCACATCCTGCGGCCACGCCAAAGCGGAGCGTGTAATCTCATGCCAGCGCTGCGCAGCCTCGCCTTGCCCGGCGGGCAACGGCTCTACAACCAGCCTTTCCTCATACCGTGAATGCCGTACAGCCTCGCGCATTTCCTCCAAATCACGATGCAAAGCTGGCACAAAATGAGCTGTTTCTTCACGCCCACTCTCCGCAGAGCCATCGCGCCGATTACTCCGAATGCAGTGCCCATCTGCCGTCGTAAACGCCAACCCTACGGGAGAAGACTCCATAAGCCCCCGCAGCAACGCCTGTTCTGTTTTTAAAGCACGCTGCGCCAGACTATTTTCAGTGACTTCACGCACCAAAGAGCGCAGCCCTTCTTCTTCCCATGGCTTATGCGCATAACCCTGTATATGCCCTTGGTTCAAAGCCGAAACCACAGCATCCAAATCCGCATACCCCGTCAACAAAAGGCTACGCGCATCCGAAATCTGGCTCGCCCGATATAACAACTCATCCCCATTCAAACCCGGCATACGCTGATCTGAAATAATAGTCGCAATATCAGTGCGTTCCGTAAGAATCTTTAAGGCATATTGCGGGTCTGTTGTGGCGATAATATCGTATTCTTCATCCAGTAAATCCTCCAACGCAACGAGGATTTCCTCTTCATCATCCACAAGCAAAACCGTGGGCCGCTCAACCAGCTTAGGCGACCAAATCGTCATACCGCACGTCCTTCAGCAGACAGCCCTTCAGGCGTTTCATGCACCGGCATACTTAGCCGGAAGCATGCACCAAGACCTCGGCCACCCGCCAGATGAGCATCCTCAATATCAATCGTCCCGTTATGCGCCTGCATCACACTGTAAGCAATCGCCAAGCCTAACCCCGTTCCCGTACCAACGGGCTTGGTCGTAAAGAAGGGATCAAAAACACGCGCCCGAATATCCTCCGGCAAGCCGGGACCATCATCCTTGACCCATATTTCATAACGCCCAGCATCCAGACGTGACCCAATCACAATACGCCCCTGCGGCACACCATCCACGGTGCCCTCACGCAAGGCATCAGCCGCATTAGAGATCACGTTCATCACCCCTTGGTTCAAAAACGCGGGCTGACAAATCAACCGTGACGGAGCCTGTAAGTCTTTCTCTACGACGACATCATGACCAATTTTATGCGCCAGAAGATCCAAAGCCGTTTCCAGCGCAACGGGCACATCAATGGACTGAAAAGCCCCCTCATCCAAATGAGAAAAGCGCCGCAACCGCTGCACCAAGTTTTGAATACGCTGCAGCCCCACCTTCATGGATTCTAAACGTTTTGTCGCTTTTGCGCGCAAGCGGCTTGCATCATCCGGATCCTGCGTACGCTCTAACCCCATAATGACCCGCGCCACCGTGTCTGCATGAGCGATAGTAAACGCCAGCGGATTATTAATTTCATGCGCAATACCCGCCACCAACTCCCCGAGCGATGCCATCTTCGCAGTCTGCACGAGCTTGGCCTGCGTCTGAATCAACTGATCATTTGCCCGCGCCAGCTCCATATTCGCCTGCGCCAAAGCTTCTGCCATTTCGGCTTTGCCACGCGTTGCCTCTAAAATAAGAGCGCTTTGCTGACGTTCAATTTCTTGCTGCCGGAAGTCATCCTGCGCCATACGACGCTGCGCCAAGGTCCGAATGCGCATAGCCAAAGCTTCACGCGCAATGTCACTCGGGACGAGATCATCAATCCCCCCCTCAAAAAAACCGACTGCTGATTGATCGCGAAAGCGCTCCGCAGCAATCACACCCAACGTCCGAAACGGCACGCCACCACCGGCCAACACCGCTTGCCGCCGCACATCCAACAAGCGGCAGAAGTTCAAGTCCTCGTCATGCCCCTCTAGCTCGAGCACCAAACAGTCAGGACTATCCGCCCCTTGTAACCAACTCCCTTCGATCAAATTATCCGAACGCTCAATTGTCGTAACTGTATGGCCATCACGCCATAATAATTCACCCAAACTCGGCCCGCTTGGCTCACTCCGCTCTTCGACATCGTCCTCTTCCCCCGTCGGAAGCTGAACAATGACAATACGCGCCTTACGTAGGCCATCCCCGCGCGGCAGATCAGGCCCTTCACGCAACAAGGCCCGCAGACGCAACACCATAAGATCCGGATGGGCCGATTTAGAAATATACGCATCCGCCCCACTCTGAAGCCCCTCACGCTCCAGAACAGACGACGCATCCCCCGTCAGCATAAGAATCGGAATAGAACGCGTATTCGGGTCCAAATGCAGACTGCGCGCAAGCTGACTACTCGTCATACCCACCAGCGCACTCGCCATCACCACCAGATCTGGCCGCACCTCCCCAATAACGGAAAGCGCCTCCTCTCCATTCTCAACAATAGTAACGTCAAACTCATGCTGTTTGAGTACATCACCAATATGCTGAGCATCAGCGTGTAAAGGATCAACCAGTACAACACGCGTCAACGACCCCTCCACAGCAACGGCACCATCTCCCATAGCCCGCGCCACTGCTTGCACTTCTTCACGCATCAATGCTTCAAGCGACGAATCCATTATAGCGCCCCCTCCAACACTCTCAGGCGCCCAATACACCTTCACATTACGGAAAATTTGCATTACCCGCCTTCAACCGCTACTTCCGTTGCAGACGTCCATCCGCATGCGGAAGGGCAGAGCCTAACGTCCATCTTTGGATCAGTGAAAGCCGTACCTATGGACATGACGCCCTCCCAGAACTCCCAAACCAACCATGCAGGTGATCGCCTTTCTAGTGCGTCGTTCCATGCAACGGCCTCAAACAGCGCGATGATCCGCACCACAGTTTGGTCAGTCTGCCATTTTGCCTTCTATCTCGCACAGCAGATTGCAGAACTGCTCGCGCCATTGTTACTGATCATCGGGATCGGATGGTATCTGCTGCCGCATATCGTAGGCGCAATCACCACATCAGCCGCCAATGCAGACCCCCAAGCACGTGACATTATGAATCACGTCGCGGGCACCATTCCAAGCCAACTTGTCCTCAATGGGCATGTAATGACGCCTGGTGGCCTCATCTTTGACGGCATCCTCCTCATGGGCCTCGCTGCGATCGGCGCGACCCTTTCGGCACTGTCTGCCCGCAACATGTGATTCACACCCTGATACGGTAGAAACGTTCCGTCTACCGTATCAGGCCTTGTGCCAGACATTATGCATCACATGCTGCACAGGCGTTGCATATTGGTGCCAAGCAATCCCCCCGAGCCCCAGCACACATAAAAAACTTCCAGCCCACGCTGCCGTCCACAAGCGTTGGCTACCTAAAGTCTTTTTCTCTTCTGGTGCAGGCGCCGCAGAACGCTGCCATGGGGTTTCCGATGACACATGAAAAGACGGACCGCCCCGGCGTTCTGGCTTAACCTCCGGAGTTAGCGGAGGAGACGGCACATCAAGCGCCTCCGGCATAGGCTCAGCCCCTTCCAGAACATCATCAAAACGCTCTTGAGCCTCAGACACATGCGCTGCACTTACACTTAAGTGATCGTCAAAACCCGACACATCACACGCAGGCGCCGCCCAAACATGCTGACAAAAGCCACAGCGTACCGTCCGCACAGCTTCCAAGCGCTGTTCAGGCACATCGAAAACAGCGTAACAGCTCAGGCATTCAATACGCATTGATCTCTCTTCCCAATCTGCCCGTCCAAAAACCAAACTTTAACCATTCAATCGTCTTATTAATACGCGATGAATGCACGAAGACATAGGTTTTACCTATTCAACCTACCATATACTCGTTATTTTAACGTAAACGGCGAGGCAACGACTGTCATGTTCTTTCCATGATCCACCTGCACAACGTGACCCTATCACGTCAAGGAACACGCGGCTTCGCCCTCCGTGACCTCAACCTCTCCCTTCCGCGTAGTAGCTTCTCATGGCTCGTCGGCCCTTCGGGAGCGGGAAAATCCAGCTTGCTTGAATTACTCTCGCTCAATACACGCCCATCGCACGGCCAAATGAGCCTCCTTGAAACACGTGTAGACAACGCATCGCGCTCCACATTGCGCCACTTACGGCGGCGCATTGGCTTTATTCCACAAAACTACCGCCTCATCCCGGAATGGAGCATTTTTGACAATATTGCTCTCCCCCTCCGCCTACATAAACACCGCGAAGCTGATATCCGCCGCGAAGTACACGCCATCCTCAACTGGCTTGGCCTAACCCAACATACCGAAGCCTTTCCTCCCCAGCTATCCGGCGGTGAGCAGCAGCGTGTAGCCATTGCGCGCGCCCTGATCGGTCGTCCCGCATTGCTCATCGCCGATGAGCCAACTCATGCCTTGGGCGAAGACCAAGCACACCTCCTGCTTGACGCTATGCAGCAACTCGTATCACTCGGCACCACCGTCATCGTGGCCACCCATAGCAGTACTCTCATGCGCTCTTACCCCGCGCAAACACTGGTCTTACAAGACGGCACACTCACACAACGAGAGGGCACGTTATGAGCAAACGCCTCGCCCCGAGCTTCCAATCACGAAGCCTGCCTCTCCTCTGTGCCTTCATGACTATTCTCGCAGGTCTCGCTCTTGCTGGCCTCTCAGGCCTCCAAACCCTCGAAAATATTTGGGCTCAAGAAACGCCAAACACCGCAACGATCGAACTACCGCCAGACCTGCCCGATTTAGAACACCAAACACAAGCACTGCTCGAACTGCTGAATAAGACCAGCGGGGTTTTACACGTTCACCAATTTTCTACCGAAGAAACACAAACGCTCCTGGCCCCATGGCTTGATCAAAGCCCCTCTGGCAATAGTACGCAGCTTCCACCCGCCTCCCTACCGCTCATCATTACAGCAGAGCATACAGCGGGGACCGCTCTTACCCCTATTATCGCCGCTCATAACGCGAGTGCCGTTGTGGAAGAGAACAGCCACTGGACGGAACGTCTGCATACCCTCATCGGTACGTTGACCTCTTGCGCCACACTCATCTTAGCCATAACCCTCGGCACAACATCCCTCACGACGGCTATTGTCATTCGTCGCGCAGTAACTACGCAACGTACCAACCTCACTATTTTACATGGCCTCGGGTCATTCCCGCTAACGCTGGCCAATCGTATGGCTCTCCACGCGGCTGCTCTTGCTCTCTTGGGTAGCTTTATCGGCCTCATACTTCTGGCGCCAACCATCGCAACATTAGCGCATGCGCTCAGCCCATTACTGCTGTCATCCGCGAGCACACCAACCGAGAGCCCCGCTTTTTTAACACTTGAAAACTACACAAGCCTTTTCTCGCCGCATTTTTGGACTATCTTTACGTTACCCTTCATTTGTAGCGCCATCGCATGGGCCACGACACAATGCGTGATTCTCATCTGGCTTCGCCGCCTTCCCTGAATAGGCCATAATGAAAACCGCGTTCCGCTTACTATGCTGCCTGTTTCTTTTTTTAGGGCTGGGGTTCATCCTTTTCGTGGCCGATGCCTGTCGTCCCCCTCCGTCATCCGTACCGCAGGCAGACGCGATTATCGCCCTCACAGGCGGAGAAAAACGGGTCAATACCGCTATTGACCTGCTGCGTTCCGGCTATGCACATACACTCTTTATTTCCGGCGTTGCCCCGCACGTCACACTCGCCAAGCTGATTGCAGCGCCCGGCGTTTATCAGTCAGACTTACCAGCGGAACTCTCCACACATATCATTCTCGGTCGCCGTGCCTACACCACTATCGGCAACGCCCATGAAACCGCCGAATGGGCACATGCCCAACACGCACAGCACCTCATTCTCGTCACTGCGGGCTACCATATACGGCGCGCCACAATCGAGCTTCACCGCACGGCACCCGACCTTATTATAACACCCTACCCCGTCCAGCCCTCAGCCTTACAGAGCCTCTTATCCCGTTCATCTTTTCATTTACTCGCCCGAGAATACCTCAAATTTCTTGGTGCAGAATGCGGTTTCCTCACCGGCCTTCCTGATGGAAAAGATGGCTTACGCCACTCCTCAACAGACGTACTCACCACACCACAATAATCTCCTTGCCTCTTATCGTCTTTTCTGGTCAGGACAGTCTTATGTATACGTTTCTGCGCGGCCTCGCTTTTAATCTCTACCTGCTCTGGCTGACCCTCGTCATGGGGATCGGTGCCGTGCCTATACGTCTTCTCAGACGAGATGACCTCGCCTTATGCTATGCCAAATTATGGTCACGCGCCGTGCTGCGCGGCCTTAGCGTCATCTGTAATATCCGTATCGTCATTCACGGCGCAGAACATCTGGAGCACCAAGGCCCGCTCCTCATTGCCTCTCAGCACCAGTCATTTTTTGATGGCTTTATCTGGATGACCCTCACGACCAAGCCTGCCTATATTATTAAAAACGAGCTCACCAAAATTCCACTTGTCGGACCAATGCTGCGCCTTAGCGGCATGATCCCCGTTGAGCGCAGTGCTGGCACCAGCGCCATGCGTTCTATGCTCAAGGCCGTGAACACCGCACATCACAACAACCGCCAAGTCATCATCTTCCCCGAAGGCACCCGCACCGACCTTGGCGAACGCCACCCCATTCAACCCGGCATTGTTGCACTTGCACGTCAAAGTACGGCACCTATTATCCCGGTCGCTACAGACTCAGGGCGATGCTGGCCTAAAAACCCGTGGTATAAAACTTCTGGCACACTGACCGTCGCTATTGGCCCCGCACTCGAAGCAACAACAGACCGTAAAGCCTTCGTCGGATCTTTGGAAAACGCATGGGATGAGTTGTGCGCAAAACACAATCTTCCGCGCGATTCTGTGTATAACTCTGGGGATTGATGCGACGTCAATCCTTTATTTTATAAACCGCGAAACATTCCGTTGCTCAAACTCAACACTCACAACACAAAAAGCACACACCACTACTGCGTAAAGTCTTTATTTTTCAAGGCATTAACAGCTTTGTTGCCATATTAAACTCTACATCACTTCAATCTATCTCTCCACCAGATACACAAGCCGCTTCACTTACCTCATGGGGATAATTCTTATGCATCACACAACAAAACGCTGCCAATAACCTTGTGAAGTACTTTCAAAACACAATACCCAAGCAGAAATTCCGCTGCTTTACTCTCTCTACACTCGCCTCGACCGTTACATTCCTTATTGTCGTCGATACGCTATGCTGGCTGCTCGCCCAACACGTACTCGCCACGCAAGCCTCACGCCTCATAGAAAACGCCACACAATCTGGCTGGCAGGTAGAACACGCCTCTCAATATAAAGGCGGCTGGCCCTTTGGCGCGACCCTAACCCTTCCCGCCATTCGCGCTACCTACCAAACACCCGATAAAACCCTCACCATCGCATGGCACGGGCAAGCGGTGGCCCTTGGTGCCGATTGGCCATCATTCATGGCACATCCACAGGCCATACACCTCATCGGCAACCATGCCGCACGAGGCATTTCATCAGACAGCAGCATCACCCTCCTCAGCCATGACGCAACCCTGACGCCCACAGCTTCTGGACACCAAATTTTCTTTTATGCCCCAACACTTTCTGTCGGGATCAACACACCCAATTTTACACACAAACTCACCAGCACGGCACCGAGGGTCGAACTGCTTCTCCCTAGCACCAGTACCCAAAACACACTTGGCTTAAAAATTGATGCCCCCTCCGTACTGACCGACAGCACCAGCATCCCAAAATTCACAAATCTTTCTTTCGCCCTCACACAAACTATACCAGCCGACACACCGCCCCTTACCGCCCTGCACACAAGTGAACTGCACCTCCCCCTTGCCGCCATGACGATCACCACTCCCATCGGCCCCATCCCATTCACAGCAGCCGGATCACTCCAGCTTCCCACCATAAATGGTGCCATTACCCTGACATTTCCACATTGGCACCAAACAGCTCAGCGCCTCGCCACCACCGAACAGCCCTTTCTCAACCCGACTCTGCAACAAAACTTACACAAACTCTTTTCTTTATCGAATCAAAACACCACCACCGCAGAAACCCCACTCTCATTCCAGCTCCGCATCCTGAACGGTCAGCTAGAACCCAATTTTCCTGAATTTTTCCGCCAAATCAGCACACGAAAAATTGACGCTACCAACGAGGGAGAGTAAACGACCTCTCATAGTTTTGATTTGGATCAAATCTCCTTGATGCTTGGGCCCGCTTCTCCCTTCGGGGTGAGGTTCCCGACTCACCGACCACGCGGGGTCCGCTGTGTGACGTTTTCTTCTCAGAAAACTTAACATAGCGCGGTGCCGTGACGCCCATGACGCGATCTCGGTATAAACGGGGCCAGACCGCCTCACTATGCCGATCTGCCGACTAACCAGGAGGCTTACAGGCTATGTTTGGCCTATCCGCTTTGTTCTTGGCGCGATTTCAATTCGCGTTCACAGTCGGGTTTCATATTGTATTCCCGGCCTTTTCCATCGGGCTAGCTGCCTACCTCGCCGTTCTCGAAGGCCTCTGGCTGAAGACCGGCCGTAGCGCTTACCTCGACCTCTTTAAATACTGGCTCAAAATCTTCGCCATCGTCTTCGCGATGGGCGTGGTGTCCGGGCTGGTCATGTCCTACGAATTCGGCACAAACTGGTCTCAGTTCTCACAAAAAGCAGGCCCGGTCCTTGGCCCTATGCTTGCTTATGAAGTGATGACCGCCTTCTTCTTGGAAGCAGGCTTCCTTGGTGTCATGATGTTCGGCCTCAACCGCGTGGGTAAAGGGCTGCACTTCGGCTCCACCTGTATGGTGTCCATCGGTACGCTGATTTCCATGACATGGATTCTGTCATCCAACTCATGGATGCAGACGCCACAAGGGTACATCATCGATCAAGCCACCGGTCGCTTCCTCCCGAAGGACTGGCTGCAAATCGTCTTCAACCCATCCTTCCCATACCGCTTGGTTCATATGGGCTTGGCTGCATTCCTCTGCGTTGCCTTCATCGTCGGCGGCGTTGGTGGTTGGCATCTGCTGAAAGCACGCCGTGAAGGCCGTCAGCCTTCCGAGCAAGTACGCCTGATGTTCTCCATGGCCATGTGGATGGCAGCAATCGCCTCCCCCATTCAGGTTCTGGCTGGTGACACGCAAGGTCTGAACACGCTGGAATACCAGCCCGCCAAGATCGCTGCGATGGAAGGTGACTGGGAATCCGAAGGCCGCGCACCAGAAATCCTGTTCGGTATCCCAGACATGGAAACCGAAACCACGAAATACCGTGTCGAACTGCCTCTGGTTGGCTCTTTGATCCTGACGCACAGCCTCGATGGCAAAGTGCCGGGCCTGAAAGACTACCCGAAGGACATTCGCCCTTACTCACCCCTGCTGTTCTTCTCCTTCCGCATCATGGTTGCGTTGGGCATGCTGATGGTGCTGGTCGGCCTGTGGTCTCTGTGGCTGCGCTGGAAAGGCCGTCTGTACAACACGGCTCTGCTGCACCGCGTTGCACTGCTGATGTCTCCTGCGGGCTTCATCGCTCTGCTGTGCGGTTGGGTCACCACCGAAGTCGGGCGTCAGCCTTTCACGGTGTACGGCCTGCTGCGTACGGATGAGAGTGCATCCCCGATCTCTTTGGGCAGCATTGAAACCTCAATGATCGCCTTCGTGATCGTGTACTTCATCGTCTTCGCAGGTGGCATGGGCATTCTGCTGAATGCATTCCGTCATGAGCCTCATAACAATGAGGAAGGTCCTGACGAGCATCAGCCGCATATGTCTGCCGGCACCACGCAAGTCTCTCACCACCCCCATGGCCACGGCCTGGCAGAGTAAGAAGTCAGAGAGAAGTATCGATGTTAGAATCAGCCTACTGGCTTCCCGTGGTGTGGGCCGTTCTCGCGGCCACCGCCATCTTCCTCTACGTCATTCTTGACGGGTTCGACCTCGGTATCGGCGTCCTGTTCCTTAAGGAACGGGACCACGATCACCGTAACGTCATGGTCAACACGGTTGCCCCTGTTTGGGACGGCAACGAAACTTGGATGATCTTCGGCGGCGCGACTCTGTACGGCGTTTTCCCCGTCGCCTATGGCACCATCTTGCCAGCTCTGTACCTGCCTATCCTGTTCATGCTTCTGGCATTGATCATGCGTGGCGTAGCATTTGAGTTCCGCTTCAAGATGAAGTCCTCCGCCAGCCAAATGCTGTGGGACGGCGCTTTTTGTGGTGGTTCCATCGTCGCTTCCTTCATGCAGGGCATCATCCTCGGCACACTGGTCCAAGGGATCCCAACTAAAAACCATGTTTTTGTTGGCTCATCCTTGGACTGGTTCACGCCATTCGCTCTGTTTTGCGGTCTAGCGGTCACCATCGGTTATACCCTTCTGGGTGCAACATGGTTGATTTGGCGCTGTGAAGGCGAACTACAGCAGACCATGCGTCGCGCATCTTACAGCCTGGGCGTGCTCATGCTGCTGTGCATTGTCGCCGTCTCCGTTTGGACGCTGAACCTGCACACGACCTACATGGACCGTTGGTTGATGTGGCCGCAAATCGCTCTGATTGCACCAGTACCGGTCGCGACGGTTGTCGTTGCTACTGCTCTCTTCTTGGGCCTGCGTCACAAGCCTTCACAATTGCTGCCCTTCGTAGCAACATTGCTGCTGTTCTTCCTGTGCTTCACAGGTTTGGGGATCAATGTTTGGCCGAACATCGTGCCGCCATCCATCTCCATCTGGGAAGCCTCTTCACCGCCGCAGTCACAGGCCTTCCTGCTGGTTGGTGCCATGTTCCTTCTACCGATCATTCTTGCGTACACGATTTACTCTTACTACGTGTTCCGCGGGAAAGTGACGACAGAACATCACTACCACTAAGACCACGGAAGAGTACTCATCATGCCGATACCTCATCGTCCGCCATCTGAAGAAAAAAGCGTTTTCGTGCACACCAAACACGTCGCGTCTCTTCTTCTTGTCCGGTGCGGCCGTATTGCGCTGAGTACTCTCCTCGGACTGAAAAGCTTCGCCAAACAACTAAAACAATTTCTGTTCTCCAATTCGATGCAAATCGAATATGGCCGCCCAACAGACAACAAAAGCCCTTTCACGTGGTTCAGGCGTGTCGGTTGGCTTTTAGTCTTCTGGCTCGGCGGAGTTGTCGTCGTAAGCTGTACTGCGGAATTGCTGAAGAAGATTATCTTCTCGGGCATACACTAAAAGAAAAACCCCACTCTTTGCGGAGTGGGGTTTTTTGTTGACATCTAATGTCCACCCGGTGTGCTGGCACTACCACTCTCCATAGGCCCGGCAATCTCATACGCCGCCCCAAACTGCCCCAGCGACGCCCCCGTTACAGGGTCATGCAAAAGCGGAGTACCATCCGGCAACGACATTTCCTTGGTTGCCGCAATTGTACTGTCCTTCCACCACTGCACCACTTTACCGACACCCGTATAATGCAGCGCAGGTGCAGCCTGTACATGTGCCCCCGTCACACTCTCGCGCATGGCGAGTTTTGTCCCATCAGTAAAATGCGCCGTCACCATAGGTTCTACAAAAGTATTAATCGCACTACTATGCTTCAAGGCGCTCCCATGCGCATGCGCCAAAACTGGCCCAATACTCATATATGTTGCTGCGCAAAAAATACTCACATGCCGCACATAATCCCGAAACTGCATCACTTCCCACCTTTTCTACGAAAAGCATGCTGTCTTCCGCGCAGCATCACTGACTGAGCATTAAACTTAATTTATACTCTTACTTTCTTCACTACCGGAACGTGGAGCCACCGGCGGCACATAAGGCCGCAACCCTAAAGCGTTTCTTTCAATGACCATGCGAAGCAATGCCATCCATCCCCATGGGGCCACTCATAAAATAAGCCGCACCAAATTGCCCAATCGCACTTCCTGTCACAGGGTCATGCAACATAGGTGTTCCATCCGGAAAGGAATGATCTTCAGTCCGCTCACGTGTCATCGCTTTTCACTTCTGCACCCCTTGCCCAATGGACGTATAATGCAAAACCGGCCCCTGATCGGCATATGCAGACGTCACGCTATCCTTCAGACGCAGACCTGCCGGTTCGATGAAATGGCTATTTATATCAGGGGGCACAAACAGGTTAACGGCCCCCTGTTTTGTCTTCACACTCCGCGCATGTGCCCAAGCCACAGGCGCCATGTGTAGTAGCCCCCCCCCCCCAGACACACAAAGCAGCCCTTCTGCCTCCCAGACATGCTCATATCTTTCCCCTGCGCCCTACCTCCTCACCCTATGCGGCGCTTGTTTCATAAAGACACTAAAAAGCCTGTCATCTTCTTCAACTCACATCTTTCAACCGCCGCAAAACTGAAAATTCCTCCGCCGTTTTAACCCTTAAAAATGGGTTAACCGCCCGCTCCCCGAGCAAACGTACAGGCAAAGTTGGACGCCCCTCTGCCCTGAGGCGCAGTACTTCTGCTTCGTAAACTTCTAAAGCCTCATTGCGAGGCTCTACCTGCCGCGCAAAACGGACATTCGATTCCGTATATTCATGCCCGGCACATAACCATGTCTCATCGGGCAACACATCAAACTGGCGAATGCTCGCAAACAACTCCGCAGCCGTCCCCTCAAGCAAGCGCCCACACCCAGCACTAAACAACACATCACCACAAAACAGCGCGGGCACCTGCGGCATAACGTACGAAACATGCCCAATAGCATGCCCCGGTGTAGCCAAAACCTGCACGGCCAAACCCGCCAGATCTAACGTCTCTCCACCGCGTATAATGGTATCCAATCTCGGCATACCCGGCGCTTCAGCGCCAACCACGCAGGCCCCATACCGCTTACGCAGCACATCCGTACCTCCCACATGATCGGCGTGATGATGCGTCAATAAAATCCAGTCGAGACGACCATCCCTCAAACTCTGTACACACTCTTCCGCAGAGCCGGGATCAATCAAAACCCTTTGCCCATCAGGGCACGTCACCAACCACGCATAATTATCATTCAGAACAGGAATTCCCTGCACATTATAAGACATGATTATTTCCTTTCCCCACCACAAAACGCTACATAAAACATATGCGGACAAACAGGCTCCACACCCCGGATATTGCTGCGTTTTATAGAACCCCGATTGGGCAAAGGGTGCAAACCTTGCTCCAACGGCACATCAACACTTTACCTTTACCAGCATGCCAACACGCCATCGCACTTGGCCACGCCGCGCCTTATACGCGCGGCCTTCCTGACAACACGATTTTTGCCCATCTCACACCCCCATTGCACCAAACCGCAGGCCAAAAACACTGCATCGTTGATACAACACGCCTTCCTTTCGATGACTGCTCCGTGCCCCTTATTCTTGCGGTACATGCCCTCGAATTTGCACCATCCCCTTCTGAGTTGCTTCGCGCCTTATGGAAAGTCCTGAGCGATGATGGCCACCTCATCCTCGTCATTCCCAATCGATCAGGACTTTGGGCTCATTCGGACCAAACACCCTTCGGGCACGGCACCCCCTTTAGCACCGGACAAATACAACGCCTTCTGACGCAAAATCTTTTTAAAACAGACTATAAACGCTCAACCCTCATTGCTCCCCCGTGCCTGCTCACCCACAGTTCTGGCCGTATGGTCGAGTACCTCGCTTCTTATCTTCCTTCGCCCTTTGCTGGCCTACATCTTCTCGTAGCGCGCAAGAACCTGTACGCTGGCCTTCCATTGGCCGTATCGCACAAGGCTGTGCCCTCGGCCCGACACATTACCGCCGCAGCATGGAGCCATCAGGATCCTTCCGCGTCTTGACCCACCCGCTCAGCAACGCCAAAGAGTGACCCATGTCTTTGATCCAGTCTTTTAAGCTCGTACTGTCGCCCCCGCACCGCGCCGCGACCCCCTTCCTCGCAGCGGGTGCTGCCGTTGCGCTTCTAGGCCGCCTGACGCCATGGCGTTGCACACGTGCCCTCGGCAAAGCGGGCCTCGCTTTCTCGGCATTCTGCCTCTACTTCTTTCGGGACCCTAACCGCTTCCCACCACAAGACGACAACTTGGTCATCGCCCCGGCAGATGGCCGCGTTACCGGTATTTCCCTCGTCGCACCACCTGCGGCTTTAGAGATGGGAAGCACGCCCGTCTGGCGCGTATCCATTTTCCTCTCCGTGTTGGACGTCCATATTAACCGTATGCCCGCTGCCGGTAAGGTCACCAAAGTGGCTTATCACGCTGGCAAATTCCTGAATGCCAGCCTCGACAAAGCCTCCGAGCATAACGAACGTAACGAACTACGCCTCACCTTGGCTGATGGCCGCAATATCGGTGTGGTCCAAATTGCAGGTCTCATCGCACGCCGCATTCTGTGCTTCGTCGATGAGGGCGATGCCGTAGAAGCCGGTGAACGCTTCGGCCTCATCCGCTTCGGCTCACGCACCGATGTTTACCTGCCAGCAGGCATCGAGCCCTTGGTCGAAAAAGGCCAAACCATGACCGGCGGTGAAACCGTCCTCGCCCGCTTATAATGAAACAGGACGCCGCCGCGCCCATGCACGATACACAAACCCCACGCCAGAAACGGCGCATCCGCCGTCGCCTCCGCCGCATGGGGCGCCCTGCACGCGTGCGTGTGCGCGGCCCGTCCTTTAACCGCCTCATCCCAAACATTTTAACCATGTTAGGGCTCTGCTCCGGCTTAAGTGGTATGCGCTTTGCACTGGAGCATAACTTCCAAAAAGCTGCGATTGCCCTACTGATTGCCGCCTGCATTGACGGACTGGACGGCCGTATTGCCCGTCTTCTCCGTGGCACCTCACGCTTTGGCGCCGAGTTTGATAGCTTGTCAGACTTTGTGTGCTTCGGCGTAGCGCCTTCTTTTGCACTGCTCATGTGGTCGCTCGAAAATGCGGGGCGCTACGCCTTCATTCCCTGCATGATGTTCACCGTCTGTATGGCGCTGCGCTTAGCCCGCTTTAACGCCGCCCTCGATGATGACGATAAACCGGACTATTCCGCCAATTTCTTCACTGGCGTTCCCGCACCCGCTGGCGCGGGCATTGTCCTCTTCCCCATTTTTCTCGGCTTAGAAGCAGACCGCCTAAAAATACCAAGCTTGGCGGCCTTCGCACACTCTCCCATTGTTTCAGCATTATGCCTGGCATTCACTGGGATTTTGCTCGTTTCCACCGTGCCCGTATGGTCCTTTAAAAACTTCAAAGTCCCATCACGCTTTGTCTTACCTCTCCTACTTGGAACAGGCTTGTATACAGGTTTTCTCGTCGCTGACCCTTGGGGAGCACTTGCGGGCGCAGGCGTGCTCTACATCATCATGATGCCATTTTCACAACGCTCCTACCGCCGCCTACGTCAAGCCGCAGAAGAAATGAGTGAACGTATTGATGATGAAACACCCGCATAGTTTACGGGTGTTTGTGGACATAGTGCATGAATATGAAAACAATTGGCCTATATCAGACTCTGACATAACAGCACTATGAGCGTACCTCTACAGAGCCAAAACTCCGCAGAGATGACGGGGCCATAAAGCCCCGCCATACATATCTTTGACTTCTTACTCAGTCACATCCCACAACCACGCTGCGCCACGCACGCCAGAGCTATCACCGTGAATATTCTTCACGATAGGCGTTGTGCAGGTTGGGGTAATCACATGCTTCGCCAAAAGCGGCGGCACACGCTCATACAATGATTTCAGGTTTGAAATCCCACCACCGACGACAATCACATTCGGATCAAGGAAGTTAATTGCCAGAGCGCAAGCACGTGCAAAACGCTCCATATAACGGTTCAGGGCAGCAATTGCCGCTTGGTCACCATTCTTCGCGGCATCTTCGATACCGGCCGTATTACGGTTACCTTCACCCAACCAATCTGCCGCCAAAGCAGGGCCGCATAAATACCGCTCCATACAGCCGGTATTACCACAGAAACAAGTCCGTGCAGGCTGATCTTCAGGCGCAGGCCATGGCAGTGGAATATGTCCCCACTCACCCGCGATATGATGTTGCCCCTCCAACACACGCCCACGGTTTACAATACCGGAGCCCATACCTGTGCCGACAATGATACCGAAAACCGTTGTCGCACCCTTACCTGCCCCATCAGCAGCTTCGGACAAGGCAAAGCAATTCGCGTCATTTTCTGTCCGCACAGGGCGGGCCAAAGCAGACTCTAAATCCTGACCAAAAGGCTGATTGTTCAACCAGGTTGCATTCGCATTTTTGATCAAACCAGTTTCCGGAGAAATAGACCCCGGAATACCAATCCCCAAAGTAGATGTATGCTGCCCAGCCGATACGCGATGGCTCGGAACTGAGCCCAGACGGTGGTCCACACCCGCGACCAAATCACGAATGGCCAGAACCATTTCGGGATAAACACCCGGATTAGGAATGCGCTCACGCAGGACCAAATCGCCCTGTCGGTTAAGCGCTGCAATCTCGATCTTCGTTCCACCAAGATCGATGCCAAGACGATAATCAGCCATCGTGTACCCCGTTACCTGAAAGGTCCAAACGTCGGTTGGTAAAAAAACACATGCCGCTTATGCGACGATCTGGTGCACTCTGAAAGGGCTGGAAAGCATTTTTGCCGGACAAATTACCGCGACTATGCTGCTTTTCCCTCTCGGAATGCGACCAACGCAGCCAAAATTGCGGCTGGTTCAGGCGGGCACCCTGGCACAGAACGCTGCACACGCGTCAATCCTGCCAGCCCGCCTAATGTGGCATATCCCCCAGCAAACGGCCCGCCATCGACTGCACACCGACCAATCGCAATTAACGACCGTCCTGCCGGCATAGCACGCCACACTTGATCCAACCGCTCTGCACAACGGCGCGATACCGCACCCGTTACTAACAGCCAGTCTGCATCTTCAGGCTGCAAAACGCGCCGAAAGCCATTCTGTTCCAAAGCATATGCACCACCACACAGAGCCTCCAACTCCATAGCGCAACCTTCACAACTCCCTGTTTCCAAAAAGTAAAGCCCTATCGGCAATTGTGTACATCCACCCGAAGCGACGGAACGCGCCCGCCAACGTCGCACATCCAAAAAAGCTTCTACTAAACTGATTGTACGGCTTTTCATTGCGCCACCCCAGCCGTCGACACCCCTAAAGACCGTAAGGCCAGCGGCATCATCGCAACCTCTACATCCTTCATGATACGCCCAAGCCCCGCTAGTAATGGTACAGCCGGGTCACGCATATGGATGGCGTCAACTCGGCCATCCCTCAGGCGTACCCATGCCCACACATCACCACGTGCAGATTCTGCTGCACCTACACCCTCTTGATCCGTAACATTTGGTATCGCGGGATATGCCTCATCGGCTTCCCCAAGTCCGAAACTACCCAAGATACGCTCAATCAAACGCAAAGCATCAAAAACTTCTGTCATGCGCACGGCTTGCCGTGCCCGCGCATCCCCTGCACTAGCGCCCGTCGCCCGTAATGCATCCAAGCGCATTCCATTTTCAGCACGCCGCAGATCTAAACTACGTCCACTACTGCGACCAACAGGGCCACCAATAGCCAACCCACGCGCCAATTCCACCGGCAAAACGGCCAATCCTGCCAAACGTGGCGCATAAACATCGACCAAAAGGGCTAACTTAGAAAGGCGTGGCTTCATCTCACGCAGCACAGCCTGCGCTAACGGAACGATTTCTACACCGCGCCTATACCCGTCTTTGCGGATCATATCCGTCAAACGACGCGTAGCCCCATTTTCTACGCAGACGCGTGCCAAGGCCTCGCGCGCATGCGTGCAATGTGCCGCCAAAACACCCGCATCCATCGCACGCGCTGTTAACATCACATCATGCAAATGCAGCGAAACACGCTCAATTTCGAGCAAAACCATCCAACTATCACGAAGAGCAGGCTCAATACGCCGCCCCTCAGCCTGCATGAGTGCACGCGCTAACGCCAAAGGATACGCCACATACCCACCAGCAGACATACGCGCGACAAGCCCCATCGCTTCCTCCGGCGTGCGCCCTAAAAGCTGAGCAGTCACCCCACGATGCCCCAGCCCAGCCTCACACTGTTCCGCCCGAATACCGCCTTGCTGCATATCAGGCACCAGCCCAAAAACGCCCGTTACCCCGTTACCATCAATCCATAACGGAGCCTTTGAGACTTTAGGTGCCCCACCATGATTACCGCCCGGCCCGGGACGCTGCGACAACGGCCATGTAATATCCCACGCCCCTCCATCCAGCGCAGAACGGCCGTCACCCGGCACCTCCATGGCCTCCACACCGTACAGATCGAAGGCGACGCGCTCTCCCCATTCCGCTACGGGATAACGCTGTGAAGGGCCGACATAACGCTTGTCATCAATGGCTGTACTCACCAAAAGCGGCTGGTCTCCCTCTAGAAAAAGCCCATAAGCCCGCCGTTCATCTGCCCAAAAAGAGAGCATCGGCAACGCAACTTCAGACGTGTGCCACAATGCCTGCCACGTTGGCGCATCCACCGCATAATGCCCATAAGACAGCCGCTCACCACCGCGCACCAAACGCCCCATGTAAGAGAGTGGAATCATGGTCTCCACACCGGTGCAGGATGCCATTGCAACAAACACAACCCCGCAACCCCTATGAGGATGAGCCCCAACTCAAAACGGTTCATCCATGCCCCCACAGCATAATGCTCTTTTCCTACGCGCCATAACGCGGGCAGCCACAACACCATCACCACCACAAACCACGTTACAGGCAGCGCCAGTCCCATTGCTAACAACGCCACAAAAACAGGAGACGGTGGCACACCAGCCCCCAATTGCAACAGGCGTTCTACCCTGACCCAACGCAGCCCAACAGCCAAACCCAAAGCCGCCAAACACAACAATACAACAGCATTTCCCGCACCAAACGCTGCCGCCACAGCCGCCAGTCCGATCACGCCACTCAAAAGCCCCACAATGCTCTGTGCTCGGCGTATTCCCATCATCAATAACGTGACAAACCCCGCAGCAAGCACAATATCCCGCACGACAGATACCGCATTAAGCCGCCAAATCAGTGCAATCGCCGCAAAGCGAAGAGCAATTTCCAGCAGGTTTTCTGCCATATCATCATGCTCTTCTGGCACAGGAGCGGGGCCAAGACCTGCCATCATTCCCAGCCCAGCCGCCAGAAAAACACTGCCCAACATTCCCCCATTACCTGAGAGAATATCACCCCCAACTTGCCGCCCCAAGGTCAACCACGCAGCTCCTAAAGCTGCCACAACCACCCCGGCCAAACGGCTACGTGTCATATCCCATACAAAAGATGCACGCTGCGCTCGGCGTGCCGCTCTCCATGCCGAGAGCACAAACCCCACCCCGCACAGCGCCGTAACAGCAAAAACATCGCGCACATTCAACGCCTGCAGCGCACACCCCGTCACAGCAAAAGACAAAACCATACCGCTTTGTCTCTTTCTCTCCTCACCACCATGCAAAAGCAACGCAGGAACCAGCGCAACCAAACACGAGCACGCCGCAGAGAGCGGGTCACTACCCGGCAACAACCACACGGCAAAAGGCGTTAACACACCTCCTGCGAGTGCAAACGTCATCCCCGCAGGGAACCGACGGTCAGACGGCGTTAAATATAGCAAAAGAGCAGCTAACCACGGCCACAACGTGACCGCGAATAACACACTTGCTTGCCCAGGATGGATCACGCCACATCCCCCTCAACGCGGCGCCATGCTAAACGCGGTAACAGTACCAAACCAAACACAACAAACACGCCGGATAACGCTATAGCCGCCCCTAAAAACACCCATGAATGCAACACACAAGCCAATACCAGTAACCCAGATACCGCACGAATACAGCCAGAAAACTGCACCAAAACAGGACCACTTACCGCGCCGCACAACCCCGCCAGCACCACACCCGTTGCCAATGTCGCAGCCAACCCTGCCGAAGCACCGCTTAATCCCAAAGCCAGCAATAAAAACATTGCACCAACGACAGGCCACACAGCTTCACGCCCTGGACGATGCGGCGCAAATTGTTGCAGCCACCGCCACATCCCCACCGTCAGAGCCAGAATGGCCACAGAGGCAGACAACCACAAAACACCCGTACTCACCGTACCACCAGCCAAAGCACAGATCACACCATAAAGAGGCAGGCTCCGCCCATCTCGCCCAATACTCGCCAAGGCCACCAAAAGGAGAAAACCAAAACACAAAATCACGTTGCCGCCCTCCCCGAAAGCGCCAACAACAACGCCATCCCAATAAACAAAATAGCAATGCGGCCCGAACGTTCCTGCTGGGTTAAACGCAATACGGCAAATACCCCCAAGCCGAGGCCCAATCGCACAGCAGCGCCCAAGAGAGCTGCCCCCCAAGACCACACATTGCCATCAGGCTGCCCAATCAGTCCCGGCAACCCCAGATCCACCAACAATAACAACCATGCACCATCCAACAGTACCGCCACATGCCGCGCCATATCAGCCTCTAAACGCAACATTGACGCCCCCTCTAAAAGGCCACGCCCCGGCGACATCGCTCGCAACGGCGGACATACAACGGCCAGTGCCATGGCGGCACAGGCTAGCGCTCCCTCAAGCCCCGGCACAGGTTCTACCTGCAAATTGGCACACAATCCGGCCAACCCATCACTGCCCGGCGCAGTCAACGCAATCAGCGCCTCAATTACCCCTAAAATAATCAAGCCTAACCCAGCACCGCGCCATTCACGCCGCAGCGCCACTGCACTCACCTGTGGCGCACCAAACCAAACGCCCCATACCCCCAGTGCCAAACGCCCCGCCAAGAGAAAACTCCCCAAAAACAGCGGATCGGCCATACCAGAAAAGCCATGTACACTGCTCAGCATCGGTAATGATAAGAACGACACACAAGCCGCAGCCAGCGCAAAAGCATGCATGATGGACAAGCGCTTACGCCACACCATCCGCCAACTGCGCCAAAATGCACCCCATTGTGGCCCAGCCACCGCTTCCCCCGCCACCCAACGCGGCGCATCACGCAAACACCATTGCAACCACGGCAAACACACCACAAAAACAACGCATTGCATGACAGAATATATAATCGGAAGCACATATGCGCTGATCATGACTGCGCTCCCAGCACCGCGAGAATAGTTGCCAAGACCACCAGCCACCAACCAAGAGACGCACCACCCTCCCGCAGTGCAGGTCCGACGGAGGACAGACGCGCACCACCACGCCCACCCAGCAATGCAACATCACGAACCACCTTGCGCATCACCACAATATACCGCCGCCAAGCCCATGGCACCGTGTAACGCCGCAGAGAAAAAATCGTACCCCGCGGAAATACCAAGCCATGCCCCAAAAAGGTCTGTCCGCCCCCTCGACGCACAATCACCCAATAAAAGAGACATAAAAACAGTGCGATAGATCCAAGCCGCAAAAATGCGCCATCACCGCCCCCAAAAGAAGCAAACGGCACCCCATTGCCCCCTAGGACATATTTTTGGATTAAGACTAGCGCAGCCGTCAGCCCTATTAATAACCCTGCCGCTTTACCCACCTCCACCATAGAGACAGCATCGCTCTGGCGAGGCGTACGACACACATGCCACAACTCCAGCACAGCCAGAGCCCCCAAAATCAACGCACAAAACACGGCTGGTACCGCCCAGCCTGAGGCTGCTGCGGCTAAATTCAACGCGGCATGCACGCCCACCCACAACACAATAAATCCCGGCATGGGCGGAAAAGGAGCCGACAACGCATACGCAACCGATAACGATTGCACTGGCCATGAACGCAGCCATTGAACCGCCAAATCCAGCACAGCGGCAATGATGGCCCCTTGCCCTGCCGTATCCAGCCCCTCATGCTGAGCCGCCGCAGCCAAAGCGACCAAAAGCGCGGGACGCACCATGCCCGCCGCCGCAAAATCGGTCACCACGCCCTGCACCGTACGTAGAACCAACAAAACCGCCATTGCACAACACAGCAACACAGCACAGAGCGGCGCAGAAGCTGCCCCATGCCACACCACAAGCGCCGCTAACGCCGCCATACACGGCGCAACACTGCCTTCACGTGATAACGCCGCACGCGTGGTGGCTTTCTCACCCACCAGCCAAGGCCAGAATAAAACTGGCAAAACCGCCACACAGCCCCATACCTGACCGGGCAGCAACACCAACAACACTAACGCAATAACTTGCCACCATGGTGGCGCACCAGATGCCCCAAATGCGGTCACAATACCCAGCAATAACGCAGCCAAAAGGGGCGAAGTAAGTAAACCTACCCCCACCACGCACAGAAGCAACAATACTCCACGAGCACGCCGAACATCACCCAATGCCGCACACACGCCAGGCACTGCTAAGCAATAAGACACCGCATCGCGAGTTATAAAATCCATGAAAGCCGTCAGAACGCCACCCGTACCCAGTCTGTTACAGCCGGCTTCATGCCAAGCTTGTCAAATCATTGCGAGAGATAACTTGCGACGCGGCGCAGGGAAAGCACGTTCCAACACGGCAAGGTCCTCTGCCTGCAAAACAATCTCCTGCGCAGCCAAGTTCAGTTGCACATGTCCAACCTTACTCGCCTTCGGAATAGCTAGGACATTGTCTCTGTTCAAAACAAAGGCCAAAGCAATTTGTGCCGCCGTCGCTGGCCCAAGGGATGTTTCATGCCGCGCCGCCACCTGAGCCAATGCAGGATGCCGCAGCAAAGCTCCCCCTTGCCCCAACGGAGAATAGGCCATGGTCACCACACCTTCTTGCCGATCATGCGGCAATAGATCGAACTCTACCCCCCGATGCTCCAAACTATATAAAATCTGATTGGCCACACAGTGCTCAGACACAGCATGAACCTCTTCCATGTCATCAACATCGAAGTTGGACACACCCCATGCACCAATCAAACCGTCTTGCTTCAACGTTTCAAAAGCACGGATCGTTTCGTCCAGAGGTTCACCACCAACCCAATGCAATAAATACAAATCTAAGTGTTCCACCCCGAGATGACGCAACGAACGCTGACACGCCTTCAGCGTCCCTTCATAAGAAGCATTTGATGGTAGAACTTTACTGACCAGAAAGACATCATCGCGGCAATCCGCCACAGCTTCTCCAACCAATGCTTCCGACCGGCCAGAACCATACATTTCCGCCGTATCAATGACCCGCAAACCGGCTTCAAGACCCGCTCGCAAACTCTCAATTTCATTATGTCGTTGTGCGCGCGTATCGCCGACATTCCACGTCCCCATTCCAAGAGCAGGAACCGTGACGCCATTGCGAAATGTTACGGTCTTCATTGGGCATTCCTCTACGCATACCAGAGTATGCCAAATGCTACGCCCGTTCCTCACAGGACAAAAGCAGCATCTTAGCCTGCCTTAGTCCACCCTCGCTCACCCTGCTTCCAATACACGAGACGATGACCCGAGTTTTTAAGGCTTTTCCAACGCTGACGAGCACGCTGCACTTGTGATTCATCATGCCCATCAAACACATCAAAAACACGTGTAAAAGGCTCTAAGACCTCCGGCCCAGCGCCATCAATGCGGAACAAGAACTTTGCCCCATTCGGCACATCCACACCTGCCGTTAACCAGATAGGCTGCCAAGCCGCATGACCCATTTTTTCTGTGCCATGCGGCAGCCATACAGGCTCTTTTACCGCCCATAAAGCAGCATCCAGCGCCGAGACCTGTTCTGCGCTCGAACAACACACAACAGCACGTTCCCCCGCATCTAAGGTCTTACCGAGCAATGTCGGCAAGACCTGATCCAGCGTCGTACGCGTGAGGTGATAAAACCCAATCTCAACAGCTGAAGACATCGTTAGCCTTGTGCTTCAATGTCCCGCACATAGCGGTCCAACAAACGCACGCCAAAGCCGGTTGCACCCTTCGGCGTGACGGCTTCAGCTTTGCTCTTATATGCCGTACCCGCAATGTCTAAATGCGCCCACGCCGTCTTACCCACGAAACGCTGCAAGAAGCATGCGGCCAAAATAGCACTCCCCGGGCGGCCACCAATATTCTTCATATCCGCAATATCGGTATCAATCTGCTTATCGTAAGCAGCGCCCATCGGCATACGCCACAGCTTTTCATCCACGCTTGTTCCTGCCCCTGAAAGGGCAGACGCCAAACCATCATTATTGCTGAACAGGCCAGCATGTTCTGTCCCAAGGCTCACAACAATCGCCCCGGTCAGCGTAGCAAGGTTTACGATAACACGCGGGTCAAAACGCTCCTTCGTGTAGGACAACGCATCCGCCAGGACCAAGCGGCCTTCCGCATCCGTGTTCAACACTTCAATGGTCTGACCACTATGGCTCATGACCACATCACCCGGGCGCTGCGCCGTGCTGGAAACCATGTTCTCCACAAGCCCAACAACACCGATGGCATTCACCTTTGCCTTACGCTGCGCCAGCGTTGAAAGCAGGCCAACCACCGCAGCAGCGCCGCCCATATCAGCCTTCATTTCATCCATGCCAGCCGCTGGCTTGATCGAAATCCCGCCGCTATCGAAGGTGACGCCCTTACCCACGAACGCCAGCGGCGCTTCATCACCACCGCCGTCATGACGCATGATGACCAGACGCGGCGGCGTTGCACTGCCTTGCGCCACGCCCAACAGAGCGCCAAAACCCAACTCGGCCATGGCTTGTTCGTCCAGCACTTCAACCTTCAGGCCGTGTTCTTCCAGCTCAACAATACGGTCAGCAAACGTCACTGGGTTCAAAACATTCGCTGGTTCATTCACCAGATCACGCGCCAAAGACACACCGCTGCCTACGGCACTCAGGTCAGCCCAGCGTGCTGCTGCCGCATCATCAGCCACAACGTCAACGCGCGTCAGAACCTTCTTTGGCACATTCTTCGTACGATATGCTGTGAAGCTATATGCCCCCAACACCGCACCAAGCGCTGCTTCTGGAGCAAACTTCTCAAGCCCCGGCGCCAGCATCAACACGGCATCTTCAACGCCTTCCAGCGCACGTACAGCCGCTGCACCCGCTTGTTCCATACCCGTGGGAGCAACCTTAGACGCGCCCTTCTCTGCCGCACCAACCAGCACCAACTGCGTAAACGCCGGAGACGGTGCCACTAACGACAACACCTGCCCCACATCCCCACAGAACTCTTTTTGCGCAACCGCACGCAGAACTGCACCGCCACACAGCGCATCCAGACTCTTCAAATCTTCTGGGGATGCCGATGCACACAAGAACGCAACCGCACGTGGCGTCGCATCATCAAGAGCTAATGAGGGAACAAAAGATACGTCGAGCATAATGACCAATCTCCAAAACGTTTGTCTTCAATAATCCTGCCCGTTATCGGAGAGCGCCCCTCCGCGCACAAGAGGCAAGTCACAAAGAAAGATCACCTTTCTGCGTCCGCCTCCCCGTTTCCCCCATGACGGAGTGCCTCTCATGCGCTAGCGTAACACCATGACAACACCTCGGATTGCCCCTGACGACGACCGTTCTTTGCTGAACCTCGCTGCACGCTTGGCTCAGGAAGCCGGAGACATTATCAATACTATTCGTGCGCGCGGATTTCATACTGAGCTTAAAGCAGACCGATCCGTTGTTACCGAAGCGGATACCGCCGCAGAGCGCCACATTCTCGCTCATTTACGCGCAGCATGCCCTGACATTGCAGCCATCAGTGAAGAAGAATTCGCAGCAGGCACACAACCCGAGGCCACACAAAGCTATTGGCTCATCGACCCACTGGACGGCACGCGCGGCTTCGCCAGTGGCGGCAAAGACTTCACCGTCAATATTGGCCTTATCCGCGGAGACAGCCCAGCACTCGGCGCCGTAGCGCTGCCCGGTTATGGGACACTCTATACTGGCGGCAAAAATCTTGGCGCATTCCGTACTGAACACGGAGAGACAACCCCTATTCAAGCCGCCATTGCCTCCCCTGATGGATTGCGCGTCCTCGCATCCAGCCATCATGGAGACCCCGCTCTTTTAGAACGCTGGCTTAATGGCCGCAGCGTTCTTTCTCTCACCAAAATGGCATCATCCGTTAAATTCATGCGTGTTGCTGAAGGCGAAGCGGACTTTTATCCGCGCTTCGGCCCCACCATGGAATGGGATACTGCTGCACCACAAGCCATCCTTGAAGCCGCTGGCGGCCAACTCCTAGAGGCCAATAATATGCCCCTACGTTATGGTAAGCCCGGCCGATGCAACCCCGCTTTTTACTGCTTGGGCCGCACCGCATGACACTGCATACAGAACATCTCTACGCCACACCTGCTGGTATCGAACATGCCGCCTCCCTGATCCGTGAAGGGCGCCTCGTCGCCTTCGGAACGGAAACCGTTTACGGTCTGGGCGCTCTTGCATCCTCGGACCAAGCCGTCGCCCGTATCTTTGCCGCCAAAGGCCGACCAAAGTTCAACCCGCTGATCAGCCATTTCGCCGATGCAGACAGCGCCTTGGCCCAAGCGGACCTCCAAGGCCCAATCCAAGAGCTGGCTCACAAACTCGCCGATGCCTTCTGGCCGGGCCCGCTTACCCTCGTGCTTCCCCGCGCCAGTTCCTCCAGCATTTCCGACCTAACGGCTGCCGGCCTTGACAGTATCGCCCTGCGCGTTCCTCGTGGACAAACCGCTCGTGCCTTGCTGCGTGCTGTGAATGCACCTGTCGCAGCTCCCTCCGCCAACCTGTCCGGCACCGTCAGCCCTTCAGACGCATTCCATGTGCTACGTTCACTTGGGGGACGCATTGATGCGGTTTTGGATTCAGGTCCATGCTCCGTTGGCGTTGAAAGCACTGTCTTGGATCTCACGCGTGAGACACCTACGTTACTTCGTCCCGGTGGCATTACCCTTGAAGAACTGACCGCAATCTGCGGCAAGGTCGCCCACCCAGATGACTTTGCCGACCTCCTGCCAAATTCTCCCGGTCGCCTCGCCTCACATTACGCACCAGAACTCTCTGTAAGGCTTGACGCAACCACCGTTGAACCACGTGAAGCCTTACTTGCCTTCGGACCAAACGCCCCCGCCGCTGCGTTAACATGGAACCTCAGTGAACAAGGCGACCTGGAAGAGGCCGCAGCGCGCCTTTTCGCAGGGTTACGCTTTCTTGACGCTGAAGGAGCCCGCCGCGGCCTCACACGCATTGCCGCTCAGACGATACCCCGACACGGCCTTGGCCTTGCCATTCGTGACCGTCTACGCCGCGCAGCCGAACCACGTTCATAATCATCATAACGGGAGCTCGTCAGAGCCATGTCCACACATCGCCCCGATTCGGGCTCCCCACAACTGGACCCACGCGAAACAAAAATCCTCTCTGACATCCTCGCACTAGTTTTAGATGAACAAAGCGGCACATCCGAAAATGCCCTCAACGCGCTCAAACTGCGTGCAGCACGAAGCAGCATAACCGGCGGCGCACTCAAAAACCTTTTTACGCACCTTATCCACACCAACGGCGACCAACACCAGATCACTCAACTCACACAGCGCCTGCAAAAAGCAGATGAAAGCGTGTACCGAGCCGCACGCCAAATTGAATCCCTCCGCACAGCGCTGCACAATGCCCAGCAAGAGCACGCACATCTCCGCCATGCCCTCTCTGACAAATCATCCCCCTTCGCATGGCCCAAAACCACCTTAATCGTCACTGCATTATTTGGACTCTTGCTCGGAATCGCCGGAGCAGAAATCATTCACACCCTCACAGCAACCCCAATACATCCACGCCCGCTCTATTTCCGCTAAGGCACAACGCGTTTTGGGCTTCCCCCAAACGCCCCTGACCGCTAGACGGAAGCATGGCCATTTCCAAGGGTTCATCCCTGCGCTACAGCCCCCCGCTCCTTGACCGCTATGTTCTGCGGCAACTCACCGTTGCGCTTTGTGCGCTCTCTGGTGGTGCCGTTGCCTTGATATGGCTGATCCAATCCCTGCACTTTATCCCTGTTATTGTGCAGCACGGCCTATCACTGACGGTCTTTATTGAACTAACGGGCCTTTTGCTGCCCAATCTGCTCACCGTTATCCTGCCGATATCAACGTTTTTAGTTATTTTATTTGCGTATCAGCGCATGGCACAGGACCGCGAATTGACGGTCATGAAAGCCGCTGGCCGCTCCCCCTTAGAACTAGCACGCCCCGGCATTCTCTGTGCCAGCGCCGTTGTCCTGATAAGTTTTGTACTGACGCTATGGCTCGTTCCCGCCTCTGACTATGCGTTCCGCAAAAAACAAATGGCGATTACAAACCGCGTCGCCGCATTGCTGATTGAAGAAGGCGTTTTCACATCCGTCGGCAATAATCTTACAGTCTATGTCCGCTCACGCGATGCCAGCGGTCAATTAGAGGGCATCCTCATTGAGGATGACCGTGACCCCAAAACACACGCCACAGTTCTCGCAGAACGCGGCGCAGTCATCATGGTCAATGATCTGCCGCGAGTTGTGTTGTACAATGGATCACGCCAACAAATTGACCACAAAACAGGCCGCCTCAACGTTTTAACCTTCGGACGCAACACGATCGAACTCGCTTCGGCCAAGAAGAGCACACATCTTGACCGCACTGCGGAAGAGCTCTCTCTCTCCCAATTACTGCATTCCGATGGCCGCCCCGAACATACAAAATTCTTAGCAGAAGCAACCCACCGCCTCACCACACCCTTCAGCGTGTTTTCTTACGCGATGATCGCCTTAGTTGCAGTCTTACGCGGCGCCTTCTCACGCCATGGGAACATCACACGCCCCCTCACTGCAATCTTTACCGTCGTAGGCCTCCTCGCACTCTCCTTAATTGTGCAAAATCTTGCCAATCGTACACCGGGCCTAACACCGCTCATTTGGCTACAAAGCTTACTCCCCGGCCTGATCGGTTTCGCACTACTCGCACGCTCCGGCGATAATATTGGCTTTTCATTCCGTCGCTCCGGGAACCGGCCTTCATGACATCTCTCGCCCGCACGACACGCCATCTATTGGAAGCCGCCCGCAACCTCATCACTGGAGAAGAAGGGCAGTCCGGATTTTCAACAACACTCGCCATTTATATTGCGCGGGTGTTCACTTTCAGCACGGTGGGCACCATTCTCGCCCTCACGGGGCTTGTCTCCCTGTTTGACTTTATTGACCTACTACGCCGCGTTGCCGCACACCCGGCTTCCCCAAGCGCACTCGCTCTCGAAATCGCCGCGCTGCATATTCCTTTTTACCTTATTTACGTCTTACCTTTCGGCATTCTTCTAGGCGGTATTATTTGCTTTTTCCGGCTGACGCGCTCATCCGAACTCATCGTTGCGCGTGCCGCAGGGATCTCCGCGTGGCAGTTCCTCGCCAGTCCTCTGGCTTGTGCGCTCTTCATGGGGATTGTGACCACCACAGGTGTATCATCACTATCCTCAACATTTTATCGTAAAGCAGAACAACTCGATCAGACTTATCTCCGCACCGGCGGTAGCTCCCTAACCCTCAAGAGTGGCTCACTCTGGCTGCGACAAGCCGATGACACCCTCACGGAGCACGGCGTTGCCATCTTGCATGGTCAAGATGTTGAATTGTCGCACGAAAAACTCGTCCTGCACGGCGTCACACTGTTTCGCCTCGATACACATGATGCACTCATTGTACGCGTTGAAGCCCCAGAGGCGACCCTTCTCAACAATGAATGGCGTTTCCAAAATGCAGTCTCGTTACGGCCAGACCACCTCCCAACGTCTGTTGGCACATTATCGCTTGCGTCAGACCTGACCATATCGCGCATTCAAGAGAGCTTTGCTTCGCCTGATACACTTTCGGTTTTCGCGCTTCCTAGCTTCATTCACCTTATGGAGCGCTCAGGTTTTCCTTCGATACGCCACAGACTGCATTTACAGTCCCTACTAGCTCTTCCTATTCTAGCCGGAACCATGGCATTGGTATCAGCAGGGTTCTCCATGCGCCCAACACGTCGAGGCGGTGTCGCACGAATGTTGGGGTCAGGGGTTGCAGCGGGCTTTGCTTTGTTTACGATTTCAAAGGTCGCAGAAAAATTCGGTGAATCCGGCGCACTACCGCCGGTACTCGCAGCATGGGCACCAACGGGCGCAGGTCTTTGCCTCGCTCTTGCACTCTTGCTGTACATGGAGGATGGTTAATGGCGTCGCCCCGCGGGCAAGACAAGAAGCAGGATTTCGTGCGCAATACACACACTCACACCTGCACAAGCAAAAAGCAGTCTAGCATGAAGCAACGGTCTCCCCGCCGGTACCGTGCATCCCTTGCCGCAGCGGCGTTAACCGGGACTGCACTTGCCTCTCCCTTCCAAGCGGACGCCAGTTCCATGCGCCGCGACAATAGCCATGTCGTCATAGTCGGCCGCCCTTCCTCAGAAGGTGACCCGCTGACCTATCTGACGGACCATGAAGAATACGATAAAAACGGCATCATTACTTGGAGCGGTAATGTCCGTGTCTGGCAAGGAGATCACGCTCTCCGCGCCGATATGATCCGTTATGACCGCAATACCGGCACCCTCACGGCTCAAGGTCATGTCGCCCTCATGGAGCCAGATGGCAGCACAACCTATGCTGATACGCTAGAGTTCAGCCACGGCATGCATGACGGTATCGGCACCGCGCTTTATCTCCGCATGGAAGATAATGCCAAGCTCGCCGGGAACGGCCTACGGCGTACACATGGCGTCATCAACGACCTGTCCAAAGCCGTATACACAGCGTGCGAAGTCTGCAGCAAAGACCCAAACGCCCTGCCCTTCTGGCAATTCAAAGCCTATAACGCGACACAAGACACGCAGCATAAGCGCATTGAATTTGACCATGCTTGGCTCCAGATGCTCGGAGTTCCCGTCTTTTACTTCCCGCTCTTTTCCATGTCGGACCCATCCGTCAAACGCCAAAGCGGCTTCCTCATGCCCGGCATCAGTCCACATGACCGCTTCTTGGGCACCTATTTCACTATCCCCTATTTCTGGGCCATTGATCAGCACCAAGACGCCACCATTCGTCTGCTCGCATCATCACGCACAGGCCCAGAAATCACAGGCCAATACCGAAACCGCCTCAATTTTGGCACCATTAATATCTCTGCCGGCACAGCGTTCGACACCCATAGAGCCAACCAATACGTCAATGTTTTTGGCAATAGCGTCGGGTCCTCGAACGAATATGGGTTACAGGGGTATTTCTTCGGCCGCGCCAATTTTGCCATTAATCAACACTGGCAAGCGGGGGCAAATATCAACCTCGCCTCTTCCGCCAACTATATGCGCGATTACCGCGTCTCTGGTTACGGGCAAGAAACTCTAAACTCAAACGTCTATGCTGAAGGCTACGGTGTCGGAGCCTATACGCGGATTGATGCCCAAGCCTATCAAGGCTTGAACCAAGGCGTTATTCAAAATTCCCAACTCCCATGGGTTTTGCCCCGCTTTACCTATGCCTTCCAAGGACGTCCTGACGCCCTTGGTGGCCGCCTCAGCGTCAAAACAACAGACTTCAACGTCTTCCGTTCCGTCGGCACGTCAGACCAACGTGCACAACTCGCACTGCAATGGGACCGCCCCTTCCAAAACCGTTTGGGGCAACAATGGCTGTTCACAGCACGCGTTGACTCCAACGTGTACCGCGCCACAAACCTCTATATGCAGCCGATCTACGCCGCCCGAACGGACCATGCCGTCACAGGCCAAGCACTGCCCACCATTGCGTTGCGTATGAACTGGCCCTTCTTACGCAGCTTCGCACATGGCAATGGCGCACAAATCTTTGAACCCATGGCACAAGTCATTGCTGCCCCGAATAGTGGCAACTCCTCCACACGCAACCGCCCTAACGAAGATAGCCTGGCCTACGAATTCAGCGACACCACGCTGTTTTCTCTCAATCGTTACATGGGGACGGACCGCTTAGACGGCGGGTTGCGTGCGAATTTCGGTATCCACCAAAGCTGGAATTGGCGTGGTCACGAAGTGGATATGCTCGCAGGTGAAAGCATCCAAGAACATATCGACCATAACCGCATCCCTTATTCTGGATTAGACCACCACCTTTCCGATCCCGTTGCCCGGATTCGAATTACCCCCAATAACGCGTTCGATATGACAGCGCGCGGACGCTACAACCCTTGGACGCACCAATTTGACTACGGCGAAGGCCTTATCAGCGCTGGTGCCCCCATCCTACGCCTCACGGCAGGGTATGTGTATGCGCCTGTAACACCATATTATTATTACGCGACAGATTACGTCACACAGTCTCCAAACGCGCCTTACCTCCAGAAGACGAATGAAATTACTGGTGGTTTTTCAACACGTTGGCGCAATTATCACGCGTCGGGCTTCTTTCGCCGCTCCCTCTCGCGCAAACAATTCGTCGCCAATGGCGGTACCATTGGGTACAGCAATGACTGCTTTGGGCTAGATGTAATGTACATCAAACAATATACCCGTATCGGCGGCATTCAGCGCAATACGACCATCCTCTTCAATTTTACGTTCAAGACGATCGGCACCTTCGGAATTAACGGTTGAGCATGTTCATGACTTCACGCACCCTTTTCCCGCGCGTAACGACAGCTGTTTGCGCAGCTCTCTCTCTGAGCGTGTCCTTGGCCATGGCCTCAACTGCGCTGGCGGCTCATCGGCCCCATCTGGCTCCAACAAAGGCCACAAGCGCACCTGACGCCTCCCCCACAACACCGCCAGATGATCAAATCCTTGCCGTCATCAATGGCCAAGTCCTGACGCAGCGTGATGTCGATAACCGTGAGCGCCTGTTCGTTCTCTCGACCGGCCTGCCCGTTAGCCCTGACGTGCTCAAGCGCATGCGCGGCCCGATCGTGCATCAACTCATCGATGAACGTTTGAAAACGCAAGAGATCCTCAAGCGCCACATCAATGTTGAGCCTGAACAAATTGCAGAAACCATTTCTGGTATCGAATCACGTAACGGCATGCCCAAAAATGCCCTACGGGATCGTCTGGCCAAAGACAGCGTTTCCCTCACCACGCTGATTGACCAGATCCGCGTACAAATTGGCTGGATGCAAGTCCTGCGCGAGCAACTTGGTGAAGGTGGGCGCATCACAGCCGTGCAAATCGCACAGCGTGAACAGGCCCTCCAAGCGGAACAAGGTCGCCCGCAATACATGATGAGCGAAATCTTCGTTCCCGTGCCGGACCCACGCCACGACGAAAGCGAGCTTGCCTTCACACGCACGATCATTTCTCAACTGCGTGAAGGAGCACCATTCCCCATCGTAGCCGCACAATTCTCACAAGATCAGTCTGCACTGGATGGCGGCTCCAAAGGCTGGGTACAAGAAGATAGCCTTGATCCGCAGGTCGTGGACATCGTGCGCCAAATGCCAATCGGTGCTGTCTCAAACCCCATTCAAGTAGCGGGTGGTTTTGTTATTGCAACAGTTCAAGCCAAACGTACGGTTGGCAAGCAAATGGGAACCCTCGTTTCCATGCGCCAAGCCTTCTTCCCGTTTGATGCCCCTCTGAACCCGCAAGCACCAAGCCCCCAACAACGCGGCATGCTCGAACGCGCGACCAAAGCTGCACAAAGCCTACATAGCTGTGATGCAATGGAAGCCCTCAACAAGTCTCTCGGTGAAAAGCGCCCAAGCAACCCCGGCACGCAGATTCTTGAGCGCCTGATGCCACAAATGCGCTCAATTCTTGAGCCCCTTCCCCTCAACAAAGCCAGCCATCCACTCATCTCCGTGGACGGTATCGCTCTCTTGATGGTCTGCCAACGCCAGCAGAAAAATCTGGCTCAACAATCCCCCAGCGAAATTGCTGATCAACTCATGAACGAGCGCGTAGAACAGGCATCGCGTCAGTTGCAGCGTGACCTGCAACGCCGTGCCGTGATTGATATGCGCCCCGCAGCACGCTCAATCCTGAACTAACAGGCCCCTATATATCGTGACCCTTCCTTCCCTTAAGGACAGCATCCAACAACACGGGCTTGATGCCAAAAAAGCCCTTGGACAGCACTTCCTTCTTGATCCGGGCCTCTGCGCCCGGATTGCGGCCCTCGGCGGTGACCTCACAGGCCGCAGCGTAGTGGAAATTGGCCCCGGGCCCGGTGGCCTCACCCGCGCCCTGATCAACACGCCCGCAGACCGTATCGACGCCGTTGAAATTGACGAACGCGCATGGCCATTGCTGGAAGAACTCGCTGACTATGCCGATGGCCGCCTCCACATCGTACGGCAGGATGCCCTCACGCTTGATGCCGCCACCCTCGGCCCCGCTCCACGCCAAATCGTGGCCAATCTACCCTATAACGTCGCGACCCCTCTCTTAGTCGGCTGGCTTCGCCAAGCGGCTTCGTGGGAGCGTATGGCACTCATGTTCCAACTGGAAGTCGCAGAACGCATTTGCGCAGCCCCCGGAACATCCGCTTATGGGCGCCTTGCTGTTCTCGCGCAGTGGTGTGCTCAATGCAGCGTCGCACTCAAAATTCCACCAGGCGCTTTTTCTCCGCCTCCAAAAGTGCACTCGGCTGTTGCTGTCATTATTCCACATGCTGAACAGCCCGCTCCTGCACTCTTCAAAGCGATGGAACGTGTCACCGCTGCCGCCTTTGGACAACGCCGTAAAATGCTGCGTTCTTCCTTAAAGTCCATCGGCGGTGAAACCCTCCTTGCACGTGCAGAGATCAAGCCAACACGCCGCGCAGAAACCCTCTCTGTGGACGAATTCGCACGCCTGGCTGCACTGCATCACGCCGATCGGTCGTGATCTCACGCCCACGCTGTACATGGGCTGAGGCTACCCCACTTCTTCAACGCTACCATGATGAAGAGTGGGGAAACCCCATCACTGAAGACCGAGCACTCTGGGAAAGCCTCATATTAGAAGGCTTTCAGGCAGGCCTCTCATGGCGCATTATTCTCGAACGACGTACGGCGCTCCGAACAGCCTTCGCACATTTTATTCCTGAAAAACTGATCCATTTCACGCCACATGATGTCGAACGCCTCATGCAAGATAAAACAATCATCCGCTCCCGCGCCAAAATCACCAGCGTCATCTCTAACGCACATGCATATTTAAAAATGCGGATACAGGGGGAAAGCCTAAACAGCCTCCTCAACCACTACATTCCCCAATACCCAATCACCAACCACTCAGAGGCCCCTCTAACGCAATCCCCACTTTCCCAAGAGATCGCACAAGCACTTAAAAAGCGTGGATTTAAATTCGTCGGCCCAACGATTATCTACTCTTGGCTACAAGCGATCGGCAGAGTGGATGACCATGAACCGCAATGTTACGCTCGGCGCGATCACGCACTCGCCTCACAGCATGACAAATAACGCTATGCTCTTCATCCTCACCTATGCTGCCGCCGCATTATGCGAGATTTTTGGTTGTTTTACCTTCTGGATGTGGCTTCGCCTCTCCAAATCAGCCTTGTGGCTTCTCCCGGGCTGCGTGTCTCTCATCGCTTTTGCCGCCCTCTTAACGCTGATTGATACCGCTGAAGCCGGACGCGCCTATGCCGCCTATGCGGGCATCTACATCGCTGCCTCTATCATCTGGCTTTGGCTCGTTGAAGACACGCAACCCGATTTATGGGATATGAGCGGCACAGCCTTTTGCCTCATCGGCGCAGGTATCATCTTTTTCGCGCCACACCGCAGCTAAGCACCACGCTCCGGACATACAAAGACAGTAAAATCATTTGAAGGCCAGTCATACGGAATCTGCTTCAACATATCCCCAACAAAACCGCGATGATAAGTGGCATGATTAACAATATGCAGCACAATATCTTCCCGCGTCATCGCAGCCTGACGACCATTTAAAAATTCAAAATGCACGAGCACATCTAGGTCATCATCTCTCCATGACCCGACATGCTCAAGATACCAGTCATTCATACGCTCCACAAAGACTACAAGCTCATCAACGCTTGGCGTATGCTCCGTATTTCGCGTTTGGTACGTGTGCGGCAATCCTAAAAGATGGTGCTTAAAAATATCATCGACAACACAGCTATGATTCATCGTCCGCACGATATTATCAAATGTTGTCTTACGAACTCTAAAAGCCTCCTCCTGCGGGATAGACTTCACAGCATGGCACGCCAAATCATCTGCCCATTTCTTATATTCTAGCAGCTTCATCAGCGTATTAACGCGAATATGGGATGCTAAAGACACCGTATCTTGCATATCCTGCGTCATAAGAGTCATTCCTCAGCATTTTTATAGAGCCATAAATACAAAAAACCCGGGGCAGGAAAACCTGCCACCGGGCTTTTCATTCTACACAATAAAGCATGCCCGAAGGCAAACACCTTATTCTGCAGCAGCGTCTTCTACAGCGGCTTCAGCTGCAGCTTCTTCAGCTGCATTTTCAGCCTGCAGGTCACCAAGGATGTTTTCATCCTCTTCCTGCACGCCTACTTCTTCACCACGTGCCTGACGTTCAGCTTCTTCTTCTGAACGTGCGACGTTAACCGTCAGCGAGATAGACACTTCTGGGTGCAGAACAACCTTAGCGATCGTCAGGCCAAGAGCCTTGATCGGGTGTTCCAGAACAACCTGCTGACGAGAAATCGTCAGGCCAGCATCCGTTGCTGCAACCGCGATGTCACGGGTGCTAACGGAGCCGTACAAGCTGCCGCTGTCGCTTGCTTGACGAATGACAACGACGGAAAGGTCGTGCATACGCTCTGCAAGGCGCTCAGCTTCTTCACGCTTCTTCAGGTTCAGAGCTTCGAGCTGAACGCGTTCAGTTTCAAAGCGCTTCTGGTTAGCAGCGGTTGCACGAAGTGCCTTGCCTTGCGGCAAAAGGAAGTTACGTGCGTAGCCCGGCTTCACGTGGACGAGATCGCCCATCTGGCCGAGATGCTCAACCCGCTGCAGCAGGATCAATGCGGTCTGGGACATGATGCTCTCCTCAGTTCACAACATAAGGAAGCAGAGCGAGGAAGCGCGCACGCTTAATCGCTTGAGCCAGCTCACGCTGCTTCTTAGCCGAAACGGCCGTGATACGGCTCGGTACAATCTTACCACGTTCCGACAGGAAGCGGCTCAGCAGACGTACGTCTTTGTAATCGATCTTCGGCGCATTCGGGCCGGAGAACGGGCAAGACTTACGACGACGGTAGAACGGACGACGTGCGCCAACAGCTGTACGACGAGCGGCTGGGTTCACTTCAGTGGTGTTGATGTCAGACATTCTTCTTACTCAGCTCCTGCCTCAGCCTCGGCGCGTGCGCGATATTCTTCGCGATCTTCGCTACCACGACGTCCACCACGACCGCTTTCAAAGCGACCGGACGGCTTGGAGCCACCACGGAAAGAACCGCGCTCACCACGGTCACCACGGTCATCGCCCTTACGAGCCAGAACCGGAGACGGGGTTTCGTCGATTTCGTCAATACGCAGCGTCAGAACGCGCAGAACGTCTTCGTTCAGACCAAGCTGACGCTCAACTTCGCGCAGAACGTCGGACGCACACTCGATACCGAGCAGGACGTAATGGCCCTTACGGTTCTTCTTGATGCGATAAGCCAGCGAACGCAGGCCCCAGAATTCACGCTTCTTGATCGAGCCGCCGTTTTCAGTCAGCAGGGTTTCGATCGTTTCAACAATGCTCTCGACCTGAGCCTGAGACACATCGTTACGTGCGATAAGCACGCTTTCATACAATGGCATGTGCTCTCCCTTCGGATAAGTTCAACCCAACTGTTCTGACCCATGCCAAAACAGTGCCCTGTCATACAGGCATAATCGCTTGATGAATGGAGCACGGGTATAGCTGGTGCGATGCCACATCGCCCAGCAGGGAAGAACGGCAGAAACCACATTTTACTACAAAAAACAAGAAAGAATCGACATAGCCGCCATCGGCCTTATTGCCCAGACGCAGGCCAGTACTCCTGCGGCACATCCCACCGCTCACGGATCACACGCGTCACCTGAAAACCGACCTTCTTATAATTTGGCAGCGCACGTGGGTGATCGAGCGTACACGTATTCACCTCAAGCTTTGATACGCCCATATAAAAGGCATGCGCCACGGCTCGCTCCAACAAAAAGCGTCCCAAACCATGCCCAATGGCGCACGGCAACAACCCAAAATATGCAAGCTCTGACACCATCGGGGACACACGATGAAGTTCATAAAACCCCAATGGCGCTCCCTGCTGATCATGCAGAACCATAATGAAACGCTCAGGATCACGTAATAACGCGGCAAGAGCATCTTCAGGCATTTTTCGGCGCATCCACCAGCAATATGCCGCGCCCACATCCCTATAAAGCCGCCTGTATAACCCGACAGCAGAAGGGGCCAGCCTTGTTAAGGCTAGCCCCTCCGGTAGAGGCGGCACATCCGTGCTACCTCTCACCATTTCGAGAAACGTAACATCTACATCCAAGCGGGTTGTTGGCCCACAAGCACGCAGCCAATACTCCACGATCAATTATCGTCGAGGAAGGAGCGCAGCTTACGGCTACGGCTCGGATGCTTCAGCTTACGAAGCGCCTTTGCCTCAATCTGACGAATACGCTCACGGGTCACGTTAAACTGCTGGCCAACTTCTTCCAGCGTGTGATCCGTGTTCATGCCAATACCAAAGCGCATACGCAGCACACGCTCTTCACGCGGCGTCAATGATGCCAGAACACGCGTCGTCGCTTCACGTAGATTGGTCTGAATCGCGGCATCCAACGGAATAACAGCCGTCTTATCCTCAATGAAGTCACCAAGATGGCTATCTTCCTCGTCACCAATCGGCGTTTCGAGAGAAATTGGCTCCTTGGCAATCTTGAGAACCTTACGGACCTTCTCAAGCGGCATCCCCAGCTTTTCAGCCAGTTCTTCCGGAGCAGGTTCGCGCCCGATCTCATGCAGCATCTGACGTGACGTACGAACCAGCTTATTGATCGTTTCGATCATGTGCACCGGAATACGGATCGTCTTCGCCTGATCAGCAATAGAACGTGTAATGGCCTGACGGATCCACCACGTCGCATAGGTAGAGAACTTATAACCGCGGCGATACTCGAACTTATCAACAGCTTTCATCAAGCCGATATTACCTTCTTGGATCAGATCCAAGAATTGCAAACCACGGTTCGTGTACTTCTTCGCAATCGAAATAACGAGACGCAGATTGGCCTCAATCATTTCCTTCTTAGCGCGCGTGGAATCACGCTCACCACGTGAAATCGTGGCATAAACACGACGGAACTCACCAACCGGCAAACCCGTCTCATGCAGCAAAGTCGCCAGTTCGTTCCGCAGATGCTCCAGAGACGCAACATGCTTCGTCGTCAGCGTTTTCCAGCCCTTGCCAGGCAGCTTGCTGATGAACTCAATCCATGTTGGGTCCATTTCACGGTTACGGTACTTTAACAAGAAATCATCACGTGAAATCTTGCAGCTTTCCGCAAGACGCAGCATCCGGCCTTCAATATTATTCAGGCGCTGAACATGCAGCTTGATCTGTGCAACCAGTTCTTCAATACGATTGTTGTGCAGATGAACCTGCTCAACAATACTCACCAGTTCACTCCGCAGCGCTTCATAGCTTTGCTCGGCATCAACAGACTGCTCTGCTCCAGCTTCCAAAGCTTCTAGGCGGCGAACCTGAATGGTGCGCAACTTCTCATAAAGCGGCCCGATTGATTCAAAGCGCTCCAGAATTTCAGGACGAAGCTTTTCTTCAAGCGCGGACAAAGACAGACCACTGCCTTCCTGCTGCTCGCCTTCTTCACCTTCATTTTCTGGCGCTTCGTCCTCTGCGGATTCTTCGCCTTCTTCACCCTCTTCTACTTCAGGGCCGGGACCACCAGCCTGACTGGCTTCAAGGTCCACAATATCGCGCAGAAGCATCTCGCCATTTTTTAGGCAATCATGCCATGAAATGATCGCACGAATGGTCAATGGGCTTTCGCACAGCCCGCCAATCATTTCATCACGGCCAGCTTCAATGCGCTTCGCAATCGCGATTTCGCCTTCGCGAGAGAGCAGCTCCACCGTGCCCATCTCACGCAAGTACATACGCACTGGGTCATCGGTACGGCTAGCTGCTTCCGCATCGACGTTACCGCCTTGCGGCTCATCAGATGTTTCTTCTTCTGATTCAGCTGCTTCCGTACGTGCCGTTTCGTTCTCTTCCTGCTCTTCAGCATCAAGAACCTGAATACCCAGTTCTGAAAGCGCAGCCATAACATCTTCAATTTGCTCTGAAGACATCTGGTCCTGCGGCAGAACCGCATTCAGTTCATCAAAAGTAATATGCCCGCGTTCACGCCCTTTGGCGATCAGCCGCTTAACGGCTGCGGACTGCGTATCCAGAAGCGTAGCATCGCCTTCCTGCTCCTGCGCGTTCCGTTCCGTATTCGAGGCTGTTTTCGTCGCCATGCGTCTCTCCGTCAAACCCACCGCCTGCAAGCAATTCGGCAGCGTGCAGGTGGTCGATCACGCGCCTAAAGTCAAGATTAACTTACAAAAGAAAAACTAAATCACATCTCAATCATGAGCCTCAGGGACCTCTCCACGGCGCAATGCATCCAAAATTCGCATTCTCGCCAGTAACTTCGCAGGGAAAGTCCCGCCGGTTTCACTATTTTCAGCGTATGCTGAACGAATCGCAGCCTCAATGTCATGCGTGACAGCTTTTTCAAAGGCCTCAAAGTTCAAAAAACCATAAAAATGCCACCACCGCTCAAGAATTTCTTCATGCACGAGGTCTTCCCCCTCTGCACCCGGCCGCATTTTTTGTCGAGAACGTACTCCACTCTGTGCCAAAATCTCAGCTGCAGAATGCTCTAAACCATGCTGCTTCAGCCATTGCAAACAGCGCTCATGCGTTAACGCACCATCATCCTGCGAGATCCAGTCAAACAACGCAGCACGCAGCACATCTAAGTCTGCAGGCAGTTCAAGCCCACTATAGGCTTGCTCAATCTCTGGCAAAATACGCGGGTGCCGCAGCACAAGCGCCGTCAACAAACGTAAACGCTGATCCCCACCGGAAACAACATGCTGCCCCGCTAAAGAGATGCCCCCTTTTTGAACGGGCGCCGCAGATTTGCCCCCTCGCCGCCTAAACTGCGTAAAGAACATATCCAGCAACGTACTGCGATACTCACTCGCAAGATTTCGGTCTGGAATAAGCTGAGATAACGCAACCAAGCGCTCCCTCAATGCGGCACGTTCATCCGGTCCGGGCGACTTCATCCCGCCAATCAACAGATTAAACAGCTCTTCCGCTAAAGACGTCGAACTCTCTAAAGCCTGCTGCATCGCAGCAGGACCGGAGCGGCGAATTAAACTGTCAGGGTCATCTTTCGCATCCAAACGACAAAAGCGCACCCGCCGCTCGGGCGTCAATAACGGCAGAGCCACCTCGCAAGAACGTAGAGCAGCACGCGCACCAGCCGCGTCACCGTCCAAACACAAGATTGGAGACGCTGCCATGCGCCACAAGAGCATAAACTGCTCATCACCCAGCGCCGTTCCCAGTGGCGCCACCCCGCCATGAAAACCAGCCTGATCTAGGGCGATGACATCCATATACCCTTCCACAACGATCAACTCTTCACCGCGATGCACCGCCTCGCGCGCATAATCGACATTGTAAAGCGTTCGCCGCTTTGAAAAGAGTGCCGTTTCTGGCCCGTTGAGATATTTTGGCTGCCCATCTCCCAGTGTACGACCACCAAAAGAGATCAACCGCCCACGCCGATCCCGAATGGGAAATGTAACGCGGTTAAAAAACAGTTCCCCCTGCGGCCGCCCCTGCTCATCACTCCGCATGACCCCGGCCCGCACAAGCATATCCGCTGTCACATTATGCGGGCGCAATTCCTCAACCAGACTGCGCCCATCGCCAGACCAGCCAAGTCCAAAACGCTCAATCGTCGCTTCCGTCAGCCCACGCTGGCGCAAATATTCCAGACCTCGCCGCCCTTCGGCCTGATACAAGCGACGACGGTAAGACGCCTGAACCAAATCCAACACTTCCGTGAGAGATTTTACTTCCTGAGCACGCTGCTGCTGTTGGATATCCTGTTTTGGCACCTCCAACCCAGCTTCAGCGGCCAATTGCTCCACAGCTTCAGGAAAACTCCGCCCCTCACTTTGCATCACAAACGTAATGGCATCCCCATGCGCACCGCACCCAAAACAATGGAAGTGGTCATCATACACATAGAAAGATGGCGTTTTCTCACCATGAAACGGGCAGCAAATTTTCCAATTCCGCCCAGAACGTACCAGCTTATGACGGCGACCAATAAGAGACGAAAGGGGCGTACGATTTCGGACTTCGTCGAGGAAGGCTGTATCAAACGCCATAATTTATACCACCATTCCTCAACACCCTGCTGCGCCCCCTTACCTTTAACCCTCTAAATGTTAGAGGTTCTGAGTATTTTTCAATACCCCACCCCCTAGCGCACCCGCGCAAAATCCTCCCAACCGTCATCTGGCGTCGTAATATCACGCGTCAGACGACGATACGTCTCATCCTCCTCTTCTTTTCGGCGATTAATGTGAGGGTAGTCATCATCATCAAATTTGAAACGACCTGTCTCCACATTCAAATCGGCAGCTTCCTGCTTCAAATTACGGCATGCCGTCGTAACTTCTTCAACCATCGCTGCATTATGCTGAGTCATTTGGTCCATATCGCGAATAACGATATTAATATTCCCCAAGCTTTCAGCCTCACTCGCCGTTGCTTTAGAAATTTCATCCAGCACAGACGAGATACCATCTACATGACGATTAATAATATGCATCGCCCCATCAGCCTGGCCGACGAGATTGACCCCTTCCTCCATCTGCCGCACAGATGCGCCAATAATCTCTTGTATCTCCCGCGCAGACTGGGTCGAACGTTGAGCGAGCGCTCTAATCTCCACCGCAACCACATTAAAACCACGACCAGCTTCACCAGCACGCGCCGCTTCAATCCCGGCATTCAACGCGAGCAAATTAGTCTGAAACGCCATTTCTTCAATTAGGCCAATAATCGACTCAATCTGCCGTGATGACGCGCGCAATTCTCCCATGGCTTGATTAGCCGTCCGCATGGTTTGGGAAACATCCGAAACCTTCGTATTCGCTTCCAAGGCCACCTGTCGCGCATCAAAAGAAGCTGTAGCCGTTTGCCGCACCGTCGCGGTGATCTCGTTAATCGTCGATGACGCCTCAGCCAAGCTCTGCGCCTGCTTCGCCGTCCGCACAGCCAAATCATCAGATGCCACTGAAATTTGCGTCGTACCACTCGCCATCATGGCACTACCGGACGAAATATTATGCACCGCCCTGGAAAGGGACTTAACCATTTGATTAAAGCTCAAACGAAAACCCTCAAAGCGGTCATGAAATGGCTTTTCAAAAGAAAAGGTTAAGTCCCCCTTCTCCACAAGAGAAATACCAACACATATTTCGTCAATCGTACTATTCTGCAAACCTTGAATACGCGCACTCTCGAGCATCAATTTCTGCTCAGCATTTCGTGCAGAATCAGCTTCTTGCGCAACTTTTTCTTGTAAAATTAACTTCTCTTTTTGGTCATTAATAAAAAACTGTAACGACGCAGCCAAACGCCCCATACAGTCCTTCCGCGCAGCCAACTCCGCCAGCACCCCCTCATCGCCGCTAACGCGACCATCGGATACCCAGCGCGTCGTAGCTTCAATCGGCCCCGCGATCACATTAATAGTATAGGCCCCCGCCATTAGCCCAAGCGCCCACTGTACAGCCAAGGCCACCACTTGAATCAACAGCTCATGAGCATGACCTGCGGGAAAACAATTTTCCAAAAACTCAGTAACGACAAAACGCAATGATGAAATAAACAATAAAAGCGTTATAAACGCCCACATCTTATGCCGAATTGGCGCATCTTTTTGAAACCAGCGTAGCACTTTAAAAGCTCCCGAGACGGACAGATTGGCCGTATTTTTAATACTCGGGAGACTAAATTAGATTTACTTAACAGAAGACGAAGATAGCGCCTTTTTTACACGCAGCATTAAACCGACAAACGCGCCTTCACCTTACCACTCGCCACAGCCGGATCCAATTCCGCCCCAAAACGAGCCTTCAGAATACCCATAACCTTGCCCATATCCTTCATGCTGGTCGCACCGACCTCAGCCACAGCCTCTTCCAAAGCAGCAGTCAAAGCTGCATCATCCAAAGCGGCCGGCAAATAAGCTTGAATGGTGGCAATCTCACCCTCTTCCTTCTCAGCCAATTCCGGCCGATCACCCTTACGATATAGCGCAGCTGCCTCATTACGCGACTTAATCATAGAGCGCAGCGTTGCAATAATATCTGCCTCTGAAACATCCGCCCCCTTCGCGCGCGCATTGACATCTAAGTCTTTAAGCTTGGCTGTAATTCCACGAATTTGAGCAACTTTCTCAGACTGACCAGCTTTCATAGCAGCCTTCAGATCATTCATAATTTGCGTACGCAGCGCCATAATCTCATTCCTCATATCTTATCATTTCGCACTCATGCGAAACGCTATGCCCTGAACTCGCACAAAACACCTGCGACAACAACGACACACCCAAAAGAGAAAAAAATTCCCACTCCAGAATAAAAAAAACGTAACGGGAAAAAACTTCCCATCCCTCATGCCAAACTGCTATATCGACTCACCAATTAATCTAGAGCCGGGGACGTCCGTCATTATGGACATCGACACCATCATCCACAAAGCAGGCGGAGCGGAACAAATCGCTTCTCTGACAGGCGTCGGACTCGAAGCCGTACGAAAATGGCGTCAGTCTAGGACCGTGCCGACCAAACACTGGCCAGCCCTGTTGCGCGTCCCCGGTATTGCTGTGCAAGATCTCACAGAAACAACCTCTCCAACCGCCACACCAAAGGAAATGGACATGACCAATACCGCTCCTCCCGGCGCCAACGCCGCCCTTGTCCTTGCGGATGGCACAATCCTTTGGGGGCGTGGCTTCGGCGCACACTCCAACGGCGCCGTTGGTGAACTCTGCTTCTCCACCGGCATGACCGGTTATCAAGAGACGCTGACTGACCCCTCCTTTGCAGGGCAGATCGTTACTTTTACGTTCCCACATATCGGCAACGTAGGCACCAATACCGATGATGACGAAGCGGCCACCATGGCTGCACTCGGTGCTGTTGTTAAAGAAGATATCACAACGCCAGCCAATTGGCGTTCACACAGTACATTTGATGCTTGGCTGAAGTCCCAAAACCGTCCCGGCATTAGCGGCATCGACACGCGTTCTATTACCCGTATCTTGCGTGACAAAGGCCCACAAACGGCCATTTTGGCATTCCCCGAAAACGGGCAGATCGATACGGACACCCTTCTTAACTCTGCCAAAGCATGGCCCGGCCTTGAAGGCATGGACCTCGCCAAAGAAGTCACGCGCCCTAAGCGGAACTGGACTAAAGGCGTCTGGGAAAATACCCGTCCAGAGCGCACAGCGGACCGCCGCCGCGTTGTTGCGCTAGATTACGGCGCAAAAGACAACATCCTACGCTGCCTCGTCACAGCAGGCTGTGACGTCACCGTCCTCCCCGCAACGGCAACAGGCGCTGAAATTCTCGAACTCGCCCCAGAAGGCGTGTTCCTCTCCAACGGCCCGGGCGACCCAGCCGCGACCGGCACCTACGCCGTCCCTGCTATCCGTGCTGTACTGGATGCAAACATCCCCGTCTTCGGCATCTGCTTAGGCCACCAATTGCTCGCACAAGCACTCGGCGGAAAGACCTACAAGTTAGATCGCGGCCACCGTGGTGCCAACCAACCGGTGAAAGACCTCACCACCGGAAAAGTTGAAATCACCAGCCAAAACCACGGCTTCGCAGTGGATGAAAAATCCCTGCCCGCAGACGTTAAAGTCACACATACCAGCCTGTTTGACGGCTCTAACGAAGGCATTGCGTCCACCGCCAAAGACGCTTTCTCGGTGCAATATCACCCCGAAGCTAGCCCCGGCCCGTCTGACAGTTTCTACCTCTTCGAACGCTTCGTTGCGGTCATGGACCGTCGCGCCACCCAGAACGCCGCCAGCAAGGAGGCTTGAGCCATGCCTAAACGGACAGATATCAAATCCATCCTCATTATCGGCGCAGGCCCTATTGTTATCGGCCAAGCCTGTGAGTTCGATTACTCAGGCGCACAAGCCTGTAAAGCGCTGCGCGAAGAAGGCTATCGCGTCATTCTGATAAACTCCAACCCCGCGACGATCATGACCGATCCGGGCTTGGCTGACGCAACCTATATCGAGCCGATCACGCCAGAATTCGTTGAGCGCATCATCCTCAAGGAAAAGCCTGACGCTGTTCTGCCCACCATGGGTGGACAGACCGCTCTAAACGCCGCCATGGCGCTAGATCGCTCCGGCTTCCTCGTAAAGCACGGCGTAGAGCTCATCGGTGCCAAGGCAGACGTTATTGACCGTGCGGAAGACCGCCAGCAATTCCGTGAAGCCATGGATGAGATCGGGATTGAAAGCCCACGCTCAACCATCGCTCACACCATCGAAGAAGCACGTGAAGCTCTGAAGGATGTTGGCCTGCCCGCCATTATCCGTCCGTCCTTCACCATGGGCGGCGCCGGTGGCGGCATCGCTTATAACCGTGAAGAATTTGACCAAATCGTCACAGGCGGCCTCGACGCTTCCCCGACGACCGAAGTCCTGATCGAAGAATCCGTACTCGGCTGGAAAGAGTTCGAGATGGAAGTGGTGCGTGACGTTGCAGATAACTGCATCATCATCTGCTCCATCGAAAACATTGACCCAATGGGCGTGCATACCGGTGACTCCATCACCGTTGCCCCTGCCCTGACGCTGACAGACAAAGAATATCAGCGCATGCGCGATGCTTCCATCGCCTGCCTGCGCAAGATCGGCGTTGAAACCGGCGGCTCCAACGTTCAATTCGGCGTTAATCCAAAAGATGGCCGCATGGTCGTCATTGAGATGAACCCACGCGTCTCCCGCTCTTCTGCTCTGGCATCAAAGGCAACCGGCTTCCCGATTGCCAAGATCGCAGCAAAGCTGGCCGTTGGTTACACGCTTGATGAACTGAAAAACGACATCACCGGCACGACGCCAGCAAGCTTCGAGCCAACCATTGACTATGTCGTAGCCAAAATCCCCCGCTTCACCTTCGAGAAGTTCCCCGGCTCCCCCGCATTGCTGTCCACATCCATGAAATCCGTGGGTGAAGCGATGTCTGTTGGCCGCTCCTTCGCAGAAGCGATCCAAAAGGGCCTACGCTCCATGGAAACAGGCCTCACCGGCCTTGATCCAGTCGAAGCACCGGGCGACGGATCCCACGATGCATTCCGCGCAGCACTGACAGAACCACGGCCAGAGCGCATCCTGCTTGCCGCACAAGCTCTGCGTGCGGGTCTGACAGTTGAAGACGTGTACGAAGCTTCACGCCTTGAGCCATGGTTCCTGCGCCAGTTTGAAGACATCATCGCCGCAGAGCGTGAAGTCGAAACAAACGGCCTGCCACAAGATGCGTACAACCTGCGCCGCCTGAAGGCTCTGGGCTTCTCAGACGCACGTTTGGCTGTACTCAGCGGCAAAAGCGCATCTGATGTTGCTACACTCCGCCAAAACGCAGACGTCACCCCGGTGTACCGCCGCATTGACACCTGCGCCGCAGAGTTCGCATCGGACACACCTTATCTATACAGCACCTATGAAGGCGGATACGGCACACCCGAATGCGAAAGCCGCCCAACAGAGCGCGATAAAATCGTTATTCTTGGCGGCGGTCCGAACCGTATCGGCCAAGGCATTGAGTTCGACTATTGCTGCGTTCATGCCGCTTACGCCCTACGTGAAGCGGGTTTTGAAACCATCATGGTCAACTGTAACCCCGAAACAGTTTCAACGGATTACGACACGTCAGACCGTCTGTACTTTGAACCACTGACAGCAGAAGACGTCATCGCCCTTATCCGCACGGAACAAAAAGGCGGCAAAATCCTCGGCTGCATTGTGCAGTATGGCGGCCAAACACCGCTGAAGCTCTCCCATGCGCTCGAAGAAGCAGGCATTCCACTGCTCGGCACTCCGGCAGATGCGATTGACCGCGCAGAAGACCGTGAGCGCTTCCAAGCCATGCTCCGCAAGCTGGGCCTGCGTCAGCCTAAGAATGGCATCGCACACAACCCAGCCGAAGCACAGAAAATCGCTGAAGAAGTCGGCTATCCTGTCGTTGCGCGCCCATCCTACGTTCTGGGCGGCCGCGCAATGGAAATCGTCTATGACAGCGCAGGCCTCAAGCGCTATCTAACCGAAGTCTTGTCCGCAGCTGGTCCAGAAGTATCAACAGGCCCAGTCCTGCTGGACCACTACCTCAATGACGCTATTGAAGCGGATGTAGACTGCATTGCCGATGGCGAAAACGTCTATGTTGCTGGGGTAATGGAACACATTGAAGAAGCGGGCATTCACTCTGGTGACTCCGCTTGCTCTTTGCCGCCTTACACATTGTCACCAGCTCTGGTCACCGAACTGCGCGAACAAACCGAAGCGATGGCACGCGAACTCGGCATTCGTGGCCTGATGAACGTGCAATATGCCATTAAGGATGATGAAGTATTCGTTCTTGAGGTAAACCCACGCGCATCACGTACAGTTCCGTTTGTAGCCAAGGCAACCGGCGTACCCGTCGCCAAGATTGGCGCGCGCGTCATGGCTGGCGCGAAACTGCCTGAGTTCCAGTTGGATGGCGGCGCGGTCTCACCACACGTTGCGGTGAAGGAAGCCGTTTTCCCATTCCATCGCTTCGCAAATGCAGACACGGTACTTGGCCCAGAAATGCGCTCCACCGGTGAAGTCATGGGGCTGGATTCCAGCTTCGAGCGCGCTTTTGCCAAGTCACAGCTTGCTGCTGGCGTCAAACTTCCGCTCAGCGGCACGGTATTCCTATCCGTACGCGACAGCGATAAGCGCCACGTTCAACCAATCGCACGCAAGTTGGTGGAAATGGGCTTCACAATCCTCGCAACCGTCGGCACGGCGGCGCGCTTGGAAGAGGCGAACATTCCGGTCAAGCATGTGAATAAAGTGATGCAAGGCCGCCCCAACTGCATTGACTCTATCCGCTCAGGCGATGTGCAGATGGTCATCAACACCTCCCAAGGCGGTCAAGCAACACGGGATAGTTTCGACATCCGTCGTGGCGCACTGACGATGGGTATTCCACACTACACCACCATCGCTGGCGCGCGTGCAGCCACTTACGCTATCGACGCGCTTCGTGATGATGATATGGGCGTTGCACCGCTGCAATCTTACTTCCACGGCGAGTATTAACTGAAAATTGTGGGTAGTCAGTCTTTATGTCTGACTACCCATTCCTTATCAGACGCACTCAAGCCAATTCCTTGCTCCCAGCGCACTATTTAGAGGCATTGAACCCACTACCGTGCATTTGCATGGGATGATGCGACACTTCTTTTCGATGAACACAACAATATCAGTGAAAGCGTTAGGCCCCTCAAAATAAGGCCTATAAATCTCACACCCCATCCCCATAGGTTAAAATATCTCTGGGCTGACAATCTAACTCCCGGCACAGAGCTTCTAGCGTCGAAAAACGTACCGCTTTAGCTTTTCCCGTTTTCAAAATAGACAAATTCGCCAGCGTTAAACCAAGTCTCTCCGACAACTCACTTAACGTCATGCTACGGGCTTTGAGAGTGGCATCAAGTTGAACATAGATCGGCATCATAGAGACGCAATATCACCAATAAAAATATGGCCTTCTGCACGAAATCTATAATATCGCCATCTATCCCCACAGAAAAATCGACACCCAACAGCGTATTCGGTTAGAACCACTCCCGCTCACCAACCTCATACGTCTGATAAAAGTCTTCATCACTTTTGGTCAGATAAACAACAAATTCTATCAAAGAAATCACGTACACCACCCCAGCGGGAATACCGAACAATACAGCCCCAGGAAATGTACATAAAAGCATGATAATGCCTGCTTTATTATACCCAAGATAAAATTTATGCAGACCAAAAACACCCAGAAAGAATGCCAACAAAGCGGCTACCAACTTTGATCTTTGACCGATAGAAGGCGAAAAAATATTCGCCGCTATCTGCACGAGAAAAATTTCCGTCGCACGCCCATCTACCGCAATAAAATCAACGACACTCCCCGCCGTAACGGCACTCACCTGAGACTTAATATCCACACCCGAGAAACGATATCGAGCACCATCATCACCGCTAATATAACCTTCAGCGGTCAGGACATTATAATCGAGAACCTTACCTTGCATGCACATCAATCCCTTATACTTGCGGTGGTTGGATAGCGTATCTGAAAACTCTTCCAAGAAGACATAATTCTTCTCAGAAAGCCCTCTAAACACCAAAAAACTTGATTTTTTAGCACAGAAACGCTACATTCATCGGCTAATCATAAACCGACAGTAAGCTTCTCAAGGACATTACAGAGTGCAGAAGACCCCAATGACCGCCAAGGGACTCCAGCGTCTCGAGGACGAGTTGCGCCAACTCAAGTCGGAAGAACGCCCTGCCGTCATCCGCGCGATCGCCGAAGCCCGCGAACACGGCGACCTGTCGGAAAATGCAGAATACCATGCCGCTCGTGACCGCCAATCCTTCATCGAAGGCCGCGTCTTAGAGCTGGAAAGCATTGTATCTTCCGCCGAAGTGATCGACCCGTCAACGATTACCGGTACACGCATCAAATTCGGCGCATATGTCGAACTGGTGGATGAAGAAACCGACAAAGAAATCAACTACCAGATCGTTGGCCTCCATGAAGCCGATATCAAGCAACGTTTGATTTCTATTTCCTCTCCGCTCGCTAAGGCCTTGATTGGTAAAGACGTTGGTGACACCGTATCCGTCCCGGCCCCCGGCGGGGACCGTACTTATGAAATCCTGAAGGTTACTTATAAATAATGTCACACTCTGCGACGACGCTCCGCCCTTCCGTCACTCTTCAAGACGTGGAGGACGCCCGTCGTCGCATAGCGCCGACTATTGTACGCACACCGACCATTAACTGCCCGGCCCTCTCGCATATTACCGGCGCAGATATTACGCTGAAACTTGAAAATCTTCAGCCCATTGGCTCGTTCAAAGAGCGAGGTGCCGCCAACAAAATGGCCCTTCTCACAGAGGAGGAGCGCAAACGCGGCGTCATCGCCGCCTCAGCCGGAAACCACGCACAAGGCGTAGCCCGCCAAGCGAGCCTTCTCGGTATTGATGCCACTATCGTCATGCCGAAATATACGCCCGCCACCAAAATCGCTGCCACCAAAAGCTGGGGAGCACACATCGTCCTAGCAGGGGACGATTTTACTCAAGCCAGCCAAGTTGCCCAACGCATAATGAAAGAAGAAGGACGCGTCCTTCTGCACCCCTTCAATGACCCCGATGTCATTGCAGGCCAAGGCACTATTGCCCTCGAACTCCTCGAAGACGCTCCTGATATCGATACGCTTGTCGTCCCGATTGGCGGCGGCGGCCTCCTCGGCGGGATGGCCACCGTTATGGCGGCTCTTCGTCCGGACATCGAAATCATTGGTGTGCAGGTCGAAGCATACGCGTCTCTCAGCAACTTCCCACAAGAAGGCGGCTCCGTACTTGGTGGAGCAACCATTGCTGAAGGTATCGCCGTACAAACACTCGGCGATCACTGCCTTGACAGCTTCCGCCAACACATCTCTCAAGTCATGGTCGTCAGCGAACTTCAGGTCGAAAGCGCCGTCACCACTCTGGCAGAAAAAGCCAAGCAAGTATGCGAAGGGGCTGGCGCAACAGGCCTTGCTGCCATACTAGCCAACCCTGAGTTTTTCCATGGCCGCAAAATCGCAATCCCCTTATCCGGCGGCAATATTAATGCCCGCATTCTTGCGAATACCATCTTACGCTCTCTTTTACGGGATGGGCGCATTCTGCGTCTTGTTTTCCAAATTCCAGACCGCCCAGGCATCTTGGCTGATATTGCACAACGTATTGGCGAACATGGCGGCAATGTCATTGAAGTGTCACATCATCGACTATTCGCCGCCCCTTCTGTACAAACAGCAGAGCTCGTAGTCATGATTGAAGCACGTGACACACATCACGCTACTGAAATTGAAAAAGAACTCTCCGAGCATTACATCACCAGACGAGACTGACATAAAAGTGCAATATTTATACTGCGATTTTATTGTCACACGGGGTTTTTTAAACCCCGTTTCATAAAAGTATAACAAGATTATCGAAACTATTCTTCATAGGTTGCAGACGATCGCGCTGCCACCTCTGGCAGCCCTTAGAGTTACTCCCAAGGGAATGCACACCTGATGAAGAAGACGTTTCTGCTGACGACCTGCCTTTGCACGATCGCAGCGACACAAGCTGTCGCTGCGACGTCCGGCCATCAGCCCCGTCACCACGTTGCAGCACGCCATGCTTTGAAGGCAGCTCCCAAAGCAGCACAGCCAACCAACACCGCACCTGCAGCAACCACGGTTGCCGCTACGCCGGTTGCTGTGACTGCCCCTGCCAGCCAACACGCTCCAAGCGCTGTCAACGCTGCCAGCACTCAGCCTGAAACAATGGTTGTTCTTGGCGCTGGCGCCGCACGTGAAACACAGTCCGTCTCTCGTCGCGCTCTGCAAGAGGTTGCACCGGGAACAAACCCGATGAAGACCCTGTCCAAGCTGCCCGGCGTCATGTTCAGCTCATCCGATCCACTTGGGTCATACGAGTGGTCACAGCAAATCCTCGTACGCGGCTTTGACCAAGGCCGCCTTGGTTACACTATGGACGGCATTCCCTTGGGGAACATGGCCTACGGCAATACAAACGGCCTGTCCCCTAACCGTTCACTACAAATCGAAAATAACGGCCCATCATCCTTGGCTCAGGGTGCAGGTTCCGTCGGTGTTGCCGCTTCCAATGACCTTGGCGGCGCCATGCAGTTCACATCTGTTGACCCAACCGATAAGTTCGGCGCAGACCTTGCGGGCACCATTGGCTCAGCAACAACGTGGCGTACCTTTGCCCGTATTAACAGCGGCATTCTTCCCACAGGCGGCAAGTTCTATGCGTCTTATGATTACCAAGACGCCGATAAGTGGAAGGGCTACGGCAAACAAAAGCAGCAACAAGCCAATATCAAATTCGTTCAGCCTTTGGGTGAATACGTCAAGCTGACCGTCTATGGTGACTGGTCACTGCGTAAAGAAAACGACTACCAAGATCTGTCCGTCGCGACGATCAACAAATACGGCTACAACGTCGATAACATCACCAAAAACTATGCCCTTGCTAAACAAGTTGCAGCAGGTTCAACCACGCAGTGCCCAGCCGGTATCGGCATCACCAACTATGGTGACTGTCAGGACTTCGCATACTGGAACTCTGCTGGCCTGCGTCAAGATGCCCTCGGCTATGGCCGCCTTGATTTCCGCTTCAATGATCGCCTGAAGGGCTTTGCCACAGTCTACGGGCACACAAATAGCGGTGAAGGCGCATGGGCAACCCCATACCAAGCCACACCCGCATCCTTGGGCGGCACACCCATCTCCCTGCGCACAACGGAATATGACATTCACCGTGTCGGTTTCCTCAGTGGCCTGAGCTACAAAATTGCAAACCACCTCATCGAAGGCGGTTTCTGGTTCGAGAACAACAACTTCGAACAAGCACGCCGCTTCTACGGCCTGCCACAGGAAAACCCACCGAGCGTCCTTCACTGGTACCAAGGTGACTCCTTCAAAACATCTTGGCAGAACAGCTACAACACCAAAACTTATCAAGTTCACCTGCAAGATACCTGGCAGATCCTGCCATCTCTTAAAGCCAATTACGGCTTCAAGTCACTTATCGTGGACAACTCCGCCACCGCATTGCCTGGCAATTATATGGGCAAGTCCGTTGCATCCACCTACCCAACCGGCAAGCTGAGCACATCTGATGGCTTCCTGCCACAAGTTGGCTTGAACTACCGTATCAACCACAACAACGAAATCTTTGCTGACTTCGCCCGTAACATGGCAGCATTTGATTCCTCGGCAACGGGCCTGAGCCCCTTTGGCATGAATGCAACTGCTTTCAACTCGACAGCACAGAACATTCGTCCTGAGCATTCCAATACGGAAGAACTTGGTTACCGCTTCCATAACACCACGGTACAAGCGTCTTTGACGGGTTACTATGTTGAGTTCCAGAACCGTCTTCTGGCTGTCTCACAAGGTGTCGGCATTCAAGGTCTTCAATCCATCATCGCAAACGTTGGCAGTGTGACCGCTCGCGGTATCGATGCTGCTGTCAATTATAACTTTGCACCCAACTGGTCGATTTACGCCTCTTATGCGTTCAACAATTCATTCTATAATGATGACTTGAACACGGGTGGCACAGTTTACCGTACGGCAGGCAAAAACGTTGTCGCAATGCCACGTAACCTTGCAAACGTACAACTTAGCTATGACGACGGCTCTGTCTGGGGCAACGTGCTGATGCAATTCCAGGATCGTCGTACCTACACATACACCAACGATCAGTGGATTGACCCGAACGCCATCTTTAACCTTAACGTTGGCTACCGCTTCCACAGCCAGAACGTCGTTCTGCGTGGCCTCGATGCACAAATCAACGTCACCAACCTGTTTGATAAACATTACGCAGCTACAGTTGGCTCAACAGGCTACCTGCCAGCGGACCCGCAGGGCATGTACCCAACACTGCAAGCAGGTGCACCTCGCATGGTCTTCTTCACCATCCGTAAGCACTTCCAATAAGTCTAGAAGACAGAAAGCCAGGCATAATGCCTGGCTTTCTTATTCCGCCTTACTTTGGCGGAGGCCACCTTAATCGTGGCTCGGCACGAGAACGAACATCAGACATATTCTCTCTCGAGGCCCTACGCTGTTCCACGACAGCTTCAACGTTTTTATCAGGACACTGCCAAGGCATACCCGATGCTTCTAATGGCCCTTGTGGAGTATCCCAGCCACTCACTGCAACCGGCTGACGCTCCGCAGTCAATACAGGAACATACACCTCATCCTGAAGTGCCCTGACTTCTGCTTCAAGACGCGCGATTCGAACGCGAAGACCCAATACCGTAAAAGGCATAAGCAGGAACGCGATTACCCCTAATGCAATGAGAAGCCCTGCAAAAACGAGAAGCCAGTCAGGCAGCCACGTCAGATCAAACATACGTGCCTACCTTAAATATATCGCCCTACCCCCGTCAGAAAAATACGAGAGTAGTAAGAGGCTTACATCCCCAACGCGCGGCGATAAATGTCCAACAGTGTCTCTTGCTCTTCAACTTCTGCTGGCTCTTGCTTACGCAGCTTAATAATTTGACGAATAACTTTTACGTCAAAACCAGCTGATTTTGCTTCTGAGAAAATATCCTTAATATCCCCAGCAAGGGCCTTACGCTCTTCTTCAAGGCGCTCAACCCGTTCGATAATAGAGCGCAGACGATCTGCGGCAATACCACCCGTTGCGGCGTCTTCATGACGGTTATCTGCATCCATGTTCATTATCCTTGCTTCTTAACGTCGATCCATCATCACACAGATGCGATGTACGTCGCGCTTATCGTGATTCAAGGAGGCGCGGTCAACGGTCTTGTACGTACATTTCATGAACATCACCACCGCTGTTTACCGTCCCTCTCTCTTCACACCTCAGCGATCAACATGCCAGAACATCTTGACAGAAAGCCCTCTGAGGCTGAACTACTCCACTAGCCCGCGAAGACCTGAACCCTAATACCTTTCACTCCCGCAGAACGACGCGGGGCAGAGGTCGGAGAGTCAACATGGAATCCGTTCAGCAGGTCGAGCCATTCGACTACATCATTTTTGGCGCCACCGGCGATCTGACGATGCGCAAGCTTCTGCCTGCGCTGTACAACAAGCTACGCCTTGGTCAGGTTCCCGCTGATGCACGCATTATCGGCACCGCCCGCACAGCACTCGACCGTGATGCTTACATCACGCGTGCCCGTGAGGCCCTAAAGCACTTCATCCCAGCCAAGTTCTTCCTTCCAGAACTTGTTGAGCGTTTCCTCAAGATGGTGAGCTACGTCACCCTTGATGGCACAAACGCAGAAAGTAACTGGAACGAACTCGCGGCAGAGCTGAGCACCTCACCAGCAGGGCGCATTCGCGTCTTTTACTTCGCAACAGCGCCTCAGCTTTATGAAGCCATTTGCTCCAATCTGCATGCCAAAGGCATTCTAACCGAGCAATCCCGCGTTGTTCTGGAAAAACCAATCGGCACCAGCCTTGAAACGGCCAATGCCATTAATGAAGGCGTCGGTAAGTTTCTACCCGAGAAACAAATCTACCGTATCGACCATTACCTCGGCAAAGAAACCGTCCAAAACGTTCTGGCCCTACGCTTCGCCAACCCACTGCTCAACGCAATCTGGTCCGCTGAACACATCAAAAGCGTCCAGATCACGGCAGCAGAAGTGGTCGGCGTTGAAGGCCGTGCCTCTTACTACGATACGTCTGGCGCCCTGCGTGACATGATCCAGAACCACCTTCTACAGGTTCTGTGTTTGGTCGCCATGGAACAGCCTGTGTCGCTGGAAGCCGATTGCGTCCGCAATGCAAAACTCGCGGTCTTACAAGCATTGCGCCCAATCAAAGAAGATCAAGTCGCCAACGAAACCGTGCGTGCGCAATATATTAAAGGCGCCGTCGATGACCATGCTGTTCCAGGCTATCTGGAAGAGCTCGGCCAAGAGAGCAACACGGAAACATACGCAGCAATCCGGACATGGGTGGACACCCCACGCTGGAAAGACGTGCCATTCTATATCCGCACGGCTAAGCGCTCAAAGCGTAAGGTCAGTGAGATCGTTATTCAGTTCCGTGAAACGGCACAGCCACTCTTTGGCTCAGTACCGGGCAACCGTCTGGTTATCCGCGTCCAACCAAATGAAGGCGTCGAGCTAAACCTAAACGTCAAGAACCCCATTCTGGACGAATACACGCTCGAGACCGTTAAGCTTGATGCACCCATCAAGGTTGAAGGCGGCCCCTTCCCAGACTCCTATGAGCGCCTTCTGCTTGATGCCGTCCGTGGGAACCCGATCTTGTTCATCCGCCGCGATGAAGTCGATGCGGCATGGATCTGGGCTGAATCCATCCTGAACGCATGGGCCGACAAAAAAGCGCCTATGCACACGTACACCGCCGGCTCCTACGGCCCAGATGCCTCCAAGGCACTCTTGGCTGAACATGGTGACCGCTGGCATGAGGACATGGTGTGAGCGTTAAGGACAAGAACAACGCTACCAGCGCCGCCCCCCGTCTCGGACGGGGGCGGCGCGCTCCACGATCACTGAAGCAGCACTTTCTACGGCGCCTTCTTTTTATCGTGCCTGCGTTTCTGCTGATGTTCGTTTTAATGCGCTCTGGCTGGCTTGATGTCTCTTACGACAAAATCCGCTTTAACGAGCTCAGCTGGTTCGACAACACGGCCCTCGTGGAGCATTTACGCTTAGTTGTGACGCATGATGGCCTAACGGACCTTCCGCGTAACTGCCTCGTATTTTCTCTGATGGATGGTGATGTTTCCAACAACATCGTTGATATGGACGTTTTAGGCCGCCACGGCCATGATTGCCCAGGCGACAAACCCTCCGCAGATAAGCTCTTCTCTCTACGAATCGACCGGACCGGCCACACCATCCAAAGTGATGCAGGCTCTCCGGGAGCGTTCCACCTTATACAACCCTAATCATGACCTTGCGGGGCCGTTCTTCTAACCCCGCAAGACTTCGCGCAGAAACGCGCCCCCAACCCGCAAGGCACGCTGGCCATCTTTTAGAAAAGAATAGCCATTCAAAAACCCATGGATCATCCTCGGGTAGTGCACATGGCGCGCCTCAATGCCATTCTGCCGCAGCAAACGCGTATACAACCCACCCTCATCGCGCAGCGGATCAAACCCCGCCGTCACGGTTAATGCCGGAGGCAAGTCAGCCATATTATCCGCCAGAGCAGGCGCAAAACGCGGATCAAATAACTCTCGGTACTGAGATAATGTCTGGCCACAATACCAATTCATCACCTCCTCCGTCAGCATATAACCCTGCGCAAATAAAAAACGGGATTCGGGCGCAATAGGCCCCGTTAACGCCGGGTAGAACAAAAGCTGCCCCTTTAAGCGGCCCGGCAGAGCCTCACGCGCCCATTGCGCCAAACCAGCAGACAACGTTCCCCCCGCACTATCGCCCGCCACAGCCAAAGGCACATCAGGCAAAGCCTCTGCGATCCAACGCAAAGCCATACGCGCATCATCAATCGCCGCAGGGAAACGATGCTCTGGCGCCAGCCTATACTCTAACGAAACCACCACGGCTCCAGCTGCGGCAGCCAAACGGCAACAAATCCCATGATGCGAGCGCGTGTTGCAGTGCACAAAACCACCGCCATGCAAAAACAGCACGACCCCATGCACAGCCCCTCTCGGGCGGAAAACACGCGCCCTTAACGCGCGACCATCTCCCCCCACCGTCATATCCAACCAACGGCGTAGCCTTAACGAAGACAGACACACTGGAAAACACGGCCGCCCCATAGCCCGGCGCAACTCGCGCAAAGCTGCCGCGGATGGTGCATGACCCGGCACATCCGGAATAACAGGCTCCACACCACGCACAGCCCCCCGTGCACGATTGCGCTGCCGCCATGCCATCACCAACATGACCGCGCGAAGAAGAAAGGTCGGCTTCATTCATCGACCATGCCTGATACGAAGATAAAAGTCTCGACTTGACGCGCACGCACAATAGACGCAGTTTGCGCCTGCCAGACGGCTGGACGATCGCTGGCATAAGGATGAGGATCCTTATGCGGGAGGAAAGTCCGGGCTCCATGGGACAACGGTACCGGTTAACTGCCGGCGGGGGCGACCCTAGGGAAAGTGCCACAGAAAACAGACCGCCCGCCGGAGCGGCCTTAGCTTTAAGGCCAATCGCGGGTAAGGGCGAAACGGTGCGGTAAGAGCGCACCGCGGGGCCGGCAACGGTCTCGGACACGGTAAACCCTACCGGGAGCAAAACCGAATAGGAACGACCGGCCATTTCGGTGGCCAAGGGCTGTCTCACCCTGTTGTTCGGGTTGGTTGCGTGAGGCCCACAGCAATGTGGGTCCCAGAGGAATGATCGTCCCGCTTCATCGCGGACAGAACCCGGCTTACAGGCCGTCTGGCTCCTCTCCCACTCCTTTTTCATCCTCAATGCAAAACACCCCCTTACCATGGAGTGAGCGAATCCTTTTTATTCCTCTCCCTCAGTACAAATGAGAACAAAGGGTGAACAAATATTGGCCAAATAAAAGCAAATTCTTCACTTCTAATTCTAAAAACTTAAAAGAACGCAAAAAATGCTGCCATAGTTCCGCCATCAAAAAAAGGCGCAGTTTTCTGCGGTTTTTCTTAGCTTTATATTTGACCTCCCATAAAATCCCATGATATCCCAAATTATACCAAATCAGTATTCCCGTAACCTGAAGAAGCCCAAAGGCAGCGTAGGGAGGCACATCATCCGTGAGTATCTTCCTCGGCACGCACCTGAACCGCTTCGATGCTAAAGGACGCGTCTCCATTCCTGCGCCATTCCGCTCCGCATTAAGGGATCAGGCCAAACCACAGGAACCATTGGTGATCCTGCGGCCGTCACACCTGAACCCATGCATTGAGGCATGGACCGCAACCGGCTTTGCTTCCCTCGCGGAGCCGCTCAACGAATACGACCCGTTCTCTGAAGACCACGAAGACCTCGCCACCAGCCTCTATGCAGACGCCTACCCGCTCGACAGTGACAAAGAAGGCCGGATCATCCTGCCAGACGTGCTGCGTCAACATGCGGATCTCACGGATGACGTCGCATTTATGGGGTTAGGTCGTGTGTTCCAACTCTGGAACCCAACCGCCGCCGCTGAGCGCCGCCAACAAGCGCGCAGCCGGGCACGTAGTCTGACCAGCAAGAAAAACGCCCCCACAGGAGGCGCACAATGAAGCCCATCACTCTGGTCCATGAAGGCCACCTTCCCGTCATGCTGGCCGAGGTCCTCGACAGCTTGAAACCCCGCGATGGCGGACGTTATCTAGACGGGACATTTGGCGGTGGTGGCTACACGCGCTCCATCCTGAATGCGGCAGACTGCACCGTGCATGGCATCGACCGCGACCCAACAGCCATTGAACGCGGCAAGGCTATGGCCGCAGAAGCCGAAGGGCGCCTGTTCCTGCATCAAGGCCCCTTTAGCGCGATGGATGAACTGGCCGGTTCTTACGCACCATTTGATGGCATCGTGCTGGATCTTGGCGTGTCTTCTTTCCAAATTGATCAAGGCGAACGCGGCTTCTCATTCCGCCATGATGGCCCACTGGATATGCGGATGGGCGATACAGGCCCAACCGCTGCTGATCTGGTCAACACTCTTCCCGAAGCTGAGATTGCAGATATTCTCTACCGCTACGGTGAAGAGCGCCTGTCACGCCGCATCGCACGTTCCATCGTGCAAGCTCGGCAAGAGACCCCTTTCGAGACAACGGGCCAACTCGCGGAAACCATCCGTCGCTGCGTCCCGCGTGATCGCTCTGGCATTGATCCTGCAACGCGCAGCTTCCAAGGCCTGCGCATTGCCGTCAATGACGAGCTTGGTGAGCTTGAGCGCGCCCTTGACGTCGCGCCTCAATTGCTTGCTCCCGGCGGCATCTTTGTCGTGGTCACCTTCCATTCTTTGGAAGACCGCCTCGCCAAACGCGCCATGGCGCTCCATGCGGGACGGGTTTCCAACCCTTCTCGCTACGCCCCGATCACACAAGAACAGGCGTCTTCCGCCTTCCGGCTTGCACACACGCGCCCACGCGCCGCAACGGAAGACGAAATTCGCCTCAATCCGCGCGCACGCAGCGCACGCCTGCGCGCACTCATCCGCACCTCCCCTTCAACCGACCTGACAACCTCAGGAACACCCGCATGACCCGGCCTTTCACCCTCGCCTGCGCTGTTCTCGCCGCTGTATCCGGCCTGTTTCTTTATACAAAGAAACACAACACAACCGTTCTGGACCAAAGCATCACGCAAATTGTCCGTGATACACAAAAGGTTCAGTCCCAAACGGCTATGCTCCGTACCGAATGGGCATTGCTCAACCAGCCAGATCGCCTGAATACGCTCACCACGCGCTTCCTGCCAAACTTGCATCCAATGACACCGGATCAGTTTGTACGGATGAGTGCCGTTGAAGCACGCTTACCCGCGCCGGGCGGGAAAGCACCTGCACATGTTGCTGAAGCAACACTGGCACTTAACATTCCAGTGCATGCTACGCGCCCAGAAACACACCCTGAACTCCACAGCGAACAGCCTATTCGCATTGCTGCCAGCACCCCGATTTCAGCCGCAAATGTTCCTCACTCCCACGCAGATCGCATCATGCATGCGCATACGCACATAACAGACCTCGCCAGCGCTGAACCAACGCACAGCCCGGCCCCCAGCTTCATGGAGCCCGCGCATGTACGACTGGCCAGCTTTCATGGCCCACGTCATGCCTCCAGCATCGCCACCACATGGCACACGGCCCCAACACCACAGCCCGCAAACCTGACGCATTTAGCGGATATCCGTCCGCATAACCGTCATAAACTCGTCGAGAGCGCAAACGACACATTGCCGCCGCCCGCTCCGTTAGCTAACTGAATAATGAACACGACGCTCGGGTAACCTCCCCTTAACCACTCTCGGGCGACACACCATCTCAGCAGGAGATCGCGCCGCCAGATGCCTGAGGACGTGCAGCCAACCCCGCCCCAGAATGCGGATCAGGCCCCCAACAAGCGGCAACCCCCTTCCCGTAAGGATAAGCGCAAACGCGGCGGCTTTAATAAAGAGCAGTCCCACGGACGCTTGCTCTGGGTTGGCATGGGTTTTCTTGGCCTTTATGGCGCCGTTGCTCTTAAGGCCTCATTAGCAACAGTCCTCATGCCCATGGAGCCTGAAGCGCGGCAAATCGCGCCCCAAGTTCCAGTCATTCCAAAAATTGACCCGCATGCGTCCCTCACGAGTGACTTCTCACTCCCATCGGTCAAACGCGCCAGCATCACCGATCGTAACGGCCAAATTCTTGCGCTCTCCCTTCCCGTGGCACAAGTTTATGCCAACCCGATGGAGCTTATCGACCCACAAGACGCAGCCAAAAAGCTCCACCATGCCATCCCCACACTGGATGAAGCTGAAACCATTCGCCGCCTCTCACTCAAAAAGCAGTTCGTTTACATCGCGCGTGACATTTCACCAGTCCAAGAAATCGCCATCAATAACCTTGGTATTCCTGGCATCTATTTTGAAGCTGGAGAGCGCCGGCATTACCCGCTGGGCCGCACTGCGGCTCAAATTATGGGCAGCGTGGATATTGATGATCACGGCATTGCCGGGGTTGAGCGTTATTTCAATGACCGCCTCAACTCCGACAAAACACCTCTACGCCTCTCCTTAGACGTCCGTGTGCAAGCTGCCGCACGTGATGAACTCCAAACGGCCATGACCACCTTCCAAGCCATTGGTGCAAGCGCCATTGTCATGGATGTCCGTACAGGGGAAATCATTGCCATGGTCAGCTTGCCTGACTTTGACGCTAATGATTTTGGTCATGCTACAAATGATTCCCGCTTCAACCGTGCCGTCACCGGCATGTATGAGCCCGGTTCAACCTTTAAGCTGCAAACAGCCGCTATGGGGTTACAACTCGGCGTCATCCACGTTTGGGATAAATTCTCGACCATCCCCATTAAAGTCGGCCGCTTTACCATCAGCGATATGAAATCCGATCATTTCGCCCCGTGGCTCTCCCTGCCCGGCGTTATGGCGTTTTCTTCCAACCCTGCCGCCGCGCATATTGCGCTCGATGTTGGGGCTGAGCGCCAACAGGAATGGCTGGACAGCATGGGCTTCTTCAAGCGCGTGCCAATTGAACTGCCCGAAGCAGGTCGCCCGCTCGTACCGTCGCGTAAGAATTGGGGCCTTTCCACGGTTATGACCGTTGGCTTCGGGCATGGCGTTGCTGAACCGCCGCTCGCCATCGTGCGCGGTACAGCCGCCACCGTAAATGGCGGCATCTTGCTCAAACCAACACTCGTGGCCCGAGACCAAAACATCGTTCAAGATGTAACACGCGGCACTCTCCCCCCCTCTCTGGACGCATCCACTCCAGATGATGTCGGCGAAGAAACACCGGTTGGTGTACGTGTCCTCTCGGCTAAAACCTCCGCACTCCTACGGCGTTTGCTTCGTTTAGACGTGACCGAAGGCAGCGGAAAAACCGCAGAAGTTCCGGGCTATTACGTCGGCGGAAAAACCGGTACAGCCGAAAAGATTGGCGCTCATGGTGGCTACTTGAAGCACACAAACGTCGCGGCCTTTACCAGTGTCTTCCCCATGAACAACCCACGCTACGCAGTCTATGTCATGCTTGATAGCCCGCACCCCACCGCGGCCACACATGGCTGGACGACTGCCGCATGGAACTCCGCCCCGACCGTGGGCAAAATTATCTCCCGTATTGGCCCCATGCTGGATCAGTTCCCAGATCTTACCAATAAAGAGACGATTGATGCCTCATTGGCCATCGCAATGGAGCCAGCCGTTCCTGCCGGTTATCGTGCGCTTGGCCCCGGCAATGACCCGGGCGACCCAAACCGCCATCCTCCCCAAACCAAAACAATTCGCTGAGCCTGCCCCATGCGCTTTTCTGAACTCCTCCGGCTCTGCAACGTCACGGCCAAACCCACCGCAGATACCAATATCAGCTCCATCACTGCTGATAGCCGCGCCGTGCGCCCCGGCAGCGTGTTTGTTGCCCTCCGCGGCGTCAAACACGATGGAGCCGCTTTCGTTCAAGCCGCGACACAAGCTGGCGCCTACGCCATCATCAGTGATCACCCGCTCATCACGGACCTGCCCCATGTCGTAGATCCAAATGCTCGGCATACACTCGCCCAAGCGGCCGCAATCCTCGCAGGCCCACAGCCCGCACATATTGCCGCCGTCACCGGGACGAATGGCAAAAGCAGTACCGCAGAGTTCCTCCGTCAGTTTTGGGAACTTCAGGGCCATAAAGCCGCGAGCCTTGGCACATTAGGGCTCAACACTAGCGTTGATATTCCTGCGCCCCCATCACTGACAACGCCAGACCCCGTTTCCCTAGCGCAGACATTAGCCGCACTCGCGAAAGCTGGCGTCACGCATGTCGCGCTCGAAGCCTCCTCCCACGGCCTCATCCAACACCGCCTTGATGGCGTAACACTTGACGCCGCAGGATTCTCCAATCTCACGCGAGATCATCTGGATTATCACGGCACGATTGAGGCCTACCGCGAGGCCAAACTCCGCCTCTTCAAAACCCTCCTACCCACCACAGGCCACGCGGCAATCAACGCCGATATGGATGCAGACACAGTATCCTCCCTGCGTGACATCGCACAAAGCCGTGGCCTTGAACTCCGCACCATTGGGGAAGCCGGCGAAACATTACGCCTCATCGAGACGCGCCCAACACCCCAAGGGCAGATCATTCGCCTCACACTCTCTGGCGAAGAACTGCCTGAATTCACCTTCCCACTCCCCGGCCGCTTCCAGATTGAAAACGCGCTCCTCGCAGCCGCGATGATCTGGAAAGATGGCAACGAAGCGCGTGAGTTGCTCGCACTTCTCCCGCGCCTGACCGGTGTGCCCGGCCGTTGTGAACGCGTCGCCGTGCTGCCCAATGGGGCCGCTGCATATGTGGATTATGCACACACACCTGATGCACTTGCCCGCGTGCTTACTAGCCTACGTCCCCATACCGATGGCCGCCTCATCGTCGTCTTTGGTGCTGGCGGGGACCGCGATCGCGGCAAGCGCCCACTCATGGGTGAAGCCGCCTCCCGCCACGCCGACGTCGTCATCGTCACCGATGATAACCCACGCACAGAAGACCCCGCGACAATCCGCGCCGAAATTCTCGCCGCGGCCCCTAATGCCCATGAAATCGCAGAGCGTCATGATGCCATTGCTGCGGGCCTCGAACGCCTCTCTGCCGGGGATATTTTGGTCATCGCAGGCAAAGGCCACGAAACAGGGCAAATCGTCGGACAAACCGTCTTGCCTTTTGATGATCGTGCCGTCACACGTGACTTAGCCGCGCGTTTTATCCAAAATGGCTCGCCAGACATCGCGTCAGCAGAAAAGGGTTCGTCATGACGTCACCTCTCTGGACCTCCGATGAACTCCGTCACGCGACAGGTGGAACCCTCACGGCAGAGCTGACCGTTACGGGTATCTCCATCGATACGCGCACCCTACAAAAAGGGGATCTCTTCATCGCCCTCAAGGGGGACAGGAGCGACGGCCACGCCCATATCGAAACCGCTCTAAGCGCGGGCGCTGCTTGCGTTATGGTTCATGACCGCATGGGCTGCACAGACCCACGCCTTCTTGTCGTGCAGGACACACTCGACGGCATGGTCGCCCTCGGCAAAGCTGCACGGGCGCGCTTTAATGGCAAGGTTATCGCCATTACCGGTAGCGTTGGCAAAACCACAACGAAAGAGATGCTGCGCACCGCCCTGTCTGCCATCGGCAAAACCCATGCGGCTGTTGCATCCTTTAATAATCATTGGGGCGTACCGCTCACCCTCGCCCGCCTCCCGCGTGATGCCGCCTTCTGCATCAGTGAAATCGGCATGAATCATGAGGGGGAAATTCGCCCCCTCGCGGACCAGGTCCGTCCACATGTGGCGATTGTCACAACCGTCGGCTCATCGCATCTGGGCAATATGGGAAGCATCGCCGCCATTGCACGGGAAAAGGCCTCACTCTTCAACGCCCTTCTCCCCAACGGCACAGCCATCATCCCCGATGACTGCCCCGGCCAAGATGTCCTGCGCAATGCGGTGCCAGACAGCAGCCAACTATGGCGCTCTGGCGTCTCTCGCAGTGCAGAGATCAAACTGGTGAACCTTATCTGCAAAGCATCCGGCAGCACATTCCTGCTCGAAACGCCACAGGCCGCGCCCCTCCCTGTGCAGCTCACGGCACCCGGTCGCCACATGGCCCGCAACGCGGCAATTGCCCTAGGCGCTGTCACTGCACTCAGCGCAGAACGTGTACCCGCCGCACACGCTCTCACAGATTTTGTCCCCGGCGAAGGACGCGGTGCACGACGCACCATTCTTGACGGCGTCACCCTACTGGATGAAAGCTATAACGCCTCCAGCACAAGCATGCGCGCCACATTGGAGACCCTCAGCCTCCTGCCAGCCAAGCGTCACGTTGTTGCCCTCGGCGATATTCTAGAGCTCGGCATTTTTGCAGAGGATGAGCACCGAACACTAGCTGAAGCCGTGATTGCGGCAAAAGCGATTGCCTTCTGCTGTGGGCCACATATGCGTGCCCTTTATGACGCACTTCCGCCCGAATTACAGGGGAATTATGCCCTCGATTCGCGGCAACTTGCACCGCTGCTACGCGCTTACCTTAAACCCGGCGACTTTTTATTGGTCAAAGGCAGTAATGGCAGCCGGATGCGCGACCTCGTCACTTTCCTTGACCACGCTTAAGAAACGGTACCCGCTCGATGCTCTTTAATTTGATCGCCTCGCACGCGCCCTCGCATGGCGGTCTGGCAAATCTGTTCCATTATTTGACCTTCCGCTCCGGCGGGGCCTGCCTCACGGCTTTAATCATCTCTCTTGTGCTGGGCCGACCTTTCATCGCCCAACTCAAACGCATCCAGCGTGGTGGCCAGCCCATTCGCAGCCTCGGCCCAGAGCGGCATATCATCGAAAAAGCTGGCACCCCTACCATGGGCGGCATGCTTATTCTCATCGCTCTTTTCACTTCAACCCTGCTCTGGGCAGACCTGACCAATGGTTTCGTATGGGGCGTCATGCTCACCACAGCCGCCTTTGGCGCGGTCGGTTTTGCAGATGATTATTTGAAGCTGTCACGCCGTAACACCAAGGGCGTTTCCAAACGCATGCGCCTTGGCTGTGAATTTGCGGCCTCTCTTTTAGCAGGCATCTGGCTGCAACATTTAACACCGCCAGAAATCCGCAACGCCGTAGCTTTTCCTTTCGTAAAAGACCTCCTGCTGCCTTTGGGCTATGCCTTCCCACTCTTTGCCATGATCACCATTACCGGTTTCGGCAATGCCGTGAACTTCACTGATGGGCTTGATGGCCTCGCCATTGTTCCCGTCGTTATCGCATCGCTGGTCTTCGCGCTGATCGCTTACCTCGTCGGCAATCATGTCTTTGCAGATTACCTGCAACTGCACCCCGTTCCCGGCACAGGTGAACTCGCCGTCTTCTGCTCAGCCTTGATTGGAGCGGGCCTCGGATTCTTGTGGTTCAACGCGCCCCCAGCAGCTGTTTTTATGGGGGATACGGGCTCACTGTCCCTCGGTGGCGCCTTAGGTTCCATCGCCGTCGCCGTCAAACATGAATTGGTTTTGTGCCTTGTCGGTGGTGTATTCGTTGCAGAAACGCTCTCTGTGGTCATTCAGGTTTTCTGGTTCCGCCGTACGGGCCGCCGCGTTTTCCTCATGGCCCCATTGCATCATCATTTTGAGAAAAAAGGCTGGCAGGAACCCACCATCGTAATCCGTTTTTGGATTGTCTCCATCGTACTCGGCCTGTGCGGCTTGGCCACGTTGAAACTCCGATGAACAATTCCTTCCCCTCAAACCTCTTCGCGGGCGAGACATTCGCCATTTTGGGCCTCGGCCGCAACGGTGCCGCCGTTGCAGCAGCGTTGCTGTCTATGGGAGCGAGCGTACAAGCATGGGATGATAAAAACCCATCCCTGCCAGAACATGAGCGCCTCACCGTCGCGCCCATCACAGCGCTCGATGGCTTCACGGCGCTCGTGCTCTCTCCGGGTATTCCACATCATTTACCGCAGCCACATCCTGTCGCCCTTTTAGCGAAAGGGGCTGGCATCCCCATTCTGTCGGATGCAGACCTTTTGTTCCAAGCTGTACGCCGTGCCGGCTCAAAAGCACGCTTCGCCGCGATTACCGGCACGAACGGTAAATCTACGACGACGGCTTTGCTCGCCCATATTCTCACCCAAGCAGGACGCCCCTGCGCTGCGGGGGGCAATCTCGGCACAGCATCTCTCGCTCTGCCTTTGCTCGATGATGATGGCGTCTATGTTATTGAAATGTCGTCTTACATGCTGGAACGGCTACAGACGTTCCACGCTGACACCGCATGCCTGCTCAACCTAACCCCTGATCATCTAGACCGCCACGGGGACATGGCCGGATATGCTACCGCGAAAACGCATATCTTTGACCGTATGACCGCTGATGACCTCGCGGTAATCAGCCAAGACGATATTTATTGCCGCACCATCACACATGAGATTGAACAGCGAGGCATCCCCACGCATCACCTGGCGCCAGACGCATTACCGCCTTTTTCTGCGCCCTCTCTCCCCGGCCAACATAACCGCCAGAACATTGCCACGGTCTGGGCCATGGCCAAACATCTTGGCCTGAGCGATGATCTGATCCGTAGTGGCCTCGCCACTTTTCCGGGCCTTGCACATCGCTTACAGGCTATTCGCACCCTGCACGGCGTTACCTTTGTCAATGACAGCAAAGCCACGAATGCCGAAGCCACCGCCAAAGCACTGGATGCTTACCCGCGCGTCATCTGGATCGCTGGCGGCCAAGCAAAAGCTGGCGGAATCAGCAGCCTGAGCCCGTGGCTCAACCGCGTGTCTCATGCCATTCTGATCGGGCATGATGCCTCGCTCCTCGCCCAAACATTGAACGAACACAGCGTACCTTACACCATCAGCGAAACACTCGACCGTGCTGTGCCGGATGCATACGCCGCCGCGCGTGAGCAAAGCGTTCCAACCGTTTTGCTATCTCCGGCTTGCGCTAGCTTTGACCAGTTTCGCAGCTTCGAAGACCGCGGCACACAATTCGAGCATGCCTGCGCAACACTCGCGCAAAACACATCCCCCTCTCATGAAGGCGAGACCATTTAAGCCATGAAAAGGGAGCTGTCCCGCATTGATACGCGCGCTGCCAGCCGCTGGTGGCGTAACCTAGACCGGGTCACGCTCGGCTGCGTCGGTATTCTTATCGGCTTGGGCTATATCCTTATGCTTGCCGCGAGCCCGGCTGTTGCGTCCCGTATCGGCGCATCACGGGATATGTTCATTTTCAAGCAAGTAGCCTTCCTAACCTTGGCCGGGCTGATCGTCCTGATCACCTCCACCCTATCACGCCGTGCGATACGTGACCTTGCCTTGATTGGCGGCATTGTAGCCCTCGGCGCCACAGCCATGACCCTTGTTCACGGCATGGAAATTAAGGGAGCCCGGCGCTGGATTTCTCTTCCAGTCATGTCCGTACAACCCTCTGAGTTCCTAAAGCCCTGCTTTGCAGTAGTCACCGCATGGCTGCTCTCCGCTCGGCGCCGCGTGGTTCTCCGTGGCAATATCGCGTTCCCCGGCATGTTGCTGGCCTTTATCGGGTTCGGCATCATTCTGGCTCTGCTCAAATCCCAACCCGATATCGGCATGCTATCAGTCATCACAATGGTCTTCATGACCCAATTATTTGTGGATGGCTTACCGCTCTATTGGGTCACAGGCTGCGTGGCCTCCATGGTGGGGGCCTTTGGTATGGCCTATATCAGCTTCCCCCATGTCCGCTCACGTGTTCAACGCTTCTTGCACCCAGATGTCGGCGATCATTATCAAATTGATACCGCTTTGCGGGCCTTCGGGAATGGTGGCCTCACAGGGCGCGGGCCGGGAGAAGGCCGCGTGAAAGACATGCTGCCCGATGCCCACGCAGACTTTGTGTTTGCCGTCGCGGGAGAAGAGTACGGCCTCGTGCTTTGTGTTGGCATCATCGCCGTCTTTGGCACCATCGTTTTACGTACCCTTCTCAAAGCCATGCGCGAAGATGACCCTTTCATCATCATTGCCGCATCCGGTCTCGTAACGGGGTTTGGCCTGCAAGCCTTCGTGAATATGGGATCAACGCTTCACCTCATCCCCACCAAAGGCATGACACTGCCTTTCATCTCTTATGGTGGCAGTTCCGCCATGTCCGTTGCGCTGACGATGGGGATGGTCCTTGCCCTCACCCGCCATCACACGAAACCGGGCAAAGTCATCCAGACGGCAAATGCCCCCTTAAACGACGTACCTCTCCAAGAGGCCCCCTTGATCGAAGGACGTAGGTCATGACACGACCCATCGTTATTGCTGCTGGTGGAACTGGCGGTCATTTTTTTCCAGCAGAAGCCGTCTCCACCGTGCTCGCTGAGCGTGGTTATGAGCTCATCCTCATGACAGATGCCCGCCATGGCCGCCGAGAGACTGGCCTCTTCGCAGATCGCCCCCAATATGTTCTCGATGGTGCAGGCATTGCAGGCAAAGGCCTTGGCGCAAAAATCCGTGGCGGCACAGCCCTGCTGCGCGGCATCCTCACCGCGCGCAAGCACCTCTCCACCCTGAATGCCGCAGCCGTCGTCGGGTTCGGTGGATACCCCTCCATCCCGCCACTCCTTGCCGCACGCCTGCTCCCCGCGGCTAAACGCCCACTCATGGTCATTCATGAAGGTAATGCCGTCTTAGGTCAGGCAAACGCACTCATTGCACGGTTTAACCCTGTCATCGCCACATCTTATGACAGTGTTGCGCGCCTTCCTACTGAGGTCGCTCATAAGCAAACCGGCATGCCGGTACGCCCCGGCATTGAAGCACTGTTCGGCACACCCTATACACCACCGACAGACAAGATTAACCTTCTGGTCTGGGGCGGTTCTCTTGGGGCTTCCGTTTTCTCAACGCTCGTCCCACAAGCCATTGCTGCATTGCCAGACGAACTTCGCACCCGTCTACACGTTACCCAGCAGGTCAGAGGGAACGATTTAGACACCGTGCAAGCACTCTACACACAATCCGGCGTCTCCTGTCACGTCGCCTCTTTCTTCCATGACGTGCCAGAACGCTTGAAAGATGCGCATTTGGTCATCGGTCGCGCTGGCGGCTCTTCCGTGGCAGAATTGGCGATGGCAGGGCGTCCATCCCTCCTCGTCCCCCTTCCCATCGCAGCATCAGACGAACAAGGCGCGAACGCACAAGCCCTTGAACGCGTCGGGGCTGCATGGATGATCCGCCAACCGAGCCTGACACCAAGCCTGTTGACGGAACGTTTAATGACGTTACTTACACACCCCGAACAACTCAGCGCAGCAGCAAAAGCCGCACAATCTTTTGCCACGCCCCATGCCGCTGCCCGTGTTGCTGACCTCATTATCGCCTCACTACCGACCTAACGTTTTTCTTTCCTGACCACCGCCCCTTAGACGACCTGAAAGTATTGCCTCCCATGCGCGCGCTGCCTCTTAACATTGGAACCCTTCACTTCGTCGGTATCGGCGGTATCGGCATGTCCGGTATTGCTGAAGTTTTGCACATGCTTGGTTATAAAGTGCAGGGTTCTGACATTGCAGAAAGCGCCAATGTTCAAAGGCTGCGCCAAGCAGGCATCACCATTCATATCGGCCATGATGCCAACAACCTTGGCGATGCACAGGTCGTCGTTACCTCCACGGCCGTAAAGCGTGACAACCCAGAAGTCGTCGCAGCACGCGCAAAACTCATCCCTGTTGTACGCCGTGCAGAAATGTTGGCGGAACTGATGCGCCTGCGCTGGTCCATCGCAATTGGTGGCACGCATGGCAAAACGACCACCACCAGCCTTGTTGCCTGCGTTTTAGAGCAAGCTCGCCTTGACCCGACCGTAATCAATGGCGGCATTATCGAAGCCTACGGCACCAATACCCGCATGGGCTCTGGTGACTGGATGGTTGTCGAGGCCGATGAAAGTGATGGCTCCTTCCTGCGCCTCCCTGCCGTGATTGCTGTTGTCACCAATATGGACCCCGAACATCTGGACCATTGGGGCACCGAAGCCGCCATGCAGGCTGGCTATGATCAGTTTGTCTCCAACATTCCATTCTACGGCTTTGCCGTTCTCTGTGTGGATCATCCACAAGTCCAGCAGATGATCCCCCGCCTGTCTGACCACCGCGTCATCACCTATGGCTTCAGCCCACAAGCCGATGTCCGCGCTGAAAAAGTAGTCATGGACAAGCGCGGTTCCACCTTTGACGTTGTCGTCACCAATCGTACCCGCAACCGCAGCCGCCGCGCGGGGCCGTTCCGCATTCCGATGCTGGGCCACCATAACGTCTTGAATGCTCTCGCTTCCGTTGCTGTCGCGCTCGAAATGGAAATTAGCGATTCTGTCATCGCATCTGGCCTCGCCTCTTTCCGCGGTGTCAAACGCCGCTTTACAAAAACTGGCGAGCATAACGGCATCACGATTATTGATGATTACGGCCATCACCCGGTTGAAATTGCCGCCGTACTCAAAGCCGCACGCCAAGCTGATGCAAAAAACGTTATTGCCGTGGTACAGCCGCATCGTTATTCACGTCTAAAGGGACTTTTTAACGAATTCTGCACTTGTATGAACGATGCTGATACTGTGATTGTTGCTGACGTCCATGCTGCGGGGGAAAGCCCCATTGACGGGGCAGACCGTGATGCCTTGGTCGAAGGGCTGCGCGATAACGGCCATCGTTCCGCCGTGCCGCTGCCCAGCCCGGACCTCCTGCCGGAAATGATTAACGCCATCGCCAAGCCTGGTGATTACGTTGTGTGCCTTGGCGCGGGCACAATCACTCAATGGGCGCAAACCCTGCCAGAACAGCTTGCGGCCCTTAACGCCACCCCCCACAAGGCCAATCCAGCATGACGGCGCCTGATAGCACCGCCCCTCTCCCCGCTTTTGCACAAAATTTGCGCGGCCGCCTCAAAGCGGACGCGCCCCTCGGGCCGCGCTGCTGGTTCCGTACTGGTGGCTCTGCTGACTGGCTCTTTATCCCAGAAGACCAAGACGACCTCGCAACACTTCTGCGAAACCTTCCAAACACAATACCACTCACCCTTCTTGGTGCATGTTCTAACGTCATCGTGCGCGATGGTGGACTTGAAGGTGTTGTCGTCAAATTGGCCCGTGGCTTTGCTGACATCATCGTTGAACAAGACGGCGTTATCGCCGGCGCTGCAGCACTCGACATCACCGTGGCCGAACATGCGGCATCCGCTAGCCTTGATGGTTTAGCATTTTTAAGCGGTATCCCCGGCTCCATCGGTGGTGCCGTTCGCATGAATGCTGGCGCGTATGGCTCCGATATTGCCACGGTTCTGGATTGGGCCGAGATTATGCGCCCTGATGGCACAGTACAGCGCCTCACCGCAGCAGACCTCGCCTTCGCCTATCGCTACGCCGCATTACCCGAACGCTCCGTGGTTCTTCGCGCACGTTTACGGGCTACCCCCGGTGACTCTGCCCATATTCGCCAACGCATGGATGAGATCAAAGCCTCACGTGAGGCCTCTCAACCTGTTCGGGCCCGCACAGGCGGCTCAACCTTCCGTAACCCAGATGGCCACAAAGCCTGGGCGCTGATTGATGAAGCCGGCTGCCGCGGCCTGATCCAAGGCGGCGCACAAATGAGCGAGAAACACTGCAATTTCATGCTCAATCTCGGCACCGCCACGAGCACGGACCTTGAAACACTTGGCGAAACCGTACGCCAACGCGTTTTGGCCCATAGCGGCGTGGACCTCCATTGGGAAATTAAGCGCATTGGCCGCCATAGCACCGCGCGGCAGGGCAACTCGGCACAAGAAGGACAGACATCATGAAGGTTGCAGTTCTCTATGGCGGCACCTCCAGCGAACGCCCCGTCAGCCTTGTCAGCGGCGAAGCTGCCATTACGGCGCTGCGTGACAAAGGCCATGACGTAACAGCCGTTGATGTCGGCCCCGATTTGGCCCAGACCATTCAAGCCCTGCGTACAGCCGCGCCAGATGTTGTCTTCAACGCACTACATGGCCCGCTGGGAGAAGATGGGGCAATCCAAGGCGTTCTCGAATGGCTTGGCCTGCCTTACACCCATTCTGGTATTCGTGCCTCTGCTGTCGCTATGAATAAAGAGGCCACACGCCTCCTACTCGCATCGGCTGGCCTACCCGTTGCGCCGGGGAAAGTCATTTCTATGGCTGAACTTGAGGCCGCCGACCCACTCCCCACACCTTATGTCGTCAAACCCATTGCTGAGGGATCATCCGTCGGCGTCGAGATCATCCGTGAAGGCGATAACCGCCGCGCTGAAATCGCACGCAACTGGCGCTTTGGCTCCGAAGCACTCGTCGAACAATTCATTCCCGGCCGCGAACTCACCACCGCCGTCATGGGGGACCGCGCCTTAGCTCTGACCGATATTCTCCCTGCTGAGAATGCTGGTTTTTATGATTTTAACGCCAAGTACAAAGCAGGCGGATCCCGACACGTCCTCCCCGCTGACGTTCCCGCAGCGGTCACAGAAAAAGCCCTTAATATTGCCCTGCGTGCCCATCAAGTCCTTGGCTGCCGAGGCGCAAGCCGGACAGATTTTCGCTATGATGACACGCAAGATCAGCTGATTATTCTTGAAGTCAACACCCAACCCGGCCTGACACCAACATCACTTCTGCCAGAACAAGCAGCGTATTGCGGTATTTCGTACCCAGAACTCTGCGACTGGATGATCAATGAGGCATTGAAGCACTAATGCAGCGTGATCCGCGCCACGGTCCGATTATACCACCATCTTCGTCAGATCCTTGGCGAAGCCATGATGCGCCACATATCGACCGAACGCATGACAGGCCATACCTCCCGAGTGAAGACCGTCCTTCACGCCTAAAACTCGCATTGAGGCGCTTCAAGCGCTTCATCCGTCCGGGATTTGTCGTTCTCACTGTCCTTTTGCTCGCAGGGGGTGCCGTGCACCTGCTGCACATTACTGCATCGGAAGAACGCTTTGCTCCGTTACGTGCCCGCCTCGTGGCGATGGAGCCTCTGCCCATTCACCATATTATCGTCAATGGCCGCCACATCACGAGCCAACAAGCCGTTGAAAATGCGTTAGGAACATCCGTCGGACAGCCTCTTTTTGGTTTCTCCGTTGAAGCCGCGCGCGCGCATGTAAATGCTTTACCACTGGTCGAACAAGCCACAGTAGAACGCCGCATCCCCGATACCGTCATCGTCAACTTGACAGAGCGCGTGCCCATCGCCGTATGGCAAAATCATGACCACTTCTCGCTCATCAATCGTGCGGGAGACACCGTCTCAGACCAAGGCATTGTCGGGCAAGACCCACAAATGCTACGCACATTACCGCTCATCGTAGGCGACGGTGCCAATAGTGCCGCGGCAGACTTACTGGACGCACTGACACCCTTCCCCGACATACAAAACCGTATAACGGCCTTTGTACGCGTTGGAGAGCGCAGATGGGATGCTGTTCTGCGTAATGGCACAACAGTATTGCTTCCAGAAGACGAAGAAAAACCTGCTTTTGCACGTCTTGAACAATTTCAAAACACTATGAAACTACTGGACCGTCCCGTCGTTTCTATCGATATGCGCCTGCCGGACCGCATGGTCATTCATCAGCCGCCCCCTCCTGCACAGCCTACCGCCGCAAATGGCGACAGTCAGACAAAGCCGCAATGACCGATCTTATCCCCGGCTCCGAGCATTCTTTTTTCCGGCGTAGAGGTGGCCTCCGTGGTCGCGCTCTTTCTACCCCTGAACATGCTGTAGCGCATAGCCGTGACACGCGCGGCGTTCTGACGCTTCCTCCCGAAGAAACCCGACCGACCCCGGCATGGCGCGCTGGTACATTCGGCGTGCTGGACATTGGCAGCACCAAAATGACCTGCTTCATCGGACGCGGTGAAGCCGATGGTAGTCTGAGCATTCTCGGGCATGGATGGCGCCGCTCACACGGTATTCGCTCAGGTTCTATTGTAGATATCCGAGAGGCGGAGGCCGCAGTGCGCGCCACCGTTGGCCAAGCGGAAAGTGCTGCTGAAAAGCGTATGGATGCCCTCACCGTCAATCTCTCTTGCGGCCACCCCGCAAGCCGTTGGATTGACGTTCGCCTTCCCATTGGCGGACGCGAGGTCACCGCACATGATGTCAACCACCTCCGCACAGAAGCCAAAGCCCTCGCTTGGGCTGAGGGGCGGTCCATTATCCATAATCTGCCTTTAGGATATTTGGTTGACGGCATGGCTGGCGTAACAGACCCACGCGGCCATCAATGCACGGAGTTATCAGCCCGCTTCCATGTCGTAGATATGCACTCTAGTGCCCTGCGCACTCTGGATACGGTCCTGCAACGCGCTGAGCTTCGCCTTGATGGCTTAGTCTCCAGCCCATTTGCCTCAGCCTTATCCGTTCTCAGCGATGAAGAGCGTGATCTCGGCGTTACGGTTGTTGAAATGGGAGGCGGCACCACGTCTCTTTCTGTTTTCATGGAAGGACGCCTGCTGCATGTGGCGCAAATTCCTGTAGGTGGCCTTCACGTCACACGGGATGTTGCCAGTGCGCTCTCAACATCACTTGATACAGCCGAGCGACTAAAAACACTGTACGGTGCAGCGCAACTTGGCTCTGATGACCAACGCGAAATGCTCTCCATTCCTTTAATCGGTGAAGGCCCTAACCGCTTAGCGCGCATTCCACGCGCCAAAGTGATTGGCTTCATTGAACCTCGTATCGCTGAAACACTTGAGTTAGTCCGTAACGCCCTCGACACTTCAGGCCTAGGCGGAATGGCGAATACCCGAGTCGTTTTAACAGGGGGCGCTTCCTTGATGGAAGGCCTTGTCCCCGTTGCGAGCCGCATCCTCGGACGCTCCGTTCGTTTAGGGAGGCCATTAAACGTCCATGGCTTGCCTGAAAAGGACGCAGCATCTGCTGGTTTCTCGACTGCTTCTGGACTTTTAGCATGGGCTGCGGGCGCTGACCGCAGTTTCGGCAATGCTCCTGCTACAGAAACAGTACCGAATACCCTTTTCCAACGTCTTGTAGGCTTCATCCGTGATCGCGGATAGGCTAAAGATTTGTATATAACTTCCGCTACTGGCGCCTTTTACAGAAGTTCTGGATCCGAGCATGACACTGAACCTGACCCCGACCCCTAATTCGCATGTCGAACTCGCTCCACGGATTACCGTGATTGGCGTCGGTGGAGCCGGCACCAATGCGGTCAACAACATGATCGCCTCCGACCTTAAAGGCGTCGAGTTCGTTGTTGCCAACACGGATGCGCAGCAACTTGCCCATTCTCAGTCCGAGCGCCGGGTACAACTTGGCCCACACCTGACCCGTGGCCTCGGCGCTGGTGCAAAGCCTGAAATCGGCCGTGAAGCTGCTGAAGAGGCGGCCCAAGAGATTGATCGCCAACTTGAAGGTGCAAACCTCATCTTCATCACGGCCGGTATGGGCGGCGGCACTGGCACGGGTGCTGCGCCCGTTGTGGCCCGCATGGCACGTGAACGCGGTATTCTCACCGTTGGTGTCGTGTCCAAGCCCTTCAACTTTGAAGGACGCCGCCGCGCTACCTTAGCGGATAGTGGTATTGCTGAACTTCAGAAGCACGTTGACACCCTCATCGTCATTCCGAACCAAAACCTCTTTAACTCCGCCAATCAAAACACGACTTTCCGCGAGGCCTTCCAAATGGCTGATAACGTCCTCAATATGGGCGTGCGCGGCATTACCGATCTGATGGTCTCCCCCGGCCTGATCAACCTCGACTTTGCCGATGTCAAAGCCGTCATGGAAAATATGGGCAAGGCCATGATGGGCACAGGCGAAGCCTCCAGTGCCGATGATGCCGAAGACCGCGCCATTGCTGCCGCTGAGCGTGCTATTTCCAACCCACTATTGGAAGACGCTTCCATGGCTGGCGCGCGCGGCCTGCTGATCAATATTACAGGCGGTGAAGATCTTACCCTGTATGAAGTCAATGCCGCTGCTGACCGCATCCGCGAAGAAGTCACAGAAGACGCCAACATCATCTTTGGTGCCCTCATTGATGAGAGCCTGAATGGCCGCATCCGTGTTTCCGTCGTCGCCACTGGCCTTGATGCACAAGCTGCACATAACGCAACAACTGCAAGCCAAGAGACACCGGCACAAAGCACACAAGCAGCACCTACCCAAAATCCAGCACCGGCAAACGCAGCACCTCAGTCTGCCCCCCAGCGTGCACCGAGCTCTTACGCACCAGGCTCAACCTACGCCGGAGGTGCACGGCCAAATTTTAATCTAGACCCACAGGCCGCGCAGCAACACACAGCTCCGCCACCAGCGGAACAACCCTACAACCCGCAGCATGAAACGGATTCTACTCCGGCCCAGCCGTCTGCACATACACAGCACACGGCTCCACAGGCTGCGCCCCAACAAGAGCCACAAAACCGCTCACACCACTCTGCGCTCTTCACGAATGCTCCCCAACAACCACAAACGGAAGCACAACCGCGCAGCCTGTTCGGTTTAGTCACGGGTGCCTTCCGCAGCCGCCCTGCAGCGCCACCGGCTCCTGCACAACGCACGGAACCATCAGCACCGGAGCACACACAGCCTCAACAGGCACGCCACGAGCCACAGCCTGAGCGCCCGCGCCCGTCCGATTCGCCTGATGATGGTACGCTGGATATCCCAACGTATCTCCGCCGCTGAAACATACTGCGTAATATACGGCAATAATCATTGACTGGAGCCTGCCCTGCATCTGCCCTTATATGACACACTGACCGAGCGTTCATCGCCCGGAACCACAGTAAAGGGACAGATGCAGGTGACAGGATTTCAAGACGCAAAAACAGCGACAGACCTTTCTCTTCTGCCGTCTTTTCTTACGTCTGATACACCCGCATCAGCTCAAAGCACGCCACCAGCCCAGCAAACAACCTTGGCCAATGCCATTAGCTGCCGCGGCGTTGCGCTCCACAGCGGCGTAACTGTCACATTAGAATTACGCCCTGCCCCGGCCCATACGGGCATCTGCTTTCTGCGCACGGATCTCCCCGAAACGCCGGCATTTCCTGTCCGTCCTGACACGATTATTGATACGCGCCTCTCAACCGTAGTCGCATGGGATGAAAACCCCGACGTCCGCGTAGCAACAATCGAACACCTCATGGCGGCCCTGTCCGCACTGAGCATCGATAACGCCCTCATCGCAGTTTCCGGGCCCGAAATGCCTGTTTTAGACGGCTCTTCGGCGGAATTTTGTTTCCTTATTCAATGCGCGGGCACCCGCACTTTAGAGGCTCCGCGCCGCACAATCGAAATTCTCCGCCCCGTACGCGTTGAGGATGACAATGGTGCTTTCGCAGAGCTTCGCCCTGCCCATCACGGTCTTGCGCTGGCAATCTCATTGAGCTTTTCCGCTGAAGCGATTGGCAACCAACGCTATGCCATCCAACTCACAACAGAGCGCTTCATCCATGAGCTTTCTTTCTGCCGTACCTTTGTAAACCGTTCCGACATTGAGCATCTACAAAGCATTGGACTCGCCCGTGGCGGCTCTTTGGATAATGCCGTTGTGGTAGATGGGCAGCACGTCATAAACCCCGCTGGTTTACGTATTGAGCGTGAGTTTGCACGCCACAAACTCCTTGATGCGGTTGGTGACCTCTATTGCGCAGGTCGCCCCATCCAAGGCGGCTTCATCGGACATAAATCTGGCCATCGCATGAACAACCAGCTTTTACGGGCTGTTTTCGCGGATCAACGCAACTGGCGCTTGCAACCAATAGCCACAACACGCCCCACGAAAAGCACTCAACCCTCTTATGTTGCAGCTTAAGGCACCTTGCGGGTCTTTCGTCAGCGCGATCCCGTGATATAAGACACTCTCCACGGGAAGAGCAGGTATGACCAACAGCACACAGCGTCGTTTTTCTCTCACGCTCACAGAGCGTAGGTTCCCCCGCAGCGCGGCCATGATTGGCGCTGCGCTGCTTCTGTCTGGCTGTTCTTTGTTTTCACACAAAGACGGACCTGCTTCGATTCCGAAAGCAGCCGATGCCGAGACATTATATAATTACGGGATCGACGCACTGCACTCAGGGCGTTACCAACTCGCCTCGGGTGAATTTGAGCTGTTGCAGCAAAATTACCCTTATTCCGGCTTCACTGGTAATGCCGAGTTGATGGAAGGGTATTCCTACTACCTACAAGGGGAATACGCTCTTTCCGTTCAACAGCTGGAACGCTACCTGCAACTGCACCCCACCAGCCCAGATGCAGCCTACGCATTCTATCTGCGCGCGCTATGCTATTATGAGCAAATTGCAGACGTACAACGTGACCAACAAGGCACGGTCGAAGCGCTCAACGCTTTAGAAGAAGTCGTCACGCGCTTCCCTCAAACGTCTTACGCTCGTGATGCTCAGCTGAAAATTGACCTCTGCCGCGATCACCTCGCTGGCAAAGAAATGCTGGTCGGCCGCTGGTACCAACAGCAGCACAATTATGAAGCTGCTATGACCCGCTATCAGCGCGTTGTTCAAGACTTCCAAACAACCAACCATACAGCCGAAGCGCTGGAGCGTTTGGTAGAAGTGTATCTCGCTCTCGGCCTGAAGGACCAAGCGCAACAAACCGCCTCCGTGCTGGGATACAACTACCCTGACAGCACATGGTACCATGACGCTTACGCCAATATGCGCGATGCGGGGCTTTTGTCCAACGACATGAAAACACCCGTTGCAAGCAAACAAAAAGCCGATGCACAGCGTGGTTTCTTCTCCCGCGCTTGGCACAGCGTTTTCTAATATGCAGCGCGCCCCACGCGCTGCAACAATATTGATACCGGCGTCATGCTGACACATCTTTCGATCCGCGACGTCGTCCTGATCGAGAAACTGGATCTCGCCCTACATCAGGGCCTGACCGTTCTCACAGGCGAAACAGGCGCAGGAAAATCCATTCTTTTGGATAGTCTGGGCCTCACATTAGGGGAGCGCGCAAGCGCTGGCCTCATTCGTTCCGGCGCGACACAAGCCAGTGTCGCCGCCACCTTTGACCTGCCCCTTGATCACCCCGTCTTTACTCTTTTAACCGAGCAAAGCCTCGGTTTTGATCCTCAGCATGATCTCCTCACACTGCGTCGCGTTGTCCTACCGGATGGCCGTTCCCGCGCTTATGTGTGCGACCAGCCCATCAGCATCACATTGCTGCGCAACATCGCATCCCAACTCGTAGAGATTCAGGGGCAGCATGAGCAGATGGGCCTCGCAAACGAAGCCTGTCATCTAGACTTGCTCGACACGTTCGGCGTGCCAACAACTCTGCGCAAAAAAGTCGCCAAAGCTCATACCGAATGGGCTGATGCCCGCAAAGCCTTGGATACCGCACAACGCGCACTCACCGAGGCAACCCGTGAAGAAGAATGGCTTCGGGCCACCGTCAATGACCTCGAAACCCTTGCCCCAATAGACGGCGAAGAAGACGAACTCGCCGCCTTACGCATCTCATTGCAACATGACGAACGCCGCCAAGAGGCCGTCGCGGCAGCACTTGCAGAGCTTACCCCTCGCGATCGCCGCTCCGCGACACCAGCTACAGCTCTTCGCTCCGCCAGCCGTGCGCTTCAACGCCTTTCCCCCCTCAGCGAAAACGAAGCAGAGGGGACGACCACGACGGCCCATGCGCAACAAGCCCAAGCCGCTCTTGAAGCGCTAGACCGCGCCGAAGAAGCCTTAGCGGAAGCAGAAACATCCTTATCCCGCCTCGCCGCAGACACGGTGGCTGACCCTCGCCTTCTGGAAGAGACAGAAGAACGCCTTTTTGCTCTGCGAGCCGAAGCACGCAAACATAATATTTCCGTTGCAGAACTTCCCGCCTTTCTCAATACGCTCCGCCACAAACTTGAGACGCTCGACAACAGCACGGCAGAACTTACCCGCCTGCAACAAGCTCTCAAAGACGCACAAACACGCTTTGAGCACATGGGGGCCGAGCTTTCAGAAGCTCGTAAAAAAGCCGCACAACTTCTCGAAAAAGCCGTCCACCGTGAACTCAAACCCGTCAAACTGGAACGCGCCCGCTTTAGCGTTGTACTGACCAGCTTAGACCCTGCACGTTGGTCCCGCACCGGGATGGAACACATTGCATTTCGCATTGCAGCCAACCCCGGCCAACCCGCTGGTGCCCTCGCCAAAGTCGCGTCAGGCGGCGAATTATCGCGCCTCATGCTAGCTCTCAAAGTGGTCTTGGCAGAGCGTAGTGCCGTAGGCACGCTTGTTTTTGATGAAGTGGATTCCGGCGTCGGCGGTGCCACAGCTTCGGCAATTGGGGACCGCCTGCACAAGGTCGCCGAGAGTGGGCAAGTCTTAGTCGTAACGCACAGCCCACAAGTTGCCGCGCGTGGTGACCATCACTTACGCATTGCCAAACGCATGACAGACAACCGAACCGAAACCACCGCAGAGCCGTTGTCACACACGCAACGCCGCGAAGAAATTGCACGCATGCTGGCAGGTGATATCGTTACCGATGCTGCCCGCGCTGCAGCAGACAGCCTGCTGGAACCTGTATCATGACCAACGCCCAACGCCACGCAGAACTCGAAACACTGATTGCTCAATGGGATACCGCCTATCATCACGATGACGCCCCCTTGGTGAGTGACGCGGAGTATGATGCTGCCCGCCGCGAATTGCAGGCCCTCGAAGAACAAGACCCCAGCCTCAAGACAACAAATAGCGTCAGCACGCGCATCGGCGCGGCACCCGATAGTGCCTTTGGTAAATATCGCCATCTTGTTCCAATGCTCTCCCTCGATAACGTTTTTAACGAGGAAGAATTCTCAGCATTTGTGACGCGTGCCGGGCGCTTTCTTGGTTTGTCAGAAGCCGAGGCCAATAGCCTCTCCTTTATGGCTGAACCAAAAATTGATGGCCTCTCCATCAGCTTAACCTACGAAAATCGACGCTTCCTGCGCGGCACGACGCGCGGTGATGGCCTAGAAGGTGAAGACGTCACCGCCAATTTACGCACCATCAGCGCCATCCCCGATACACTCCCCGATGATGCTCCCGACTTGCTCGAAATTCGTGGTGAAGTTTTTTTAAGCAAAGACGCATTTCTCGCGCTCAATGCACAGCAAGAAGCCCGCGGCGCACGCCTATTCGCCAACCCGCGCAATGCCGCCGCCGGGTCTTTACGGCAGCTTGATCCAAACATCACACGTACACGTCCACTGTCTCTTTTCACCTATGCGCTCGGCCACCGCTCCGCTGCGGTCAGCAATACGCATGAAGATTACCTCAAAACACTGGAGCGCTGGGGCTTCCCCGTAAATCCCCTTTCCAAACGACTGGATCACCCATCCGAGATCCCTACCTACGTCCAACACTTGGCCGAAGAGCGCGCCCTACTCGGTTACGATATTGACGGCATTGTCTTCAAACTCAACGACGTTGCCTTACAAGAGCGCCTCGGTTTCATCGGCCGTGCGCCACGATGGGCCATTGCGTGGAAATTCCCCGCAGAACAAGCCATCACCATCCTACGCTCCATTGAAATCCAGGTCGGGCGTACAGGCGCATTAACCCCCGTTGCTCATCTTGAGCCGGTCAATGTCGGCGGTGTGCTTGTTTCCAAAGCCACCCTGCACAATGAAGACGAAATTGCCCGCAAAGATGTGCGTATTGGCGATAAAGTCCGCTTGCAACGCGCTGGAGATGTCATCCCCCAAATTCTAGGGCCAGTTGACCCCTCCCCAGACACGGAACGCAACCCCGCTTTTATCTTCCCAGACCACTGCCCCGTCTGTGGATCTCGTGCTGAACGCCCAACAGGTGAAGCGGTAAGGCGCTGCACTGGCGGCTTAACCTGCGAAGCACAAGCGGTCGAACGCCTCATTCACATGGTGTCACGCAATGCCTTCGATATTGACGGCCTCGGAGAGCGAAGCATCCGAGACTTTCATCGTCGCGGCTTTATCACACGCCCCGGCGATATCTTCCGCCTTGAAGAACGCAAAGACGAAATCCTAGCACTTGATGGCTGGGGCCCCCAATCTTTTGACAACATGCAACGCGCGATTGAAGAGCGCCGTACCATCGCACTCTCTCGCCTCATCTTCGGCCTCGGCATACGCCGAATCGGGGAGCGTAATGCACAAATGTTGGCCCGGCATTTCGGCACGTTCGAACAATGGCGCGACACCATGATTGCCGCACGCCCCGACACCGAAGAGCGCGCGACCCTCGGTGCCATTATGGGGATTGGTGATGCCATCGCGGAAGAACTCGTCGCCTTTTTTGGGGAACCCCATAACGTCGAAACACTAGATGACCTCCGAAGCGCCCTCCGTGAGATCACACCAGAAGCCGCTCCAACTGAGGGGCATCTTTCTGGAAAAACCATTGTCTTCACAGGCACTCTGACCACCATGACCCGACCAGAGGCAAAAGCGATTGCAGAACGCCTCGGCGCACAAGTGACCGATAGTGTCTCAAAAAAAACATCTTTGGTCGTGTTAGGCGAAAAAGCCGGATCAAAAGCTAAAAAAGCCGCAGATCTTGGCCTTCAAACGCTGGATGAGCAAGGTTGGCGAGACCTCGCAGGGATCTAATTCGCTGCTCTAGGCCGCTAATCAGAAGCCCTGCGACACAAAAACAACCATCTTTTTTAGAAATCACGTTATATAAGGGGCCCTATGCCTAGCCCCGCTCTTTCGCAGCCGCATGTCGGCCTGTTCATCCTCGGCCTGATCGCCACCATTATTCTTATTGGCGTATCAATCCTTATCTCTCTTTCAGAGATTTCCTTTGCCGCAGCGCGAGACGTCCGCCTGCGCTCAAAAGCAGATGCCGGGGATCCACGGGCGATTGCCTTCTTAAAGCTTCGCCGAAATAGCGGGCAAGTCATTACGGTCTTACAAATCTGCTTGAATGCCGTTGGTGTCTTGGGCGGTATCATCAGCGATTCAATGTTGAGCGCACCACTTGCCGCCGCCTTAAAAGCCTGTGGCCTGTCTAGTACCTTGTCTGATCAACTTGGTGCCGCGCTCGGGTTTATTCTCATCACGGGCTTGTTTGTTCTTTTTGCAGACTTACTGCCCAAACGTATCGCCATGAATGCGCCAGACCGCATTGCCCTCAAGGTTGGCTGGTTCCCAGCCATTGCCCTCAAAGTCTTATATCCGGCGGTTTGGGTCTTTTCCAAAATCTCAGACGCACTGCTGCGTTTCTTGAAAATTCCAGCAACAGCAACAGTTGAGCCCGTCACACCAGAAGATCTGCGCGCTATTCTTGCCGCAGGCACAGCCTCTGGCATCTTGCTCGAAGAAGAGCACCAGATGATTCAGAACGTGCTTGGCCTGCAAGACCGCTCCGTCACCTCTGCGATGACACCACGTGATGAAATTGTTTATCTGGACGTCCAAGAAACACCAGAAACACAACGCGATAAAGTCCGCGTACGCCCCTATTCACGTTACCCTTTGTGCAATGGCGACTTAGACCATGTGATCGGCTCCATTCGTGCTGAAGACGTGTTGGTTGCTGTAGTGGATAAGCCTCAAGATACGGAACTCCCCACACCGGGCACCAACCAAATTTTCAAAATGCGCCGTGACGTCTTGTCATTGCCCGATACGCTGAACCTGTGGGAAACACTGGCACAATTTGACGTCAACGGCGCGGGCTTTGCTCTCATCGTCAACGAATATGGCCTCGTTGTTGGCCTTATTACCTATAAAGATATCATGGGGGCCCTCATGGATGGCCTCGTCAGCCCCTTTGAAGAACAAGCCATCGTCCGACGCGATGATAATTCGTGGCTCATTGACGGTGCCGCCCCCATCGGGGACGTCATACGTGAACTCGATATCCCTGTTTTCGATGATGCGCAAAATTTCGATACTATTGGCGGCTTCGTCATGAACCGCTTGCGCCGTATGGCGCGCAAGACCGACAGGGTCGATGCCGCTGGTTGCCGCTTCGAGGTGGTCGATGTTGATGGCTTCCGTATTAACCAACTCCTCGTGACACGCCTCAATGCCATCAAGGAGCGCCCGTAAATGTCGGTTTCAGAACGCTCTGCTCTGATTATTATTGATGTACAAAATGATTTTTTACCCGGCGGCACCTTAGCCGTTCCCCAGGGCGATACCATCATTCAGCCTATCAATGCGTTACTCACGCAGCCTTGGGACACGGTCATCGCGACCAAAGACTGGCACCCTCCTCAGCACTGCTCCTTCAAAGCGCAAGGCGGTGACTGGCCAGCACATTGCATCGCCGGCACAGCGGGAGCGCAATTCCCTCCCAGCCTACACACCAGCGCTATCCATCACATTGTACATAAGGGCCTAGACCCTCATTGCGATAGTTATTCCGCGTTTTTTGATAATAACCGCCTTCACACGACAGGCTTAGAAAGCTTGCTAAAAGGCCTCAAGATCACGCACCTACATATTTGCGGCTTAGCCCTGGATGTCTGCGTTAATGCGACAATTCAAGATGCCCTAGAATGCGGCTTTCACGTCTCGCTGCACACAAATGCCGCGCAAGGTCTTCAAAAAGACCCTACACCACTCTTAAACAACCTTACCAAGCAAGGCGTCACACTAAACTCTTCTACGATGCCATTCATACGCGAATAACATTTTAAGCGTGGTGCCTACGCTCTACTTATTAACGAAGATTGAGCATGCGTGGCACCGTACAGGCCTTCTACAAACATTAAAATTTTTGAGAAAAGTTTCTACGCAATGACATGAGCCTGCATCATAAGGCTCACCCCGCAGTCGCACGATTACATAAATAAATAGGAAAGTGCCTTAACACTTTAGTAGAAACTTTGAATAACTAAAGTTTCTATTGATTAAGTCTTATATTTTTTGATTTGTTGGTGCGCCCTGCTGGATTCGAACCAGCGACCCACAGCTTAGAAGGCTGTTGCTCTATCCAACTGAGCTAAGGGCGCACAGTTGCAACAGCATCCAAAATCAGGAAGCTGTGCTTCCTAGTGGTCGGGGCGCCCGGACTCGAACCGGGGGCCTCTTGTACCCAAAACAAGCGCGCTACCAGGCTGCGCCACGCCCCGAACTGAGGCTGTGTATAGGCCTAACCAGTTCGGGGCGCAAGGGGGTATTTTTACTTTTTTTCACTTTTTGCCAGAGGAGGCACAAAAAGAGGTGCCGTATCCCACGGGAACAGTACCCATGTATCCTGAGAGACCTCTGTCACATAGTGATCTGTCAAAGGCTTGCCATCTGGCTTTGCGTACAAGCACGCAAAAACGGCCTTTGGCAGCATCTCGCGTACAACACGTGCGGTAACCCCTGAATCAACCAGGTCGTCAACAATCAAAAAGCCTTCACCATCACCAGCCGCATCTGGCGACTTAATGACCTTTGGCTCGCCCTGCGTGCCTTCTTCAGCTGCGTAGGTCACGACCGAAACGCTTTCGATCAAACGGCAGCCCAATTCACGCCCCAAGATCGCCGCGGGGATCAAACCACCGCGCGTAATGGCAACGATGCCGCGAAACGGCCCATGAGCCTGCATAAGGTTAGAAGCAAGCAAACGCGCATCCCGGTGCAGTTGATCCCAGGTTACGGTCGCATAATGAACGGTTTGTGGTGTCTGTGTAGTAGTCATGCGCCTTCCTCTGCCCTCCATGACACCGATTTGCAATCGGCTTCCTGAAGAAAAAACACTATGATGAAAACATGTCACTGTCTCTCTTCAAAACGATCCCCGGGTTCCGTAGCCTCGCATTCTCGCGTCTATGCAGCCAACTCGCCTCATCCACCCTCGCTGTGGCCATCGGGTGGCACCTTTATGACATGACGCATAGCGTCGCGGCTCTCGGCTATATCGGCCTTGCCCAATTCCTCCCAATGGTGCCCCTCACCTTTATCTCCGGGCATGTCGCGGATCGCTTTAATAGACAGCGCGTCGTTCAAATCTGTCAGGCCCTTGAAGCTCTCACCTTGCTGGCCATGACGGTTGCCACGCTCTGCCACGCACTACATCCAGCTGGAATTTACGCTCTAGGCGTTATGCTTGGCACATTGCGCAGCTTCGAAATGCCTTGCCAACAAGCCTTCCTTCCCTCCCTCACCCCCGCAGCTTTGCTGCCGCAGGCACAATCGCTCGTCACATCTCTCTTTATGGTCGCATCCATCGCAGGCCCCAGCCTGGGTGGCCTACTCTATGGTCTTGGGCCCGCTGTGAGTTACGGCATTACCAGCGCGCTTTTCCTTGCAGCCTTTATCAGCACATCCAACATCCGGCTCATGACACGCGCGGCCAGCAAAGACCCTGTCACCCTGAGTTCTGTCTTTGCGGGGCTCGCATTCTTAAGCACACGTAGAGACCTGCTCGGCGCAATCTCCATGGACTTATTTGCCGTCTTACTAGGCGGCGCTACAGCCATGCTCCCCGTTTATGCCGAAAGTATTCTCCATGCCGGCCCCATGGGTCTTGGCCTACTCCGTGCAGCGCCAGCCATTGGCGCCCTCGGCATGTCTCTTTGGCTCGCCCGTTATCCTCTGGGCCGACGCAGCGGCATGTCCATGTATTTATCGGTTTTCGTCTTTGGCATCGCGACCATCATTTTTGGAGGCTCGCATACGATTTGGATTTCTATCCTCGCCCTCATCACACTAGGCGCAGCCGATGTGATCAGCATGGTCGTCCGATCATCACTCGTGCAATTAGCCACGCCAGACGCCATGCGTGGCCGCGTTTCTGCCGTGAATACCTTATTTATTGGCTCAAGCAATCAACTGGGAGAATTTGAAAGCGGCATGATAGGTTCCGCGATAGGACCAGAGGCCGCCGTCATTACCGGTGGTATTGGCACCATTCTTGTGGCAGCAGCCTGGATACCACTTTTCCCACGCCTGTGGTCACTCGACAGACTTGAGGAAATAAAGCCAGAGTAATCTGGCTAAAGAATTTTATTTTTTAAGAAAAATAGCTGGCTCCCGAAGTAGGACTCGAACCTACGACCCAGCGATTAACAGTCGCTT
>NZ_CAMKWA010000009.1 GCF_946476835.1 uncultured Neokomagataea sp.
CGCGTTACAACCATACGCGAACACTCAAACACGTTCCGTAGCCCACATAACGATAGATTGAGGGATTACCTCTGATGACCAAAACCCTTCGCTTCTCAGCCCTTCTCTCAGCGAGCGCACTCGCAGCAGTCTTCAGCTTAAGCGCCTGTGACGCAGCAAACTCTGCTGCCGGACAAGGTTCAGGCCTCCAGAGCGCAGCAACATCAGCATTTGGAGCTGCCTCTCAATCCGCCAGCAGCTCCTTAGCCAATAGCCTGGGTACTTTTGGGAATAACCTGAAGCTACCAAGCCTCTCCAACAGCTCAACCTCCAACTTGGCTGGCGTTCTTAAATACTGCATCACCAACAACCTAACATCCGGGAACGCATCCTCCCTTCTATCCACCGCCACACAACAAGCGGGCATCAGCAGCACCCCCTCTTACGCTGCAGGCCAGCAAGGCATCCTACAAACGGCAGCCAACAACACACAGCAGCAATTCTCGCTTTCCTCCTTGGCTGAACCTCTCCGCCAAAAAGCTTGCTCTCTTATCCAGAGCCGTCTGCAAAACATCCTGTAAACACACCCACACACATCAGAACGCCGCACCCTTCCAGTGCGGCGTTCTAGAGTGATCGGATATTCTTTTCTCAGTCATCGCTAACTCCTCCGTGACGTGCGCGTAAAACTGGCTTAATGCACTGTCATTCAGGACGAGACATTCCTCCTCAATTAGAAACAACAACCACAACATTCAGGAGAACACACTTATGACTGCGGAAGACACCCCGGTGACATCACCGACCCAACGGGTTCTTGCCGTCGTTTTGTTCAACCTGCTGGTGTATATCGTCATTGGTCTACCCAACGCAGTCCTGACTATTTTCGTACAAAATACCCTCGGCTACAGCACCACCATCGCTGGCCTTGCATTCTCCCTACAGTACCTCGCCACTTTTGCCGCACGCCCTTCTGCGGGCCGACTCGTCGATAGTCGCGGCCCCAAACCCGTCGTCGTAATTGGCCTCGTCGTCTGCTTACTCTCAGGCATTGCAATGCTCGGCGCAGGCCTCCTTGCACACACCCCTGCCCTGTCACTCGCCATTATCTTTCTCAGCCGCCTTTTCTTAGGATGGGCTGAAAGCTGGGCCGCAACCGGGGTGATTGTCTGGAATATCCGCCGTGTCGGCGCAAAAAACACATCCGTCGCCATCTCATGGAACGGTATCTGCTCTTATGGCGGCATTGCTCTTGGGGCCCCCGTCGGCGCGGCACTGGCACATTTAGCCGTCCCCTTTGGCGGATTAAACAGTGTCGGTGCCCTCTCTGCACTTCTCCCATTGTCCGGCCTTATCATCATTGCCTTTTACACAGGCGTAAAACCACTTCCTTCCACCGATAAACCCCTCCCCTTCAAATCAGCCCTACACCTCGTTTTCCCTCACGGCATGGCCTTAGCGATGGGGGGCATTGGGTTCGGTGCTATTTCTTCCTTCTTGGCACTCTATTATGAAGTGCATCACTGGGAAGGTGCAGGCCACACACTCACCGTTTTCGGCATCGTGTTCGTGGCCATTCGTTTTCTTTTTGCCTCTCAAATCGGCAGACGCGGAGGTGCAAACGTCGCAATTGTCTCCCTCAGCGTCGAAGCTGTCGGGCTAGCACTTTTGGGGTTTGTTCATACACCCATCGCCTCCGTTATCGGTGCAGCATTAACAGGCGCAGGCTTCTCACTCCTCTTCCCTGCTTTGGGCGTTTTGGCCGTAAACCGCGCAGGCCCACAAAACCGTGGTGCGGCATTAGGGGCATATTCCATCTTTATCGACTTAGCCATCGCATGCTCAGGGCTCTTACTAGGCCAAATTATTGAGTACAGTAATTACACTATAATGTTTCTCACCGCCGCATTTTGCAGTCTCGTAGGGATAGGCATTAGCCGCGCTTTGGGGCAACGTCGTAACTGACGTTTCACCCCATTGAACATGGCCACAAATTTATGACTATTCGTTCTTGTGCTGTCTTCTGCGGTTCTCGTTTTGGGCATAATCCTGCCTATGCCGAGAGCATGACACAACTCGGAACAGAGCTTGCAAAAGCGAACATTACACTTGTCTATGGCGGTGGTCATGTTGGCCTTATGGGAACCATCGCTGACAGCACCCTCCAAGCAGGCGGGCGCGTTATCGGGGTTATCCCAACCTTTCTGCACCAACGTGAAATTATGCACGAGGGCGTGACAGAACTCGAAATCACGCCAGACATGCACACACGCAAGGCACGCATGTTTGAACTAAGCGATGCTTTTGCCATTCTTCCAGGCGGCTTCGGCACCTTTGACGAGATGATGGAAATCGTCACATGGCGTCAACTAAACCTACACACCAAAAGCATCACCATCGTGAATGTTCAAGGCTGGGCCAACTCACTGATCCAAGTCCTTGATGATGCCGTGGAACAAGGCTTCGTCACACCAGAAACACGCTCACTTATTACTATTTGCTCTGACGTTTCAGAGTTTATCTCTCTTATTACATTATAAAATCAAACACTTAAATATTATCCCCCAAGGATAACTCTTACAGGGTAAGTTTTTATGTTTCATTTTTTATCCATAAAATGAAACATAAAAACACAACAACAATCCCATAAAAGCATATTGTTCCTAAAATAGTCTCTTTACGAAACAAACCGTTACCGGTACGATTCTCTAAAAATAAGTTCAGAAACATCCCCAAAGTAACGGAGAGTCCTGCATTGATCTTCCCTGTCCGATCCTTATGCCTCACTACCACTGCACTCTTAGCAGTCTCCAGCTTTGCCCATGCTAAAGCTCCGTCCAGCACAAGCAAAGCGCATATTGCCCCCATTAAAGCTGTACCTGCGCCACTCAAACCGCGCCCGCACGCTATCCAAAATGGTGGCAATGAGGTCATGATCATCACAGGAACTCATGCCAGTAATCGCCGCGCACGAGAAAGCACCAGCCCTATTAGTGTGGTCAGCGCCGCAACACTCCGTCGATCCGGTCAAATGAATCTGGCCGATGCACTCACCAAAACCTACACATCCATCAACGTTGCCGCCAAAGGCTCAGACACGGCCTCGCTCACCTCATCTATCCAGATGCGCGGCCTCAACCCTAACCAAGTACTCATCCTCGTGGATGGCAAACGCCGTCACGTAACAGGCAATATCGTCCAAAATTCAGGTCCACAATTTGGTGCCACACCGGTCGATCTCAATATGATCCCGGCCAATATGATTGATCATATTGAAGTGCTGGAAGATGGTGCCGCCGCAATGTACGGCTCAGATGCCATCGCTGGCGTTGTTAACATCATCACCAAAAAACAAGACCACGGCCTGAACATGTCCGCCCAGACAGGTGCCAACGCCTATAATGGTGATGGCTGGCAGTATCAGGTCAATGCTGATGGCGGCATGAAGCTTGGAACCGATGGATACCTGCATCTCAGTGGACAAGTCTACCACACCGACCATTTCTTCGGTGATGCAAAAGACCACCGCTTGCTCGGATATTGGCCAACAGGCGCGAACACAAATGGCTACTATACAGGGGTTGTCGCCAACGCCATCAAAGTGCCAACAAACTCTAATAAAATTACCAGCACACCCGAAGAAACACGCGAAAACCTCGGCATCGACTTCGGCAAGAAGGTAACCGACAACGTCGATTTCTACGGGCAAATCACATACGCACACCGTCACGCCGAAGCCATTCAGAACTACCGCGTGCCAAGCATTGCCCCGACACTGTACCCCTATGGCTTTTCTCCAACAGAAACGATCGAAGAAAACGACTACGCCGCCACACTAGGCTTAAAAGGCCAAAACCTCTTCGGCTTTGACTGGGATCTCAGCACGGTTTATGGCGCGGATGAAGACACCATCGGCACCAAAAATACCGTTAATACCGGTATGCTCGGCAAAAATTGTAATAATGGCAACGTCGCCAATATCTCCAGCTTAGGCTGTGGCTGGTCCCCAACGGACGTACGCGCCCTAAGCTATCGCAGCGCACAATGGACCAACAACCTCGACCTACGCCGCCACTTCACACTTCTGAACAGCGTACCGGTTGTCTTCGCCTTCGGTGGAGAACACCACCTCGATATGTACCAAATCACTGCAGGCAACCCCGCCTCTTATGAAGTTGGCGGTACACAAGGCTACGCTGGCCTACGCCCACAAAGCGCAGGCAATTGGAGCCGTGATGTCTGGGCAGGCTATGCAGACGCTGATTTCCACCCACTCAAACAGTGGGACCTCGATTTCGCAGGGCGCGTCGAGCATTATACCGACTTTGGGAACACCCAAAACGGCAAAGTCTCAACCCGCTACGATGTCACCCCACGCCTAGCCGTTCGTGGTACGATCAGCACTGGCTTCCGCGCACCAACCCTCGCGGAGCAGCATTACAGCACCATGAACGTAAACCCCACTCAAGCGAGTGGTCTCCTGCCCGTCAACTCCAGCGCGGCACGCCTACTCGGCGCAAGCCCACTGAAGCCAGAACGTGATGTCAGCGCAAGCGGCGGTATTGTCACCGAGCCCCTTAAAGGCTGGCATGTTGAAGCCGATGTGTACCAAATCAACCTGCGGGACCGTATTGCACAAGGCGGCACCACCAAAGGGCAAGCCGCGGTCAATGCCATCCAAGCAATGGGCTACGCCCTTCCGCTTAGCAGCATGGATATCTCCAACATCTCTGCTTATTACTTCGGCAATGTTGCGAGCACACGCACACAAGGTCTGGATATCAAAACAGACTACATGCTGCGCTTACATAAATACGGCAACGTAATGCTGACCGCTTCGCTGGACCTCAACCGTACACGCCTGCATCACGCCGGCACGGACAGCAACGGCCAATCCCTGCTCAATGCACAAACTATTGGTTACCTGACCACAAGCTACCCACGCAGCAAACTCATCCTCAATGCCTACTACACCGTCGGCTCATGGGACGTAAACCTGCGCCAAACACGCTACGGTCAAACCACAGACATGATGACCTACCAAGACTGGACACCAGCCTCAGCAACATGTGGCGCAGCCGGCAAAGCACTCCGTTATTCCAACACCTGCTTTGCACAATTCAACAATACACCACGCTGGCTGACCGATCTTGAAATTGGCTACCGTGCCGATGAACACTGGCACTTCGCAGTCGGTGCAAACAACATTTTCAACATTCGCCCACGCAAACTACCACAAGTGCTCAGCCAATACGGCGCAGCCCTGTATGACACGTCATCAGCACAAGTTCCGATGGCTGGCGGTTATTACTACGGCCGTATCAACGCAACATTCTAAGACCATCACTTAACAAAAACCCCCGCCTCTCTCCTGAGAAGCGGGGGTTTTTTGTTATCTAAGCGATCAAGCGTCGAACCAAAGATACGACGTGTGTGTTACACAGCCCGGTAACATTGACCCACCAAAGCTGCCACTTGCTCCACAATACCCTGCTCAGCCACACCAAAACGAGCTTTCACAGGGCTATCAATATCCAAAACGCCAATCAGTGCTCCGTCAGAAAACAATGGCACCACAATTTCTGACGCCGAGGCCGCATCGCACGCAATATGCCCAGGAAAAGTGTGCACATCATCCACACGTTGCGTCACACGCTTTTCAGCCGCCGCACCACAAACGCCACGACCTACCGGAATACGCGTACACGCCATACGCCCCTGGAACGGTCCCAAGACCAATTCTTGGCCTCGCAGGATATAAAACCCCGCCCAGTTCACATCAGACAACGCTTCAAAAATAAGCGCTGAAACATTCGCCATGTTCGCAATAAAATCGCTCTCGGTCGAAACCACTGCTTCCACAGCACCGACCAAGTCTTCCAACGTTAAACGCTGCGCTGGCGCACTCATCTCTCTCAATCCTTCAGCGTCACACGTTCAATGTCTGCACCACAAGCAGCAAGCTTACGATCTACACCTTCATACCCACGGTCCAGATGGTGAATATCGCCCAACTGCGTTTCACCTTCCGCCGCCAAGCCAGCCAAAATCAACGAAAACGATGCCCGCAGATCTGTCGCCATCACAGGCGCACCAGACAAGCGCTCAACACCACGAATAATCACTGAACGGCCCTGCGGCTTAATCTGCGCCCCCATGCGGTTCAACTCAGGCACATGCATGAAACGATTTTCAAAAATCGTTTCCGTAATCGTCGAGGCCCCTTCCGCAACCGCCAACATCGCCATGAACTGCGCCTGCATATCCGTCGGGAAACCCGGATAAGGCTCGGTCACAATATCCACACCACGCAACGGCCCCGTACGACGCACACGCAAACCACGCGCCTCTTCGGTCACCTGCACCCCTGTCTCTTCCAATGTACGGATCACGGCACCCAAATCTTGAGCACGACCACCAACCAGCAACAGGTCCCCACCTGTAATACCCGCCGCACAAGCATAAGTCCCGCACTCAATCCGGTCTGGCATCACAGCATATTCTGCACCATGCAGGGCCTTAACCCCTTCAATCACCAGCGTACCCGACCCAGCACCTGTGATCTTAGCTCCCATCGCATTCAAGCAATTCGCTAGATCTTCAATCTCTGGCTCACGCGCAGCATTCACAATTTCTGTACGGCCATCTGCCAAAGTTGCTGCCATCAACAGGTTTTCTGTCGCCCCAACACTGGCGAAAGGCAGAATAATCCGGCCACCTTTTAAGCCCTCTGGCGCAGAGGCATTAATATAACCGCCTTCAAGGTCAATTTTGGCACCGAGGACTTCCAAGCCCTTCAAGTGCAAATCAACAGGGCGCGTGCCAATGGCACAGCCACCCGGCAAAGATACACGCGCTTCACGGCGGCGCGCCAATAAGGGGCCAAGCACCAAAATCGACGCACGCATCTTAGACACAACATCATACGGCGCTTCAATAGACCCGATCTCACCACCAATAGACAATGTCCGTGGCCCACACGGCTCAACCGTCAGTCCCAATCGCTGAAGCAGGTCACACATAGTACGAATATCCGCAATTTGCGGCACATTCGACAAAACCAAACGCTCAGGGCAGAGCAAACCTGCCACCATCAGCTTCAAGCCAGAATTCTTTGCCCCGGCGATTTCAATTTCGCCCTCAAGGCGTTTACCGCCACGAATAATAAAACGGTCCATGGTCTACGATCCTCGAGAGCGAAGAAAAAAATTAAAGGCGGGGAGTAGTTACACCAGATTGGCGCATATATTTACCAGCACGATCAGCATAGCTCACTTCACATGGGCTAGCACCTTGGAAGAACAAGAACTGGCAAATACCTTCATTTGCATAAATACGTGCCGGAAGCGGCGTCGTATTGCTGATTTCAATAGTCACCTGCCCTTCCCATTCGGGTTCAAGCGGCGTCACATTCACAATGATGCCACAGCGCGCATAGGTCGATTTCCCTAAACATACGACCAGCGTATCACGTGGAATGCGAAAATATTCCACCGTATGCGCCAGCGCAAAGCTATTCGGCGGAATCGTAATATCGCCATGACGCGTCACAAAACTGTTCTGCGTAAAGTTCTTCGGATCAACAATTGCGCTGTCTACATCCGTAAAAATACGGAATTCATCTGCAACACGCGCATCATACCCGTAGGACGACAGCCCGTAAGAAATAACACCTTCACGCTTCTGCGCTTCAACAAAAGGCTCAATCATCCCGCGTTCCGTCGCCATCTGGCGGATCCAAGTATCAGGCATGATTGGCATTGTTACTATCCTTCAGCAGGGGTCTCTTCCCTGCTCTAGCGATACCGTGCTCAGGGTGCAATCCGTGACAAGACGTTCTCTAAGCAGAAGAAGACGTCATCGGCACTTTCCCACCTCGGCGCGGCTTTAATTCGCTGATGATGACACCAGCCACAATCAACGCAGCACCCAGCAAAGTGTTCACTCCCAAAACATCCCCGGCGAGCCAACCAACTAAACCACCCCACACAGGCTCACCCGCATAAATTACTGTTGCCTTAGCCGGAGAGACAGATTTCTGCGCCCAGTTCATAACCAGTTGCACAAGCGCACTCAGCAACGCTAAGCCGAACGCACACCCCAACCAAACCCAAGAAAACGCCGGTACCGCCTCTCCCACAACAGGCATGAGCACCAAAGACACACACCCACCCGCAGCAAGTTGCATGACCGTGACACGACGGCTATCCACACCTTGGGCAAATAAACTGATAAAAACAATTTCTAGCGCAATGGCAAAAGCCGCAAAGACCGTCATAGCATCGCCACGGCTCAAAGACAGTTGGAGCGCGGCTGGGCCTGCGATAACAACCAACCCTATAAAAGCGCAACCAATACCAATAAAATTCATTAAATGCGGCTTTTTACGCAGTAACACCCACTGGAATAATGGCACTAACGGTACGTACAACGCCGTCAAAAATGCCGAGCGGCTAGACGTAATACTCTCCAACCCCATACATTGCAGTGCGTAACCAAAAGCCAATGCAATACCAATAAAGACTCCGGCCCATACCTCACGGGACTGCAAACGCAGCATATTTTTACCCGTTAACAGCGCAACCATCGCTGCGGCGAGGAGAAAGCGGACACCAACGAAAAACAAAGGGCCGCAATGCTGCATCGCAATATGCAGCACAAGAAACGTCCCACCCCACAAGCACGTAATAAACGTGAGCGCTAATTCCTGTGGAGACACAACGCTCCCATGCCTCACACCGCTCATTCTGGGCGTGTACGCTGCTGCTGTTTCCTACGCATTAAATTGGCACGTAAAGCCTTTGCTTCTCTCAAGCGCCGCTCTTCCTGAGCTTGCTGCACACGACTTGTCACATGCTGCTGATCTTCGATGCCTTCTGCTCTCTTCGGCGCATTCGTCGCTTTCACTTCATCGCCCAAGACACTCTCCTTCAAACTTCTGACGCAGCGCTGTACCCAGCACTTCGTCATATACCCCCAACGTCGCGGCCTGCATTTTACGTGTCGTATAATCACGTAAAACATGCGCACGCGCATTCTCTGCCAAATACGCCAGCGTGTCCGCTTCTGTCGTTAACAAACGCTCCAGAACGACCGCTAAAGCCTCTTCATCATAAGGCGGCACAACCACACCGGTTTCATCCGGCAAAATCGTTTCCATCATCGCGCCTTGCGCCGTGCCCACTACTGGCTTGCCCATAAGCTGCGCTTCTACAACCGTGCGCCCGAAAGGTTCCGGACGCAAAGATGGTGCAACCACCACATCGGCCAAGGCATACGCCGCTGCCATGTCAGAGCAGGTTCCCGCAAATCGTACCCAATTACGCAATTCCAGCGCGGTCACCCTCTTACCCAACCAGGACGCAAAATTCGTGTCTGTTTCCGGGCCAATAAAAACACAGACCCAGCCAGAAGGCAGTAACCGACGTAATCGCGCCAAAGCCTCAACCAGCACCCCCTGCCCTTTCCACCGCGTCAAACGCGCTGGCATCAAAATCACACGAGCTCCATGCGGCAAATCCCACGCACTCGCCAAATTCTGAATCCGCTCACCTGACACAGTCGCAGGATCAAAACGTACGGGGTCTGCACCACGCGGAATAATCCGTAATTTTTCAGAAGAAACGCCATATTCTTCGACCATACGCCGAGCAATATAGCGTGAAATGGCTATCACCCGCGTGCCACGAACCAAAACAGAGTTATAAAAGCGCTTGCCCCACCAAGTGGCATTATGCGTCCCGTGCCAAGTGGTAATCATAGGTGTTCCCGTACGGCGACATGCCAGCCACGCGGCCCATGCCGGGATACGGGAGCGGGCGTGCACAACATCCACGCCATATTCACGAATAATACGCTCTATAGCCCGCGCACCGCGCAAAACCGTCCATAACGATTTTTTACGCAAATCCAGTTCAACATAGTCCGCCCCAGCATGATGCAACTGCACCAACAAAGCTCCGGGATGCGCGGCAACAACGGCTTCCCCGCCTGCCTTTTGAATAGCCGCCGCAATTTCTACGGCTCCACGCTCCAAACCACCTGTGCCCAGCGCAGGCAGAACTTGCAATATGACAGGGCGCCTAGCCCGAATGGAGGAACCTTTAATCATGATGAATTGCGCGGCAAACCCTACAACATGAAAGGGAGACTGAAACTCTAAGCCAACACGAGAACCTAGCTTGCGCGCCTTAGCACATCACACTCCACAGCGCGACGAAACCCATGACACCAAACCGCAAAAAGACGCACAAACCTCCCACAACGTGACTGAAATATCACGCCTCTCCTTAGCCAGCAGGGATAGTCACAACAGCCCCAGCCGCATGGTTCGTCGCCGCCAATGCACTCAACACCTGCACCATGGTAAAAGCCAACTTGCTCTGAAAGTCCTTCTCATCAATCCAGTACCAAATATCATTATACTGAATCGCTGCATAACGACGATCTGGTGCATCTGGCCCTGAATGAATCGCCACTTCTGGGCGACTATCAATCCCAAGTTGCCCAATCGTCGGGGGTGTCCGACCACTACGAATATCGTCTTCCGGCACCTCAACTTCATACGCAAGCTGCGTTAACATCGCGAGCATAGACCGCGTCAAAATCGCCACTTGCCCCGGGTGCTTCGGATAGGGACCATAAACAATCTCAGCTTCTTCAGCTTGCGGGTCCAAATGCAGCAAACGGCGCACTTCCGCCTGAATCGCTAAAAGATTACTGTCTGACGTCGCCGACAACACCAAATAAGCATGCTCAGCGCCCCCACCAGCGCCACTATCTTTCTTAGAATCCGAGTTCTTGCCGTCCTGAGGCGTATCACTCGTAATACGAATGGTCATGGCGCCAGCCAACTGCAATTGCCGCAGATCATGCAATAAGAGATAGAACCGCACCGAGCCACCACCAAACGGCCCAGCCCCTAACCCGCGCACATTCGATAAGCCATCAATGGACTGTGCCGTTAATCGTAACAACACATCAATCGGCAATCCACCTAAGCTCAACGGCATAATGACCGTTGGCGAAATCGGACGCACAATATTTTCTGCGTATTGTTCACCCGTCACTGGCTGGTAGGTAAATGTCGGACTCTCACCCGATGTCATAGACCCCGAACCACTGAGATAATTGCTCACCGCCGTTGCGGGATACGCATAAAACCCACCCGACACACTCCGCGTCAGACTATACCCAGCAATAACCTGCGTCGTGTCCAAGAATGTTGGCGGATCTGCATAACGCAAACGTACAATATTCAGCAGCATTTCACGCTTTTGCGTTTCGCCTAGTGCACGCGAATATTCCAGCTGATCGTTCTGCAAATGCGCAGGCCCGATCGGACCACACGACGCCAGAACAGACAGCATTCCCAACAAAACCGGACGGAAAAACAAAAATCTCTGCATGATGCCCATAAGAGTGGACGATTCCGCTCCTAAGAGAAAGGGAGCACAGAGCAAACAAACACAATTTCCCACGTTTTTTCATCTGGTTGTCTTAGAGAGGGCCTTGCAAGCGCGGCTCACCCTGCCTAAGTTTCACCCTGAAAGCTGTGTGGGGCTTATAGCCTTGTGCAGCGTGACAGTCACAAAGGGCCTGTCTCCGGTGCCTATATGGGCCGGGCCGGGCCGCTGAAAGGACAGAACATGAGCAAAGTTATCGGTATTGACCTTGGCACGACCAACTCCTGCGTGTCGGTCCGCGAAGGCGAAGAAAACCGCGTCATCGAAAACAGCGAAGGTGCACGCACCACGCCATCTATGGTTGCTTTCACCGAAAGCGGTGAGCGTCTGGTTGGTCAGTCTGCAAAGCGTCAAGCTGTTACGAACCCATCGAACACTCTGTACGCTGTAAAGCGCCTCATCGGCCGCCGTTATGACGACCCAACCGTAGCTAAAGACAAGGACATGGTTCCTTACGGCATCGTTAAGGGCGACAATGGCGACGCATGGGTTGAAGCTCGCGGCGAAAAATATGCTCCTTCACAAATCTCTGCCTTCGTTCTGGGCAAGATGAAGGAAACGGCTGAAGCACATCTCGGCGAAACCGTCACACAAGCTGTGATCACGGTTCCAGCATACTTCAACGACGCACAGCGCCAAGCAACACGTGATGCTGGTAAGATCGCTGGCCTCGAAGTCCTGCGTATCATCAACGAGCCAACCGCAGCCGCTCTGGCTTATGGCCATGGCAAGCGCGATTCAGGCACAGTTGCTGTTTATGACTTGGGCGGTGGTACGTTCGACGTGTCCATCCTCGAAATCTCTGACGGCGTGATCGAAGTAAAGTCCACGAACGGTGATACGTTCTTGGGCGGTGAAGACTTCGATAACCGCATCATCGATTTCTTGGCGGATGAATTCAAAAAAGAACAAGGCATCGACCTGCGCGGCGACAAACTCGCACTGCAACGCCTGAAGGAAGCCGCTGAAAAGGCAAAGATCGAACTGTCTTCTTCCAAGGCAACCGAAATCAACCTGCCATTCATCACGGCAGATGCCACAGGTCCAAAGCACCTTGTTGTCGGCCTGTCCCGTGCGAAGCTGGAAAGCTTGGTTGACGATCTGGTACAGCGTACACTGACGCCTTGCCGCGCCGCTCTGAAGGACGCTGGTGTATCCCCGAGCGAAATCGACGAAGTTATTCTCGTCGGTGGTATGACGCGTATGCCGAAGGTCATCGAATCCGTTAAGGAATTCTTTGGCAAAGAGCCAGCTCGTAACGTGAACCCAGACGAAGTTGTCGCTATCGGTGCTGCTGTTCAGGGCGCTGTCCTGAAGGGTGACGTTAAGGACGTTCTGCTCCTCGACGTAACGCCGCTGTCACTCGGCATTGAAACACTGGGCGGTGTCTTCACACGTCTGATCGACCGCAACACGACGATCCCGACGAAGAAGAGCCAGACCTTCTCAACGGCTGAAGACAACCAACCAGCTGTTACCATCCGCGTTTTCCAAGGTGAGCGCGAGATGGCAGCTGATAACAAGCTGCTTGGTAACTTTGACCTGCAAGGTATTGCTCCAGCACCTCGCGGCGTTCCACAAATCGAGGTCACCTTTGACATCGACGCAAACGGCCTCGTGAACGTTACGGCGAAGGACAAAGCGACCGGTAAGGAACAACAAATCAAGATCGAAGCATCAGGCGGCCTGTCTGACTCCGATATTGATCGCATGGTGCAAGAAGCTGAAGCAAACGCAACGGCGGACAAGGCCAAGCGTGAACTGGTTGACCTGCGCAACAGCACGGAAAGCATGATCCACCAGACAGAGAAGTCCATCTCTGAGGGCGGTGACAAGGTTCCTGCGGCTGACAAGACCGAAGCTGAAGCTGCTATTGCTGAAGCTCGTGAAGCTCTGAGCGGTGACAACGCTGACACCATCAAGGCTGCCAGCGAAAAGCTGACGCAAGCAGCTATGAAGGTCGGTCAGGCCATCTATCAAGCTGAGCAAGCTTCTCAGGAAGCTGGCGGCGCAGAAGGCGCAGCGAAGGACGACAACGTTGTCGACGCTGACTTCGAAGACGTCTCAGAACACAAGAAGCACTAATCGGGTATAACGTCTCCGGGGGAGTATAACCCCTCTCCCGGGCAGTTTTTCCGACGGGCGCCCGTTCCTCAAAAGGGGATGGGCGCCGTTCTTGTTTTAAGTCCTGCCCAAGCGGGCCGATACCAGGAACCGACCCCATGGCCACCCAAGCCGATTATTACGAAGTTCTAGGCGCCGCACGCGGTGCATCCGATGCGGAATTAAAAAAAGCCTACCGCAAAAAAGCCATGCAGTTTCACCCCGACCGCAATCCGGGCGACGAAACAGCAGAGCAAAAATTCAAAGAAATCAACGAAGCCTACGACGTCCTGAAAGACCCGCAGAAACGCGCTGCCTATGATCAATACGGTCATGCTGCGTTTGAAGGCGGCATGGGCGGTGGCGGCGGTGCCGGTTTCGGCGGCTTTGGTGCTGGCGCAGGCGGTCTGGGCGATATTTTCGACCAGATGTTCGGTGACATGATGGGCGGCCGCCGCGGTGGTGGCGGACGTCGCACCGGCGCTGACGTACAGGTTGAGGTCGAACTCACCCTGACGGAAGCCTATAGCGGCGTTAAGAAGTCTATTGACGTCCAAACCCGCGTCTCGTGCGAAAGCTGTAATGGTTCTGGTTCGGCTGACGCCAGCGGCGGAAGCCAAACCTGTGGCACCTGCCACGGCGCCGGGAAAGTACGGGCACAGCAAGGCTTCTTCTTGGTCGAGCGCCCTTGCCCAACCTGTAACGGCTCAGGCCGTACCGTACGTAACCCTTGCAAGACCTGTCATGGCAGCGGCACCCAAGCCAAGACCAAGACCCTGCAGGTGGACATCCCGGCTGGTGTAGAAGATGGCACGCGCATGCGCATGTCTGGTGAAGGTGAAGCCGGTGGCGAAGGTGTTGCACCAGGTGACCTGTACATCCATATCAGCGTAGCCTCGCACCAGATCTTCCAGCGTGAAGGCGCGAACATCTATTGCCGCGTCCCCCTACGGATGACCCAAGCTGCACTCGGCACGGAAATTGAAGTGCCTGTGATTGATGGCACACGCTCACGCGTACGCATCCCAGCAGGCACGCAAACGGGTGAAACCTTCCGCCTGCGCGGCAAAGGCTTCTCAGTGCTGCGCTCTACTGCACGCGGGGATATGTATATCCAAGTGTCGGTTGAAACACCGCAACACCTTAACAAGCGCCAGAAAGAACTTCTGGAAGAGTTTGAGCAGGAAGCTAATGGTGACCACACCAAGGCAAGCCCAGAAAGCTCAGGTTTCTTTGCAAAAGTCCGGGATTTCTTTGACGGTCGCTAAAAACAACGCTTAGCTTTTCTATGTGGCCAGTCCATCATGGCCACATAGAAACCGCTGCGCCTTGGCACATCCGGCGATCCCTAAACGTACAAAACACCAAAAAAGGCGTGGTCCATCTCCGGACCACGCCTTTTTCTTAACCTTGTCGACGGTTCTTAAAAAATTCTACCGCCGTAATCGCAACGGAAATCACTGCTAGAGCCTGCTGGCAATGAGGCCGGAACCGCTTCGGGCCAAAAGACGCCATGAACGTCAGGCCTGTCATCGCCACTTCACGCCCACGGCCTGCACAACGTAATACACCACCTAAACGCTTACAGCATGACTTGCCCGTTTTATCGACTGCAGAACAAGCAGCCCCTTTTATCTTCGCATTCATATGCCACACTCCTGTTCAACCAAACTATACGAACAGATTGGGGCATAATAAGGCGAACACAAGAGGTCAGCACTTAATCCGGCTGACCATCCCTCTGCTTCAACACGGTCTCTTGTAGCTTATCTAAACCGGGCATAGTGGGATCGTGCAACTTCAAGGACTGCAAAGCATCCCACGCCTTTGTGGGTTGATGGCGCTGCAACTCGGCATCAATCAACATATTCCACGCTGATGTATCACCATCATCAGCATTCAAGCAGACCCCGAGGTCTTCAACTGCACCGTCAAAATCACCCGCAGCTAACCGAACCCCAGCACGCTGCCGCCGCAGAACCGGCTGATCATCCTGCAAACTCAACGCCGTTGTTACATTACGTTCCGCAGACTGAAAATCATGCTTTTCTAAGGCCGTTTCTGCCTCTGCCAAAAGAAGGCGCGTACCACCTTTTAGGCCCGACAGACGTAAAGCCTCTGCCTTCTCGCGCAGAGATGCAGCTTGAGCACTACCAGCTTTAGTCAATTGACCTTCTACAGCATGTAGACGCTCTGCACGTGTCTGCGCTTTATGCGGCAATACATGCGCTGCAGGAGCCAACGGTGCTGCTGACACAACACCCACCCCACATAGCAAAACGGCGCAAGCTGAAAGCCCGCGCCGTTTCGTCATAAGCCGATTCATCATGAAAGACGGCCCAGCCGTAATTAGCCCTGACGAGCCTTCATGCGCGGGTTCTTCTTGTTGATGACGTACACGCGGCCACGACGGCGGACAACACGGCAGTCCTTATCGCGGACCTTGGCGGACTTCAGGCTGTTACGGATCTTCATGGTACTTCCAGGCTCTCGACGGTGAAACCCCTAGGGGTCGTGCGGAACGGGACGATACGCCCGTAAAAAGAATGGCTTCGCTTACCGATGCGTCTCACGAGAGTCAAGTATTACCCGCATAAACACCCTGAAAAACGTACATATCCCCCTAAATCCTCCTCTCTGTGACGAGATGCAACAGAGTGCCGCCCCCCTCTTGCTCTTCCCATCATTTATAACGATCATACACAAATGATGACGCGCTCCGCCAAAGCGGCACTTCTGCTGACCGCCTCCCTTATTCTGCCGTTTTCTGCCCATGCTGCGGGAAATAGCGCCCCCACTAACGACGATGATCCGTCCATTAATATGCAAGGGGTCGTCGTAAATAAAATCTTGCAGGTCCTACAAATCCGCCAAGATGAAGTGAGCGACTCGTGCTATAATGCTCTCAAGACCATGCATGACGCTGATGAACAGCTCAGCAAGGAAGAATCGAACGACCGCAACCAAGATATTGGTGTTGCACGTGACGTAGCTTCCTCCGCGATGGAAGATGTGAGCACAATCTGCGGAACAGATGCGCAAACCATTTGCCGCACCCCTGATCCCAAACACCCTCAACTCGCAGCCGCGTGCCATGCTCTGCCACATGATTTTTCAACACCCTGACTTCTACGCCATATGACAATATCATGACGTTGCATGGCGCTAGTTTACGCGCAGCGTCACGCACAACATGATGCCCAAACTTTTGATGTGGTGGAGCATAACGGCTCCACCCCGGTAGGAGCATTATGCATGCGTCATCTCTCTTTGGGCCTTTTAGCCAGTGCGGCGCTTTTGGCAGCCCCCCTCTCCCATGCAAGCCAAACAAAATCTACGCATGGCGCACATGTCACCGCCGCCCCTAAAGCCGGTACATTGCTCTCCAGCAGCACGCTGGCTGCCCCGCTGAGCCTGCCTGAAGCTGGTTCTGCATTCCGCATCACCTATACTGCTACCAACGGCGTTACCGGTCACGACACGGTACCCGTTACAGGCGAAGTCATTTTCCCGAATGGCCCCGCACCAAAAGGTGGCTGGCCTATCGTTGCGTGGGCACATGGGACCGTTGGCCTCAACGATTCCTGTGCGCCATCTCTCAATGCACATAGCAAACACGACACCACATATCTCACAGCATGGCTAAACCGCGGCTTTGCCATTGTCGCCACCGATTATCAGGGCCTTGGTGGCCCGGGCATGCACCCCTATCTGAACACACGTGCAGAAGCTTATAGTGTTCTTGATGCCATCCGTGCCTCTCTCTCCGGCCTTAAAAACCTTCAAAACAAAATTCTAATCGTTGGGCATTCTCAAGGCGCAGGCGCGGCCTTTGCTTCCGCCGCTTTTGCGCCGGCTTACAGCCCTGATCTGAACATCCGCGGTACCGTAACAACGGGCATTCCGTTCATCACCCCACAAATGGCCATGGCACTGGTACAGCCTGCCCCACAAGGCGCGCCCACACCTGCACCGGGACAAGACCCTCTCGTCTCTTATATCCTGCTCATTGGCGCCTCTCTGGGCGGCCTTAACCCTAACTTCCACCCGGAAGCAGCGTTCACCCCAGCTGCCATGAATGCTTATCACGCCGCTTCAGAAACCTGCCTCACAGGACTGGAAGACGACGTCGCCAAAGAAGGCCTCACCCGCCAAAGCGCTTTCCAACCAACACTACCGCAAGCACTAGCTCCAGCTTTTGTATCGCTGTCTTATCCTACACTGCACCTCAAACAGCCTCTTTTTGTCGGCACAGGAGGCGCAGACCAAGATGTCCCGACACAAGCACAACTTGGCCTCGTAAAAGCAGCCTGCGCGGCGGGTACGACCGTACAAGCACATCTCTATCGTGGACTGAACCACTCACAGAGCGTCAATGCGTCTTTGGCGGATTCCGCAGCATTCACACAAGCCGTCATGAATGACCAACCCGTGAACTCAATTTGCTCACCAGTTGCGCAGTAAATTAGGCATAAAAAAACCCACTCTCTGACAAAATACAGAGAGTGGGTTTTTACAATCAATGCTCAACTAAACCGCTGATTGCTCCACAGCCCAAATGGCAAAAGCCTGCACCAAAGCCACCTCTTCTAAGCGCTTATAACGCCCAGAGGAGCCACCATGCCCAGCATCCATGTTAATGCGGCACAAGAACGGACCGCCCGAGGCCACATCACGCAAACGCGCAATCCATTTCGCTGGCTCCCAATACGTCACGCGGGGGTCTGACAAGCCACCCATGGCGAGAATAGCCGGGTAAGGCTTGGCCGTAATATTGTCATACGGCGAATAGCTGGCAATACGGTCATACGCCACTTCATCTTCCAACGGATTACCCCATTCCGGCCATTCCGGTGGCGTCAACGGCAAAGACACATCCGACATCGTATTAAGCATATCGACAAACGGCACCTGAGCCGCAACGCCTGCGAACAACTCCGGTGCCATATTGGCTACCGCGCCCATCAACAGCCCACCGGCTGAACCACCATGCGCCACAATACGCCCCGCCTGCCCATAACCTTGCGCGACAAGATGCTCAGCAGAATCGATGAAATCCGTAAACGTGTTGGTCTTTTTCTCAGCGCGACCATCCAGAAACCAGCTCCAGCCCTTCTCTGCGCCACCGCGAATATGCGCAATCGCATAAACCCAGCCCCGATCTACCAAACTAAAGGCCGAGACAGAAAAGGTCGCATCCATCGAGATACCGTAAGAGCCGTACCCGTAAAGCAGCAATGGCGCAGAACCATCCAGAACCTGCCCGCGCTTCATCAGCACCGTTACAGGCACTTGCTCCCCGTCCGATGCGGTAGCGAAAAGACGGCGCGTTTCGTAATGCTCTGGATCATGCCCTGACGGTACGTCCCGAACCTTCTGCAACACGCGCTCACCGGTTTTCACATCATAATCATACCAGTGAGCTGGGCGCGTCGGGGATTGATACACATAGCGCAGCACAGAATGCGTATATTCCGGGAACCCCAGCAACGTCAGATCATAAGCGGGTTCATCCATACGAATAGACATCGCCGCTGCCCGTACATCCCCCGTCACACCTTGGGGCACAACATAGAGATTGATGTTCCCATCACACCGCTCTGCCCATGCCAAATACCCCTGTGACGCGGTAGCTTCGAGCACATAATGCCCGACCTTATAAGGCACAAAGCTCTGCCAGTGAGGGCGGTCAGTTGCCGTATCTGGCGTGATCATCAATTGGAAATCAATCGCGCCATCACGGTTCGTGAGTACGATGAAATGGTCATTCCAATGCGTGAGCGTATAACGTTCCCCACGCACTAAAGGCGCAGCCACAACAGGCGTACGTTCTGGGTGCTCTGCCGGAATCAGCAGCGTTTCATTCGTGTCATGATCACCCCGCTCAATCACAATCCACTTGCGTGAAGCGCTCGTCCCGATGCTGAGGAAGAAGCCTGAATCTGTTTCCTCAAACACCAAAACATCCTCACCACCCAATAACGGACGGCGATAGATACGCGACGGACGCCCATGATCATCACGGAAAATCCAAAACAACCACTGGCTGTCGGGTGAAAGTGTAAAGCTCCCCGTCGTACTCTCAACTGGCGGCGCACACAGTTCACCCGTCGCTAAGTCACGCACCTGAATCCGATACACCTCAGACCCCTGCACATCTTCGGCAAAAACATAATAACGGTGATCTGGAGAATGCACCGCAGCTGCCAAAGCATAATAAGGGAAGTCTTTCGCGCGGGATTCCACGTTCAGCAGGATCTCTTCTACCCCGCCACCCCGTGGCCTCCGCGCACGCAAAGGATGCTGTGCATCTTTTTCAAAACGGGTGTAATACTCCCACACACCATCCGGCGTTGGCACCGACGACTCATCTGGCGGGATACGCCCAATCATTTCATCCAGAAGGCTCTTCTGAAGGCTTTGCGTATCCTTCAAGACCGCCTCTGCATAAGCATTTTCAGCCCGCAGATGCGTGGCAATATCTTCACGCAGGACTTTCGGATCCCGCAGAACCTGTTGCCAGTTTTCATCCTTCATCCAAGCAAACTCATCAACGCGTGTGCGCCCTAATTGAGTAATGCTGTGCGGATCACGCCGAGGCGTGGGCGGAGTGGTTATGCTGTGCGCTGTGCTCATAATGTAAAGATGTGGCGCAGAACGACCCGCTATTCAATGGGGTAGAACACCTCTGATTCTAGAGCCTATGATAACGGTGCGCGAACCCCAAAAAACCACATCATTTTTCAACGCGCCCCGCCACCATAACTTTCAAAGCAAGCTCTTACAGCCTTTCCAAATGTCCCTGCGTGACCATTGCCGCATGGTGTACGGCGGGCAGCAAAGAGAAATCCTGCAGAATATACAGCACCAAAGCCACAATCAGCAGAAATGCCAGTATGCGACCGAAAAGACGTAAGACACCGTACAGCAAAAAGAAAAACAGCCCTAACAGCACAAGTGTCTGTAATTCTGGTGCCACACCAAAATGAACAAGCGCGCTACGGCATGCTGCTTCCACCACGGCAATAACCGCTGTGACCACCCCCGCCGCAACCAACAAAACGGTACAAACGGCATTCAACAATGCGTGCATTTTGGTGTCCTTCTTCTCCAGCACAGCATCACAACGCGCACCATCACGCAAAAGATACAAAAACCGCGCTCTCACTCTTAGGGATAGACGAAGCGCAGAAGAATGATAAGGAAGATCATTCCTATCATAATGCCGATGCCCTCCCTCTCAATCGGGCCATATACGGCATTCTCTATTGAAAAATGGTGATTTGCCCGATGCCGAGCGCGTCTTCTCTCTTCATAACCATTGTGCAGTCTATTCTGCCCATTCTCGTCACACTGGCCCTTGGCTACTACGCTGCTTACAGACGCGATTTTGATGCCGTACAAGCCAGCGTTCTGACGCGCTTGGTCATGCTCTATGCTCTACCGATTGAGCTCCTCGCCTCCATCCTCAGCACGCCACGCGCTGAAGTCATGACCGCAGGCCCTATCGCCGTACTGATCTGCTTCGCCATGATTGGCGGGTATGGGCTTATATTTGGCGTCCTACACGGTATTTTCCGCTTTCCACGCCGCGAAGCCGCGATGATCGCCATGGCCACAACGGGACCATCCGTCCCATTCATCGGTATTCCTGTATTGGGGCAGTTATTTGGCCCCGCCAGCGCGGTACCGATCTCCGTCGGCGCATTAGCCATGAACCTCGTGCAAATGCCGCTTTCCTTCATTTTGCTGCAAAACACCAAACCAACAACAACAGCCAACACAAAAAGCCCACTTATTGCTCAACTCAAACATGCCTTCCGAGAACCCGTCGTCTGGGTGCCTATGCTGGCACTCGCTCTTGTCTGTGTTGGCTTCTCCCTGCCACCTTTTCTAAAAGGTTCGCTTTTGCTGCTGGGTCATACAACAGGAGGAGCCGCCCTTTTCGCGTCTGGCGTTGTGCTATTTACACGGCAGGTCCGCTTCAGCCCTTTAGTAGGCCTCGTCATCTTTGCAAAAAACCTTGTGATTCCGGGCCTGATCTACGCCATTGCCCGTATGTGGCACCTGCCCCACATGCCAATGCGCGAAACTGTGTTGACGATGGCCATTCCCAGCGCCTCCATCAATGTTATTCTGGCCATGCGCTTTCAGGTTCTTGAGCGTGAGATTGCATCCATTCTGTTCTTCGGAACGCTGAGTTCGATCGCAACCATGTCCTTCTTCATCTGGCTGACATCCTGACCAAGACATTCACTGGAAAACACCATGCCCAGCTTTCTCTTTGTCTGTACCGGTAACATCTGCCGCTCTCCCCTCGCCGAAGTCGCTATGCGCAATGAAGCTGAAAAACGTGGCCTCACACTGGATATCGACTCCGCAGGCACTGGGCACTGGCACATTGGTGATCCACCTGATCCACGAGCACAACGCGTCGCTCACAAACATGCACTTGATGCCTCAACACTGCGAGCGCGCGCTGTTCATCCAGAAGATTTCCACAGATTTACCCACATCATAGCGCTCGACCAATCACACCTCTTTGCCCTGCATAAAATGCGCCCTCATGACGCAACAGCCGAACTCTCTCTCATGCTGGATCACTACCCCGGACGGGAGGGGGATGACGTCGAAGATCCCTATTACGGGCCCGATTCTGGCTTCGATACCGTCTGGAAAGAGGTGGAATTTGCTTGCAAAACGCTTGCCACCCGCACTTTAGACCGCTGATTCAACAGCCTGCCCCTCACGGAGACATACAATGTCCACGAACGCTGATCTCCTCCTGATTGATTCCTTCCCTGCCCCCATTGACACACGCCTCAAAACGCTCTTTACCACCCATCAATTTACGACTCCGCAAGAGTTATCCACTATTGCTCCTCGAATCCGTGGAGTCGCCACAGGCGGAGGCTCTGGCCTGCCTTTGGCCATCATGAATCTTCTGCCAAATCTGGAAATTATTTCTGTTAACGGTGTCGGTACGGATCAAATCGATCTCGCCGCAGCGCAGGCTAGAAATATCCGCGTTGCCACCACGCTGGGCACGCTGACCGATGATGTCGCGGATATGGCACTCAGCCTCATGCTATCCACCCTTCGCAACACCGTGCACAATGATGCTTTCGTACGCAGCGGCCAATGGAGCACCCAACAACCGCCCCTCGCCCGTACCGTTCGAGGGCGCAAAGTCGGTATCGTAGGTTTCGGTAATATTGGCCAAGCCATCGCCCACCGTGCCGCTGCCTTTGGCGTCGAACTCGCCTATTTCAATTCACGCCCTCGCCCAGAAAGCACTCTACGCTTTGAGCCTAACCTGCTCGATCTTGCTCAATGGGCCGATGTCCTGATCCTCGCCGTATCGGGGGGACCACGCTCTGCCAATATGATTAATGCTGACGTACTCAAAGCCTTGGGATCAAATGGCATACTGATCAATATTGCGCGTGGCACTGTTGTGGATGAAGCCGCCCTTCTTTACGCGCTTCAAAATAATATCATTGCAGGGGCGGGGCTGGATGTATTCCAAAACGAGCCAACCATTAACCCAGCGTTCTTGCCCCTCCAAAACACCGTCCTACAAGCCCATCAAGCCTCCGCTACCGTGGAAACGCGCACAGCAATGGGCAATCTTATGATTGATAACCTCGTGGCTCATTTCGAAGGTAAGCCACTCCTTACACCCATTTTGTAAGTCTGAACGGCACGTGCATCACTACAAACTTCAACTACGGTGATGCACTGACCACCGAATATAATCTCAATACCTCACAACACGGATAATGCTTAAAACCTGAGCACGCTCCCAGCCAAACCGACAGCACATCTCCGACCTAGAACTGCCCACCTCACCCACCCGATATCGAGCCAGCTGAGAGAGACAGGCACAAAACACTCCTTCGTAAAGGCGCCTTACCCTGCGAATTGTTCAGCAATAATGCGCTCTGACAAACCATGATCCGGATCAAACAAAACACGCGCATGATAAGAACGGTCTTCACACACCGTCACCTCCACCACATCACGTATTTCTGTTGAATCTGCAACGGCAGCCGTTGGTCTTTTATCCGTATCCAACAACGTAAACCGCACCACCGCAGTCGATGGCAATAAAGCCCCACGCCACCGCCGAGGGCGAAACGCAGAAATCGGCGTAAGCGGCAAAATATTCGCACTCAACGGGACAATCGGACCATGCGCAGATAAATTATACGCCGTCGAACCCGCGGGGGTCGCAACAATGATGCCATCACACACCAACTCCTCCAAGCGTGTGCGCCCATCCACTTCAATACGGATATGCGATGTCTGCCGTGTCTGACGGAATAAAAAGACATCATTAAACGCCAAAGCTTCTGACACTTCACCAGAAACCGTACGAGCCGTCATACGCAAAGGGTGCAAAACCGAGGGCTGTGCGCGGTCCAGACACTCCATCAGCTCATCCTCATGCGGTGCATTCATGAGGAAGCCAACCGTGCCGTAATTCATGCCGTACACAGACACATCACGCCCCATCACCGTATGGAGCGTTTCCAACATAAACCCATCACCACCAAGGCAGACAACGACCTCAGCATCCTCCAAAGAGGCATCACCATAACGCGCAACAAAACGGCCGAGCGCTTCCTGTGCAGGGGGAGCGCTAGACGCCCGAAAAGCAATTTTCATGATGGTATCAGATCAACCGGCGATTTTCTTGCACCTGCATCCGCTGGCGGGTCTTTTCCACCAAAGACACATCCACCTCAGCAACGCCCCAACCGGGTTCACTCCCTAATTTCAGCACCACATCCCCCCACGGGCTCACAATAATCGAATGCCCATAAGTCTGGCGCTGTGTCCCATCAGATTCCGTGTACCACCCCGTCGTTCCGCACGCGACAACCCACGCCTGCATCTCAATCGCACGGGCCCGCAGAAGCACTTCCCAATGTGCCTCACCCGTTTGCTGCGTAAAGGCAGCAGGAAGAAGAACCATTTTCACATCTGCCGCGCGCAACGCCAAAAAGAGTTCCGCAAAGCGCATATCATAACAAATGGCTAAACCCGTAGGGACACCCGCAATATCAACCGTCGTGACTTCGTCACCGGCAACGTACGTATCGCTCTCACGATACCCCTCACCATTCGGCGTGACGACATCAAAAAGATGAATTTTCCGGTACCGCGCTGCTTCTTGCCCATTTGGTGCAAACACCAATGTCGTATTCGCAAGACGCGTATTGCCATCCTGCTCCACACGCTCACCGATAGAGCCACCATGCACCCAAACGCCGTGCTGCTGTGCCATCTCACGCAGAGCTTCATACAGCACACCACCAACCTCTCCGGCAGCGGGCAAAGGCTCAGATGCCGCCAATTTTGTATCGCGTACTCCGCCCAAACAGCTCCACACTTCTGGCAGAACCACAAGTTCAGCTTGCCCTTGTGTCACTGCTTCAGCAACCAAACGCTGCGCTTGAGCAATATTCTCTGCCCGTTCCGTACCCGGCGTCATCTGGATCAGTGCGATACGCATCATCATGCCCCTATGGGTGTTCAGTACCGCTACTGATACGCGATGCTCAGCCTGCGCGTAAATCCCGTCTTTCAGAAACACGATCCGTCGCCAAACCTTTCAGCAACGTATCCGTCAAACGGCTAATATCCACCGAGGATGGAGAAAGCCGATAATTCTCCACAACACTTTTTTGCTGCCGAATAGCACCCGGCACCCGGCTATCCTTCCGGATACACCCAGCCAGTTCAGGCTCCCACTTCAAAAAAGAACGGCATGCCATAAAGAGCTTTTCAAACGTCTTACGCCCACTACGATGGCTTGCAGCCTGATTAATCACCACTTGGCAGTCATCAACATTCCCACCCGCCGCACGCCGATCACGCGCATAAAGCTTCATCACGGCATAGACGTCGGCTAGTGCCGTAGGCTCTTCCGTGGTCACCGCGACTAACCGGTCCGCCACAGCGGATAAATGCCGCGTTACAACATCAATGCCCGCACATAAGTCCAAAACAATGACATCATAACGGCGCAGCAAACGCAGCGATAACAACAGCCGATCCGCACTTCCCCGCTCCAAGCCTGCCCCAGCCGACAAACCGGACCGCCCCGGCAACACATCAAAACTCAGTGGCTTTTTATCCCGCGTCACCGCACCAGACTCATAGGTTTGGATTGCATCGTCCAAACGGCACTTTCCAGAGAGAAGATCCACTAGGTCATAATGCGGCGCCAAACCAAGCTGTAAATCCACGTTGGCTAAGCTAAAATCACCATCCACAATCAAAACCCGGCGGCCAGCACGCGCTAACTCATGCGCGAGTGAAACCGACATCCACGTCTTACCCACCCCTCCCTTACCGGATGCCACCGCAACAACCCGTGTGCGCTCCCCATCCGATAACGATGCACCACTTTCCATGCTCATGAGCGATAAAATTTTATCATTCTTAGCCCGCTGCATCATTGCTTCGCTCATTACACTCGCCCCTGTGCCAACATATGCCGCGCCAAAATTTCTGCACCTTTCGGCACGGCAGAACGCCCTGCCCATAAACCCTCTTGTCGTCCCATATGCGGTTGGGCCATGAGGCCCTCACGATTTTTCGACTTCATCGCATTCATCTTTCGCCCGGCGGCCGGTGCACGCCTTTGCATATCCAACAACACATCTCGTAAAATTTTAGGCGTTACTGTGCGCAAACCATCAATGACCCCACGCCCGGAACTCACTTCCGCCATGGGTATGCCCAGCAAAGACGCTTGCACGATATCCCCCATGCGCCGCGTACAATCTGTTTTTGACACGATCAGGTTGCTAGCCCCTATACGCTGGAACGCGGCCAACGTGTCACACGTCTCATCCACATGCCCCCCAGCAGGATGCACAACCGCCAAATCAGCATGAACGGCCTTTTTAATCTGCACCAACCGGCTCATCAGCGCCGCATCCCAAGGCGATACACCAAACGTATCCACCAGCATCATACGCCGCTGCCCCTCACGCGCATGAAGAGCCTTTAGTGCGTCTGGCGTCTCAACAGCACGCAGTTCCACCCCCAAAATATCCATACAGGCCGATAACTGCTCAAAAGCACCAGAGCGCTCCGTATCCATCGTAACCACAAGAGGGTCACGACCGGCCAGCACCATACGCGTAGCCAAGCGTGTGACTGCGAGTGTCTTACCGCTACCCGGCACACCACAAACCACCAAAGGCGGTGCACCCCGTGCCAGATCCAAAGCCCCCATACGGACCTGATGACCAAAGACTATCACTTCCTGCTCAGGACTTTCTGCCGAGTCAAAACCCGGTATGACAAACCCATGCCATTCTTGAAGTGATGAAGCCGTAACGGCATCATCGTCAGCATAAAATGGCTGCGCTTCTCGTGAAGTAGAACGTAATGCAGCAGGCTCATCCTCCCCATCATCACGCGCGACCGTCACCTCGACCCCGCCACCCCGTAAAGAGCGTGTTCCCAGGATCAAAGCATCCTCACCAAACTCACGCCGCACAACGGACATGGCAGCTGGCATAGATGCTTCTCGTATAAGTTTTACGCGCACAACGCCTCCTGCTGTCCGTCACGCATCACGACACAACCCCAACCGTGCGAATTTTCGCTCGGCTCGAAATCTCAGATTGGGACAGCACCATCGTGGCTGGCCGTATCCGCTCAATCACCATCCGCAAAGGACGCCGAAAGCCACCCGCCACCAACAAAACTGGATTCTCCCCTTGCCCTAGAGCCGTTTCCAAAGCTTGGCGCAACTTCATGACCAGTTCGTTAAGAGCCGTTGGGGGTAGAGCCAGTTGGCGGTCATCCGCAGGGCCAGCCATATTTTCAGAAAGACGAATCTCCCAATCTGGGCTCAACGTCACCACAGGAATATACCCCTGCGGCCCGGCTACGGCGGCGCTAATCTGCCGAGCAAGGCGCATACGTGTGTGCGCTGTTAAAGCCGGCACCGTTTTCAGCCCCAAGCCACACCCTTCTTGTAAGGCCTCCAAAATGCCTGCCAAATCACGAATAGAAATCCGTTCAGCCAAAAGGCTCTGCAAAACACGCTGAATAACGCTCACAGACACTTGGGACGGCACCAAATCTACAACCAGCTTTTGCTGCTCACGCGGTAGTTCATCGAGTAACTTCTGTGTCTCAGTATAAGAGAGCAGCTCCGACATATTCTCACGCACCAACTCCGTTAAGTGCGTGATCATGACACTGGCCGGATCAACCACCGTGTACCCACGTATCAGCGCATCTTCTCTCTGCCCCTGATCAATCCAACGTGCCGCCAAGCCAAAAGCTGGTTCTTGTGTATCTTCACCGACCAAATCCGGCACACCACCCTTCGGGTCCATGGCCAATAAGTGATGAACTTTCAGACCTCCTTGCCCGACGGAAATTTCTTTGATTTTGACACAATAAACATCCGCATCGAGCTGCAAATTATCCTGTATCCGCACAGGCGGCAGTACAAACCCCATCTCCGCAGCAATCGTACGGCGCAGCACCTTAATCTGTTCCGTCAAACGAGCATTTTCTCCACCCGCTATGGAGAGCAGATTAAACCCCAATTCCAATTTCAACAGATCAACACGCAATGTTTCCGAAATCGGTGTTTCTGTATTTTGCGCTGTATCCGGGGTCAGAGGCGCATCTTCACCATCCTCTGCCTCTAATAAAGGAGAACGAAAACGCCACCATGCCCCCCCGCCAGCCAAAGCTGCCAAAGCCAGAAACGGCAACGCCGGCAACCCCGGCATCAAAGCCAACACCAAAGCAGAACCAGCCGCCAGCGCCATAGGCTTGGGATTACCGCCCAATTGCCGCACCAACGTCACATCTGCAGCACCTTCGGTACCGCCTTTCGTCACGACAATGCCAGACGCTGTTGAAACCAAAAGAGCCGGAATTTGAGAGACGAGACCATCACCAATGGTCAATGTTGTGAAGGCTGATGTCGCATCCAGCACAGACATTGAATGACGACCAACACCAATCGCCAAGCCACCGACAATATTAATCGCCGTAATAATCAAACTCGCGATAGCATCACCGCGCACGAACTTCGCCGCACCATCCATGGCGCCGTAAAAGCCGCTGAGTTCTTCTAATTCACCACGCCGTTTCCGAGCGACTTTATCGCTGATCGCTCCTGACGACAGTTCCGCATCAATCGCCATTTGCTTGCCCGGCATTGCATCCAGCGTAAACCGCGCAGCCACTTCTGCAATACGCCCCGACCCTTTGGTAATGACCATAAAATTCACCACCAAAAGAATGGTGAACAAAATAGCCCCAATGAGAACGTCTCCCCCCATCAAAAAACCACCAAAAGCCGCGACAACATGCCCCGCAGCATAGGTGCCTTCATAACCATGGCTAAGGATAAGACGGGTCGTCGCGACTTCCAGCGATAAACGCAGCAATGTTGTGAGCAAAAGTAATGTCGGGAAGGACGTAAAATCTAACGGACGCTGCAAAAACAACGCAACCATCAACACCAGAACCGATGCCGTTACCGACAAGGCTAAGCCGACATCCAAAATAAACGTCGGCAACGGCAATACCAGTACAGATAAAAGAGCGGCAACGGCCAGTGCCAAGCCAACATCTGTTCCGGGAACAAACTGTGTTCCCCTTTTCATCCACCCCGGCACAGGCAAGTTGGGCATAACTGCGCCCAATGATGGCAAACGCGCAAGCATTGACGGCTTTACACTACTGTCACTCATCAACTGCCTCCCACGCACATGCACCACTGCACCTGCCGGACGACAATCCCATCAATACTTTAATATATGGTTAAAACCTTAAAGTTTCGATTTTTCAGATTTCACAATTTCTGTCATCGTTACCCCCAAACGGGACTCATCCACCATCACCACTTCCCCGCGTGCAATCAAACGATTATTCACCATAATATCAATGGGATCCCCAATTTTCCGATCCAACTCCACCACAGCACCACGCCCTAAGCGCAAAAGCTGACTGACCTGCATAGACGTGCGCCCCAAAACCGCACTGACCGTGACCGGCACGTCATAAATAGCTTCTAAATCATGCGCAAAACGTGGTGCTTCTGCTGCTGCATTCGCTGCACTTTCTTCCTGCTTTTCCATATGCATATTCAACGTATCCATCATATTATTCCTTTTCTGTTTTCGAACGATTATTCAAAATGCGCTGCAACGCTTGGTATACCCCTTGGGCATCCCGCACGGCTTCCCCGCCCTGCCATGAGACTTTAAAATCCCCTGAAGCAAGCGCATCACTTTCGGTACATTTCAAAAATTCAATACCCTGCCGCTCACATAATTTTTGCAAAAGAGTCCCCTCTCCTGCGGGCATTAAACATTCTACATTAGAAACATTTTTCAGGAGAGGAAGCAGCGTCTCCATCACCAATCCGCGCTCCTCTACCCCATATTCTGCAAGCAATGCCGGAAATAAACGTGCTGTCATTTCAACCAAAGTCAAAGCAGCTTGCCCAGCAGCACCCGAGAGATGCTCATGCACTTCCGCCTGAATAGAAGCGATGCATGCATTTAAAGAACGCTCAAAAGCACAACGCTGCAACTCATGCTCAGCCGCAGCATGTTCACGCCCAAAACGCACACCCTCTTCAAAGCCTTCCTGACGAGCCGCAGCATATTCAGCTTCTGTAAAATGCTTAACCGGAGGTTCTTCCACCTCGGCGGAGGCCTGCACATCTTCATCCATGGCAGCCATTGGCGGATCAAAATCTTCCAAAAACAATGATATATGTGCTGGCGAAATCATATCATTTCATTTTCGATATCTTGTTGATCCATCACTTCAATTTCACCACGATCCAGCAGCGCTTTCGCTACAATCATGACTTCATTCTGTGCGGCATCCACATCCTTAATCCGCATTGGCCCCAGCGCCTCTATTTCATCGCGCAGGATACGCGCAGATCGTTCAGACATCGTTTTAAAAAATGCGTTTTTAAGCCCTTCACTTGCCCCTTTCAGAGCAACCGGAATATGTTCACGCGGCACAGCATTATACAGCGTGACCAACCCATCTGTTGGAATGTTCACCAGCTCTTCAAACGTAAACATCAGCCCTCGTACACAATCCGCATCTTCTGGGCTGTGCTCTTCCAAGGCCCCCATAAAGCGTCCCTCCAGACGCCGATCAAAATTATTAAAGATGTCTGCCAAAACCTCATGACTGTTCCTATGCGAGCCACGCGGCAAATTCGCGACGAACTCAGAGCGCAGTGTTTTTTCAACACTTTGCAGAACGCCTTTCTGTACGTTCTCTAACTTCAACATCCGCGTCATAACATCCAGAGCAAAATCTTCCGGTAAGAGCGCAAGAACTTTCGCTGAATGTGCGGCTTGAATACGGCTTAAAACCACAGCTACTGTTTGCGGGTATTCGTTCCGCAAATAATTTGCGAGCACAACTTCAGAGATATTGCCCAATTTATCCCACATAGTGCGCCCGGCCGGACCACGGATCTCTTCCATAATTGAAACAGCGCGCCCCGCAGGGAGTGCCCTCTTCAACAAACGCTCCGTCGTTTCCAAATCCCCTACAAGCGTTTCGGCGGAGCCCAAGCCTTCACTAAACTCACTACACACACGCTCTACAGCATCCGCAGAAACAATACCCAATTGAGACATTGCTGCTGACACTTCTCGAATTTCTTCTTCATGCATCTGTTCAAAGAGACGGGCACATTTCTCTTCACCGAGTGTCATCATCAACACGGCGGCTTTTTGTGCTCCACTCAGCGTGCGTTCAACAGCCATTCTCTTCAAGCCTTCTCATGCTGTGGCAGCAACCAATTGCGCATCAAAGCAATACTTTCTGTTGGATTACTTTCTACCAATTCACTGACCCGCTGAATGGAAGAGGCTTTGATCTGCCCCGTCACCCCATCCATCGCCACCATTTCCTCGGCCGACTGTTGCGGCGCCGCAGTTGGTAAAGCAGCTTGCGCCCCTTCAGAAACTGGCAACCTAAACCCCGCCTCAGAACGATTTTCTAATGCCGTAGCGCTCAGTGTCTCCTTCTGCACCGGGCGCAGTAATGGCCGCACCACAAAGAATAGAACCAGCACCAAACACACCGCAAAAATTCCAAAACGTGCTAACTCCATCATCCCCGCATGCCCCATAAAACGCGCGATAAAGCCCGTATTTTCTGGAGCCGAGGGCGCTTCAAGATTGGCAAATTGCATCGACATAACGGTCACCACATCACCGCGTGTTTCATCGAAACCAATGGCACTTTTGGTCAGAGCCGTCAGGCGGTTCAGTTCTTCAGTTGAGCGCGGCACCCACGTTACCTGCCCTTTATTGTCTTTAGCCGTCACACCATCGACCATGACCGCCACACTCAAGCGCGACAGGCGCGGTTCATCCTGCACCAAGGTTCTTACCTTATGACCAATCTCATAATTATTGGTCTGCTCTTGCCGCGTGCTTTGCGTTCCCGTCTCTGACTGAGTGGAGCCAGCATTCGGTAAATTATTCCCAACACTCGTATTCGATGTGCCCTGATTATTACTGTTTTTCTCACTGCGTGTTTGCTGTGAGCGCAACACTTGCTCATCAGGGTCATAGCTTTCTTGCGTTTCATGCACGCGATCACTGTTCATCTGAACAGTCGTTTCGGCGCGCACATGCCCCATACCTAATGACGCCCCCAGCATATCTTCCACGGCCCGGGACACGCGTTGCTCCAACGCCTGTTTTTGTGCTTCTGGCGTATCCCCGCCCTGAGCACTCCCCACACCTTGCTTCAACAAAACATGCCCACGATTATCGATCAGGGAAATATTCCGCGTTTCCAAACCCGGAACCGCAGACGAAACCAGATTGACCACCGCATTCACACTCTCATCATCAAGGCGTCGTGCACCGTCCATCGACAACAGAATACTCGCCTGCGCCCCCTGCTCATCGGTGGAAAACATCTCACGATGCCGCAAAACTAAATGCACACGGGCACCATGCACGCCATGAATCAACCGGATAGAACGCTCCAATTCCCCTTCCAAAGCGCGGGTCTCATTAATCGTCTGCTCAAACTGGGTTGCTGTGAAATTATTACCTTTATCGAAAATTTCGTACCCGACAGATCCGCCGGACGGCAGTCCACTGCGCGCCAGCAATAACCGAGCCGAGGCCACCTGTTCTTGCGGAACGAAAATAGCACCACCCTGATCTTCTAGACGGTAGGTAATATGCGCTTTGGAAAGTTGCTCAACGATTTCACCCGCTTCGCGCGGGTCCAAATCTCGGTACAGCAGACCATCAGCAGATGTCCCACCATGCATAACCAGAACACCCAAAAGCACCATTAACGCCACTCCCACGCCACCTAACGCGGCAAGACGCGGCAACCCTAATTGGCGCAAATTTGTCAGAAGAGCGTTCATACGTCAGAGCACCCTGCACACTGACGGGCCGTATGCCGATCAATCCCTTTCTGCTCTAACCGCATACACATGGTGGTAACCTTCAGCGTGCCATTCGTCCTAGCCTCACTGTGCACGCGAAAGGTAAACAGACGCTTAATTGAAGCATAAAAAAAACCCGGACAAAGCCGGGTTTTTCTTTCACTTATAACACACAATACCTGAGGGTGTTTTAAGCGTCATCATCACCATCTTCGTCTTCTTCTGGCGGTAATGGAGCCGTTAAAACTCCACCCAACAACTCTTGCTCCACCAAACTCTCAGCAATTTGCACAGAGTTCAGTGCTGCACCCTTGCGCAAATTGTCAGACACGCACCACAAGGCCAAGCCATTCTCTACCGTTGGGTCAATGCGCAAACGTGAAACATAGGTGGCATCTTCCCCCACACATTCCAACGGCGTGACATAGCCGCCATCTTCACGCACATCACGCAGGATGACGCCCGGCGCTTTACGTAGCGCTTCACGTGCAGCACGCAAATCCACCGGCTTTTCACACTCAATACTAATTGCTTCAGAGTGACCAATAAAGACAGGCACACGCACACATGTCGCCAGCACTTTAATATCTGGATCCAAAATCTTGCGCGTTTCAACGGCCATCTTCCACTCTTCTTTCGTGGAGCCGTCATCCATAAAGCGATCAATATGTGGGATCACGTTAAACGCAATTTGCTTCGTGAACTGCGCAACCGTCGGCGGATCGCTCACGAAAGAACCCTTTGTCTGCGTAAAGAGTTCATCCATCCCGTCTTTACCCGCACCAGACACAGCTTGGTAAGTGGACACCACCAGACGCTTAATGCCGAATAAATCATGCAGAGGCTTCAACGCCACAACCATCTGCGCCGTGGAGCAGTTCGGGTTCGCAATAATATTCTTGCGCGCTTTCCGCAGAGCCTTCGCATTCACTTCCGGCACAACCAACGGAATACCCGGCTCCATGCGGAAATGGGACGTATTATCAATCACCACACAACCACTTGCCGCCGCACGCGGTGCATGAACGGAAGACACCTTTGCACCAGGGGAGAACAAAGCAATGTCCCAGCCCTTAAAATCAAAAGTTTCAAGATTCTGAACCTTCAGAACCTTTTTATCTCCAAACGAAACCTCACGCCCAGCGGAACGCGGTGATGCCAGCGCGACAATCTCATCCACCGGAAAGTCACGCTCCGCCAGAGTTTTTAGAATCTCACGACCAACCGCACCCGTGGCACCAACAACCGCAACCCGATAACCCATAATCTTTAATCCGTTCCTGCCCTAATTAACCGACAAGCGGCAGACGCTTGACCAATGACGAAAGGCGATGACGCCTCAACTCATAACGAGCCTTCTTGCTCGCCGCCATATAATTGAGCTGTATCGAATAACGCGTGCCAACAAACTGGCGATGTCCATGCCAAGCCGTCGGGCCATTGGGGAAGATCACCAACGTACCTTCCGCAGGCGTTACTTCAACATCATAATCTTCAATATCATCTGGGCCTTTCAAAAGACGCAGACACCCTTCATGAGATGACCAATCTTCACTGCTTGGATTCAAATACAGCAAAATTGTCACCAACTTCGCCGTCGAATCACAATGGATCCGCCCATCCTTCTCACGCGTCCGCCCACGCATCGTCAGCATGGACGGAGCATCAGCCACATCAATGGCAAACTTCTCCGCCACCAGAGCTTTCAATTCCGGCCCCTCCAACGCGGCAATCAACGCCTGCACACGCGGCGTTAACGACAACGCTTCCGGCGGAAAAGAGCCGCCTGACGCCATCGGCGGCAACTCTTTCACAAGCGCAGCAAGATCATCATTGCCAATGAAATGAGGCACCACAGCATGCGGGAAAGGCTTCTCCGCAACGGGCACACGCTTCAGGGCTTCATAATTGAGCGGAACACTGGTCATAGCGCGCATGACGCTACCCCCACACCCCACCAGTGGCAAGAGCTTCACATGCAACCCTCACATTCCCATATGTGACGTTACGGTTTCACGGACCGTAAAAATGCGTTAGTTTGCACGGCTAAAACGACAGGAGATTTCCCATGGGCGACGATCAGGACGCCATCAGCAGCGCCAATCTAGCCTATCTGACGGCCCTCCATGAACAATGGTTAGAAGACCCCCAAACGGTTGACCCAACCTTTGCAGCTCTCTTCAGCACATTGGGCCTCAGCTTGCCTGTCTCCTCCAATGCGGCCACACACAATACCGCCAGCACCAGCCATGATGACGCCCTGCGCGCAGCCTACCGCCAACGTGGGCATGTCATGGCACAGCTCGACCCGCTTGGCCTGACCAATCCTCGCCCCCCTGCGGAACTCACGCCAGATGGGGCAAACCCCACCCTACGTGCCGCCCTTCAGCGCGCCTATTGTGGTACGCTCGCCATTGAATTCATGCATATCCAAGACCCGGATAAGCGCCAATGGTGGATTGAACGTTTTGAACACCCACAACCTGCCACACACGCTACCGAGTTCATCCTCTCTGCGCTAACCGCCGCTGAAGGCTTTGAAACCTTCTGCCAAAAGCGTTTTAAAGCCATGCGCCGCTTCGGCTTAGAAGGCGGAGAAAGCCTCGTCGTTGCCCTGCGTGCCATTCTTGAACATGCTGCGGATGATCATACGGACTCTATGTCCATCGGTATGCCGCATCGCGGGCGGCTCAACGTCATGGCCAATGTTCTGCGGAAACCTTTTGAAGCCATCTTCAATGAATTCCGTGGCGGCTCTTTCAAACCCGAAGACATCGATGGCTCAGGGGATGTCAAATATCACCTTGGCACCGCCACAACCATCACACGACAAGGCCACGATATTCGTGTGTCTCTCCTACCGAACCCTTCTCATCTTGAAGCCATTAACCCGGTTGTTTTAGGGCGTATTCGCGCAGATCAAGACCAAAATGCCAACCCACGGCATCACCACCGCCACCACAACACAACACGCGGTGATAAGCATCTTGGCGTGCTTGTGCACGGAGATGCGGCCTTTGCAGGCCAAGGCGTAGTGTATGAAACACTCATGCTGTCTCAACTCGCTGGCTACCGGACAGGCGGCACCATCCACCTAATCATCAATAACCAGATTGGCTTCACCACCGTCCCTGAAGATGGTTTCTCCGGGACACGCGGCACCGATATTGCCAAATCTATCGAAGCGCCCATTTTGCACGTCAATGGTGATGACCCCGAGGCCGTGTTCCGCGCAGCCGCACTCGCCTATGAATGGCGCAAAGCCTTCCGGTCCGACATTGTCCTCGATATCGTGTGCTATCGCCGCTTTGGCCATAACGAAACAGACGAACCCGCTTTCACACAACCCACCATGGTGCGTGCTATCCGCGCCCGCTCCTCTGTGCGCCGTCTCTATGCCGATTCACTCATCCAACGCGGCATCGTGTCAGAAGCGCACATCGAAACACGTTGGAATAACGCACAGAACATTCTCGAAGCGGCCTATAGCGCCGCCCCAGACTATCGCCCAGACCCTACTGAATGGCTTGATACACCACAGAACCCCACACGCCTTGAGGATGAGCCCGAGCGCATCCAACCCATGACCGGCGTCCCCCTGAAGCGCTTACGTCTTGCCGCTGATGGGTTATCCACCATTCCTGAAGGCCTGACGATACACCCACGCCTTGCCCGGCAAATCCTTGCGCGCGGAGAGGCTATCGCTGCCGGAAAGCCACTAGACTGGGCCAGTTGTGAAGCTCTGGCTTTTGGTACGCTCTCTATGGATGGGCACCCTGTACGCCTTTCCGGGCAAGATAGCCGCCGTGGTACCTTCTCACAGCGCCATGCTGTCCTGATTGACCAAGAAACCGGACGGGAGGAAACACCTCTCGCTAATCTCGCTCCCCACCAAGCGCCACTCCATTTCTGGAACTCCCCCCTCTCTGAATATGCCGTACTGGGCTTTGAATATGGCTACTCTCTCGGCAATCCAGACGCACTCGTCGTATGGGAAGCGCAGTTTGGTGACTTCGTAAACGGCGCTCAAATTATTCTGGATCAGTTCATCGCCTCAGGTGAGACAAAGTGGCTGCGTACCTCTGGCCTCGTTCTCCTGCTACCACATGGCTATGAAGGTGGGGGGCCAGAGCACTCCTCGGCACGCCCTGAACGTATTTTGCAGCTCTGCGCCGAGAACAACCTGCGTGTCTGCAATATCTCCACCCCCGCCAATTACTTCCACGCTTTACGCCGACAAATCGCCCGGCGCTGCCGCAAGCCCTTGGTGGTGTTCACTCCAAAATCGCTCCTACGCCACAAAGAAACCGTGTCTCCATTGGAGGATATGGGCCCACAAACCCGTTTCCACCCCGTCCTGCCAGACCCTGACTATAATGCAGGCGCAACAAGGATCATTCTTTGCACAGGCAAGGTTTTTTATGACCTTCTGGCCGAACGCCGGAGCGCGCAAAAAGACAATGTCGCCCTCATCCGCTTGGAGCAACTCTACCCATTCCCCGGCCGGGAGCTACAACAAGAACTCGCCCGCTATCCAAATGCGCAAGAGATCCTCTGGTGCCAGGAAGAACCCCAAAATAATGGGGCATGGCATTTCGTTGACCGCCGCATTGAACGCGTCCTCACAGAAATGAACCTTCCCGTTCAACGGCCCGTCTATGTCGGTCGTGCCAGTGCCGCGTCCCCTGCAACTGGGCTAGCTCAGCTACACACATGGCAACAAGAAAGCCTCATTAAAACAGCCATTGGCACCGCCTGATCCGCGATCAGGCTTGCCAGTACCGTACCGCTTGGCTGTTATAGGCAGACACGCCGCTCAAACCTTGTGGGTCTTATGCTCCGTCCTGTCTGCCTGTTTGCTTATTTTGACCCCGCCCCAACCTTAGCGCCGCATACCCGCCACCTTTTGCACAACATCCACCAAGCCGGGTTTGAGATTCACATTGCAGTTTCCAGCCTTAAACCCCATGACAATTCAGGCCTCATCACCCTTCAAAAAAGCTTTGCACAGGGGCCTACTCCCATTCCTGCACGGCTATACCCGCGCCTCAATCAGGGCCTCGATTTTGGAGCATGGCAAGATCTGATAAACACAGGCTGCATACAACACGCCTCTGAAATTCTACTTGCAAATGACAGCGTCTTTGGTGCCATTCAGCCTCTTCCGCCCATCATCGAAACCATGCGCAAACAGGCCTTACCTGTCTGGGGCATGGTGCGTTCTGAAGCGGTAACCCAACACCTGCAATCATGGTTTCTCACCATAAACCGAGCAGCCTTCGAACATCCCGCGCTCCAACGCATCTTTACACAACCCTTTCACAGCATGAGCAAAGACGAAATCGTTTTACATGGTGAGTTAGGCCTTGGCCTCGCTATGCGTCATGCAGGATGGGACCTAGCGGCATGCTGGTCGAGCCAACGCGGCCTTGCCAAATTGCTCGCAGCCAACCCGATGCACACAGACTGGCGCAATGTCCTCCTCTCAGGACGCGCACCCTTCATCAAAACCGAACTCTTGCGCGATAATCCCAGTGGTATCGCCGATACACATAAATGGCGTACCTACCTTGCCCAAGCATCTCAGACTCAACCCGGTTTCTTTCTGCCTGAGTGGATTGAACACTACCTCAACAACACACCACGCCGGATAACAGCACCTCGCCCCCGGCTACGCGCTCGTGCTGTCCAAGTCCTCGCCAGCCAAAACCGCTGGCAAGCCTTGCGCCATCTCATACTGACTTAAACAGACAAACGACCAAGCATCCACTTTAACACAACAGACCAACTATCCATCCAAAGCACTTACCGCCCAGAAACACGCTTAAGATGCTCTAACAAATCATCACTTTGCGCATCAAACGTACACAACGTCTCCTTTAACCGATTTACATACCCATCAAAGCGTGAAGGTTCCGCCACCAACATACGCATAGCCTCAGCCAACGCCTCAGACCGCCCATCAATAGGAAGATAGGTTCCATTAACCCCCTCCACCACGTCTTCAGACTGCCCCCCCGGCGCAGTCGTCACAACCCACACATCCCGCGCCAATGCCTCACGTACAGTCAGGCCATAACTCTCTTTCCACTGAGAGGGGAATAACAACACATCCACCTCGTCATAAAACGCATCTAACTCCGACTGAGCATATCCCGACACAACCTTCAGCGTTCCACGGATCGACCATTCATCATCACGGATCGACTGATAACCAAGATTCCGCTTGTTATCGACCAATGTCAGGCTCCACCCGCCAACATCAATCCCCTCCGCCGCCTTCTTCAGCAGCTTATACCCCTTAATGTCTTCCGTGCCTCCGACATACGCAAAACGTACCCCTTCACCCGGGCGGCGCATTTTGCGCGGACGTTGCGGCCACGCAAAACCATTGCGATTAACGACGATCCGATCGGCCGAAATCCCATTTGCAATATACAACTGCCGCTGCATTTCAGAAGGACAAAGTAACAAAGACGCCCGCTCCAAAGCGTGCATCATCAGTCGCTGACGGTCTGCCAAATATACTGTGTCAGACTGGCACTTACGGCATACATCCAAATCAATATTCGTCTGGAAGCAATACTGACCATCCGCTTTCACCATGAACTGGCGTTCACACAGCCACCATGCATCGTGCAATGTCACCACATACGGAACACCATGCACCTCACAGGCACGGAGTAAAGACAAGCCCAAACCCTGCACAGAATGGATATGCACCACATCGGGCTGAAATGCTTCTAACCATGCTTCAAAATGCGGTGCATTCGACGGATTATCAATCCATCCAAAGCGATCACTAGTTTCCGGAATGGTCATCGCCAAAACGGGTACACCATCAACCGTATAGCGCAAACTGCCCGGTGATCGCCCCACCTCATCCGGTCGTGACGTTACGACCGAGACATCCACCCCGCGGACCTTCAGCCCCCGAACCAGCTCTTCCGCCACAATGGTCGCGCCACCAAAAGAATACGGCTTATAATAAACATTCACTGCCAGAACACGTAAGGCCTGACGGTCCTGCACCGGCGGCGCACCATAGAGTGACTTTACCTGACGCTGCGCCACCTCATCTGGGTGGTAGCGCGCCAACACATCCTGCTTAGCACGTTGCGCCAAAGCACTACGCAAGGCTCCATCCTCAGCGAGACGCAAAAATGCCCGACACCACTCCTCATCTGTCACAGCTAAAATACCATTCTCGCCTGACACCATGACCGAACGAAATGGACCACGCGGTGAACAAATACTCGCCACCTCTACAATAGAGGCCTCAACAAATTTAATATTGCTTTTGCAGTCATTGAAAAGTGTTTCTTGCAACGGCGCGATACTTATATCGCTATGTGATAAAACTTTCAAATACTCTGCATAGGGGCGCATCGGTAAGCGCTCAATACGCTCACCAAATCGCTCAAAACTCTGCGAAATCTGAACAGGCCCGACAACGCGCAAACACAACCGCTCATCACGTTCCATCGCCGTGAGCAAACCCTGCTCTGCCTGGCGAAAATCTGCGTCATGCGTATTGGTACCTGAGCCATAACACACCCAGACAGCTTCAGAATCGTCCCGTCTTTTCTTCGGTGGCAGAGCCTGAACAATATTCAGCGTATCCAAGTCTAATGCATTTTCAATAACCCCGACATCACGCAGCCCGGCATCACGCATAGCTTGCGCTAGTGCCTCTGTGGACGCCAAACCCTCACCACACGCCAACATCGCCTTACGAAAAAGACCTACCCCAAAAAACAATAAATCTTGCTCTGCCTTGGGTAACGTTTCTACATTCCCATTCTGCCGATATTCCTGAAGATCAAAAATAAGATCATCAACTTCCCATCGTGGCGCCAACGCCAGTCGATGTGCTTCAGCAATCTGCGCCAGAACAGCATCAAATCCCGGTACACGGTAAAAAATCACACATGTGCAGACCTGAAGTGCAGACATCACTTTGGCTTGATCGCGCCAATCAACAACTTCTACCCGCCACCCCAGACGCTCAAGAAGATCTTTTTTCTGCCAAACTCGGTACTTCGCACACTGAATAATAGCAAGTTCAGATATAATCAAAAATAACGGTGATAAATCAGAAATTATTCTTTTATCAGATTCCCAATAAAATCCACCCTTACCTATTATTTCTTTTTTTCTTCGTATTTTTTTTATTAATTTATCAAATACATAGTCAATTTTCTGACGATTTTTAAGATAAAAAAATTCGTCCCTATACTCTCGGAGAGTTTTTCCATTTGGAAAGCGCCCATGCCGTAAACCACTCACACACCGTATAGGAGCCGTGATTTTCCACGAACGTGATGCACGAAGCTGCGCTAACTCTAACCTTAACTGATCACGCTCATTGATAAGGTCATCAAACCGTCGCCCTTGCAAACGTATAGAGCTTGAAAAATATGCTCTATCTTCTTCAGCCTCACTCTGAGACCCATTCTTTGCAGCTCGTGATGGAAAAATCCGCATCAATGCCTAATACCGCCTTAACCACAACCCAAAGAAAAAGCCCGGCACAAGACCGGGCTTTCTCATGAAGCATTACCTAAGCTAGAATATTAGCTCAGTGTAAAGTTGCTTGCCTTCAGGTTCGTAATACCCACGAACGTGATCTTGGAGTTGTCGCTCAGCTGAATTGTGGTGTTGCCACCAGCAACCGTAGCATTCTGAAGAACGCTCTGCAGGCCGTTGTTGTTTTGCAGACCGTACTGGTACAGAGCCATAAGGTTACCAGCTGCGCTACCGAAGTCTTGGATGGTGTAGTTACCACCAGCAGCGCCCTTGTTCAGAGCAAACAAGTTAGCAGCACCCGTGCCACCAACCAGCGTTGCGTTACCTGTGCCACCAACCAGCGTATCCGCACCGTTGCCGCCGGTAATCGTTTCGTTGCCTGTACCAGCGAAAGCATGCAGAATGCCCGTGGTGCTCGCAGCAGAAACCGTTTCATTGCCTTCGCCACCAACAAACAGGTTCGTGCCAGAACCGGTCAGTTGTGCATTCAGAGCGCCTGCACCGAAGATTGTTGACGTACCAGCGGAGATCGTCGTGCTGCCCGTACCATTCAGGAAGGTCAGTGCGCCAGAAACGCTGATGTTGTTCGCCGTACCGCGTACAACCTGCAAATTGCTTGCTGCAGAAACAGTGTTGTTTGAACCGCCAACAACCGTTGAAAGGCTACCGGTTGAGAAGTAAGAGCTTGCACTACCAGCCGCGACGTAGCTGTTCGTACCAAACGAAACGTTATTGCCCTGTGCACCGTCAATGATCGTGCTGTTTGCACCCAGAGAAACCTGAGAGCTACCACCGATCAGCGTAACTGTGTTGGTGCCAGATGTACCCTTAATCGTGTCCTGACCTTCGGACAGAACAGAATTCACACCGGAACCCAGCGTAATCAGATTGTTGCCAACGCCACCTGCAATAGTGTTGTTACCATTCGTAGCATTGATCGTGTCGTTGCCAGTACCTGTAGCAATGTTCCAGTTTCCGGTGCCATTTGTACCGGAGAACAGGTTATTGCCAACGCCACCAACGAAAATACCGCTCTGGCTACCAGCAACAACCGTTGTACCAGCCCAGTCACCAGCCAGAACATTAACACCAGATACAGTGCTGTTCGTCAGGTCAAGCTGAACAGCTGAGTTCAGCGTATCTGATGGGCCATACGAACCAACCGTAATGTTGGAAAGTGAACCACCAATGCTGTAATTGCCACCAGAAGAAACTAGGCCATGCTGAGCAGAAACGCCCGTTGTAGACCCTGGCACCAGATCCAGAACAGACGAACCATTAGCTGCAAAAATACCACCAACGCCGGCTGCGTACTGATTAGCCAATGCCTGAGCACGGGCGCCATCTACCGTAACTGAAAAGGCGTTTTGCGAAGCCCCTTGGACTGTAACGACCGCCATAACTTAGTACTCCTCGAAAACTAAGATTGCGTACACTGGCGGTCGGATGACCACCCCGTTTTAATGAGTGACGCTGACTATAATCAAACGTTGCCTCACGACGCAATCACCGATCAGTCTCTTGCGTACATAAAGTCAAAGTCAACTCTAAATACTCACAAAAGAAAACGGCGCTACCGCCTCAGACAACACATTAGGCACTCTCACTACCATACACAAAAAGCATTATCAGAGCAAGAGTTTCCACCTTTTTCACAAGGATCAAACAAAACACTTTTAAATAAAAAAAAATATGTCAAAAACAATACAAAGGTTTAACTAAAATAACAGAGCGAAAAATGAACCCGGAACACTCAAGAGCAACAAAAGAAATTAAATTAAATAGTGAATTAACATCAAAAAACACTCAAAAAAATCAAGTAAAAATCACAAAACACACTAACGATAAAAAAGAAACCTTAAATAATGAGTTTATTAAGTTGAAATCATTAACCTTCTCAGAAAAACTCAACAACAAATCACTCCAATCCGAAATTAAGGAAATGAAAGAAAAGATAAAAAATTACGAAGAATCATTAAAATACATGGAATCAGAACTTAAAAGTAAAAATAAAAGAAAAATATATGAAATATTTAAAAATAAAAACACAGTAGAGTATAAATACATAACAGAAAACAAAAAATTGCGCGTATTGTTTATTTCTGGAGAACCAAATACACCTGGGACTAACTATAGATGTTCTCGCAGCGCCCAAGCATGTATTGATTCTGGATACGAATCCCGCGTACTTCCATGCGCTGCCATCTCTTATGAGGATATTCAATGGGCCGATATTGCATTCTTATGGCGTGTAGAGTTTAGCGGTCACGTAAGTACAATATTTGACCTGTGCAAAAAAGAAAATGTCATAACAGTATTCGATACCGATGATATCGTATTCGTTCCTCATTATGCTCGAATAAATATCATTGATGGAATACGGTCTATTGGCGCCACTGAAGAGAAAATCGAAAGAACATTCTCTGAAATGCGCCGAACGCTTGCACGATGTGATTATGGATCTGTTACAACCCAAGAACTTGCAACCGAGATGCACGCCCTGCGCCCCAATGTTCATCTCTTACCAAACGTCTATAATCATGAGACTCTCCATCGTTCCCGTAGCCACCTTCGCCTACGTGGAGAGCCTGGCCGAGAACCTAGCCCGCTCGACATTATTCGAATCGGCTACGCAACCGGATCACGCACACATCAACGCGATTTCGCTCGCGCTTCAAAAGCGATTGCAGAAATCCTATCGCTTTATCCCAATGTTCGACTCGTTTTATTTCAAGAAAAAGACAATAAAAAACCCGTTCTACTTATCGAAGAGTTCCCAGAACTAATCGCTGTTGCGAATCAAATTGAATGGAGGGACATGACACCTCTCTCAGAATTAGCTTACGAATTTGCACGATTCGATATTTCTATTGCCCCTCTCGAATCCGACAACGTTTTTTGCAATGCAAAAAGTGAAGTCAAATTCCTAGAAGCCTCCCTCGCCGGGGCCGCATCAATCGTGGCGCGGACGGGCCCATTCCTCCGCCTCGTTCGTGATGGTGAAACCGGCCTTTTTGCGGATAGCATTGAAGAATGGCGCGAAACCTTAATCACACTTATCGAAAACCCCGCCCAGCGCATCCGCCTAGCGCGCAACGCTTACCATGACGTTTTGTATAGTTTTGGCCCCGTAGCCCAAGCACGCCGCATGAAACGGGCTATTCTCTCTATGCAAAGTGAAGAAAAAGCCGCCCTTGCCGGAGAACTACATTTTGCCGAAATGCTACGCGGCCGCCCAGAACTACCCGTCATCCCGGAAAGTGAAACGCTCTTTTATAATGACCGCCTTGGCGACGCACGCGTTACCGTCGTCATCACATCTTATAATTATGCAGATTACCTTCTAGACGCCCTCACCTCTGTTGAAGAACAAACCGAGGAGCTTCTTGACCTCATTGTCATTGATGACGGCTCATCCGACGGGTCACCGGAGATCATTCGTTTGTGGATGGAGCGCAAAACAACACGCTTTAACCGCCTTGTCTTACGCCGCTCTTGTGAAAATTCAGGCCTTGGCGGTGCCCGCAACATCGGCATGGATGCCGCCGAAACGCCGTATATTGTCCACCTTGATGCCGATAATCGCCTCCGCCCGAATGCATGCCGCACACTTGCTGATGCCATGGAGCATGATACCGCTTTCTCCTACCCTACCATTGAGTGCTTCAACGAACACGGCCCCGTCATCGCGGACTATGACCCGGACTTTCCACAACCACCCGGCACCCCACTCTCCCTCAGTAACCTACGCTACAACCCCTTTGCTCTCGTCTCAGGCAATCAAATTGATGCTATGGCGCTCGTCACAAAATGGGCATGGGCTGCCGTTGGTGGGTATTACGTCTCTCGTGACGCTATGGGCTGGGAAGATTTTGACCTCTGGTGCAGCTTTGCAGAACACGGCTTTGCCGGAAAACATGTTCCAGAAGTTCTCGCAGAATACCGCCATCATGCTGGCGCAATGACAAATACGTCAACAGAAGTGGCTGACCGAAAAGAGAGAATCGTGAACTTCGTTCAAAAGCGCCATCCGTGGATACGCCTCTCGGTCGCCGGAGCCAAACAGCGGCAATAATACGTCGAGCATTCACAAGCAGAGCAAGAGCCGTATGGTGCAAAAAACGCCAACGGCTCCCCGAACACTTTACCTACACACAAAAGAAGCCAAAGGTAGTTCTATCAATATAATAAAACACGAGAACCTCTGCTCCTCCGACCACAAATCGGGCTGCACAAAGAGCATAAAATACCTTAAGCCTGCGGAATATTTTGCTCGATATCATCAAGCCATATACGCGCATTCCCATCTGATGGAGCCCGCCAATCTCCGCGGGGCGACAATGAACCACCCGCCACAATTTTGGGGCCGTTCGGCATCGCAGAACGCTTAAACTGACTCGTCGCAAAAAAGCGCCGCATAAAGACTGTCATCCAATGGCGAATATCCGCCAAAGTATACGCCTTACGTTGATCCTCTGGATAATGAACAGGCCACTGTCCAACCCCCAGATCCGACCAGGCCTTCTCCGCCATAAACGCAATACGTGACGGCTTAAACCCGTAGCGCAACACATAATACAGCGTAAAATCCTGCAAAGCATACGGCCCGATAAAAGACTCGGTACTCTGTACCCCTTGCCCAGAATCCGGCACCAACTCAGGCGATATCTCTGCACTGACAATAGTATTCAAAATCTCTGGAAGATCCGTACCCAACTTACCTTCACGAGCAATCCAACGAATCACATGCTGTATCAACGTCTTCGGCAAACCCGCATTCACATTATAATGCGCCATCTGGTCACCCACGCCATACGTGCACCAGCCCAAAGCAAGCTCCGATAAGTCACCAGTTCCCACGACAATACCATGATGATGGTTTGCCAAACGGAACAGAAAATCCGTTCGCAAACCCGCCTGAACATTTTCAAACGTCACATCATGAACCGCCTCCCCACGCGCATAAGGATGACCTATACCACTCAACATTGTGCGCGCCGTTGGGCGGATATCCAGTTCCTCCGCCTGCACACCAAGAGCTGCCATCAAACGATGCGCATACCCCAAACTTTCAGCGCCTGTCCCAAAACCCGGCATCGTATAAGCCCGCACCTGATTGCGTGACCAACCAAGCTCATCCGCTGCACGAACAGCCACCAACAACGCCAACGTACTGTCTAAACCGCCAGAGACACCAATCACAGCACAGGCTGAACGGCTCGCTTCCAAACGTCGCCGCAAAGCACTGACCTGTATCGTCCATGCCTCGTAACAATCACGCGCCAATGTCTGAGACGAATCCGGGACAAACGGAAAACGCGCCACCGTTCGTAAAAGACCTAAATCTTCTAATGACGGGTCTAGAGTAAACTCCACCACACGGAAGCGCTCTGCACCATCCCCGAACTGCCCAACCCGCATACGCTCCTGCCGCAACAAGGCAAGATCGACATCCGCCATCACCAAACGCTCCCCTTGCGGAAAACGCTCCGATTCCGCGAGTAAACGCCCGGCTTCATGAATCGTCACTTGCCCATCCCAAGCAAGATCGGTCGTCGATTCCCCTTCCCCAGCGGCCGCATACACATACGCTGTTAAAGTCCGCATGGATTGGGACTGGCACAGCAACATACGATCATCCGTTCGCCCGACCGTTACAGGTGAAGCTGAAGGATTCAGAATAATGCGCGCCCCTGCCTGCGCCAACGCGCCACTTGGTGGGTTCGCAACCCACAAATCCTCACAAATTTCTACACCAAACACCAAATCCGGCACATCATGCGCCCGGAACAAAAGGTCCGTCCCAAACGGAACCTCTTCACCACCCCACAACACCGTCGTGGACACATGACGACCAGAGGTAAAATGCCGTGGCTCATAAAACTCGCGATAACGCGGCAAATACGTTTTGGGCACAAATCCAAGAACTTGCCCCCGCTGCACAACCGCAGCAACGTTATACAGGCGCTCCCCAACCACCCATGGCAGCCCTAAAACCGCAACCGTTTTACAGGTTTCAACACGCGCACAAAATGCCTTCAAAGCATCCCGCGTTGCATCCAAAACAACATCCTGAAAACGCAAATCATCCAACGTATATCCCGTGAGGCCAAGCTCTGGGAAAACGATAACCGCCACACCCTCACGGTCACATCGCTGCACAATGTCCGCCATGCGTTCCGCATTAGCCGCTGGATCCGCCAATATCACTGGCAATGTACACGCGGCAACACGCGCAAAACCCTGATGGTACAGAGAATGGAATACACCCATAAAGAAAGGCCCCTCTACACAATCTCAGCAGCGATGTTGCACGCAGAACTAGCGCAATTGACGCAAAAGGCGCGCCGTTCCCAACAGCCCTAAAACCCCAACAACACAAGCATATAAGCCACCCCACTCCGTCATAGAGACAGGTAGACCCAACAAATAATCTGGAGAATCACATGGCTTACTCGGGCGCTGTGGCAAGCTCGCCATCCATGCACGGAAGTCCCCGCCATGGAAAACCGGCGCACGACATTCCGGTGCCGGGCTAGGCCACCAATGATACTCAACCCCCGTATGTAAAACCGCCAAACCGACACTCACGGTCACACATGCTAGCCCTAAATACGCAACAGGCGGTGCATAACGGCGCGGCACTGCCAGCAAAATAAAACCAATAACGCTCAGCACACGCCACGGCCACCGCTCCCACAAACAGAGCTCGCACGGCACAAGGCCCAACCAATGTTCTGCAGACCATGCCACGCTGAGCGCAACCAAACCGGCCGCTAAAAACAACCACCCTACGCGGTTCGCATTATCTGGACGGTTCCGACGGAAAAGCGTCATGAAAGGGCCCTTTCGGGTGCTTTACTAAATGTCTCAAGAAACAAATATGCGCACTACAAAAACACGCATATCCACCATCATTATATCACTGCAAACCCGGATCCACCGCTTCAGGCGGCGCGAGATCTGAAGGAGCAGACTTCTGTTGAGGCTGTGCAGACGGAGCAGACGGCGCCAAACTTGTGGCCGCATTATCCGGCGGCGCCAACGGAATCGGTGCCTGCGCATCCGGCACGAGAGGTACAGGCGCACCACTCCCACCATCCCCAGCAACCTCTGACGCATCACCGCCCGGCAGAACAGGCTTCTGCGGCACAGGAAGAGGCCCCGGATTCGGCGCAACAGAGGCACCGCCACAAGACACAACCCGTACATCATAAAGCGGGCTGCCATACACAGCGATACCCGGCTCATTCGCCATCATCCACCCATCAAATGGCGGGCGGGTCGTATCACCAGCATCACGCAAATGCAGTAACGCCCCCGCATCTTCTGCCAAACTCGGAGGACGACTGACACAGGCTTCTACCGCGATGGACAACGTCCGATACGTCATCGTGCTGCCGACAGGGACTGAAATAGTTTCAAGATGAGCATCAAGCCGATTCAGCACATGCAACACCGCTTCACTCCGGCCTTGCCACAGTTGCGGAGCATACATAGCGGGTGGTGTCACCCCAACGGCTGCCTGCGCCTCACACATCATGCCTAACGTCATCGCGCTCAGCGCGACAAGCGAACGCCGAATCATGCTTTACTCTTCCCTTCATCGTTCGCCGTCAAAGCCGCTGTGGGGTCTTTCAAAGCCGCCAAAGCCTCTTGAAAAGAGTGCAGCATGGACTCTGCCGTTGCCCCCATCAGAATTCCGTCTTCAAACGCATCCTGAAGCACTTGGCGCAATTCTGCATCATTTTCACGCAGAACACGTAACTTCTCAACACAAGAGAGCGGCGCTCCCTCTTTATCCTGCCATATCATGTGCTCAGTGCCCCCTCATTCATGAGAACGCTTATGGCTCGTCAGACAAACCGCCATGCGTTGGCGCAGCAGCACTCGCAGGTTTATCCGCGCTCTTGGCCTTTTGGAGAGTATCCGTCACGGAGAAGATAAATTTGCTCAACAGTTGCTCAAGACTAATAGAACCCTGAGTTTCCGTCATAACGCCACCCGCCTGAACACTATGGTCTGACCCGCCGGGAGAAAGCGCAATATATTTACCCCCCAACAAACTGTCCGACGTAATAATGGCCGCTGTATCAACGGGCAGCTTTACGTTAGGCGCCACACTAAACGTCACCTGTGCTTGAAACGTTTTTGGATCAACCGTCTCTGCCGTCACATGTCCGACCGTAATACCGGCCAAACGGACATCAGACCCCACATCCAATCCATCAATTTGGCTAAACGCCGCATGTACGGGGTACCCCGCATCATCACTAGAGCGGTTACCCATCACGGCCACCACCAGCACGACCACCAGCAAAACGAGCACACCACACCCGGTGATAAACTCTTTACTCGCCAAAGAGCTGCTACGTCCCGTTGCTGCTGTATTCATAGACACTGCACCCCAGAAACCCTGTCGCAAGACTACGATCAGGGGCAAAAAAATCATCTCACTACCGTCTAGCGGCTTCCTGCCCCGCCGTCCAATTCCACACATCTCGTACATCGTGCAGACCAAGAAAAATGTTATCCCCCATATCCCCATCTTTACGGGTATTGTTCCGGGTTTCAGAGCCTTTTTCCCGCTTTCGCCATCACCAGACAGAGGCGTAAGCTTCTCACCATGACAGCCCGCCTTCACTGGACCGGCGTCCGGATGAGGACGCTTCAGGTCACCACCGACCCTGATGACAGCGCTACCCGTGCCGTCACCCTCCCCGCTGCATGGGATGATGCCGCTGCGGAAGCGCTTGCGCGTCTTGCACCGGGAGAAGGCCCCGTACGTCTCGCGACTGAAGCTGCGCGCTGGGTTGATACAATTGATGCGTGCCTGCCCCTTCCCGGCACCCCGGCCAATACGCCTCCCCTTGGGCAGGCATTATCATGCCTCTTATTGCTCCGGCAGATTGCTCCAAATGCTGCCATATGGCAGCGTGACCCTGAAGGAACACCCGGCTTTGTCCTGCGTCTTTCAGCGTTTGTTGAAGATGGGGCATTCGCGGGAGAGCATTTTGCCACGTCCCTAGCGGTTATCTGTGACGCGCTGCGCCGCCTTCAGGGCGACCAAGCATCCGAACGCAGCGGCGCATTACCGCTCTTCGATGCACCAGACATCACTCCCAAAGACCCAGCTGGCCTCATCTTACTGACCGATCTGGATGCTTTCCTTGCAGCCATTGGCCTTGATTATGATAGCGATGATGGCCGCGCTGCAGCCCAAGCCCTCACAGCGCTCACCACCACTATCGCTCGGGCTGGCACCTTACTCACCGGCCCCGATATCCCAGACTCTCCCTTAAACGGCTTACGTGATTTTGCAGCCCGCTCTTTGCCAGAGGCCGCAGCGCATCATGATGCACTCACCCTAGCCCCAATCCAAACCGGCTTTTCTAGCCCCGGCCCTGTTGATGGGTTGTTGGATGTTGAGGCCTGCGGCCTAAGCCCTATCTTTTCACCCACGCGCGAAGATGGGCGTTTGCGGCAAGCCACACTCAATCGTTTGGAACACCGCGGCTTGCAGCCTCACTCCGCTTTGGCGTTAGCACTCTCCGGCACCAACCCTCTGCCACCAACAAGCCCCGAAGCGCATGAACGTATGCATCATGCCCTACAGGGTTTAACAGATTTCATGCCGGAATTACCCGAACCCGAATATGCGCGCATGCGTGCCAAACTGGAGCGTGGCGTACGCCGCCCCTTACCGAATCGACAACGCGGCTTCACTCAGCGCACTGCCATTGGCGGTCACAGCCTCTTCATGCGCACAAGTGAGTTCGATGATGGCTCACTCGGTGAAATCAATCTCGTACCGGCACGCGAAAGTGCAATGGCACGCGGCCTGATGGAATGCCTCGGCCAGGCTGTGAGTATCGGCCTACAGCACGGCGCACCTTTAGGGGCCTTTGTTGAACGATTCGCTTACACGCGCTTCGGAGCAGCAGGCACCGTCGAAGGTGACCCCAATATGAGCTATGCTTCCTCTATGGTGGATTACGCCTTCCGGACCCTGTCAGAAGCCTATCTTAATCACCCCCTGCCAGATGCTCCTCAACTCTCCGTAGAGAAAGAGGACCCCGCCCCTATGCTCCCCCTTGATATTCGTGGTGGCACACAAGACACAGCCGCACACGGAATTGAGAAAAGCAATGGAGAAGGGGGGGCAAAAGGCCGCCGTAGACGCCTGCGCTTGGTCAGTTGAAACACGCAGGTTTGATACTTCGCATTGACACCGCAAGGAGTCGTCGGTAGCAAGCCCGATACGTAGGTTAGCGTTCGGAAGATCTTCTTCCTAACAAGACCACACGTGCTGGACTAAGAGGGTTCAATTAACGTGGTTCACCGTCCTTCCGAAAAGGAAGAAAGCTTCACCAAACGGCTCGCCCGCGCGGATGAAAAACTTTCTCCCAAAAAACGGTCTAAAAAGGCAGGTGCATCCTCCTCATCCGATGGTAACAAAACGCTTTCTGAGTTCGGCGTTGCCATGCGATTAGGAACAGAACTCGCCGCTGGTCTAGCCGTCGGAGTAGCGATCGGGTACGCTCTCGGTTGTTGGCTGGGATACAAAGTCGTGTTCATCATGATTTTTGCCCTGCTTGGATGTGGTGCCGGCATGATAAATGCTTGGCGAGTTTTAAATGGGCCAGCCCTCCTGGCAGGCCCCACTAATAACGGGAGAAGCCAGCGTGGCTGCCGGATCGACGATTGACGCGCTCGGACAATTCGAGCTGAAACCGGTTCTCGGTACGCTCGGTGAAAGTCTGCATTTTTCGCAGTCGCCGCTCTTTATGATCATCGCTGTCGTATTGGTCCTCGGCTTCCTTTACATCGGGATGCGCCCTGCAGCGGTTGTCCCCGGGCGTCTACAAGCTGCGGCTGAGCTTGGATATGACTTTGTCCATGACCTCGCCCTCAGCACTATTGGTGAAAAGGGCACAGCTTTTTTCCCGTTCATCTTTGCGCTCTTCTTCTTCATTCTGACGGGTAACTATCTCGGTCTTATCCCTTTCTGCTTCACATACACCAGCCACATTGCTGTGACTTTGGCGTTGGCAGTTGGGGTCTTCTTGTTGTCACTGGTCGTCGCTCTGCGCCACCAAGGTTTGGGCTACTTCAAGCACTTCCTGCCGGACGGCGTTCCCGTCTGGCTGGCACCATTGATTGTCCCGATCGAGATCATCTCCTTCCTGTCACGTCCTGTCAGCCTGTCGATCCGACTGTTTGCCAACATGGTAGCCGGTCACGTGTTGTTTGAGGTCTTTGCCTCCTTCACAATCATGCTTGCTGGTCTGGGCGTCGTAGGTCACGTCATTGCCATCGCTCCCGTGGTGTTCAACATCGCATTGATGGCTCTTGAGTTGCTGGTAGGCCTGTTGCAGGCATATGTCTTCGCGATCCTCACCTGCATCTACCTGCGCGAGGCTGTTGAGCACTAATTCTAGCGCGCAATAACCTCAGCATATTCGTTTCTCTTCCAACCGCCTTCTAAGGAAACTCTAACATGGACGTTCAAGCAGCTCGTGAAATCGGCGCCGGTCTGGCAGTTATCGCTCTGGCAGGTGTCGGCGTCGGTATCGGCAACATCTTCTCCACGCTGGTCAGCACCATCGGCCGCAACCCTGCATCACGTGCAAACGTGTTCGGTCTTGGCATGCTCGGCTTCGCACTGACAGAAGCTGTTGCACTGTTCGCCCTGCTGATCGCATTCCTGATCCTGTTCTCCTGAGGGTCACAATGAACCGCATGCCACGCTTTTTCCTGTTCGCCGCTACGCTGGCGGCCGTGCCGGGCCAAGCTGTGGCTGCGGGCATGCCCCAGCTCCGCTTCAATGACCATTTCGTCATTGGGCAGGTCGTCTGGGGTGCCGCCATCTTCATTGGCTTCTACCTCGTCCTGAGCCGCTCAGCCCTTCCAAAGGTTGAACGGGTTCTGACAAACCGCCGTAACCGCATCCAGAATGATCTGGACGTTGCACGGCGCGCCAAGGCAGAAGCTGATGCGGCCAGCGCTGAGCTTCAGAAAGCACGTCATGACGCTGCCGCACAGGCACGTGCCAATGTCGAGCGTATCCAAAATGAGGCTCGCGCCACTGCCGAGGCCCATGCCCAAGCAGCCGCAACGCGTTTAGAGGCCGAGATCGCTCAGGCCGAGGAACGTATCGCCCAATCTCGTAACGCTGCTCTTGCAAGCCTACCAGAAATCGCAACCCACACGGCTCAAACCGTTGTTGGTCGCCTGATCGGTACCGACGCGAGCACAGCACAGGGTTCGGCCATTTCCGAAGCCATCGCACGGGCACAAGCCTGAAGGAGGACATGATGTTCCACGAACCACGTTTCTGGACCGCACTGGCCTTCGTCCTTTTCTTCGTGATTTTCGGACGCAAACTCTGGGCTGTCATCACGCAAACGCTTGATGCACGTGCAGACCGCGTCCGTGCAGACCTCGATGAAGCATCCCGCCTGCGCCGCGAAGCCGAGCAAATGCTCGAAGACGCAACGCGCGAACGGGAAAAAACCCTCGAAGAAACGAAGCAGATGATCGCCCGTTCGGAAGCTGAAGCCGCTGCTGTGGCTGAACGCGCCCGTCAGGACGCTCAAGACGCTGCTGAACGTTACGAAACACAAGCTCGTGACCGTATTGAAGCTGCAGAGCGCGCTGCTCTGCGTGAAGTACGTGACCGCGCTACGGCCATTGCTATTTCTGCTGCCCGTGATGTTGTCGCATCACATCTGGCATCAAACCCAGAAGCTGCCGCATCACTTGTTGATCAAAGCCTTGCTGCTCTGCCAGCATCGCTCCGCAAAGCGGCTGCCTAAACAATGACAACAGCCAAGACCCGGGAGAATGCTTTAATGTCACCCGGGTCTTCGCCCTCTTCTACGGTCCCCCCTATGACGCAAAGCTCTCTCACGATCAGCATTGTCATGGCGGTGTTAAACGAGGCCGACAATATTCTTCCCGTCTGTCAGGAAATTGCCACAACACTCGAACACCTCCCGTCATGTGAGGTTGTCGCAGTAGATGACGGCAGTACAGACAGCACGGTGCAGAAGCTTCTTGAGGCCCGCGCCTCCTTCCTGCCTCAGCTTCGTATCATCAGCCACCCTAAGCGCCTTGGAAAATCTGCCGCGCTACGCACTGGCATCGAAGCGGCAAAAGGGGAGTGGATTGCCACCATTGATGGTGACGGCCAAGATGATCCTTCTGCAATCATCACTATGCTTGCCCTCGCTCAAAAGGCCGAAGGTACACCCGCTCTCGTCGTTGGTGTGCGCCGCAAACGTAGTGACCGCCTCTCACGCCGTATCGCCACGAAATTTGCAAATGGCCTGCGCGTCAAACTCTTGAATGACGGCTGCCCAGATACAGGCGCACCGCTCAAGCTTTTCTCGCGAGCCATGTTCTTGCGTATCCCTCAGTTTGAGGGCGTCCATCGCTTTTTACCCGCTTTGTTGGGCCATTACGGCGCACCACTCATCTGCCATGAAGTGCAACACCGTTCCCGCCTACACGGCCAATCAAAATATACGAACCTAAACCGCGCCCTTGTCGGTATTCGTGACCTCCTCGGCGTTATGTGGCTCCAAAATCGGACCCACCTCCCTTCACGCACAATCGAGCACTAAAACCGCTCACCATGGCAGCGTCCTCGCTGCCATTTTTTTGCGTGACTGAACCAGAAACTCCACTGGTGAACTTGGACATGCCTTCATGACATTGACACTCCGCCATTACATTTTTCTTGGCCTGATGACCTTCATCTTGGCCCTTCCCGGGCGCATGTCTCTTCCCCCATTAGACCGGGATGAGCCACGCTATATGGAAGCATCAGAGCAAATGCTGCTCTCCCACAACTACGTTGATGTCCGCTTTCAAGACAAACCACGTTATCTTCAGCCCGCGGGCATTTATTGGCTCGAATCTGCCTCAACAGCACTCGCAGAAGACATGTTTGGCCCCGATGTACTACGCCAAACATGGCCTTACCGTATTCCCAGCCTCATGGCTGCATCAGTGGCGGTTCCTCTCACGGCATGGATTGGCAGCACATTATTTGGTGGCATAACAGGGCTTCTCGCGGCTGGCTTGCTCATGGTGTCCACGCTATTCGTGGCCGAAAGCCGCATGGCCACAATCGATACAGTCCTTCTTCTCGATATTCTCACAGTTCAAGCGGCACTCCTACGCGCCTTTAAAGATCGCGAAAACACACGCCCCACTCACCTCAAAACAGCCCTTCTCTATTGGTTCGCTTGCGGCGTCGGCCTCATGCTCAAGGGGCCAGTGGTGCTGATTCCAGCCTTCGGTACCCCCCTCGCCTTCTGGCTGTCAGAGCGTTTCACAACAGAACACTCAACCCAACCGAGCCTTTTCAAACGCATGCGCCCGTCATGGGGCTGGCTGCTTATGCTCGCAGTCGTCCTACCATGGTGCATCGCGATCAATACCCTCAGCCATGGCCAGTTCTTTTCTCTTGCTGTTGGCCACAACTTCCTTGGAAAAGTTGGGCATGCTCAGGAATCTCACGGCTTATTCCCAGGCTACCACTTAGCCGTTTTTGCGATTGCCTTCTGGCCGGGGTCACTCTTTGCCGCTTTAGCACTTCCTGCCATCTGGCGACATCGCGCCCTTCCGGAAGTCCGTTTTCTTCTCAGTTGGATTCTGCCTCACTGGCTGGTGTTTGAACTCATCGCAACCAAACTGCCCCATTACGTCCTACCAACCTACCCTGCTATCGCCATTCTGACCGCAGCGTCACTGACACTCTGGCAACGTGAAAAATTCAGCCGCATTGGCACGGTATTGGCAGGACTCTACGGAACCGTATGGGCCGCTATAGGCCTAGCCTTCTGTGCTGCGGGCACCATTCTTCTGGCACAGCTTGAGCATAAACTCTCAATCCGTGTCCTCATCGGTTTCAGCGGCGCATTTCCTCTCATGCTGCTCGCGATTTGGTTTATTCTCAAACACGAGCGCCGTCAGGCCCTCTTCTGTGTCATGGGGGCCGCCATCCTGACACAAGCCGGACTATTCTTGGCCGTTATCCCAAATCTACAAACAATTCGCCTTGCACCACGCGCGGCAGAATTGTTTCACACCGTACAACCCTGCGCAGACAGCACACTCATCTCAACATCCTATTCTGAGCCCAGCCTTGTTTTCCTGTCCGGCCCGAATACGCAGCTTTTAGGCCCTCAACCTGCAGCACGTTACCTAGCGGACCATAAACAATGCAGCCTCGTACTCATTGATCACAAAGACGAAGCTGCTTTCCGCCAAGCACTCGCGCCCACCGGAACAGACATCACAGAGTATGGCCGCATCACTGGCCTCAATTACTCAAATGGCCACCACCTTGACCTTGGCCTCTTCGCCCCACGCTAACACCTCCAATAAAAAAGGCCTCCCAGAACTTGGGAGGCCTTTTTTCAATCCATAGAGCACACGCTCAGCAAAAGACAATTCAGCCTTCTGAGGATGGCTCAACCTTCTGCGCAGCTTCTAAACGCGCCAACCGCTCTTCCAACCCGGCGAAACGTGCTTCTGCTTCTTCTTGTGCTAAACGCGCACGCCCTGCCATTTCCTGAATAGCGTCAAACTCATCCCGACGCACGAGATCTAGACCATTCAGAACTTCATCGACGCGTGCCCGCACGATTGCATGAATCTCTTCACGCACACCATTCGCCGCAGAAAAAGCATTGCCAGCAAGCCCAGCAATATCATCAAAAAAACGAGCCTTAATCGACATCCGTGCAACTCCTAAACACAACACCCATACCCGAAAACCACAAAAGGCCGAGTCCGCATTGCTTGGTTCGTAGCGATAGAACGACTATACAGGAAGTACCGTCAGCGTCACGGCTGGCATTCCCTTATTGGTCATCGCTTTATCCCATAAGGCCACCCCTGCTGGAGCCCTTTCCTCATGAGTCATCCGCTCCTGTTCCCCGGTTTTGACCCGGTCGCCTTTCATATCGGCCCCTTATCCGTCCGCTGGTATGCGCTGGCCTATATGGTCTCTTTTATTTTAGCACTCCCGTTAGCAAAACGTCTCTGCCGTCTTTCACCAAGCGTTGCTGACAACGCTGTGGTAGATGACTTTCTCTTTTACGGCATTCTCGGCGTCTTATTGGGTGGTCGACTGGGTTATGTCTTGTTCTATCGCCCAGATTTTTACCTGACCCACCCCATCGAAATTCTCAAAACATGGCAAGGTGGAATGTCCTTCCATGGTGGTGCATTAGGCGTCATCCTTATGCTAGTGTGGTTTACATGGAAGAGAAAAATTAACTTTTTCGCCTTTGCGGATCGTATCGTACCGGTCGTCCCCATCGGGTTAGGCCTCGGCCGCTGTGCCAATTTCGTTAATGGTGAACTCTGGGGCCGCCCCGCACCGGAGAACTTACCATGGGCCATGATCTTCCCCACCGGTGGCCCCATCGCTCGGCACCCATCAGAATTATATGAAGCACTGACCGAAGGCGTCTTGTTACTGCTCGTTATGCTCGTCGCTGCCGGGCAAGAGAAACTCCGCCAACGTACAGGCTTCCTTTCCGGCCTCTTTCTCGTAGGTTATGCTTTCGCCCGTAGCTTCTGCGAATTTTTCCGTGAACCGGATGCAAACATCGGCTTCCTCCCCGGCGGCACAACAATGGGCCAACTTCTCTGCATCCCCATGGCACTCGCAGGGATCAGCATCATGATTTACGCTTGGCGCCGTTCAAGCCGGAGCACAGCCCATGCCTAATACAACCATCGCACCAGAGCTATTCCTGCGTGATGAGTACCTCACCGTGCCTCATGGTTTCTTTACACGCTTAGGCGGCGTCTCTCCTGCCCCGTTTGATAGCCTCAATGGTTCATTATCTTCGGTTGATAAGCCCGAAAATATCACCGAAAACCGGGCACGAATTGCACGCACACTTGGCGTTCATCCTGCCCGTTTTCTAGGCCTAAAACAGACACATAGTGCCATCGTTCACACAATCCGTCCCGATACTCCCCTCTGGACCACAGGCCGTGGACCTGAAGGAGATGCTCTCGTTACAGATTGCGCAAAGACTGGCATCAGCACCATCACTGCAGATTGCGGCCCTTTGCTGTTATCGTCTGGAGACGGCCGCATCGTCGGTGCTGCACACGCCGGGTGGCGCGGCGCAGTCGGTGGCGTCATTGAAGCTGTGATCTCCGCAATGAAAGCCATCGGTGCCCACGATATTCATGCAACCGTCGGCCCCTGTATTGGCGGCGATGTCTATGAAACTGGCCCTGATATGTATGACGCAGTTTGCACACAAGACCCCGAGCGTGGCCCTCGCTTCTTCCGCACCGCACCGCGTGATGGCCATTTTCTTTTTGATCTCTCTGGCTACTGCTCAGATCGACTCCGCGCGGCAGGCGCTATAACGGTCAGTAGCCTCAACGTCGATACCTTAACGGACCAACGGTTTTTCAGCCACCGCCGCAGAACACTGGCAGGCGGCGGGCATATTGGACACCAAATCTCCGCTATTCGCCCACGTTAGAACAAGAAACACCGCGCCTTAGCCTATCAACTTAGGTGCGGTGTTATATACTATCAGAACATTGGGGCACCCCTCACGAGCTGCCCCAAGCTCCCGGTCTTACGCGGCGGCTAAAGCCTTACGCACACCTTCTTCCCATTCTGGATCAGCCTTACGGAACAGTGCTAACTGCCGCTCAATGATCTCAGAAGGAACCCCTGCCATAGCGCCAGCGAAATTCGCATAAAAACGCTCTTTTTCCTCTGCATTAAACAGATGGAACAAAGCCCGTGGTTGCGCGAAATCATCCCCATCTGAACGATGTTCGTAATAGGTAGCATCACCATTAATCTTCAATGGTGGTTCCACTGCTGATGGATCTTCTACCGGCCCAGAGAAAGAATTAGGCTCGTAATATCCACCATCACCAGGCTCCGGCGCATCAAAACGCATCGGCCCATCAAGATGGTAGTTTTTCACCGCCACTTTCGGACGATTAACAGGCAGGGCTTCATAATGCGTGCCAACCCGGTAACGGTGAGCATCCGCATAAGCAAACAAACGACCTTGCAACATACGATCCGGTGAGAAACCTATACCCGGCACCACATTCGAGGGTGAGAAAGAAGACTGCTCAATCTCTGCGAAGTAATTCACCGCATTGCGGTTTAATTCCATTACACCGATCTCTTGCAATGGATAATCTGACTGTGACCATACCTTCGTCACGTCAAATGGATTGAAAGAAACTCGTTCAGCCTCTTCCTCTTCCATAACCTGAATATACACTTTCCAACGTGGAAAATCGCCTTTTTCAATGGCGTTATACAGGTCTTCCTGTGAGCTTTCACGGTTAGCAGCTACCACTTCAGCTGCTTCTTCATTCGTCCAGTTACGGATTCCCTGTTGCGTCTTAAAGTGGAATTTTACCCAAAAGCGTTCACCCTTCCGGTTCCAAAGAGCAAAGGTGTGGCTACCAAAGCCATGCATGTGACGGTAACCCTGCGGCAAACCACGATCCGAGAATAAGATCGCCACCTGATGCAAGCTCTCTGGGCTTAACGACCAGAAGTCCCACATTGCCGTCGCAGAACGCATATTGGTACGAGGATGGCGTTTTTGCGTGTGGATGAAGTCCGGAAACTTAATAGGATCACGCAAGAAGAACACTGGAGTGTTGTTACCAACTAAATCCCAGTTACCATCATCCGTATAGAACTTAACAGAAAACCCACGAACATCACGTTCTGCATCCGCAGCGCCGCGTTCACCCGCAACTGTGGAGAAACGCGTCAACACGTCGGTTTTCTTACCGACCTCTGCAAAAATTGAAGCGCAGCTATACCGAGTAATATCCTGCGTTACCGTAAAGGTACCAAAGGCGCCGGAACCTTTCGCATGGACCGTTCGTTCTGGAATACGCTCACGGTTTTGATGCGCCAGTTTTTCGAGCAATTGATAATTTTCTAACAGCAGAGGACCGCGGGAACCTGCGGTTTTGCTGTCTTGGTTGCTCCCCCAAGGGGCTCCTGCCGTCGTACGGATAATGTTACGATCTACCATCACCACACCTCTTGCTGTTCTGTTGGGATAACGCTTACAAAATACAAAGAGTTCAGTGAAACCGATTAATTTTATTTTTGTGAATGGTTTCTCCTATTTTGTATCCTCATCACGTTGCCGTTAAGTTTTGACATAGGTCGTTCTTTATAGCGGCCTTAACGCTTAGAGTGTTCATGAGCGCGAAACGCGGTCTTTATTGAAGGAGCACAACAGGGCGATGCTGGTTTACAGCCCCATCACGGAACAATCCCCAAAGCCCTTCGACTGCTCTATTCGCGCCCTTCATTTTCAACCCCGCGCAGATGGCGCCGCCGATCCAGACGGCTTGTCGCGCTTCCCCGCCGTGTCGCCCGCCGGAACATGCTTGTCATGTTTTACGGCTACGCCCGCGCGGTCAATGAGGCACTGAAGATTATGACGTTCACCGTCGGACATTACCTCGCCGAACGCCTGACCCAAATCGGGCTTAAGCATCACTTCGCCGTTGCCGGGGACTATAACCTGGTGCTGCTTGATCAACTGATCGAGCACGGCGGTACGGAACAAATCTATAGCTGTAACGAGCTCAACTGCAGCTTCTCTGCTGAAGGCTATGCACGTTCCAACGGTGCAGCCTGTGCCATCGTGACCTTCAGCGTCGGCGCGATTTCTGCCATGAACGGCATCGGCGGCGCGTATGCTGAGAACCTGCCCGTTATCCTTGTTTCCGGTGCGCCAAACACCAATGATCACGGCTCCGGCCATGTTCTGCACCACACAATCGGCCTGACGGATTACTCCTATCAGCGCGAGATGGTGCGGCACGTTACCGTCGCTTCTGAAATCATTGTGTCACCAGAGAATGCACCGGCACAAATTGACCATGTCATCCGGACAGCTCTGCGTGAAAAGAAACCTGCGTACCTCGAAATTGCCTGTAACATCGCAGCATCACCTTGCGTACGACCAGGCCCAATTTCAGCGCTTTTCTCTAGCCAGCCGGTAGATGATACCAGCCTCAATGCAGCAATTGATGCCAGCCTTGCTTTCCTCGAAAAACGCGAAAAAGTCGTTATCTTGGTGGGCAATAAACTCAAATCCGCTGAGGCACTGGAAGAAACCGTTGAACTAGCAGAGCGCCTAGGCTGTGCTGTCACGGTCATGAGTGCAGCAAAAGGCCTCTTCTCAGAAGCACACCCACTGTATCGTGGTGTCTATTGGGGTGAAGTCAGCAGCGAGGGTACCGAAAAAATTGTTGAAGGCGCAGATGGCGTCATTACCCTCGGCCCGGTTTGGAATGACTACGCTTCAGTCGGCTGGCGCAAACTTGTCCGCGGCGAAAACGTCATTGAGGTCAACCCTGAGAGCGTCACCGTCGATAACCGACAATTCGCCAGCGTTCCGCTCAAAGCCTTTGTGAGCGCTCTTGCGGCAAAAGCACCATCCAAGCCCGCTTCAACCCAAGATGCTTACACACCTCTGACCATTGCACCCGCTGCACCAGACGCCAAACTGACCAACGATGAACTGACACGTCAAATCAACGCACTAGTCGATGGTGACACCACGCTCTTTGCTGAAACAGGCGATTCTTGGTTCAACGCAACGCGCATGACACTGCCAGAAGGCGCACGCGTCGAATCTGAAATGCAATGGGGCCATATCGGCTGGAGTGTTCCATCCGTCTTCGGAAGTGCAGTTGCTGCCCCAGAGCGCAAACATGTACTGATGGTTGGCGATGGTTCTTTCCAACTGACGGCTCAGGAAGTCGCTCAGATGATCCGTTACGAAGTGCCGGTCATCATCTTCCTGATCAATAACTTTGGCTATGTCATCGAAATCAAAATCCATGACGGGCCATATAACTACATCCAAAACTGGAACTACGCGAAGCTGATGGATGCCTTCAATGGCGGCACCGGCGCAGAAGACGGCTCACTACGTGGCGGGAAGGCTCTCGGCCTGACAGCTACTACAGGCGCCGAACTCAAAGCGGCTATTGCAGAAGCTCAAAAGCACACACGTGGCCCAACACTCATTGAGTGCCGTCTGGACCGTGCCGATTGCTCAAAAGAACTCGTGGAATGGGGTAAGCAGGTCGCCAAGGCCAATTCCCGCAAACCACAAGCCTAACCTACATAAGCCGCCTGATGGCGGCTGCAGAAAAGCGCCGTTGGTCTTTCTTTACGAGACCTGCGGCGCTTTGTCGTCCGGGCAGACAGAGGCATCACGCTGAAGACCATCCAACTGCACATCATCCAGTGTGCTCATATGCACCTGAATTTGATCATAAATCGACACCACATTCCCTTGGGCATCATGAACACCGATCGGTACACGCCGCGCCCATCCGCTGACACGAATACGCCGGCCTAAATAACGCTCTTGCACTTGCTCCGGCGTCAAACCCGTACGCTGCACGACCGTATCAGGAATCTCAATAATCAGCGTTTTCTGATCCCGGTAATTCTTGCGGGAATCCAGGAAGACGGCCCCATTTACATGGCCTGTCCTACAAACTGCCATCGTAAACTCCCCCACTACGCCATGAGGTTCAATACGCGCCGCAACAGCAGCTTCTTCTGCGGTTAATGACGCGGAGGCCGCCAACACGACAGAAGGTAAAAAGAAAACACTCAGAAAGAATGCACCAGCACGAAGCACCATCACATCATTCCTCTCCAACACAAAAAAAGCGGGCCCTTTCGGAACCCGCTTTTCGCACAAACACTCCAAGAAAAAGAGTGCTTATTGTGGCCAGTGTGCCAACACGCTCTGCTTCACAGATGCTGGCAAACCAACATATTCAAGGCGAACGTTATCGGCATCGCCATGTTCAAAACCAAAAGTGAAGAACTTACGAACAGCCGCAGCATTATCAGCATTCGTTGGGTTCGTAGGAACCAGTACGAATGTTGCCGTCACGATTGGCCATGCACCTGCACCTGCCGTATCCAGCAAGTTCACCGCATAATTAGAAGCGCCTGTCCAATCTGCAGATTGTGCCGCTTCAACAAAACCGTTCAATGAAGGAGACACAAACTTGCCAGCATGATTGCGGATTTGCGCAATATTCAGATGGTTCTGAGCAGCATAAGAATATTCAACATACCCTATGCCACCTTCCGTCTGCTTCACCATAGCCGCAATGCCGTCATTGCCACGCGCACCTGAACCGCCTGGCCATGCGATGGACGTACCAGCACCAAGCTTTTGCTTCCACTCAGGAGACACTTGAGACAGGTAAGACGTGAAAACATAGCTCGTACCTGAACCATCAGCACGATGTACCGGAGCAACATCCGTATCTGGCAGATCAACGCCTGGGTTCAGCGCTTTAATACGATCATCATTCCAGGTGCTGATCTCACCATCGAACAATGCCGCAATCGTTGGACCATCGAGGTGCAGTGAACCCGGCTTTACGCCCGGTACATTAGCAACAACAACGATACCACTCATCACCGTTGGGAACTGAAACAGATGTTCCTTAGCCAAACGCTCAGCAGCCATAGGCTTATCAGACGCACCGAAATCAACGGTCCGTGCAATAACCTGATCCTGCCCAGCGCTTGAACCAACGCTCTGGTAATTGACCGTTACGCCAACTTGGCTTTTCGCAGCCTGGCCCCATGCACCATAAATCGGCGCTGCAAAGCTGGAGCCTGCACCTGTGATGTCTGCTGCTTGTGCGGAGAATGCACCAAGCGCCGTCATAGCGGCAAAGCCCAAAAGCGCAATTTTGCTCTTAATCATGGGGACCCCTCGGTCGAACATTTTGAAAACGTGCATCTATCTAACCCGGCAGGGTTTTCCACAACAGATGCAGTTCCATGATAGTTTCATGACAAGCTCATGAAATAGTTGTATTTCAGTCACACATAGCGATAAAGCATCAGCTTTTTGTCATTTTTAAAAATAATTTCATAGGCGAAATAACCCGGAAAAGCGGGGAAAATGCCGTTTTTGTAATAAAAATGTCACATACTTGCCATGAAACCTTCGCGGTGCGCTCTTCACGAAATCAGATAATCCGCCGAAAGAACCCGCACCCCTACCCGATGCGAAGGAATCACACGCGGCAATGACACACTCACTCCGCCGGACCAGTACGCTTCTTGCCACTTCTGCCCTAGCTCTTCTGGGCAGCCTGACGCCACGCGCTCATGCAGCTGACCAAATGGAAGTCATGGAGCGCCAAATCCGCGCCATGCAGGCACAGCTGAGCTCAATGAAAAAAGAGCATGCTGAAGAAGTAAAACGTGCACGCGCCGTGCTGGCACATCAACGTGAAGATGCCGAAAATAACCCTTACGGCACCCGCTCCACCATGATTGGCCAAAGCGGCAAAGGTAGCTGGGCCGTCGCACAACCAACACTGGCGCCAGCCCGCACCGCTGGAACGCCATATGGTGAAATTACCGGCACCCCGGCCGCTCATTCCAGCCTGTACGGCCCCCTTCGCCGTGGCCAAATCCAAGTTGGCGGTGTGCGCATCACACTCGGTGGCTTTGCTGAAGCCGCCGGCATTTGGCGCTCACGCAACACGGGTTCTGATATCTCCACGGGCTACAACGCCATTCCGTGGGGCAATAACTCAACCTATAACATGACAGAGTTCCACCAAACCGAACGTCAGAGCCGCTTGGCTGCGTTGGTGGAAGGTATGATCACCCCGAAGCTTGAAGCCGATGGTTACGTCGAAACAGACTTCCAAGGCGCAGGTTCTGCCTCAAACTCCCGTCAATCTAACTCCTACGTTCTGCGCGCTCGCGTGTTCTACGGTGAGTTAAAAGACAAAGCTGATGACCTGCAAATCCTTGGTGGTCAAAGCTGGTCACTCATCACGCTCTACAACAAGGGCCTGTCAGCACGTGATGAACAAATCCCGCTCACCATCGAAGCACAATACGTTCCCGGGTTTAACTGGACGCGTAACAGCCAAATCCGTATCGTCAAAGGCTTCGATAACAGCCGCTATCACGTTGCTCTATCGCTGGAAAATCCATCCTCCGTTCCAGCGGGCACACCACTTCAGAGCAACGTCACATACCGCGTTACCGGCACAAACGTGAACAACCCGGACACATGGTACGCTACGGATATCGCTCCTGACGTCATCGCTAAAGTCGCGGCTGATCCAGGCTGGGGCCACTTTGAACTCACCGGCTTGCTGCGCTTCTTCCACGACCGCGTCAGCACAACCGGCGCTGGCCAAAACCAGACCACCGTTGCTGGCGGTGGCGGCGGCGGTATGATCCTGCCGATCATCGACAAGAAGCTGTACTTCCAAGCCTCTGGCTTGGCGGGCGTTGGCTTGGGCCGTTACGGTACCTCCAACATCCCCGACTTCACATTCAGCCCAACAGGCGCTCCAAAAGCTCTGCCAGAAGCGAATGTCCTGTTCGGCATTTACGGCAACCCAACCAAAGCTCTTAAACTGTACGGTTATGCTGGCGCAGAACGCGTGACATCACGTGAAGCCTTTACATCTGGCGGTAAAGCTTACGGTTATGGCAGCCCAATGGCGAACATGACGGGCTGCAACACCGAAATGTCCACCCTCTGCGCAGCAAGCAGCAACGTACGTACAGTTGCTCAAGCCACCGCAGGTTTTTGGTACGACTACATGAAGGGTGACTACGGTACAGTGCGTATCGGCGGTCAGTACTCTTACACCTATGTCGACTCATTCTCTGGTGTTGGCGGTCGTCCTCACACAGATGACAACATGGTCATGATGTCTCTGCGATACATGCCGTTCAACTAAGAACACGGCATACAGCCCAGCCTCTTTACAGAGAGGTTGGGCTATTTTTTACAAAAAACCTGCAGCTAAACTCAATTCCATCCCAAATTTTTAAAAAGTCTTTTGCTTCTTTTCTTCCAAAAAAAGAAGTTGCCCTTCTGCTACCAATCCCCCCGCAAAAAACCTTAATATTCCCAATGGGTTTCCCCCCATCCATCGGTCGGCTATGGACTAAGAGTAGGACTGACGGAGAGATTTCTTTATGCGTATCGCTATGATCGGCGGCGGTTATGTCGGGCTCGTCTCGGGGGCATGTTTCGCCGAATTCGGTACAGATGTTACCATCGTTGAACGCGACGAAAAGAAACTCGCGGCCCTACGTGAAGGCCGTATTCCCATTTTTGAACCCGGCCTCGATACAATCGTCGCCAGCAATACCCAAGCGGGCCGCCTGACTTTTGGGAATGACCTTACCAGCGCCATTGCTGATGCTGACGCCGTTTTCATCGCTGTTGGCACGCCAACCCGTCGTGGTGACGGCCATGCTGACCTCACCTATGTTTACGCTGCTACGCGCGAAATCGCCCTAGCAGCCCAAAAAGACCTACTAATCGTCACGAAATCGACGGTTCCTGTCGGTACTGGGCGTGAAGTCGCCCGTATTTTGAAAGAAACACGGCCAGACCTCTCCTTTGACGTCGCTTCCAACCCAGAATTTCTCCGAGAAGGCAACGCCATCGGAGACTTCATGCGCCCCGATCGCGTTATCATCGGCATCAACCATGATACCGACGATAAAGGCGCCCGCGCCACCGAACTGATGCGCCGTCTTTATCGTCCGCTGTCGCTCATCGAAGCCCCCATTGTCCTAACAGACTTAGAGACAGCCGAACTCACGAAATATGCCGCTAATGCCTTCTTGGCGATGAAAGTCACCTTCATCAATGAAATGGCTGACCTTTGCGAAAAAGTCGGCGGCAATATTCATGATGTCGCACGCGGCATGGGACTGGATCAGCGGATTGGAAAGCGATTCTTGAATCCCGGCCCAGGCTACGGCGGATCTTGTTTCCCGAAAGATACTCGCGCCCTCAGCGCCATTGCCAAAGATGCAGGGGCCCCTGCTCAACTTGTTGACACGACGGTCCGCATTAATGAACGCCGCAAAGTGGACATGGCCGAACGGATCATTGCCCGTTCTGGTGGTTCCGTCCGAGGCAAAACCATTGCTGTTCTTGGCCTCACCTTCAAACCTGATACCGATGACATGCGTGAGGCCGCCTCACTGCCCATCATCCAAACGCTGCATGAACAAGGCGCAACCTTGCGTGTCTTTGACCCCGAGGGCATGACAGCCGCCAAACCACTCCTGCCAGCAGAACTGCATTATTGCACCGACGCGCTTGATGCCGCTCAGGGAGCCGATGCGCTAGTGATCTTAACCGAATGGAATATGTTCCGGGCCCTAGACCCGGAACGCTTAAAAGACACCATGCATGGACGCGTGATTGTTGACCTTCGCAACATCTGGAGCGCCCGTATCATGCGGGATGCTGGGTTCGATTACAGCTCAGTCGGCCGCCCGTGAACATGATCCGTGCCGGTATTCGGGCTATGCGCCCGAAGCCGGCCGGAATGCCGCGCACGGTCAACAGGAGCAAACGTACCATTCCGCAGCCGAGCCTCTAACTCCTCAAGAGAATACCCCTTGGTTTCGGGCACATAACGCAGCACAAACCACACAGCGAACGCATTCACCGCCGCATACAGCCAGAACGTCATATCTGCCCCGAGCTCACGCACGAGGGTCAACGTCGTTAATGAAATCAACAAATCAGCACCCCAATGGCTTCCCGCCACTAAGCTCATGCCCTTGCTCCGGCACGACAGCGGGTAAACCTCCGCCCCCACAAGCCAAATCGCTACCGACAAGCTGCCTGTATTAAACACCGTATAGCCCATGAGCGACAGCACCATGACCCATGCGCCCCAGCCATGCGTCAAATGCAGCGAGAACATCAGCCCCAACACCACAAGCGAAACAGCAGCACCCGGTAGCATACGCAGAATCAACGTCCGGCGCCCCCAACGGTCCACGGCCCAACCACCGAAAAAAGTGGCCCCAACCATTGCCAAACCAACCGCAACGGACGTCAAAAGTGCAGTCGACTCACCAAAGCCTGCACCGGCAAAAATGGTTGGTGCATAATACATAATCGCATTAATGCCCGTGAGTTGACATAAAAGCGCGATCCCAACCGAAGCAACCAAAGCCGGACGCACCCATGGCTTCTTGAGCTCAGACCACGGTGCCTGCTTCTCTTGGTGGGAAACAATATCATGCAGTTCGTCATGCGCGATCTCTGATGAACTGCGCACACGCAGCAAGACCTCTAACGCTTCATCATGCCGCCCCTGCATCGCAAGCCAGCGCGGGCTATTGGGCAGAAAAGCCATCCCAACAAACAATACAACGGCTGGCAACATCCCAATGCCAAACATCCAACGCCAGCTTGCATGTTGCAGCGCATATCCCGTTAAAAACGAAAAGGTTACGCCCATCACCACAGCAAGCTGGAACGCTACCACCAAGCGCCCACGCCGATGCGCGGGTGAAATCTCCGCAATATAAATCGGCACGATTTGAGAGGCTGCGCCAATCGCCAAACCGAGTACAAGGCGCGAAAAAGACAAAACCTGCACACTTGTTGCCGCAGCGGCACCAATCGTTCCCACGATAAAAAGCGCCGCTGCTAGCATGATTGTTTTGCGCCGACCGAACCGATCCGAGATAGGGCCAGCCCCGAGACAACCGACTAATGCACCGAGAATAATCGTCGATGTCACAATCTCTGCGCCAAGCGTGCTGAGATGAAATTGCGCCCGTATTTGCAGCAAAGCAGAGGAAATGATGCCGGTATCATACCCAAACAACAAACCGCCTGTCGCCGAAATGGTCGCAATAAACGTACTGAGCGAATCCCCGCTTAACTTCCGGGAGATATCGAGTGTTTTTGTCATGTTTGAACCCTCCGCCGAGTGGCGAATCACTGTCTATGATGACATCTTTAGCGCTACAGATACAGAAATCACCTCACATTTTCGCGCGTAACGTCACCAAAAGACGCCTCCAACCTTTCCCTCTGCCCTGCACTATGATGCACTAGCCCCGCGAACCCATTGGTGCTGATGTACCTGTAAGAGACAAAAGGACACGCACGCATGCTCCGCATTTTGCAGCGGTCTCCCTGCAAACAACGCCATACACCACAGCAATTTTTGCTTTTTAAACAACGAGATTATGCCCTTTGGGCAGCTGGGACATTCGTGTCCAATATTGGCACATGGGTCCAGCGTACGGGGCAAGACTGGCTGGCACTCACGGAATTGCCCCATCACAGCGCATCCCTTTTGGGAACGGTGATCGCCCTTCAATTTGTCTCACCCATCCTCTTTCTGCCATGGACCGGTACTTTGGCGGACCGTTATGACAGACGGCGCCTTCTGATCATTACCCAAAGCATGATGGCAGTGCTTGCACTGTGCATTGGCGTCCTCACCATCACCCACCATATTGATCGTTGGGGTTTATACGCCCTCACCTTTCTCTTCGGCACCGCAGCATCATTTGATGCCCCTGTGCGCCAAGTCTTTATCGGAGACCTCGTCGGCGATACGGCCTTACCTGCAGCAGTATCTTTTAACTCTATTTCCTTTAATGCGGCCCGCTTTATAGGCCCAGCCGTCGGCGGTGCCATCATCAGCGCCACCAGCACAGGCTGGACCTTTCTCATCAATGGCGCTTCGTTTTTTGCGGTCTTAGGTTCGCTATTTTTACTACGGGCAAAACGCAATACCATCCGTTCAGCAATCCAAAACCAACGTTTTTTAGATGGCCTACACTACGCATGGCGCAAAAACGAACTGCGCTCCACGCTTATTATGCTCGCACTGATCGGTACTTTTGCGCTGAACATGTCGCTCTTTGTTGCCACCATGGCCGTTCATGTCTTTCACGCCAGTGCAGGGCGTTATGGCCTACTGTCATCCATCATGGCGGTTGGCTCCGTCATTGGAGCGGCCCTGAGCGGTTTTAACCAAAAAGACCGTTACCGCAGCCTTCTACTTTCCGCAGGGTTGCTCGGCCTGAGCTGTACTGCTGCCGCACTTGCTCCCACTTACTGGCTGTTTGGCCTCACCATTATCAGCATCGGCATTGCCGCCTTACTCTTCACCAACACCTCAAATACGCTCATGCAACTTGCGACAGAGCCTGCTTATCGTGGCCGCGTCATCGCGCTGCGCATCGGAGTTGTACTCGGAGGAACGCCCATCGGTGCACCAATCGCCGGATGGGTAGCAGACACATTCGGGCCACGATGGGCCATTACGTTGGGAGCTCTCTCCTGCTACCTCGCGCTCACTGTAGGCGTCATGATGAAAAAAAATATCGAGACCAGCCCGCAATCTGGCAAATAAAACCGCGTATCTTTCTATAGAAAAAAGTAGAGAAAAAATTTATATCAATATCAAACTATTCTCTACAAACTTCAACTTTTGCACCCGATCAGATAGTCCCTAAACGACGAAATATTATTCATAACATTACTAAAATTTGGTCCAATCAGGTTTCAATTGACCGTGTTTCTAATAACGAATCTGCGTATCTTCACGATAATAAAGAAACACACAATGACGGTGCAAAAGACGGTTTTCATGCTCAACTTGTCATACATGACCCTGAAAGTTTTGCCGCTGATCTCCTCCGATAGTTAAAATAACCACCTTCCCCCACCATTGCAGGCGCTTTTCCCTATAAGTTGCATATGGCGAAGAATTTCTCATATGCTGCTCACTCAAACGAGCAACTGGAAAGATTCAATGCATAATGTTGCCGCTCTGATCGCTGATGCCGCTTTATTTGTTCTACTGCCATGGATTTTATGGCGAGGAACAAAGCGCGCATTACCGATTGCGGTCTTACCTATATTGGTCGGAATACTCATGGCCGTCTGGCATGTGCCAGTAAAAACACTCGGTATTCCATCGACCTATGGAAATGATATCGGATGGGTCGCCGTCCTTGTTCTCGCCTTCACGGCGGGACTAGAAATGTGGCAACAACCCGCCGGTACACTTGCCAGCGATGAACTCCCTGCCCCCACTTTTGGGCGCTTGGTTGGCGGTGCATTTGTCGCCTTAGGTGGCCCCTTCATCATTGGTTCAATTTTTGCGCTGACCTACCTGCTGCCCTTGCCCGGCTGGCACCCACCACACGCAACACCTCTCATTGCTGCCGCATCCATTGGCTTATGTATTGCTGTCAGCGCCTTACCCGTTCTGATCGGTGTGGTCCGTGAATTAAAACCAGCCCAAAAACCCCTAGGCCAATTAGCACTCAAGCTCGCTGTCATTGATGATGCAACGTTATGGATTGGCCTTGCCGTGCTACAATTTGCAGCACGCGGCAGTGCAGCCCTCCATGGCTGGACTGGCCTTGAAGGTTTAGCCGTCCTCTTGCTCATTGCCTTGGCAGCCGGTGGCAACTGGGCCTCACGTCATCTCCGCAACCCACCATCATGGCTCATCTGGGTGACTGTTCCCGTGTATCTTGCCGCAGGATCATGGGCGAGTATGCAGCTGGGACTTCATGAACTAATCGGCGCGTATTTTGCCGGTGCAATTATGCCGCCTTCATGGGCACGCCGCCTGCCAATCGCACAGGTTGGCACTTTCTCCTTGATTTGGCTGGCGCCAATGTTCTTCGGTCATAGTGGCCTGAAGATTGATGGTGACGCCCTAACATGGCCATCCGTCGTTGCATCTCTGGCATTAGTCGCGGTTTCGATCATCACAAAAATTGCTGCTGTCTGCCTTTTCCCTCCCACCAAAGGCCTGACGCTGCGTCAGTCTTTAAGCGTAGGAACACTCTTACAATGTAAGGGGCTAATGGAAATTGTGGCGGCAACCATTTTGCACGCTCAAGGTATGTTGTCAGAATTTGCCTTCGCATCACTGATGATCTTGGCTGTAATTTCCACCACACTCACTGGCCCACTTTTCAGGCTGGTCGCCCCCCGTAAGAAATCAGCATAATCCTGCTATTGTGGAGCAGGTCATTCGTACCTGCTCCACACACGACCTTGCTCGCAATCAGCCATCCAAAGACTGATGATAAATACCCGCTTTCATATTCCGTTCTTGTTCTGGAATACCCGGCACACCTGACATCCGCCGCATATCATCCGTCAGCACCGACCGATCATAAGGCTCTTGAGACATTTCCATCTCCGCCGTCGGATCTTTCGGCACCTTTCCCAATGACTGAGTGCCGTAAATTTGTGAGTGCCCAGTAAAAACCAAATAACGATCCAACGTCACAGCACTGATCCAACGTGCAGGCTTATATCCCAACATGAGCGCGGTTACGGCAAGACAATGCGCCCGCAAATAATCTTCTGGCTTGTGCCCATGCTGTTCAATAAAGGCCGCGTTATAATAATCACGTCCCGTTTTCAACGCACCTGCTTTCAAGAGCTCCGTCAGCCTAACACGGCGTTGCTCATCTTGAACATTCAGCACCTTCCAATTGATATCATCCGCATTGCGTGCAGCTTGATCGTCATCAAACATTTTCTGAAGAACATTATTATCGGCCGCATAAACCGCCTGATAGGGCAGCGCACACATCAATACGATTAAAAAACGTTTTTCAGGCGCATCATCATATTCTCCAATGAAATAGTACTTTTCTTATAGGCCTCAATTATTTCGAAATCGAATATATTGTCTCCCACGCGCTCACCGCTTACACACAACCATTATGAGCACAACAACACCCGCTTGCCCGCAATGCACCCTTGAAGATAACCACCTTCAAGGCCCTCATCATGTCTGTAATATTTGCGGCTATGAATGGCCTGCAGATATCGCAGAAACCACCCCTGATGAAGACATCATCCGTGATTCAAACGGCACGCCTCTTTCTGATGGGGATACCGTAATGATCATTAAGGATCTCAAAGTGAAAGGGGGATCAAACGCACTAAAAGTCGGCACAAAAATCAAAAATATTCGCCTGCGCAGCGGTGATCATGCTGTTGAAGCTGGCAGCTACATGCTTAAGGCTGAATTTTTACGCAAAGTCTAAAACGAAATCACCCAACACTGGAACACAAGACTGCGTTGAAAAAATTTAGCGCAGTTTTCACAATAAATACCCACAAAAAAAAGCATATACAGGCCAGACCACCATGCACTGGCCTATACATTCATCTCTCCACACAAAACATGTGGGCATTACCCAAACAGCTTTTGCGCCAAACACTCAGAGGCACAGAATACACTGTACCCCTGATATGATTTTTACGGCTGCACAGCCCGCAGCACATAACCCGTCAGGCTACCGCTCGCTTCTTCTTCATTTAGATCGGCAGCCAAACGAAGCTCAGGCTCCAAAGGTGCTTCATAAGGAGCAGAAACTCCCGTGAACTCCGCAATCTTCCCCGAACGCGCCGCCGCATAAAGGCCCTTCGGGTCCCGCGTTTCACAGGTTTCCAAGGGTGTATCCACAAAGACCTCGTGAAAACCTTCACCGATAATATGTCGTGCTTGCTCCCGATCTTCCCGTAGTGGGGAAACCAGCGCCACCACCACAACCTGACCACTCTCCGCTAAAATCTTCGCCACATGCGCGGCGCGGCGAATATTTTCCCGGCGATCTTCCGGTGAGAAACCCAGATCACTGCACAAACCAGCACGCAGCGTATCACCGTCCAGAACGGTTGCTTGTACGCCCTGCTCCGTCAAAGCCAACTCAGCAGAACGCGCCACTGTGCTCTTACCGGAACCGGGAAGGCCCGTCAGCCAGAACACAGCACTCCGGTGCCCACGCGCACGCTGTTGTGCTTCAGCAGACACACGGCTGGCCGTCGGATGAATGGCCAGAGTTCTCTCATCCAATTCCGCTTCACCGATCAGCGGGGCGCCGCCCACAATACGCTGAAAACGGTCCACCAAAACGCCACGCCCATCACCTAAGCCCGGCGTAAACGCATCAAATAACAACGCATGTGACGCCGCAAGCGTGACTTCTGCAAAACCATCGGGCTGCACTGTATCGCCCGGCCCCATGCTCAGATCATCCAGATCCACTACGGCATCAATCGACGCCACAGTCACGTCATGCTCTGCCGTAGCCAAACGCAGCGTGAAGCTTTCGCCAATGCGCAAAGGCTCACCACGCAGCCAGAACAGACGCGTGCGAAGCCGAGCAGACTTAATCGGCGCATTCTCACTCTGTCCGGCAGGGAACAATAAATCCCCACGATCAGGCACCAAATCTGGCTCTAAACGCAGCGCAATGGACTCACCTGCTCCCGCCACAGGATGCTCTGGCGCATGCCAGCGACACACTTCCGCAACGGTTGCCACTTGCCCCTGCACGCCAATCGTGAGCTTATCACCCTGACGCACCGTACCGCGCTCAATCCGCCCGGCAACATAACGCACACCGTCAAAACGATACACATCCTGTACCGGCATACGGAACGGCAGTGCCAAGCGTGGCGCTGGTGGCTGCACATTCGACAGCGCTTCCACCAATGTTGGGCCCTTATACCAAGCAGAACGCTCGGAGCGGCTGGCAATATTATCACCATCACGCGCAGAAGCGGGCACCACGGCTTCTACAGAAATTTCCAAACGGCCTAAGAGCTGACGAACATCACTTTCCGCCTGCACAATCTGCGCTTCATCAAAACCAAGCACATCGGCTTTGTTCAACAGCACGATCACATGACGAATACCGATCAAACGCAGCAAAAGCGCATGACGACGCGTCTGTTCTTGCGCGCCTTCCTTGGCATCCACAACCAGCACAGCTGCTTCCGCATCTGCCGCGCCGGTAATCATGTTCCGCAGAAACTGACGATGGCCCGGAGCATCCACAATCACAAATTCACGGCTACCCAAACGGAACGGGATACGCGTGGAATCAACCGTCACGCCTTGGTCACGCTCAATCTGCAAGGAATCAAGCAAAAAGCTCCATTCCACCGCGAGACCACGCTTGCGGCTACTCTCCACAATCTGCGCCAACTTGCCGTCTTGCAGACTATCCGTGTCATAGAGCAAACGACCAATCAGCGTGGACTTGCCATGGTCCACATGCCCCACAATCACAATCGGCGTTGCAGCCGCGCGATAAGCCTGTTCCAGCGTTTGATTCACGATTGTATCACCCATTTTTACAGATACCCCGCCACACGCAGGCGCTCAAACGCGTCTTCTGATTCATGATCCATAGCCCGCCCAGCGCGTTCAGACGTTTTGCTGTTTTCAAGTTCAGCAATCACTTCCGCCACGGTGGACGCATTGCTCTCAACCGGGCTGGTAATGTCTTGGTCACCCAATGAGCGGTAACGCTTGCCATCCTTAGCAAAATACAAATCAACAAGCGGGATATTCTCACGCTCAATATAGCGCCAAATGTCGATCTCGCGCCATGATAGCAACGGATGGACACGAATATGCATGCCGTCTTCATACGGCGTGGCATACTGGTCCCAAAACTCCGGCGGCTGATTACGCACATCCCAACGATGCCCCGCACCACGGGGGCTAAACACCCGCTCCTTAGCGCGCGTTGCCTGTTCATCACGGCGGATACCCGCGATCACACCGCGTAGCTTCCGCTCATCAATCAACTTCGCCAAACCGGCTGTTTTCCGAGCAGCAGAGCGCGCAGCAGGCGGCAAAGATGGATCAATCTCTTCAACAGGTGGGCAATCACCAAGGATCAAATCCAGATCCCATTTCTTGGCGTACTCTTCACGGAAGGCATACATTTCTGGGAATTTCTTCCCCGTATCCACATGCATCACCGGAAAAGGCACACGCCCCATAAAGGCTTTCCGTGCCAACCACACCATAACATTGCTGTCTTTACCCAAAGACCACAGCAAGGAGAGCGGCTTTAATTTCCGATACGCCTCACGCAGCACAAAAATGCTCTGCGCTTCCAACTGGTCAAGATCATCCATAACACGAGGCGTTGCCTGAGATATGCCCGAGGTCATTCTGGTCTCCGTCTGCATGGCGCCTTCATCCCCTTAGCTCGGGCGATGAATGCCACATTCCGTTTTTGCCAGACCAGCCCAGCGACCGGCCCGCGCATCCTCACCTTCGCCAATCGCGCGCGTACAAGGCGCGCAGCCGATTGACGTATACCCTTGAGCCACCAGTGGATGACGCGGCAAACCACGTGTGCGCATCACCGCCTCCACTCGTTCCGGCCCCCAACCTGCCAGCGGGTTAATCTTCACCCGCCCATCAGGCTGCACATCCACAACAGGCAAAGCTGCCCGTGTCTGTGCCTGACTACGCTTACGCCCCGTCAGCCACAGATCAAACTCTGGAAGAACGCTATCCAGCGGTTCCACTTTCCGCAATGCACAACATGCATCAGGATCAAAAGCCGCCAATTGGTCCTGCGGATCCCGCGCCTGTAATTGCAGCGCGGACGGTCCAATCACGCGCACATCTTGCAAAGACAACGTCTGTGCCAGCGTATGACGATACGCTAATGTCTCAGCAAAGTGCCTTTGCGTATCCAAGAAGAAAACCGGTACCGACGCATCTCTTTGTGCCACCAAGTCCAGCAACACCGCCGACTCAGCGCCAAAAGACGAAATCACCGCCACACGCCCCCGAAACTCAGCCAAAACACGCGTTAGGACATCCTCTTCTGGCGTATCCAGGAGGGCTTTCAGTTCGGTTGGGGAAAGAGACATAAAGTGCCACCCAATCCAACGTCATGCATGGCGAACATCGCAGAGCACAACAATGACTGAAGCAGACATAAGACGTCACACCATCAATTTCAACGATATAATATGGTATTACCTTTTATTTTAGTGATTTTATACAAAAACCTCCCGCCTGACAGCACGGAGCGCTCATGCTAAATTCATTGGACAAAACACTTGGCCATAATCATACCAATCGGCCTCACACGAGCGGCACGCAAGGAGCGTAGGATGACATCCCGCACGACACGCCACATCATGACATGCCTGCGGCCTGTTATCCGTCCGCTTATCCGTAGCCTGATGGTTACCAGCGTCCTCGCCAGCGCAGCATCTTTCCCCACTTATGCCGCACGCATCACTATGTCCGGAGAAGACCTAGATCTTACCGTTCCATGCTCCGGCACTGTACATATCATTGTGGACCCGTCCATGAAGGATGGCGCAACGCTCGACAGCAGCAATACTACACAAGTAACGCTGCGCACTGGGAAAGACGAAGCTGAAAGCCGCATCACCGTCTCCACACGAAGCTGTGCACCTGCTGGCCGCCTGACTATTAGCGTCTCCCCAATTACCGGTATTTCCATTCATGACAGCCGCGATACCCGCTTCACCATCACTGGAAAACTTGCCTCCTTGGATGCCAGCTTAGATTCCAACACATTAACGGCTGACAATATCCAATCACTCGACCTCAGTATGCGCGGAACATCCAGCGTGCATATCGGTACGCTCGACCGTGCGGCGCAAATCGTTGCATCCGGCAATACAAGCTTCACCGCAGACCATGCGAGTCTCACAGCCTTCTCCGCACAACTGACAAACAGCGCGACACTCAACGTCGCTCAAGGCACAATTGAAGCGCTTACCCTCGTCACAGCAGACAATGCCTCCGCCGCGTTAGCCAGCAGTGCATCACTCGCCACAATTACTGCTAACGGCACTGGCACCGTCGATGTCGCACAGGTCAACGGCCCTGTCGTGCGTTCCGGGACTGGGACTGTGCATGTAGGAGATACCCCCCCCTCACAAACCACAATGCCACAAACGGCTACACTTCCCCCCGCCAAACCATCCCAAGCCCCCGCCACAGTCACACCAACTGCTCCGGCTCCTTCAACACCAACACCACCAACCACTACAGCTGCGCCGCCAACAGTAACGCCTCCGGCACAACCACAGCCAGCACCAGCCTCCCCAATAACACCTGCACCAGCAGCGCCTTCCGGCATGGTCAACACATCACCACGCCTCCCTGCCGCACCGCCAGCGCCTACCATCACACCGCCCCCTTCCTTACGCCCTCATGCAGATCTACCCCTCACGAACACACTCGCCTCAACGCCCCCAGCCCCACAGATTGAACAGCCTTCGCCCGCTCCGAACATATCCGCAACACCGTCACATAACTGATACAGAGATCACAGAACTTTGACGTAAACCCAAAGGCAAGGTAGGGGCTGAAGAGTGAACGCCGTTATCGAACTCATCGCGGCCATTGGTCGCGCCGTCCTAGGGTTAATCCGCCATGCTGGCGCTTTGGCCCTTTTCGCCCTTGAAGGTCTGTCGCACCTCGTGCGCCCGCCATTCTATGGCCGCGTCTTTTTGACGAGCCTGCTTGAAATCGGATTCTTCTCACTGCCTGTCGTGGCGCTGACGGCTCTGTTCTCTGGTGCTGTAATTGCCCTACAATCCTATACAGGGTTCGGGCAATACCATGTGCAAAGCGCTATTGCGGGGATCGTCGTACTTGCCGTCACGCGAGAACTCGGCCCCGTTCTTGCTGGCCTAATGGTTGCTGGGCGCGTGGGCGCTGCCATGTCCGCCGAAATCGGCACGATGCGCGTCACCGATCAGATCGACGCCCTCAGTACACTCTCCACCAACCCCATGAAATATCTGGTCACACCACGTCTTTTGGCCGGCACCTTAGCACTCCCCTGCTTGGTGCTCATTGCCGATATTTTAGGCGTCCTCGGTGGCTTCACAGTTTCTGTCGCCAAACTCGGGTTTTCTCCGTCTTCCTATATCCTCGCGACCCTTAGCGCACTGAAAACCATTGATGTGGTTGTTGGCCTTGCTAAAGCTGCGACCTTTGGTTTCCTGATTTCCTTATTGGGCTGCTATCATGGCTATAACAGCCGCGGCGGTGCGGAAGGCGTAGGGTCAGCCACAACGGCTGCCGTTGTCGGGGCCTCTATTCTGCTCTTCTTATTCGACTATCTCCTGACCGATCTCTTCTTTTCACAATGAGTGACCCTGTGAGCCAGAGCCCAAAAATTCGCATCCGGGGCCTCTCCAAAGCCTTTGGTTCTAAGACCGTGCTTGATGGTATTGACCTTGATGTCATGCCACGCACCTCTATGGTTATTATTGGCGGCTCTGGTTCCGGGAAGTCCGTGCTTCTGCGCTGTATTTTGGGCCTCATTGAACCCGATAGCGGCAGCATCGAAATTGATGGTGAGAACATCCTCACAGCGTCTCGCGCGCGGCGTGAAGTCCTCCGCCGCCAAATCGGTATGCTCTTCCAAAATGCCGCTTTGTTCGACAGTATGAGCGTTGCTGACAATATCGGCTTTGGCCTCCGCGCAAAGCACCATCCGGGCAGCGGGCCTAAGCCATCCAAATCCCAAGCGCGTACCCTCGCAGAACCTTTACTGGAACAGGTTGGCCTCGCTCCATCCATTGGCGCACTTGCCCCGTCTGAACTCTCCGGTGGCATGCAAAAGCGCGTAGGCCTTGCCCGTGCTATCGCAGGGCGCCCCGATATTTTGTTCTTTGATGAACCCACCACAGGACTTGACCCCATTATGGGGGCCGTCATTGATGGATTGATCGTTGATTGCGTCCAAAAACTTGGTTCAACCGCCATTGCCATCACCCATGACATGGCCTCTGCACAGCGCATCGGCACAGATGCTGCCATGCTGTACCAAGGCAAACTCGTCTGGAAAGGCAAAGCGACGGAACTAATGAACTCCGGCAACGCGATGGTTGATCAATTCACACATGGCCGCCGTGAAGGCCCTATCAATATGGAGCCACGGAAGTGATCCCTCAACGAAACCGCCCCCCACTTTTCACGCGGCCGCTCATCTACCGTATGCTACTCAGCTATGTGATTGCCATTCCCATGCTGTTTTTGCTTTTGCGCTACATGCAAACCCATCCGGGCATTCTCGTACCTGCGGTCGGGATGGTCGTCATTATGGTCGTATCGCGCACATTGGCACGTGCGATTTTGCGTTCAAAAGCCTAACCCTTTACTCAAAAGACTCCCGCAATGGCACGCAAAGCTTCCTCTCGTTACGTTTGCCAATCCTGCGGCACCACCACCCCAAAATGGGCCGGTAAATGCGATGCCTGCGGTGAGTGGAATTCACTCGTCGAAGAAACAGCCGAACCTACGGCACGCAAGACCGGCAACCTCCGCTCAGGACGCCTCAACACTGTACGTCTTGATGGTGAAGTAAAGCCACCACCACGCATCAGCACCTCCATTGCAGAACTTGACCGCGTTTTAGGGGGCGGCCTTGTCCCGGCCTCCGTCGTGTTGGTCGGCGGTGACCCCGGCATCGGCAAATCAACCCTCATGCTGCAAACCACATGTGCCCTCGCACAAAGCGGCCATCGTGTTTTATATGTCTCTGGGGAAGAAGCGGTGGACCAAATCCGCATCCGTGCCCAGCGTTTAGGCTTGGACCAAAACCCCAAAACATTGGATTCCCTAGACCTCGCAGCCTCCATTAATGTAGGCGAAATCGTTGGCTCCCTAGAGCACGAACGCAAACACACCGTCGTCGTCATTGATTCCATCCAAACCATGTGGCTGGAAAATATCGAAAGCGCACCCGGCTCAGTGGCCCAAGTTCGCGCTTGCGCCTTTGAGCTGATCCGCCTCGCCAAAACGCTTGGCTTTGCATTAATCCTCATTGGCCACGTGACCAAAGAAGGCGCATTAGCTGGCCCACGCGTTCTGGAACACATGGTCGATGCCGTGATGTATTTTGAAGGCGATCGCGGACACCAATTCCGCATTCTCCGCGCTGCAAAAAACCGTTTCGGAGCCACCGATGAAATCGGTGTTTTTGCCATGACAGACACGGGACTGAACGAAGTCCCTAATCCGTCAGCCCTCTTTTTGGCAGAACGACGCGGCAATATTGCAGGGTCGGCCGTCTTTGCTGGCCTAGAAGGTACACGGCCCGTTCTTCTGGAAATTCAAGCCCTTCTCTCACCTAAAGCGGGAGATGGTGCACCGCGCCGCGCTGTAGTCGGGTGGGATACGGCCCGTCTGAATATGCTCCTCGCTGTTTTGGATGCACGCTGCGGCCTGAAATTAGCAGCAATGGACGTACACCTGAACATTGCCGGCGGCATGCGCGTCAATGAACCTGCTGCAGATATGGCCGTTGCTGCAGCCCTCATTTCTGCGGCAACAGGCACCCCAACATCACCAACAGCGGCCTATTTCGGTGAAGTCGGGCTTTCAGGCGAAGTGCGCCAAGTGTCTCAATCTGATTTGCGCTTAAAAGAAACAGCCAAACTCGGCTTTAACGCCGCAATACTACCACGCCGTATTGCGGCAGGCTCTGCCCGCACCAAGCCACCGGCCGGTTTGTCACTTCATGATATTGGGCATTTGACAGATTTAGTGGAACTTTTCACTCCATCAGATAAATAATAAATTTCATTAATTACGAAAAATATTTTGACGTTTTATTAACTAACGTAAAAATATATTTTTCAATAATTGTTTTAGCAATAATTATAAATATCAAGACCTATATACTATAATAAGAGGACACAAACCCATGCCGGCATCCTCATCAGGCACGTTCACCGCACCAGAAACAGGAAGCTCCTACAGCGTTTCAGGTGGTGGTACGGTTACCGGCACTATTAACGGGAATCCCGGCCAGCAATACGCCACTCCCGGCTTACAGACTATTTCTTCAGGTAGCGCCATCTCCGGATCCACTATTACCGGAACATCTCTTAATGCGATGCCGAATAGAACATTTATGACCGTCCCTCTTGAGGTTGATGCTTCACAAAATGTTCTGTCAGGCGGTGCCGCCCTCAATACAACATTATCCGGCACCGGAAACCCAGCAACAACCCCTCAAGATTCTGCCTTCCAAACACTACAAAGCGGCGCATATGCCAGCGCAACTACAATTGGCACAAATGGTCAGTCTACCGTCTATAATGGCGCTATTACCGAAGACGTCATTCTCACCGGTGGCATGCAAATTGTCTCCAGCGGCGGCACTGCAAACAACGTTACAGTGAATTCTGGTACCCTTGATCTTGAAGGAGGAAGCGCAAGCGCTATCACCGTCTCCTCTGGCAGCGGAACCATTATTGATAATAACGGCAGCTTAACATCCGCCACCCTTAATTCCGGCAACACGCTCAGCCTTGGCTCAAATACAACAGCCCATAATCTAACCGTAAATAGCGGCGCAACACTCATACTCAATAGCGGTGCAAACCTGCTCGATGGCCTCTCCCTAGACCCCGGCGCCGTCTTGTCTCTCACTGGTGCTACAAATGCCTCCGCACTCAGCGGCCAAGTTATTTCATCTGGTGGTGTCATCACCAATGCACAGGGTCAAACCTTCACACAAAACACGCCAGTTCTTGAAATTTTATCCAGTGGCAGCGTTCTAAACACACTCGCTATTCCCTACACTTCCACACCATATCAATTTCTGACAACATCCACCGGCGGCATTGACCTTATAACCAATTTCAACCAACAGGCTGCCCCAACCTTTACCAACCCAGAAACCGGCGCAGTATATAACGTCTATTCCGGTAGTGTCGTATCTGGGAGCACAGCAACACAGATTATTTCCTCTGGCACCGCAGTATCGGGCAGCACAATTAGCGGTGGTTCAACCTCTGGTACTTGGTACAACACAATCGCTGTTCCATCGTCACAAACGGTTCTCTCTGGAGGCGCGGCACTGAATACGAACATTTCAGGGTCAACGTTTATGCCCGGAACAGGTATGGCCAGCGAACAAATCTATTCATCCTCTACAGCGTCGCAGATTCTGCAATCTGGAGCATATGCAAGCAATACAACACTAGGAGCGTTCGGGGATTCCGTTATTCAAGCAGGGGCCGTCTCTGACAACGTAACGATTACAGGTGCAAACGTCCTTACTGGCCTCGTAGTCGTAGGACAATTATCAACCTCCGGCGGGTTCCAAACCGTTCTCAGTGGCGGAACGCTAAACACAGCGTCCATCACTTCTGGCGGCACACTCGATATCGAAGGCGGAACTGCAAACAACATCACAACCCTCAATGGCTGGGTCCAGCAATACAACCAATATTACCAGCAAGGCGCTACAGCCCTTGCCACCATCGTTGATAACGGTGGCACCCTCACCGGTGTCTCTCTTGTTTCGGGCACTCAACTTATCGTCGGGAACAACACAACCGTCACCAACGTAACGGCCAGCAGTGGCGCTACCATCACCCTCACCCAAAATGCCAATATTTTGGGCAACGTCGCTATTGACCCCAACGCGACCATCCAGTTGCAAGGTGCTGGTGCAACACTCTCTGGCATTTCAGGCGTTGTCGTCTCTCAATCAACCAGCGCTCCCATGGTACAGGGCGCAGCCCTGACAACATCTCTGGCTGCTGCTCAACAAAACACCCACGCAGTGCTCGACGTCCTATCAAACGGTACCATCATCAACGAGATTGCCCTACCCAACGCCACAACACCTTTCTCTTTTACTAATGCCCCTTCTGGTAATGGCGTAGATCTCGTGATCGGCACCCCCTGCTACTGCCCCGGCACACGCATCATGACCCCAACAGGCGAACGCCCCGTCGAGGACCTCGCTATCGGTGATCTGATCCTCACCGCCAGCGGACAAGAGCGCCGAGTGCATTGGATTGGTCGGCGCTCTTATGATCCTCTTTTTGCTTTTGGTAACCGTGATATTTTACCCGTACGGTTCAAAGCAGGCTCCCTCGGCAATGACCTTCCTCACCGAGACCTCACCGTTTCCCCATTACATGCCATGTTCTTAGATGGATACCTGATCCCTGCCCTACACTTGGTCAATAATCACTCTATTGACCAGATCACACGCCCCGAACGCACAATTACGTATATTCACATTGAGCTTGAGAGCCATGACATCCTCCTCGCGGAAGGTGCCGCCTCAGAAAGCTTTGTCGATGACGGATCACGCGGCATGTTCCATAATGCCCATCATTATGCCGAGCAGTACCCGCATATAACGCAGAAGCCTGCAACATACTGCGCTCCGCGCCTTGAAGGCGGCCCAGAACTTGCCCGCATTCATGCCCGTCTCATGGAAACCGTGCCTCCCTCCACTCAAAAGACAGCGTAACACGCTCACAATAAGGTAATATTTCCGCGTGACTGACCCTCTAACGGGCTATCTTGACCTCTGTACCCGTGATGCACTGGCTGGCTGGGCTATAGACCCCACCAGCCCTGAGCGCGCTCTTCGCCTTAGCATTCTACAAGATGGCACATTGGTCGATGACATTACGGCTACACAGTTCCGGGCAGACCTCACCACCCAAGGCCGCTCAGGCCATTGTGCATTTCATTGGTTTTGGCCTGAGCCACCGCCTCATGAAGGCTGTCGCATTGACATTCAGGAGACTGAAACACAACGCCCCTTACTCAATACACCGCTGGTCATCCCACCCCTGCCCAGCGCCTTAGAGGGCTGTATAGACCTTGCCAATCGTCACAAAATCGCCGGTTGGGTACGAGACCGCCTAAACCCACAGCGCACCGTATGGCTGATCCTGCATATCAACGGCCAGGCCACACAACGCATCCCCGCCAACCGCTTTCGCCATGACCTTCGAGAAGCCGGTCTTGACCATGGCCGCTACGGCTTTGAGCATAATTTCACACCCCCTTTGGAGCCTCTACAAGATTACAGCCTCCAACTCTGCCACGGTACAACGGCCTTTTTAGAACCCGTTTTCCTCCCGCGCACGACAACGTTAACCACAGAATTACGCCGCTACATTGCCAATACACTCAATAATATTCATGACGAGACCGAGCGAAAGAGCGCCCTCACATTCCTAACAGAACAATCCGACACTCTACGCAATCAAGCCGCAGCAACCGTCACAACGCGCGCTGAAAAAGACTTATCCCGCCAAGCAAAACGGCTTTTCCAATCACCAACAGCACACAGCGCGCCCTGCATACTCATCATTGATGACCAAACCCCTGACCCTTCGCGGGATGCTGGGTCCGTCGCCTTACTCTCTCACATCCGCGCCATACAGAGCCTCGGCTATGAATGCTGCTTTATCGCCTCACGTCTTCCATCTTCAGAAGAAGACCATCTACGCCTCTCAACCCTCGGCATTACCTGCCTTATGCCGCCTATTTTTACAGGCCCAGAAGAAGCCTTAAAGCGCTTAGGAGATGGTCTCGAGGCGGTCTATCTCCATCGCCTGAATAATGCTGAGAGCTATTCAGCACTCACACGCGCATTCGCACCGACTGCCACACTCATCTGGAGTATTGCGGACCTCGCCTCCCGCCGCTTACAGCGTCAGTCCAGCGTTGAAGCCCGACCAGAACTCCTGCGTGTCGCCCAGCGTTTAGAAATTCGAGAAAATATGTGTGCTTGGTTAGCCGATGCCACCATTACACATTCCGATGTAGAAACAACACATTTACAACGCCAAGTTCCTACAGCACACCCCACCACCATTCCATGGGATGTGCCCATACACCGGCGCACCAAAACACCTTCTACCAGCCAGCCTATCATCGCCTTTGTTGCTCATTTCGCACACGCACCAAATTTAGACGCAGCAAAATGGCTCATCCTTGATATACTGCCACGGCTGATAAAGCATATCCCAAACCTAACATGCCGCCTGATTGGTAGCGCTATGCCGCATGCCTTGCATATCTTGGCACAAGACAATGTAGAGATCATTGGTCACGTCCCAGATATTGGAACAGCGCTAAGTGATGTGACGCTTTGCGTCGCTCCACTCCGTTTTGGGGCCGGTATTAAAGGAAAGGTTTTGGAATCATGGTCGTTCGGTATCCCGATCATCATGACACCCATCGCCGCAGAAGGCATTATCCCCGAACAACACGCGATCCTCTCACGCGCAATTGCCCATACTGCAGAAGATTTTGCCGAAAGTATTCGAGCACACCTCAAGCCCAGTGTCGCCAAGACGCATATCACCGCATCGCGCCATTTGCTGCGCAGTAGATTTCAAAAAGAAACCATTCAAACGCGCTTTAAGGCTATTCTTCCGCCCGTCGAAGAAGAGCTCCATACAAACGAAAAGCCCGTTTTGCATTAAACGCAAAACGGGACCTTTCAAAAAAACCGTACAAACCATGATAAACACACGGCTCTTACCCAGTGATCAATGTCCTTGGAGCAGAACATCTCCACCACTCTTTACGTCAGGCTCTTCTGCGTTCCGTAACTGATCAACAGACTGATGATAAACACGGATCACCATCTCTTTATGGCCATTGGGCCGACGCCAACGCTCAAATGCCATCACAGTATCTGGTGCCGTACTATCGGGCTGATCCGCAAACTTCCACGACACACCAAATAGCGCCATCATAGCGTCTTGATTAGAATCGTGCCCCGCCAAAACCAAAACACGTGTCTGCGGCATAACACCCGGAATATTCGATACAGCATGATCAGACAAAAACGCCTTAATCGCGTCTGCCATCAGACCATTCTTCACCCGCGCATACGCAGGCGTCCGACGCAATAAACGGCTTTCATACTCATGGACAGGCATCACCACGTTGAGACCATGCTCAACATCACGGCCTTCAGCTCCAAAATGTTCAGCCGCAAAACCTTCTCCCTGCATTAAAAGAAGATTTTCCGCCAACGTTCCGGCAGTAGCCATCCCACCTTTTAAGCGGGGTTTACCCTCTTTCCACTCCAAGGCCACCGGTGTCTGAAAACACGCGCTAGGCTTATGCCCAACAGTACACCCTCTTGGAGAAATCCAACTCTGTAAATACGCTAAACCCGACACCACATTTGGGGGAACAGGCCGCGATGAAACCCTAATGAAGTCACGCAGAATCGCCATATGCTCGGCAGGCGAAATGTCATGCACAGACAGTCCATTAAAAATCGGATTTTGCGCACCACTTGCCCAATGCGCCACCACCCCACAGGATGGCGCAATATGCTCGGCCCAGATTTCGCCCGTACGCTGCGTACGATGGTCAGCAGCGTCCGCCCACACAACAACATGCTGCGCAGCCTCACCGCAGGCAGCATTGGGAAGAAGACCGTATTCTCCATAACGCGCATGCACCGCCTTCACCATCGCGGCTAAGGCTTGTTCACCATGCGACGTCATTTCACCCGGCGCCACCGGCCAATCTGTCCAGTTAAAACCAGTCATCCCCCGTAAATCTGCAATTGGTTTCGTCGGGCTGCGCACACCATGTCGCGCAAGAAAAACGACTTTCTCCAGCACACCACCATGTTGCACTTCAGCACGCGCTACTGAGGCCGATGACAGAACAGCCCCGAATATACAGCCTGCGGCTATGACCCTATGGAATACGCGCTTCATCATTATGGATACGTCGCTGTAAGGTTGAAGAACACGCTACGCCCCGCCAAACGCCAATACAATGGCGCATTACCCACATTTTGGTTCCCTGCAAAAGCACTGACTGCATGGCTATTAAACAGGTTAGAAATTTTCAGGCTCGGCGTTACATCCCGCAAATACCCGCCGATATTATGAATGCGCCAGCCCAAGGCCAAATCAGCCGTAGCATTACTGCTGATCCGGTATTGATTTGCAAACACGGTCGCACCAGAGCTTTTTGCTAAACTATCCAGCCCCCAGCTTGGCCCAACAAATTTCCCCATCAGAGAGAAATAAGCACCGCGCGGATCTTCAAACAACAACCCCGCTGATGCCAAGGAAGCTGGTGTAGAGGCAACATGAACGCGCGTGTTTTTATACGTCGCATCATTCACGCTATAATTTCCATAAAGCGAGAAGCCCCACCCCAAGGCATACTGCCCTTCGGCCTCAAGTCCCTTATAGATCGCGCCACTGCTGTTCACATAAGTCGACATTATCCCAATCTGGCCGGGAACGTTAATCTGAGCCTGTGCAATGTAATTATCAAAATCAATGTAATAACCATCCACAGACAGCATCCAATTCCGCCCATGATAAACGGAACCAACCTGATAATTCAGTGTGGTCTCAGGCTTAATGCTCCCCAAGGAACCTGCTTGGAAAACAGCCATTGGCGGCGCCCGGAAACCACGTGCGATCTGCGCGTAAGCACTCCAATTCTTCATCAAACGCTGGTTGATTGCAATTGAGGGCTGCCATGAATGATAGCTCTGTGCAGCATCCAGCGGAGCCTTCGTTCCCTTGTTCACAGCTGCATCATAATCACGCTGGAACGACGTGTATTTAATCCCCGGCGTAATCGTCGCGCCATGCCAAGGGTGCAAATCCAGCTCAAAATACGGCTGCAACGATATGTTCAGATCGCTAATATCATAGCTGTAAGCAGAACCCGTCTTTCCAATGACGGGAGCAGAGTTCTTGCTCAAATTCACCGCATAAGTATAGCGGCGATCCTTCTGCACATCAGCCCAGATACCCAAAAGCGCATCGCCATAAGCCGTATGCGCCTTAAACCGCAGCGTATCACCGAAAGCACGCATAGCAGCATCTGCATATTTGCCGGGAATATCATTCGCGTAAGTCGCGATTTTCTTACCTGCTGCATTATACAGCGTCACACCATTTGCCGCGAGACTGCGCTGGCTTGGGTCCGTGCTCTCCGTATAAGAATGCTCAAAGCCATTCGTGTAGAGTTGGTTTTCAAAGGTTAACCAAGAATTCAAACGGCTCTTAATACCGATATAATCAAAATCCGCTGCATATGTGCTCGGTTGATAACCAGCATAACACTGCCGCGCCGGGTCATTACACAAGCCATAATTATTTCCAAACGACTTATAATCCGCAAGCGTTGCCCCTTGGGTCGTGTTCTGCCACTCGCGATTATACGTCATCTGCACCGTCAACGTGGTTTCTGGTGCTAACTCAGCAACATCCTTAAATAAAATGTTGCTACGGCGCTCCCCCGAACCCGTCAAATAGCCATTCGTATCTTCATGTTGTAAGTCCAAAACAGCACGCCCTAAGCGCGTCTTACCGCTCTCAAGCATAAGGCCGCCTGCGCGCGTCGCGAAGCTTCCATAAGTGCCGTACAGCGTCACACCCGCTTTTTGTGAGGGGTCACGCGAACGAAAACCAATCGTTCCGCCAAAGGTCGCATTACCAATCGTTGATGCCGTACCCGGACCACGGTCAATCTGCGCCTGATCCAAGAAATGCGCGATAAATAATGATGACGTTGTATGGTGAAGGTCTGACGCATTGCCGAACGGAATACCATCATAGGTCATGTTATATTGACCATCTTGGAAACCACGAAGGCTCATGGTTTCCGCTTTCCCCATACCCGGACCATTTGGGTTCTGAGAGAAAACGCTTGGCTGGAAACGGATGATGTCATCCACACTCGCCAATGGCACGATGTTGTTCCGCAAGAAGCCCGCCTGAATCACAGAAGTGGGTTGCGTAATATTCAGCGGCACAGAAGCTGGCGCAATCCGCGCTGCGCGGCCCATCACCGTAATTTTTTCAACAGCCGGTTTCTGCGCTTGCTGAGCGGTGGGTTTTTCAGCATGTGTCGGCTCTGCCGTATTCGCTCCGTATGCTTCTCCCGCAACAGAAAACAAAACCGTTCCGGCAAGACATGCCGCACGGAACGCTAAAGAACGCCGAACATAAGACATCAAAAAAACCCGCCAATATTGAGTGCAATATTGCGGGTTCTCTAGCGGAAATCCGTACGACGTTAAAAGATTTTTAAGTGTTGTCACACAATCTTCACGCGTGTTTACGGAAGCTCGCGTTTGTCTGCCAGTGGATCAATTTTTGGCTCCGTTCCCGGCCCTGAATCAATAACGACAGTCAAATCCCCTGCGATGGACAAAGGAGCCCGATCCTTCAGCAATAAGGCTGCAAAGCGCTTATCATAACTCGCCGCTTGCTCGTACAGAGCATCAATTAAACCATCATGATCCATAATCTGATTAAGCGCTGCTGGAATACGGATACAGCCCTCTGAAGCCGAATGCCCCAAACGCCATTCGAGAAACTGCGGATCTGTCGCATGAATTTCCAAACGGATTTGGCCCGTTTCATGCTTCGGCAGCCAACCCTTCATTGCAGTATGCCAACCAAGATCCCACACACGGGAACCCTTGGCCCCAATACCACGAATACCAAACTTGTTTTTTGTACCTTCAGCACGATAGCCAAGACGCTCTATCGTATTCTGATACACACCTGTCGGCGTAATATAATAATATTTACGCGCTGTTGTTCCGGTGGAAACCGGCGCGCCACCAATGGACTCCCACGCGGCATCCGGCAAAGCCAAAATAAAATCAGCCCGCTGCACACTCTCCGCACGATCCACCACCATCACCACTTGAGGGCGGTCAATTTTTTGGCCTGCCTGCTCAATAGCGCTTTGCGCCATTTGCACAAAAGTAGCCCGACGTGCTGGCGTGTAAGGTGTAAAGCGCACAATTTTTTGACGCATCTCCTTCTGCAAACCATGCGCCTCACGGCGTGCTTCTGCATCACTCACAGTCGGCAATGGTGGAATCACCACGGGCGGAGACGCAGGCTTACTTGGCGGCGGAGGAGGAGAAGCTGGTGAAGCCACAGTTGGGACAACAACCTTTTGTCCATCCGACACCGGCTCCGCTTGACCGCCATGTGCACAACCAACCAGCACGCAAGACATCGTCGCAACAACCATGCCACGGCGCATATTTTGGAAAAATGGAGCAAACGTCATCAGAAAAACTGTGTCCCTGGGCTTCAACAATAAGTCCTAAACAACCGAACGAACACAAGTTAAAGACGCCCTAACAACCGCCCAACTGCACCGACGCTCGACATAGGGTTGAGGCAGTAAAAGCCTCAACCCCATAATAACGCATTCACGACCTTAAAGATCCAACAGCAAGCGCCGTGGGTCTTCCACCAACTGTTTCACCCGCACCAAGAAACTCACCGCTTCGCGACCATCCACAATCCGATGATCATAAGACAGCGCAACATACATCATGGGACGAATCACAACCTGTCCATCACGCGCAACAGGGCGATCCTGAATCGCGTGCATTCCCAGAATGCCTGATTGTGGGGCATTGAGAATAGGCGTGGACAGCAAAGACCCAAAGATACCGCCATTCGTAATAGAGAATGTCCCTTGAGCCAATTCTTCCAAACGCAACCCGCCTTTGCGCGCACGCGTGCCATAATCGGCAATGCCGCGCTCAAGCTCTGCAAAGCTCATCGCATCCGCATCGTGTAAAACTGGCACGACCAGACCACGCTCTGTACCCACAGCAATGCCCAGGTTCACAAAATCGCGATAGACGATCTCGTCCCCCTCAATCTGAGCATTAATAGCTGGGAAGTCCTTCAGCGCGACCACAACGGCACGCGCGAAAAAGGACATAAAGCCCAGACGCGTGCCATTATGCCGTTTTTCAAAATCCTCTCGATATTGTGCCCGCATCGCTTTGGCTGCCGACATATCGATTTCATTAAAGGTTGTGAGAATCGCAGCGTTGTTCTGCGCTGCCTTCAGATTCGTCGCAATAGTCTGGCGCAAACGTGACATCGGCACGCGGCGCTCCCGCGCTTGCGGCGCTGACGCTTTTGGTGCGGCGGTAACCTTCGGCTGAACAACAGCAGGCTCTGGTGACGTCACAACACGCTCAAAACGGGGTGCCGCCAAAGCATCCTCAGACACTGTCTGCGCTTCCTCTGTGGGTGGCATGGGAGGTGCCTTCACTGCGGCATTGTCCACAGCCGGCGCTTCCGCTGTTTCATCTACCACCCCCAAAAGGCCGCCAATCTCCACTTCCGTGCCTTCTGGCAAACACTCGGCCAGTACGCCAGCACTCGGTGCCACGACTTCGACAGAAACCTTGTCCGTTTCAAGCTCCAAAATCACATCATCAAGCTGAACATAGTCCCCGGCCTTTTTAACCCACCGGGCAACGCTCGCTGTCGTCAAACTTTCACCCAGTGCTGGCACTCTAATCTCGACGGCCATGTTCAACTCCTTACCTGCCATTTCACCTCGAAATGGACGCTTTTCAGTCTGTTCAACGGTTTACACGCTCTGCGTTAAAGACAATATCGCATCTTACGGACCTGCGGAAACTAGGAACCTTCGTCCGCATGAGTTTTAAAGCAGGACCCAGAGATGAGGCCGTCATGACCACACACGCTGCTCCCCCTGAGATTTTACAATCAGACAGGCTCTCCAGCCGCACGCGCAGTATTTTGCAAGCACGCAGTACCGCGCCACGAACACCAACAGCGCGCACGCTCTCACCCACTGCTTATGACACACTCACAGCGCTAGTACCGGCTTTATTACCACAAGATGAGCTACTTTCACCTGCTGAGGTCATTGATCTCCCACACGCTATCGACCGCGCCTTAACCGGCCCCCGCGATGGCTGGCGCTTCGCCGAACTTCCATCCGATGCCTATGCTTGGGAAGCTGCACTCCTCACCATAGCAGAACACACCCAAAATCAATTCGGTGCGTCCCCCCACGCACTTTCACCGGATCAACTTGGCCTCTTATTAGACCACATTGCGGCGGGTCAAATTGGCAGCGAAACACCCGATCGCTTAACAGCGTTCCAAATGCAACGTTGGTCCAGTGACTTCCGCGCGGACGTCATTGAGGCCTTTCTTGCCCATCCCAATGCCCAACAAGCACTCGGTATTTCAGCCTATCTTAATGGCGGGGACGACACGCTCACCGGCTTTCACAACGTTACCCCTGACACTGCGGAAACTTTTGAGCCTTCCCCCACAACACCCCTTACAGCCACCCAGCCCGAAGAGCACTCATCATGAAGACCTATCCCGTGACCGAAACGGCTGATGTTGTCATCATCGGCAGTGGTGCTGGTGGCGCCCCTCTTGCCGCGCGACTGGCACAAGCGGGAAAGCGCGTCATCATTCTTGAAGCTGGACCACATTTTAAGGCCGCCGATTACACCCCAGATGAAATCGAGGCACGAGAACTTTATTGGCTCAATGAGCGCCTCTCTGGTGGTGTAAATCCGCAAGCCTTTGGCGGCAATAATAGCGGCACTGGGGTTGGGGGCTCACTCCTCCATTACGGCGCATTCATGCCACGCCCAGACCCACGTGACATGATGCTCCATACCGAAACCGGCATGAGTGTGGACTGGCCTTTTCAATACGATGAACTTCTGCCGTACATCGAAAAAGTCGAAGCCTTTATCGGCGTATCAGGCCCCAAGCATTACCCTTGGGACCCCACGCGCCACTACCACTACGCTCCCCCACCGGCAAACTCCGCCGCCCTCAAAATGCGTGAAGGGTGCGATGCTCTCGGTATCCGTCATGCTGATGGCCCCACCGCCCTCATTACAAACACCATCGACCAGCCCCATTTCGGCACACGTGAAGCCTGCGTAAACTGTGGCGCATGCCATCAAGGCTGCCGCAACGGTGCTAAATCTACCCCAGACAATACATGGCTTCCCCTCGCGATCGCCCACGGAGCCGAAATCCGTGCAGATTGCGTGGTTCATACTCTCGAAACCGATCAGCGCGGCCATATCACCGGTGTCGTTTATCGCCATAAAGGTCGTGATATCCGCCAAAATTGTGATCAATTAGTGCTCTCTGCCGGAGCCGTCGAAACAGCGCGCTTGCTGCTGCATAATGGCCTCGCCAATCGCTCGGGTCAGGTTGGCGAAAACTACATGACCCATATCTCAACACAGGCTTGGGGCGTCTTTGATGAAGATTTACGCCCGAACCGAGGATACCCCTCCCTCACCATTACCGAAGACATGATGCGCCCTAAAGATGCCGATTTTGCGGGTGGTTACCTCATCCAATCTCTCGGCATGATGCCCGTCACATGGGGAAGCCTCGTCGCACGCGGCACCACCCGCCGCGGCCCAGAATTGGCCAGAACATTAGCGCAGTATAATCGTAGCGCAGGCCTTGGTATTCATGGGGACTGCATGCCCAACCCCAATAACCGCGTCGTCCTTTCTGATGAGAAAGATGCACTCGGTATTCCTAAGCCTTTAATCACGCATAGCTATGGCCCCAATGAACTGGCCATGCACGCACATGCGTCAAAACTTCTCACATCTCTCTGGCAAGCAGCTGGAGCCAAAGATATTCGTATCCTTGACCGTGCCGCCCATATGATTGGCACTGCTCGTATGGGTACAAACGCAGATCAAGCCGTTGTTTCCCCTTACGGTCAAAGCTTTGACATCCCTAATCTTTGGATTAGTGATCACTCAACCTTCCCCAGCGCAACAGCAGCCAACCCAGCCCTTGCCATTATGGCGCTCTCACTACGCACAGCAGATGCTATGCTTCGCCAATAATAAAAACCTTCCCCAAGGCGACCGCGCCTTGGGGGTTGACAGAATATTCTCTCTCCTCATAAAGTCCCCATGACTGATTGAGCGGCCTAGGCTGTACAGTCTCCCTTCTTTTACGGATGTTCCTCTCTTTTAGGCCCTTTTCCTGTAAAAGCTCCCTAGAAGATGCCCCTAGCCGACATAATCGGCCGCAAAACGGCACATCCTTCCCCCCTATGTTTTACGCCCAGAGGGCCAATCAAGGCGCATCCTGCATGCATCTCGCCGAACTTAAAAAGAAATCACCCGCAGACCTTCTGGACTATGCAGAAGAGCTCGAAATCGAAAACGCTTCGTCCATGCGTAAGCAGGACATCATGTTTGCCATCCTCAAATCCTTGGCTGAGCGCGATCAAGCCATTTACGGGGAAGGTACGCTTGAGATCCTCGCCGATGGCTTTGGGTTCCTCCGCAGCCCGGAAGCAAACTACCTGCCGGGCCCAGACGATATTTACATCTCACCGGCTCAGGTCCGTCGTTTTGGCCTCCGCCCAGGTGATACGGTTGAAGGTCAAATCCGCGCACCACGAGACGGTGAACGCTATTTCGCACTGCTCAAAGTAAACTCCATCAACTTCGAAGACCCTGAGACGGTTCGTACCCGTATCAACTTCGATAATCTGACGCCGCTTTATCCTGAGCGCCGCCTGAAGATGGAAGTCGAACAGGCTGAGGCAGCACCGACAGAGAACCGTGGCCGCGGGAAAAAAGACCAACGCGATTACACACCGCGCGTTATTGACCTCGTCACCCCCATCGGTATGGGCCAACGTGCGCTGATCGTTGCACCACCCCGCACCGGTAAGACCGTGATGCTCCAAAGCATCGCAGCATCTATTTCTGCCAACCACCCAGACGTTTTCTTGATCGTTCTTCTTATTGATGAGCGCCCAGAAGAAGTCACGGATATGGCTCGCTCCGTACGCGGTGAAGTCGTCTCATCAACCTTTGACGAACCAGCAACACGCCACGTCCAAGTCACCGAAATGGTGTTGGAAAAGGCAAAGCGCTTGGTCGAACATAAGCGTGACGTTGTGATCCTGCTGGATTCCATCACCCGCCTTGCCCGTGCATACAACACCGTTGTGCCATCATCCGGTAAGGTCTTAACCGGTGGTGTGGACGCAAACGCACTACAACGCCCAAAGCGTTTCTTCGGTGCAGCGCGTAACATTGAAGAAGGCGGCTCCCTGACGATCATCGCAACAGCCCTGATCGACACAGGCTCCCGTATGGATGAAGTCATCTTCGAAGAGTTCAAGGGCACCGGTAACGCCGAACTTATCCTTGACCGGAAGCTGGCTGACAAGCGTACCTTCCCTGCCATCGACATCACGAAGTCTGGCACACGTAAGGAAGAAATGCTGGTCGACCGTAACGATCTTTCCAAAATGTGGGTACTTCGCCGTATCCTCGCACCAATGGGTACGATGGATGCCATGGACTTCCTGCTCGACAAGCTCAAATATAGCAAGTCGAACCATGATTTCTTCGATGCGATGAACAACTAAAATAAAAATGGCGGTCTGTCGTATAACAGACCGCCATTTTTTACTTTAGTTTGGCTTCCTCTGAGCAGTACCCGCGTAACGATACATAATCATCGACACGCCCCATGCCACAATAAAGAGCGCGATAATCATAAACCCCAAATCATTAAAATTATCACTCAACCCAGAGACAATACGCCAAAATTTTCCTTTCCCATCACAATAGTCGCCAATCAAACGCAGTGTCTCAATACAACCAATAAATAAAGCAACAACGATAGACACCAACGTGATAATTAGATTGTAATATATCTTTCGCATAGGATGGATAAAGGCCCATCGGTATGCTCCCAACATCAACACACCATCTGTCGTATCAATCAAAGACATGCCCGCAGCAAACAAAGCTGGGAACAGCATAACTGCCCCTAAGGACACACCCTGTGACGCCTGACTAGCCGACAACCCTAACAAGGATACTTCCGTTGCTGTGTCAAAACCGAGACCAAATAAAAAACCCAGCAAAAACATATGCCAGCTTTGTGTGACCAATTGAAAAAGAGGCCGCAATAACCGTGCTAAAAGACCACGTCCACTCAGCAATACATTGAAGTCTTCCTCAACATACGCACCACCCGCACGTACCTGACGATATGTTCGCCAAATACCACGCAATACACAAATGTTTGTCAGGGCCAGTACAAACAAAAAACCAGCCGATACAAGCGTACTAATTAAGCCTCCAACATCACGAAAATTCGTAAAATGTGTTTGTAAGAAGGCTGATAGTAAATCCGTTCCCAATGCCGCAATCACAACAATAGCTGAATGCCCTAACGCGAACCAAAACCCCGTCGTTAATGGCCACTTACCTAACTGCACCAATTTACGCGTCACATTATCAATAGAAGCAATATGATCTGCATCGACCGCATGCCGTAAACCAAAACCATACGCGAGCATGGCATTTCCCAACATCAACGGCTGATGCCTAAATATTAGAAAAGCCCATACCCATACAGCCACATTAGCGCTTATTAAAAAACCATAGAGCCCAATGACACGGCGCCTTAACTGCGGCTCCACCGCCTGACCTGACAGCAAAAACGTTGATCGCTGCATAACCTCTACCCTCACCCCCGACACACCCCGGCCGGTTTTCTGGATTGATGAGATGAAGGCAGGTCTCCTGGCTCACAGATCGTCATGAAACCGCACCTTCCCAGCCCCAATAGAGAGCCAGTGGTATACTTGCGGTCATTCACCGTTCACAGTTGCGGGGGCAGCCGCTGCCTGAACCTTATATGCTCTTCAGCGTTCCCTCTTAGCTTGCTCGCGCAAGACCTTCATCTTTCACGTCCTCCTACGCGGCCCTTCCAAAAATAGAAAGAGCCAGACTACACCCCACCATTTTAACAAAAAAAGAAACTATGCTTTTCAATAGTTTCTATTTTTGAAAAAAATATCCCCTGTACACTCACACTCATCACATGAACACCCTTCAAAAAGGAACCTTCCATATGAGCACCTTCCTCCCACGCAATACTCTTCTACTCATTGCACGGCTGGGTCTTGCGCTTTTATTCATCCTCATGGGATGGGGGAAACTCACTGATTTTTCCGCCGCTATTGGTTATATGAACCAAGCAGGCGCTCCTTTCCCCACCCTTTCCGCTGTTATCGCAATTATCGCAGAACTTGGGGGCGGCCTAGCACTGGTATTCGGAGTATTCATTGAACCTATCGCCATCCTACTCGCAGTCTATACAATTGCTACAGGCTTCATCGGCCACCATTTCTGGACGATGAGCGGCATGATGCGCTACGATATGATGATCCATTTCTACAAAAACATTAGTATTTCCGGTGGTTTATTGGCCATCGCCGCGACTGGCGCAGGACGTTTTAGCCTCAGCAAAACCCATACGCCTTAATCACATATCAACATGCTTGGGGCTTAGCCCCAAGCGTGACCTATACCGATTTGAATACTCTTTTAAACTCTGCAGTATATCATGTCTCTTCGATTATTTTCTTGCTAGCCATTGCGTATTTTCCTTACTGAAACTGAGTGCCTCAGCATGCGCTCCTTGTC
>NZ_CAMKWA010000010.1 GCF_946476835.1 uncultured Neokomagataea sp.
GAGGTGCTTGTGGGGGATAACCCCGTGGAAGTTCGAGTCTTCTCGGCCGCACCATCACTCTTTTGATTGAGTGATGAACAAAAATCAAAAATAAAAATTTAGTTTCTTTTCCCCGAAAGGGGAGCATTATTCTCTGCCCTAGTATTGCCAGAGTTCTCTTGCACTATTATGCCAATTAGAGATGGCCACCGCGTTATTTGTTGTAGCGTGCGGGTATTTTCTCTTTGGTTGACGTGCGAGGTTTTGTGATCAAGCCACTAAAAAAAGCAGTTCTTCCTGTAGCAGGTCTGGGAACGCGCTTTCTTCCAGCCACTAAAGCAATGCCCAAAGAGATGTTGCCGGTTGTTGATAAACCGCTCATCCAATACGCTATTGATGAAGCGCGTGCCGCTGGGATTGAAGAGTTTTGCCTCGTTACAGGCCGTGGTAAAGATAGTCTGATTGACTATTTCGATATTGCCTATGAACTTCAGGCGACTTTGAAGGAACGCGGTAAGATTTCTGCGCTTGAAGCATTGGCACCAAGCAGCATGGAACCAGGGTCGTTTGTTGCAGTTCGTCAGCAAGAGCCGTTGGGTCTTGGGCATGCTATTTGGTGTGCGCGCTCCTTCATTGGCGATGATCCTTTTGCTATTTTGCTGCCTGACGACATCGTTAAGAGCGAGAAGAGTTGCGTAGCGCAGCTGGTCGAAGCGTATAATCGAACTGGTGGCAATGTTGTTGCTGTTAGTGAAGTCCCCCGTGAGCAGACAAACCGCTATGGTATTCTGGATGTCGGCGCTGATGATGGTAAGTTGGTTGAAGTGAAGGGCTTGGTTGAGAAACCAAATCCAGAAGATGCGCCATCTAACTTGTCCATTATTGGGCGTTATGTGCTGACGGCAGATGTGATGAAGCATCTTTCTAAGCTTGAGCGCGGCGCAGGCAATGAAGTGCAACTCACGGATGCTATGGCCAAAACAATTGGTGACGTTCCGTTTCATGGTTTGCGCTATGAAGGCACACGTTACGATTGTGGTGACAAGGCTGGTTTTTTGGAAGCGCAAATTGCGTTCTCTATTGAGCGTCCCGACCTTGGGGATGCAGTTAAAGAGTTCCTGAAGAAATATACCGCATAACATTTGGTCATGTGATGATGAAAAAGGTGGTTTCCGCTTGCTGGGAACCACCTTTTTCTTATTTGGGGGAAGATGTGGCTATGATCGGTAAGGTGTACCAGTCATTTTTAGAGCCGGGTCAAATGGTCAAGCATCCAGACTATCCTGAATGGGGCTGGGGGCAGGTTCAATCGGCTATTGCTGAGCGCGTAACGGTGACGTTTGAGCATCAGGGTAAAGTTTTGATTGACGCAACGCGTGTGCATTTGGATGCCGTTGATCCCTAAAATTACATCCACCACGATGGCGTTAGGGCAAAAAATACGCCGTGCATGTTTGGATGTCGTCTTTCCTCCGTGCTGCGATGTGTGCGGCGTTGATGTGGAAGGAGAAGGCGCATTTTGTGCAGAGTGTTTTGCAAAAATGCGTCCTATTATAAAGCCTTTTTGCGGCCAATGCGGTGTACCTTTGGCGGCTCAGGGGTTCGCAGATCAGAATGGCATATGTGTGGCTTGCGCCAGCGTTGCGCCGCCTTGGAGCCGAACACGAGCAGCGTTTGTTTATGACGACTGGTCACGACAGCTCATTCTACCTTTAAAATACGCTGATAGAACAGAAAATGCGCGCATTTTGGGGCGTGAAATGTGGCGTGCTGGACAAGATATTCTGAATGATGCCGCGTTTTTACTTCCGGTGCCGGTGCATAAACAAAAATTACGTCATAGACGGTATAATCAAGCGGCACTTTTATCGCGGTTTTTGAGCAAAAAAAGTGGTATTCCGTCCTTGCCTATGGCGTTGAGGCGTATTCGAAATACGCAGCCTTTGGCGCGATTAGGCAGTCGTGAGCGTGCGGTGGAAATAGAAGGAGCTATTGCTCTTTCGTCCCGTTATGCCGAGCGCTTAAGAGGCCATCCCGTTGTTGTGATTGATGATGTGCTGACAACAGGTGCTACAGTGAGTGCCTGCACTCAGGCTTTGCTGGCAGCTGGTGTCAGCCGTGTTGATCTGTTGGTTGCGGCCCGGGCAGGAAACATGGAAGAAGATAGGCAGAATGTAACATAAGTGTTGAGAGATTATGCCTAAGATTGAAATTTATACGCAGCCTTACTGCCCATTTTGTGTGCAGGCTGTTGCGTTGTTAAATGCCAAGGGTGTGGCATTTCAGGAAATTAATGCTCCTCACGGAACGCCTGAGCGCGCGGAATCGATGGAGCGTTCAGGGCGCCGAACAGTGCCGCAAACCTTTGTGGACGGTCAGCCGCTTGGTGGATGTGATGATTTGTTGGCGTTAGAACATTCAGGGCGTTTGGACGCTCTGTTAGGGCTAACGGCATGATATTGATGCGCGCTTTTCGGGGGGTGTTGGCGGGTACGCTGGCATTCCTTTCGGTTGAGGGGGCTGCATATGCGGCGTCCCCTGCGCTGGCGCCTGTAGGGGTGGAAGGGCTGTGGCTGTCTCAAGATAAAGACGGAATCTTTGAGATTAAACCGTGCGGTGGTGGTCTGTGCGGTTGGCTCGTAGGGTTGGATTATACGGATCACGTGCCACGGGATGTGATGGGGCGTTCTGAATGTCGCTTGATGATGATGACCGACTTTGTGCCGTTGGATGAAAAAAAATGGCAAGGCCATATTTTGGACCCACGTACGGGGCATACTTATCAGGCTCGTATTTGGAATGAGGGGGCGCAAGTCCTCAAATTAAGGGGGTTCGTTTTAGGGGTGCCCTTATTGGGGGAGACGCAAACATGGACGCGCTATGAGGGGCCAGCTGTAGACACAGAATGTCATATGGTAAAAATGTCTCAATAATATATAATTTTTTAATATTCAGTGCTTGTGCCATGATGTGGCAGCTTTGGCAGAGCTCATGATAAAAAGGAGCACCGTTTTTTATGCGTAACCCTGTCTCTCGTCGCGAATTTGCGTTTGGTATCGCGGCTGGTACGGCTGTGATTGGTTTGACAGGTACTGTTTGTGCTGCCGATAACACGGCAACAGAAACAACGCCTGTTCCGCCGCCGCCGCCTAAGCCAGTGTCAAAAACGATTTGTTTTGTTGGCGGTTATACCAAGCATGGGCCACCGGGTGGCGCTGGAAATGGGCAGGGGATTGCTGTCTTCGAAATGGACCGTGTAACGGGGGCATTGGTCCCTGTGACGACGTTCACGGATATTGCTAGCCCTTCTTTCATCACGCTTTCAGCAGATCACCGTTACCTCTACGCACTAAGTGAAATTAGTGATTACGATAAGAGTGGGAACGGCTCTCTTACGGCGTTCGAGGTAAACCAGCAGACGGGGTCTTTGCGTAAAATTAACAGCGTTAGCTCGTGTGGTTCTGTGCCGGCTCATTTGAGCGTCCATCATTCGGGACGCTATGTGATGGTTGCGAACTATGTGGGCGGTTCAGTTGCTGTATTCCCGATTCGGGCTGATGGCTCTTTGGGAGCCGCGACGGATGTTGTCCATAATTCTGGACCGCGCCAGCCAGATCGGGCGGCAGATAATCCGCAAGGGAATTTTGCTGTTTCAGATCATTCCGGGCCTCACCCGCACATGATCCGTTCTGATCCTTCAGGGCGTTTTGTGTTGGTGGATGATGCTGGTCTGGACCGGGTGTATGTGTGGACGTTGAACTTAACGACTGGGAAATTGGAGCCCGCAAAAACACCATATTACGATATGGAACCCGGATCAGCTCCGCGCCATCTTGAGTTCAACCATACAGGGCGCATTGTTTATAATCTGTGTGAACAAGACTCAAAAATTGTTGTTTCCACTTTTGATCCTGAGACGGGTGCGCTGAACAATATCCAGACAGTGAGCACAGTGACACCGCACTTCCGGGGGTCGACGCTTGCGGCGGAAATTCTAATCTCTGCGAGCGGTAAGTATGTTTATGCGTCGAATCGCTTAGGTGATTCCTTGGCTGTATTTGCTATTGGTGATGATGGCACGCTGACGCTGCAAGATGAGGTGTGGATGCATGCTGATTACGGGCGTGCGATGATGTTTGATCCATCCGGAACATTCCTGTTCTGTGCAAATCAGCGTTCCGATGCAGTAACGGCCTTCAAAGTTGATAAAGATACAGGGCAATTGGCATTCACCAATCATTTCACGCCGATTGGTAGCCCGACGACGTTTGCATTTATGGATACGAAAGTCTGATTGTTTCAGTGTTATAATCATGAAAAAGGCGCCCTGTTTGTGGCGCCTTTTTTTGTGGTTAGTCTTTGGTGAAGATCGTGATGTAATTAATGCCTGTATCACGTGTGGTTCGCCATTTAGGGGGTATATAGGACATACCGGCGAGATCAGTCATGCGTAGGCCAGCATTGCGCCCCATGCGCGCTAATTCTTCTGGCTTAATGAATTTTTTCCAATCATGTGTGCCGATAGGCAGAAGGCGTAAGAGGTACTCTGCGCCGAATTTGGCGAAAGCGTATGAGCGGGCTGTACGGTTGAGCGTGGAGACCGCAATCATCCCTCCGGGAAGCGTAAGATCAGCCAAAAGTTTTAGAAAGGCTTGTGGATCTGTGACGTGCTCAATGACTTCAAGGGCAGAAATGACATCAAATTGCTGCCCTTCTTCCACGAGGGTCTCAGCACTGCCATTACGGTAAGAAAGTGCAGCGGCACTCTCGGGTAAGGGATGTTCTGTGAGATGTGTTTTCGCAGCTTCGATCCCTGCGGCACTGGCATCTAGGCCAAGAGTATTGAACCCGAGTTTTGCAAAAGCTTCACTTGCCAGACCAGCACCACATCCGATGTCTAGAAGGGACAAGCGTGCGCCACGAGCTGTTTGTAGCGGGGCGATACGTTCTGCGACCCATTCCGTGCGAAGGGGGTTCATTGCGTGGAGGGGGGCCATGGGGCCGCGCGGGTTCCACCAGTCACGGGCGAGTGCGCTGAAATGCGCGATTTCGTCTTCTGAAACGGAGTGTTGGGTGGGTTTTGGGGTAACTGTAGAAGAAAAATCGTTCTCAGAAGCCATGGGAATGATCCTTATTGGCTGAAGTCCAGTCTAGATTGGCTGGACGCAGCGGGACGAGAGAGGTATGTGGACCGGCGGGTTTGTTGAAGAAAACCATTTGGATTATTTCAGCATGTTCTTTCCGATGCCAGACCCGCGCGCGCAATGCCAGACCATCACCTGGAGTTCTGAACGCGATGTCCAAGACTGACACGCCTGTTTTCGTTTCTCATACTGATACGATGTCCCCCTCGATTAAAAGCGGCGAGGCGATGGGTAAACGCAAAACAATCGTCATGAAATTTGGCGGTACGTCAGTTGGCACGATTGAGCGCATTCGTGTTGTGGCGGAGCGTGTGAAGGCTGAGGTTGAGCGCGGGCACCGTGTTGCCGTTGTTGTATCTGCTATGTCCGGTGTGACCAATCGTATGGTTGGTTATTGTGCGGAACTCGACACAATGGCGGACCCGCGTGAGTATGATGCGGTTGTTGCGTCAGGTGAGCAAGTCACAAGCGGTCTCGTCGCGATTGCTTTACAGAAGCTTGGTGTGCCTGCACGCTCTTTCCAAGGGTGGCAAATTCCGCTCAAGACCGATGATGCGCACGGTAAAGCATCCATCGAAGGGGTTGAAGGCGCTGCTTTGGAGCAGAGCTTGTCTGAGAATATCGTGCCCGTGATTGCCGGATTCCAGGGGATCGCCCCAGATCACCGTATTGCGACGTTGGGGCGTGGTGGATCTGACACATCAGCGGTTGCTGTTGCTGCGGCTATCCGTGCAGATCGTTGTGATATTTATACCGATGTCGATGGTATTTATACGACAGACCCGCGCATTGTGCAGCGTGCGAAGCGTCTGGACCGTATTACCTATGAAGAAATGCTCGAATTGGCTTCAGTTGGAGCCAAGGTATTGCAGACCCGCAGTGTTGGGCTTGCAATGCGTGAAAATGTACGTGTGCGCGTCCTCTCATCCTTTGCGGAAACAGATGATGAGAGTGGATCGTTAGTGGTGAATGAGGACGAACTGATGGAAAAGGAACTCGTAGCGGGTATCGCTTACTCGCGTGATGAAGCGAAGATTTCGGTTCGTCGTATCCCTGACCGGCCCGGTATTGCAGCGGCAATTTTTGGCCCCCTCGCGGCGGCAAATATTAATGTTGATATGATTGTGCAGAGCATCGGTGCGGATAGCCTGAACAATATGACCTTTACGGTCGGCCTCAGCGATGAAGAAGCAGCACGTGCCGTGCTTGAACAACAACGCTCTGAAATTGAGTGGGGTGAAATTCAAACATCGCGCAACGTGACAAAGATTAGTGTTGTCGGGGTTGGGATGCGCTCCAACGCGGGTCTTGCTGCAACAATGTTCCGCACGCTTGCTGAGCGTGGGATCAATGTTCAGGTTATTTCGACCAGCGAAATTAAAATCTCAGTTCTTATTGATGCAGAATATACAGAATTGGCCATGCGCGCATTGCACACGGCTTATGGACTGGACAAAAAAGAGGAACCTAAGACGTGAATGCCACAAGTAACGCCCGTGAGACGCTGCAAAAACTCTGGCAGCCCGGCTGCGATTTCTTAGGCAGTGATGTCGCCATTCTTGGCGGTGCGATGTCTTGGGTGAGTGAGCGTAACCTTGTTTCCGCGATTTCAAATGCGGGTGGTTTTGGTGTGATTGCGTGTGGCGCAATGACACCAGAGCGCCTTGAGGAAGAAATTGTTGCAACGCAAGCGCTGACGAAACGTCCCTTCGGTGTGAACCTTATCACTATGCATCCTGAACTGGAGCGCCTGGTTGATGTGTGTTTGGCGCATGGTGTGACGCATATTATTTTGGCCGGCGGCGTGCCAAGCAGCGCTATCATTCGCCGCGTGCGTGATGGTGGGGCGCGTGCTGTTGGGTTTGCGCCAGCTTTGGCGCTGGGTAAGCGTTTGGTCAAGATGGGCATTGAGGCGCTTGTGATTGAAGGGTCTGAGGCTGGTGGGCATATTGGCCCCGTGTCTTTGACGGTTCTGGCACAAGAAATTTTGCCGCATATGCGTGACGTTCCAGTATTCGTGGCAGGCGGTTTGGGCCGTGGTGATGCGGTTGTGTCTTATCTTGAGCAGGGCGCTTCAGGTGCGCAGTTGGGTACGCTTTTTGCTGCGTCTCAAGAGAGCATTGCCCATGAGAACTTTAAGAAATCATTCCTGCGCGCCAATGCACGTGATGCCTTGACCTCGGTTCAGTTGGATGAGCAGTTCCCTGTGATTCCGGTGCGTGGTTTGGCAAATGCTGGAACGCGTGAGTTCTTAAAGCATCAGGCTGAAGCGATTCGTGCGTTCCAAAGTGGTGAGAAAAGCAAAGAAGACGCACAGCTATCGATCGAACATTTCTGGGCAGGTGCATTGCGCCGCGCAGTGGTTGATGGTGATGTTGAAAATGGCTCTGTGATGGCAGGTCAGTCCGTCGGTATGGTGAAGGAAATTCGCCCGGTTGCTGATATCATCAAGGGCTTGGTTGATCAGGCGGTTGAAGCGATTGAAAAACGCGAGCAGCGTATCCACGTTTCTTAAGTCCGTTACCGTTTGATGTCCTCGGTTTGATAGCCTTGTTTGAACAGGTTTATGCCCATGCCCACTCCCTCCTTTGATCGTATGCCGCTTCGTTCTGACCAGCCGAGTGTTGGTACGGTGTTGCGTCATCGCCGTGAGGAGTTGGAGTGGCAAATCGAGGATGTGGCACAGTGGCTGCGCATTCGGGTGCGACTGCTGGTGGCGTTAGAGGCAGATGATTTTGCTGCGTTACCCGGTGAAGCTTATGCTGTTGGTTTTGTGCGTGCGTATGCACAAGCGATGCAACTTGATGCCGCGGATTTAGTCACCCGTTTTCAGCGCGATTACCGTCGTATTGCAGGCGCGAAGACAGAGCTTGTTTTCCCGCAGGCGCAGGGGGAGCGAGGCCTTCCCCTTGGCTTGTTGATTGGGGCAGGGTTTGTCTTGGTCGTGATGGCCTATGCGGGCTGGTATCATTTTTCATCTCATGATGAACCGATTGCAAAGCAGGTGCCATCTTTGGCAGCATTGATGCCGAACACGCCGCATTCGGTTATGACGTCACCGCAAGTTGCGTCCGTGATGCCAGGAAGAGCACCTGCGGAAGAAAAACAAGCGGCTGTTGCTATGCCGTCGACACAGGCACCCAGCATGGGTGAAGCGCCCCCGGCGCCTGTGGTCGCTCCGCCTGTGAAGGAGCCGCCATCAGCCGTGCATGATGCTAATGCGCCAACGGCTGTTCAGGTAGCGCCTATAACAGAAAAGTCAGAAGAGGCTATGCCTCCGGAGAGTAGGTCTCCAGAGAATACAGCACCAGAATCATTGACGTCTGACTCAGAAAAAACGGATATAAAAGCACCGTTAGTCGCGGCAAATACCGTTTTGGAAGGCCAGATGGCGGTGCATGTCATTGCGCCTGTTTGGGTGCAAATTGCAGATCATACGGGACATGTCTTGGTGTCACGCGTTTTATCACAGGGTGAAACGTGGGTTGGTGATTCTGCCGGGGGTCCGTATCGTGTGTCAGTAGGCAATGCTGGTGGCGTTGTCTTTATGACGCATGATGTGGTGAGCGCTCCTTTGGGGCGGAATGGGGCAGTGCGCCGTAATATATCCGTTACGACGGATGCCGTGCAGCAGGGTGCTTTTGGGCATGGTACATTGCCGGCGGCAATACCCGTGCCAGCTGAAGATGGCGGCGCTGATAAGGCTATTCTACCGGTTACTGTGCCATTATCGCACGGGTTGACAACGGTGCGAACGTCACATGTAGCGCCTATGGTGAAGAAGGCCCCGGCACAAGAGCCTAAACACGATGTGACAACAGATGAACTCAATGCGCGCCAACTAACGGGGCAATCACCGAGCGGTGATGCATCATTAGGCCATTGATCTGGAATAAATCATCATCCGCCTCTAAAATGGTCGGACGATTGAAGAAAACGCAGAACCTGACAGGCCCGGTCTGGTCCGGGCACGAAGAGGATTAACATGAGCAGCTACCGTCCGTATCAGTACATTGAGCGTCGTAAGTCGCGTCAAATCCACGTTGGTAAGGTTGCCGTGGGTGGTGATGCACCGATTTCTGTACAGACGATGACCAATACGCTGACATCGGATGCACAAGCGACGATTGAGCAAATTCGTCGTGCTGAGTTGGCAGGTGTCGATATTGTTCGTGTTTCGTGTCCAGATGAAGCCAGCACGGCAGCATTGAAAGAGATCGTGCATGAAGTGAATGTGCCGATCGTCGCGGATATTCACTTCCACTATAAGCGTGCTCTTGAAGCTGCGCGCAATGGCGCAGCGTGTTTGCGTATTAATCCGGGTAATATCGGTAGTGCAGAGCGTGTGCGTGAAGTGGTGAACGCAGCACGTGAACATAACTGTTCTATTCGTATTGGTGTGAATGCGGGCTCTTTAGAGCGCCATTTGCTTGAAAAATATGGTGAGCCAAACCCTGAAGCGTTGGTTGAGAGTGCTTTGGAGCACGCCAAAATCCTTCAGGATCATGATTTCCATGAGTTCAAGATCAGCGTTAAGGCGTCTGACGTGTTCATGGCGGTTGCAGCCTATCAGCAACTGGCAGATTGTTGTGACCATCCGTTGCATATTGGTATTACGGAAGCAGGCTCTAAGCGTGCAGGTACGGTGAAGTCTTCGATCGGCTTGGGCAACCTGCTCTGGGCTGGCGTGGGTGACACGATGCGCGTGTCTTTGTCGGCAGCGCCGGAAGAAGAAGTGTTGGTTGGTTGGGATATTTTGAAGTCCCTTGGCCTGCGTCACCGTGGTGTGAAGATTATTTCATGCCCGTCTTGTGCGCGTCAGGGCTTTAATGTGGTTGAGACGGTTCAAACGCTGGAAGACCGTTTGCAGCATATTAAGACACCTTTGACGTTGTCGATTATCGGCTGTGTTGTGAATGGTCCGGGTGAAGCGTTGATGACGGATCTTGGCGTTACGGGCGGTGGTCAAGGCCGTCACATGGTGTATTCAGCCGGTAAGCAAGATCACACGATGCCAGCAAAAGATATGATTGAGCATATCGTTGAGCTGGTTGAGAACAAGGTTGCAGCTATTGAAGCCGGCAAGGTTGAAGCCACAACGGCTAAGCAGATGGACCCGGCGAGCGCATAATGGCTGGTGGCATGACAGGATTACAACCGCCACGCGGGACGCATGATCTGATTGGTGAGACGATGCGGCGGCATCGTCATGTGGTGCAAACGGCAGCGAAAGTTCTGGGGACTTACGGGTTCGAGGAATGGAGCACACCGATTTTTGAGGATACGCGCGTTTTCGCGCGGACATTGGGCGAGGCGTCTGATGTTGTGTCCAAAGAAATGTACAGCTTTGAGGACCGTGGGGGCGACAGTATTACGCTGCGCCCGGAAAATACGGCATCAATCTGCCGTGCGCTGGTGACAAATGGCTTAACGCAGTCCTTGCCGCAAAAGGCATGGTATAATGGGCCGATGTTCCGTTATGAGCGGCCGCAGAAAGGGCGTTATCGGCAGTTCCATCAAATCGGTGCCGAGCTGATTGGTGCTGATGGCCCTCTGCGCGATGCTGAAGTTATTGCGATGGCTTTTGATGTCTTGAAGGCATTGGGGCTGGCGGATGATGTCATACTGGAACTGAATACGCTTGGTGATGTTGCCTCACGTCAGGCTTGGCGTGATGCATTGGTTGCGTATTTCCGTAAGCATGTTGACGCATTATCCGATGATAGCCGGACGCGCTTGGACGTGAATCCATTGCGGATTTTGGACAGTAAAGCGGCTCAAGATCGGGCATTATTGGATGATGCTCCGCGTTTTGCAGATTATTTGAATGAAGAATCCCAGCGTTTTTGGGATGAGCTGCGTGCTCATCTTAATGCGTTTGGTGTGCCGTTCACGGAAAACCCGCGTATTGTGCGTGGTCTGGATTACTACTCCCATACTGCTTTTGAATTTGTAACGACGAAGCTTGGTGCGCAGGGGACTGTGCTGGCCGGTGGTCGTTATGAAGGGCTGGTGGCGCAAATGGGTGGCCCGGAAACCCCTGCGATTGGCTGGGCAGGTGGCATTGAGCGTTTAGCGTTGCTGTTGGATGATGTTCCAGCCGTGCCTGCTGGTGTTGCCATCGTACCAATGGGCGATGCCGCTGTACAAAAGGCAGCATCTTTGGTGCGTGCTTTGCGTCAGGCTGGGCAGAGGGCTGAGATTGAAACACGCGGTAATATGAAAAAACGTATGGAACGTGTTGTTAAATCTGGTGCGTCTCATGCTGTTGTTCTGGGGGATGACGAAGTTGCACGCGGCGTTGTGCAATTGCGTGACCTGACGGCGCGTGAACAGCGCGAAGTTGCTTTTGATGACGTTGTACAGAGCCTGACTGGAGCCTAATTGTGGCTGTTGATGACAGACTCGAGCGGATCGTCGCTCGGTCCGATGAACTTCAAGCTCTGATGGCATCGGGAGAGGCAACGGGGGAGGCTTTCACACGCCTTTCCCGTGAATATGCTGAATTGGAGCCAGTTGTGGCGTCCATTCAAGCGTATCAAACCGCTGTGGAACAAAAAGAGGGTGCGGAAGCTCTTCTCGATGATCCTGAAATGCGTGAGTTGGCGCGTGCTGAGTTAGATGAATTGCACGAAACTCTACCTGCGTTAGAGCATGCTTTGCGTTTGGCGTTGCTGCCGAAAGATGAAGCGGATGAGCGGAGTGCTATTCTGGAAATTCGTCCGGCTGCTGGTGGTGATGAAGCCGGACTTTTTGCGGCAGAAATGTTCGACGCGTATCGTCGTTTTTCAGAGCGTAATGGTTGGCGCTTTGAGGTAATGGAATATGCGGAGAGTGAGGTTGCAGGCCTAAAAGAAGGTATGGCAACCATCTCTGGGCGTTCTGTTTTCGCGCGTTTGAAGTATGAATCCGGCGTACATCGTGTGCAACGTGTGCCGGCGACGGAAAGCCAAGGGCGTATTCATACATCGACGATTACCGTTGCGGTTCTGCCGGAAGCAGAAGAAGTTGATGTGACGATCAATGATGATGATCTGCGCATTGATGTGTACCGTGCATCGGGCGCGGGTGGTCAGCACGTGAACAAGACCGAAAGTGCGGTGCGGATCACACATATTCCGAGTGGTGTTGTGGTGGCGATGCAAGAAGAAAAGAGCCAGCATAAGAACCGCGCAAAAGCGATGAAGATTTTGCGTGCACGGCTCTATGAAGCGCAGCGTGCTGCGGCTCATGCAGAACGCGCGCAAGACCGTCGCTCTCAAGTCGGGACCGGGGATCGTTCGGAGCGTATTCGGACGTATAACTTCCCACAGGGCCGGGTGACGGAGCACCGTATTAATCTAACGCTGTACAAGATTGATCGGGTTATGGCGGGTGAGTTTGATGAGGTGATTGACGCCTTAACACGTGAAGAACAGACAGCGCTTCTGGCTGATCAAGGCTATTAAATTTAGCTGTTAGGCAGTGCACAGACGAGTGCCGGACCGCGATGATGTGTTGCGGTCATGGCATCGTCGTAATCGACGAGGAAGAAGTCGGTGAAGTGTTGTGTCCCGACGGCTTCAAGAAGGTGGCCTTCAGGGTGATGTAAAGTCCCCGCGCTGCTGACGCTGTGTGTCTCTGGGTGGCCGTTATGGAGAATGGTAATTTCTCCACAGAGTGCGTAGTTCATGCTTGTGCGGCCCAAAGGCATGGTAATCGTCTGTGTTTCGTCCGTGTGTGATAGGTTGAGGCGAAACGTTGCGACGAGTTTTCCTTCTAAATATAAGCGCGATATTTCAGAGATTTCCTCGGGTGCTTTGGTATCATGGACCTGAAAATTCGGGGCCGTTTGAGCATGTAGTGGTGATACGATGCTTCCAATAACGCTGCCGCCAAGAAGCATTAAGAACGGGAAGAGGGTGGTACGGTGCGTCATGGGCATCATCCTAGCAAGGTTATGAGTACAGTGATTTCAAAAAACACTTTATTGCAAGATGCATCTCATCGCCTGGAAGGTGTGGGTATAGAAGATGGGCGCTTTGAAGCGCGGCATTTATTATGCTGGGCGTTAGAATGTGATCTAACCGGTTTATTCATGTGCACGGACGTTGCTCCGGAGGTGCAAAAGCGTTTTGAAGATGCGCTTCAGAGGCGGTTGGCGCGGGAGCCTCTGGCTTTTATTACGGGAGAGACGGGGTTTTGGACGCTGGATTTGTACACGAACCCCGCTACTTTGATTCCGCGTGGTGATAGTGAAGCATTAATTGAGGCGCTTTTGGCGCAGTCTCTGCCGCGTGATCGTTCCTTGAAAATCTTAGATTTGGGGACAGGTACGGGGTGTTTGCTTCTTTCTGCGTTGAGTGAATTTCCGCAAGCGTGGGGCTTGGGGGTGGATTTGGCGCCTGATGCGGCGAAATTGGCGCGGCGGAATGCGGAGCGGAATGGATTGGCGCAGCGTAGTGCCTTTATGGCTGGGGATTGGGTATCTGCGCTCTCTGGGCAGTTTGATGTGATTTTTAGTAACCCTCCTTATATTGAAAGCGATGATATTGCGGCTTTAATGCCTGAAGTTGCTCAATATGAGCCGCGCCGTGCGCTTGATGGTGGGCATGATGGATTGGATGCCTATCGCTTGCTGTGTCGTGCTTTGCCTTCGCTCTTGGTTGAGCAGGGGTTGGTAATTTTTGAAATGGGTATAGGGCAGATTGATGCGGTTTCGTCCTTTGCAGCCCAGTGTGGTTTGAAAGAAATCGCACGACATAATGATTTAGGGGGTATTGCGAGGGCACTTGTTCTGCAATTTGACGGGAAAAGCGTTGGCGCGCAGAGGGTTTTCTGATACTGTACGGAGGTACCGAGGGTTTAGGATGCTATTTTTTAAAATAGGCTCCATTCCGTCGGCTTCTCCTGTCGCCCGTCATTTGGTTTGACCGGCGGTGAATGGACCGGCCAGTTTTATCTGGCCACAGCAAGACAGACATACGTCTTTTCGGCAACGGCGGCATTGCTTTGGATGCAAAGTGGTGACTGCCCTCAGGAAAGTGCATCACAGTTCGATGAATATGAAGCGTATGAGAGGCCGGCACCATCGTTCGGGCGGCGGCGGAGCCTCCCGCAACAATGGGAATGCCCAGACCCCCTTAAATCGCAACCATGTGTTCGAGAGTAACGGCCCAGATCTTCGGGTGCGTGGTACGGCACAGCAGCTTTTTGAAAAATACCTTCAGCTTGGTCGTGATGCGACGGGAACGGGTGACCGTATTCTGGCTGAGGCGTATTTCCAGCATGCGGAACATTATTTCCGTATTCTGAATGCGATGAATCAAGCTGCTCAGCAGAGTCAGCAAGAGCGCAATGAGCGTCAGCAGCAACGTCAGCGTGCGTATGAAGAGCGCCGTGAGATGTCTATGCGTGACCGTGATATGCGCCATGAAGATGAGCAGCCTGGTCAGCAGCACCGTGGCGAAGGCGAGCAGCAGCATTATGCTCCTCAACAGCAGCAACATCATCCAGAGCAGCGTGCGCATCGTCATGATGGCCATGCTTCAGAGCGTGAGATGCAGGCACCTGCTGAATAATTTACGTTTGTTTAGCGAATGTTAAAAAAACCGGCCGTTATAGGCCGGTTTTTTTATGCCTTGTTGTGGGGTTTGAGGCCGAGCATGTGAAGCATGTCAGCAAGGGTGGTACGTAAAACAACAGGGCTATGGGAGTGTGTAATCATTGCGAGGCCCTGTTGTGAGGCTTCATGCCAGCTAACGTCATCTATCAGCAGGGATGAGCATAATTGGACGAAATCTACTGTTGTTTTGGCGATGCAGTGTTGTGTGAGGTGAGGGGGGAAATTCATGCCCTCGGCGGCGATTTCCGTCATGACACAAGGGATGCCCGCTGCGAGACTGGAGACAACTTTTCCTTTTGCGCCAGCGCCAAAACGTAACGGGGCTACAGTGAGTCGTAGGGTACTTAATGCGGCATCGAGGTCTGGAATATGGCCGTGTATTTTGAGATTGGGTGAGGTGTGTGTGTAGAGGTCGGCTGGTGGATTTTCTCCAATGATGTGAAAAATGAGGTTGGGGTGCCGCGAGTGTAACGCGGGCCAGATATTTGAAAGAAAAAATGTAACAGCGTCAGCATTGGGGCGGTGAGAAAAATTGCCAATAAAACCGATATCTTTCCGGTTGTTGAGTGACGTTTGAGGTGGTGCTGGGCGTGTTAGGGGGATGTAGTGGATGCGAGCTTGTGGTGCGAGGTTTTGAGCAATGGTGACTTCATGTTGTGAGAAAAAGAGAGTGGCATCGCAGAGTTGAAGAAGTTGGGTCTCCTGCTTTTTCGTTGCATCTGGGGTGAGGGTTTGTACGGCTTTGGGGGATGTTAGAACTTCGCGTTCTTCACGCAGAAAATGCAGATCATGCGGCAGGAAAATGAATTTCGCATGAGATAAATAGGTTTTGAGTGTTTCAAAGAAAGTGCCACCACAGCAACTGCGGGCAATGATGCAGGCGGAGGCGGAGGCATTGCTTAGAGCTGCAAGGCTTTCCTGAATACCGGTATGCTCTGTCGGTGGGGAAGCTCCGGAGGGAGAAAAGCAGCGTATTCCGCGCGATGTTAAGGGGGTGTCTGGGGTGGCGTTGCGCTGTTCTGGGGATTGAAAAAAGCGCCCTAAGGCTACGAAACTGACCTTAAAACCTAATGAGGTCAGGCTATCGATGATTGCTAATGTTTCGACTGAGCCTGCATCGTGGAGTGGACGTGGGAAGTCACAATCGACAAAAACAATATGCTGCTGCCGGGATGGGGGTGAAAAGATTTTTTGAAACAGGCGGTGCAGCATGGTGACCCTCCTATGTGAAGGGTAAGTTTACAGAGCGCCTAAAAAACGTTCAGGCACATGCCACAGTGCCTCCCCGCTGATATGGAGGTCAAGCCGGTATCGTTCATGATGGCGAGGCAAGGTGCTGTCGGTTACGGCGTTTAAGTACTGGCGGAGTTGTGGGGTGTCGAGGGTTAGCGAGCACGGTATGACCGGAAGGCCGGCCATGGAGCGCAGCATATTTTCCCAATCCTGGTCCTGTAAGCGTTGATGTTGTCCGGCATGCTCGGAGCACCAAGCTTGTGTACGTGTGCGGTGCAGGCGCTCAAGCCCAGCGTTGAGGTCCGCGTAGCGTGTATGGAAAAGGAACAGTGGAGCATTGAATTGTGGGGGTGCTTCCGCATGGCAGTGAAAGCCGGGTGCCCATGTAATGGGAGTGCGGATTAAAACAGGCTTGCACATGGCACTGGAAAACCGAGCATGGCGCCGTTGAGATAAAAGTGGATGGCTGTTGTCTAAAGGTTTTTCATGCTCTGGGCGATGGATGAGATCTAAGCCAATCGCGGTGACAACGGGGCATGTATTGGTTTGAGCAAAATGCGTTAGTGATGGGTGTAGCGCCGGGTCTGCGATTAATAGTTCATCCACATCAACGTAAATGACGCTTTCGTACCAAGAGAGAAGGCTGGCACAGAATTGGTTGATGAACTTTGTGCGCTTTTCATCATCTTGGGGCGAGCGTGGGATGTGGATGCGGTTGAAGTCGCCGATATGATCGGTTGAGCCGTCATCGGAGCCGTGATCAATGATATAGCAGGCGGAAGGCCCAACATCGCCCCCGTAATGACGGCACCATACGGGAAGATGGTGCGGTTCATTGTAGACCATGGTGACGATGGCAAGTGGTGCTCTCGACATTTTGGTCCATGATTTAATATAATTTGGGAAGAGGAATGGTAGCGGTGGACGGATTTGAACCGCCGACCAAGGGATTATGATTCCCCTGCTCTACCACTGAGCTACACCGCCATTCCATGAAAGCCAGCTTGTGACCGGCTTCGAGGCGGGTTTCTAAGGGGTTAGAGGTTGTATGTCAACGGAGATATTACAGAAAAATGCATTTTTTTGGTCGTATTTTCCTAATGACTGCTGTCTGATAGAAGCGCAGTCCTTCTTTCCCTCTCGTCTCTAGGAGCTTTACGCCCCGTGACGCAGCATTTTGTCAGCGTACTTTTCACTATTCGCTCGTATTTTTTCTGGCTTCCGCCAGCGCTTGTTTCTGTTTTGATGCTGGCGTTGGTGGGGGGATTGGCGTTTTATGCCGGGAATGTGGTGACCTCGGTGTTACTGCGTATTCCTGGGCCTAAAAGTGCCGAGTTGATCCGTAAGATCGTTGGTGCGTTGCGCCGGCCGACCCGTATTATTACGGCGCTTGTCGGTATGATGACGACCTTGCCGACGGTTTCGGGATTCTCCGAAAGCAGCGCGGAAAATATTGGTCTCTTTTTCCAGTTCGTGCTGGTGCTTACGCTTGGATATGGCGTGATTATTGCGTTCCGTCTGATGACGGAAGCGTATTTGACGCGTATTTCATCACGTGAACAGACGGATGATATCACCATTCGGACACATCAAACGCAAATTCGGGTTTTGCGGCGTTTGATTGAAATTTTGGTGGGTATTGTCACGGTTGCGTCGGCATTGATGCTGTTTCCTTCCGTGAAGCAATATGGCGTGTCTTTGTTCGCATCGGCTGGAGCGGCGTCACTTGTCGTTGGTTTGTCAGCGCGTGGATTGCTGACAAACCTGATTGCTGGCGTACAAATTGCGATTACTCAGCCAATCCGGATGGAGGATCTGGTCATTATCAATGGTGACTGGTGCTGGGTGGAAGAAATTAACGCGACTTATGTTGTGCTACGTGTGTGGGATTGGCGCCGTCATATTGTGCCGATTTCTTACTTTTTGGAAAATCAGTTTGAAAATTGGACGCATAATTCAGCGGCTATTATCGGCGTTGTCTTTTTGTGGTTGGATTATGAAGCGCCGATGGATCGTATTCGTACCATGCTAGGAGAGGTGATCAAAACATGTCCCTTATGGGATGGAAAAGTGTTTGATGTGCAGGTGGCGGATTGTAACGATAAGACGATGTCGATCCGTATTATCGCCAGTGCTCGTAATGCGCTGCAAAGTTGGGATTTGCGGTGTGATATTCGTGAGAAGATCATTGCGCGGATTAAAGAGGAGTGCCCTGAGGCACTTCCACGTATGCGCTATGCCATGATGCCGCCATCTCCAACAGGAGAAGGGATGATGGATAATATGATTTCCCCACCCATCGCGCGGCCACCCTCTGGTAGTTACACGGGCCCGACGGGGCAGTCTGCTGGCTCATAAAGCCAGCAGAAACGGGTTATTTACTGATGTGGGATGTCACGCATGGTAGAATTGTGGCGTCCATAATGGCGGTATGTGAGTACGCCGAGCAGTACATACCCACCTAATAAGCCAAGAGGGACAGGGTTTCCGTGCAGAGTGGCGCGGACAAGATCTGCAACGAGCGGCCCGGTCATGATGAGGCTAAAGAGGATGCCAAGGGATGGTACAGTCCCGATCCAGAGGCCTTTAATGATGATACCGCCGAGGGGAACGCTAAAAGGGCGTTCGATGTCTGGGCGTGTGTTTCGCTGCCAAATGACGGTGAAGCACACAATACCAAAGGCGGCTGCGGTTCCTATGGAGACAAGGTCGCTGATGATATCAATTGGCATTGTGGCCGTCATAATCGCGACGATAATACCCAGAATGATGGAGCCATAGGCCGGGGTGCGATAGCGCGGGCTAACAAGGCTAAAGATTTTTGGAATAAGGCCATCACGTCCCATGGTGAGCAGGATGCGTGATTGTGCGTAAAGCATGCCCATAAGAACGGAGCAAAGGCCCACTGTTGCGCCGATATTAATAAAGAAAGAAAGCCATGGTGTGTGCATGGCACGAACGGCAATGGCTAAGGGGTCTGCCACATCAAGTTGTTGGTATGGAACAACGCCGATCAAGACGAAGGCAACCACAACGTAAATGACGGTGCAGATAAGAAGGCTACCGATAATGCCTATGGGCACGTCTCGCGTTGGGTTTTTTGCTTCGGCAGAAGCGGTTGAGACGGCCTCAAACCCAACATAAGCGAAAAAGATAACGGAAGATGCGCGGAATATGCCCGGCACGCCAAAATGAAACCCGCCGGTATAGGCTGGGAAGAAGGGGTGCAGATTAGCGGGGTTGATCCATCGTATGCCAAGGAGGACAAAAACGAGCAAAACGCCGACTTTTAGTGCGACAATCAACGTATTGACCCGCGAGGATTCTTCTACGCCACGTGCGAGCAGAAGGCTGATAAGAATTACGGCGCAGAAGCCGATGAGGTCTGCTTGCCAACCTGCGGCGATTAACGTGCCATCTGAACCGGGGACGGGTTGTAAGGTGGCGTGGCTGAGATAAGCCGGAATATGTACGCCGGTCAGGTCTAGAAGGGATGTCATATAACCCGATAGCCCCGCAGCAACGGCGGTACAGGATATGCCATATTCCAAGAGCAAGAGCCATCCGACGACCCATGCGGCTTTTTCGCCCATTGTGATGTAGGCGTATGAATAAGCGGATCCGGAGACCGGTAGTGTGGAGGCAAGTTCACCATAGGCTAGGGCGGTAAATAGGCATGCGAGCGCGGCAATAACGAATGAGACCATGACGGATGGGCCTGCAAACTCAGCAGAGGCCGTTCCGATGGTGACGTAGATCCCGGCACCAATGACGGAACCGATTCCGAGCATGACAAGTTGTGTCGCGGTGAGGCTGCGTTTCAGGCCATGCGTGTTGTTTTCATGCATGATCTGTTCGAGGGTTTTACGTCTGGCCGAGGAAGTGGCCACACCGTTTGATTTTGAGCTGGAATGTATCGGTTCTGACATGATGTGTTAATGTGCCGAGAAAGGCGCCTCCTGGGAAGGGTTTAAAGAGCGATCAGAATAACGGCGAGAACGCCGAAAGCGATGCAATAAAAGCCGAATGGTGTAAGAGACCAGCGGTCATGGTTGTGAAAAAGGCGCAGCATAGCACGTGAGCAGATCCATGCGGTGATGGCTGCGACGATAGCGCCAATAATGCATTGTTGGATGAGGTCATGGCTCAGTGCGATATGCCGTGATTGCCATGCTTGATGGACAGTGGCGGCGAGAACAACCGGCTGGGCCATAAGAAGAGAGAAGCGTGCCGCAGATCCATGGTTCAGGCCGCGAGATAAGCCGCCAGCCATGGTTGCACCAGAACGGGAAATGCCGGGGAAGAAGGCAAGGCACTGCGTTAAGCCGATGGTGATGGCGTCTTTTGCGTTCAGATCGGCCAGATTACGTGGCGGTGCGTTTTTCTTTGCTCGGTTGAGAAGGTCTGTTCCAATGAGCAGAAGTCCGTTGACCACGAGAAAGCCAGCCGCAGCGAGTGGTGCGCCAAAAATGGCACGCAGGCGATGTTCAAACCCAGCACCAATGAGGACGGCGGGAATGGTAGCAATTACCAAGAAAACTAAGACCCGAATGGAATCTTCTTGCTGTTGAGCGCCGAGCCGTCCGGTGGCACCGCGGAGAAGGTGTTTCCAATCTTGCCAAAAGACGCTGGCTAACCCCAGTAGGGTACCGAGATGCAGCATTGTGAGGAATGGTAAGAAAAACGGGGCGTGTTCGTCCAACGGCCAATGAAGAATGGCCGGAAGCAAGACGGCATGCCCGAGGCTGCTGATCGGAAAGGGCTCAGTAATACCTTGTATGGCCGCAAGGATAATTGCTTGAAGCAGGGTCATAGAGATTCCTGATGCAGGAAGGCTACCGTTTCTGGCGGCTCTGTGCTTGATAGCAGATGAAGAGCCGCTGTTTGCCTTATGGGGACGAGGCGCGCAACCTTTAGCACGTTTATAAGCGTACGGAACGTACCTATTATTGAGGTGCGGTCGGGGCGTTTGATGAAGATTGGAGAGCAACGAGGCAATGGCAGGAAAGACGCAAAAGCGCGGGAGCGCTGTTCTGGCAAGCAGCGTTGTTATTGCGGCGGCGGGTGGCTTTTTATTTTACAGCGCTGCGCTGTATCGTGGTCCCGTTGATCATGGCAAGGTTTTACATGCCCATTTTAATTCAGCCAATGGGCTGCGCGTGGGGGCAGATGTTGATCTGGCCGGGGTTGCGGTTGGTCGTGTTCAAGCGATTCGACTAGACCCTGTGAGTCAAATGGCGGATGTGACGTTTACAGTGGATGCTGCGTTGTCTTTGCCACAGGATACGGCCGCGGGTATTGGTGCTCCGTCCATGACATCTGACAATGCATTGCAGTTGAAGCCAGGCCATGATGCCAGAGCATTGGATGCGGGAGGGCTGATTCAGGATACTCAGGATCAGCTGTCCTTAGAGCAGCAAGTGAGTAATTATATTTTTGGCGGTGGTGGGCTCGGTCAATAATGATCCTGCGGTGCATTAATCATTGATCGGGTAAGACGCTAATAGGCGGCGTTGGCGCAGCCATGCACGGAGCATGGTGAGTGGGCTGGCAGGTTTCCATCCATGTTTGCGGTTATAAGCACCGATCCGGAAGGCTGCACCATAATGTTCGATCTGGGCAGCATAGGCTTCACGTAAGTTGGTGGTTGGATCCCAGATGTGAATGGCTTCTGCCCCGAGGCCATTAATTTCAATAATCCGTAAGCCTTCGCCGCGCTTGAGTGCATCAATGGAGGACACTTTGGCGTCAATACGACCAAAGTGAAAGTCTGGAACGTCTTTTAGTAATGTATCGAGTGCATTGGTAAGTTCGGGCGTGATGTCTTTGTGGCCATTGTGAAATATGGAACCTTTGCAATAATTTCCAGCGAAGACGAGTGGGAAGACTTCCCCTTTTTCTAAAACTGTAAGTGCCTTTTTGCCTAAGCGCTGTAGGTATTGATGAGCGGTATCATGAAATTCGGTGGAGTGGTGTAGCAATTCTGCGATATTTGAGTGGCCATCTCCAATGAGAGAGGGGGACGTCTTATAGGTTAGTGATGAGATGTATCCTTTAGGCGCATCTGGCGGACGAATATAAAAGACGCCGACTTCGATGGGGTCCTTGATTAATTCTTGGACCATGAGGTCAATATGGTCAGGGTAAAGCGTGAGGGCCGTTTGTAAATCTTCAGCTGTAGGAATGCATTTTACGCCGGTGCCATTACAGCCAATATCGGGTTTGATTACGACGGGAAATGATAGGCCAAGTTTAGCGATGAGTTGCGTGGCGTGGCGATATGCGTGTGGGCCAGATGGAAAGACGGCGTAAGGCGCAATAGCGCGAGAGGCATGTGGGCCAGCCATGTTTAGAATGGCCGACTTACTTTCACCGCAGAGGCCGCCTGTTTCAATACGTGGGTTAGCGGCAGTTGCAATGCCGAGATGGCGGTAGCGAAGGCCCATTAAAACCCAGTAAAAGACAATAGGCGTATAGAGGACGACATTGGCTGATAAGCCGATGCGCGATAAAATTTTTTGCGTTGTATGGCGTTTTAACAAAGGCATTTTCTAGGGCTCGGTTTTTTGTAATCGGGCAATAAGGCGGCCCATGAAGGCAATAGTGAGAACAAGTCCGATTAATCCAACCCACCGCCATTGAGACTGAAAGCTGAGCAGCCATGTGCCGATGGAGCGTGATACCTCGAACAAAAGAGTTGTCCAGACCATCGTTGCGCCGATGACGGTGATGGCAAAGGGTAGGAGCGGGGCGCCGAAGTAACCACAAGCGGTATAAAGTGGCAGGCGTGCCCCTGGTATAAAGCGAGAAAGGGCGACGGCCTTGACGGTGTTGCGTGCGAACCAGCTTTGAGTGTGAGTGGAAAGGCGCAAAAAGCGCCGTAACCATGGCCAGCGTGCAGCAGCAGCGCCAAGGCCATAAAGGCCGAGATCACCGACGGAGACGCCAACCCAGAGGGCTGCAAGGGCGAGATGTGTGTTCACAGCGCCTAACCGCGTTGCGAGCGCCGTCATAACGGTCGCGGCATCTTCGAGCACAAAGGTTGCGCCTATAATGGATGTCGCTTTTACCCATTGAGACTGGGCCGCTAGGAGCGTGATAAAATCGCTCATCAGTTAGGTGGGGGTGAAGAGAGGAAAGTCATGCGGCTCCGGTGTTGCATGGTCCGGCTCTGACCGCAAATGTCCTTTTTAAGATGCAGCTTTAAGAAGGCTGGTAGGATATAGTTGGGGTTGCTAGCATTACTTTGTCATCCCGCCCTGCTGGAGTTATGATTTTCGTGCTGAAGAGACGTTCTGTTATTGTGTCTGGTGCTGCGGCATTGGGGGCTGTTGGGTTGGTTCGCTCAGCGCAGGCAGCGGATTATGGGGCTTTCTTGTCCGGGGTCCGGGCTGAAGCGCTGGCAATGGGATTATCGCCCTCGATTGTGAGCCGTGCTTTGGCGCAGACGCAGCAACCGAATCCTAAAGTCTTAAAGCTCGACCATCATCAGCCTGAGTTTACCCTGACATGGGCGCAGTATCGTGACCGTGTCTTGCCCGTAACGCGCTTTGATAAAGGGCGTGATTTGTACGGGCAGGTTAGCGCAACTATGTCTCCTATTAGTACTCGGTTTGGGTGTGATGACCGGGTTGTGATGGGGATATGGGGAATCGAATCGGGGTTCGGCGCACATACGGGGACATTCTCGGTGGTTGATGCGCTGGCAACGCTGGCGTTTGACGGGCGGCGGTCATCTTTCTTCCGTGGAGAGTTGCTGAAAGCCCTACAGATTCTTAATGCGGGTGATATTGCGCCGGAAGCAATGCTTGGTGGGTATGCGGGCGCTATGGGGCAGGCGCAGTTCATGCCAAGTGCGTATTTGCGTTATGCGGCCGATGGCGATGGAGACGGGCGGCGTAATATCTGGACGTCTGAGCCAGATGTTTTTGCGTCCATTGCTAATTATATGGGGCGTTGTGGTTGGGTGCCAGACGAACCATGGGGGCAAGAAGTCACGCTTATTGAAAGCATTCCAGCCGAAGAGATGGGGCGTCAAAATACGCGCAGCCTGGGTGAGTGGATGATGCAGGGCGTCCGCCGGAAAGATGGTGAGCCATTCTCACGCATGGATGTGCGCGGGGCGCTGTTGCAGCCTGATGGGCCGGGCACACAAGCTTTTATGGTTTACCATAATTTCAACGTGATCCGTCGGTACAATCCTTCTGATTTTTATGCATTGGCTGTTGGTTTGTTAGGGTCTGGCATTGCGTCTTAAGGTTTGGTTTGGGGGTGTGCTGTGTATGATGGTGGCGGGCTGTCATCGTGCGGCTCCACCGGAAAAAATACCAGTTGTGCATCCGCACTATACGCTGAGTGCCCCTTGGCAGGTGGGTGGACACTGGTTCTATCCTTCTGAGCGTTATGACCTGCAAGCAACCGGATTGGCGACGGTTGAAAATGCAGCTTCTGTCGCAGGCATGACGGCAGATGGTGAAATGTGGCGCGCTGACGGAATGACAGGCGCTATGCAGGACGTACAACTGCCAATTATTGTGACGGTCCGTAATCTTCTGAATGGGCGTAGTGTTTGTATACGCATCAACGATCGCGGACCTGCACGTGTGGGGCGTTTGATCAGTGTTACGCCGCGTGTGGCATCTCTGCTGGCGATGCAGGGCGATACGCCTGTGGCTGTGATAGAAGATGAGACTATAACGCATGCGCTAGATGCGGCACTGGGCGGCCCAACGTTAGATGTTCAGGCTGCTCCCTTAGCGGGTGTGCGGGCGGAAGCGCTGGATGGAAAAAGCGCAGGGCGTATATATGGCGCTGCGGTGGGCGGTAATGCTGTAGCGGCGCCTTCTGTGATGGAGGAATTGCCGCAGAAATGGGTGCAATCGTCTTCAGGACCAACAGATATGTTTGTCGAGTTGGGGCGTTTTCAAAGTCAAAATGCAGCGCATATGGTTGTGCAGCGTTGCGGTGGGTATGTGCTGCATGTGCCAGCGCGTGATGGTTTGGTATGGAATGTGCGTTTAGGGCCATATAGTACGCAGGCATCTGCGGATAAGGCACTGGACCAAAGCCTCGCTTGCGGGGTAGAGGGCGCACGGATCGTTATAGAATGAAACACCGGGTAAAGAACCAAATGGATATCCGGCAGATGATGAGACAGGGTGGACACAACGTGCAGACAAGACGTTCCTTAATCGCCGGCGTTGCCGGTTTTGCTGCCTGCACGTCTTTGACGGCACCTATGGTGGCTTTGGCACGGCCACATCGCCACGCAGCGGCACCACGACGTGTTGAGGCTCAGGATGAAAGCGGTCCGGATGGTGTGTCTATGGCATCGCCTGCCAATACTCCGTTGGGACCTGTCGATACGGTAGCGCGTTGGGCGTATATTTTTGATTATACAACGGGCGCTGTGCTGATGGACAAAGCATCGGGTGAGCGTATGCCGCCGTCGTCCCTGACGAAAATGATGACGGCGTATATTGTATTCGGGATGCTCGCATCTGGGCGTTTGCGGTTGGATCAGCAATTGCCGGTGAGTGAGAAGGCTTGGCGCACGCAAGGCTCTAAAATGTTTGTGCCGTTGGGGCAGACGGTGAGCGTTGAAGATTTGATCCAAGGTATGGTGATACAGTCTGGTAACGATGCGTGTATCGTTCTGGCAGAAGGCGTTGCGGGTTCGGAAGAACGCTTCGTCGCATTGATGAATGAAGAGGCGCCAAAGATTGGTTTGACCAATTCTCACTTCATGAATGTCACTGGATTGCCAAGTGAAGGGCATTATATGTGCGCGCATGACGTGGCGATGGTAGCGGGTCACTTGGTGCGTGATTATCCGCAATATTACCATTTCTTTGGTGAACCAGAGTTTACGTTCAATAAAATTCGCCAAGGAAACCGTAACGTCTTGGTGGCTAAGGGCCTCGCCGATGGTTTGAAGACAGGCCATACGGATGCCGGCGGTTTTGGTCTTTGTGCCAGTGCGGATCGTAACGGCAATCGTATCATTATGGTGATTAATGGTACATCTTCGAGCAATGAGCGCGCGCATGAGGGGGAGCGTTTGTTTGCGTGGGCTTTTGCTAATTTTGAGAATGTAACGCTGTTCCGCCGTGGGCAATTAGTGGATCAGGCGCCTGTTTGGATGGGCGAACACCGTACGGTGTCTCTTGTTGCGCCGTCAGATATTACCATGACATTGCCTTTGGGCTGGCAGCAGCGCTCTCAGGTGAGCGTTGATTATGCCTCTCCGATCATGGCGCCTGTAGTGCAGGGACAGAGCTATGGGGCGTTGGTGTTTTCTGCGCCTGGTATGCCTGATACGCGCTTGCCGTTGGAAGCTGGAGAAACTGTAGCAAAACTGGGCATTGTTGGGCGTGCTATGGCGCGGTTAGGTCATGGGCCGGCCAATTAAGATGTCTGGATTATTTGTTACGTTAGAAGGTGGTGAAGGGGCAGGGAAGTCGACGCAGGCGCGTCGACTCTCTGCTGCATTGCAAGAACATGGTTATGAAACGCTTCTAACACGTGAGCCGGGCGGCACGCCGGGAGCTGAAGCGCTACGTAATGTCTTGCTGCATGGTGAAGCCGCTTTGTCATGGCGTGCAGAGATTTTGACGCTTCTGGCGGCGCGGTGTGATCATCTTGATACCGCAATTAAACCTGCTCTGGAGCGTGGTGCGATTGTGATTTGTGATCGTTTCCATGATTCCACGCTAGCGTATCAGGGATATGGTGTGGGTGAGGCTTCACCTGAACGGCTGTCTTTTATTCAAGAGGCACGACGTTTTGTCGCTTGTGACCCGGATGTAACGTTGCTTCTAGATTTGCCGCGGGATGTAGCGCGTTTGCGTTTGCAGGCTCGTGGTGGAGCGGGGGACCGTTATGAGGATCAGCAGGATGCGTTTCATGAGCGTGTGCGTGAGGGGTTTGCGTATGTTGCGCAGGCGGAGCCTGAGCGTGTGCAACGGATTGACGCAGCAGCCGAGCCAGAGCGCGTGACGCAACGTCTGGTGTCTGCCGTGTTGAGTGCGTTGTCTTCGCGTTCATGACTGTAGGAGCCGCGCTTTTGGAGCCACGCCACGCGACGTGTGTTTATGGGCATGATGTTGCGCGTGCAGCGTTTCAGGAAGCTTTGAAGGCAGGGCGCTTGCATCATGCATGGTTGCTGCATGGCCCCGCAGGGATTGGGAAAGCGACTTTAGCGTTTCATTTGGCGCGTGTTTTGTTGAAGGGTGAAAACCTTGATAGCCCTGCTGGGCGGCGCATTTCTGCAGGAACGCACGGCGATCTTTTGGTGATTGCACGTGCTAAGGACGAAAAGCGCGGGCGGCTACGGTCAGAAATTACGGCCGCAGATGTTCGGCCAGTGCAGGATTTTTTGCACCACACGGCAACGGAAGGTGGTTGGCGTGTTGTTATTGTTGATGGTGCTGAATTTCTAAATCGTTTTGCTGCGAATGCGTTGCTGAAAATTTTGGAAGAACCACCTCAGAATACGGTTTTGTTCTTAACCAGTGCGGCCCCCGGTGCATTGTTACCGACAATTCGGAGCCGCTGCCGCCTTTTGGCTTTAACGCCTTTGCTCGATGTTGATATGCGGCGTGTCCTGCCTGATTTAACGGCGGAGCATATGGCGCGGGCTCAGGGAGCGCCTGGGCGTGCTCTTTTTCTGGCAACGGATAAAGATGGATCAATTGCAGATTTATCCAGAAAAATACTGCAAGGTCAAAGGCTTAATACAGATCTCTTAACACAAATTGAGCGGGCTGTTCGTGATGCGGACGGTTTCGCATTGTTGTGTGATTTGCTAGGCGAGGGATTAGCAGATCAGGCGCGCCATGCGGCACGTCAGGGCGAAGTGTTTCAGGCTGAAGTATTGGCGCGGCATTTTACGGAATGTGAGGCGCTGAGACGAGAGACTGAACAGATGAACCTTGATAAGGTGCAGGCGATCCGCCAAGTGGTTCAGATCCTCGCGGGAAACTAGGGTTGGTTTCGCGCGTGTAGACAGAAAGATAATGGCAAGACGAATGAATATGACGCGGCGCTTCACGGTTACGACCCCAATTTTTTACGTTAATGGCGCGCCGCATATCGGGCATGCCTATACCTCAATTGCTGCGGATGTTTTGGCGCGCTTTCATCGCTTGAAGGGCCATGACGTTTTATTCGTGAGCGGCACGGATGAGCACGGTCAGAAAGTCGCGCAAACGGCAGAGGCGCAGGGCATGGATGCCCAGTCTTATGCTGATGGTGTGTCTGCATCGTTTCGCCAGATGCAAGATGACATGGCAGTTTCAAGCGATCTCTTCATACGGACAACGTCAGACGTGCATAAACGCGCTGCGACGGCCCTGTGGGAGCGGGTGGCTGCAAATGGTCATATTTATCTGGGCGCGTATGAGGGGTGGTATTCTACGCGTGATGAAGCCTTTATCGTGGAAGACGAACTGGTTAAAAAACCAGATGGTACGATGGTTGCACCATCTGGTGCACCTGTCGAGCGTGTAAAGGAACCTTCTTACTTCTTCCGTCTGTCTGATTTTGAAGACCGTTTGTTGAAGTTGTATGAAGAAGAGCCTGACTTTATTGGGCCACACGGCCCTAAGCGTGAGATCGTTAGTTTTGTAAAGCAAGGTCTGCGTGATTTGTCGGTATCACGGACCAGCTTCGACTGGGGCGTGCCTGTTCCGGGTGATCCGAAGCATGTGATGTATGTCTGGTTTGACGCATTGGCGAACTATCTGACCGCAACGGGTTTTCCTGATGCCGATGCTGACCGGGCAGGGTATTGGCCTGCAGATCTGCATATTGTTGGGAAAGAAATTGCTCGTTTCCACTGTGTGTATTGGCCTGCTTTCTTGATGGCTGCTGGTTTACCCTTGCCAAAGCGCGTGTTTGCTCACGGCTGGTGGACCGTTGAAGGCGAAAAGATGAGTAAGTCTTTGGGTAATGTTCTAGACCCGAAGGCGCTGGCTGATGAGTTTGGGTTGGATGCGTTGCGCTTCTTCCTGATGCGTGAAGTGCCGTTTGGTGGTGATTCTAATTTTAGCCGCCGTTCAATGATCACGCGGACCAATGTCGAATTGGCAAATGATTTAGGAAATCTTTGTCAGCGTACATTGAGCCAAATTGCACGCAATTTGGGTGGCATTTTGCCACAACAAGGAGCGCGTACGGAAGATGATGACGCTATTTTAGCGGTGGCTGCTGCGCTGCCAGAAGTGGTTTCGGAGCAAATGGAGCGTTTGGCACTGAATGAAGCTCTGGAAGAAATCTGGAAGCTTATCCGTGCCGCGAACTCTTATATTGATCGTCAGGCACCATGGGCGCTGAAAAAGACAGATACGGACCGTATGGCGGATGTGCTGCGCGTGTTGGTAGACGTGATCCGGACCATTGCAACCTTGTTGCAGCCTTATATGCCAACGACGATGGACCGTATGTTGACGCAACTTGGCGTGGCAGAAGATGAACGTACAGTTGCTGCACTGGCTACGGCTTTGCCGGCGGGGCGTGAGTTGCCAAAACCACAAGGGTTGTTCCCGCGTTTTGTTGAGGCTGAAGGCAAGGATTCCTGATGACGGGTTTGATCGACACGCATTGCCATTTGGACCGTCTGACAGATGTGGATGAAGCGTTGAACTTGGCCCGAGAGCACGGTCTCTCGGGGATGATCACGATCGGCACACGTTTTTCGGAAGCGTCAAAGCAAATTGGTCTGGTCGCGTATGATCGGCCTGATCTGCGGGTGTGGTGTGCAATTGGTACGCATCCGGACCATGTGCTGGAAGAGCCGCAAATCACAGTGGCTGATATTGTGGCGCGGACGAATGAGCCCGGTGTCGTTGCAATTGGGGAGTCTGGCCTCGACTATTTCCATGGTGAAGAGGCGGTGCGGCCTGCACAAGCAGCGTCTTTTCGGACGCATATTGCGGCAGCGCGTGAAACGGGGCTGCCTCTTGTGATTCACACGCGCCAAGCGGATGATGACACGATTGCGATTTTGGAAGACGAAAGCGGGAAGGGGGCGTTTCCGTTTCTCATCCACTGTTTTGCTTCAGGGCCGAAATTGGCGCGAGCGGCTGTGGCTTTGGGCGGATATGTCAGCTTCTCAGGATTACTGACATTTCCTAAATGCGCTGAAATTCGTGAAGCAGCGCGTGAAGTGCCGGAAGATCGGCTTTTGGTGGAAACGGACAGTCCTTTTTTGGCACCAGTGCCCAAGCGTGGCAAGCCAAATACGCCGGGTTATGTGAAATATACAGCCGAATGTCTTGCGCGTGAGCGTGGGGTGTCGTTGGATGAGATCACAGCACTAACAACGGCAAATGCACGTCGTTTATTCCGGAGGATAGCCCCGTGAAGATTACGGTTCTCGGTTGTGGTGGCTCAGCAGGTGTTCCCATGCTTGGTGGTGTGGAGGGCGCCCTGACAGGGTTATGGGGGCGCTGTGACCCTCAAAACCCACGCAACCGTAGAACACGGTCTTCTATCGTTATTGAAGGGGATGAGCCGTATTATCCAGAAACTATGGATGGTGCCGGTGACGGTGGCTTTCGTCTTTTAGTAGATTCAGGACCGGACTTTAGAAGTCAGATGCTGGATCATGGGCTGAGCCGGATTGATGCCGTGTTGTTTACGCATCCTCATAGTGACCATACGAGTGGTTTGGATGAATTGCGTTCGATTAATCGTGTTTTGAAGGCCGCTTTGCCGCTTTATGCGCGACAAGATGTGCTGGATGAACTCAAGCAGCGTTTTGAATATGCATTCACGCCATGGACTGGGCCCGGATACTTTCGGCCAGTTTTTGATGAGCACTTGGTGCATGCAGGGGATACGCTCTCTCTACCGGGGCTGCAAGCTCAGTTGTTTGAGCAACGTCATGGCAAGATCACGACTGTGGGCATGCGTTTAGGTGATTTTGCTTATTGCACGGATGTCGAAACTCTTTCGGAAGAGGCACTAGCGGTGCTGGCAGGGGTTGATACCTGGCTTGTCGATTGTTTCCAGTACAAAGAGCATCCGGCCCATGGTTGGTTGGAGCGTGTTTTGGAATGGCGTGAGCGTATTGGTGCGCGTCGTACGGTTTTGACGCATATGGGGCCAGAGATGGATTACGCGACGTTATGTCGTGATCTCCCGCAGGGTGTTGAGCCTGCTTACGATGGTATGGTGATTACACTCTAATTGCTAAGGAATTGGTGTGTTTTCGTGAGAAAATGGCCGATTTCTTATATATCAGTTGGCATAATATATATTATACGACAAACCTCGGTCTGAAAAATATACCCTTTCCTCGGCGTATTCCATTACATCTGTCCGTGCATACATTCGTTATGGTTGCATGCAGATATTCATTTTGGTCGTATAGTTTCAGAATTGAGCTGTTTATCGGCTTGGTTTGGTTGGAATAGCGAATTAATGGCATTTTGCCATGATGATGATGTTGTTGTGGGTCGTATTGGCAATTTAGGACAAAATGCCATAACGCCATAAATGGCAAAATGCCACGGGATGATTTATGGCATTTTGCCATTCGCGCAAAAGTGATTTGTGGCATTTTGTCCTAATTGAGGGTTGTGGCACTTTGCCATTTATCTCCCCTCCCTCTTTACCTCGCTGTGGGTTCCACCTACGGACATGCTCTGCATGTTTTATCCCTGCTGGACCGAGGAACTCCCTTGAGCGAATTACCAATTGAAGGTGTGACGGCAGAACGCCGCGCTACACCTATGATGACGACTGGCCCGCAATTGTTTGGCCATCCATTGGGTTTGTGGTTCTTGATTGCTACAGAAGTCTGCGTTGCGTTTTCGCAGTATGGGTTGCAGTCCATTTTTGTCTTGTATTTGACCAATGCATTGTTGCAGCCAGGGCACATTGAGCATGTGGTCGGTTTTGGTGCTTTGGCGGCCTGCGTAAAAGCCATTTACGCACCAATTGGCACGAAAGCGATGGCTGCGGGGATTACGGGCCTTTTTCTCACACTGATTTTTGCTGTTCCCTTGTTAGGTGGCATTGTCGCGGACCGGCTATTGGGGCGGACACGGACCATCATTTTGGGTGTGGTTTTGCTCACCTGCGGGCACTTGCTCATGTCTTTCGAGTGGAGTTTTGTGTTTGCATTGGTGTGCTTGATTGCAGGCTTTGGTGCTGCTGGCGGCATGAAGGCGCAAATCGGTGCTTTGTATACGGTTGATGACCCTCGCCGCTCCGAAGCGTATCAGTATTTTCAACTTCTCTTTCAGACCGCCCCCATTGTTTCACCGCTTATCTGCGGTGCTTTGGCTGCATATGCTTGGCACTGGGGCTTTTTGGCCGCAGGTTTGGGAATGTTGGTAGGTATGGTGATTTATTTGGCTGGCCTGAAATGGCTACCGACTGAAGCACCACTCAAAGAGCATAAAACAATACGTGTATCTTTGACGCGACAAGAGCGCCGTTCTGCGATTGGGCTAGTTTTGATTTTGCCAGTTTTAGCGTTGGCCGCCCTGCCCAACCAGGAAATTTTTGACGGCTATATGCTTTGGGCGCAAGAGCATTATCAACTCAAACTGTTTGGTTGGGATTTCCCGGTCAGTAGTCTTATTTCGTTAGATGCCGTGATCGGCACGTTAACGGCTATATGGGTGCTGGCTTTTTGGCGCTGGTATGCACGTTTTTGGAAAGATCCGGCTGAGATTACCAAAGTCGCTATTGGGACAATTATTGCGGGGTTCGGGCCTTTATGTCTCATTGTCGGGGAAAGCTTTTCTCCCGGTACCCATGCGTTAAGTCCATTATGGGGCATTGCTTTTCATACGTTCAATGACATTGGTTTTGGTATGAATTATGCCATTGGTATGGCGATGTTCTCACGCGTTGCACCTGCGAGTTTGAATACCATTTTGGTCGCAGCTTTTGTGCTTCATCTTGCCGTGGCGAATTTGATTGTTGGCAAGCTTTCCACGTTGATTGACCGTATTCCAGACTTAACGTTTTGGTGGTTACATACGGGAGCAGCATTTGCCGGAGGGGCGGTTCTGCTTCTATGCGCGATTTTCTTTAAGGATGTGTTTGATCCTACAGGGAAAGACGCTTAAGCCAGTGAAAACCCCGCTCTTAACAGAGCGGGGTTTTTTATTAAGGTTTGGGATGAATGAGGTGCTTAATATCTTGGGTTGGTGCCAGTCGGCTCCCCCCTTCTCTATGCACGACATAAGCTTCCAACGTGCCCTCAGAACGCATATTACTCCGTGTTAGAACGGTACGGCGTACGATAGGATAGTGGCGGACTATTTTTTCAAAAATGGGGCGTGGGATAGCTAAAAGATGCCCAAACTGTAGGGAGCGTACAGTCCCGGGAATACGGCTGTCTTCCAGAACAGAGGTGGCGCCGATAAGGTCACCGCTGCCGAAGAGAATATCTTGTTCGCCTAAATGAGCTTCTGCCAAACCCGCCACTTGAGCGTAAACCACTTTAGGGTTTTGGCCGCGGCGGAAGAGTACCTCTCCGGGGGAAACAAACTGAAGAGAGACACGCCGGGAAAGTTTGTGCAAGACAGCATCTGGCACGCCGTTAAAAGCAGCAAAGGCACGCAGGCGTTGCTCAATCCCGCTTTTTAGGTTGAAACGTAGAGGTGTATTGAGGCGTTCGCGGCGTGTTTCGATATCGCGGTGGAGTTCCCGGTGGACTTCTTCTGAAATAAGGTTATCCGATGCGAGCGCGCCGTATTCTTCATCTTCAAGGCGCAGTGCAATCTGCCGCAAAATGCGGCTTTCGAGCGCTTCTGAATAGCCTGAATAATGTAGTCGCAGGGTTTCGAGGGCATCATCAAGGAGTTTACGCTGGCGGCCCAATACTTCCGAGACGATTTCCGTGATACGCGGGCCCAAGGTAGGCTCTAAACGTTGACGTACGAAGCGCTGTAAAGAAAGTGATACGAGATGTGCGATAATGAGCATCTCGAAGCGCTCCATCATGCAGGCGATGAGCGGTTGATCAATATGTAAATGGCTATGTAGTGCTTGTGCGATGCGAAAGCGGAGTGTGGGTTTCAGGCGCTTTTTCAGTGCGCGGACATAGCCATAGCGCCCTTCTAGATGGGCACCATCAGCCATGGATTCCGCCGTGCGGAGTAGTGTTTCCATCACGCGGCGTGAGAGGCCTTGGATACGAAAAAGGTCTAACAGTAAGGAGCGCTCTTGGTTGGCGAGGGTAATGAGTGCGATGTTAACGCGTGCGCGGTCCCCTAGAACAGTTTCAAAATTATTGGCTGCCCTCTCCCGCTCAGCGCGTTTTTCGATACGACTGATAACGCCATCGCGGGTTTTCTCGCTAAAGCCTAATTCATCGGACATCTGGCGCGTGCGCTGCGCGACTGTGCCGAGGCCAATGGCGAGAATCTGCTGACGAATGGCTTGGTCAACGGGTGAAAGTTGATCGAGTTTTAAGAATAGCACTAAAGAACGTAGTGTTGTTCCGTTGACTAGCAATGTGATGAGGACAAAGCCGGTCGCAATGATCCCTATGAAATGGGCGACGGGGCTAGAAACGCTTTGGTTCTCGGTAACAGCCAGCGCCAAAGCGAGGGTAATTGCGCCGCGTAGCCCCCCCCAGACCATGGTGAGTTTAAAAGGGGTTGGCACGGCTGGGGAAAGCTTGGTGACCGCTAAGAGTGGGAGCATGCCGAAGACAACGGCACCGCGTGCGAGTAGTCCTGCAATAGAGGCGATGAGAATTAAGACGCAATCCCAGCGGGTCATGCCAATCATGAGGCGTGGTACCAGCATTGCTGCGAGTAAAAACACGAGGGAGCCAGCCCAATAGACCAGTTGTTCCCACATTTCGTTCAGTGAACGCCATACTTGCGGACGAAAGGTTGATGGGCCGTAGGCGGAGATGGTCAGGCCTGCTGCTGCTGTTGCTACAACGCCAGAAAAACCGAGTAACTCATCGCATAGAATATAGACCGTATAAGGTAAGGCCAGAGTAAGGGTGATTTCGGCAGCGGCGGAGCCGCCGAGGCCAGCAATGAGCAAAAGCGTCAAGCGTGCGAGGCTGATACCGACAATAATGGCACCACCAAAAGCGGTTAAGAACTCCAGAGCCGCATCGCCTAGTTGGATATGGTGATGTGCAGTTTCTGCCGTGAGGAGAATGGTGAAAATAGCGATGGCGGCAGCGTCATTGAGGAGGGCTTCCCCCTCAACCAAGCGTGTGAGGCGCGATGCGGCACCGATTTCACGGAAAATTCCAGCCACGGCAGAAGGGTCTGTCGTGGCGACGATGGAACCGAGGAGCAAGCAAACCACTAAGCTTTGCCCCGCGAAGGGGTAAAGTGCGAGCCCGATTGTTGCCGTGGAGACGATCACTGCAACGACAGCGAGAAGCAACACGGTGGCTGTTTCTTGAGCAAGGCGTCGAACATCAATGCCCATTGCGCCGTGAAAGACAAGAATGGGCAGAAAAATCAGCAGAAAGGCTTCACTATTAATAGGAAAATAGATGAGGGCTTCGGCCGCGCCATCCAGCAAATCTGTTGCCGATGAACGAATGATGAGCGAAGCCGTGCCGCCTAAGATAATCCCAGCAAGAGCAAGAAGAACAGCCTCAGAAATGACGAGCTTTTTCGCCAAAGGTTGAATGAGGCTGACAATCGTGAGCAGGAACGCGAGCGCGAGAAGAATGGCTGCGAGCCCAGTCACCATCATAATGTTGTTCTCTCCGCCTCTATGTGAATATGCCGTACACCCTACATGGGCCCCAGTATGGTGGGGAAGTCTTGTTTGCAGGAGATCACGTCAATTCCGGGGCAAGACTGTGTTAGAATGTATATGTGCGTTAAAGTGCTTCGTCTGCTGCTTTTAACCAACGCTGAACTTGGGTTTCAGGTTCATCATGGCGAATAAAATTACTGACGGCTGAGACACTATCCGCACCGGCTTTCAAACATTCCGGCATGCGCTCTAGTGTAATGCCACCAATGGCGACCAAGGGTGTCGTGCCGCAGAGGCTGCGCCATTCGCTCACTTTGGGGACGCCTTGAGGGCCAAAGGCCATTTTCTTGAGTTTGGTTTCCCAAATTGGGCCAAGCGCAACATAATCGGGTTTGCAGGCTAAGGCGCGTTCTAACTCAGGGTAAGAATGGGTTGAGAGGCCAAAGGCGATATTTGCAGCGCGAAGAGCATCGAGGTCAGCAGTATCCAGATCTTCCTGGCCGAGATGGACCCATGGATAACCAAGTTCGAGAGCGAGTTCCCAGTAATCGTTTAACACGAGCGTGACGTTATGACGGGCAGCTAAGATTAAGCCCTCTTCAGCTTGTGCGCGGAGGTCTTCAGTGGACAGATCCTTCAGGCGTAATTGGATAAACCGTGCGCCGGCACCGCCAAGGCGTTCAACCCAACGTGGATGGTCGACAATAGGGTAAATGCGTGATGGTAAAGCAGATGAGGTATTCATTCGACAGCAAGCCCCCGGGCAAGACCAAGTGTTGGGGTGGATGGAACGGCCATATCGCGTTCTTCAATCGGTTGTGCTGCATAGCCAGCTAAGCCAGCATCACAAGCAAGGCGGAAAGCCTCGCCCATGCGTACGGGATCGCCAGCTTTTGCGACAGCTGTATTGATAAGAACGGCATCAAAACCGAGTTCAAATGCCATGGCAGCATGTGAAGGGCGGCCAATCCCCGCATCAATGACCATGGGAATTGTTGGGAAATGGGCACGTAAGGCTCTAAGGCCGAAGATGTTATTAAGGCCGCGGCCTGACCCAATGGGGGCGCCCCATGGCATCAGTACTTCGGCACCAGCTTTCAAGAGGCGTTCGGCTGTGACGAGGTCTTCTGTGGTATAGGGAAAGACTTTGAAGCCATCTTCTGTGAGGATGCGTGTGGCTTCAACAAGGCCAAAAACATCAGGTTGGAGTAAGTCCCCCTGCCCGATGACTTCGAGTTTTACCCAGTCGGTCCCAAAAACTTCACGCGCCATATGTGCCGTTGTAACCGCTTCACGGACGCCATGGCAGCCAGCCGTATTGGGCAGGATATGGACCCCGAGGCTTTTTACCAAAGACCAGAACGCCTGTCCCGCTTGGGCGCCAGCGGCTTCTCTGCGCAACGATACGGTGACGACGGAGGCTTTTGAGGCTTCGACAGACTGTGCCAGTAAGGCGGGGCTGTCATATTGTGCTGTGCCAAGCATGAGGCGTGAGGCGAGTTGTGTCCCGTAAAATTCCATCTCTCAGCCTCCCTGCATCGGTGCGAGGACCTCAAGCGAGGCCCCTTCCATAATGGTCACGGTATCACGTTGGCTGGCAGGTATGAAGGTGCCGTTCAATGCGGTGGCAATACGTGCGCCGCCATAGCCCAGTTCGTTCAGGATGGTCGCGAGAGTGGTGTTCGTAACCTCACGCTGTTCATCATTGACTAGGATACGCATAATGAAAAACTCTCCTCAGGCCGTATTACGCGGCAGTATCGAAGACAATATCACAGATTTGTTGCGCCCGATGGGGGGATAAAAGAAAGCCATGGCGATACATGCCGTTTAGAGCAATATGGCGTCCATTGTGGCGGATACGAGGGACGTTATCGTCAAAAGCGGGGCGACGGCCTGCATTGGCTTCAAGGATTTCGGCATCGGCAAAAGCGGGGTGCAGGGTATAAGCGGCATTGAGGAGGTCCGTGATCGAGCGGACGGTCATGCCTCGGTTATCATCGCTTTCAATCATGGTTGCCCCGACCATGAAGACTTTGTCTTCACGTGGTACAATATAGATGGGGATACGTGGATGCAGCATGCGGACTGGGCGGTGTAGCGTGACGTCGAGGCAGCGTAGTAGCAGCATTTCACCACGCACGCAGCGTAGGCGCGCTTTCAAATCTGGATCATGGTCCTGAGCATCAATACCGGTGCAATCAATGATCCAGTCAAAATGTGTATTGTCTGATTCTGGGCCGTCGAGAATGAGGGTGTGCCCTTGTGCGGTGAGGCGCTCAGCTAATGTAGTTAGTGCTTTACGGGCATCTACATGGGCTTCAGAGGGAAAGTATAAAGCGCGCTCAAACCGTCCTATTAGGTCAGGCTCTAATGCGGCGATGCGTGGGCCTTGGATGGTTTCAAAATGGCTAGTCCGGCGTCCAAAGCGTGCGAGTTCGGGGGTATCCCGTGCGGGAGCGACGACGAGGCTTCCGTTATGGGTTGTGCTGGGGACATGGGCGCTCCACCAGGCAATGGAGTTGGCGCTATCACGTGTGACTTCTTCTGGCGCGGCTTCTGCTTCGCACCATGGAGTAAGCATCCCGCCAGCCTGCCATGACGCCCCTGCCCCAATCCGTCCTGCTCGATCGTAAAGAGTAATATCTGCGCCGCGATCTGCGAGAGAGACAGCGGTGACCAGACCGGCCACACCGGCACCACGAACGAGAATTTTGGGCTTTGTCATAAGGTGCACTCCTTAATGCAGGATTGCGCGCTGCTTCATTAAACAGGCCGCAAGGGCGTTCTGACACTGGGTTGTAAGATGGTCAGGAGCGCAATCCTAGTGCAACATTTAGTGAGGCTTTGAGAGTGAATGTGTGTTGGGGTAGATCAAAATATCATAACGTCCAATTTTGTGTGTTTCGGATGGCGCGCCAAAACTATGCAGAATATCGGTTTTGGGGAAGGTTTTTTCAGGTTGAGGCAACAGAACAAAGAAGCGTTTTTCGGTTCATGTGTTTCAGTCAAAGCCCGGTTGGATATGAAAAAAGGGATTAATATGCCCTGAGCGTCTCATGCGCAGTGGTGCCGATATTTATGACCCAATTGCTGGCATGTGGTGAAATGGCTTTCTATCGCTTTAGTTTGAAAGTTACCTTTTAACGGTGTTCGGAGTTAAAAATACTTTTCCGCCTGCTGTGGCCATAATTGTGCCAATGATAACATGCTGCCTGGTTGTTGGAGCGCACAAAGCGGCTCCTTTTAGGGGAGCATCTCTGTATTCTGGAGTGCTTGTGTCAGCCATTCAATCGGGTGCAGAGGGCGGCTTCCTGTATAGCGTTTCGTCTGGCAACGGCAGGAATATCCTGTAGCAAGAACAGGGTTTTTCGTGTGCTGAGCCCAGTTTTGTTGGAAAATTTCGTGTGAGAGAGCCGCATTCTCAGCTTCATGACCAAAGAGGCCGGCCATCCCACAGCACCCTGCTTTCCCTGCTGTAGCGGAAAGTCCGAAGAACGCGAGAATAAAGCTCCAATCCGCAGCGCTTTGCGGACGAGCTCCTTGTTCGGTGCAGTGCGGCAAAATGGTGACGCGCTCTTGCGGTAAGGTTGTTTGAGGCGTGATGTGTTTATTCTCAATGGCGTTGCGTAAAAATGCTTCCAGCGGAATGACCTCTGGGATCGGGAGCATACCTTTAAGGTGCGTGTACTCTTGTGTGAACATGAGGCCCGTGGCGGCATCCACTGAAATGATTGGTATACCGGCCTGGCTGAGTTGATGAAGGCTGGCTACAGCTCGCTCTGCTGTTTTGGTAAAGCCATGCGTAAAGCCGCGTACGTGGCGGGCTTTCCCATTGTTTAAGACGGGTGAAAGACGCGCCTCAAAGCCGAGGGTAGAAAGTGTAGAATATGCGGCTTCTAAAACGCTACCATCAAAGCTTCCGGTAAAGGAATCTTGTAGAATGATAACGGCCCTTGGATTGGTTGCTGCTTTTTGGAGCCAATGCTTTGTGACGCGTTTATAGCGAAAGCGGCGGGTCGGCCTAAGAGATGGCAGATCAACGAGGCCAATTTTCTTAATAAGTGTTTTAGAAACAATATTTTGCATGCCTATATTGGCAAGCGGCGCCACCATGCGTGCAAGCTGAAGTAAAGGTTCAAGCGCATAGATCACATGATCGCGGAGCGTACGGGCATGTGTGGCATAATAAGCATGTAAAAAGCGCGAGCGCATCGAAGGAATGTCCACTTTAATGGGACATTGTGTGGCGCAGGCTTTGCAGGACAAGCAAGTATCGAGGGCTGACTTCACCTCTTCTGTCAGGCGCGGTAATAAAGCGCGATCTGGTGCATGATCGGGCAGCGAGCGTAAACGTGCCCAACTGCGGAGCAATGTTGCTCGCCCTTTGGGGGATTGTAGTTTGTCCCCTGTTGCTTTGTAGGACGGACACATTGCTTGGTCTGGCTCTTGGTTAAAGCATGCTCCGTTTCCATTACAACTGACAGCCGCACCGTAACGGCGACGGGCGGCGGGCGTCAGGTCAGCATCAAAGGCACCTTTGAAGGGCACGGCATCGATACGCTCAACGGGATATTTTTCGCCAGAACGGGCAAGTTTTCCTCGGTTAAAAAGACCTTTAGGATCAAAGGCTTGCTTGATATCACATAAGGCATTGTAGAGTGTTTCACCGAAGTAGAGCGGTGAAAACTCGCCGCGGTAACCTCGGCCATGCTCGCCCCAGATGAGGCCTCCGTAACGGCGTGTTAGAGCAACGACATCATCGGAAATATGCCGGATGAGTTTGCGGTCACGTTCGCTCGTCATGTCCATATAGGGGCGGACATGGAGGCAACCCACATCTGCATGGCCAAACATACCGTAGATTAGGCCGTGCCGGTCCAAAATTTCACGGAATTCAGAGACGAATGCGGGCAGGTTTTCTGGTGGAACGGCTGTATCTTCTACAAACGCAATGCCTTGTTTGTGCCCTTCTGGGCGCCCTAGAAGGCCAACAGATTTTTCACGTAATGTCCATAACTGCCCAATAATTGATGGGTCAGAAACTGTTTTAAAATCAATGATATCGTCGTTTGATTTCGCAAGTAGAGAGAGTGCTTTCTGTCTTTGAGTTTCGAGCGTTTCAGCATCGTCACCAACAAATTCAACAAAGCTCATTCCCTTGACCGGTCGCACTGCCTGTGTGCCGAGAACGGCCTCTAAGGTGGACCATATGACGTCTTGGGAAGCCCGTGCGAGGACCTTATCATCCAGCACTTCGATGGCAGCGGGGTCGGCATCTAAAAGTGCTTGAACATTGTGCAGGGCATCTTGAAAATGACCATAGCGGATGACCAATAAGGTGCGGAGTTTCGGGAGGCGTTTAACGCGAAGGGTGGCTTGTTTGGTAAGGGCTAAAGTACCTTCAGATCCAGCCAATAAGCGGATGAGGTTTAAGCCGCCCTGCCCGTCTGTAAGCTTTGTTAGATTATATCCCGTTAAGCCACGGTTCATATCCGGAAAGACGCGCTGGATTTCTGCCGTATGTTCCGTGACAACGTGCTGAACAGCACGGTATGCAGCCCCAGCGCGATTGCGTTGGGTGGATAAAGCTTTGATATCATGTGCTGATTGGGCGCTGATGGTGAGGTCGGAACCATCGGAGAGTGTGACGTCGAGAGATTGGATATAATCTGATGTGCGTCCGTAAATACGGGAGCCTTTGCCTGAGGCATCTGTGGCAATCATGCCGCCGAGTGTGGCGCGTGTCGCTGTAGAAACTGTGGGGGGGAAGAAAAAACCGTGCGGCCGTAAAAAAGCGTTGAGCCGCGCTAAGATGACACCAGGTTCAACGGTGACAGTTTCGGTTTGCGCATCAAAATGAATAATGGATGTGAGGTGCCGTGCAACATCGACCACGACCCCCGGCGTTAAAGATTGGCCATTTGTGCCGGTGCCGCCCCCACGAATGGTAAGGGTCAGGTCAATGTTTTGGGCGGCGTTAACAGCTCGGTTAAGGTCATCTGTTGTCTTGGGGTAGATAACGGCCAGAGGCAGTCTTTGGTAGATGCTGTTATCGGTTGAACCGACTAAGCGGGCCGCAATGCTGTCTGTAATCTCACCGGTAAATCCCTGCGTTTCGAGCGCAGATTTATACGCGTTCCAGCGGTTTAAGTCGTCAGAGGCAAGTGTGAGACGGCTGGTATTGTTTGAGATATAGGACGCATCACCCATCGTAGTTCCCCCCGAGGCGGATCGTTGAAACCCGCCCAGGTGGTGTACGGTCGGGTTTCAATCTTAATTATTCGACCGTAACAGACTTGGCTAGGTTACGTGGTTGATCGACATCTGTGCCTTTAAGTAGCGCGACTTCATATGCCAGCATTTGCACAGGGATAGCATAAAGAATGGGGATTACGAACGGATCAACATCGGGAAGCACAACAATATGTTCTGCTATGCCTTCGAGTTGTTGAGCTCCCTTCTTGTCCGTGAACGCTAAGACACGTGCGCCACGGGCTTTCGCTTCTTGAAGGTTGGAGGCTGTTTTATCGAACAAGATACCCGATGGGGCAATAGCGACGACGGGGACCGTACGATCAATCAAGCTAATCGGGCCATGCTTAAGCTCTCCGGCTGGGTAAGCCTCTGCATGGATGTAGCTAATTTCTTTTAACTTCAATGCCCCTTCATGTGCGATGGGTGTGCAAATGCCACGCCCCAAATACAGAACATCCCGTGCCTCAGCGACGATACGCGCCATGTCTCGGATGGCATCGCCTCGTGTGAGAGCCTCTGCTGCGCGTGAAGGTAGGTCTAGCAGGCTAGAGGTTAAGCTCTCTTCACGTTTGGTATCAATCACACCGCGAGCGCGGGCGAATTCAATAGAAAGAGCTGCAAGAACAGAGAGTTGTGCAGTGAATGCTTTGGTGGATGCAACGGAGATTTCTGGCCCTGCCACCATGCCGAGCACAAGGTCACTCTCACGTCCCATGGTTGAATGTTCGACATTCAACACGGAAACAATCTTTTGTCCGGCGTCTTTTAGGCGGCGTAGGACGCCCAAAGTATCGGCTGTTTCGCCAGATTGGGAGATGAACAGCGCAACGCCATCTTCAGCTAAGGGTAAATCGCGGTAACGCAGCTCAGACGCTACATCAATATCCACGGGTAAGCGGGCTAAAGATTCCAGCCAATAACGCCCGACCATACCGGCATAAAAGGCAGATCCACAGGCTGAGATGGTGAGGCGTGGAACTTGTGCTGGATCGAATGGTAAGGATGGCAGAGCAATGGTTTTTGCGGCGGGATCTGTGATGCGCTGCAAGGTTTGCCCGATCGCCACGGGATGCTCGTGCAGTTCTTTTTCCATGTAGTGACGGTAGCCGTCTTTACCGACCTGCCCTGCCATGAAGGCCACGTTGTGCACGGGGCGCGTGATCACATCGCCTTCAGCATTATAAAGTGTCACATCCTCGGGGGTCAGAACGCACCAATCCCCATCTTCGAGATAGCTGATACGGCTGGCAAGTGGTGCAAGTGCCAAGCTATCGGAGCCAAGGAAGGTTTCACCATCACCATAGCCGACGCCTAATGGAGCGCCATGCTTGGCACCAATGAGCAGGCCATCATGATCTTTGAAAATCATGGCGAGGGCATAAGCCCCCTCTAGCCGCTTGAGGGTCGCAAAAGCAGCTTCACGAGGGGCTAAACCAGTGTGCAGATAATGATCGACCAGATGCACAACGGTTTCGGTATCTGTGTCGGATAAGAAGACGCGCCCTTCGGCCTCAAGTTCGGCTTTCAGTTCGGCAAAGTTCTCAATAATGCCGTTATGCACGACAGCAACGCGGTCTGTTGCGTGGGGGTGTGCATTATTGGTGGTCGGAGCACCATGGGTGGCCCAACGCGTGTGGCCAATGCCGGTAATGCCTTGTAGTGGCGTTTCCTCAAGCACTGTTCCCAGATTATCGAGCTTTCCGGCCGCGCGGCGGCGGTCGATTAGGCCGTCATCATTGAGTACGGCAATGCCGGCTGAGTCGTAACCACGATACTCAAGGCGGCGGAGTGCTTCAAAAACGATTGGAGTAGCTGGCTTATGCCCGACAACACCGCAGATACCGCACATCAGCACTGCTCCTTCTTTTTACGTAAAGCGGCCATAGTTTCGCGGCCGCGTTCTGGTTTTTCGGATTGGCGTGCACGGCCGAAAGCCATAGCCCCGGAGGTCACGTCATCTGTAATGACACTACCGGCGGCAATGAGCGCTTCATCACCGATGGAAACGGGCGCAACGAGAATGGCATTTGAACCAATAAAGCCTCGTGCACCAATGGTTGTACGATGTTTGAAAACGCCATCATAATTGCAGGTAATCGTCCCTGCCCCAATATTGGTAGCGTCTCCGATGCTGGCATCACCTAGATAGGTCAAGTGATTGGCTTTGGCGCCAGCGCCAAGCGTTACGTTTTTCAGCTCAACAAAGTTGCCAACATGACTTCCGGCTTCACACACTGTGCCGGGGCGTAGGCGTGCATAGGGGCCAATGGTGGCGCTGTCTTCAACCGTGCAACTCTCAAGGTGAGAGAACGCCCGGATCACGACATTCGAACGGATTGTAACACCGGGGCCGAAAAAGACGTTTGGCTCAATAACGACATCGGATTCAATGACGGTATCAGCACTGAAAAAGACTGTTTCTGGGGCCACGAGTGTGACACCATTTGCCATGGCCGCTGCACGCAGGCGTTGCTGCACGCTTTGCTCAACACGTGCAAGTTCTGCGCGGGAATTAACGCCGGCGAGTTCTGCCTCATCCGCGACGACACAGCTAACAGTACCTTCTGCGGCAGCAAGCGCTACAACATCGGTAAGATAATACTCATTCTGGGCATTGTTGTTGTTAATGCGTCCCAGCCAACGTCGCAGGTCTGTCGCGGAGGCACAGAAAGCACCAGCATTGCACAGGCCAATGCTGCGCTCTGCGTCTGTTGCATCTTTATATTCGACAATGCGTTGAACAGAGCCATTCTCTTCGATCACGCGGCCATAACGCGCAGGATCAGTTGGGCGCATGCCTAGCATGGCAAGCGCTGCGCCTCCTTCTTGGCGGGTACTGAATAGGCGGTGCAGTGTAGTGCTGGAAATAAGCGGGTTATCGGCGTTAAGAATAATGACATCCCCATCACCGAATAAAGGTTCTGCTACTTGTGCGGCATGGCCTGTACCCAGACGCTCGGTCTGCGTGACGGTTGCGTGGGGATGAACGGCTTTTTCAAGCGCGGGCATATCCGGGCCAACGACGACGACAACACGGTTTGCAACCTGCTGTACGGTATCAATCAGGTGATTGATCATCGGACGGTTCGCAAGGCGATGAAGGGCCTTCGGAAGGCGTGATTTCATCCGCGTTCCGAGACCTGCCGCGAGAATGATAGCTGTCAGGGGGCGTGTTTGGGAGGGGGGCGTGCTGCTCATGTTCTCATCCGGGTATCCAACCTCTTGCCTGACGTCAATTTCTTGAACGATATCTGGCCATCACTTCAGGTTGCCGATTGTTGCATGGTGTTGAAGGGGGCGGTGATCTTAGTGTGCGATGGGTGTTTGTAGAACGAGGCTGATATGGCCAAGTTTCGGATGTTCAAACTCAACACGTACTGGCAGGAGGCCAAATCCTTGAACCTGCTTGAACCAAACAGCTCCCGGCTGGGGAGATGCCATTTTGGCGCGGTTGGGTGAATCTTTAATAAAACCAGCGATTTGCTGACCAACAAAGTCACACCGCAAGGCCGCACCCGTCTCCAACTGATCATGGTCTGTAGGGACGTTATCGGCCACAGGTCCGTGGACAGTAATATGTGTTAGGCGTGCGCCATCAAAGACATTGGCTGAGCCGTTACACTGCCCTGTATTACGCACTGTTTGGAGTAAACGGACCATACCGCTGAATGTATCGATTGTTCCCGGTAATGTGCTGCTGGGAACAGGCTCACGGTCGGTTTCAGGAGGGGTGTGTACTGTGACTGTAGGCGTGTTGTTTTGATAATCCAGATGGACGTGACGCTGCGCACCGCGTGAGAGGCCTGCACTATCATAGAGAATAGGCGCAACGGTATTGCCCGGCCCGAAATGCCCTTCCATCCGGGCGGTTACGTCCATACGTACAAACCACCCAATCATACCGATCGAGCGAATATGTGCGTTGCCACCATAACCCCAAGGCTGGGTGGCAAAGGAAACATCTGCATTTAAGGCATGCAGATCATGAACATAGGCGGCGAAGCTTTCATGCGCAGAAACGGGCCCTGAAATAGGAGCAGAATCTTGCGCCCAGACTGTGCTGGTGAATGCTGAAAGTGAGATCGCAGCTGCGATCACATGCCGCCATGTTCGATTAGACATCAAGATTTGCAACCTTCAGAGCATTGCCGACGATGAAGTCACGACGCGGTTCTACCACATCGCCCATTAGAGTGGAGAAAACCTGACCCGCTTCTTCGACATCACCGATCTTAACTTGCAGCAGGGTACGGGTCGCTGGGTCAAGAGTGGTGTGCCACAATTGCTCATCATTCATTTCACCCAAGCCTTTGAAGCGATTAATGGCGAGCCCCTTTCGGCCTTGGGTGAGGATACGATCCATAATGGCGGCTGGGCCAAAGAGTTCATGTGCGTGTGGGTCGAGTGTCAGGGTGACTGGGCCACTGAAGTCACGCGCTAAGCGTGGACCTTCCGCGGTGAGCCAGCGTGCCTCTGCAGAACGGAGAATGGCGCTGTCCAAACGGTAGATTTCGTTGATACCACGGATAGAACGGGCGCATTCAACGCCGTTTTCAGAGGCAGAGACCTTCCAGCCACGTTCGTTTTCTGGTGAGGCATTGTCCAAGCGCTGTTGGAAGTCCGCAATGTGTTCGGTAGATGCGCTGATATTGGCATCCAGAACGCGGGCAATGGCGGCTTGCTCCAAAATCCATACGGGGATTTTGGTGGCAATGCGGTTGAGATTACGTGCGGCATGATTGAAGAAGGCGACTTCATCTTGCAGCGCTTCACCTGTGAAGTGACGGTCATCGGCAAAGCGCAGGGACGCATTGGCCAAGGCTTTATCCAGAAGATATTGCTCCAGAGCGGCATCGTCCTTGAGGTAGCGCTCTTCTTGGCCGCGCTTCGCACGATAGAGTGGAGGTTGCGCGATGTAGAGATAGCCGTTTTCGATGAGTTCCGGCATTTGGCGGAAGAAGAAGGTTAGCAGAAGTGTACGGATATGGGAGCCGTCCACGTCAGCGTCAGTCATGATGACAATCTTGTGGTAGCGCAGCTTTTCGGCGGAGAAACCGCCTTGATCGACTTCCCCACGACCAATGCCGGTACCAAGTGCGGTGATAAGCGTCCCGATTTCAGCGGAACCCAACATACGGTCAAAGCGTGCGCGTTCGACGTTCAGGATTTTACCACGCAAAGGCAAGATAGCCTGGAAGCGACGGTCACGGCCTTGTTTTGCTGTACCGCCTGCGGAGTCACCCTCAACGATAAAGATTTCAGCTTTAGACGCATCGCGTTCCTGACAGTCTGCGAGTTTGCCTGGCAGAGAAGAAACATCCAGCACGCCTTTGCGCCGTGTTAATTCACGGGCACGGCGTGCGGCTTCACGGGCGGATGCAGCATCAAGAATTTTGCTGACGATCGCCTTGGCTTCTTTGGGGTGCGTCTCAAACCAATGTGCGATTGCGTCTGCGGCGGCCGCTTGCACAACGGGTTGTACTTCAGAGGAAACCAGCTTGTCTTTTGTTTGTGATGAGAACTTGGGGTCAGGCACTTTCACGGACAGAACCGCCGTCATGCCTTCGCGCATGTCTTCACCCGTGAGTGAGCCTGCTTCTTTCTTGGAGTGTGCTTCAACATACTTACCAACAACACGGGTCAACGCTTGGCGGAAACCGGCCAAATGTGTGCCGCCATCCCGCTGGGGAATGTTGTTGGTAAAGCACAGCATTGTCTCGTGGTAGGTATCGTTCCAGCTGAGAGCGAACTCAACACGAATGCCGCTTTCGGTATTGTCTGCGTCACCGGTGATCGGTGGAGTGACAATGGATGTTTTGGAAGAGTCGAGCCATTCTGCGAAAGCGCTGAGGCCACCTTCATAGAAGAAACGTGTTTCGGTCGTCTCGCTATGGCGTTCATCGCGCAGGATGATTTCCATGCCGGAATTCAGGAAGGCAAGTTCCCGGACGCGCCGTTCGAGAATGCTGAAATCAAAGTCTACTTTTGTGAAGGTACCGCGGCTTGGTTTGAAGGTCACCAACGTGCCACGAGGTTCATCCGACGGGCCAATGATCCGCAGAGCTTCATCACGCTCACCATGTTGGAAGCGGATGAAATGTTCTTGCCCATTACGCCAGATGCGCACTTCCATCCATTCGGACAGAGCGTTCACCACAGCTGCACCCACGCCGTGAAGGCCGCCGGATACTTTATATGAGTTCTGGTTAAACTTGCCGCCAGCATGAAGCTTGGTCAGCACGACTTCTGCTGCGCTGACACCTTCTTCAGAGTGCATATCCGTTGGAATGCCACGTCCGTCATCACGGACGGAGATGGAGCCATCGCCGTTGAGCGTCAGGGTGCAGCTTGTGGCGAAGCCAGCTTGTGCTTCATCAACGGCATTATCGATGATTTCAAACACCATATGGTGCAGGCCTGAGCCGTCATCCGTATCGCCGATATACATGCCGGGGCGTTTGCGGACGGCATCTAGCCCTTTGAGTACCGAGATCGATGAGGCACCGTAGTCGTCTTTCTCCGCGCCTGTATTTTCCGGCTGGTTCTGGCTGTCTGACATGCGCGGGGTGGTCTCCGTAACTCACTGTAAATCTTGTGAGACAGTATAGCCGTTCCCCCCGATCTAGGCCAGAGCATCCGTGTCAGCTGGGAAGAACTAGGCCGTCTTTCACGGATAAAAATGCAGCATGATCATGAAGGGCCTTGAAAGAATGGTGATCTGTGCCGGTCATAAGGACCAGTGATTGGCGATGCTTTAGGGTTTCCAGCAATGCATCTCGGCGTGTTTCGTCCAAATGCACTAAGGGTTCATCAAGCAATAATGCCGGGGCTTGGCCGCGTAGGCTGGTGATGAGATCCGCATGAGCCAGAATAATGCCTGTGAGCAGTGCGCGTTGTTGGCCGCTGCTAGAGAGGTGGGCGGGTCGCGCTGTGGCTTTGTCAGAAAGTAATAAATCGGCACGATGTGCGCCATGTGAGGTTAAGCGTTGCTCACGGTCTGTTATGCGAGATGCTTTAAGCTGTGCGCGTAGTGTTTCTTCAACCTTTAAGGCGGGAGTTGTTTTAAGGTGTTCAGCAATGCTGCAATCAAGGCCGAGGTAGCATTCTGGGAAAGCGGCATGATGATTTGTCTGAGCATTCATATGTTCAATGAGGGCTAAGCGCGCAGCTGTTGCCGCCGTGGCATGGCGGGCGATGGAATCTTCAATGGCGTTGAGCCAGAGGTCTGCATGGGGTTGTTCTTGTAGGACGCGGTTGCGGCTGGAGACAGAGCGGTCATGCGCGGTGATTTCGCGGGCATGATCAGGCGTCAGAGCAATGACTAAGCGATCAAGAAAGCGCCGCCGGCCACTGGCTCCCTCTTGGAAAAGCCGGTCCATTTGTGGTGTGAGCCATACGCAGCTGAAATACGGCGCGATAGCAGTTTGGGAGCGTACGGGGCGGCCATCAATATGAAAATTGCGGCGTTGTTCGGCCTGCTTGGCACCTGTGCCGATACGGATTTGCTCGCCATGATCGCCGCTGAGTATGGCGGCGATACCCCACTCCTGAGCATGTGTACGGCAGAGTTGTGGGAGCGGTGAGCTGCGTAATCCGCGGCCTGGTGACAGGAGCGATACAGCTTCAAGAAGATTGGTTTTCCCTGCCCCATTAGGGCCAGTGAAGACCGTAATGGGGTGAGATGGTGTCCAGTTTGCGCGTGTGTAGTTGCGAAAATCTGTTAGCGTGAGGCGTAGTAAGTCCAATGCAGATTATTACACCCGCATTGGCATTAGAACGTAGAGCGCTGCTGGGAAGCCTGTGTCCCGTACCAAGGTTGGGGCAGAGCTATCCGCGAATGCGAACTCAACTTCAACGTCAATTTGATCCGTAATATCGGTCAAGTAACGTGCTTGGAAGCCGATCTCGATGGGGGGCGCGTCGTAGGTGACGGTGTTCTCATCCAACTCTTCCTGAGCCACGCCTTGATCAGGGCTAATGGCTGAGAGTGTCAGCAAGTTGGTGGTGAGAGAGATTTTGATAGGGCGTGAGCGCTCCGTACTGATGGCGGCAACGCGTGCGACAGAAGCTGCGAAATCTTTCTTGCCAACGCGGAGCAGGCGGTCATTCCCTTTCGGGATAACGCGCTCATATTCTGGGAAGGTGCCGTCGATCAGTTTGGATGTCAGTAGAACAGGCCCTGCCCCGAACTGAATGCGCGTGTCAGACAGGGAAATTTCAATATCGGCAGCGCCTTCATCCAGCAACTTACGCAGCTCATTGATGGTTTTGCGCGGGATAATAACGCCCGGCATGGACTGCGCACCTTCAGGAACATCGGCCTCAACGCGTGCAAGGCGGTGCCCATCGGTGGCAACGGCGCGTAATGTGGCTGTTGGGCCTGTACCGGCTACGTGGACGTAGATACCGTTCAGGTAATAACGCGTTTCTTCTGTGGAGATCGCAAATTTTGTGCGGTCAATCAGGCCTTTAAGCGTTGCCGCAGGAATGACAAAGCGGTGCGGTAGGTCACCCGCAACCATAGCTGGGAAGTCATCAACGGGCAGAACGTTCAAGCTCGTTGCAAAGCGGCCAGCGCGCAGCCCCAGCGGTGCATCACTTTCGGGGTGGCTGAACTCGATGGCTACACCGTCGGGCAGTTTACGGACGATTTCGAATAACACGGATGCCGGTACGGTTGTGGAGCCGGGTGTTGGCCCTTCGGCAGCGACTTCTTCAACGACCGCAATTTCCATGTCGGTTGCCGTTAGGCGCAGTATCCCATCGGCAAAGTTCAGAAGAACGTTTGCCAAAATGGGAATGGTATTCCGCTTTTCTGCAACGCCATGAATATGAGCGAGAGCACGTTGCAAGAGAGTGCGGTCAACCGTGAATTTCATTGTCTTTTTCCAGTGGATCAGCGGAAGGTCCAGAATGCCTTCTGTCTAGCAGAACGGCTAGCGCTGGGAAAGAGAGGCCGGGCTGGAATTGCCCGGCTCTATAAGTGCTTAGCCTTCAAGCATACGGCGCAGAAGTTCAACATCTTCTGCGAATGAAGGGTCTTGTTCCATTAATTCAGCAACACGATTAACGGCGTGCATGACAGTCGTATGGTCGCGGTTACCAAATTTACGGCCAATTTCAGGCAGTGAACGGCTGGTGAGTTGCTTGGCTAAGAACATGGCAACCTGACGTGGGCGTGCAACGGCACGCGCACGACGGGCAGAGGACATGTCTGTCAGGCGGATATTCCAGTGTTCAGCAACCTTGCGTTGGATTTCTTCAATCGTAACGCGGCGGTCATGTGCCTTCAACATGTCTTTGAGGACATCCTGAGTGCTGTCGAGGGTGACGGGACGGCCAACCAAGTCAGCATGTGCGATGAGGCGGTTTAAGGCCCCTTCGAGCTCGCGGACGTTGGTTGTGATTTTGTGCGCTAAATATTCCAAAACCTTGGCTGGCACGGTGGTGCCGGAGGCTTTGGCTTTTGCTTCCAAAATGGAAATGCGCAGTTCAAATGTGGTGGCGTGAATATCGGCCACCATACCACAACCGAGGCGCGTTCTCAGGCGGTCTTCCAAGCCGGATAGATCAGACGGGCTTTTGTCCGCGCTGACAATGATCTGGCGGCCCGCATCAACCAAGGCATTAAACGTATGGAAGAACTCTTCCTGAGTGTTGTCTTTGCCGATGAGGAACTGAAGGTCATCAATCATCAGGACATCCACAGAGCGAAGCTGCTCTTTGAATTCCATGGTAGATTGTGAGCGGATCGCCGCAATAAAGCGGTACATGAACTTCTCTGCGGACATATAGGCCACTGAGACGTTACCGGTTTTGGTAAGTTCAGAGCCGATAGCGTGCATGAGATGCGTTTTACCAAGGCCAACGCCACCATACAGAAATAAGGGGTTAAACCCGGGGCTGGATGGTTTTTCAGCAACGCGGCGTGCGCAGGCGTAGGCAAACTCATTTGGCTTACCAACGACAAAACTGTCGAAGGTGAAACGAGAGTCTAATGGCGCAGCAAGATCGCTGCGGACTTCTGGCGGAACGTCAGAAGCGCCCTGCTCTCCCGCTGCTGCGGTGCTATCGGTGTTGGGTGAAGATTGTGTGTCAGAGGTGCTCTCAGCCATTCCACGGCGTACGAGAAGCTCGATGTGTTGCACTTTTGGATATTCTGTGCGCCACAGAGACTTCAAACGTTCTTCGTATTGGCTGCGAACCCAGTCACGCAAAAAGCGTGAAGGGAGGAAAAGAGTCAGTTCGTCGTCTTCAAGTGGTCCGAGAACGATTTGGCGTAGCCATGTGCCGTATTCGGCCTCACCGACTTCACTCTTCAGTTTGTCGCGGACAATTTGCCAAGCGGCTTCAAGAGCGTGGTCGAAGGAGGCATTGGCGTCCAGATATTGTGCGTTTTCCACCATGATCCCTCCTTTCATTCTATGACCGTAGTTTTAAGACGGCGTCGTGCAGTGCTCAACGCCTGTGGCGTAGGAGCAAGAATTTATAACTTTGTTATGCGGGGCGCTTTTTTATACGGAGTGCGGCCTAGTATGGTTAGGTCACGATTTCCGTGCGCTGATCTACTGATTCGTATCCTTTCAGGGTATGCCTGATGATGGCACGAAGCAAGCATGAAGAGCGGGTTCAATACGCTATTCTGATAATGTGATCACAAGCCGCAAAAGCTAAAAAATCCCAAAAAAAGAACGCGCCCCCATACAGGGGCGCGCCTTACACATCAGGTCCTGCCTGAAAGCTTAGGCTGTCGCCAGAGCCTTGATGCGTGCTGACAAGCGAGAGAGCTTGCGGCTGATGGTGTTCTTAGCCACTACGCCCTTGCCTGCTGCACGCTGCATTTCTGGCTGTGCTGCGCGGAAGGCTTCTGCAGCTGCGGTCTTATCGCCGCTCAGGATTGCGCTTTCGACTTTCTTAACGAAGGTACGCATACGGGAAACGCGAGCAACGTTACGAACGCGGCGCTTTTCGTTTTGACGGATGCGCTTACGGGCTGAAGCTGTATTTGCCATGGATCTTTCGGTTTCGGTTCTAAGGTGTCTCAGAAAATGATTGGCGGGGTCTACTCCGCCTAGCGAGATACGTCAAGTATTTTACACAGATTGCTGTGGATAAGCCGGTTATTTTTGACAGGATGGGCAGTAAAAGGTGGAACGTCCGGACTGAACGAGCCGCTCTATGAGGGTTGTGGTGCAGTGGCGGCATGGCTCGTTTTCGCGCCCGTAGACGTGGTGTAGGTCTTGATATCCGCCACGTGTTCCGTCGGCTTGAACATAATCACGCAAAGAAGAGCCGCCGGAGGCAATGGCAGCGTCTAAAATGGTACGGATGTTCTGCGCGAGTGATTCGGCTTCTGCCTCTGTCAGGCTGCCTGCTGTGCGGGTGGGGTGGATTCGAGACTGGAAGAGTGCTTCGCAGACATAAATATTTCCCAAGCCCGCGATAAAGCCTTGATCAAGGAGTGCTGTTTTGATGGGGGTACGTTTCTTGAGAAAAATCTCTTGAAGATACTGTCCGGTCAGGGCGTCGGAGAGAGGTTCTATGCCCAGTTTATGCAAGAGCATGTGCTGCTCTTCATCTGGTGTTGGGACAAGGTCAACAGCGCCGAAACGTCGTGGGTCCACGAATCCGATGCGGGTGCCGCCATCACTTTCAATGACAACGTGCTCATGGCGTGGTGGTGCGGTATTTTGTCCCCTCACCCCAATAAGCATGCGGCCTGACATGCCAAGGTGGAATAAAACGCTCCAATTATTTTCGAGGCGCATCAGAATATATTTCGCGCGTCGACGAAACGAAATAACGGTTTGATGGAGCATTTCTTGCTGAAGATTGGCAGGAAACGGCCATCTAAGGTCGTGGCGATTGAGGGTAACCTGCGTGATGCGCTGCCCCTCTAGGGCGGTACGCAAACCACGCATGACGGTTTCAACTTCGGGAAGCTCTGGCATGATGGCTCACAACGTTATATCGATTGCTCCATGACCGATAGAGCCCATGACGCTGCTGCGTTCACTTCTGCTGCTGATCCGAGCTTCGATCATGCGGAAGATACCACTGATTTTGGCTATCGTAGCGTGCCGCGCGCGCAGAAAAAGACGATGGTTCGTGAAGTGTTTGAGAGTGTTGCCGGTAAATATGACGTCATGAATGATGTCATGTCACTCGGCATTCACCGTGTTTGGAAACGTATTCTTATTAGCCAATTGAACCCACGTCCGGGTTTGAAGCTGCTGGATTTGGCTGGTGGCACGGGTGATATTACATTCGGCTGGGCGCGTGCGGGCGGTGGCCCTGCTATTTTGTCTGACATTAACCCTGCCATGCTGGATGTGGGCCGTGACCGTGCCATTAAAGCGGGCCTGATCGGTCAAGTGGAATGCTGCGTTGTCGACGCGGAATCCATCCCCCTGCCCGATCGTTCGGTAGATCGGGTCACGATGGCATTTGGTCTGCGCAATTGTACGGATAAAAACGCCGTGCTGCGTGAGGTGCGTCGCGTATTGAAGCCGGGTGGCCGCTTCTTCTGCTTGGAGTTCTCGCGTGTTGAGGTCGCTGCTTTGGCGCCGATTTATGATGCGTGGTCGTTCAAGGTTTTGCCTCGTATGGGCAAGGTGGTTGCCGGGGATGCTGAGAGCTATCAATATTTGGCTGAAAGTATTCGTATGTTCCCAGATCAAGAGACACTTGCGCAGATGATGCGTGATGCGAGGCTTGAGCAGGTGAAGTATCAGAACCTCTCGGGTGGCATTGCGGCCATTCACTCAGGCTGGCGTCTGTAATAATGAAACGTGTTCTGCTGATCGTTGGGGGTGGTATCGCTGCGTATAAGGCGCTGGATGTTATCCGCCTTTTGCGTGCGGAGGGCGTATCAGTCCGCCCGGTTATGACCAGCAGTGCAAAAGAATTTGTTACACCATTGAGCTTAGAAGCGTTGGCGGGAGAGCGTGTGCATGACACGCTCTTCGCACCGACGCAGGAAAGCGAAATTGGGCATATTCGTCTCGCCCGTGATGCAGATGTGGTTTTGGTGTGCCCGGCTTCAGCAAATCTTATGGCGCGTATGGCGCACGGGTTGGCTGATGATTTGGCCACCACATTGCTGCTGGCGACGACAGCGCCGGTTATCGTAGCGCCCGCTATGAATGTGCGCATGTGGGAGCACGCTGCGACGCAAGCGAGTCTTGTCCAGCTTAGAGAGCGTGGCGTGCAGTTTGTCGGGCCTGATAGTGGCAGTATGGCGTGTGGCGAAGTGGGTATGGGGCGGTTGAGTGCGCCAGAGTCTATTTGTCGTGCTGTATTGGCCGTTATGAAACGAGATAACGCTTTGCAGGGAAAGCGTGTTTTGGTCACGGCAGGGCCAACACGGGAGCCTCTGGACCCGGTCCGGTTTTTATCGAATCATTCATCGGGAAAACAAGGCTATGCCATTGCGGAGGCATTAGTCGCACGTGGTGCCGATGTTGTGCTCGTAAGTGGCCCTGTTTCCTTACCGGCTCCGCGTGGTGTGACCCGTATATCGGTTGAAACGGCGGATGAGATGTTGAGTGCCTGTACTCAAAATCTCTCGGTGGATGCTGCAATTTGTACGGCTGCTGTGAGTGACTGGCGTGCAAAGGCAGCGGCAGATCAGAAGATTAAGAAGACTGGTGCCCCACCGGTCCTTGAGTTGGCTGAAAATCCGGATATTTTGGCCAGTATATGCCGTCATGAGCAGCGCCCAGCTTTGGTCGTCGGCTTTGCGGCAGAGACAGAAACAGTTTTGCAGCACGCTACGGCAAAGCGCCTTCGTAAGGGCTGTGATTGGCTCGTGGCGAATGATGTTAGTACAGGCGTGTTCGGTGCAGACCATAATCGCGTGACGTTGATGACTGCGAGCGGTGCAGCAGAATGGCCGCAAATGAGCAAGCGCGCTGTTGGTGAGCGGCTTGCGGAAGAGATTGTGCAGTTCTTCAACCTTCCATAGCGGTGCCACTTCAGGGTAAAAGGTTGGATTATGACTTCAGAACCAATTGATGTTGCGATCACGCGCCTCCCCCATGCGGAAGGCTTGCCGTTGCCCTCTTATGCCACGCAAGGCGCTGCGGGCTTTGATTTTTTAGCAGCCGTTCATGAGCCGTTGACGATTGAACCGGGCGCACGTGTCCTCGTACCGACGGGGCTCTGTGTGGCGCTCCCCGCTGGATATGAATTGCAGATCCGCCCGCGTTCGGGCTTAGCACTGAAACATGGAATTACGTTGCCGAACACGCCCGGTACTATTGATGAAGATTACCGTGGTGAAGTGCGGGTGATTGTGATGAATGCGGGCGCGGAGCCATTTGTTGTTGAACGTGGCATGCGGATCGCTCAGGGTGTTTTAGCGCCTGTTGTGCGGCTGCGTTGGCAAGCGGTTGAGACACTTGATGAAACAGCACGTGGCACGGGTGGTTTTGGCAGTACTGGTCAGTAATTCGCAGGCCAAGAACATAAGGCGATAACAAGGCAGAGTGATGGATCAACCCGTTGTCATGTTAACGGTGTATAAGAAGCCCTCTTGGGCTGGTCATTGCTTTGCTGCGCGCGTTCAAGGATGCGCGTCATGGCGGTAACCTCTCTTACTTTGCCGCTGCGCGTTTTGCGTCGCTGGCAACAGAGGACCAGTGCATTGGAACTGGCTCTCCTCATTCTCATGGTTGCGCTGGCACTGGTTCTCACGCCTGAGCACGTGCGGCCAGTTCATTTTTCTGGCTATGTCTCGGATACGGGTACGTTAGGGCGTAATATTGGTCTGACGTTCCTCCGTGTCATGGCAGTGTTCGTTTTTGGTATTCTCCTGTCTTTGTTGCTCTCAGGATTGGCGTGCCGTCTCCGTTGGTTCAGGCGGATATTGATACCGCTTTTGTCAGTGGCGCGCGCAATACCGGGACTAGGGCTGATTGGTCTGATGGCGTTTGTTTTGCCGTCAGGTTGGGCAATTATTGCGGTTGCTGTTTTCAATATGCTCTGGCGTGTCACGACGGCGATTATGGACGGGACAGATAATGTCCCTCCTGCGCTGGATACGGTGGCGCGGGGCCTTGCTATGACGGCGTGGCAGCGTTTTTGGCGAGTAAGCTTTCCGTTTTCTATCCCTCTAGCCGCTGATGTGTTTTCGCGTTCTGTGCCTGGTGTATGGTTTCGCCTTTTAGGGGCCGAGGCAGGTCTCTGCTTCATCGCTGGCGGGCGTGGCAATGGGGTGGGTGCTTATGCATTGGCACAGGTCCTGGCGGGGCGGTGGAGTGCGCTGCTGTATGCTCTTTTGGGCTGTGTCGGGCTTATTATCCTTATTCAGCAGATCTGTGTTGCTCCCTTGCTGGGATGGGCTGAGCGGTACCGGGTGGATAGCGGACGTGTTGAAGCAACGGTGCCGCGCTCTTGGTTGCTGCGCTTGTGGCGGAATAGGCCGCTCCTTAGTCAGTTCAGCGAAGCGGTGCATGAGCGTATGGCCGCCATTGGGAACTGGCGTCTGGGTGGAGCATCGCGTGAACGTAGTGTTGAAATGCGGATTGATCGGCAGCATTTTCGTGCTGTTCTTCCGGGTTTGGCTGTCGCGTTTTTTGGTGCGGTTCTGCTGCGGCATGTCCCGTCTCTTCCTGTACGCGTTGCCGTTATGGAAATGGGTCTGACCTTTATTCACGTTTCTGTGGCTTTGGTATTGTGCCTGATGGTTTGGTTGCCAGTCGGGCTTGTCGTGGCTTCTTATCGCTTAAAAAATGGGCGCATTGAGCGGGTGGTAATGAACAGTTTGGTCTTGTTCCCCGTTATTTTGCTGTATCCGTTTTTTGACCTTTTGGGACTGACAAACCCAATCGTACTGTTGTGTTTGGGAGGGTTGGGCCTTTATGGGCGAACAGTTCTTGATGCTGTGCGGGCCATTCCCGCCCCTTTGGTGCAAACGGCGCAAGGGCTAGGTGTTAAAGGTTTTTTGCTGTGGAAACGTTTGGTTCTTCCAGCGACGGTGGCGGATATTGCGGGTGGTCTTTTGCTCGCGGTGGCACCGCTGTGGAACGCCGTCATTGTCGCGGAATCCTTGGCGTCATCAGGGCATGGGTTGGGCCGTGCGTTGGTTGCGGCTGTATTGGTCGGTGACCTTCATGCGCAGATCTTACTTTTAATGTTGCTGACTCTGCTTTCCATGCTGTTTGATCGTCTGATTCTTCAGCCCCTCGCGGTGTATGCCGCCCAGAAATATGCGTTCCGATGATCCAGCCACTTATTCGCCTCCATGAATGCAGCCAAACTTATGACAAGGACAGCGCGACGGAACTCGTTGTGTTGGACCAAGTTAGTTTTGAAGTGCGGGAGGCTGAAATTGTTGGGCTTCTAGGGCGCTCGGGGTCTGGAAAGTCGTCTCTGTTCAAGATTATGAGCGGACAGATGGCTCCTGCGAAAGGCGAGGTTTTTTGGCGTGGCGTACGCGCTAAAGGCCCTTTGCAGGATGTGGCAACGGTTTTTCAATCTGGTGCATTATTCCCGTGGCTAACATTGCGTCAAAACGTTGAACTAGGACTGGAGGCGCGCCGTGTCCCGCGCGCACAGCGTGAAGATTATACGGATGATGCGCTCGAAGTGATGGGGCTTGAAGGGTATGAAAATGCCTATCCTAAAGAGCTGTCCGATGCCGTAGGGCAGCGTGTATCGTTTGCTCGGGCTTTGGCGCTGAGGCCAGAAGTGCTGCTCTTAGATGAGCCATTTTCTGAGTTGGATATGCTCAGTGCTGAAAATTTGCGGACTGATTTGATCGAGTTGTGGTCTGAACGGCGTTTGCCGTCTTTGCGTGCCATGGTGCTGGCCACGCATGGTATTGAAGAAGCGGTTTTGATGTGTGACCGGATTTTGATTTTCTCATCTAGTCCGGGGAAAGTGACGCATGAAATAGCGGTTCCCTTCCCGCACCCACGGAACCGTGAAGATGCAGATTTTCGTTTATTCGTGGATCAAATTTATAGTTTGATGACCCGCCGTGCGCCGATCGTGTCGGAAGTGGATAATGCCCCGGCGCATACCGCTATGCCGGCCCCTTCTGTGCAGATTGTCTTACCCGACTTGCCCGTTGAGGTATTGGTAGGACTTATGGAGGTACTGGGGGCAGATCCGCTTTTTGGGCGTGCAGATCTACCCGAATTAGCTAAACGCTTGCAGATGACCCTGGATGAGTTGTTGGCACTTGGTGAATCGTTGCAGCGTTTAGAGTTGGCAGAGTTGGAAGATGGAGACATCCTGTTAACGGATGGTGGCCGGGCATTTGTTGAAGGTGATGGTGACGCACGCCGCGATACAATGCGGACGGCCCTTTTGCACCATATTCCGTTGTTGCGTTCTATTCGTTCAACCTTAGATGAGCGCCCTGCCCATACGGTAGATGCGGCGCGTTTCCGTAAGGAATTGGAAGAGGCGATGTCTCCCGATTATGCACGGCAAACGCTCAGTACCGCTATCGGCTGGGCACGTTATGCAGAACTTTTAGATTATGATGAAGAAGCTGATCGATTTTATCTCGATGATGAAGAGTAGTAGCATTTTCCAGATAACAAAATTTATGATTATCGGTACATGAATATTATAATGAGACGGATAATATTATTATCTGCTGTATTTTTAGTGGGTGTTTTAGGCAGTGGTTCGGCCTCTCCGCGTCATGAGGGATTCACAGTTACCGTTTTAGGTGCACATGGTGGTTTGGAAGATGGGAACCTTAGTGCGTATTTAGTTCAGCTGTCGGGTGATCAAGGTGGTATTCTTTTAGATGCTGGTACGGTGCTGCATGGATTGCAGGTTGCGTGGCACAAGAAGGTGCTGGATCAGCCCAAAAATGTTTTGGAAAAAACAATTCGTGGCTATGCAATTAGTCACGCTCACATGGATCACATTGCAGGTTTGATTGCTGTTTCACCTGAGGATACAGCAAAGCCGATTTATGCACTTCCGTCGGTCATTATGGATATGACGGATCATGTGTTTAATAATCATATATGGCCGAACATGGGAGATTCTGGTTCAGAGCCACGTGTAGGACGTTATCATTACAGCCCGCTCGTATCTGGAAAATCTGTGCCTGTTGTCGGGACAGAAATGCGTATTACGGCTTATCCCCTCGGCCATGGTGGAGTAGAATCAAGTGCATTCCTGCTAGAGACGACAGGCGGAGCGATTTTATATTTGGGGGATACAGGGCCAGATACTGTGGAGCCAGGGTATCATTTGCATGTTCTTTGGCAGGGCATTGCCCCGATCCTACGCATGCACCGCTTAATGGGCATTATGCTCGAGTGTTCTTATGATGATAGTCGGCCGCGTAAGATGCTGTTTGGGCATCTTACGCCTAGCTGGTTTATGGCCGAGTTGCATGATCTGCAAACAGTCTCAGGTATGAACCTTCATGGGATGCGGGTCATTGTGACGCATATGAAACCTTCTCTTCAATCCCCTGATACGAGTACGTCAGTTATCATGGGAGAATTGAAAGAAAAGAATGACCTTGGTGTAAAGCTCATCCCTGCCCAGCAAGGGCAGGTTATTCACGTGCCTTAACGGTCTTGGATCTCAAGACCAAGTGTATGCGTGGTGATAGAGCCTGTCATTCTGCTTTCAATCGGTCACGATAAAGCTTGCGAGCTTTAGCCACTTTGGGTGCGACTACAGCTGCGCAATACGCAGTTTGTGGATTTCGCGCGAAGTAGTCGAGGTGTTTTGCTTCTGCAGGCCAGAAGGTAACCGTATCTTCGATTGATGTAACGATGTCGTTAGGCCAAAGCCCCTGCTGCGTAATGTCATCACGAATACGGCGAGCTACAACTTGTTGTTCCGGTGTTCCGAAGATGACGGAGCGGTATTGCGTACCGACGTCATTGCCTTGCCTGTTTAATTGTGTCGGATCATGTGTTGTGAAGAAAACTCGCAGAATATCATCGAGTGAAATTTCTGTGGGATCAAAGATCACATTGACGACTTCGGCGTGCCCTGTTTGTCCTGTGCAAACGGCTTCATAGCTTGGGTTAGGAACATCGCCACCAGCATAGCCCGGATTGGCTGAGATCACGCCGCGAAGGCTAGTATAAACGGCTTCTACGCACCAAAAGCATCCGGCCCCAAGGAGAATGGAAGAAGTTTCAGCCATAGTTTAACGCACCTTGTATGAACGGAAGGGTGAGACCTCCCATATAGGGAGGTCTCTTAGCACTTACACCCAGTGATAGGGAAAATTAATGTACGACAGGCAGCCAAACAGCGCTGGCGTGGTCTCCGCCCCGGTAAAGGGTTTCTGTCGCGGCTTTGTAGTCTTTGGGTTGTGCGGTGAAGATATTGGGCACAAAGGTTTGCGGATTACGATCATAGAGTGGGAACCAGCTTGACTGGACCTGCACCATGATCCGGTGTCCTTTTTCAAAGACGTGGTTCACTGCTGGAAGAGTGAAACGGTAATTTTGTACCTGACCTGCAGGAATAGCGGATGGTTGGCTCACACTTTGGCGGTAGCGGCCACGGAAAATATCCATGGATACGGGCAGTTCATACCCACCCATTTCTGGACGATCAGGTGTTTGTGCAGGTTGTACGTCGATGATTTTAACAACGAAATCTGCATCACTCCCAGTCGTTGCAGCATATAGATCGGCAGTAGGGACGCCGGACACCTGCACAGGCGCATCAAGAACCGGCGTTTCGTATGTCAGAACATCTGGGCGCGCTTCGGCAAAGCGTTGGTCTTGCAGTAGCCATGCCTTCCAGCGTGGATCTTCGCCCATGACATAAGGACGGGGCAAGAACGGCACGGGATGAGATGGGTCGGAAACATAGCTGTCAGATCCCGGGAGTGTTCGGGAGAATGAGAGGCCATGGTCGGGCTGGAGATATAAGCGTGTGCCGTATTGTGGGCATGTGGTGCCGCATTCTGGCAACCAGTTGCGGAAGTGGTTCCAGTGATTTTCACCCGTATTATAGATGATTGCTTCGTCTAGCTTCGGGTCTGCACCACCTTTGAGGTAATGATCAAAGAATGGGCGCATCACATTGGCACGGTACCAAAGAGCTGTGTCGCCATTGAAATGCAATGGACCAAGCGTAGACCCGTCATAGTTTACACCGCTATGGCGCCATGGCCCCATCACGAGCACATTGGGAACTGTTGGGTGCGTGGCCTTTAGAGCAAGCCAAGAGTGTATTGCACCCCACATATCCTCTTGATCCCAGAGCCCCTGCTCCCAGATCGTCGGTACTTTGAGAGGGTTTTGCGTAATAAGCTTGTCCAGCGCTTGATCTTGCCAGAAGGCATCATAAGCAGGATGTGCTTTAAGGCGCTGCCAAAATGGGAAATGATCTAAGCCAACACGTGTTGCAAATGCACCGGCAGAGCCATCTTTAAGAAATTCGGTGTAATCGTCTGACTCTGTACGCGGAATGGTTGGCCCATTGCCTGGGACACTCATTTGCATGGTGAAATAGTCGAAGCTGGCTTGGCGGAATGCGCCATAATGGAACCAGTCATCGCCCATCCAGCCGTCAACCATAGGGCTTTCAGGTGCTGCAACTTTAAGGGCAGGATGAGGATGAAGCAGCGCCATCACAACGGTCCATCCTTCATAGGAAGAGCCGGTCATGCCAACTTTGCCATTGCTCTCTTTAATATTCTTTACCAGCCAATCAATCGTATCCCACGCATCGGTTGTGTCATCGGTCTTGGTGGGGTTTAGCGGGCCGATAGGCGGACGCGTCATGATATACGCACCTTCGGAACCATATTTGCCGCGGATGTCTTGGAAGACGCGGATATAGCCTTCATCCACAAAGACACCATCACCTTGTGGGCATAATGCACGCATGGTGGGAGCATTGGGTACGCGGTTTAGGCGCCCTGATGCGTTATAGGGGGTCCGGGTTAACAAAATGGGGGCGTTTTTAGCGCCTTTGGGAATAACGATGACGGTATGCAGTTTCACGCCATCCCGCATGGGGACCATGATCTCGCGGCGAATGTAATCTTGCCCGTCCGTTGGGAGCTTGGCCTGGGGGGGAATGTCATTCCCTGTCTGGACCATGTCCGCTGTGACAGGGGCTGCATGCAGGGTCGACAATGCGGTGCCGGACAGGCCAAGCAGTCCGATTGTCGCGCAGAGCCGTGATAATGAGCGTTTCATAATGTTTAGTTACTCCTCATAAAATCGAGTGATTCTGCGTCGATCATTTCGCTGCGGCAAGGGGTTTTACGAAGGCTTTGCATTTCTTTCGTGGACTGGCGTTTTTGTGTTTGTTTCGCTATGGAATGGGACAATTCTTGTTAGGAAAGTCTTTCATGCCTGCTTATCGTTCCCGTACCACGACACATGGCCGTAACATGGCGGGTGCCCGTGCCCTTTGGCGGGCTACTGGCATGCAGGATGGAGATTTCGGTAAGCCGATTATCGCCATCGCCAATTCATTTACGCAGTTTGTTCCCGGCCATGTCCATCTGAAAGATATGGGAGCGTTGGTTGCTTCTGCTGTGGAAGAAGCGGGTGGCGTGGCAAAAGAGTTTAACACCATTGCGGTGGATGATGGGATTGCGATGGGGCATGGCGGGATGCTGTATTCCCTGCCCTCGCGCGAGCTCATTGCGGATTCTGTTGAGTATATGGTGAATGCTCACTGCGCGGATGCGATTGTGTGCATTAGCAATTGTGACAAGATCACGCCGGGCATGTTGATGGCGTCTCTGCGTTTGAATGTTCCGGTTATTTTCGTATCCGGTGGCCCGATGGAAGCCGGTAAGCTGAATGGCCCGTCGATTAATCGCAAGCTGGACCTTGTTGATTCTATGGTGGCAGCAGCGAACCCGAATGTGACGGATGAAGAATCTGCCGCGATTGAGCGTTCTGCTTGCCCGACATGTGGTTCATGCTCTGGGATGTTTACGGCTAACTCCATGAACTGCCTGACGGAAGCCTTGGGTTTGTCCTTGCCGGGTAATGGTTCATTGTTGGCGACCCATTCTGATCGTCGTGAGTTGTTTTTGCGTGCAGGCCGCGAGATTGTTGGCTTGGCGCGCCGTTACTATGAGCAAGATGATGACCGGGTCTTGCCCCGCTCTATCGCGACACGTGCGGCGTTTGAAAATGCTATGACGCTCGATATTGCCATGGGTGGGTCCACCAATACGGTGCTGCATCTCTTAGCAGCCGCGCGTGAGGGTGAAGTCGATTTCCATATGCAGGATATTGATCGCTTGTCCCGGCGTGTCCCGAACCTTTGTAAAGTCGCTCCTGCCCGTAATGATGTGCACATGGAAGATGTTCATCGTGCTGGTGGTATCCCTGCTATTTTAGGTGAGTTGGATCGTGCGGGTTTGCTGCATACGGATGTGAACACCGTTCATGCTCCGACGATGGCCGATGCCCTTGCGAAGTGGGATATTGTCCATGGTGATGAAGAGGCGCGTCATATGTTTAGCGCTGCGCCGGGCGGTGTAAGGACGGTTCATGCCTTCTCTCAATCAAGCCGTTATAACGCACTTGATCTGGACCGTGAGGAAGGCGTGCTGCGTGATCGTGCCCATGCGTTCTCGCAAGATGGTGGATTGGCCGTTTTGTACGGTAACTTGGCGGAAGACGGCGCTATTGTGAAAACAGCCGGTGTTGCGGAGCATATTCTGACATTCACAGGGACGGCACGTGTTTTTGAAAGCCAAGACGATGCTGTCAGTGGTATTCTGGGTGGGAAGATCTCAGCGGGTGATGTGGTGCTGATCCGCTATGAGGGCCCTAAAGGCGGCCCTGGTATGCAGGAAATGCTCTATCCAACCAGCTACTTGAAATCGAAAGGCCTTGCTGAAAGTTGCGCTTTGGTGACGGATGGGCGTTTCTCTGGCGGAAGTTCGGGCCTGTCGATCGGGCATGTCTCTCCTGAAGCCGCTGAAGGTGGGCTGATTGGTTTGGTGGAAGATGGTGATGCAATTGTCATCGACATTCCAAACCGGGTTATGAAGCTGGATGTATCTGATGCAGAGATTGCGGCGCGTCGCGATGCGATGAAAGCACGCGGTGATGCAGCGTGGACGCCGGATCGTGAGCGCGTTGTTTCTCGTGCGCTCCAGGCATATGCAGCGATGACCACGAGTGCCGCAAATGGCGCTGTACGTGATTTGTCTCAGATTATTGTGAAGACCCGCGGTTAATCAGGGCTTCAACGGTTCGCTCTAATATGGGCGAACCCAGCATGAGCGCATCGTTATGGCCGATACCAGGTACTATGGCGATGTGCCAGCCAAAGGGTGTTTGTAATTTATGTGCCTTTAACGCTGCTGCGTTGTAGGTGTTGATGCCGCGTTGCAGGCGGTTGGCTCCCTCTTCTTCAATTTCTGTTTGCGCATCGTCACTAAAGGGAGCCGGTTTTGTGTCGTTGCTGCCGAGTAAAAAAGTGACAGGCCGCGCGAGGTAGGATTTTAAGGCTGTGGATGCATCTGAGGCACTCCACGGCCCCGCAAAACCATAGGGCATGGCGGTGCGGAGTTTAGGTTCAACTGTACTGCCCGGGTTCATCAAGATGATACCGCGTTCATGGCCAGTGGTATAAGCGGCTACGCGATTGAGGAATTGTGCCCCCGCAGAATGCCCAATTAAAATAATTGGTAGTGCTGTCTCGTTGGTGAAGCGCTGTGCCCATTGTTCTAATGGAACCACAAGGCGTGTTGCAGAAGGCTGTGTGGGATCTTCAGGGAAGCCACCGCGCTGGTACGCGCTAGGCGGATAAATGTGTATTGAGAAATAAGGTGCGATGATGATGCTACAGCTTTGCTGCGCTAGCGGTATGCTTTCATCACGGAAAGCACGATAATCTCGATCTTTAGATGCAAAGACGATGAGAAGAGCGCGTGGCGTGCAACCTGACGGTGTGTAATAGGCCACGTCAAGAGTGTGGTCGGGCAGTATAGCTTTGGAAAGCCCTTTTTCCTCAGCATAGAGCGGTGCAGTCGAGGTCGCGATGATCGTAAGAAGCCCGCAGAGCCCCTTCTTTGTCCAATGCGGTGAGCGTTGAAACCATGAAGGGGCTCTGTGAACCATACTGTCCTCAATCCATAAGGCTGTAGGAAGTAAAAGCTGCGGACTGGATGAGGCCGCAGTATATATTTTAAGCTAGTCGTGAATGAGCAGCCTGAAGGCGGGTCAAGTCACTGCTAAAGCTTTCAAGACGTTGACGATTTTCGTCAACGACTTCCGGCTTAGCGCGTGCAACAAAGTCTGCGTTGCCCAGTTTACGCTCGACTTTGTTGATTTCACCTTCGATACGCTTGATTTCTTTCGCAAGGCGCGCGCGCTCTGCATCCAGATCAATCAACCCACCGAGAGGCAGGAATATCGTAGCTTCATCCAGAACGATTTGTGCTGCGTGGCGTGGCGTTTCACCGTCAAGCACGGAAACGCTTTCTACACGCGCCATACGGCCAAGAGCTTCATTCCAGCGTTGTGCACGTGCCAAGTTTTCAGGCGTTGCGTCTCGCAGAAGAATGGGAGCTTTTTGAGCGGGGGGCACATTCATTTCCGCGCGAACTGTACGGATCTCGCTGATCAGGCGAATGAGCCAGTTCACTTCTGCGCGGCTTTCCTCTGAGCCTTCAAGAGTGATTGGCGTTGGCCATGGCATGGTTTCGAAGGCACCTGCGTACCCTAACTCTTCCCACAACGTGGCTGTCGCGAATGGAATGACCGGCTGCATCATGCGCAGGATGAGGCCGAGTACATAAGCACTGACGTTGCGGATTTCGTCGCTCTCAGCACTCTCTTCAGCCAAGAGAGGCTTAGCAAGTTCGACAAACCAGTCACAGAAACGTGTCCAGACGAAGCGGTAGCAGCTGCCGGCATATTCGTCGAAGCGATAGGCTTCGAGGGCACGGTTTGCTTCCGTAATGGCCTCATTTGCTTCAGAAAGGATCCAGCGTCCTAGGCTACTTTGAACCGTCGTCGGATCAAAGCCTTCAACTGGCTTTGCGCCATTCATTTCCAAGAAGCGTGCAGCGTTCCATAGTTTGGTAATAAAGCCGCGATGCTCTTCAACCTTCTTTTTGCCGAGCTTAATGTCACGGCCTGGCCCTGTACCTGCGCAAATGGCGAGGCGTGTTGCATCGGCGCCGTATTCTTCAATCAGTTCCAGAGGATCAATACCGTTCCCCTTGGATTTGGACATTTTTTGTCCCTTCTCATCACGGACAAGGCCATGAATGAGAATGGTTTGGAACGGCACGTCCTTCATGAAGTGCAGACCCATCATCATCATCCGGGCAACCCAGAAGAAGATGATGTCAAAGCCGGTGACGAGTACGCTGGTCGGGTAATAGCGAGCTAAAGATTCTGTGTTTTCTGGCCAGCCAAGGGTTGTGAATGGCCAAAGTGCAGAGCTGAACCATGTGTCCAACACGTCTTCATCTTGTGTAAGGGTAACGCCCTCACCTGCTTTGGCTTGGGCTTCTTCAGCAGTTTCGGCCACGATGATGTCACCGCTTTCGGTGTACCATGCTGGAATACGGTGACCCCACCAAAGCTGACGAGAGATGCACCAAGGTTGAATGTCGCGCATCCAGGCGAAGAATGTGTTTTGCCACTGGCGCGGTTCGAAAGCGACTTTTCCGCTTTCCACAGCATCAATCGCAGGGCCCGCGAGTGTTTTCGCATCGCAATACCACTGCCATGTTAGGCGTGGTTCTACGATGGCACCGCCACGCTCTGCGTAAGGAACTTGCAGCTTGTGGGGTTCAATTTTTTCAAGCCATCCAAGTGCTTCGAGTTCGGCAACAATGCGCTTACGTCCCTCTTCCCGACTGATGCCCTGAAGAGATTCAACAAACGCGATAGAGGATAGGTTTTCTACGTCGCGCAGTTCGGAACGGACTTCATCAATGCACAGGCGCGCAGACTCATCCAAAATTGTAGGCGAAGGAAGGTCATGGCGCTTACCGACTTCAAAGTCATTGAAGTCATGAGCTGGTGTGATTTTAACCGCACCTGTTCCCTTTTCTGGGTCTGAGTACTCATCTGCGACGATGGGAATACGGCGGCCTGTGAGGGGCAGTGTAACGTGTTGGCCAATATAGCCTGCGTAGCGCTCGTCTTCTGGGTGAACCGCGACAGCAGAGTCAGCCAGCATGGTTTCAGGGCGTGTTGTCGCAACGGTAATGGTGCGGCCATCATCCAGCGGATAACGAACATACCACATGGAGCCCTTCGTTTCGCGGTTTTCAACCTCAAGGTCAGAAATCGCGGAACGGAAGTTCGGGTCCCAGTTGACCAAGCGTCGGTCACGGTAAATCAGTCCTTCGCTGTGAAGCGTGACAAACACCTTACGGACAGCCTGAGAGAGGCCTTCATCCATTGTGAAGCGTTCACGCTCCCAATCAGCAGAGGCACCGAGCTTGCGTAGCTGCTGAATGATTGTGCCACCGGACTCTTCTTTCCAGTCCCAGACGCGTTTGACGAATTCGTCACGGCCTAAAGCAGTACGGCTGATATTTTGTTGATCGAGCGCGCGTTCGACCACCATTTGAGTGGCGATGCCAGCGTGATCAGTACCTGGCTGCCAGAGCGTGTTAAAGCCCGTGCCGCGCTTCCAGCGAATAAGAATGTCTTGGAGGGTAAAGGTCAGTGCATGCCCAAGGTGGAGCGTGCCCGTGACGTTTGGTGGTGGGAACATGATCGAGAAAGCATCACCGGGTGCTTTCGGGTCAGCATGGAAGACCCCGCTTTTCTCCCAGCGGTCATAGAGGCTGGTTTCGTGGTTGGCTGGAGAAAAACTTTTATCGAGCATGATCGTCCGTTGTCGTGTTGAGTAACGCTTAGAAAGCGGAAGCACTTATCGTTGTTGGGCCGCAAGGTCGATACCCTAAAGGCACAACCTTATGGATTAAGGTATCAGACTTTAGGGCGCAGACGTGCAATTTCAGCACGTACCATATCTTCCACCATGGAGGGTAAGTGTGTGTCGAGCCATGTGCGCACCATCTCACGGACTTCGCCGCGTACGATATCTTCTACCGTTAGGGAGCCTTGGGAGGAAATTGGCATGTCTTTGGGGATGGTCGGAATGGCTTGCTCAAATTGGCCTTTGAGGTCGTTAAAGGAACGCTCAACGGCATCGGATGTCAGTTTGTCCATCATGCCGTCACGATCATCATGTGCGAAGGAAGTATCCATCTCGTTCTCTTTATGTGTAGTAGGCGCTAGGTGTTCAGCTGAGGGGGGATGGATCATCATCGATTGATCCAAAAGCAGTTCATCACTCACGGTATCGCTCATTGCTCTGTGGTCTTTGGACGTTCTGTCGTCATGCAGGATCTTGCGAATAGTGTGGAGAACGTCATCCATCATTGTGATCCTGCATGTTGAGGTACAATCCGTTTTGTTAGCGCCCCGGTTGGTTTTGCGCGTAGTCTGAAATGCCCCAAAGACGATTTTTTACAGCGTTATAATAGGCTTTTTCGTCATAAAGTGGGACGCCAATCTTTAAGTCTGCAGCGGTGAGGCGACCGATAGCCGCAGCTACAGAATAAGACGAGGTCACCAGTGTGGAGAGGTCCTGAACAAGGGTTTGTTGGGCTACAAGAAGCGTTTGTTGTTGTTGCAATACGGCAAGCGTACTTGTCGTGCCTAAGAGAGCCTGACGCTCAACCCCGCCCAATGCAATAAGATTGGCTGAAATAGCGACGCGGTCTGCCTGCACAGCCGCTTGGAGTGACGTCATGTGCTGCCAACTAGATGCTGCTTTTTGCAACGCTGAGCGGCGCTGTACGTCAACTTCACGATGGGCTGCTTGAGCTTGTTGACGCGCACTACGCACGGCTGAGTATTCAGATCCTCCTTGGTAAATGGGGATCTGGAACATGATCATGCCCGCTTTATTATCCATTGTGGAGTTTGCGTAGGCCTGATTGCGGCTGTGTTGATACAAAAGCTGTGCCGAAACTTTCGGCATAATGGCAGACATTTGTACAGAGACATTATCTTTCTGGTTCGCTTCTACGAAAAGAGAAGAGATGACATCCGGGTTATTTTCTGCTGCGACTTGCAAGGCAGTCTGCTCGTTTTTAATCGGCAAGTTCAGCGGTTGAGGTGGTAAAAGGTTTGGGGGGGCAGCAATCCCAACGACTTGGAGGTAGACGGCTTGTGCGCTTTGTAGTGTGCCCTCTGCTTGACGTTTTTCAGCGGTAGAACTGGCAAGAGCGGCTTCTGCTTGTGCGACGTCCGTGCGTGTGATTTCACCGATATGAAAGCGCTCTTCCGTGGCGTGAAGTTGTTGCTCAAGAACGCGTTGGTTGTTTGTAGCAAGTTGCAGAAGTTGTTCGTCTTTGATGACATCAACATATGCTTCAACAACACTCATAAAGACTTGTTGTTCTGTACTGATGAGACGCGCGCGTTCAGCCAGAACTTGGTCTGTGGCAGCATGCGTACTCGCGACGGTTTTTCCGCCTTGATAGAGAGGTTGGTTGATGGTGACACCGCCGGAAAATCCGGGTGTGTTATAGGTACTGGAGCTTCCCGTCATCAGGCCTTGAGGACCATATGCGGTATGTCCATCATAATGCGTGAGTTGGGCTGTGCCCTGAATAGTAGGCCGCCAGCCGGCGAGAGCCGTAGGTACCCGCTCATCCGTAGCCCGCAGACGTGCACGCTCTTCTTTCAGTGTTGGGTTGGTCAAATATGCCGTGGCGAGTGCATCTTGGAGTGTATGTGGTACAAATGCTGGAGAGCCACTTCCGTCATAATTTTGTGCTAATGCCGTACCGCTCAGCAGCATTACAGCACCACAGCCCAGCCCCAGTTGGGCAAACACTGCTTTCTTACGGAGAAACTCTGAGCTCATGAAAACTCCTCACGACATTATATGCGTTACATGCAGTGCTGAAATGGTTCAGGCACCATAGCCTGTGTGGCGCAGAAAGAAAAATTTGTTCTTTCTTGCATGTTGGGTCTTGACCAAACGGTGCTGAAAGAGGATACAGCACGGGTCTCCGAGGTCCGGTGGCAGAATGGCTTATGCAGCGGACTGCAAATCCGCGAATGTGGGTTCAATTCCCGCCCGGACCTCCAAGGCACCTTCCCTATTTATGAGTAGGCTTCAGCATATGCTGCTGCGGCGCCGAAGAGACCCGGCTGAGGATGTGTGATGATCTTCACAGGGATCTCGCTCATCATAGCTTCAAAGCGGCCCTTAGCGACAAAGCGTTCAGCGAAGCCGGATGTGCCGAGAATATTGGCCAAACGCAGGCCAAGTCCACCCGCAATGACAACGCCGCGTGCGCCATGTGCTAGGGCAAGATCACCGGAGACAGCGCCGAGGCTAAGGCAGAAACGTTCCAGCGCGGCAGCAGCAATGGTGTCTGAACCTTCCATAGCGTTTTGCCAGAGCGTGCGGTTGTCTCGCAGCGTAATGGGGAGACCTTGCTGCTCAGCAATAGCTTCATAAAGGTTGCTCAGACCCGGCCCAGAGACGATTCGCTCAGCGGAAACACGGCGGAAGCGACGACGTAATGTTTTGAGGATGTTGTCTTCTACGTCATCAAGTGGTGGGTAGTCGAGATGTCCGCCTTCTGTTTCCATGACGAAGTATCGGTCATCACGACGTAGGAGACATGCGGCACCGAGGCCTGTGCCTGGCCCTACAATGCTGATGGTCCCTTGCGTTGGTAGATCGACTTCTGGGCCACACAGATGCTGCATATAGGTGGAATCAACTTGCGCGACGGCATGGCCGACAGCACCAAAGTCATTCACCAGTACGAAGTTATCAAGATGAAGGCGGGTTTTGAGTTGGCTCGGTTGGATAATCCATGGATTGTTGGTCATCTTTAAGATTTCACCAGCAATCGGACAGGCCACCGCGATGCCTGCTTCACGCGGAAGTGGGCGTGCGATTTGACGGCTAAAAGATTCCCATGCGAGGGCCAGGCTCGCATGTTCGGCGCATTTTAAAGTGACTTCCTTTTCCAAGGTAACCACTTTTCCTTCGGCGACGGTCGCAATAGCAAAGCGTGCATGCGTACCGCCAATGTCGACTGTGACGATTTCCTTCATGAAACCGCTCCTCATCTCAAATCAATCCGATCCCTATTAAAAGGGAGCCCTGCCAGCAGTTGCGCACGACTCCGCTGCCGTCAAGGTCATGTGTCATTGCTTTTAAAATTGCGTGGAGTCTGTTTCACGGTGGAAAGACGTAAAAGACGATGAACAATTGGGCGTGGCAAATGGCTTTCTAGAAAGGCAAAGACAGCAAATGGCCATGGAAAAATGAGATGCGCTTTCTTACGCATAATGGCCCGTTTAATTTTCTGTGCTGCTTTTTGTGGTGTGACTAAAAATGGCAGGTTACCGCTGAGACGCTGGCTCATAGGCGTATCAACATAACCGGGAGAAACCAATGTGACCGAGACATGGTGCGGTGCCATAGCGGCGTGTAATGCTGTGCTGAAGCGCGCTAGCCCAGCTTTGGAACCGCTATAAGCGGTGGACATAGGTAGATCATGAAATGCAGCGACAGATCCTAAAAGAGCAATTTCACCGCCACCCCGTTTTGCCATGCGGTTTGCCATTTCTGTTGCGAGTGTGGCGGGGGTTGTGAAATTGACCAAGCATAACTCTCTAACGAGAGAGGGCTCTTCGGTGAGTGCGTTTTCTTGACGAATATCGCCCAAGCCAGCCGCGAGAATAAGGCGTGTGATTGGAGTTTGGATGTCGTTTGTGCGTAGTAATTCTATGGCAGCGTTTGTCTCTGTGAGGTCAAGGCTATGGCATTCTGTCGTGGCCCCACGCTGAGCAGCCTTATGTGCGACTTTGGCGAGGCGGCTTTGGCTACGCCCCCACAAGATTATATGTGTGCCGGGCCGAGCATATTGTAAGGCGAGAGCCTCCCCGATGCCGCTGGAAGCACCGGTGATAAGGGTTGTTTCAGAGGAAAAACGGGGTGTTTGTTGCATTGAGAAGCAAAACTTCATGGCTAAAGGGAAGAAAGAAGATAGAAACTTATAGCTTTGCTGTGCAAAAAAGCCCGATCTTTTGTGCCATCATGGCCGTATTCGACTGAGTATAAGGTTTTTCATGACGTCTGTGCCCTCGCCTGCTTCGCCTCCGGATAGTCTCGTTATTCGTCCTGTGGTGAATAAGCGCCATATCCAAACATTTATTACTCTGCCGCGGCGCTTATATGCGGGCATGGCCGGTTATGTTGCTCCGTTGGATATGGAGCAAAATGATTTATTAAATCCGCGCAAGTCCGCTGTTTTTCGGCATGCACGTATTCGGTATTTTTTAGCATGGCGGGGCAAAACCCCGGTGGGGCGTATTGCAGCGATTGTCGATCATCGTGCGCTTGAGCATTGGGGTCAGGCTGTTGGGTCTTTTGGTGCCCTTGATTGTGTTCCTGAACAGGCCGTAGTGACAGCCCTGTTAGGGGCAGCAAAAGCATGGCTCATTCAGCAGGGGATGCAGACCATGCGTGGCCCTGTGACGCTGAGCGGTAATGGTGAGTCTGGTCTTATGATTGAAGGCCAGGACCAAGCTGTCATGGTGGGTATGCCTTGGCACCCCGCAGCTTTAGGGAAACTGTTTGAAGCCGCTGGTTTGGTGAAGACGGAAGATTTGTTGAGTTACCGCTTGGAGTTGGATGAACATACGGAAGAAAAATTCCGTGTTCCGGGTGATTTGAAAATTGGTGAGGGCCGTTTAGGAGCTATCTCTGTTGCGCGGTTATCGCGCAGTCAGATCGCATCACAAGGTGAGGTTCTGCGTCAGCTTTATAATGATGCATGGGATAAAAAATATAATTTTGTCCCTCTGCAAGATTATGAAATGGCAGCCATGATTGCGCAGCTTAAGCTGGTGTTAAAGCCTGAACATTATGTGCAAATTGATCAAGATGGTGTGCCTGTGGCGATGGCACTTGTTGTCCCCAATGTCTTCGACATTGCGGGGGATATGAATGGAGCGCCTTCCCCGTTGGGTTGGGTTCGCTTGGGGGCACGTTTGCTGCAACATCGCTTCCAATCGGCGCGCGTCATTTTGCTGGGGGTTACACGGCGCTTGCAGGGTACGATGTTGGGAGCTTTGTTGCCGTCCTTGGCTATTGCAGAGTTACTCCGCCGTCGGCACACCCTGCCCTATCGTTGGGTTGAGCTTGGCTGGATTCAGGAAAGTGATACCGGCATGAAAAATCTGGCGGAAGCGATTGTACCAGAGCCGTATAAGCGGCATCGTTTATACGAAATGTCGTTACAGGCTGATTAATGACCGGACTGGTGCTGTCTGAGCTTGTTTTTATATCTGGCTCAGACTGGCAGCAGCATATGGCTAGCTAAAAATGCTGCCAGCCGGTTTTTTCAAAAATGATGGTCTGCCCCGTAGCATCATGGATGTGTACACCTTGCCCGTTATGAGCAGTGCCGATGCGCGTTATAGGGACATTATGAATGGCGCATATCTGCTGCAATGCGTCAGAATGTTCGGGGGGCACGCAGAGCAAGAGTTCGTAATCATCCCCACCACTTAGGCGCCGTGTGAGATATTTTGGCCCTAGGGCTGCAGCGGCAGGGGATATTGGCACAAGATCTGCGTTGATACGGAGCAGCACGCCCGATGCACGGGCAATATGCGCGCAATCCTGTACTAACCCGTCAGAGATATCCATAGCCGCGCTGGCAATGCCGCCAAGGGGTAAATGCACGCGGGGTAAGGGCAAATGGTAACGTGCGCTTAATGCCCCGCTAGGGTCGGTAATATCGCCTTGCAGAGCCAGAAGGCCGAGGGTTGCATCCCCGATTGTACCCGTTACCCAGACATCATCCCCTGGTTTGGCACCATTGCGGCGTAATGCCAGATGAGGATGTACCCCTCCATAAATGGTAGCGTTGAGAACTAATGGCCCGTTAATGGAGGTTGTGTCCCCTCCCAGGAGTGGGATGCCATAATGTTTTTGGTCTTCGGCTAAGCCTCCACAAAATGCGGTGAACCATGCTTCTGAAAAAGAGCGGTCACGGGGTAATGTGAGGTTCAGGGTATAACCAAGGGGGGTGGCTCCCATTGCGGCAAGATCTGATAAATTGCAGCGGAGCAGTTTCCGGCCGAGTGTTCCTACGGGGTCATCTGGTAGGAAGTGCACATTCTCAACCATGGTATCGGTTGAAATGGCGATAACTTGCTCTGGGGGTGGCGTGAGGAGCGCGCAGTCATCGCTGAGGTCTAGCGCGGCATCCCCCGCAAGTGGACGGAAATGACGTTCGATAACGTCAAACTCTCCCATGCTCACGCGGGGGACCTCCAGAGTTGTTAAATGGGGTGTTGTTTATTCAGCAGTAGATGTTTTCTTGCGGCTTACGGCATCGAGGAGGCCATTCACCATGCGTGGTTCATCGCCTGAGAAGAAGCCGTGAGCAACATCCATATATTCGTTAATGATGATACGTTCAGCCGTATCTGTCTTAAGAATTTCGTAGCTTCCTGCCCGCAGGAGTGCACGGAGAACGGGGTCAAGACGCGTGATCTGCCATGTTGAGGGCAGTGCCGCAACGATGATTGTGTCAATCTCGTCTTGGTTCCAGGTCGTTTTGCGGACGATGTCTTGAAACAGTTTCAGGTCAGCGTCAGGGATATGGCCATCTTCAAAAGACGCTGCTGGCGTGATCTTGCGATGACGGATGAATTGGTCAACGACTGTTTCGGCGTTATCCCCGGATTGCTCACATTGGAATAAGGCTTGAACAGCAGCAACGCGGGCAATGGTACGGCTGCGGCGTGTGGGGTTTTCAGATGGGGTCGTCATGGTGTCTCCTCACTGGGCGTGTCTGGCCCGTGTCGTCTTTAGTCTGAACGGTTTATGGCGTTTCGTTTTTTGAGCGCCGTTCTTTTGCTGGGGTCGGTTTTACAGCATGTTTCGGTGTTCGCAGAAGTTCTTCTGCACTGGGGAGTGGGTTCATATCTGCTAAAATCTTTGAAAACGCCTCGACCTCTCGAAAATCACGATAAACACTAGCGAAGCGGACATACGCTACGTCATCGACCGCACGCAATGCGTCCATAGCGAGTTCACCAATCCTTTGGGAAGAAACTTCCGTCTCACCAGAGGCTTCAAGCAGTCGAACCAGTCGGGTGACCAGTTGCTCTTGCTGTTCTTCTTCCACCGGGCGTTTACGGAGTGCTACGCGAATCGAACGTGCTCATTTGTCACGGTCAAAAGGAGCGCGGCGGCCATCCGCTTTTAGGACGGATAATTCACGCAATTGGATCCGCTCAATCGTTGTGAAACGTAACTGACAGCCAGAGCAGACGCGCCTTCTGCGAATGGCTGTACCGTCTTCACAGGCACGACTGTCTTTAACCTGAGTGTCTTCATATCCACAGAATGGGCAGTGCATGATCGATCCTGTGCGTGCGGCCTTGTTTGCCCTCTTAAAGCGGTTCACTCTAGAGTAAGAATGAATTTGCTCCCTAACGGGATTTTACGAGGGTGTTCCCATTGATTAAAAGTCTGATACGTCGTGATCGGTTCTGTGTATGGGGCGTTTGCTTGGCTTTGGCTAGTGCCATGACCACTGCTAAAGCAGAACCTGTGCCACAGAATAATGCACATATCGTGGTTTCGAATGGCACTTTGTTGCCGTTGCCATCGAATTCAAGCCGTGCCGCAGGTTTTTTTTCGTTGACCAACAATGATGCAACCGATCACTTGTTAAAGGGGATTACATCCCCGCTTTGTGCTTCGATTATGGCGCACCATACGAAGCAAGAGCAAACGGTGGCGACAAATGATTTGTTCACGCATCTTGCGTTGCAGCATAATGCGACCATGGTTTTCCCGCGTGACGGGTATCATTTGGTGTGTTTGGGGCTGCATCGTTCTTTGCAACCCGGTGATAAAGTGCCGTTCACCTTCTTGTTCTTAGATAGTCCAGATGTGACGGTGAATTTTACGGTTGTTCGGTAAATATTTTATGCGGTTTTGGCGCTGGCAAGAGTGGCTAAGACTGCATCGCCGTAGCGCTCTAGTTTCGAGCCACCTACCCCTTTGATCTGCGCAAGTTCTCTCCGGTCTTGCGGTAGAGCGAGAGCAATGTCTTTTAAGGTGGTGTCATGAAAAATGACATAAGGTGGAATTTCTTGTTCGCGTGCTTCTGCCAAGCGCCATTGGCGTAAGGCCGAAAATATATCGCGTGCATGGTCTGGTAGAGTGTCAGCCACGGGTTCGCTTGCCCCTTGGCTGAGGGCGCGTTTTTGATCTTGGCGTAAGCGTATTTTTTCTTCCCCGCGCAAGATTGGGCGTGCGATGTCCTTGGTCAGGGCTAAAGCGCCGTGTTCTCCATGAATATGGATGGCGCCGCGTGCAATAAGCTGCCGGATCACGGCGCGCCACCATGTTTCGCTATGCTCTTTACCAATACCGAAAACGCTTAGGGTATTAAAAGCATTGCGCTCAATGGTTTCATTCGTTTTGCCTCGGAGAACATTGGCAATTTGCACAGCGCCGAAGCGTTGGTCAGTGCGATAAATCGCTGAGAGAACTTTTTGTGCTGCCTGTGTGCCGTCAAAGGTTGAAACTGGGTCGATGCAGTTATCGCAATGGCCGCAGGGCTCCGGTAAATGCTCATCAAAACATGCGAGAAGTGCACGTGTGCGGCAGCCTGTGGTTTCTGTGAGGGCAATCATGCTTTCTAGGCGGGCGCGCATAATGCGCTTTTCATGGTCGGGGGCATTGGACTGGTCAAGCCAGTGCCGTGCCCGTGCCATATCTTCACCCCCGTATAGCAGCAGCGTGTCGGAGCGTTCGCCATCGCGTCCAGCGCGGCCAATTTGTTGGTAATACGCCTCAGGAGAGGATGGCATATCAAGATGTATCACGCAGCGCACATCGGGGCGGTCTATCCCCATGCCAAAAGCAATGGTCGCAACGATCACCATATCTTCACCCGATCGAAAGCGGTGCAGCGCGGCACGTTTTTCAATGGCTGAGAGGCCGGCATGGAATGGAAGAGCTGTTAACCCCCGGTCTCGCAGAGTTTTGGCGACGCGCTCTGTTTTGTTGCGGCTTCCGCAATAGACGATGGAAGCGCCGTGTTTATGGTTATCTAGTGCTTCAAGAAGTTGTTTTGTCTCACCACCTTTGGGTTGTGCTTCCACAAAAAGATTAGGTCGATGAAAGCTTGCTAACAGCACTTTGGCGTTAGGCATTCCTAAAACATTAAGCAGATCATCGCGTGTGCGTGGGTCTGCCGTTGCGGTTAACGCCATACGGGGGACGTTTGGGAAAAGGTCCGGAAGTGAGGCTAGGCCGCGATATTCAGGCCGGAATTCATGCCCCCATGCGGAGACACAATGGGCTTCATCAATAGCGATGAGAGAAATATGATAACGTGCGAGAAAGGCGCTGGTCGCAGGTTGTAACAAGCGCTCTGGAGAGATGTAGAGGATGTCGATTTGCCCTGAACGCAAATCGTGATGCAACTGTTCTCGTTCTTGTTGTTCGAGTTCTGAATGGAGGGCTGCAGCCCGAACGCCAACTTGGCGTAGGCCAGCGACTTGATCATCCATCAGTGCAATGAGTGGGGATACGACAATCCCCATACCGGGTCGGCAGAGCGCGGGAACTTGATAGCAGAGGCTTTTCCCGCCCCCTGTTGGCATAAGGACTAAGACGTCCCCACCATCCATGACGGTTTGTACCGCCTCACCTTGTAGGCCACGAAAGCCTGTAAATCCAAAGATGTCTTTGAGAATAGTCTCAGGAGTTTGAGGGGAAGCGGTATCCGTCACAGAGTGTCCCGGAGGTTAGAGGCCGGGGATGATGGTGATGGACACGCGGCGATAAGCAACGTGAGAGGCATCAACATCAGTGTCCGGCTCGGGGGTTAACGTAATTTTGGAAGCGTCGATGCCATCGGCGGTTAATTCAGCGGCAACGGTTTTCGCGCGGTCACGAGCAAGTTGCTTAAGAGTATCTGGATCACCAGACAGGCCAGCAGAGCCAGCAACGCGGATGCTCAATGCATGCTCTTTTTGTGCAGTATGTGCCGCTTTTGCGACGATATCTTTCGCTGTTTGGTTCATGACCGCATCGTCACGGTCAAAGAACACCACGTAGCTGTCCCGGTCGGTTGTGGAGCAAGCGCCAAGGGTTGCTGTGAGTGCCAAGGCTGGCAAAACGCCGCGAGTTAGAAAACGGCGAGAAGACAAGAAAGTACGAACCATGATCATGTGCCTCATGTTGAGGGTGGTGTGTAATACCATCGTGCAGGCTCTTCGTGCCTTGTCCCTGCGCGTGGGTCAACTGGCTTGAGAGATGATCTTCCCGTTCTCCAGCGTCCAGACGCGGTCTAAACGCTCAACGCCAACGAGACGGTGGGCAATAAGAATGATGCTGCGCTGGTCATCAAGCGTATTGAGGGTTTGTAAAAAAGCACGCTCCGTATCAGCATCCAGCCCTGTTGCGGGCTCATCAAGAATGAGAATTGGAGCATCCGCGAGGAGGACACGTGCTAAAGCGATGCGCCGCCCTTGCCCGCCAGAGAGCCTAGAGCCGCTTTCTCCAATCCACGTGTCTAACCCTTCTGGTAGGTTGCGAATTGTGGTGGCAATTTGGGCGCGCTCCAGAGCGTCCCATAGAGCGTCATCATCAAGATCTCTTCGGCCGAGTAAGAGGTTTTCACGCACGGTATCATCAAAGAGATGGCTCGCTTGTGAAAGCCATGCGATTTGGCTGCGAAGGGCATCGTCTGGAATATCAGCAATATCTGTTCCGCCGAGCAGAATATGACCGGCAGTGGGCTGGGCTGCTTTCAGGAGGAGTGCAGCAAGACTGGACTTGCCGCTGCCTGATGGCGCGATGAGTGCTACGCGCTCACCGCGCCGTAAGGTGGCATCTGCATTATCGAGGATGAGAGGCCCCTGCTCCGACCAACGAAATGAGAGTGATTGCAGCGTCACATCTCGGCCTTCTGGGAGATGTTTTGTGGCGTGAGGTGTGGTGTGTTTTTGCTCTGTGACATCCATAATGCGTTGAGACGCATGAATGACTTTGCCCGTGAGTAGACCTGCTTTGGACAAGCCGCTGATGTTTTCAAAGGCTGTTAGCGCGACAAATAAGGCTGTGACCGCGAGTATTGGCGTATGGTTGTTATGGAAAAATACTCCTGCCAAGACACACAAAGTAATACCAATACCGACTTGCCCAAGCAAACGCGCAAAACCGTGCATGAGGGCCATACGGATGTGAAGGGTGTGTTGGTGTTTAATGAGTGTTTCTTGGCTTTGTGTAACGCGATCCGCCAAAATATCTTCAGCCCCGAAGGCTCGGGCTTCACGGAGACCTGTGGTGAGATCAAGCGCTGCAATGCGGAGAGCGGATTCGGCTTTCAGAATGGATGGGCCCAGTGCTTGCGCTTGTTTACTGGCAAGAAAGGGCAACACAAACGCCATGATGGCAAAAAGGCTGGTCATGATAATACCTGCGACCATATTGGCACGACACCAAACATAAGCGGTCAGAGGTAGCGTTAAGGCAGCGGATGCGAGCGGGACAAGAATGCGGAGATAGAGATTGTCGAGCGTTTGAACGTCCCCGACGATACGAGACAGAAGATCACCGGAGCGTTGGAATCCTAAGCCTGCGGCAGCACCTTTGGCGAGGCGTTGAAAAAACCAGACGCGCAAATCGGCCAACGCTCGGAACATAGCATTATGGGTGCTGTAACGGTCTGCATAACGCAAAACAATCTGCGAGGTACCCGCTATTTGGAGCAGTAGGGTACCTGCGCTGACGCCGATGGCGGCTGCCGTCATACGTTGCCCGGCTTTGCCCATCATGATGAGGCCAGCACAGACGGCAAGTTCTGAGAGAATTAATCCAGCTATGAGGCGACCATAGTGAGGGCGCCAAAGGCGGATGATACGGCTTAGGGGGGCTGAAGAGTGAGATGACATGGTGCTTCTTACGCCTCTTCCGTCTCGGTGGTCTGGGGTGCTGCTTTTGTGAGAAAGAGGTGTTTGTTCGAAAAGCTTTTAGCCTGTTCCGAATGCGTCGACATAATGACGGTGCGATGTGCGATGAGTTCTTTTAGGCTGTGTAGAATGTCCTGCTCGGTTGCTGGGTCGAGATGGGCTGTTGGTTCATCCAGTAAAAGGATAGGCGCGTTCTTGAGGTAAGCGCGCGCAATGGCGATACGCTGGGCCTGACCACCGGAAAGGCCAAACCCTCCTTCCCCAATTTGGGTATCAAGTCCGTCAGGGAGTGTGGGCAGGTAGTTGCTTACAGCAGAGAGGCGTAGGGCGGTGTGGAGTTCATCGTCTGTCGCTTCTGGGCGCGCAAAAAGAATATTCTCGCGAATGCTGCCAGCGAACAAAACAGGTTTCTGGCCAATCCATGCAATGAGATTGGATAAGTGACGCGGCGAGAGCTGACTAATATCTTGGTCGTTTAGCAGGATACGGCCAGAGTTGGGTTTGATAAAGCCAAGTAGCAGCTCAATGAGTGTTGATTTCCCAGAGCCGCTTTCACCGTTCAGAATAAGCGTCTCTCCGGGTTGGAGTGCGATATTGAGGTTCGTAAACACGGCAGGTCGTCCCTCACCCCAAGAGAAGCTGACATGTTCAACTGTGAGGGCATACGGATGAGCGGGGTTTAAGGGGGATTGTGTGTTTGATGTTGTCTCGACTTCTGGAAGTTCAGCCATGCCTTCGGCTGCCGCGGTTGCGTGGGCGCGGTCTTGGTATGCGGCAGATAATGCACGGAAAGGAGCAAAGGCCTCAGGAACCATGAGGACGGCAAAAAGCGCCTTCGTCAATGCATCTGCCGAGCTTGTGGGGGATAGAGTTTGTATTTGGGTCGAGACGATAAGGATTAGCGCTATGACCATTGCCACATCGGTTGTGGCTGATGCTAGGAACGCAATGCGGAGTACTTTCATTGTGCGGGTGCGCAGGTCATCAGCGCTGTGCGCCAAGGCTTGGGCCTCACGTTCGGTCGCGCCAGATAGAACGATTGTGGCTATGCCTTTAATGCGGTCAAGAAAGCGTGTTTGAAGGCGCGTCATAGCAAGGAATTGGCGTCGTGATGCAATGCCTGTGGCGATACCAAAAACGGCTTGAAAAATCGGAAGTGACAGGCAGCACAGCGCTAGCACAATACCCGCACGGTGATTTTCAAGATAAACAACAAGCACAACAAGCCATTGCAGGGTGAGCCATAGCGCTGATGCGGGAACCCAACGGGCAAAATAACCATCAAGTGCTTGGATACGGTCAACAATTAGGCCTGCAATTGTGCCGCTATGCTGGGTGCGTAAAATGGCGGGGCCAGAAAGAGTAATACGTTGTAGAACGTCTCGAAGTACGCGGCGGCGTGCAGCACTCCCGGCGCGTATAGCGGCAACTTCTTGTAAAACTGCTAAGAGCGTGCGGAAGATAGCTAAAGCGAAATAGGATTCTATCCAAGGAAGTGCTGTTGAAACACTTTGAGTGAGCGTGGCGGCGATGAGGCGCGCCAGTGCCCATCCCTGCCCGATCGCTATAAGGGTCGCTAGAATGCCAAGGCTCGTGCAGACTGCTGTTTGGACGCGGTTTGCTTTGCCCTGCGCCTTTGTCCAGCGTTTTGTAATGGATTTATCGCCGCTCATAATTCCTGTGCATATAGGCTTCTCCCCTCAAAGGTGACAGCTTATTTTCGAGTATGAAGATTTTTTTTGTTATTGGTCTCGTTTCTAGAGGGAGCGAAACGCCATTGTGGATGGTGTTGGTTCAATGGGCGCTAAAATGAATGTTAGCCGGTAGGTTGTGCCCTCCTCTTGCTCAACAGTGAATTCGGCGTGGAGCTGTCTTGCAAAGCCACGAATAAGTTGGCGCCCAATACCGTCTGGACGATGGGTAGAGAGTTGTTCGGAAGATCGCCCTACTCCGTTATCCTTCAGAGTTAAGGTTACGAGTTGGTCAATGCTTGTGCGGTTCTCGCGTTTAAGGGCTATGTAAATTTCACCATTATCTTTGCCAGGGAATGCATAGCGTAAAGAGTTGCTGATGGCTTCTGTGATAATGAGAGTTACCGGAGATGCCTGGGATGATGGTATGAGTATATCATCTATATCGAAGTGTATTTTTATGCGTTCCTTGGTTCTCTCTTTGTGTGATGCAATGAGATTGTTTGAGATTTCTGGTATAAAAATATTTGCTTGTAAGTGATTGATTTCCTGTTTTTCATACAGGTGGTGGTGCAAGGTCGATATTGCGCGTACTCTGTCACGAACGAGGCGAAATTCTTCCTGAGCTTCTGATGACTTTACTCGATTTGCATGTAAATTTAGCAAAGAAGCGATAATTTGTAGATTATTTTTAACTCTATGATGAATTTCATGAATAAGACGCTCTTGCTGGTGGGTTGATTTTTTTAGCTCCTTTTCTCGATGACTAAGGTGGCGTGTGGCTCTGAGGAAGGAGCGCTCTAATTGCCGTATTTCGCGGGGAATATGTTTGTTATTATCTAGGGTGAATATATCTCCCTTCTGCCAAGCAGAAACGGATTTAGACAATGTTTCTAGTGGAATAATAAGAAAGTCTCTTGCAAAAACAAATCCGACCATCAACTCAATGGATATTATGGTAATAATAATACCAATGTTTACAAAAAATACATTGCTATATGTAATGTAGTGTTTTTCTTCTTTATGTATGATGAGCGTCCAGTATTTTTCTGTTGTTTTTGATAGAAAGAATGTTTTGTATCCGTATTTGAATGAGTCTGATTTTCTGTTTTTGCTTAAGTCATTTATTATTATCGAGTTATAATATTTATTTATCTCGTCTGAAAGGTGATTTTTGTATATATCTTTGTAATTTTCGCCTGATATTATGTAGTATTCATCATTTGTGTTTTTGT
>NZ_CAMKWA010000011.1 GCF_946476835.1 uncultured Neokomagataea sp.
ATAAATCTCCAATACACAAAACGCACGACCTGAACGGTCCGTCGCGGGTTTCTGCGTTCAAAATGAACGCAAATAACGTCAGTATATCTGACAGCGATATAATCAATCAAAAAAATACGACGCAACGTAGGTTTTACAAAAGTATTCACACTTGCATAGATAATGCTTCTGAGTAGATCGATGTGTGAGTTTTGTTGAGAATATAGTGCCCTGCACCCGTGAAAGTAAACCCCATAGACAATCACTTATATATGGCAAGTGTTGACGTTTTTCTAATGTGTTACGGGTGTAGAATAGCTGCCATATTTTCAGAAATTTTATAATTTTTTCTTTTTTAGATTGGAGCTGGAGGGTTCGAAAAACCCTCTGGTTTTGATGGTCTCTATGTGATTCCATTTTTTCTGTGTTGATTGGGGGATGGAAGATGAAGCAGCTGAGTTTCTTGGATGCTCAAGATTCTGTTGATTTAGGTATTGAAAAATTTATCCGACGAGCGGACGAAATATCTGATTAATAACCGCCTGTCGTTCGTGTGCTTTCTGAGATTGGGGTTATTAAATATTGTCTATGAATATACGCCGCTGTTTTTTCGGGAGCGGATGAATGCCAATGTCTAGTAATCCAGAGTAGAAATCAACACACTAAAAACCTAAAAATCAAGCGGAGGGCACACCGTTTAATAGTTCTTTGAAACCTTTGGGTTATATATTTTCTTATATAACTAAATTAAATGATTATATAAATAAATATATAAATATTTTACTTTGATAAATGTCAAATTTTGAGTGATGTTTCTTTAGTGAAACATATTGTGGGGTAGAAAAGTTTCTGCCCGCACATGTCGTCGTAGGGTCATTTTGGAGTGACTCGAGAGGAGCTGTCATGAAAAACGCTTTTCGATATTTTTTGGGTGTAGCTGGTCTGTTAGGAGCTGGCGCACATAGTGTTTGTGCTGCTCCGCTTAGTACAGTTTTTGTGCCTCATAAAGAAGCATCTGCAGATACGCTGGTACATTTTGATGTGACCCTGCCATTACGCGATCCTGCGGGCTTGGCGGCTTTGGTCGAAAAGCAGCATAATCCCGCTGCGCCCGAATATCATCACTGGTTGCAGCCAGAAGATATTTTAAGCCGTTTCGGCCCGACGTCGTATGATTTGGCAAAAGCTAAAGCGGCATTGGAAGCACGTGGTTTGAATGTTCAGCAAGAAGGGCGGACGCTTCATGTGAGTGGGCGTGCAGCACCAGTTAATGCAACTCTTTCAACGTCTCTTAAAGTAGCGTTGGTTGCGGGTAAAAAAGCGCATATTTATACGTCTCGTAAGCCTGTATTACCCGCTGATTTTATTGAGGGGTCGGTGGTTACGGGGCTGAGTGCTCATGAGCATGTAGCTCGCCCTTATTTACAGCACGTTAAATTGCCAGCAGGCGTTGAGAACCCTCAAAACCGTTATGCAACAACAGGGGCATACTGGTTTACGGACCTTAAGCAAGCGTATGGTTATCCGTCTTATAATGCACGGATATCGACACAGCACGGGGTGCGCCGTTTGGATGGAACGGGGGCGACGGTTGCTATCCTGATGGCTTCTGACGTGTATGACAGCGATATTGAAGCCATGTTTGAGCATGAGCAGTTTAAACAAAAAGCGGGGTTGTCGGCTAATCCTAAGCTTGCGGGACGTGTGGCAGTTGATGGTGGCGCAACCACAAGCAGTTCCGCGTTGGATGAGGCATCGCTTGATGTGCAGCAGGCTCTAGGCGGAGCGCCGGGAGCGAATGTAATTTTATATACTCTGCCAGATCTATCAGACACGCATATCATTGATGGTTATACGAAAATCATTAATGATAATAAGGCCGATGTTGTTTCATCGTCATTCGGTGGATGTGAGTTGTTTTACACTGCCGCGTATAACGAAGGCGTTGATCAGACGCAGACATTAAATCTTGAGCATGAATTATTCCTTCAAGGGAATGCGCAAGGCATTACTTTCCTTGCGTCATCAGGGGATGAGTCTGGTTTGGAGTGCCCAAACCTCACATATCTTAATGGGTCCAATGGCCAGTTTATCCCGAGCGTTTCAACTCCCGCAGCAGACCCAAATGTGACCGCGGTTGGTGGGACAAATTTGGTGACGGCATCTACAACAGGATCGTTGGATTCAGCGTATTTGCGTGAAAATGCTTATGCTGATCCAGAGACACCTTATGACCCTGACAATGTTGGCGCACAGGCTTCTGGTGGTTACTGGGGGGCTGGCGGTGGTTTATCAACCATTTTTGCTGCGCCAAGCTATCAATTGAACGCTGGTATTAATACTGGGTCAACATCCAACCGAGCACTACCGGATATTGGTATGCAAGTGGGTGGTTGCCCGGGGTTGGCGCAGTCCCCTTGCAATGGGGGTGATACCGCAGCGGAAGGGAATGGTAATTCTGAACGTTCAGCTGTTGTTGTTTATATTCAGGGGCAGGCATCAGGCTTGATAGGTACATCTGTTGCATCACCAGAGTTTTCGTCGGTTGTTGCACTGCTGGTTGAAAAATCGGGACGTCAAGGTAACTTAAACCCTTATATTTACAATTTGGGTCAGAAGCAGTCTTTGGCACCCAATAGCCGGTATGCCGCATATCATCGGAATATTCCGGGGTATAATGGCGTGGTGACTAATACGCAGCCTTCACAAGCAGGAAATGCGTATTTTAACTATACTGTTGGTAATGGTACGCCTGTTGTAAAGAACTTTATTGGTGCTTACTCTGTGCCAAGTGCAGGAACACCGCAAAGCGCGACGAACCCATAAAGAAATCTGGCCCAACCTATATGGTTGGGCCTTTTTTTTAAGTGGGGAATTTAGCCGTTAAGTTTTAACGCGGTTGCGGTTTTTTGGCGGATATTACGGCAGGCTTCTTGGTCTGTCGTTAAATTGAGACCGTATGATGGTAAAACGGTTTTCAGTTTTTGAGTGTAGTCTTCAGGGAGCCCTAGAGGCGCTGCATGTGTTGTCAGGAGTTTGAGCACAATAGCGGCGGAGACAGAGGCGCCGGGGGAAGCGCCAAGTACGGCGGACAGTGTGCCGTCTGCGCTATTAATGACTTCGGTCCCTAATTTTAAAACGCCACGGCCTTTGCCTTCTGGACGGATGATTTGCACCCGTTGTCCTGCTATGACACGGTGCCAATCTTGCATTTGAGCAAGAGGATATGTGTCTTGTAAGAAGGCCATGCGCCCCGTGTTACTTTGGAACACTTCGGTCATCAGATAGCGTACAAGCGAGAGGTTATCGAAACCTGCGCTTAAGGCTGGCCAGAGGTTATCTTTGGTGAGAGAACGCAGGTAATCGCTGCGTGTACCCGTTTTTAAGAAGCGTGTTGTGAAACCAGCATATGGGCCGAAGAGAAGCTGTGGCTTCCCGTCGATAATACGTGTGTCCAGATGGGGAACAGACATTGGGGGAGCGCCGACTGGGGCCATGCCGTACACTTTCGCATGGTGACGGGCGATGACGTCTGGATTGGTACACTTCATCCAGATGCCGCTTACGGGGAAGCCAGCATATCCTTTGGCTTCTGGTAATTGTGTTTGTTGCAGTAAGGGTAATGTTGCGCCTCCTGCACCGATGAAGACGCAGCGTGTTGAGAAGGTAATGTCGCCTTGTGAACTGCGTGCGGTGACGGACCACTGGCCGCTCGGAGAGCGCTGTAATTGTGTAACGCGATGCTCGGTTAGTAGGCGCACAGAGCCTTTTTGCGTTAATCCTTTGAAGAGAGAGCGTGTGAGCGCCCCGAAATTGACGTCTGTTCCGTGTAAAACGCGCGTTGCCGCGACGGGCTCACTTGGGTTGCGGCCTTCCATTGCGAGGGGAGTCCAAGAGGTAATGGTTGCGGGATCTTCAGAGTATTCCATCCCGGAAAAGCAATGATGCGCGGAGAGCGCGTCATAGCGTTTTTTAAGGAAGGCGACATCCTTATGGCCATGGACGAGGGCGATATGCGGGCAGTTCGTAATAAACTGCTCTGGAGATGGGAGCAGATTATTGCGCACCCAATGCGCCCAGAGTTGGCGGGAGAGGTCAAAATCTGTGTTGATGCTTAAGGCTTTATCAATGGCGATGCTGCCATCTGTGGCCATAGGGGTGTAATTTAGCTCACAATATGCGGCGTGACCTGTCCCTGCATTGTTCCAGGCATTGCTGCTTTCTAGGCCGGCTTCGGGCAAACCTTCGAGCACAACAATGTTGAGATGCGGTGCTACCTCTTGGAGGAGTGCGGCAAAGGTCGCACTCATAATACCTGCGCCAATGAGCACGAGATCAGGGGAGGTCAATGTCCGCATGGTGCGTTAGCCGTTGTTGGAGTTGTTAGATTGGAGAGTGTTGGTGATGCGCAGTACGAGCCATGGTACAAGGAAGTAAAGCCAGACAAGAATAAGCATGAAGCGGGTCAAGCTGTGCATGTCTGCCTTGATGACATTCCGGCAAAACATGAAGGCGAGACCAAGTGCGCAGGATACGCAAATGGCTCCAAAAAGATTGCCCATGAGGCCGCGTCCATCATTCATCTGCTGGAAGCGTGTGATGATGTTGTTATGTGTGTTCATGCTCATGGTGCTCAACAGGTTAGACGGTAAAGTATTTGGCGCGTGGGTTTAGGAAAACGAGCGCAGATGTGGATTGTTCAGGGTGGAGTTGATAGCCATCTGATAAGGAAATCCCGACGCGCTCTGCCCCGAGTAGTCGTAGAATGGGCTCTTGGTCTTCCAAGCGCGGGCAGGCGGGATAGCCAAAGGAATAGCGTGACCCACGGTAGGACTGGGACAGCATTTTTTCCATGTCACGGTCGTCTTCTGCGGCGAAGCCGAGTTCAGCGCGGATACGTTTATGGGTGTATTCCGCCATGGCTTCAGCCATTTCGACGGACAGGCCGTGAAGGTAGAGGTAGTCTTGGTAACGATCCGCTTCGAACCATTCACGTGCTAAATCGGACGCTTTCTGGCCGACAGTGACAACTTGCAGGCCAATGACATCACGCTCTGGGTCATGAATGTCCCGCACAAAATCCGCGATGCACTCGCCGTCCTCTTTTGGTTGGCGGGGCAGGGTGAAGCGTGTGGCTTCGGTGATGCCATCTTCTTCGAATAAGACGAGGTCATTGCCATCACCGGCTGCTTTCCAATAGCCGTAAATAGCTTGAGGGCGGAGCACGTCTTGCTCTGCGCAGAGGGCGAGCATGCGCTTCATGACGGGGCGGAGTTCCGTTTTGGCGTATTCCATGAACTCTTCAAGAGAGCGGCCTTGCTTCCGGAAGCCCCATTGGAATTGGTAGAGGGAGCGTTCGTTGAGGAAGGGCAGGACAGCGTTTGGTGCTGCTTCCACAACTTTAGCGCCCCAGAATGGTGGTGTGAGTACAGCTTCACTCCCGGCGATGCGGGCGCGGCGGGCGCGAGCAGCTTCTTTATCCACCGTACCAAAACCGCGCGTTTCTTGTATTTCGGGGGCACGTGCGTTGCGGCGGGCACTTTTGCCTGCACGCTTGGTTTGGATGGCAGTGAGGTAGTCGTTGAATTTTCCTTGGGAAATCGTATCCATTAAGGAAAGGCCGTCAAACGCATCACGTGCATAGGCGACGTGGCCTGGCTCTCCCCCACCATAAGAGGCGGCACATTCTTCTTCAACGTAATTTCGGGTCAGAGCAGCGCCGCCAAGGATCACGGGCACATCAATGCCCTGACGGTGCATTTCTTCAAGGTTTTCTCGCATGATAACGGTCGATTTTACGAGAAGGCCGGACATGCCAATGGCATCGGCCTTATGCTCTTTAGCTGCTGTGATCATATCAGCAAGTGGGACTTTAATACCCAGATTAATGACCTGATAACCGTTATTCGTCAGAATAATATCGACAAGGTTCTTACCAATATCATGCACGTCCCCCTTAACGGTGGCGAGGACCATTGTGCCGCGGTGCTGGCCTTCAACGCGTTCCATATGGGGTTCAAGCCATGCAACGGCAGTTTTCATGGTCTCAGCCGATTGCAGCACGAAGGGGAGTTGCATTTTCCCTGCGCCGAAGAGTTCTCCCACGACTTTCATGCCGTCGAGCAGGACGGTGTTGATAATATCAAGGGCGGGCATGGTCTGCATGGCGGCTTCGAGGTCTTCCTCAATGCCTTTGCGGTCTCCATCAACAATACGGTCTTTTAGGCGCTCAGCCGGGGTTTCGGCACGGCGTTTTTTGACGGCATCGGCCGCTTTTCGACCAGCAAAGAGCTCAAGCAGCTTTTGCAGTGGATCGTAATCTTCAGTCCGGCGGTCAAAGATAAGATCTTCTGCAACTTTCACCTCTTCTGGGGCAATGAGGTGCAGTGGGCGGATCTTGCTGACATGGACAATCGCACCGGTCATGCCCGCTTTGACGGCATGATCCAAAAAGACGGAGTTTAACACGGCACGGGCCGCAGGGTTGAGCCCGAAGGAGATGTTGGACAAGCCAAGAATGATCTGAATGTCAGGGAATTTTTCCCGGATCATCCGAATGCCTTCGAGTGTCCACACGCCGAGTTTACGGTCATCCTCCACGCCCGTAGCAATAGTGAAGGTGAGGGGGTCAATCATAAGGTCTGATTGAGGGAGGCCGTATTGTGTGCAGGCAAAATCGACCAAACGTTCGGCAATGCGTAGTTTATCGTGTGGTTCTTTTGCCATGCCCACTTCGTCAATGGTCAGGGCAATCATGGCCGCACCGAACTTGCGCGCAAGCTTCATGCGGTCATGTGCGTGCTCTTCGCCATCTTCAAAGTTGATGGAGTTAATAATGGGTTTGCCGCCATGGCGCTTGAGGGCAGCTTCGATAACGGGGGTTTCGGTGGAATCAATCACCAGAGGCGCGTTGACCGAAGACGTAAAGCGAGAGACGACTTCGTTCATCTCTGCTGTTTCGTTACGTCCGACAAAGGCCGTACACAGATCGAGAGCGTTGGAGCCTTCAGCCGCTTGTTCACGACCAATGGCGACGCAGCCGTCCCAGTCTTGGGCTTCTTGCAGTTCACGCCATTTTTTGGAGCCATTGGCGTTACAGCGTTCACCAATGGAGAAGTAGCTGTTTTCTTGGCGTAGCGGTGTTTGTGTGTACAGGCTGGCGACGGAGGGCATCCATACAGCATTGCGTTTTATGGGTTTGGGGCGCAGACGGTCTCCACCGAGGCGGCGGAGCATTTTATCAAGCGCTGCAATATGTGGGACTGATGTGCCACAGCACCCGCCGATGAGGTTAAGCCCATCTTCCTTGACGAAGCGCTCGACCCATACAGCCATTTCATCCGGGCCGAGCGGGTAGACGGTTTGACCGTCCACAAGTTCAGGAAGGCCAGCATTGGGCTGGATGGAGAGTAGGCCGGGCCAGTTCTCTGAAAGCCAGCGCACATGCTCAGCCATTTCCTGCGGGCCGGTTGCACAATTGAGGCCGAGTGACGGTACGCCAAGAGATTCGACGACGGTAGCTGCTGCGGCAATATCTGGGCCGACCAAGAGAGTGCCGGTTGTTTCAACGGTGACTTGTACAAAGATAGGCGCGTCAGAGTTAAGCTCTAAACGTGCTTGTTTTGCCGCATTCACGGCGGCTTTGATTTGTAAGGTATCTTGGCATGTTTCGATCAAGAAACCATCGACGCCGCCATCAATAAGCCCGCGGCATTGCTCGATAATGCCAGCTTCCAACGTGTCATAGTCAATATTATTGAGTGTTGGGAGTTTTGTGCCGGGGCCGATGGAACCCATGACATAACGGTGCCGATCATCGGCAAAGCTATCAGCAGCTTCTCGCGCGAGCGTCGCGGCAGTACGGTTAATTTCGCGTGCGCGGTCTTGAAGATCAAACTCGCTGAGGGTGACTATGGAGCCGCCGAATGTGTTGGTTTCCACCATATCTGCGCCGGCTTCGTAGTAACCGCGATGGATTTCACGAACGAGTTCTGGGCGAGAGAGGTTGAGGATTTCTGTACAGTTTTCCTGCCCCCAGTAATCACGTTCAACTTCAAGATCGAGCATTTGAACGCGCGATCCCATGCCGCCGTCACACAGCAGGACCTGATCGGAAAGGGCATCGAGCAGATGGGGACGGGAAGACATGAAAGGCGGACCCTCGTAGAGAAGCAGCAGCGAGATTGTCGGCCTAACCGTCACCATAAGATGGTTGTAAAAGCGGTGTGCCCGACGCGAGAAGAAGAACGTGTATAACGGGTGACGTTACCTGCTGGCAAACGGGTAAAAAGTCAGGCTATGGTGTTTGCCCATAAAATGATGAGTGTTTTGCAATGAAACCGCGCTTTTCCCTTGTTTTGCCGCTGTGTGTTGTCTTGGCAATTGTTTCTTGGGCAAGTGCATATCCCGTTACGCGCATGGCTTTGCAGGAGATGTCTCCACTGCCATTGGCTGCGACACGTTATGCACTGGCTGGAGGGATTGCGTTGTTATGGCTGCTGGTAACGCGGCCACCCTTGCCTGCGCGGAAGGATTGGCCACAGTTAATTGCCTGCGGTGCAACGGGCATTGCTGTGTACAATATTCTTTTTAATAGCGGTGAGGTGACGGTGAGTTCAGGGGCAACCAGTTTGCTTTTGGCTGCGATGCCGTTGATTTCGGCTGTATTGGCTTCTGTGTTTTTGGGAGAACGCTTGCTCCTCCGCGGCTGGATTGGCTCTTTGATCAGCTTTGCCGGTGTGGCGCTGATTTCTCTGAATGAGGGGGGCGGTATGCATTTGGGGAAGGGGGCGTTATTCATCATTGGGGCAGCATGTTGTGGCGCGCTGTATACGAATTTGCAGAGGCGTTTGATCCGCAAATATGGCGCTTTGCCAGTGATTGCCTATGTTTTGATTATTGGCGGTGTTTTGTTGTCACCTTGGTTGATGGCTGGCATCGAGCGTTTGCAGACGGCGGGTGCAGTGACGCGTTGGTCTGTTATTGAACTGGCTGTTTTGCCTGCTGCGCTGGGCTATGCTGCGTGGGGGTATGTCATCGGTCAGTTAGGGGCTGCACGCGGTGTTTTGTTTATGTACCTCTTGCCGCCTGTGACCATGTTATTAGCGTTTGCGCTGAGCGGTGAGGTTCCCCGGTGGTCGACCCTTGAAGGTGGGAGTGTAGTCATGGCGGGTCTGGCTTTGGCGACGTTTCCAGCGCGGCGGAAAATAACGGCAGTGGTACCGGAAAGTGTTGAATTGGGTGAGGCGTGAGTCGGATACCACTCTATATTGCGCGTGATGTAGAATGTTTTAGCCAGGCTCAGCGTGAGCGTTGTGTGTGTGTGGCGGTGGCGGCAGGGCAAGTGTCTCGGGAGGGTTGGGCGGATGTGGTGGTGCAACCCCCGCCTTCGCCTTTTCGGCGGCATAGCCTTGGCTGTGCGTGCTGTGTGCGTGATGGCTTAACGGTATTTCTCGGTGGTTTGTTCCAAGAGCGTGTGCGCGGAGTGCGTCAGTTTGACGCTGTTGTTTTAGAAGTGACGCCATCTGAATATGCTGATGTTCAGGCGTTATTGCGGCAAGATGCGTTATTAGCTGCGCGTTATGATGTGCAGGTTGAAGAGTTAAAGGAAGAACGATGAACATTGCGTCATGGATGGAGCGGTCCGGGGTTGCTTTTGGCACAAGTGGCGCACGCGGACTGGTCACCGCCATGACAGATGAAGTGTGTTGTGTTTATACGCAGGCGTTCCTGCGGCATTTGCGGGCAATAGGCCAGTTCGAGGTGGGGGGGCCTGTTGCTGTGGCTGGGGATTTGCGCCCGAGCACGCCGCGTATTATGGCGGCTTGTATGGCGGCTATTCAGTTGGAAGGTGGTGTGCCCGTTTATGGCGGCACTGTGCCAACGCCGGCATTATGTACCTATGCATTTGCGCGGCGTATGCCGTCTTTAATGGTGACAGGTAGCCATATTCCGGCGGATCGGAATGGCATTAAGTTTAATCGTGTGGATGGTGAGTTCCTGAAAAGTGACGAGGCTGCCATGCGAGGCGTAGCGGTGACGGTTCCTGATGGCCTGTTTGGTGCTGATGGATTTTTTGTTCAGGCTGTATCCTTCCCACCGGTGACAGATATGGTAGCTGAATATGTGGCGCGTTATCGGAATGCTTTTGGGGATACGGTCCTCAAAGGGCAAATGCTTGGTGTCTATCAGCATTCTTCAGTTGGGCGCGATGTTGTTCCGCTGATTTTGCGCGCTTTGGGGGCAGAGGTTGTGCCGTTGGGGCGGTCTGAAGTGTTCGTTCCGGTTGATACAGAGGCAGTGCGCGCAGAGGACAAAGCTCTCGCGTTGGAGTGGGGCAAAGAGGGTCGTTTTCAAGCGATCCTGACGATGGATGGGGATGCAGATCGGCCTCTTTTGGCTGATGAGCATGGGCAGTGGCTGCGTGGCGATGTTCTTGGTATTCTCTGTGCACGTTTTTTGAAGGCTGCATATGTTGCAACGCCGGTCAGTAGTAATACGGCCTTAGAGAAAGCAGCCTTTGCTGTGCAAACATATCGTACGCGTATTGGGTCTCCTTATGTGATCGCTGCAATGCAAGAGGCAATGGCTGCTGGAGATGCTGCCGCTGGGCCTGTTGTGGGATATGAGGCGAATGGAGGCTTTTTGCTGCAAACAGATGTGACCTTACGGGATGGTGTTTTGCCTGCCCTGCCAACGCGTGATGCAGTTTTGCCAATGTTGGCGGCGTTATGTGCAGCTGCGGAGCGTGGTGTTCCTCTTTCTGCGCTGTGTGCTGAATTACCACCGCGCTTTACGGCCAGTGATCGTTTGAAAGAAATGCCAACGGTGCAAAGCCGGGCTGCCCTTGACGATTTGAAAAAGGACACGTTGGCGGGCGCGAAAGCGTTGGGGTTTGTAGCGTTATGCGGCGATTTGGAGCAGGTAGATGCTACGGATGGGCTGCGCATGACGTTTGCGAACCATGATATTATTCATCTGCGTCCATCAGGGAATGCGCCTGAATTACGTGTTTATGTTGAAGCATCCACGCCGGAGCGCTCGTCTGTACTGCTCGAGAGTGGCTTGCGTGCCGTCTCTGTCTGGCGAGAAGCTGTCTGATGTCTTGTTCTCCACGTAGAGGACGCTAAGCGACTGAGTGTGCGTTCGTTGGGGAGTTGGAAATGTCAGGGCGGTGTATGTATGCCTTTTGAGGCGGCGCTTGACGGTCAATAGTTTTGATATTGGAATGTCTGCTGTTCTTTTGATCGTACGTTGTTTGGTCGCATGCGATGCTGTGTTTCACGGTACACTTGCGCGGTTTGTAACAAGTGCCTTGGAAGGTGTGGGGCAAAGAGTTGCACACGTTCCTTGATTGCGTTGAATGATAGAGCAATGTGCAGGGTGCTACGGTACGAACGCGTATGTTCTGCACAGATACACGCATTGATGTTGGTGTCTGATGGGTTCTGTAATGGCGTGTTTGAGCTAATGCCCGCTGGAGGTAGGGTCAATATGCCATGGTTGTTATGTGATGCGTGCGGCTCATTATTGAGCAGCAAATAGTCTTTTCAAGCCCTCGTCTAGAGATGATGGGGTGATGTTGAGGCGTGTTTTCATGGGCGTGATGTCAAACGTTTTGTCCTCTAAAAGGCGGCGTATTTCTTCTGGCATGATGGTTGGTACAAAAGAAAAGTAGCGTGTGTACCGGGCGAGATGAGCGAGAAGAGTATTTGGTACAGACAGAATTGGACGTTGTCGTAGCCCGGCATAGGTGATGATTTTTTGTACAAATTGACGGTAGGGTAATGCTGTTCCGCCGGCGATGACGAGTGTTTCGGGGGTTGTGATCTGGCCCGCTAGTAGTAATGAAATGCCTGACATTATGCAGCGAATAACGTCACGTTGTTCAATGGGTTGAACCTGCATTGCGCCGCCACCCGGTAAGGGAATAATGGGCAGTTTGCGGATTAACTTAGCAAGGCGCTGCACGTTATTTTCGCCATTTGCTCCATAAATCATCGTGGGGTGCAGGAGCAATGAAGGGCGGCCATTCGCCTGTAGCGCGGCTTCCCCGGCGAGAACTCCGTTGCCATGTGCATCCGGCCAGCGTGTGAACTTACGAGTGCTCCCTAATGCGATGATGGGGGCGGAACTGGCTTGCAAGATATCAGGTAAATGGCGGGCATGTGCCGTATTGGCAATGAGTTGTACTCCGTCGAGGGCCGTCTGAAGGGCGTCTGGGTCGGTGAGGTCTGCCTGCATGATGCTCTGTAAATGCGGGCGTAATTCATCGGGGAGAGCGTCTATTCGGCGTAGGACAGCGCGTACAGCATAGCCTTGAGCGATGAGTGCGCTGCACAGGCTGCGCCCAGAGCGGCCATTGGCCCCGATTACGGCGATGAGTGGCGTCATTTAACGGAGAACGTCATAACGTTAGGAGCAAAAAGGAGCATTTCCCAGGTGGGGTCTTTGGCTAAAGTAGGGAGTTGTGAGAGCGGTAGAGGGGTAGGGGGCGTAATGCTAAGTGCGAGAGTGCGTCCATTAGGAGCTGTAACGTAATCCAGTACAGGGGTGAAGACTGGGGCTGATTTGAGCATATTTTGTAGGCCTAACAAGGCTTTTTTTTGGTCTTCTGCAGAGAGCTTTGAATGTGAAAAAAGAAGAGGAGCATCGCGTAAGAAGCGATCTCCTTGCAGAGAGAGTTGTATGTTTTTTAGGAAAAATTCAGGGGTTGAATTTGTCGTTTCGGACGATGGGAGTGTGTCTTTTTGGAAGTGAGTAGACGTAGTGAAATGTATGAAATCAGGAATGTTCAGGACGAATTGTGAGGTAAGATCATTGTGATCAAGTGATATCGTCATGTTCTGTGTGATGGTCGAGGCCGCGCCGTTAAGTGCTACGGGTATTTTGTGTTCACCTGGATGGACGTGAAGGCCAGAGGCCGTGAGGGTAGAGTGTATTCCCCCGGTATCTGCGGCAGTATGGAATGAGATTTGGTCAATAGAGGCGTGGTTATTACTTACTGTTATGGTGTTGTTGAGTGCTGTGAGTGATGCAGCCTTGGGGATGGCAGGGATATCGCTTTTGAGCGTTGATTGAATGGTAGAGGGGGTATCATCCACCTGTGATGTGAGGGTATCGCACGTTAAGAACAGAGAGTTTGGAGTAGTAGAAGAACCGTTGTCTAAAGACGCTCTGTGAAGGGAGAGTGATGTGGGGCGTTTTTTGCCGTAATGTTCAAGTTGGGCATGTTCTGCGGTGAAGTGCCACGCTTGAGTTAGTGTTGGGCTTGTAAAGTCTGCTGAGAGGTCTTGGGCCTCACCATGATCGAGTACAATATTGCTCACTTCAACGGAAGTAAGGCCCGCTCCATGGTCTGGTGGGATGATAAGGCCGCGCAGGTGCATGGTGTTGGCCTTGATGTGATATGAGGGGGCATCAAGGGACGGTTGCTCAAGGTCTAGGCGTGAGAAGATTGCCTCACCAGTGGATGATAAGGTGACGTGGCCTAAGTGTAATTCATGTGCGTGGTAGGTGATGCCACGGATATGTAAGGTGACATCAGAGAGATGTGCGCCACGCGCTAAAAGGTCTGGGCGTGCGGTGCTGTATTCTAAGGTTGAGCCCGGAGGAAGAGCCGCGCGGAAACGCTCAAGGCCATTTTGAAGTGCGTGTTCGGGGCCATAATGGGTGCCGTAGGCGAAAACGCCAGCAAAGGCCACGACTAGGCCGGCGGCAAGTAAAGGGCGTTTCATAGCGGACTCCGACACAGCTGCGATGCAGTAGGGCTAACCTTAAAGTAGAGAATATATTTTTCTACCACGGAGTGCTCGGGGAGCAAAAGTGGGTATAAAAATTGCGGTAATATAATACCGCATTGCGATTTTTGGCAGAAAACTGCGGAAAATTAAAGGGTGTGTCCTAAAATAAGCACTTGACGAAAAGCGCTGATACCGCGATAACGCCGCACCTGATCCGCTCCCGGGCATGTTCCGGCGGGCGTTGTCCATAGGTATGGTCTTTTCTTTGAGGCCATGCCCCGAAACCGGAATATCAACGATGAAGACTACACAGTCGCTGAAGCCGGCGGAGGTGACGAAGAACTGGATCCTGATCGACGCCGAAGGGCTCGTTCTTGGCCGTCTCGCCACTATTATCGCCAATCGTCTGCGCGGCAAGCATAAGCCACAGTTCACCCCGCATGTTGATTGTGGCGACAATGTCGTCGTCATCAACGCGGAAAAGATTGCCCTGACAGGCAACAAGGTGGGCCAGAAGCTGTTCCACTACCACACGGGTCATCCGGGTGGCATTAAAGAGCGCACCATCACGCAGCGTTTGACGGGTAAGAACCCAGGTCACGTTGTTGAGAAGGCTGTCGAGCGTATGATTACGCGCGGCCCGCTGCAGCGCGCTCAAATGAAGCACCTGTACGTTTATGCTGGCGCAGAGCACCCGCATGACGGTCAGAAGCCCGTCAAGCTGGACGTGGCTGCGCTGAACCGCAAGAACACCGTTTCACACGAGTCGTAAGGCCTGACCATGTCCGAGACCCAAGAGCGCACCGGCACGCTGCAGGACCTTGCGAGCGCTGCCCCTTCAATTGCTACCAACGCAGCACCTGTTCGTGAAGCTAAGCACGACGCACAGGGCCGTTCATACGCTACAGGCCGTCGTAAAGACGCTGTTGCACGCGTATGGATCAAGCCAGGTAAGGGCGACATCATCGTCAATGGCCGTCCGGTCAAGACGTATTTCGCTCGTCCAGTTCTGCGCATGCTTCTTGCACAGCCATTCCTGATCACGGATCGTTACAACCAGTTTGACGTGTATTGCACGGTTTCTGGTGGCGGTCTGTCCGGTCAGGCTGGTGCGGTTCGTCACGGTATCTCCCGTGCACTGACGCATTACGAGCCAGGTCTGCGCGGCATCCTGAAGCTTGCTGGCTTCCTGACGCGTGACAGCCGTGTTGTTGAGCGTAAGAAGTACGGCCGTGCGAAGGCACGTCGTTCCTTCCAGTTCTCGAAGCGTTGATTTTTCAACGTCTTTGTTGGACAGAGAAAACCCGGCCATGTGCCGGGTTTTTTTGTGCCTTTTGCATGTGGTTTTTAGGCTGGAAGCGCATGATCGCTCGTAATGATGTTCTGGTCTGTCCTGGTAAGCATGAGCTATCGAGCGTTCAGTTGGTTAGGGGCACTTAGGTTTGTGTCTCTTTATGTGCCTTAGTGCCTCTTAAAAACAAAAAGACGCATTCATCGTCAGGCTGCATCGTTGATGAGTGCGAGTAGTTCTTCCAGTGTGTGTATATGCTGATGTTGCATGATGAGTGTGCGTCCGGTGTGCAACGCTTTTAAGCGAGCGGCGCTGCGGTCAGTGGGGTCTGAGCATAAGTCATAATCCGCTATCTGAGCGAAGCCGATTGTGCGGCGGATGAGTTCAAGGCCACAAAAGCCACATGTATCTTGTAGGATGGTGGTCAGGGTATTGGTTAGTATGGAATGTGCGGCGTCATCAGATAAGAGCGAGGCGGCATCTCCTTTGCGTTCTTGGAAGAGGCGCGTGAGTTCCTCGCAAAAGCTGTGCCAGAACTGTTGGATCTCTTTGAGTAAAATATCGGTTTTTTTGGGGGCGGCGCAGGCATGAAGTATCAGATTGCCGATATAAAGTCCGCAATCAAAGCCGACAGGCCCCATGAGGGCGAATTCACCATCAATGACGCGGATATCATTACCGTGCAGCATGATTGATCCGGTGTGAAGGTCACCATGGAGAAGAGCTTGGCGCTCTGTGAGGAAACGTATTTGGAGTGAAGTGACGGCATTGTGCAGCGCGGTGTCGTGTTGGAGCGCTGCGATCGTGGTGTTTAAGGCTGGCTCTGCGGCTGGATTTCGTGAGCATGGGTGGAAAGGATCGGTTAGGATGAGGTCGACGGTGATGCGCGTTAGGGCTGTATTGCCTGAGAAGGCTTCGAGAATATTGGAGCCTGTTTCGAACGGTTGGGTGAGCCAACTGCTGGCGTGGGTTGCGCGGGCAATATAACGCCCGATTGGTGCTGAAAAGCCGCTGCGCACACTTTCGTTGATGAGGGCCGTGCGCAGGACCTGATGCGGTATAAGCGCTTCCATGACCAACAGGTACATTTCAGCATCATAGGCATAGAGTTGCGGTGCATAAGGGGCAACGGCGGCGGCCGTGTGCTGCATGTAGCGCGCTTCAAACAAGGCACGCTCCAGTGGCATGGGCCAATCGGGGGCGACGCGAACATGCGGTAGAGCTTGTTTGCAGCATAGTGCGCCAGCAGGGCCTGAAACAATAAAGACGAGATTGAGATTGCCGTCACTGACTTCTCGGATGTGCCACTCTTGTGGAGAAGAGCCAAGACGGTGGGTGATGTCTGGGCGTTGTGTAAGCCAGTCTCGTAGAGTGGTGGGCGTCAGGGCGTAATAGGGCATTAGGTGTGTTCCAGTAGGGCGCGTAATGTCGGGACCAGTAAGCCATTAAAAGATGCTTTGTGTCTCTGATCTAGGCAGGCGAGAGCATCATATTCTGCGTTACCGTCTGCCTTGCAGCGTGCTTCTATGCTGTTGAAGGAGAGCTTACTGTGGATTGAAACGCCGATATCAATAATATGCGTGCTGGGGTGTTCACAGGCGAGAATGGGAGCGCCAATTTCTATATCATCAGGGAGTAGGCCGAGTTCTTCCTGTGCTTCTGCTTGAAGTTGTTCGGTAAGGTCGATGCTCGTTGTCTGTTCGCGTGTTTCAACGTTGCCCGCTGGAATGCCCTGCCAGTATTCAGGCAGGTAAATAGAGCGGGTAGAGCGCTGGCCGATAATGATGCCATCGGCTGCGTGAAAGAGGCCGACAACGGCGAGGGGCTTTAGAGGCTTCTCTGCAAAAAGTGCAGGGCATGTCATTTGTGCGAGGACATTTTTAAACTGATTCCAATGCCCCTCAATATGTGTGGGAGTGAGGTGGTCAACACAAAAGACGCGGCCATTATACAGGCTGGGGTGTTGTGCTGTTTTTTGGTTCCAAATCTCTTCGATGGCATTGCGGTGCGTATCGCATAACGGGTTGATCGTCTCATGTATGGCAATGTCTAAAGAAGCATGGAGGCGCGTGACGGGCCAATGGTTGTTAGAGGACATGCTCAACCTATGATGCGTGCGTAATGGTGAGGGATTGGAGAATGCATGAGTGATCTGAAACTGTGATTTGAGGTGTGGCGGGTGTCAGTTGTGGGAAGGCAAGGGATGTGAGGGATAACATCCCGTCATTAAAAACAATCTCAATGCTGCTGCTATTGATGAGGGCGGTGAATGTTATGGTGTTGTTGAAGGTGAGGGGAGCATTTCGCTCTGCGGTCCAAGCGATGCTTTGAGAAGGGGCAAAGCCTGAGTGGTCACGCTTTAAGTTCACATTATTGCGATTTGGAGACAAAATAAGTGTGAAAGGTGTACCCTGACCGCTTTGAAAAGTGATTGTAATGTCATGCGGCCACTGACCATCAGCGGTTGATGTGATGGTGGCTTTTAGAGCGTAGCTTTCTGCATGTGTGAGGGGGATGGGCAAGGGCTGTGTGGCGAGTAGCGCTTGCCGGTGTAGTGTTTGTTGTTTGGTATCATAGAAAATTTCATCTGGTGCAATGAAGTTATTAGTCAGTATATAATCAGTATCGCTTTCTTGTAATGTTAGTGTGCGGACACGCGTGTAGCTGCCATAATAATTAATACGGGGTAATTCTGTGGCGTAATCCCAGTTGTTTTTCCACGCGATGGCATAATAGTATTCTTGCGGGTGGGATGTAAGCGGGTGGTTACCCCAAATGGCGCAGGCGTAGAAGTCACTTCCGCCGTCTAGCCAGCGACCGGTTGGAGTGGTTGGTGTGAATGTTTGGCCATCAAATTGTCCGACCCAGTAGTGAGCGCCAGTTGTAAAGCCGTGACGATAGCCATTTGCACTACACAAGAGGACCCAGTGCTCCCCTTTGTGGCACCCTAGGTGGTCTCTAGCGACGATAGGGAAAAGGGTTGGACACTCTAGCGTCCCTAAGTTGTCACACATGAAACCGGATAGATAAGACCAGTCTGTGAGGTTGGAGGAGCGGTAAAAGCCAATTTTCCCAATTTCCGCGAGAGACATGATCCAGCATTGTTCTTTTTCAAACCATGTAATGCGTGGATCCCGAAAAACTTTATCTTTAATCGTCTTATTATCGGGAATGGGGTTTGTCATAACTGGGCGGTCAAAAGTAAAATTTTTTCCGCCATCTTTAGAGAACCAGCGCGCAGTTCCTTGTCCATTGAGCATAGGCATGGTGCAGAGGGCAATAATAGTGTTTTTGCCTAAGCCTGCGCGGTTATCATGATCAATGACGAGTGAACCGCTCCATGGATCGCCGTACGGAGTCGTATACTTAGGGATAGCAATATCGGCATCATGCCAGTGAATAAGATCACGTGATGTAGCGAGTTTCCACGCAGTACCGTTACCTGTAGGAAAGTCAACATTGTAGAGGTAGTAAAAGTGCCAAGTGCCATTTACCTTAAGAATGGGTTGTGGATCGCCCCGAAAGGGTAAATGGCTCATTGGAACGCTTCCCTCTGATCACATAAGACGCTGCATGAGAACATGTTTTGATGTGAAGGAATAGAGCCCCAATGAGTAAGAAGGAGTTCTTAATGTTGGGGTAGGTAGGGTTTTACCGATAAGTACTCTGTGTTGCCTTCGGGCTGTAAATAGAATGTATTTTGGCGTTTTGGGATCCAAAGGCGATAATGTCTGAGGAAGTCTGCCCCTAATAGGTTTATATCAACATCAGCAACATTCAGAGTAATATTGTGGAACTGTAAGGACTCCAGACTAAAATTTTTAAAATTATGTCGATAGTTAATAATTTTATCTTCACTGACGCCATAAGAATTAGCTGTTTTGTCGGCTTTTAGGTCTGATTTTTTGATGTCGGCATCAAGTACATCATCTTCAGAAAGGACAGTTTGACTGGCCCCACTATCGATCATGGCTTCAATCGGATGATTGTTGATTTTGAGAGTGACGCCAATTTTGTTGGGGTCATTAACAGGGGCGGAGAAGGGAATAGATGTGTACTTTCCAGGCCAAGGCGGAATCTGTCCTGTGCAGCCTTGAACATCGAATAAAGCGATTTGACGCTGTGGGAGGTCCATGGCGAGGTCGTAATTGCGCATGAAGTCCGCTCCGAAAAGCCCGACGAGTGGAAGTCCTGCAATGGTGTTATGGCCAAACTTTTCTCCTGCAGAGAGGAGGGTGATATTGCGCGCTACGCCTGTGCCGATACCCAAAGTATCGATCGAGACGAGGCTGGCAAAGGTGCTTCCGCCAGCGCCGTTGAGGAGTACGGATTGTGGAAGGACGCTTAAGCCTAGAGGCTCAACCTGTGCGGACCAAATGAAACTACGTGCAGCTCCTGTATCGATGAGAAAGGCGACAGGATGGCCATTAACCGTTGCCCGAACAATGGGGGAGCCGCTGTTATTTAGGACTTCCATATTGCCAAGGGAGGCAATGTGGCATGATCCATCATCTGCGCAACTTGTGAGGCCGATTGTAAAAAGGGTGCATAGGAGGGGTATATATTTCATGTTTTTATTACTCGGAAAATTTGGACATTTTTATTTATTTTGTATGAAATATAATAATTCTAAGAGTGTCATTTAATCAATTGTGAAATTTATATTTATGCATTGAAAATACACGCCTGATCGTGAATGAAGCAAAAAAGATCAGCATCTAGGGCTTGGTAATGTCGATTAAAAATATTGTTCGGATTTTGGGGTTATTATCTATTTTGGTGGGTGGTGAGCGTGTTCATGCGGCGGATGATCTAAGGGTTATGTCATTTAATGTACGCTACCCCAATCCAGATGATGGGGTGAATGTGTGGGAAAAACGCCGCGACACTTTGGTCCAAACGGTTCGTAATTTTTCACCGGATGTTATGGGTACACAAGAGATTTTTGTGAAGCAGGCGGATTATATTGTGCGTATGCTCCCGCAGTATAAGTGGTTTGGTGTTGATCGCTTTGGGGGGCATGGCAATGAGCATATGGGTATTTTTTACAATACACGTCATATAACCCTCTCCGAGCATGGGGTATTTTGGCTCTCTAACACTCCTAATATTCCCGGAAGCATTGGGTGGGGAGCTACCTTGCCTCGTTACGTGAATTGGGGGGTCTTTGAAGAACGTAAGGGAGGGCGCGCGGGGACGCGGTTTCTGTTTTTGGATACGCATTTTGCAAATCGTGACGTCGAAGATGCACCTGCGCGCGCGCATTCTGTACGGTTGATTTTGGAAAAATTACCGCAGTTAGCGCATGGTTTGCCTATTATTTTGGTGGGTGACTTTAACTCTGCTCCAACGGATGAAGCGCATCGTCTGATGCAGAAGGGGTTAATCGATATGTGGGAGAATGCTGCTCATAAAGAGGGGCCGGAAGGCACGTTTCATGATTTTACGGGGACGCCACAGGTCATGTTGGATTATGTGATGACGCAAGGTTTTCAGGCGCGTTGGATGAAAGTTGATACCGCTCATCGAGGGGCACATTACCCTTCAGATCATTTCCCAGTTGAAGCCATTTTGCGCATGCAGTAATCGGCGGTGCAAGATCGGGCAGATGTTCTGAATACATTGCCCGATCTTGGGGGGAGAAATATTATTCTTTGAGAATACGGCTAATGCCGACGCCAATGAGGCTGCATAATGCGGTTGCAGCGAACATGGTGGTGTAATTGGTTGCTTCAATGAGTTGGCCGAGCACTAAGCCACAGCAGGCTACAGATAAGTCAGTAAAAATAGAGTAGGCGCCAAGGGCTGCACCGCGATTTTGTGCGCCAGCACGGTTAACGGCGAGTGTTCCGAGGGATGGGAACAAAAGTGAGAAGCCAGCCCCAGTGAGGGCTGAGCCGGTTAGTGCGGCTATGGGGCTATGAACAAAGCCAATGAGCGCAAGGCCGGCAGCTTCAACTAAGAGAGAGAGAGCTGCGATTTCTGCGCCGCCGCGTGCGTTGATTTGTTTGCCGAAGGCTAAACGGACAAACACGAAGACAAGGCCGAATGTTGTGACGGCAAAGCCGGCACCGCTCCAATTATTATGAGCATAATAGAGAGCTAAAAAGGATGAAATTGCCCCGAAGCCGACGGACCCTGTTGCGAGGGCCATGCCGTGCGGGAACACAAGGCGTAAGGCATGGATAAAGGGTAGTCTTTTAGCGTGAGAAGGAGCAGGGGGAAGGCCTTTGTAAAATTTGATGATGGCTAGGCCGATGAAAGGAAGTATTAAAGCGGTGAGGCCAACTCCGATAATGCTGCCGAATAAGCCCGGAAGGTGTGCCAGCTTGGCGCCCAACGGAGCCCCTAGGGCGATACCGCCATAAGATGTGACGCCGTTCCATGAGATAGCCGTTGCTGTGTGCTTACTGCCAACGCGGCCGATATTCCAAACGGTAACGCCTGTAGCAACCCAACTTTCTGCCCACCCCAGGAAGAGGCGACTGATAAGCAGGACCGCTAAAGAGAGCAAAGCGGTGTGTTGTAGAAACCCTGCACAGAAGAGGCTGACACCAGATAGCATGCAGGCTAGCAGGCCCATGGCCACGACTGGTTTAGGGCCGTATAGGTCAATACGTTTTCCTGCGGGTGCGCGCCCTGCGAAAGTGGCTAAATACTGAAGTGAAAAGCTGAGTCCTGCGATGGTTGTGCTGTAGCCCAATTTTTCATGCACGAAGAGTGTCAAAACGGTGCTTGGTAAGCCGATGACAATATAAACGAGCAAATTGAACAGAACGACCGGGAGAACCTGTTGGGTTGGTGATGTTACCGGCATGTCTTCTGTGGTCATGAGCTCTAACCTTCCGGTCATAGATAGCGTCAGGTGATACGACCGAGCAGAATGTGGCCGTGTCTGAAGACCACAAGCATCATGGTGAACGGGGCAGCATAGAGATGTATCAATTATGACGTTCTTAAAACGCATAGATGGGTTGAGTATTTTGCGGGAGCCCGGCCATGTTTATGCAATTATGGCCGGGCAAGGGTGTTAGCGACGGTTAGAAGAACTACGGATATCCTGCATCATGCCCGCAATATTGGTATTTGCGATATTGGCGCTGATGTCGCCATAACCACCAAGGCCATTTTGGCCATATTGCATATCCACCGCAGTATTGGGGCCTTGGAAGTTTAAGTGAACGATAGGAGCCAAAGAGCCGCCCCATCGATATTGTACCATGTCAATGAACGATTGCACCTTGCCGCCAGGCATGACGTAATGTGCATAAGTTTGATAGGTATTTAAATTCTGCTCTGGGTTTAAGGCCCAGTCGGCCCCAGCAGCAATTTGTAAGTTGGTGGGATTGCCGAGCACGAGCCCGCTACTTGCATTGAGCGGAATCCATTCACTTCTTATACCGTGGCCGTAAAAGCCGTATTCGCCATCAGGTCCATCGAGGCCAGAAGCAAAAGTGAAGCGGTGACTAATGGTCATTAAGTAATAGTCCCCATTTTGCATATACATTTGAGGACGTTCTAGTTGATCATTTGTACAATTTGCTGAAATAAGAGGGGGTAAAAATTTCCACTCTGTTAAGTCATTTTTGGTGGCAACAGCAAGGCCAACATTGGCACGATTAAAGATCGCAGGGGAAGAGTTTACTTGATCAACGCTTTCCGCATACTGGTCGCCTGGTTGGTATCCAAGGTCGCTTGCGTCGCATGGAGTATTGCCACGAACTCCGGAAGAGTTCCCTGCGAAGAGCATATATGTTTTTCCAGGGTTGGCAGGGTCGTTGAAAGTATACGGGTCCCGGAATGACATGAAGGGATTTTGTTCTCGTGTTTGGTAGTAGTATCCATCAGGTTTTAATAAAGGAATGTGCTGATCAAATCCTGTGAACCACACGTGAGTGGTATCTGCATGAATTTGTCCATTTGCGAGAGTAATGGTTGCATCTGTTGGCCCATTATTGGGAAACAACATATCGGTATAGAAGGTCATAATTCCATTGGTGCCGACCCGTGTGATGCGTGTGGAGCCGGACCACTGTGCATTAATACCTTCTTGGCCAGCATAAAGGGCTGCACTACTGCCATCTGGGAAAAGGTTTCCCCCGTAAATCCAGCCGCCAGATGCGGGGCGTGCAGAGGCGGGGAGGCCTGCTTTTCTATAAAAATACCCGATCCGGGCGTGCACATGTCGGCCTCCAAAATCATAGCCCGCGTTGTTATGTGCAGTTAGGCAAAAAATAACTTCCCAACCATTGTAACTATACTGGTTCCCTGCAGCATCGGTGAGGGGCCAGGTGTCCCACACCCAAATTTGTCCATTTGTTATGGGAAAATTCTGGGGTATTGTAGGCATCGTTAACGATGTAGGAAGAGAATTTGCGCCGGTCGGGGCATTTGGGTTGGACATAGCCTTGATTTGCCGAGCGTCAGCGCGTGTCCATTTGCTAGTATAATTTTCATCTGCTGCGTGGGCTTGGCCAGTGTGCGTGCTTGGGGCTGGAAAACCTGTCTCTATCGGAATGTGCTGTGGCATTGGTTTGATTAGCATGGTGCCTGGCGCAGGTGGGCGCTGTATATCTTGTGCAGATGCTTGAATAAATGGGAGTACAGTCAAGGCTGTAGCAAGGCCATAAGCATATTTTTTGGAATAGAATTTGTTATGCATGTGCATCTTTCATGATTGTGTGCTCAAAATGCATTGTGTTTGAGATGGTGTGGCATTTAGAGAGGCGATTTTAAAATCATAAAAAAAATTACAATGCAATTGGTAGGGCAGGAGAAAATTACGTTTTTCTCACGTTCTTCACGATAGTGTTGTGTAGGGTAAAGACTTCCCTCGGCGTGCGGCCGAGGGAAGCTGTATGTCCGGTCTTAGAAGCCAAAGATGCTAAATGGGTCCGGGAATGATGGTGTGCTCGGTGCTGTTGGGTCAGCAGGAGCAGTGATCGGGTTACTATCCTGCAGCAGCCCCAGCAGGTTTGTGTTGGCAAGGTTAGCGCTTATGTCACCATAGCCCCCTAGTCCTTGGTTGCCGTACCATGGGTTTATGGACGTATTGGGACCATGCATTGAGACTTGAACTGTTGGAGACAGCGTTCCCCCACGACGATTTTGGACAGTATCAATGAAGGATTCAATCTTTCCATTTGGCATGAGGTAATGTGAATAGCTTTGGAAAGCGTTCGGGTTTTGCTGTGGGTTAGGAGCCCAGTCCGCGCCTGCAGCTGTGTTGAGATCTGTCGGGTTAGCAAGCATCAGGCCGCTACTGTTGTTTAGCGGAATCCAGTCACTGCGGATGCCTTTACCATAGAAACCGTATTCTCCGTCAGGGCCATCAAGACCAGCTGCGTAGGTTGTGCGGTGGCTGATGGTCAAGAGGTAGTAATTACCGTTCTTGATGTACATCTGGGGCCGTTCTGTTTGATCATTCACGCAGTTGGATGAGATCAGAGGCGGCAGGAATTTCCATTGGGTTAGATCGCTGTTTGTTGCAACAGCTAGGCCAATATTGGCGCGTTGGAAAATCGCACCAGAGCCGTTTACCTGATCAACCGTCTCGGCATATTGGTCGCCTGGTTGATACCCGAGGTCAGAGGCATTACATGGTGTTTGTCCACGAACGCCAGCAGAGTTGCCTTCGAAGACCATAAATGTTTTGCCGGGGTTGGCGGGGTCTTTGAAGGTGTATGGGTCGCGGAAGGAGAAGTATTGGTTTTGCGCTCCGGTTTGGTAGTAGGTGCCATCTGGCTGTAGCAGTGGGGTGTGTTGATCAAAGCCTGTAAACCACACATGCGTGGCGTCTGCGTGGATTTGCCCCTTAGCTAAGCTAATGATTGCTTGTGGAGGGGTGATGTTTCCACCGGAGCTATTACGGTTGAATGCCATGTCCGTATAGAACGTCATGATCCCATTGGTGCCGATTTGCTGAATGCGCGTTGAGCCGGACCATTGGGCATTATCGGTGTAAGCTTGGCCTGCATAGATGGCTTCGCTGCTGCCGTCTGGGAAGAGGTTGCCGCCGTAAATCCAGCCGCCAGCAGGGGGGCGCAAAAAGGCTGGGATATCTGCGCGACGGTAGAAATAGCCAATTTTTGCGTGTGTATGGCGATCATCGAAACCATAACCGGCATTTTTTTCAGCTGTTAAGCAGAAAATAACTTCCCAGCCATTATAGCTGTATTGATTGCCAGAGGCGTCGGTAAGTGGCCATGTGTCCCACACCCAAACTTTATCGCTGATGCTCGGAAAGTCGACGGGGATTGCCGGCATGGTGAGTGCATTTGGTAGCGAGTTTACGCCGGCTGCAACATTTGGGTTGGACATGGCTTTAATTTGCCGAGCGTCTGCACGCGTCCATCGGCCGGTGTAATTTTCAAAAGGGTCGTGCGCAGCGCCGGTGTGGGTGGCGGGAGCGGGGTACCCTGGCTCAAGGGGAATATGTTGGGTCATGCGTTTGAATGGCATTAGCCCTGGAGCGGGAGGAAGCTGAATATCCTTTAAGATACTTGCCAGCGCGGGAGGTAAGCTTTGAGCTGATGCATGACTAAGGGATAAGGAAGCTATCGCTAGTCCAGCCAAAGTAAATCGTTTTCTTTTTGCAAACCCGATAACCATAAATATGGTACCCTATTTCCAGAGCAGAAGATTGTTTTTTTTAAACACTTACCGATAATTAGTGTTTTACATTAATTAACGATAAGTTGTTTTAAGCTATCTAAAGTTTAATGATTTGTACTATGAAATATTTTAAATATTTTTTTATTTAGGTTTGGTATGGCATTTATAAATGGTTGATTATAAAAATCAAACATTTATAAATAAATTTTATTATTGGAAAGGATATTTTCTGTGTTCGGAAATAAAGCTTTTTCTCTTTTGACGAAATACTCATTGGCTCATCAAATTGATGATTGGGGGTGGATTATTGGTGATTATACATATGGAAAGCCTGAAATTATTGAGGCAGCCTATGCGCCTTTAGAAATTGGGCGCTTTTGTTCTATTGGTCCGGAGGTGTTGATTGTTCTCGGTAATCATAGATATGATACCGTTACGACATACCCATTTAAAACATTAAAAAAAATTTTGGCCTGAAGCAGAGCAAACGGTTGATGATCACGCCTCAAAAGGAGGTATTTTGATTGGCCATGATGTGTGGATTGGTGCCCGTGCTGTAATCATGTCGGGCGTTCATATAGGTTCGGGCGCGATTATCGCTGCGGGTGCCATTGTGACAAGAGATGTTCCTCCATACTCGATCGCTGGAGGAAATCCTGCAAAAATAATCCGCTATAGGTTTTCGGGAGAAATTATTGAACGACTTCTTGAAATAGAATGGTGGAATTGGTCGGAAGACGTTTTGCGCGAGCGGATGCCTTTGTTAATGAATGACCAGGTTGAAGAGTTTGTACGAATATACTCCTTAGACAGATCATGATTTTTGAACCGAGAGTGCAATGGTGTTTTTCATGAGTGTAGGGTCAAAGGGTTTGGAAATATATTTCCCAGGGGGATAATATGTTTCCAAATAGTGATTATTGGCGTGCCCGGAACTAAAAATAATGGGGATACCGTGTTGGTGAAAGACGCGTGCTAATGGCAAGGCTTCGCCGTCTGTCAATTTGACGTCAAGAATGGCGCAATCAATGCTGTGCGTGTCGATCTGCTCCAAGGCAGCAAGCGCGGCTTGGCAGGAGGAAAACGGACCGTGGCTCTGGATGTTGAGTTCGGATAAGAGCATTTCAATTTCAAGAGAAATTAACAACTCATCTTCAACAAGAAAAACGCATTTACTCATAGGTGTAGCAGCGTTTGGGGAGCGTGAGGGTTTTGTGGAAGGTGTGATTATTCGAGGTTGTTTCGCTGAGGGCATTGAGTTGTCGGATGGAAATATCCTCTAGAATACGCCCAAAGCCCTTTTGGGACTGGAAGGAGCGCTGCCGCTTTTTCTCTTCTACCCAATCAATGTGTAAAGCATCATTTTGTATGCTCCAGCAGACGGTTAAGCTGCCTTTGGCGTCAGAGTCTAAAGCGCCATATTTTACGGCATTGGTAGACCATTCATGGAAAATAAGCGCCAATGAGGAAAGTGCGTCTTGATGAATGAGGATGTGTGGTCCTGAAAACGATAAATGAGCAAGGTCTTTGTAAGGTGTCAGGATGGCAGAGATGAGTTGTTCTAGGCGTGGTTTGTCGTGGTTATGTGTTGTTGGAGTTGCTGCATGAGCGGTTCCTAAAGCAACAATACGTTCCCGCATGCTTTTGGCGAAGAGAGGGACGTTGTCATGGCGTTGGGCTGCAATGGTAATCATGCTGCCGATAATGGCGAATAAGTTTTTTATGCGATGGTTCATCTCACGAACCATTAGTTCTCGTGTTTCAACGAGTACGTGCTCTGGTGTGACGTCAATAGAAACGCCAATGAGGGTGATGGGGCTTTGATTGGTTATAAGGTGGCCATAGCCGCGTATCCAACGTGTTTCTCCGCTGGGGAGAATGATACGAAAGCTACAATCGAATTTTTCGATCCCTTTAATGGCTAAGTTGAGTTTTTCTTGAAGCAGGCTTTGGTCGGATGGAAAGACCAAAGCTCCTGTTTGAGCAGTGTTGGAGTGTGGTGAAATAGATGCGCCATTTCCGACGTCAATTGTCGTTTGAGAGAGAGACGGGCAGTAGCTCCAAATGCCGATTTGTGCGGCCTTAATAGCGAGGTTTAAGCGATCCCGCTCGGCAGAAAGTTGTCTCTCTAGGGAGAGTGCGTCCGTAATATCTGTGAAGACAAGTGTTGCGCCGCTGATGGTTGCGACATCGCTATGATATGGCAAAATGCGCAGGGCATAGACGCGTAGTTGGTCACGTGTGGTGATGCGTTTTTGAATAACTGCGCCGCCTTGGGCGACGTTTATAGCATCAAGGTGGTAGCTGTTAATATCAAAAGGACTGGAGACATCAGCGAGGGGGCGCCCTTTATCGGTGTTTTTGAGGGGGAATAAATGAGTAACGGCATGCGTGAAGTTTCGTATGCATGCTTTATCATCAATGACAATGACGGCTAAATTCGTGGAATCCAAGAAATTTTTTAAGTCGTTATTTGATGTCGATAGCTGCCCTATTTTTATTTTCAATTCATCGTTGACGGTTGATAGTTCTTCATTTGTCGATTGAAGCTCTTCATTCATCGACATCATTTCTTCGTTTGAGCTTTTTAATTCCTCATTAGCTGTTTCTAGCTCTTCCGTGGCCATGCGTAGGCTGTATCGCGCGTGGCGCAATTCATTCTCTAATTGTTCGACATGATCATGATTATTTTCAAATTCATCAAAATCATCATCCAGACGCGGTGAGGCTGAGGCGGCTTCCATGAAGACAATGAGTAGTGTGTCATCGTCGGTAGGGTCGCAAGCAATATCGACGGTATGAATGACAAACTCGGTACGAATTTCGACTTTCCGGGCAATAACTTTTCGCTTTTTGAGGCGTGTTTCTCGAATGACTTGACCGAGGACTGTTCGTAGGTCAGGTCCAGATAGTGTAAAAATATTGGCACCATCAACATTGCTAACGGGGAAGTGAAAATAACGTCCGAGCTTCCCGTAGGCAGAAATAATTTCATTTTCTGCGTTGATAACAGCCGTTGGATAAGAATATTTTTCTAAGATACGGTATGATATATTTTTACTATTTATATTTTGAGGAGGTATTTTCTTCTCAATATTTTTCTCAGGACGAATTTTATTGTGCTCGCTGTTTGGGAGGGAGAGAGGGTAGGTTTTGCTTTCAGGTGAGCGCAAGAAAATACGTGCGTGAAGGTCTATCGTGGAGAAGTAACCTTCAAAACGTCCCATGCTGTCGGAAGGGCCGAGAAATAGAAAGCGATCAGGTTTGGCTGCAAAATGCAGTATGGGGGCGACGGCTTTCTGTAATGTGTCGTTGAAATAGATCAGGACATTTCGGCATGAGATCAAGTCTATTTTAGAGAAGGGGGGATCTCTCAAAAGGTTATGGTTTGAAAAGCGCACCATATTCCGGATGTAAGATGTAATCTTGAATTTATCCGCAACAGGTGTGGTGTAGCGTTCTTTAAAATGTTCGGGAATGTCTATTAAGGAGGCAAGAGGGTATGTGCCCTCTCTGCCGATATTGAGCATGTTTTCGTCAATATCAGACGCGAAGATTTGTACGGATATACGGTGAGTAAGGCCTGATAGTCGTATTGTCTCGGCGAAAAGCATGGCGATGCTATAGGCTTCTTCGCCGCTGGAGCAGGCGGGAACCCATACGCGTATTTCGTCATTAGGCAGTGCCTGATGCACGAGGGGTTCAATCACTTTTTCATGGAGTAGTTTAAAGGCTTCTGGGTCTCGAAAAAACTTGGTAACATTAATAAGAAAATCTTTGAAAAGCGCTTGGCTTTCTTCGGGATCTTTTTTGATAAGTTCTAAATATTTTTGTTCGGATTCAATGCCGACAATGTGCATGCGGCGGGCGATGCGGCGTAAAAGTGTAGAATGTTTATAACCTGAAAAATCATGCCCGACGACGGCCCGTAATTCGCGGCACAATTCATCCATTTGTTCATGAATAAACGTAATATTGGCAGTAAGTGGCGTCGTTTCGACGCGCTTTAGGTATTGTTGTAAATTTGGAATAATGTCAGTCGGTGGGTATATAAAATCAATTAGTCCAGTACTGATGGCAGAGAGTGGCATGCTGTCATAGCGGGCTGTTTCAGGGGTTTGCGCAATGCAGATACCCCCATATTCTTTAACGCTTTGGACGCCTACAGTGCCATCAGCGCCGGTGCCTGACAATACAACGCAGGCGGAGTTGTTCTTTTGATCAAAGGCGAGGGAACGAAAAAAATCATCAATTGGGCGCCGTACGCCGCGAGGTTGTACAAAATCTGTGAGTTCGAGTTTGCCTTTAGTGAGGAGTAAGCCGTGACCGGGGGGGATAATATAAACATGGTCTGGGAGGAGGGTTTCTCCACCCTCGCACTGTAAAACAGTTAAGCCGGTATATCGGTCCAATAATTGTGCCAGTAAGCTGTTATAATCTGGGTCCAGATGCTGCACGATCACAAAGGCCATGCCCGTAGGGCATTGTGCCGTTGAAAACATCGCACGTAACGCCTCAATCCCACCGGCTGAAGAGCCTACCCCAACGATGAATGGAGGTGTTTGTGGGGTGTTGGTTATAATCGGGGGGGTATCAGATGAAAGAGGCATCGATCTGGTCCAGCATGACTTTGGCTTGTGCGATGGTTGCTGTTGCGTTTGCTATGACAGGCAGTGAGCCGGATAGGCTGAATGTGTTTCCAGTCATGGCGCTGGGGATTTCGGTTAATGTGGTTTCTAAGTTGTGTTCATATTGTGAGAGAATATCTGGATATGTGTTGCTGATATCAAACTGAGATGCAAATAAATACTGCGTATTTGAAAGGCAATCTTTTAATTTTGACATAAATAATAGATTAACAAAGGGTGTACCATTTTTTTTAAAATTAATTAATGGAACACGTATGGAATCAATACTGTTATCGGAAATAAATTTTCTAATTTTCTGCCTATTTTGAATGTTTTTAGATTTATTTTGCAGTATGCGGCAATTTTTTCCGTATAAAGCGTTTCCGCTGTGTCCGGTTAAACTTTCGAATTTCTGATTAACGTATATAAGGGGGGTATCATTCTTATGATCTGCAATGGATATCGCTATATTGGTACTGTCGCAATATTGGATGAGGGGTTGAGGTAAGGACATAAAAGATCCGAAATTATGTAATTAATTTTGATTATAAACCAAACATAATTCATGAAAAGAGTTTAATTTCAATAGGTATAATAGCATGAGGTTGAAAATGTTTATCCATCCTCATGCTGAATTGTTTTTATATAAACATTAAATGGATATATAATTACGACGCACCCAAAGCAAAGAATTGGTTTTTGATGGGTGTAGGTTAATGTGTGATACTTCTCCAAATACAACGGTATGTGTTCCGATATCTTGTATATTGGAAACGTTACATTCAATTGATACTAGAGCATCTTCTAAAATGGGTTGTCCGCACTTTCCTGTATGCCAGCCGCCTAAGGAGAAGCGTTCTTCCATGCTGACGGCGCTGGTCGCGAAGTGATTGGAGAGTGATTCATGGCCATCAGATAAAATATTGACGGCAAAAGTACCATTGTTGAGCAGGACAGGGTGGGTTTTGGTCTGGCGGTTAATGCAGACCAAAAGGGTTGGCGGGGTATCTGTCACGCTAGAGACGGCAGAAGCTGTAAAACCGTAGCGGCCGTGTTCTCCGTCTGTGGTGACGATTGTGACGGCGCTAGCAAGGCGTGCCATTGCGTCACGAAACATTTGAGTGGTTGGCTGAGGTGTTGTGGTCATAAAGGTTCGCTCGTGTTGACGTTGATCGTATGAGGGGTTGCCAATATGCGTTTATCGCCGAAAGCCTCAAGCGCTTTATGTGCAGAAATGCATTTCTGAGCGAATATTGTGCTGCCTGTTTGTTTAAAACGACATTATATAAATTGACATATTATAACATTTAGCTTTTTTTAAAACATGATGGTTCCCCGTTCATCGGGGATGAAAAGGGAATGCGGTGTGAGGCCGCAGCTGCCCCCGCAACTGTTTATGGCGAGAGGGTTGGTCAAGTGAGGTATGTGCCTCAGCCACTGAGGGCTGAACAAAGTCTTTGGGAAGGTGGCCAATGTTTGATGACCCGTGAGCCAGGAGACCTGCCATCAAAAATGATCACGGACGGCACCTGAGGGCGGGGTGTACTGAAGGCCGTATGGCGTATCGTACGGGGCCGTAGTGATGCATTATAGAGAGGTGTTTCGCACTTATGCGGAGTTATTGCGTCCGGGCGTGTGTGCCTGTTGTGTTGTTGGGTTTGAGTGTGCCGAGTGTTCATGCTGAGGATGAGCATATCGTAGCACATGGGCAGGCGACGGCTTTACGGTCTACTCCGGTTATTGGAGGGAGGTTGGGCCTGACGGTGCAGCATAACCCCGCGACTATCAACATCATTACGCGCAGTGTAATGGATTTGCGTGGCATTGCCCATGCGGATGAGGCTGCCGATAGTGCGCCGGGTGTGACATCTGGTGGTTCACCGGGGAACCCCGCACAACTGATGATGCGTGGTTTTACGGCAGGGCAAGTTTTAGTTCTGCGTGATGGGATTTATTATGGCCCGACCACGATGGTGAATCGCCCTCTCAACACGTTTAACTTAGAAAACGTTCAGGTCCTGAAGGGGCCATCTTCTGTGTTGTACGGGCAGGGAGCTGTTGGCGGCACGGTTGATATACGGACACGTGATCCGGTTTTTGATGCGGCTCATGCGAATGCATTGGTGTCATATGGTAGTTTTAATACATGGAATGCAGGTGTAGGCGGTTCCATACCATTATCATCGACGTTCGCTATTCGGGCAGATTTTAGTCGCACATCTTCTGCTGGATATGTGCAGGGTGCAAATCCTCATAGTAATGATCTGACGGTAACGGCATTATGGCGTCCTAATGCAGATTTTTCGGCACGTTTAGGTGTGGATTATCTGACGGATCGTTTGTCGACATATTATGGCGCACCTTTAGTGCCTTTGCGACAAACGGGTGATGCTGCTTCTGGTTTATTGACGTCGAGCCAAGGTCTGGGACTCACTCGTAGTGAGTTGTGGAAGTACTATAACGTCTCTGATGCAAAAGCAGGGTCAGTGAATGCGACACCAACATTGCATTTGGACTGGCAGGTCAATCCCCATCTTGCGCTGCATAATAAAAGCTATGTTCTGTATGCTAAGCGTGACTGGAACAATGCTGAGACCTATAGTTTTATAGGGAATACGTCTGCTGTGGATGCCGCGGGGCAGTCTATCGCGGCAGGGCGTATCGGGCGGGATCGTTTCTACGTTTACCAAAACCAGCATCAGGTTGGGGATACGGTTAATGCTACTTTTGATCATACGGTGTTCGGCATAAAAAACCGTTTGGTTCTTGGTGGGGATGCTTATTATTTGCGTTTTATCCGCAATAGAGGGTTTCCTGATGCGGATTATGCAGACAGCGTGTCTATGACTGCGCCTCAGGGGGGAAGCCTTGGGCCATTTGAGGGCGAGTTACCGTATCGAAAATCGCCGACCACGATGACAGATGCTGCCGTTTTTCTAGAAGATGTCGTGACGGTTTGGGGTCGCCTGCGCATTGTTGGAGGGTATCGTTATGACTGGCTCCACTTAGACCGGCAGAATTACAATCAAAACGGTGCGTTTAATGCTAAGAGCAGCTTTCAGGGGCATTATAACCCAAGTAATTTCCGTATAGGTCCGGTTTATGACATCACGCCTGCGGTGAGTGTTTATGGCGTCTTTAGTACGGCTGAAGATCCGCCGGGTGCAAATTTGTTTATCGCTAATCGTGGTCAGTTCTCGGCATTATCGCACACGACACAAGGCGAAGTGGGGACAAAAGCCACGCTGCTAAATGGTCGGGCGAATACGACATTGGCGCTGTATAATATTGATCGGCGGCAGATTTTAGTGGCCACTGGTCCAGATACCGTGGCGAATGCTGGTCGGCAGGTTTCTCGTGGTGTGGAATGGGAGGGTAACCTTGCGCTGACGCATCATGTTAGCTTGTCCGGGAATGTAGCTTATACGGATTCACACTTTGGCTCTGGGTTTATGCCTTCGGCGGGTATGGATGCTTCCGGGCATCAGGTGCCTAATGTCCCGCGTGTTACGGCGAATATGTGGGGTGTGTGGTCACGGGTGGGAGATCTACCGCTCGATCTAGGGGCGGGGATGCGTTACGTGTCTGCGCGCCAAGGGGATTATGCCAACACCATTACGCTGCATGACTATGCCACGGTAAATGTTTTTGCTGGCTGGCATATGACGAAGAACGTCACGGTGTATGGGCGTATCGATAATATCGGCAATAAATATTATGTGCAGTGGGCTGATCCGAGCTATCCTGGTCAGGTGCTTATGGGAGCGCCGCGCTCGTTCTCTATGAGCATACAGGCGGGTTTGTGACGGCTGGCTTGTCTATTACGGGTCTGTCCTCTCGGAGGGCAGGCTTGATGGATGTATCGTGCTCGGTACCAGCGGGAGCGTGCGTTGCTCTTATCGGGCCTAATGGAGCGGGTAAAACGACCCTTTTGCGGTTTTTGGCTGGGCTGGATACGCCTCAAACGGGCGATATTGTGTGGAAAGGTGTTTCAGTGCGGCAGATGCGTTTGAAAGAGCGCGCACGCCGTATTGCTTATCTTTCTCAGCATGAAGAGGCAGCTTCTGATCTTCGCGTAAAAGAGTATTTGCAACTGGCGCGTTTGCCTTTTGAGAAGAATGCGGAAGTAGACCGTGTCGCGCTGGATGACGCGGTGGAGCGGTGTGGTGTGCGGCCGTTTTTATCGCGGCAACTTGGCCAGCTTTCTGGAGGAGAAAGGCAGCGTGTTATGTTGGCGCGCTGCTTAGCGCAAACGCCTGAACTTTTATTGCTTGATGAGCCGACGAACCACCTCGATCTTGCTGCGCGTGGTCAGTTGTTGCAGGTGGTACGGGGCTTGTCCTGTACCGTTGTGACAGTTTTGCATGATCTTTCTCTGGTGTCGGATTTTGCAGATCATGTTCTTGTCTTGCTGCGGGGGAGGCTAGCCTTACAAGGCCCTGCGGATGACGTGTTATTATCTGAAGAATGTAGAACGATTTTTGACTTAAATATTCAGCGTGCTTTGCTGCCAGACGGCACATATACCCTGACATTCCGGGCAAAAACATGAAGTATATTAGGTATATCTGCGTATGCTTTGTTCTGTGTATGGGGGCAATTCAGGCATTTCCGGTCACGGTTAAAAGCTGTGGCACCCCTGTTACGTTTACGAAGCCGCCTCAGCGCGCTGTCTTTCATGATGTGAATATGGCTGAGATGGCTTTTGCTTTGCATTTACAACCGTTTATGCGCGGGGTAACGGGCATTACGGGGTGGAATAAAGAGACCAATGCTTTTCAGCAAGCGCTTGGTAAGGTGCCGGAATTAGCGCCACGCTATCCAACTTTAGAGCAGCTTATGGCAGCACAGACGGATCTGTTCGTTGCTGGGTGGAATTATGGCATGCGGATCGGTGGGGATGTCACCCCAGAGCGCTTGGCGGGTGAAGGTATTGCCAGCTTGGTGCTGACAGAGAGTTGCGGGCGTGCTGGTGGGGGGCGTAGTCCGATAACGCTGGGGGCATTGCTGTATGATGACGAATATCGTTTGGGTGTTGTATTTGGGAAAGAACATGAGGCGCATGTTTTAATAGAAGGCTGGAAAGCGCGTATTGCGGAGGTAGAAAAGCACCTTGTTGGTGCACGCCAAGTTCCGGTTTTTTTGTACGATAGTGGCGGTGCAGAGCCTTTTACGGCGGGGCGTGATGCGCTGGTTACGGAATTGATACGTCTTGCTGGTGGGCGGAATGTTTTTGATGATTTGCCGGTGAATTGGGGAACCACGTCTTGGGAGGACGTGTCTGTCCGGCATCCGGATGTGGTGGTTGTGGTGGATTATGGGCATGGTTCTGCGGAGGCGATAGAGAGTCTCCGGCATCAAGCTCTTCTAGAGGGAAGCTCGGCAGTTGCGCCGAGGCATATTGTCGTTTTGCCTTATGATGAGGTGACGCCGGGCCCGGGCAATATTGAGGCTGTGGAAACCTTGGCTCATTTTTTACATCCAGATGCACAATAGGTTAGGGGCGGTGTGATGAAGGCGCTCTGTCTTGGTGTATGTCTCATGCTGGAGTTGGTGTGTGGCTTGATGTTGGGTACGGCGCGGTTAACACCTGAGCAAGTGGTGCATGCTCTTTTGCAAGGGCCGGGTGGTTCGGGTGTTGTTGAGCGGATTATATGGTCTGTCCGTTTGCCGCGTTGTGTTTTGGCATTGGTTGCGGGGGCTTGCTTTGCGCAAGGCGGTGCACTGCTACAAATTGTGACGCGTAACGCTTTGGCGGATCCGTATTTGTTCGGTTTGTCGTCTGGGGCCGCAGCGGGGGCTGTAGCCGTTATTGTTTTCTTGGGTAACTTTGCGGGGATGTGGACCCCATTTTTGGGGGCAGGGTTCGGCGCGGTCCTAGCAACGGGGATGTTTGGTTTTTTGTTATTGGGACCCAAATTAGGGCCGCAAAAAAATAATTTGGTTTTAGGTGGGCTGGCGATTTCGTTTTTATTTTCGTCACTGACCAATATTTTTATTTTTTTTGGGGATCGTAATACAGCGCAATCGGTCTTGTTTTGGACCATGGGAAGTTTTGCGTCTGCGCAGTGGTCTTTCATTCCTCTGGCTGTGGTTGGATTGCTGGTGCTGCTATTGTTTCGTTTTTTTTATAATCAGTCCTTATATGCGTTACTTGCGGGAGAGGATACCGCGCGCTCTTTGGGGGTGGATGTCCAGTCTTTGCGTAGAAAGGCAATTTTGTGCTGCGCGCTGGGCTGCGGTTTGAGTGTTTGTGTGTGTGGTCCGGTGCCGTTTGTCGGGCTTGTTGTGCCGCATTTGGCGCGTTTTATGCACTCCCGAGTGGAAGGGGGTGGATCCATTGCTGCTCTTGGTGCGCTGTTAACATTGGGAGCTGATATTGTCAGTCGCTCGGTATTACCCGCGCAAGAACTTCCTGTCGGTGTTTTGATTTCGGCATTGGGGAGTATTTTTTTGATGCTGTTTTTGAAAAAGAAAACATCAATGTTCTGATGAAAACCACCTTCCTGCACAGGCGGGCTATGAAGGAAGGTGTTTATTTTAAGCTTTGCGCGGCAGGGTTAGTAGGGGCTCAAACGCAAACATATCGGTAAAGCGGCAATAAAGCGGGGCGGGGAGGTCAATATAGGGACAGCGTGCGGCTAAGCGGTTGCGCCATTCTTGTGATGCTTTTTGGAAAGCGCTCGCAACATCATCTGGCATTGGACGGAAGGGGTAACCGAATGTGATGTGGAAGCGGAATGTATCAAGGTTAGGCGTCATGAGGCCTGTTGTACGCGCAATGTCGTGGCGCAATTGGTAGAGGGTTGTACGTTCTGCGCTATCTGCGGGTAGGAGTGGGATAATAGTTAGGCCTTTGGTCTCGGCTGTATCAACGCGCATGCGGATCGGGGTAGGGTAAGTGAAACGTTGCGTGCGCAGGCGGTCTAATAAGGTCTGGTTAATCTCTTCTATGGGGGTCGTGAGAGCTTTGCCAGCGGGCCATAAATGGGCGGCGCGCCGTTGCGGATCCGCGCAGCCGTAGATGGTCATGTGGTAGCTGGAGGGGGGCGTGGCAGCGATGTAATCACGGAAGTGGCGCGTGACTTCGGTGTTAATGTTCAGCATCTCTTGAAAAGCAGGGCTATTGAAGGGGAGTGGACAAATAATTGTGTCCCCGGACCACGGTAAAACATTTCCTGTATCACTGAATTTGCCATCATTATAAATGGCGGTATTTTTGGCATATGCCGGTAGTGTAAGAACAGATGCGCTACAGGCCGCTCCGAGTGTTGTTATAAGCGTACGGCGTTTTATAAGATTTGATGGTGTCATGAGAAATGTCTTTCGGATGATGGTCTATTCGATTTTTCCGAAATACATTTAATGATGTTAATGTATATTGTGTGTGAATTATTTCTGAATGTAATATGGTTTTTTATATTTTGCGGCATATGAGCTTATTAAGCTATATGCCGCAAATATTCTTATATAAGTGGGGTCTTTTCTAAGAGCACTTAGAAGTTAGCAGAAATGTTGAAACCAAAGGAGCGCCCAAGAATGGCGTTGTAGTAGCGTGTTGTGCTGAATTGATAAGGAAACGGTGGTGAAGATCCTAGGACGTTATTGACCATAAACGATGCCGTATATTTTTTAGCAAATGTATAACCTATGGTCATGTTAAAGAGAGCAAACGATGGTGCTTTCGGGTATTGGAAGTAATTGCTGGATTGGTTAACGATAGTGGAAGAGCGACCATAATATTGGGTCTGCCATTGGAAAAATGCATCTCTCCATGAGTAGTTTAGGTTTGCCGTAAAGTTGTCTGCAGGGTTGCCTGATCCACCAAATTGATATTGGGTGGAGCCACCAATAACATAATAATTGTTGAAATAGTGTGTGTAGTTAATACTAGTATTAATTGCGCCGGAATCATCGCCTAGCCCAATACGTTGTAAGGGGAGTTGATAATTTAAGACGGCTTGTAGAAGACGTACTTTGCTGACCCCAACATTTTGGTAAGTGTCGGTGAAGTTGGTAATCTGATGCGTTGTTTTGTTACGTGTGAACAGTTGGCAGTAGGAATTGTTGGGGAAATCGGCTGAATCGTAGCAGGCATCCATATCGTACTGTACGCCCGGCTGTGTAATTTGGTTGTTGATACGGATATTCATGTAATCGGCCTGTAGGGTCAGGCCAGGAATCCAGCGAGGCGTAATAACCGCGCCGATGCTCTTGGCGGTGCCTTGTTCGTTGGTGAGGTGTGGGTTACCGCCTCCCAGACCTTTGACGGAGAAATTTGAAATATTAGACAAGAAACCCTGAGGTACGCCTGCGACTGCGCAGTTATGTGCTCGCATGGCGGGATTAGTGCCGCCATTGATATAGTTAGTGTCGCAGGGGTCATTGCCGCTTTCATAAGAAGCGCCCAGTGGTTGTACCAATTCGGCAACGCCCGGAGCGCGTAAAGAGCGCATGTAAGAGCCACGTACGGCGATGTCTTTGGTGAAAGACAGTGTGCCGCCGGCAGCATAAGTCCAGAAAGCACCTGTGTAGCTGTTATCAATATAGCGCATCGAAGAATTGGCAGAGGCATGGTAAATGAAAGGGATATGCATGCTCGGTTTTACGAGAGGAATATCCGTTTCGGCAAAGGCCTCGTTGGTGTGATAGGCACCGGAAGAGGGGAGTACGGGGATAGAGATACCTTCGCCGGATTCCAAATAGGGGCCGGGATCGTATGCGTTGCTTTCTCGGCGGTGTTCATATCCGGCGACAACTTGCCACTGACCCGCAGGTAGCTGCATGACATTGCCTTTAATGTCAGCAACGAAATCGAGCATTGTATTCACGCTGCGATCTTTTGACTGCGTATCGATGTAGTTGACGGATTGTTGACTGGCCTGATTGGTGCCGATGGGGTTGAAAGGGGCGCAGGTGGAGCTAAACGACATGACGGATGCGCTGGTATATCCAGGGGAGCAGATCGCTTGTCCGGCAGCATTGGTTGTGACGTTGAGTGCGTTATTTAGGTTTTGAATAAGTGGTTCATTTTGCATGTCCACCATGGCATTACGGCCGTATTGGAATGTAGCTTCCCACTTCCAGTTGCGGTGCAGGGCATCAAAATTACCGTCTAGTCCGGTTACAAAACGATAGAGCTCATTTTGTGATTCATAACGACCATTCATGATTTGTGTGCTGGCGTCAGCAACGTAAAATTGGTTGGTTGATGTGCCGCCCTGATTTAAGGCATTTTGGATGGTATTTTGTTCGGTCGATGTTAGGAAGGGGCTGTTAATGCTAACGGGAAAATTGCCGTTGACTTGCCCGGCATTGCCATATTGAGCAGTGGCCATGTAATAACTATTGGCTGGGTTAATGCTGTTATAGCGCTCGTACCACGTTTCCCAGTGAAAGCGCAGATTATTGCTGAAATTATAATGACCAAGTGTAACGAATGACACGCGCGTCACGTCAGACATCAGGTTGTTGAAGGCATTGCTTTTAAGGCCGTTACCGCCTGATGCGTTATAGCCGTATGCATCGACAGAATTATAAGTCAGGGGAACAAGGCTTTTACCATCTTTGGAAAAGATAAGTGTTTGGCCTGCTGCATTTGTAATGCCGCTTTGGTTGCTGCCTTGAAAGGGAATGACATCGCTCGTATTCGGGATGCCACTTTGGGTAAAGAGCAGGCTGCGATATTGTGTTGAAAGTGCGTTTTCGTAAGGTTTATTAGAGACCGTTTCAAGCCATGGCTGATCAGCGCCGGAGAAATACCGGCTATTGCCGGAAATAGAATCGTTATGTGTGTATTCAACGTCAACAACGATTCCGCCGCGGTCATGATCAAAGTGTCGGCCAGCTAGGAAATCAATTTTATGGCTCAGTCCGTCAAGTTGTTGGGTCCAGCCTGCCTGTCCATCAACCTGAAGGCCTTGGAAATCATTCTTCAGGATTAAGTTGACTGTTCCTGCAATTGCATCGGAGCCATAGGTTGGGGCACCGCCCGTTTTGACTACTTCGCTACGGTCCACGAGGCTATCTGGAATTTCGGTTAAATCTACGGCGGAGCCGGAGACATTACCAAACATTGATGCGCTCGAGCCGGGAGTGAATCGTAAGCCGTTGACAACGGTCAGTGTATGTTCAGCGCCAAGATTGAAGAGGTTAGCGAAAGATTGACCACTCCCCATTCCGTTCCCGCTTTGATTTCCGATAGGGCTTGAAGAAGGAGCAAAAGCAGTGTCTTCGCGTAGAAGTGCAAGAGCGATGTTAGTGTAACCGCGCTTACGAATTTGGTCTGAGCCAAGGGTGGTGATGGGTTCGACTTGATCAAGAGAGTTCTTGATCAAGCGAGAACCTGTCACGGTAATTTGCTCTACACCGGATGGTGTAATGGTGGCGTTGTTGAGTGTCTGCGCAACAGCAGATGGGCTGCTGGTAGGTGCCGGCGCTATGGTTGGTATGGCGGTGGGGGTAGTGGAGGCCGTGTTTGTAATGGGAGCCTTTTTGGAGGCTTTTTTGTGATGGTGCGGTGCTGCGTGTGTTAGCGGCTTTGCGTGAGCGCTGAAAGGTAACAACGCTGCGGAGACGCTGAGGGTGGTGGACCACAAGAAATATCGCTTTTTCATCGTGAAATACTCCATATCAATCAACATAACGATGACATAAAGTTGTAATTTTAAATAACAAAAAATATGAGATTTAAAGGATTTTGTTCGACGTCGTATCGAATTGTGACTTTTAGGTAACGGTTATGCGATGTTGCAACAATACGATTGCGGAATAATTTTATAAAAACAAAGTATATTTTCCTTTATAAAAGAGGCATGTTTGAGGGGGGATTAAAGTATAAAAAATCAATAAATCACCACACAAAAAATACAGGTGTGTATGTGTGTGGTGATGTTATTATATATAATAATTAAGATTTATTTCTGGCGTTTGATAAGGTGAAACCAACGCCAACCAATACAAAGCCTCCAATTTCAATCGCTTCAATACGCTCACCTAAAAGAAGTGTAGCGAATAACGTGCCGAACACAGGCATAAGATAGAAAAAGATACTGGCTTTTGCGGAGCCGATAAGTTGTACGCCGCGATTGAATAGGAAAAAGGCCAAGAGGGAAGGGCCAATCGCGAGGTAGGTAATGGCGCCAATATTAGGCAAAGTCAGGTGCGGTAAGCCTGAAGATGTGAACAGCTCGAGTGGAAATAAGAGTAAGGAGGCGCAAAGGAAGGTTGCAAACAAAAAACTGCTTGGATGTAGAGGTGGCTTGCAACGTAATAGCGCTGCGTAGGATGACTGACACAGCATGGCGAGGCCTGCGAGGATTGTACCCATATTGAGGGCACCGCCTGTGGTACCGGGTTTGCCGAGGATAACACACAAAACGCCAATGGCGGCAAAAGCCATAGCAATAAGTTGGCGCATTGTTGGCCGTTCACCAAACAATAGAAGACCAAACCCGATAATGCTGATGGGCATAGCGGATTGGATCAATAGTGCTGATGTTGCTGTGGTTTGGCGTACGGCAAAATAGGCCAGCGTATTACTGCCAGCAATGCCGAGAAGTGAAAGTAGTAATAAAATAGGTAAGTGTTTGCGGATGGTTGGGAAGTCTTTTTTTAAATGCGGCAAGGCAAATGGAGTGACGAGGATTGTCGCGAGGACCCAGCGTAAAAAAGACAATGTGATTGGTGTCAGGGACGCAGGGATAGCGCGTCCGAGAACAAAGTTACTGGCCCAAAAGCAAGTTGCCAGCGTGAGTAAAAGATACGGTGTGTTCCATATGCTTAAGCGGGATGATGATGGGGCACTCATGTGATGTTCTGCTCCATCAAAGCCTGTAAGGCTGAGCCAAAGCGTTGAACGTCTCCGTCGCCAAATCCGGCGATATTGATACGGCCAGAATGAGCCATGTAAATGGCATAGTGTTCACGCAGCCATACCACTTGGCTTGGGGTCAAGGGCAGGGTTGCGAACATGCCCTTGCCGTGGGCAATAGGGGAGAGGTTGAGTGAGCCAATAACGCCAAGTTGAGCTAATTCTTGCCGCAGAGACAAAATACGCGTGCGCATGAACGCTAACTCTTCGCGCCAGATGTTACGTAGCGCCGGGTCGGTCAGGATTAAGCGTACGACAGCTGCGCCATGATCAGGGGGCATTGACCAGTTTGTGCGCGCAAGGTGCAGGAGGTTGGACAAGGTACAGTCGAGACTCTGTGCGTCTGGTGCGCTGACATAAAGAGCGCCTGTCCGTTCGCGGTAGAGGCCGAAATTTTTGTCGCAGGAATAGGCAAGTAGGCCGTAAGGCACGGCTGAAAGAATGGTGCGTGCGCCTAAGGCGTCGTCTTCCCATCCATCGCCAAGGCCTTGATAGGCGATGTCGATCAGAGGCAGGAGCTGACGGGTTGCTATAATGTCAGCAATAACACGCCAGTCTTGGGCTGTGGGGTCAATGCCGAGTGGGTTGTGACAACAACCATGGAGCAGGACGGCGTCACCGGCTTCAGCTGTGTTTAGGGCTTCTTTGAAGCGCTCAAGGTCAAAGCTCTGTGTGTTAAGGTCAAAGCACGAAGCTGTAATAACGGACAGGCCAACTTCTTTGAAGATGGCAAGGTGATTGGCCCATGTGGGGCTTGCCACGAGGATGCGTTTTACACCGCTACGCACTAAGAGCTCACCTGCGAGGCGCAGGGCGCCTGTACCGCCGGGGGTTTGTAAGCCATCAATGGCGCGCACTTTTTGGGTGTCACCAAATAAGTGTTCTGCAATTGCGTCTACAAAGCCTTTATCGCCTTCGGGGCCGAGATAGGATTTGCTGTCTTGTGTGGTGAGCAGCTTCTCTTCTGCTTGCTTGACGGCAGACATGACGGGGGTTGCACCGTGTACATCCCGAAAGACGCCGACGCCAAGATCAATTTTCTCAGCTCTTGGATCCGCTGCGTATGCCTTGATGAGGGCGAGGAGAGGATCGTTTGGCTGAGGGGTTAGTGTTGAGAAGGGCATGCTCTCACTCCAGCAAAATGAAACGGAATGGTAATGCTTATTTTATACAATGTCCGTGTTCTTTAGAGCCTTTTGTATGGGTACATGCACGTTTTATGTGTTATTTCGGTTTAATATGATTTTTCCATGCGGAAGAGCTGATTGTTATGTTGGACCGTTTTGATGTGCTTATTTTGGAAATTTGGCAGCAATGGGGGGATATAGGTCCGCAAGGAATGAGCGAGAAAGTGCATTTATCTGCGTCTCAGTGTTCTCGCCGCATGCAGCGTTTACGCTCGGAAGGGTATGTACAGAATATCGCGGCTGTGTTGGATGCGGCTAAAATAGGCATTGGTGTGCATGCTTATATTTTACTGACCCTCCACTCGCATAGTGCTGAGTGTTTGGCGCGGTTTCGTCAGAAAATTATGGACATGAATGAAGTGTCGGAGTGCCAAACATTAACGGGTGGATCAGACGTAATCTTAAAGGTTTCGACCTGCGATTTGGCAACATTTAACCATTTTCTGAATCATGACCTTTTATCTATGCCTGAGGTTTCAACGGCTCACTCTAGTATAGTTTTGGATAATATAAAAAGTACGACTAGTTTTACTTTAAAATATTCTAATTGAGTTTTTAATTGATAATCATTTGCATGTAATTGCAAAAATAATACTTGGATACTTGATGGAGGGTATGTTATCTGGGCATCAGAAGTGGAGAAAACAGATGACCGTTAAAGATCAAAAAGTTGTTGATTTCCTGAACACGCAGTTAACGAATGAGTTGACGGCGATTAATCAGTACTTCCTGCATGCTCGTACGCTGCGTCACTGGGGTGTGACGCATCTTGCGAAGAAGGAATATGACGAATCTATCGAAGAAATGCGTCATGCGGATTGGTTGATTGAGCGTATTTTGTTCCTTGGCGGTCTGCCAAATGTTCAGCGTTTGAACCAAATTCTGATCGGTGAGAGCGTAGAAGAAGTGCTCAAATGCGATTTGCAACTTGAAAAGAAGGCGCTGGAAGATCTGCGCGACGGTATCGCATACTGTGAGAGCGTTCGTGATTATGTATCACGTGATCTGATGCTGAAGATCCTCATCAATGAGGAAGAGCATGAAGATTACATTGATCGTCAGTTCGACCTGATCAAGCAAGTTGGTATTGAACGTTATATCCAAACCAACTCAGCGCCAGCAACAGAGCAAGAGTAATCTTGCAATAGCTTTGTGCTGCGGAGAAGGCGGGCTTTGGCCCGCCTTTTTTGTATCTGGGCGCGAAAAGGAGTGTTTAACAGTGCGGCTGAGATGATAACGGCAGCGCGCTGTGTTTTTGTAGGGCTTCTTTGAGTAAGCACACCATGCCCGGTACGCAATTCCCGCACTGGGCACGGCATTTGCGAGCTGTATAGATCTCAGATGGGCGTGAGGCCCCTGATTGAATGGCAGCTTCAACGTCAAGGTGGGAGAGGGCGTTGCATGAACAGACAATCATAACTGCCTGCAATCCTTTGGTGTTGCGAATGAGTGTCACTCTATATGTGGTGAGAATAATTCGCAAATGCAAAATTTGGGGAGGCTGTAATTTAATTTTTTATGTCATTTTTTCGAAGCGACCATGGCGGCCGAATTGCCGATCCTCACAAAAGCCCCTATGCCTCCACGCTCGATTTTGTTGACTTAAGGGGCACTGGTGAAAGTCGTACGGTGGTTTCTGGTTGGTTTGGGGTGTTGGCCGGGCATTATGTTAGCGGCTTCGTGTCCGCAGCTTTTTGCTGGTGGACGCCCGCCTGTTGTGTTGTCTGGGGCGACGTTTGGTGGCGGATTATTGCTGTGTAATGACCACTATGCCGTCCAGGTCTCTTCGGCAACCAAAGGGCCGTTATGGTCAGCGGAGGATTTGACAGAAGAAAATGTTGAGATTGCGCGTCAGACACCACGACTTAATGATTTCAGGCCGGATGATCGTCTGTCGGGTTCTTTAGGTGCTGTGCTGTCAGATTACCGTGATGCGGGGTTTGACCGTGGGCATATGACCCCCAGCGGAGATGAGCCCGGAAGTGATGCGCAATCACAGTCTTTTTTGTTGTCCAATATTGTACCGCAAACGGCTGAGCTGAATCGTGGTCCCTGGGAAGGGGTTGAGAGTGCGGTGCGGGGCTGGGCTGAGCAAGAAGGAGAAGTCTTTGTTGTGACGGGGCCGGGTTATAATCCTGAGCATATGCCAGCAACGATTGGGGCTGGGCGGATTCCTGTGCCGGATGTGACGTGGAAGGCTGTTTATGATCCTGCGGGGCCCGGAACGGGGGTGTATGTGTGCACGAATACGTCAACACCGCAATGTAAGATCACCTCTGTGGCAATGCTGACGGCGTTGGTTGGGATTGATCCTTTTCCTGCATTAGCATCGAATATTAAGGCAACGGTTTTTTCCATGCCGCCTATTCGGCAGAGCCCTTATGCGATGGCGCATCGACCGGATAGTCATAAGTTGTTGAAAGAGTGGGGCACACGTACGGCACAGAAGGCTTTAAAGTCACTCTTGCGCGCTTTGGCACCTCATGGGTGAGGGGAATGTGTGCGGCTATTGTTTCTGTAGCCGCACACATTCCGGTAGAGCTAGGTTTGATTATAGCCATTGGGGTGGTCAATGCGCCAGCGCAAGGCCGTTTCTACAATCGTATCAATATCACTAAATTGTGGGTTCCAGCCTGTTTCATGGCGAATTCGTGAAGAATCAGCGACGAGGACGCTGGGGTCCCCCTCACGGCGCGGTGCCCATTCCCAAGGAACGTTGCGGCCAGAAATGCGAGCGACGCTTTCAATAACCTTGAGATTACTAAAGCCTGTGCCATTGCCAAGATTATACGTCACGGAGCGTTCATCGAGTTGATCAATGGCGCGGATATGGGCATCGGCCAGATCCGCGACGTGAATATAATCACGGATGCATGTGCCGTCTGGTGTTGGGTAATTATTGCCGAACAGCTTTAAGGCAGGCCGGCGGCCCAGCATTGCGTCAATGGTTAAGGGGATGAGATGTGTTTCCGGGCGGTGGTCTTCACCGAGGCGTCCTTTGAGATCTGCACCGGCGGCATTGAAATAACGCAAGCAGGCGTGGCGCATGCCGTGGATACGGTCAGCCCATAGGAGTGCACGCTCAATGAAAAATTTGCTTTCGCCATAGGGGGAGCCAGGGTCAATGAGGGCATCATCCGCGATTGGCGGTGGCCGATCGTCACCACCGAAGAGTGCAGCGGTGGAGGAAAATACAAAGCGTTTAACACCGTGTTTGGCGCAGGCTTCAATCAAGTTGAGTGATGTGAGCGTATTTTGGCGTAGATAATGATAGGGCTCTACCATTGAGGCACCAACGAGGGAGAGAGCTGCGAAATGCAGGACGGCATCCCATGGGCCTTGTGACACGACGCGCTCTACTTCTGCGGTATTGAGCAAATCAATTTGCTCAAACCGTGCTCCAGCGGGGACGGCGGCGCGGTGGCCTGTGCTCAGATTATCGAGAATGACAACGTCATGGCCAGCATCAAGCAGGGTGAGTGCAACATGGCTCCCGACAAACCCGGCACCGCCCGTCACAAGATAACGCATGTTTGGATAGCTTTCAGTGATGTTATGGTGCAGCCGTTACGCTGTGGGATCGCCCCTCGCGATTAGCGAGGGTTGACGAAGAATGGCGGGATGGCGGTATTGTTCTCGATGTGTTGATCGATTTTTTCGCATGCAGCCATAGCCTCAGCAATGGTGACATCCATGTCGAGGTAACGATAGGTGCCGAGGCGTCCGAGGAAGGACACGCCTTGTGAGTTTTCAGCGAGGGAAATGTAGTCTTCTAGCATCCGCGTTTCGGTGGTCAGGCGGATTGGGTAATACGGTGTATCCCCCGGTTCTGCGAGGCGGCTATGCTCACGGAAGCAGACGGTTTTTTCGAGGTCAGCCGCTTCCCATGGGGCGAAGTGCTTGTGCTCGGAGATGCGTGTGAAAGGCACGTCTTCGTCGCAATAATTGATGACGGCTGTGCCTTGATAATCGCCTTCAGCATCGAAACGTTCAAAATCAAGGGTGCGGTAGCCTAGGCGGCCATGGGTAAAGTCAAAATAACGGTCGATTGGGCCGGTGTAAAAGACGTGATCGAAGGTTTCTTGCGCGCGAACGTCTTCAAAACGTGTGTTTAGACGTAATTCGAGGCGTGGGGTATCAATAATACCTTCAACCAGAGCCGTGTATCCATCTTCTGGAATACCTTGATAGGGGTGGTTAAAATAGTTGTCGTCATAATTGAAGCGCAGGGGTAGACGCTTCAAGATGGAGGCGGGAAGCTCTGTGGGGTCGAGGCCCCATTGCTTGCGCGTATAGCCGCGGAAGAATGCGTGATAGAGTTCCGGCCCAATCATGGAGAGAGCTTGCTCTTCAAAATTTTTGGGTTCGGTAATGGACTTGTCAGCTTTTTCCTCAATGAAACGGCGGGCTTCATCTGGGCCCATTGTTTTATTGAAAAACTGATTGATGGTGAGGAGGTTCACCGGGAGTGTGTAAACTTCTTCTTTCGAGATAGCTTTGACGCGGTTCACATAGGGGCGGAACGTGCCGAATTGTTGGATATAATCCCACACATGTTGATGCGCAGTATGAAAAATATGCGGACCGTAATGGTGAACCATGACACCGGTTTTGTCATCGCGCGAGGTGTGGCAGTTGCCGCCAAGGTGAGGACGTTCGTCAATGAGAAGGACGTCGTGTCCCTTTTCGGCTAAATGACGACCAACAACGGCTCCACTGAACCCTGCGCCAACAATACAAAACTTCATCCGTGTCCCCTGTGGTTGTGGCGTGTTCAACATGTACGCCATGTACCGATCGGTGGTTCTTTAAGCTGCTCTTCTAGAATGAAGGCATTAATTTTTTTACCGAGCCTTGTAAAGGTAACCGAGGCTTCCCCCTACAGGGGAGTGTGCTACCGTTCTTCCTCGAAAAGTACAGTTAATAATAAGTTTAGAGGGATGCGTGTACGTGAAGAAAATGATTTGGTTTGTGCTGCTTTTGGTCGGCGGCATGGGGGATATCCGTGCGCAAGGTCAAAGTTGGCCACCAGAAGAAGGGGCTAAGGTTCCAGGGAATGCTTTGGCGTGGCCAACAGTGCTAGAGCCTGTGCAGCAATCTTTATCTGACATGCTGACGCAAGGGGCAGTTGTGTTGTCGGCTGCTGGTGGTCAGGAGGGGCCGATAGTCACTGTGCGTTTTAAGAAGAAAGTTCTTCTTTGTTATGTTAGCCCAGCCCCAGTGGGAGGTGTTCCGACATCACGCTGCTGGCGTTTAAACTGAGTGTTTTTTGAGAGTTACATCTAAATGAAGAGTATTCCTGGCTTTGCATTTTTTGCCCGGGCCTTTGATTATTTTGAAGAAATTGCGATGCTGATTCTAACGGTGAGCATTTCTTTGGTGGCTTGCGTTGGGTTGTTTCATGTGGTTGTGGCTGTTGGCCAAATGCTCATCCATACGGGTTTAAACCCAACGAGCCCGGATGTGCTGCAATCACTCTTTGGGCTGTTTTTTACAGTATTGATTGCTTTGGAGTTTAAGCACTCAATCCTCGTTTTGCCGGAAGCTCAGACGCATAGCATGACGCGAATGCGTTCTGTTCTCTTGATCGGTATGATGGCGACGGTTCGTAAGTTTATCGTCTTAGATCTGAATGGTATTAATGTACCGGAGATGGTTGCACTCTCTGGTGCCGTTTTGGCGCTGGGTGTTGTGTATTGGTTGGTGCGTAATAAGAACGCTACGCCTTAACGTACAAACGATAACGGCTAGGGGGTGTTGCCCTAGCCGTTATGCTTGGTGATTATGGCTGGTAGATGGTGTCTACGAGCACGATTTCAGAGTCTTCGAGCGCCGTGACTTTGAGCGTTTCTACTTCAGAGATTGCAGCGCCATCTCGTGTGTGAACGGTCGTTCCGTCAATGTTTACGGATCCAGTGGCGGGGACGAGATAGCCTAAGCGCTCTTTGCCCAGAGGATATTCAACGGTTTCTCCTTTCCGGATGGTCGCCCCAACAACGCGGGCATCCGCATTGATCGTTAGGGCGTCGGTGTCCTCACTAAAGCCGGATGCAAGCGTTATGAATTGATTGGCGCGCTCTCCTTTGGGAAAGGTTCGTGTGCCCCATGATGGCGCATGGCCGTTACGGTTCGGCAGGATCCAAATCTGGAAGAGGCGTGTTGTTGTCTCTTCCTTGTTGTACTCACTGTGATACACGCCGGTTCCGGCTGACATGACTTGCACGTCCCCGGCTTCAGTGCGGCCTTTATTCCCGAGACTATCTTCGTGCGTTATGGCGCCTTCACGGACATAGGTGATGATCTCCATATTTTTGTGAGGGTGAGTGCCAAAGCCGGTTCCGGCGGCAATGGCGTCATCGTTCCAAACCCGCAAGTCTCCCCAGTGGGTACGGTTGGGGTCAAAATAACTGGCAAATGAGAAGTGATGTTTAGCGTCTAGCCAGCCGTGGTTAGCATGGCCAAGGGAGTCAAATGAGCGAACGTCGATCATGCTGGATCTCCTGTCCAAAATTGTGTTCTGTGTCTGTCCTGAAAGATAGTTATTGAGCCTTGGGTATTATATAGAAATAAAAGAAAGCCATGGTTTCTAAATATTGCATTTTAGTGAGGACGGGGTGAACGATGCGGTTACCGGATTTTGAAGCTTGGGCTATTTTTGCCAAAGTAGCGGAGCGTGGTTCGTTCACTCGAGCAGCGGATGAGCTGAGTTTGTCGAAGCCGACCGTGTCTAAAGCGGTCAGTCGTTTGGAACAATCATTGGGAGTTGCGCTTTTTAATCGTAACTCACGGCAGATGTCTTTGACGGAAATGGGGCGCTCATTGGTCGGGCATGCAAACCGCATTGTTGCAGAGGCAGAAGCTGCAGAGAATGAAGCGCGAGGTGGAACGTTACGGCCGTCAGGGCTGATACGTGTAGCTGCACCTATGGCGTTTGGGGTGAAACATTTGGCTCCATTGCTGCCGGCATTTTTAGAGCAGTACCCCGATATTGAAGTGAATGTTGATTTTAGTGATACGCTCGTTGATTTGGTCGCAGAGGGTTATGATGTGGCGCTGCGTATTGCAGCTTTGGCAGATTCTGCTCTGCGTGCGCGGCGCTTGTGCCGGGTACGTTTATTATTGGTGGCAGCCCCGCAATATTTGGAGCGTATCGGGTGGCCTGAGCATCCGCGCGATCTCGCAGATCAGAAAAGCTTTGTCTATACGAATACTGCAGCCCCCGGCACCTTACGGCTAAAGCATAATACAAGTGGCCGGGAGTTTGTTTTGGCCCAGCAGGCGCGTATGCGTGCTGATAATGCGGAGGCTTTTTTGCCTGCTTTAGAAGCGGGGCTAGGTTATGGGTTATTTCCCGAGTTCATGGTTTGGGAAGGGCTGCGTGATGGCAAGTTCGTGCCTATTTTGCCAGAGTGGGGCGTGGCGGATATCGCTCTGTATTTGGTGACATCTGGTAATGTATTGCGCCCTGTAAGAGTAAATGCCTTTATGGATTATATGGTGAATGCCCTTGAGAAGCCTCAGTGGGCGCGAAAAGCATGATAGTGTCGCAGGGTATTGTGAAGGTAGGCAGTCTATAATGATGCGGTTCTATATGGCAGGTGCGCTGGTGCTTGGTGGACTGGGCATGAACCCAGCTTTTGCGCAAGATATGATGGGGCTTGAGCAAAGTAGTTTGTTAACGCGCCCTTTGTTTGAACCGAGCAGGCGAGGAAAAATTCTTCAGCAGCCACATGATGAGGTTCCAGTGGTGACCGGGGTGGTTGGTGACCGTCATGGTTGGACGGCAATCTTTGCGGGCACGCCCCATACTTTAGGGGGGTTGAGTGTGCGTGCTGGTGGTATTTTTGAGGGGTGGAGTGTTGTTGCTGTCTCGCCGCAAGAGGTGCGTTTGGAGCGTATGGGGGTAGAACGAAGAATTGTGCCTAAATCTGAATATTCAAAAGGGCATCCTCAGGTAGAGATTCGAAATTAATTAATATAATTGTATATTTCAATTATATAAAAATATTTAAGTAAGATTAATTGTATACTGTATGTGTTTTGTTGAGGCGGGTCATAAAATATTCATAAGCCTTTTGAGGAACTAGATTGTAGTGAGAGCATCATTCGCGCGGGTTGTGCGGGCTAGTGAAGGGCATTATCGCTCTGTGTGTTGTATATGATGGGTGGTTGTTGTGGTCATGAAACGGACGAAATTAGCATTTTCTGCTGCGTTGATGCTCAGCGCTTTTGGTACGAGCGTTGTACATTCTGCTGATGGTGATTTTGGTTGGCAAAATGATGGGGATGATACAGCGCATCACGACCGTGCACGTGCGTTTCCTACACGTACCCCCATTAAGCATGTCGTTGTTATTTATCAAGAAAACGTAGCATTTGACCATTATTTTGGAACGTATCCAAAGGCAGCGAACCCAACGGGTGAGCCTTCATTTACGGCTGCTGAGCACACGCCTTATGTCAACAACCTGCGTTCAGCTAATCTCTTAGCGCAAAACCCGAACACCAACCCTGCCAATGGTGCGGGGGCTGCATTGCCCTTCCGGTTGGACCGTTCGCAAGCGAGCACCGCGGACCAAAATCACGCTTATACTGCCGAGCAGCGCGCTTATGATAACGGGAATGTCGATTTGTTCCCGCTCTATACGGGGCGTGGTTCTTCTGGCGGTGTCGGTGCGTTTGGTACGTCTGGTCAGGTTTTAGGTTATTATGACGGTAACACCGTCACGGCCTACTGGCATTACGCTCAGCGCTTTGCCATGAGTGATAATAGCTACAGTGACACTTATGGGCCATCAACGCCGGGTGCTTTGGAAGTTGTTTCAGGCCAAACCAATGGTTTGAAAATCCGTATGACGACGGCTAAGCCGGCGACAGCAACAAAATCCTCTGCTTTCGTTGATGACGGGCAGGGCGGTTATACGATGATCAACGATATTGATCCTTCTTATGATGTATGTTCATCAAAGACAGATCAGGGCAGCATGACGGGCCGCAATATTGGTGATCTGTTGAATCAACGTGGCATTACTTGGGGCGGCTTTATGGGCGGCTTCAACCTTGGTGCGGTGAATGCGGATGGTTCCACCGGCTGCCAGCGCTCGACATATTCGACCATCGTTTCACAGAATGTCGCGGATTATATCCCGCATCACAATTGGTTCCAGTATTACGCGACGACCGCAAACCCGACACATGCGCGCCCAGTATCCATGCACGCTGTTGGTTACAGTGTCGTGCCAGACTCTCAGCAAGCAGAGCCTGCTAATCACGAATATGACCTCGAAGATTTTTACGCTGCTGTAAAAATACATAACTTCCCAGCCGTTTCGTTTGTGAAAATGCCAGCGTATCAAGATGGGCATGCTGGGTATTCTGACCCGTTGGATGAGCAATCTGGCGTAGTGAAGTTGGTTAACTTCATTCAGAAGCGCCCAGAATGGCGGGATACGGCTGTTATTATTGCGTATGATGATTCCGATGGCTGGTACGATCACGCTTATACAACGCCGACGCGTAGTTCTTTCTCCTCAGCGGATCAATTGAGTGCCAATGGTGTATGTGGCGCTGGGGATGCGCCTGAGGGAGTGTCTGGTAAGCCAGTGAATGGTCGTTGTGGTCCTGGCACGCGTTTGCCGTTGATTGTTGTTTCGCCTTGGGCACGAACCAACTTCGTAGGGCATAAGCTGACATCTCAAGCGTCTGTGCCGAAGTTTATTGAAGATAACTGGTTGGACGGTAAGCGTCTGGGGCAGGGGTCTTTCGATGCAAGTGCCGGCTCTTTGAATGAGTTGTTTGATTTTGATCGTGCTCCTCAAACGGGAACGCTGATTTTGGATGAAAACACGGGCGATATTAAACATGACGGTGAACATCATGGCCATCATGATGCCGGTGGAGACAACACTCCGCCAGCGCCACCAGCTCCGCAAGATGGGCTTGCTGGTTTCTTGTCATGGTTGTTGCCTTCATGGCTGATTGCTTTGTTTAACTGATTGGTATGCGACGATTAGCGAAAATGGTGCAGCTTGTAGGGAGCTGCACCATTGTTTTTTGTGGGGTGTTGAGTAGTACTGCGGATGCGCAGTCTACCGTGCAATGTGCGCCCACTGCGGATGGGGAGAACCCGTGTCCGGTTGTGTTGCACCGCCCTGATCAGCACCCATTATCGGCGATGGCTGAAGTCGGGAAAGCGATTTTTTACGATAAGGGTTTGTCAGGATCGGGACGTTTGTCTTGTGCGTCTTGTCATGCGCCTGATCAGCATTATGGTCCGACCGGAGAGGCATCTGTTTTTTTGGGCGGCGTCAGCTTAAATCGTGAGGGGCGGCGCGCTATTCCTACGCTGACTTATGCAGAGCGGCGTCCAAATTTTAGTATTGGCCCGGATAATGCTGTTTCGGAAACTGCGCCAACATTAAGCGATACAACCGCGACGAGTAATGCGCCGCGTGGCTCTAAAAGTGCGACGAATACCGCATCTTCGGCAGCGAATATGGTGCCGCAAGGTGGGCTCTTTTGGGATGGCCGAGCGGATACTCTGCAAGCACAGGCTGAGGGGCCGTTATTTGATGCGGATGAAATGGCTGCAACGCCGCAGCATGTCATGGAGCATTTAGCACATGCGCCCTATGCACAAACATTGAGATTGCTTGCTGGGATTCCAGAGGGTGCAACTCCACCTTTGTTAATGAATGAAGCCCTTTTTGCGTTGGCACGCTATCAAATAGAGGCTGGCAGTTTTCATTTATACAACAGCAAATTTGACGCATGGTTGGAAGGTAAAGCTAAATTCACAGCGCAAGAGCGGGAAGGGTATATGGCCTTTAATGATCCTGTGCGGGGGAATTGTGCTGCGTGTCATTTAGACACTGCAACGCCAGAAGGGTTGCCGCCATTATTTACAGATCACCAATATGAAGCTTTAGGCGCGCCACGCAATATGGCGATCATGCGCAACCAAAATGCGGCATATTATGATCTTGGCGTTTGTGACCGCGAGACAGGTGGGCGCAAGACGCTTTCAGCTTATTGTGGAATGTTTACGACGCCTACATTGCGCAATAGTGCCACGCGGCATGTCTTTTTTCATAATGGTGTTTTTCACTCACTGTCGGATGTTTTGGACTTTTACGCGTTACGCGACGTGGAGCCTGAGCATTTTTATGGGAAGGGCCATGCGGTGCCCAATGATCTACCAAAAGCATATCAAGAGAATTTGGACCGTAAAGATGCGCCTTTCGGTGGAAAAAAAGGCGATAAGCCGCAGCTTACGGAACAGGATCGTGCTGCGATTGTTGTTTTTTTGTCCACCTTAACCGATCAACCTGAAGTGCGATAAACTTACGCATGCCTACTAGTTGAGTGTAGTATGCTCTGGCATGGTCTTTTGCATGAAAGCAGCATGTCAGAGGGGGCGGTATTTGCATTTTTGGCGTTCTATTCGGGGGGCGCGCGTAGTGTCCCCGCAAGTATGGCAGGGTAAGGCTGATTCTGGTTTTGCTTTGCTCTTGGTCTTATGGACGCTCGCTTTCTTGGCATTAATTGGTACGCATGTGTTGTTGCAGGGCCGTACTATGGTGGTGGATGCGAGTGCACGCCAAAAGCATATAGCGTTAGAATTGGCGGCGGATAGTGCTATTCGGCAAGAGCTATATGGGCTGATCTTAGCCTCGCCGCAGATACCTCCGGGGCTAGAGGCATGGCATGAGCGTGAAGATGGGCCGTTTCATGTCATGATACGGGCTCATCTTGAGCGGGGTCAGGTCAATCCGAGTGTTATATCGCGTGATTTATTGCTGGCGGTAATGGAAAGTAGCGGCATAGCTACGCAGGATGCAGAGCGCGCTTCCAGCGCACTATATGGGTGGCGCGGTCACCCTTTATTGGGGGCAGCACCGCCGCCGGGTTCTTTTGTGCCCGCAGATATGGGGGTTGGGTGCAAGGTGACGCATGGGCCATTCCATAGTTTGGATGATATGGCGTCTTTACCGGGTGTTGGGTGGGCGATTATCCAGCGCATTGCACCTTCCGTCTCTTTGTCGCAAATGCAGTATCCATCAAGTGCGGGGGCAGTTCCTGCGGTGCAGGCTGCTTTGAGGCGTCTTAATCGGTCTGGTAATTCAGGTGCGTCTGAGTGGCTTTCTCAGCCGCCGACGTTGGGTGGTGGTGCGAGTGTCATTGTGGAAGCGTTAGTGCGCGATGAGCAAGGTGCGGAAAAGCGCCGGGCGAATGTGGTGTTAATGCCGGATGCGGAGCCGGAGCCTTGGCGCGTGATGCGGTGGGAAACTGTGCCGGTAGAGTAGTTAAGGCGTTCTTGTACGAGGCATTTTATTACAGCGGAGACGTATAGGTTAACGTGTGTGTGGACCGTAAAGCTTTTGGGCCTCGGCCAGTATTTTATGTTGGTACGTTTGGTTTAGCTCAGGGGTATGAGAATGGTAATCCCCAATGGCCTGCATAAGGTTGCCGTGTGTTTCATTCAGAAAACTGCGTAAGATCAGGGCAGATGCGGCGAGGTTGAAGCAATTATCGGAGACAAGGCGAGCTGCGGTCTGGGTTGGTGTCATGTTAACGATCTGGGCCAGGGGCTTTACCCAGAGAGAGTTAATTTGCATGAGCCCCATATCAAAACTGCCATCTCCGTTGGGGTGAATAGAGCCAGCGTGTCCATGTTCGACTTCCCAAATTGCAGGAAGAACGCGCTCTGGGATGTGGTAGCGCAGAGCTGCAGCAAGCATACAGGCGAAGAGAGGGGCGGGCATGATGTTTCGCTTTGCAAGCATTCAGGACGGCTTTTCAGAGAAGCGCATCCTGTCGTAGGGTGAAGGTCTCGTCAGATACGTAGCTTACGCTACGACCGTATGCGAAGTGTAGCCTTCGGGTGATAGAAAAAGGAAGATCGGTCATGAAATTGTCAGCGTATCGTATGCGGGCCGAAGCGCAGGATGATGAGGGCTTTACGCTTCTTGAGATCTTGGTGGTATTGGCGATTTTGGGCTTGTTGGTTGGGCTGGTGGCCCCCGCAGCGCTGCGGCAATTAGGCAATGCGCGTGTTTCTGTAGCGAAGCAATCTATCGGGCGGATTGGTTCTGTATTGGACATGTATAAGTTAGATACGGGTTCGTATCCGTCTACGGAAGATGGGTTGGATGCACTGATCCACCGTCCGGGGGCGGCAGAGGGTTGGAATGGTCCATATTTGAAGGATGGAAACTCTCCATTAGACCCTTGGAATCATGCGTATATTTATCGTTCGCCTTCAGAGCGGGAAGGGAAGGACTATGACCTGTGCTCTCGTGGGCCGCATGGTAGTGCAGATGGAGATCGCGGGTTAATTTGTAATCCGTAAAATAGAGTAATTGCCTTAAGGAAGGCGTTTAAAGCCGCTTCTTGATATGACGTGATCGGCAGGGGATGATTCCCTGCCGAGGTCAGAGCATGTGTCGCTTAATCGTGCAGCCCGACATATTTTAACACCCGATGTTGTGGGTCAGACGACCCCGTAGCCGGTGTATGGTTCAGGTCATCTGGTGTGAGGGCTGCGTGTGATAGGCGTTCTCTTAAATCTGTTGTGAGGGAGAGTGCTTCTCCTTGGCTATGGATGACATGAGGGGTGATGAGCACCAGCAATTCTGTGCGGGTGCGGGTATTGTTTTGCGTGCCGCCCAGTAAGCCGAGAATGGGGATATCTTTGAGCCAGGGGATTCCCTGGTTACTGCGCTCAGAGCGGTCTGAGATGAGGCCTGCTAGGCCGACGGTCTGCCCATCGGCAATGACCACGCGTGATGTTACCTGACGCTGAGAGAAGGTCGGGCTGTTGATCGAGCCGCTACCTGTGGATGTCGTGCTAGAGGCTACTGAGCTGACTTGTTGTGAGACATCTAGCGTAACCAAGCCGCCATTGCTCACATGTGGTGTGACTTGAAGGATAACGCCGGTAGGTTGGTAGTTAATGGAATTTGTGACGGTAGAATTCGCTGTTAGCACGCCCGTCGTGGAGCCGGTGAGGTAAGGCACCATATCACCCACCATGAGCGAAGCGGGTTGATTGTCTACAACCATGAGTTCTGGTGATGACAAGACACGGACGGATGTGACGGCTTGCAGCGCATTAATGACGAAGGGGGCGCCGCCACTGGCTGAACCACCAAGTACGAAGCCGGGGAAAGAACTGGATAATGCTGATGAGACGAGGCTGGATGTGCCCAAGGATTGGGTGGCGTTGCTCAGGACGCCGTTCACGCCGCCAGATTTGAAGAAGAACTGCGTTCCGTATTGTAGGTTATCGTTGAGGGTTACTTCAGCCACAGTTGCATCGACGCGGACTTGCAGGGGCATGATGTCCACTTTGCGGAGCATTGCCGTGATGGAGTCATTTTCTTCTGGGGTTGAGTAAACAAGAACAGCATTGTTTTGCAGGTCTGGGATAATGCGGATGCGGGCATTATCGTTGCTATTACTGCTGCTATTATTGCCTAAACCACCGAGTAGGGGATTGTTTGAGAGGCTGTCTGATTGGTTCCCGTTGGTGCTGCTATTTTGGTTGTTGCCGTTATCGTTTGTGCTGTTGCCGGTCGTGCCTTGGCCAAGCAGTGAATTTCCGGTGTTGCTGCTTTGTTGGGTATTCCCCATACCCAAGGAGTTGCTGCTTGAATTACTATTATTTGAAAAAGAGCTGTTGGGGATGTTCATCTTTGCCGAAGGGGTGGCGGTAACGTGGTCTGGTGTAAAGGCTTGTTGTAGCAAATACGCCACGTCATTCGCGCGGCCATTTTGTAGGTAATAGACATTCCAACGGCGGACAGAACGGCGGCGTTGTGTTTCAATGGTGGTGAAGGCGCGGCGTGCATTGTCAATGAAGCGGGGGTTAGAGGCAATGACCATGACTGCTTCTGCCCGTGGCATGGCGATGACCTGAATACGGTCTGTAAAGGCTTGGCCTTTTTTCGTCGCTAATGCGGCTTGTAGTGCTTGGGCGAGTTCTTGTGCGCTGCCACTTTCTGTTGGGAACATGGCATAAGATTGGCCGGAGAGAACGTCTGTATCAAAGGCCTGCACCATATCAATGAGTGAGGCACGCGTTGCGGGGTCCCCCGAAATGGCGACGGCATTACTACCCGGCGCCGCGACAAGGTGACCGTTATTGCGCAAAATCGGCTGTAGGGCTTTGACCAAACTTTCGGCAGAGGTGTAGCGCAAGGGAATGATCGTTCCGTTTTGATCATCGCCGCTATTGCTTCCGCCGGGCATATTGCCACCAAGTCCGCCGCCACCTGCAGAGCCGCTAGAGACAACGCGATATAAACCATTTTCATAAATGAGTGTGGCACCCGAGCCAGCGAGGGCAGAGCGGAAAACATTAAGCACTTGATCGCGGTGCAGAGGGCGGGTTGTGCGCATGGTGACGGTACCGTGAACGGCGGGGTCTACCATGTAGTTTACACCAAGCACGGAGCCCAGGATTTGATCTGTAGCGGAGCGGATGTCGGTTTCGGCGAAGTTGAGGGAAATATCACCTGTACCACGATCATTGTCTGCGTCGCTGCCATTGAGGGCAGAGGCGCGGCCATAGCTGACGATGCCGCCACGGGCTGCGGGGTTGCCTTCAATGAAGCCGTCAATGCGGGGGGAGGCGGTTTGGCCGTAGGCGCCGGGGGCGATGGGGAGTGGCTGTGGGGTGCGTGGGGCGTCTGTGCACCCGCTGACCATCATGGTCGCAGAAATGGCGAGAGCTGTGCCGGAGCGTAGAGCGATACGGCACGAAGATGACGAAACGCGAAAGCTGGGAAGAAAAGTCACGCGGCGTTACCAATTCTGAGTGTTGGAAGAGTGAGGTGAGATATGCGTTGGTTTGTTGAGACTGCGTAAAGCGACAATGAGGAGTGAAACATCGACAGGTTGGCCATGGGCGGCAGCATCATCGGGCATAATGCCGCTGGCTGTAGAGATCTGAAGGTCTTCGGTTAAGAGATGTGGTGAGTGTGTTTGCTGAAGGCTGGACAGGAATTGTATTGTTGCGGGCCAAGAGGCGGTGAAGGCAACCCGTAAAGCGATGGTTTGAAAATGATCTTTACGTGGCAGTGTGAGGGGCTCTTGGCTGGTAAGGGGCAGGTTAAGGGCATCTGTCAGGGTATGCACGGTTTCTTGGAGTTGAGCGAGAGCAAGATCATCAGAGGGAGCCGTGAGTAAGGGGGTTGTTTGGGCCATTTGCAGGTTGGCCTGCCGGGCCCGGTTTTCCAAGCGGGGAATGGTGCTGATGAGCCGTTGGGTGCGTGCTAAAAGTTCTTTTTGAGCGGTAATAGTGTCTTGCGTATCCTCGAATGTGCTGATGAGGGTTTGTATGGACCAAACGATGAGTAGAGCTGCGCCTCCGGCGAGGAGGAGAGCGTAAAGACGGCCGCGCGGTCCGGTTGGTAGTTGGGAAAGCGGAGCAGAGGGCGTTGGGGCGGAGCTTTTGTGTACTTGCGTCATGCTGGGTATGGGCCTCAGGGCTGCCCGAGGGCGTTTGTTGCGGTGGCGGTAAGAGAGAAAAGATCCGCTTGGTGGTTATCTGAACGTAGGACGGGGCCAGAAAAAGCGACATCTGAGAAATGTCCCGTTTGGCGCATTGTGACGATGAGGCGGGCGGCTTCTTTGGATTGGCCTTCAAGGGATATCTGGCGGCCACGGAGGCGCAGGCTGGTGAGGTATGTGTCATCAGGGAGGGCATCGGTCAGATTTTGTAAGGTGAGGAGGGGGATGCCGTTACGTTGCTCCTCTTTTTGAACGGCGAGTGGGCCAAGCTGAGTGAGCATGATTTGGTGTTGCAGTGCTTCAGCACGGCTGCGGCCGTTTTCCAGTGTGGAGAGGGCCGAATTGATGCGGAAGAGGTGAATTTTCTGAAGCAGGAATGGCGTTGCCAGCAGCAAGCAGGCCAAGAGAACAAAGACTTTATGGCGTGGATGTTTGGCGGAGGCAGTATGACTAAGCGGTAAGGTGATGGGAGCAGATGTATGGCGTGATGTAGAACGTAAATGTGTCGGCGCCAGCGCGTGCCCGGTAAGTTGTTCTTGGGCTGTATTAAAGGTTTTGCGCGGGGCAATGAGAAGATCAAAAGCAATGAAGCCGGGGGGAGCTGGGTGTGGTGTGGTGTCTAATGACCATACGATATCGTCTGGTTGAAAGGGGGTTAAGCGATCAAGCTCATAATGGGCTGCGCGCGTTGGGTCTGTGCGGGCTGCTTCGGGTAAGGTGATGCGCCGTTTTAGAATACTGCCAGGGGGCAGGCATAATACGGTATGTGGTGGGCTGTGGAGAAAGGTTTTGCGCTTTGGGCGCGGCAAAGCCTGTAGCTCTAATGAGGAGAGGGGCAGCGTGCCGTCAGAGGAAACATTCAAAAGTGTTTCGGTTTGCTGGGTCCGCAGGCGGGTGGGTAAACACTCGCTGAGGCGATCTTGCCACCATCGCAAGAAGACAGGCAACATCGGGAAGTGATGGATTGTCCGAATCCCGTTCATGCCGTCTTATACTCCTGCGGGCCATATGGGGCCTAAAGTGGAATGATGTATTCTATTTGAAGTATGATTAAGAGAAGATTTTGAAAGCTTTACGGGTTTTGTGCAAGGGCCGTTCTTAAAGTGTTTGGTCGGAAATAAGGCGTATCCACCAGATTGCGAGGGCGAGGGAAGGGCCAAAAGGAATGGCTGTTCTCCATGTCTTTGTATCGCGCTTGAGGACACGGCTGGTGAGCATATGTGCTATCCCTAGGAGGGCGGCATAAAGAATAATATGTGGCACGGCACTTATTCCAAGCCATGCCCCGCCTGCAGCGAGTAATTTGGCATCGCCCCCGCCAAGACCAGCCCGACCTCTGAGAGCTTTATACAGCCAAGCGATACCTGCAAAGAGCGTATATCCTAAGAGACAGCCTTCTAGGTGATCTATGAGTGTATCGCCGAACCACGAGAGGCCACCTGAGAGCGCCGCATCACTCCATGCGCCATTGAGGAGCCCTAAGAGTAGGAGGGGAAGCGTGAGGCTGTCCGGCAGGCGAAAGCAGCGCAGATCAATCCAGCTTAAGGCGAGTAGTCCCCAGCCGAGTATACAAGTCCATAAGAGGTCTAGTGAGGAAGGCAGCGTGGGGGTGGTGCTAGCGGCAATGATCCATGCTGAGAGGGGCACGCCGCAGGCGATGAGTTCAATATAAAAATGAAATGGGGCGATTGGGTGCTGACAATGTTGGCATCGCCCGCGTTGACGCAGATAGGAGAGGATAGGTACCATCTCCCATGGATGTAATGGCGAGTGGCAGACATCACAGTGAGAGCGCCCAACAATAAAAGCGCGTTTATTGGGAATACGATTAATTAATACGCCAAGGAAGCTGCCAATAATGGGCGAAATGAGCATAAACGGTAAAAGTGTTTCAATGGATAGCACCATGAGTGGCCAATGTGTTGGGACGTGGATTATGCTCATACAGCCTAACCTGCCGGAACGTTTTCGGGGCGGCAAGTCATGAGAGATGATCAAACGATGAATGACGTTGCACTGATGGAACCGGCAGGGGATTTGGGACACTGGCTCGTGCAAAGCGGTGTGTGTGATGAGCGGGTCGTTGAGCGGGGTAAGGCCGTTGCTGCGGAAAGTGGTCAGGGTTTAGCGGCTGTGATGTTGCAGTTGGGTCTTGTCACGGAGGCAGACCTTGCAAGCACATATGCGGCCCTCTTAGGGCGCTCTTTGATTACAGCGGAGATGTTGGCGCAGCTTGAGGAGCCTTTATGTGGCGAGGTGCTGACAAGTCGTTTTGTTCGGCAGGCGCGGATTATTCCGTTTCATGATAATGGCGCGGTTGTGCATGTGGTCATGGCGGACCCACAGGACGACTTTACGGCGGATGCTGTGAGCCTTGCTGTGGGGCGTGATGTGTGCCGTGAAGCGGGAAAAATATCAGATATTGATGCGGCTCTGAACCGTTTATACCCAGAAGAAACGACAGACGCGGCAGACGAGAATACGGCCTCACAAGAGGACTTAGCCGAGGATGATACAGATCGTTTGAAAGATTTGGCGAGTGAAGCGCCGATCATTCGATTGGTGAATCAAATTATCTTTCGTGCTGTGGAGAATAGGGCATCTGATATTCATATTGAACCGGATGAGAACCGATTGATTGTGCGTTATCGTTATGATGGCGTGCTGCACGAAGCGGATAGTTTAAGCCCGCGTATGACGGCGGCGTTGATTTCTCGCGTTAAAATTATGGCCCGGTTGGATATTGCGGAGCGTCGTTTGCCGCAGGATGGGCGTATCAAATTGGCTGTGCGAGGGCATGAGGTCGATTTCCGCGTGTCGACGGTGCCCGGTTTGCATGGTGAAATTGTTGTGCTGCGCGTGTTGGATCGGACAGCGGTGCGCTTTGATTATGCAAATTTAGGTTTGTCTCAGTCGATTATTGAATTGTTCCGTAATGCGCTGGAAATGCCAAATGGCATTGTGTTGGTGACGGGGCCGACAGGGAGCGGGAAAACCACCACTCTCTATACCGGTTTGTCCGGCCTGAACGCGACTGAACGTAATGTCATGACGGTGGAAGACCCGATTGAGTACCAACTCAGTGGTATCAACCAGATTCAAACACGCCCGGCCATTGGGTTGAACTTCTCAAGCTTATTGCGTGCGTTGTTGCGCCAAGATCCGGATGTGATCATGGTTGGCGAAATTCGTGACCTTGAAACGGCTCAGATTGCGGTACAGGCGGCGTTAACGGGGCATTTGGTGCTCTCCACGTTACATACGAATTCGGCTGCGGCCGCGGTGACGCGTTTGCGCGATATGGGATTGGAAGATTATTTGCTGACGGCTGTTTTGCGGGGGGTTCTCGCGCAGCGTTTGGTGCGGCGTTTATGTGCATCTTGCTGTGAACCGGGCCCCGTGATGCCGGAGTTAGCGGCGCGGTTGGGGCTGGAAACGCATGAAGGTCATACATTGTGGCAGGCGCGTGGGTGCCCAAAGTGCCGCCATACGGGATATCGTGGGCGTTTGGCGATTGCGGAGTATTTAAATCCTTCCAAAGCTGTGACGCGACTGATCTTGTCAGGGGCAGACCATGTGGAAATTGAAGCAGCGGCGATGGAAGAAGGGATGGAAACCATGTTCCGGGCGGGGCTTCAGGCTGCGTTGCAAGGGAAGACGACCCTAGAAGAGGTCAGTCGTGCTGTTGGGGCGGAAGGCTGACCGTGGCGGAGCGGGCAATCTCTGAAGCGCAGGCAACGCTGTGGCAGTATCGGGCTGTTGGTGCTGATGGCGTCGTTGTGACAGGAGAGCTTAATGCCACGGGGGAGGCGCAAGTGATTGCGTCCCTACGGCAAAAGAAGTTGATGCCTTTGGATGTGCGGCATACGTCAGACGGAGGTGTGGGGCGTGCGGGGGGATCGTGGCTGCAGGCGTTGCGGCGTACGCGGTTTCGGCCAGCGGATATTGCAGATTTTACACGCAAGTTAGCCACAATGTTGGGCGCGGGGCTGGATCTGGATCGTGCTTTGCGTTTTTTGGGGGAGACTGCACCGTCTGATAAAATGAAAGCATTAATTACGCAGTTGCGTGATCGTGTGCGGGATGGCGCGTCTTTTGCGGATGCTCTGGAGGCTACGGGGGGCGTATTTTCCAAGCTCTACGTTGGTTTGGTTAGGGCTGGTGAAGCTGGTGGCGCGCTGCATGATGCGCTGGAGCGTTTGGCGGATGTGTTGGAACGGGAGCGTCGCTTGGCTGCGACGATTCAGTCCGCCATGATCTATCCAACTGTTCTCATGATCGCATCAATCGGGTCTGTTGCGCTGTTACTGACCCATGTTCTCCCGCAATTTGTGCCTCTCTTTGAAGAAAATGGCGTGGCGTTACCAATGATGACGCGAGTGGTCATTGCAGCGGGGGATGTCTTAACGCATTGGGGGCTTTTTATGCTCATCGGTGTGGGCGTGTGTGTTGCGGCAGGGCGTATGGCGCTACGGCGGCCCGATATACGATTTCGGGCGGATCACTTTCTTTTACGTGTGCCGGTGATCGGTACGCTTTTGCGTCATGTGATGGCGGCGCAATTGACGCGTACCTTGGGGACATTACTGCAAAATGGTGTGTCGTTGGTGGGGGCATTGCGCATTACCGGTGGGGTGATTGGTAATCGTGCTGGGGCACAGGCGCTGACCCGCGCTACGGGCGTGGTGCGCGAAGGGGGAAGTTTGGCTGTATCTTTAGAGCGGGCTGATGTGTACCCACGGGAAATGACGCATTTTTTGCGCGTTGGAGAAGAAACAGCGCAGTTGGCCTCCATCGCTTTGCGGGCGGCAGATGTGCATGAAGAAGCCGTACGGGTCACGGTTCAGCGGCTTTTGGCGATTTTGGTGCCCGCGATTACGGTGATTATGGGTTTAATTGTTGCTGGGATTGTATCGGCCTTGTTGTTGGCGATGTTGAGCCTGAATGATTTGGCCCATTGATGCGAGAGCGTGGCTTTGATTTCGTGAAGGGGGAGGTTCCGAGCAGCGGCCGCGATGCGGGCTTTACCTTGCTGGAAATGTTGGTTGTGCTGGTGATTGCGGGGCTTTTGATCGGCTTAGTGCTGACGCGTGGGCCTTTGCGGAGTGATGCCATGACGTTTTCCGATGGACGGTTGCGTGTAGTCTCGGCCCTACAGGCCGCGCGACGGGAAGCTATGCTGCAAGGGCATGATGTCATGATGCAGGTGGATGTGCCGTCCCATACCGTTTCAGTGATGGATGGGCTGCATGTGATGGTGGAGCCATTGGTCACGCCGGTTGCGGTGAGCAGTGATCAGAACGTTGAGCGCATTATTGAGCATTTCTCTGCTGATGGTACGGCGGAAGGTATGCCGATTGTACTGCATTATGGTCGGTTTACGGCGCGTATTACGCTGAGCCCGATGACTGGGCGGATTATGGTGCAAAATTATGGGTAACCGTGTGAAGCAGGAGCGCGGCTTCACTCTTTTAGAGGTTATTGTTGCTCTCATGATCGCAGGTCTCGCGTTGGCGGCGATGATGGGGGCCTTATCAACGGGGTTGAGTGGCGAAGGGCGAGCAGTTGATCAGCTACAGGCGCTGTCTTTGGCGCGTTCGGAGTTGGATGCTGAGATGATGCTGCCTCGGCTGACGCCAGGAGAGCGAAAAGTGGCCCTGATGCGCGGTTTTCAAAGTACGATTGAAACGCGGCAGGTGGCTAAAGGGCATGCTGTTGGAGGGCGTATTTTGGCGTTATATCAGGTCAATGTACGCGTGGAATGGGGCGCTGCGGGCCATGGTGTGGTGCTGTCGGAGCGGTTAGTGCGTGACGCGGTGGAGGCACCATGATGAGGCAACGTGATGCAGGGTTTACCCTGCTGGAAATCATGGTTGTTTTGGTGGTGTTTGGTTTGCTGTCTTTAGCATTATGGACGGGCATTGGCGTAGGGACGCGCGGGTGGCGTAGTGGTGAGCAGCTTTCGGTGTCTATCGAGCAGGCGCAGGATACTGAAGATGCGTTGCGGCGGGTGATGACACGTGCGGACCAAGGTGATGATGGTGGGCCCGCAGCGCTTAGTGGTGGTGCTGACCGTTTGAAATTAGTGAGTTGGTTGTCAGCAGGAGGCGGATATACCCGTGAAGCTGAAGTTGGGCTGGGTGTAAATGCAGAGCATAATTTTGTGCTGCGTTGGCGCCCTTATGTGCATACTCGGTGTTTGCCGCCTGATGAAGGGCTCCAAGAAGAAGTGCTCATGAGGGGCGTGAAGGGCGTAGAGTTTTCGTATTATGGGATGGCTGTGGGTGGTGCTGGTTGGCATCACGCATGGAATACGCCGCGCTTGCCCCAGCTGATACGGGTACACTTTGCTTTTATGAAAGCTGGGCAGCGTTGGCCTGATATTTTGATCCATCCGCTGCTAGCGGGTGGCGGGGATCCGTCTTAGCGGATGGTGTTTTATCGTTGTGTGCTGCGGGGCAGCACTCTTTGAAGCACTGTTAATGCGTTTAGGTGCGGTCTTTGAGCACTGTGGCGATGTGTGGCTCAGTGCCGATGAGTACGCAAGCAACAGGGTGTGTACTGTCACGGACAAAGGTCAGTAGCACCGATGTTGCGCTGTTAAAAAGATCGCTTTCAACGGTGACCAATGGTGCGAAGGTTTTATCTTCACTGGCCGCTTGAGCCGCATGTGCCAAAAGGCGGTGTACGGCTTTTTCGAGTGCTGGGAGCACAATATTGGCGCCGTTTGCGGCATCATTTGTGTGGGTTGTGAGGAGCTCTTCCCAACCCGGCCGTGTGATGAAAACGGGTAGGCCGTCCGGTGGTGTTTCGCGTTCAGCGCGCACAATGAGGCCTTGTGTCGCAAGGTCAATAATATTCAGCGCAGGCAGTGTTTTGGGGTCAAGCGAGATCGGCATAGGGTTTTATCTTTAAGGCGAACTAAAGGGCTGCCGTAGCAGGCAGGTGATGGTGTGCGGACCTGTTGCGGAGTTAGTGCGTTGGGCCGTTGAGTGCTTGTAGAATTGTGTTGGTTTGGGTGGTGTGTGTGTGTAGGGCCGAGAGGTTTTGCGGTGCTGGTTGGGGGATGCCGGGGGGAAGGTGATGGCTGCGGGCTGCAAGACTCATATTGAATGCAGACATGCCGAGTACAAAGCTTTCGGGTGTAAAACTATGTATGGCTAATATTTCGGGGAGATGGGCGACTTGTGCCGTGCTGCTGATCACGTCATCCAGGCTGGCACCTTGTGTATGAGGTGGCTGTATGTTGGCGGCTTGAAGAGCGTTGAGGGCATCAGCAGCGTTGGTGAAAAACGCTTCAGGTAGGATATAGCCAGCGACACGCTGCGCATCTGCAAGTGTTTGTGCAGGAATGGCGGTCGGTTGTGATGTTGGCAAGAATGACCCGCCTGCGCTTTGAGCGCAGGCGGGAGCGATGGCCAAAAGGGTTGTAAGCCCTGTGAGAAGGCAACGCTTGATCATGAAAGAACCCATTCACCAGCACGCATCAGTGGCGTGCGTTCACCGTTTTTGATGCCATCTACATCAATTTTGTCGGACCCAATCATCCAATCAATGTGGATTAAGGAGTCATTGGCACCACGTGCGATGAGTTCCTCGGTCGTTTGGCCCTCTGGGTCGATCATGCATTTTGTGTAGGCTTGGCCAAGGGCGATATGGCTTGAAGCATTCTCGTCAAACAGAGTGTTGCAATAGAGAATATTGCTGGCGGAGATTGGGGAAGAGTGGGGTACGAGCGCAACTTCACCAATGCGGCGCGCGCCTTCATCCGTGTCGAGAATACGTTTGAGGACGTTTTCCCCCTTGCTAGCGGAGGCTTCAACAATACGGCCAGCTTCAAAGCGTACGGCAATATTATCAATGAGTGTGCCTTGGTGGAAGAGAGGCTTGGTGCTGCACACATGGCCATCAACACGGGCGCAATGCGGCGTGGTGAAAATTTCTTCTGTTGGAATGTTGGGATTACAAATCACGCCATTCCCAGCTTTTTCGGCACCACCAGACCAAAGGTGACCATCTGCTAAGCCAACGGTGAGGTCTGTGCCGGGGCCAGTGAAGTGTAGTGCGTCAAAACGTGTGGTGTTCATGTATTCAGCGCGGGCATGCAGGCGTGCGTTATGGGCTTTCCACTCCGCTACGGGGTCTTCGCGGTCAACGCGTGAGGAAGCAAAAATGCCTTGCCATAGTGCAGCGAGCGCATCTTCTGGGGAGAGATTAGGGAAGACTTGTGCGGCCCATGCAGGGGTGGCGCAGGCGATGATGTTCCAGTTGACAGCGAATTGGGTGATGAGTTCCATCGCGGGGCGGTTGGCCGCAGAGTTTGCGCGGTTGGCGCGTGCGATGCGCTCAGGGTCTTGTCCTGCGAGGAGTGTTGGGTTGGCACCTGTAATAGCCATACGGGCGGCGCCTTCACGGAAGGCACGCGCGAGGCCCTCGGCCATCCAAACAGGAGCAGTATCGAACGCATCATCGGGGGCATGAATGTAGCGGGCGAGGGTGGCTTCATCGTCAGCGTACAGCGTGGTGACGAGGGAAGCGCCAGCGCGGTAAGCGTGTTCTGTGACGCGGCGGACGAGTGACACAGCATCTAGCGGTGCGGTGATGACAAGTTGTTGGCCTGGTTGAATATTCAGGCCGACGCGCACGGCGACTTCGCCAAGGCGGTCAAGAAGTTGTTCATGGGTAAAAGAATGTGTCGTCACGTCCGGAACTTTCAGGCATCACGTTTAAAGATTTTATCGCTTATGGTGGGCTCTAGGCGCGGGAAGTGCAAGGGGCTTGTCTGTTCGAGTGCTCTGTTTGATGCTGTGAGGGCTTTGCCCGCTTCATTATCCGGAATGGTATTTTGATTGCGTAATGCTCAGCAGTCGCTGCGGGGCGGTATGACGGAAGAAGGACAGCACGATTGATGCAGCCGGGATTACATATTTACGCGGATGATGGAGCTGTGGGGCAGGCGCCTTTTGATGTGGCGGTTGTGATGCCGAGTTTGCTGCGCCCGTCTTTGTTTCATGCGTTGCAGTCTATTTTTGCGCAAAAGGGTAAGGATGGGAAAACCTTACGCATTCAGGTGATGATTGGTGTGGATCGTGCACCGCCTGATTATGCGGTGGCATTATTAGAGCGGGCTTGTGCTGCGCGGCCGGCGCATTGTGTCGTATCGGTTTTATGGCCGGGATATTCAACGTCCCAGCGGCATGGTGGGTTGGGGCGTGCGCGTGACGGTGGGGTGCTGCGCTCTGTTTTGAGTCAACTCGCGAATGCGCCGCGTATTGCTTATTTAGACGATGATAATTGGTGGGCACCGCATCATCTCGCCGGTTTGTTGGAGGCTATTGAGGGGGGGGATTGGGCGTGGTCAGGTCGGCATTTTGTGCACCCGAAAACATTGCGCCCGATTTGCGAGGATTTATGGGAATCTGTCGGGCCGGGGGGCGGTATATTTCGTGAGCGGTATGGTGGGTTTGTGGACCCTAATTGCTTAATGCTGGACCGGGTGCGCGTGCCAGAAGCTTTGGATTTATGGAACCAGCCGATGCCGGGGGATGAAACGTATATGACGGCGGATCGGCGTGTGTTTGACATGATGCGCCACCGGAAGGGGCGGCCGACAGGTGATTATACGGCGTATTATGTGTTGACGGAAACGGATGGAATGCATCCGTTTCGTTTACAATGCATGGGCGATGCGTGGCATGAGGCCGGACGCATCGCGTAGTATGCATTACATAGAGCGAATGGTTTCACGGCGTGGGCGTTGTGCGTCTGGCCCACGGTTTGCAGCGCGTGCGGCTTTATCGCGGGCATCAGCGCGCAGTTCGCTTTCTAACTCGCGGATGCGGCGTTGAATGCTTTCTTTGAGCGCTGGAGAGGTATGGGACTTCATGGTGCCCAAAGTCTCTTTCAGGTCCCGCAACTGCTTTTCTTTTTCCGCTGTATTGCGACGGATAGGTTGGTTGTCGGACATTTGTCCGTGAAATGAACGCATGGTCTTGGTCTTTCTACACGTAACGTCGGAAAACGCGTTTGCCCGCCAGTTGTTGCACTGACGGAAGGCGGGCTATGGCTCGTACCGGTTGGGTACGTGCGGCATAGCCTCCGAAGGGTCATGATCGCTGAGGGCGTAAAACGCCCGTGGGTTCACGATAGTGGTTAGAGTAGGTCTTTCAGCGTGTCCGTCAGGCGGGTGCTGTCCTCATCTGTGCCAATCGTGATGCGTAGCCAGTCCCGGATACGCGGGGTTGAAAGGTGCCGTACCAGAATGGCTCGTTCCCGTAATTGGGCGGCGAGTGATCCGGCTGGATGCGCCGGGTGGCGCACAAGAATGAAATTGGCACAGGATGGCAGAACTTGGAAGCCGAGATTTTCAAGCTCTGGAATTAGGCGGTCCCGCGTGGTTTGCACACGCCCCGTAATGTTCTTCAGCCATGCTTGATCTTTCAGTGCAGCGATGGCGCCGGCCTGTGAGGGGCGGGAAAGGGGATAGGAGTTGAAGCTGTCTTTAACGCGGTTGAGGCCTTCAATGAGATCGGGGGAGCCAATGGCAAAACCGACGCGCAGACCTGCGAGCGCGTAAGATTTGGATAATGTTTGGACCACGAGCAGATTGTCGTAGGTTTGGGTCAGAGGAATGGCGCTTTCTGCCCCGAAATCTACATAGGCTTCATCAATGACGACGACCCGGTTTGGGTGGCGTTTAGCGAGTGTCTCTATATCCCGGAGAGAAAGGCTGAGGCCTGTATTTGCGTTGGGGTTCGCGACAATGATGCCGCCGCATTCTTTCTCTTCTTGTGTGTCATAAGCGGTAACGTCGATTGTATAATCTTCTGCCAGTGGAAGTTCTTGCGCTGGCTGTTCAAACAGACCGCAGAAGACGGGGTAAAATCCGTACGTTACATCGGAAAAGAAAAGTGGGGCGTCATCATGGAACAAGCCGCGGAAGACATGCGCCAGAACCTCGTCAGAGCCATTGCCAACGAAGACATGGTTGGGCGTTGTGCTGTGCAGAGTGGCGATGGTTTCACGGAGTTCTGTGGCGAGCGGGTCGGGATAGAGGCGCAAATCATCTTGCGCAGCGGCGCTGACGGCTGCTTTGGCAAGAGGACTCGGGCCGTAAGGCGACTCGTTCGTATTTAATTTCAGTAAATTAGAAATACGTGGTTGTTCACCCGGGACATAAGGGTGCAAGGCATGGACCCGTGCATTCCAAAAGCGGCTCATGGTGCAGTCTTCGGTTCTGAGGATATTGGCAGGAGAGCGGATAGCCCTTGTTTTTCTGCGATATCACTGACGGAGACGCCTTCAGCGTCCTGTATATTTGGGGAGGCGCCGTGCTTGATAAGGTACCGTGCCATTTCTTCGCGGCCAAACATGAAGGCAAACATCAAAGGGGTACGACCTGCGTGATTGGCGTGGTCGACCGTAGCGCCGTGAGCGATGAGGAGCTCTGCAATAGCAAGGTTGCCTTTGAAGGCGACGCCAGACAAGGCGGTTGCACCTTTGAGGTCCATGATGTCTGGCGCAGCGCCTTTTTCGAGCAGGAGGCGTACGGCTTCTTCGTGTCCATTATAGGCGGCGATAATGAGTGCAGTGTATCCGCGGGTATCCGCGGCATTAATGTCCATTCCGGCATCAAGGAACTGACGCAGTAGGTCCATATCCCCAGAGCGGGCGGCCTCAATGAAGAGCGCGGTGATCTGTTCTGGGGAGAAGTTGATCGGCGAGGCGGTCATAGGGCTGTTTCATACCGGTAAACGAAGAAGAAATCCGCGCGGATGCGTGGAATGAGTGAATCCTAGCGGGTTCATGGCGTAGGTGCAAAGTCTGTCTTTGTGTGGGGAGGGAATGATGTAAGTCATGCTGAAGGCCGCGTTAGATTCAAGGCAGGAATGATTTTTTTGCAAGGATAGCCGTTAAATGGCGGTTTTGGTGCGCACGAATGCGTGCTTCACGAAAAGGCGAACGGCTGTACCATTGCGTTTCATGTCATATCGCGCCATCCCAGAGGGGACGAAAACGCGGGGCGTATGACATAGTGTCCCTTCAGCGTTTCATGAGCCGGAGATACAGTACCGATGAGCACTCTTTCCCAACTCGGTATCAATACGATCCGCACCCTTTCCATGGATGGTGTTGAGCGTGCCAATTCCGGGCATCCCGGAACGGCAATGGCAATGGCACCAGCCATGTATGCGGTGTGGCAGCATGACCTGAACTATGACCCGGCAGACCCGCTCTGGCCAGCACGTGACCGCTTTGTGCTGTCCATCGGGCATGCTTCAATGCTTCTGTACTCTACGCTGCATCTGACGGGTGTGAAGGATATTGAAGATGGGAAGGTCGTTGACCGCCCAGCTCTGACGTTGGAAGACCTGACGCAGTTCCGTCAGTTGAACTCCCGTACGCCGGGGCACCCAGAATACCGCTTCACGGCAGGGATCGAAACCACGACAGGCCCTCTGGGGCAGGGTTGTGGTAACTCCGTCGGTATGGCGATGGCTGAGAAGTGGCTGGCTGCGACGTATAATCGCCCGGGTTTTGACCTGTTTAATTATCATGTCACCGTGTTCTGTGGTGATGGTGATATGATGGAAGGCGTGACGTCTGAAGCGGCTTCAACGGCTGGGCATCTTGGTCTCGGTAATCTGACATGGGTTTATGACTCGAACCAGATTTCGATCGAAGGTTCGACGGATATTGCCTTGACGGAAAATGTCGCGGATCGTTTCAAGGCTTATGGCTGGCATGTCCAGACGCTGGATGATGGCAATGATGTTGATGCCATCCTCGCAGGGTTGAAAGCAGCGCGTGCGGTTAAGGACCGTCCAAGCCTGATCGTCCTGAAGACGGTCATTGGTTATGGCGCCCCGAAAAAGGCTGGTACAGCATCGGCTCATGGTGAACCGCTGGGTGGTGCTGAAATCAAGGGGGCGAAGGCTGCTTATGGCTGGCCAGAAGATGCGCCTGATTTCTTCGTTCCAGACGGTGTGCGTGAGCATTTCGCTGACGGCATTGGTAAGCGCGGTGCGGCTGCAAGTGCAGAATGGCGCGCTCTGTTTGCGAAATATAAGGAAGCCTTCCCGAAGGAAGCCGCTGAAGTTGAACTGATCCTGAGCGGTGGTTTGCCAGAGGGCTGGGATAAGGACATTCCGGTTTACCCAGCAGATCCAAAGGGCATTGCGTCACGTGCAAGCTCCGGTCAGGTGCTGAACGCTGTTGCGAAGAACCTGCCATGGTTGGTCGGTGGTTCTGCTGATCTGTCACCATCTACTAAGACAGACATCAAGGGTGCAGAGTCGTTCCAGCCAGAGAAGTGGGGCGGAAGCTATGCAGGCCGCAACCTGCATTTCGGTGTGCGTGAGCACGCTATGGGCTCTATCTGTAATGGTATCGCGCTGTCCGGTATCCGCTCTTATGGTTCGGGCTTCTTGATCTTCTCGGATTACATGAAGGCCCCGATCCGTCTGTCTGCGATTATGGAACTGCCGGTTCTGTATGTCTTTACGCATGACTCCATCGGTGTGGGTGAAGATGGGCCGACCCATCAGCCTATCGAACAACTGGCTCAGCTGCGTGCAACGCCAGAAGTCATGACCATTCGCCCATCAGACGCCAACGAAGTGGCTGAAGCATGGCGCACGCTGATCCCGCTAAACCATAAGCCTGCTGTACTGATCCTGAGCCGTCAAAACCTGCCGACGCTGGATCGTACGAAATACGCACCAGCTTCTGGCTTGGCGAAGGGTGCTTATGTGCTGGCAAGCTGTGAAGGGAAGCCAGACGTTATTCTGATGGCATCGGGCTCTGAAGTATCCTTGGTCGTTGATGCTTATGAGAAGTTGACGGCTGAGGGCGTGAAGGCACGCGTTGTGTCTATCCCGAGCTTCGATCTCTTTGAGGCGCAGGATCAGGCTTACCGTGATGAGGTTCTGCCACCAGATGTTGTGGGTCGCGTTGCTGTTGAGCAAGCATCCGCCTTTGGTTGGGACCGTTACACAGGGATTGGCGGGGCCATCATTGCGATGCATGGTTTCGGTGCTTCCGCCCCGGCTGCGTTGCTGCAAAAGAAGTTCGGCTTCACGCCGGAAGCAGTTTACGAAGCTGGTAAAGCACAAGCCGCGCGTAGCACGGCGAAGTAAGCATTTCGGACTTAATCTACGAAGACACATGGAGAGAAACAGTGGGTGACACGATCTCAAAAACACCGGGTGCTAGCGTAGCCAACGTGTTGCAGGGGCTGGCCGAGTATGGCCAGTCCCCGTGGCTGGACTTCATTCAGCGCAGCTTCACAGAAGCTGGTAGCTTGAAGAAGCTCGTTGACGAAGATGGTTTGCGTGGGGTGACCTCGAACCCTGCAATCTTTGAAAAAGCCATCGGCAAGGGTACGGAATACGATCCGCAAATTCGCTCTTTGCTGAAAGACGGTGCTTTGTCACCGGGTGATTTGTACGAAACGCTGGCGATTGATGATATTCGTGCCGCGTGTGCAGAGCTTCGTCCTGTCTTTGATAAGACGAATGGCTTGGATGGCTATGTGAGCCTCGAAGTCTCGCCTTATCTTGCCTTTGATACTGAAGGTACGATCGCGGAAGCACGCCGTCTGTGGAAGACGGTTGACCGTGAAAACCTGATGATCAAGATCCCAGGTACGGCAGAAGGTGCGAAGGCTGTTCGTGAAGCGATTGCGGATGGCATCAATGTTAACGTCACGCTGCTCTTCTCACTGGATGCTTATAAAGCGGTTCTTGAAGCCTATATCTCCGGCTTGGAAGAACGCGCTGCGAAGGGTGAAGACATTTCACGCATCGCGAGTGTTGCTTCCTTCTTCGTGAGCCGTATTGACGGTAAAATTGATGGCGAGATCGACCGCCGCGTTGCTGCGGGGGACAAGGATGCTGAAACGCTGAAGTCCTTGCGCGGTAAGGTTGCCATTGCGAATGCTAAACTGGCTTACCAGTATTATCTCGACATTAAAGCTACAGATCGTTGGAAGGCTCTTGCCGCTAAGAGTGCACAGCCACAACGTCTGTTGTGGGCTAGCACGGGCACCAAAGACAAGGCTTATTCAGACGTTCTGTACGTTGAAGAGTTGATTGGCCCGGAAACGGTTAACACCATTCCGCCTGCAACGTTTGATGCGTTCCGTGATCATGGCAAGCTGCGTGCTAGCCTGACGGAAAATGTTGAAGATGCACGGCATGTTCTGGCTGAAGCTGAGCGCCTGTCGCTTGATTTGGCGGGTGTGACCGATAAGCTGGTGAAAGACGGTTGTGCGGCTTTCAGTGCGTCGTTTGACACGCTCTTGGGAGCTGTGGCTGAAAAGCGAGAGATCGTTCTGGGGCAGCGTTTGCTGCAATTCAGCGCAGATCTTCCGGCTGATTTGCGTGATGACGTTGCCGCTCTTGAAGGCGCTTGGAACAAAGACGGTAAGGTTCGCCGGGTTTGGGAAAAAGATGCAACGGTTTGGACGGGTGGCCCAGAAGGGAACTGGCTGAACTGGCTGGATATCGTTCAAGAACGCCTTAAAAATGTTGCTGAGCTTGAAGCCTTTGCGCGTGACGTGAAGTCTCGTGGCTTTAGTGATGTTCTGCTGTTGGGTATGGGCGGCTCCAGCCTTGGCCCAGAAGTGCTTGGTGCGACTTTTGGTCAAGCAGTGGGTTGGCCAAAGTTGCATGTGCTGGACAGCACAGACCCGCAACAGGTCAAGACGTTCGAACAAGCTGTTGACCTGAAGAAAACGCTCTTCATTGTGGCCAGTAAGTCAGGCGGTACGCTTGAGCCGAACATCCTGTTCGCGCATTTCTGGGATGTTGCAGAGAAGGCTCTGGGTAAGGCACCGGGTGAGCACTTCGTAGCGATCACGGACCCTGGCTCCAAAATGCAGAGCGTGGCGGAAGAGCACAAATTCGGACATATCTTCTACGGTGATCCGAAGATTGGTGGCCGTTTCTCAGTGCTGTCCAATTTTGGTCTGGTCCCTGCTGCCGCTAGCGGCATTGATGTGCAGGAATTCCTGACCAGCACATTGCTGATGGTTGATAGCTGTGGTGCTTCGGCTCCCGCTCAAATCAACCCAGGCGCACAGCTTGGTCTGATCCTCGGTGCGGCTGCAACCCGTTATGGGCGTGACAAAGTCACGATCCAAACTTCTGCTGGAGTGGAAACAGTCGGTGCTTGGCTTGAGCAGTTGATTGCGGAAAGCACAGGCAAGCAGGGCAAAGGCCTGATCCCCATTGATGAAGAGACGCTGACCACGCCGGATCACTACGGTACGGATCGTGTGTTCGTGGATATTCTTCTGGGTGATGCAAAGCCAGATGCGCGCTTGGCTGCTCTGCGTGAAGCTGGTGCGCCAGTTGTGACGCTGCGCCTTGGGGATGAAGTACAGCTTGGCCAAGCGTTCTTTGTCTTTGAATTTGCGACAGCTGTTGCAGGTTCTGTGCTGGAGATTGACCCATTCGATCAGCCTGATGTTGAGTTCAGCAAAGTGGAAACGCGAAAGCTGACATCAGCCTATGCTGAGACGGGTTCTTTGCCGCCTGAAACACCCTTTGCGAAAGATGGCGCTTTTGCCTTCTATGCAGATGCAAAGAATACGGAAGCACTGAAAAAAGCCGATACTGTTGCGATCTTGAAAGCGCATTTTGATCGCGTCGGTGCGGGCGATTATGTCGGCCTTCTGGCGTATATCGAGCGCGATAAAGAAACGCGTGCATGGCTCCAAGCACTGCGCCTTGATGTGCGTGATGCTCTGAAGTCTGCAACGGCTGCTGAGTTCGGTCCGCGCTTCCTGCACTCTACGGGTCAAGCGTATAAGGGTGGCCCAGATAGTGGTGTTTTCCTCCAGATTACGGCGGATGATGCGGCGGATGTGCCGGTCCCGGGTTACGGGTTTACATTTGGTGTGGTGAAGGCGGCTCAGGCACGTGGTGACTTTGAGGTGCTTTCAAGCCGCGGCCGTCGTGCGCTGCGGGTACACATCAGTGGTTCGCTGGAAGAAGGGCTGAAGGCACTTGCTGCGGCACTTCGTTCAGCTATCAAGAAAGGCTAAGGCAATGCGTATTGGGATTATTGGCCTTGGGCGTATGGGCGGGAACATAGCGGTTCGCCTGACGCGTCATGCACATGATGTTGTTGCGTTTGACCGTTCAGCGGAAGCGACGTCGAAGATTGTTGAGCGTGCGGATGGTGGTCGTGCGGTTGGCGCTACGAGCGTTGAGGACCTGACGGCGAAGCTGAAGGGTGATGAGCGCCGCGTTGTTTGGGTTATGCTTCCGGCGGGCCCGATCACGGAAAGCTGCATTGAGCAGCTTGGTGGCTTGTTGAGCGAGGGTGACATCATCATTGATGGTGGGAACACGTACTACAAGGACGATCTTCGCCGCGCGAAAGCGCTGGCGGAGAAGGGGATTTCCTACATTGATGTTGGCACGTCCGGCGGTGTGTGGGGCCTCGAGCGCGGTTATTGTATGATGTATGGCGGTGAGAAATCTGCTGCTGATTACGTTGATCCAATCCTTGCTGCACTGGCACCGGGTAAGGGCGATGTTCCGCGTACGCCGAACCGTGATGCGGAAGGTCTGGATCCGCGCGCTGAGCAGGGTTACCTGCATTGCGGTCCGGCAGGCTCAGGTCACTTCGTGAAGATGATCCATAACGGCATCGAATACGGGATGATGCAGGCCTTCGCTGAAGGGTTTGATGTGCTCAAGAGCAAGAACAGCCCTGTTCTGGCCGAAGGTGAGCGCTTTGACCTGAACGTTGCGGATATTGCGGAAGTCTGGCGCCGTGGCAGTGTTGTGTCCTCTTGGCTGCTGGATCTGACGGCGGAAGCACTGGCGAAGTCTGGTGATCTGTCTGAGTTCTCTGGCGAGGTGTCTGACTCAGGTGAAGGTCGTTGGTCGATTGAGGCTGCGATTGAGGAAGATGTGCCGGTGCCGGTCATGACGGCATCGCTGTTCACGCGTTTCCGCTCACGTAGCGGCAACAACTTCGCTGAGAAAATCATCTCCGCACAGCGCTTCGGCTTCGGCGGACACGTCGAACCAAAGTAAGCGTTGATTTGGTATTAGAGAGTTTGCTCCTTTTTGAATGAAGTCACCGAAAAGGGGCGAGCTTTCGTTAAAACAATACCATGGAATGGTCCCATTCAGCGTTCTAGAGTGGGGCCATGCTTGGTCGGGAGTGTCGTGTAATGTCCGTTGATCTTGATGCTATTCATGCTGATCTGTCTCCACCGGCAGAGCGTATTCGGCTCGTCGTGTCGGATCTGGATGGGACGCTCCTGACACCTTTGAAAAGCGTGACCGATGCGTCACGGCAGATGGTGCAGCGTTTGAGCGCTCTGGGCGTTCCTCTTTGTCTTGCAAGCGCGCGTCCGCCTGCTGCTGTCATGCCGGTTGTCAAAACGTTAGGGCTTACAGGGCCTTCTGCAGCGTTTAACGGTGGAGCGATTTTCCGGCCCGACGGCACGTTGGACGTGAATCGTGTGCTGGATGCAGATGTCCTGAATATTATTTTGGATGTGCTGCATGTGCACCGGGTGGAAACATGGTTTCTGCGTGGTTCCACATGGCTGGTGGAAGATGCATCAACGGGTTTTGTCGCCCTTGATCGCCGGATGACGGGGCTAGAGCCCACGGAAATTAGCTCTTTGCGTGATGAGCGTTATGACATTGGTAAAGTCGTCGGTGTGAGCAACGATTACGGCCTGCTAAAGCGGGTTGAAGCAGAACTGGGCGCTATGCTGACGGGTGAAGCAAGTGTACGTCGTTCTGCGGAGACAATGCTTGATGTGACGCCCGCTTTGGCTAACAAAGGGGAGGGGCTGCGCCAATTGGCGAAGGCCTGTGGTGTTGAGCCGCATGAAGTGGCGTGCCTTGGTGATGCGCAAAACGATCTGTCCATGTTTGCGGCAGCGGGTTTGAGCATTGCGATGGGGCAGGCTGAAGAAGAAATAGTTGCCGCTGCTCATTTCCAGACGGACACAAATGAGCGAGAAGGTTGGGCACAGGCGGTTGAACGCTTCATTTTGCCAAGGATACAAAAACAATGACCACCGATATCCGTAACGCCTCCCTCGAAACGCTCGCTGATTCTGAGGCTGTAGCACTTCGTATGGCAGAGTTGCTGATCGAGGGGGTACAGGCCAAGACGGAGGGCTTCTTCCGTGTGGCGTTGTCCGGCGGGTCTACACCTAAGCGCCTCTTTGAGCTTTTAGCTTCTGAGACATTTCGTCATCGTGTTGCTTGGGATCGGCTCCAGATTTTTTATGGTGATGAGCGCCATGTTGCGCTCGGCCATCAAGATGCCAACCAGACTGTTGCGCAAGCTGTTTTGCTCCGACATGTCCCGGTTCCGGCTGAGAATGTTTTCCCGATTCCGACGGGGGCTGCGGTGTCTGCTGATGCCGCCGTGTATGAAAAGACGCTCAAAGCAGCTTATGGCTCAGATGTTTTAGAAGCAGGGCGCCCACTTTTTGATTTGGTCATGCTGGGCTTGGGGACGGATGGTCATACGGCATCGTTGTTCCCTGGGCAGCCGGTTTTGCATGAAACGCAAGCGTGGGTGGGTGTAGCTGCACCGGAAACCGCACCTTATGAGCGTATTACGCTGACCTATCCAGCGATTGCGTCAAGTGCATTGGTTGTTTTCCTTGTGACGGGTGCATCCAAAGTTGAAATGCTGGGCCGTCTGCGTGCCGGTGATCAAGAACTGCCATCCGCACGGGTGACGTCAGAAGGGCGTATTGTCATTCTGGCGGACCGTGCTGCTGCTGGCGAGTAAGGGGGGCGCGAGCCATGAGTGGTGCCGTCTCAGAGATTGAAATCTACAAGCGTATGGCTGCACGGCGTGCTGCTGACCTTGTAGAGGATGGGATGACGGTTGGCCTCGGAACGGGCAGCACCGCCAAGTATATGATTGAGCGTTTGGGAGAGCGTGTGGCTGAAGGGCTGCGCATTGAGGCGATTCCAACGTCAATCGATAGCGCAGAGAAAGCGGTTCAAGCCGGCATTAAGTTGACGGATTTTTCGCAACATCGTGTGCTTGATATTGCGATTGATGGTGCCGATGAAGTGCAGCGCGGTACACTACACCTCGTGAAGGGGTTGGGTGGCGCGTTGTTACGCGAAAAAATTGTCGCGCAATCTGCCAAGCGTTTTGTGGTGATTGTTGATAATCGCAAGCCAGTTGATCATTTGGGTGAGCGCGCGCCGATTCCAGTTGAGGTTGTGTTCTTCGGGTGGGAGTGCACGGCAGAACGCTTGAAAGAGTGTGGTGCTGTTGCGGTAAAGCCCCGGATGGACAGCCACGGGCATCATTACATCACAGATAATGGAAATCTGATCCTAGACTGCGTTTTTGGTCTCATTGAAGACGCAGAAAAGCTTCAGCAACGAATTGGATCAATTGTTGGGGTCGTGGAGCATGGCATGTTCCTCAGCATGACCAATGAGGTCTTCGTCGCAATGGATCATGGAGTGGAGCGGTGGGAACGGAAGTAACACCCTCAGAGAATAAGACGCCTACGCCTCGTCCACATTTCATCGTCGTGATGGGTGTGTGTGGAACGGGTAAAACAACGTTGGCGGCTGAACTCGCGCGTAGATTGGGTTGGGATTTTCAGGAGGGCGATGCGTTGCACCCTGAAAAGAATGTTCAAAAAATGTCCTCTGGACAGCCTCTTACGGATGAAGATCGGTATCCATGGCTTGAGTTGTGCCATGACTGGCTTGAGCGTGAAAAGAACATCGGTCATGGTGCCGTTTTGACTTGTTCGGCGTTGAAGCGCTCTTATCGTGAGCGTTTACGGGCGGGCGGTCTGCCGGTTGAGTTTGTGTATGTGAAGGTGAGTGAAGAGGTTCTGCGTGAGCGTATGGCCGCGCGTGAAGGACATTTTATGCCTTCGAGTCTTTTGCCAAGCCAACTCGCTATTTTGGAAGAGCCCGGAGATGACGAGCCTGTCATTGCAGTGAACGGTGAGCAAGCCGCAGAGCGCGTCGTGGAAGAACTCGTGAAGTTGTTGGGGGATGATGCACATTCAATGGTGCAAGTCTCTTCTGGGGTGCTTTCTGAATAAAATCAGTTAGATATTTTCTATGAAAACGGCACGGTCTTTATCAGACTGTGCCGTTTTTTATGCCCTGACAGAGAGGCGCGGGGTTCTGAGGTTTTGCAGGGATCGTGCACGTTGTTCAGTAGCTATCCACAGGCCCGTCCCCTGAGATGTTCCATGAAACTGGGGATAACCTGACAGTTATTGGAGCATCTCAGGAAGGCTTAGGGTTAGATGGGACCGTTAAGAGCGAGGCGCCCGATAGCTGGGTCATCCGTAAAGAAGCCATCAAGACCAAGGTCCAGATAACGGCGGAGTTCAGCAATCATGCCCTCAGGGTTGCGGGTTGCTGGGCCGCCAGGGCCACGGAGTTGTTTGGGTAGAAAGATGTTCTCTGGCCGTGCTGTGTAGGAGTGGACCAGCAATCCTGCATTATGGGCATCAGTGATGAGGCTGGACGGAGCCAACCATGCACCTTGAGCATCACGTGGAATGATGTCGACGTTGGATGGGCCAATCACATCGGCAAAGCGGCGGATTTCTTGCAGCCCAGATGGTGTCATGAAGTCACCAAAGGTTGTTTTCTTTCCAGCGGCAGCGACATCGGCAGGAATGACGTTACGGTCATCCATGAGGAACATCAGGCGGGCTTGTGGGTTAATAGCTAGCACTTGGTCGCGAATTTTAGCGAGATTGGCAGTTTCGAACGATTGTAGTTCTAGCGGTGCCTGACGGGTGTATTCGTGTGCTGCAATAATTCGCAGGAATTCGCTTTCCGGGTCGAGGCCAATGCTGTGGAAGAAAGTCGAGTGTTTGATTTCAGGGATAATGCCAAAGGTTTTCCCGGTCGCTGATGCTTCGGCAGAAACCAGTTCAATCATTTCTTCAAATGTAGGGATCGCAAAGCGATCATTATAACGGGTGTTTTGTGGGCGGAGTGTTGCAAGACGTTCACGTGCGCGAAGTGTTTTGATTTCAGCAAGGGTGAAGTCAAACGTGAACCAACCGGTTTGCTTTTCTCCGTCAATCGTGACCGTGCGGCGACGGTTTGCAAACTCTGGGTGATCGGCAACATTGGTTGTTTCGACGATGTTCGGTTCATGGCGGACGACCAAGTGGCCGTCCTTTGTCATGACAAGGTCTGGCTCGATAAAGTCGGCGCCGTCCTGCATGGCTTTGGCATAGGAGCCAAAAGTGTGCTCGGGCCGCAGTGCTGATGCGCCACGATGGGCAAAGATCAGTGGTTGCGGAGCAAGAGAGGGGGCAGCATATGCTGCCCCCCGTGAGGTGATAATCGCGGGAGCCATGCTGGCCGCCGTGAGGAGGCCAAGAGTCTTACGGCGGGTCAACATGGTTATTGTGCTCCTTACAGAGAACCGCTGATGGTCATGAAGTACATACGCGGTGCGATGGGGAAGGCTGTGTATTGGCCACTTGCTGCACCGGCATTGATGGTGGACCAGCCACGCTCTCCGGTGAGGTTTGTGATGTTACCCTGTACCTTCAGAGACGCAATATGCGGGATATTATTGAAGGTATAGCCAGCATTTACGCTGAACAGCTTGTAAGACGGTGAGGACATGTCGTTCGTGTAGGTGGTGTAACGCTTGCCCTGATACTCACCAATGAACTGACCGTAAGCGTTGCCCCAGTTGGTGCTGGCGATGAACTTATTGCTCCAAGATGGAACATTCGCCACGTTTTTGCCAGCTGTTGCAACGACTTTCCCGTTGTTCATGTAGTCCGCAGTGTATTGAGACTT
>NZ_CAMKWA010000012.1 GCF_946476835.1 uncultured Neokomagataea sp.
CGCATGATGATGGGGCTATGGATGTGACGGGGCGTATATGGGGGACCTATCTGCATGGCCTGTTCGAGCAGGGAACTGTGTGTCGTGCTCTTTTAGCGCGTATTGGTGCTCAGGGTGTGCGGGTGATGGATCATTCTGAGCGCGTAGAAAAGGCATTAGACGCGTGGGCTGATCATATTGAACGTCATGTTGATGTTGATGCGTTGTTACGTTTAGCGCGGCCTCTTACGATGCATGATAGGCCTGCCAGGACAAATGCCTGACATAAGCATGCTCTGTTATAGAGTTTCAGGGCTGCGTGTAGGTCTTGTAAGGTTGCATGAGAGCGACCATTGCCCATCCAGTCATCCTCAACACGTTCCCCGCTGTAAACGCGTGGCCCTGCGAGGCGTAATCCTAATGCGCCAGCCATAGCGGCTTCTGGCCATCCAGCATTAGGGGAACGGTGTTTATGAGCATCGCGCCTGACGGCTTTCCATGCGTGTTTAGCACTGGCGGAGGGGAGTGTTGAGGCTGCTAAGATAAGCCATAAGGCGGAGAGGCGGGATGCGGGGAGATTGACGTAATCATCAAGGAGTGCGCTGGCCCATCCAAAGAATTTATAACGGGGGGAGCGGTGGCCGATCATACTATCGGCGGTATTAATCGCTTTATAGGCAACGCCGCCGGGCAGGCCAAAGAGAGATGACCAAAAGAGTGGAGCGACGACGCCATCTGAAAAATTCTCCGCTAAGCTTTCAATAGCTGCGCGGATAATGGCGGGCTCATCAAGGGTTTCAGGGTCCCGGCCGACAATGAGCGAGACGGCTTTGCGCCCGCCGGGCAGGCCATGTTGTGCGAGGCCGTCATAGACAGCGTGTACATGTTGATAAAGCGATTTTTGTGCCGAGAGCGTGGACAGAAGAACGCTTGCTATGGGGCCGCGTTGTGGAAGCATTATGCTGATGAATGTGGGAAGAGTTGTAAGGGTGGCGCTGGCGATCATGCCGTTACGTTTCTGTGTGCGTGCAGAAAAACGTTCTTGATTTAGTTTTCGTTCAAGCTGTGTGATGAGGGCACCGATCCATGTTACCGGGTGGCCGATAACGTTAAAAACACAGTTCGGGTATCCAATGATGCGTTCAAAAATGCAGGCGGCTGTTGCGAGGGGGACGCTGGTACGAAGGCGAAAAAGGGGCATGATACAGGTCCGAACAGAAGCAGAATGGGCGATAGCATGAAGAGAGAAGATGAAACAATGTTCCCGGTACATGGCGGGCAGATACGCCGTATTATGGAACAGTTTCCTCATGCGCCGCAGCCTTATCTTGATTTATCCACGGGGATTAGTCCCTTTGCTTATCCCTTTACCCCCAATGCGATGAAATTACGCGCTTTGCCGCAACCGCATGAAGAATATGCGGTGATGCAGGCGGCAGCAAAGGCTTATGGAGCGGCGGATAGTGCGTATGTGGTCGCTGGGCCGGGAACGCAGATCCTCATTAATCTTTTGCCCCTCGTTCTGTCGGTACGAAGCATTACGATCTGGGGGCCGACATATTCTGGGCATGAACGTGCGTGGCAGCGTGCTGGTTATACTGTGCGGCATGTTGAGACATCGGCGGCATGTGAAGCGGCAATGCGGTATGGTGGTGCTGTCGTGGTTGTGAATCCGAATAATCCGGATGGACGACTGGTATCAAAAGCACGTTTGGCGCAGTGGGCCGATCTGTGTGCTGAGGCGGGTGGGGTCTTGATTGTTGATGAAGCGTTCGCCGATTTTTGCGATGAAACGGTGAGCTCCCTTTTGCCGCATGAGGGACTTTTGGTGCTCAGGTCTTTTGGCAAGACGTATGGTTTACCCGGTGTACGTTTGGGGTTTGCTTTAGGAAGTCGGGCAGAAATGATGCGCTTACGCGGTATTCTTGGAGAATGGGCGGTGAGTGTGGATGCACTGGAAGTTGGCTGCACTGCGTTAAGCGATGTTGTTTGGTATCAACAGGCACGAGAGCGTGCTTGGACGGATACGCGCCGATTATCGGCAATGTTGGAGCAGTATGAGTTGGAGGTTATAGGGCAAGCACCGTTATTTCGGTTGGCGCGGCATGACCAAGCGCAGTGTTTATGGCGTGCTTTATGTGAGAACGGGATTGTGACGCGGCGTTTTGACGGGCGGGATGATGTGCTGCGCTTTGGATTGCCTTCTGAGGAGGCTGAGTGGCAGAGGCTTGATCGGGCGTTGCACGCCTGGTGCGCTGCGCAGTGATACTGTGGTTTGCGTTGTGGGGAGGATGGTGCAAGCATAGGCCTTTCAGCAGAATTCATTTAGTGCGTCAGGCTATTTAACATGCAACAGGTATCAAGATCATTTGAGATTCCTCCCATAGTGAAGGCTCTTCCGGCGTTCCACGGCGGTGCCTTTGGGGGCGCGGCATGAGTGTGACCATGGCTGATGTGGCGATTATTGGCGGTGGTGCGAGTGGGTCTATTGTTGCGTGGCATTTAGCGCGCCTGCGTATGGCCAGTACGGGGGAGCGGATTGTGGTGATAGAACCGCGCGTGACCTTGGGGGCCGGGCAAGCTTATGGCACGGTGGATGCGTCTCACCGCATTAACGTACCCGCGTCCCGCATGACCATTCATGCAGCACAGCCGGATGATTTTTTAACATGGCTGTCAGAGCAGGTTTCACGCGATACTGCGGCACAGCGGCCTAATGGCGATGTGTATCCCGCGCGTGCTCAATTCGCAGCGTATTTGGCTGCGCGTCTAAAGCCGTATCAAGAGAGTGGAGTTATTATTCATTGCCGCGCATCGGTGGAAGTTTTGCGCCGTGAGGGGAGTGCGTGGGTTGCTGAATTGGCGGATGGACGTGGGGAAGTTCGGGCGGCACGGGTTGTTTTGGCGACGTCTCATCCACCACCACAATTATTGCCACAACTCGCGACCATAAAAGATCAAGCGCGCATTATCAGTAATCCCTGGGCGGAGCAGGCCTTAGCTGGGATTGCACCCGAGGATACGGTGGCGATTATTGGCACGGGGCTGACGATGGCAGATTGTGTGGCGTCTTTGTCGGCTCAGGGACATACGGGTAAAATTGTTGCTTTCTCTCGGCGTGGTATGCGCTCTGGCGGGCATGTTGAAGGATTGGCGCGTGGGGCTTGGCAGGAGGATTTCACCAAGGCTCCGCCGCGTACGGCTTTAACTCTACTAAAGCGTGTCCGCGCTTCTGTGCAGGATGCTGTAAAGCATGGCCTTCCTTGGCAGGCCGTTTTTGATGCTCTCAAAATGCAAGGGCGCTCATTATGGGAAGCATTATCGCGTGATGAAAAGAAGCGTTTTGTTCGGCATTTGCGTGTCTTTTGGGATATTCACCGTTTTCGGATTGCTCCGCAGTTAGAGGCTGTATTGGACGCTGGTTTGAAATGTGGGCAGGTACGGATTGAGGCCGCCCGTTTGCACAGTGTTGATGTTGTTTCTGATGGAATGGCACTGCGTGTACGGCGGCGTGCGACTGGTGAGGAAACTTGGCCTGTTCAGTGGCTAATTAATGCTGTGGGGCCTAATCACGCGGGTATTTTGAGAACAAAGGGTTACTTGGCTCGTTTGGCAAGTGCAGGGTGGGTGCAGGCTGACCCTATAGGGTTGGGTTTGCATACCCGGCAGGACCATCGTGCTGTTGGGCAGCGAGGTGTGAGTGATACATTGTTTATTGCCGGTCCGCTCTCACGGGCGACTTTTGGAGAGTTAATGGGTTTCCCCGAAATTACGACTTATGCGGAATCTGTTGCGCGTGTTGTTTTAAAGGGTGCTGTCACGTTAACTGAAGGCACTTGAGTGCCTTTAGGATTGAGTGATTTTAGGCGTTGAGAGCTGCCTCATTTTTCCATTGGGCGAACGCCTGGACACGAAAGATATGTTTGGAAAGACTTGATATTATGCCGTGTTTGCAGAATTTCGTCGAGGACATAGCCGTCTTGGTCAACGGCCCGCCACAGCCAATGAATGTAACCGCCAATCACAATCCTGACTTCGTCCAAATGCCATATATCGCCCCGTTTGGCGGGTTTACGCCATCAACGTCGGGCATAACCCGCACCAAACTTCAGGATCCACCGACGGACTGTCTCATACGATACGGCAATCCCACGTTCCAAAAGCATTTCTTCAATTAAACGAAAGCTCAAAGGAAACTGGAAATACAGCCATATCGCGTGTGCTATCAATTCACGTGGAAATCGGTGTCGTCTATAACTCACTGCGGGCTGGTTCATGCACCTCTGTCTAATACAACGGAGTTAACGTGACATCACCGTTCCTTCTAAGGTTTCTCTCTGCACAGGACCCGTTCGATTATGTCCTCTAGGCTGCAAGTTTATCACACTGAAGGCTTATCCCAACGCGCTCGCAAAGAATGTTGGCATGACATCATCACGCGTTCTTTCGTTCCTCTGGAATGCACCCTCAAAACAGATGACTTCCATGGGCGAATCACCCGCCTATCTTTTGGCACATGCAGCATTTCAAAAGTTCGCTCTGGCGCACAATCCGTCTCAAGAACATCAAAGCTGACACAGAATTCGCAGTCATCTCACTACCTCCTTAGCCTTGGGGTACGAGGAACCGGCGAGGTACTTCAGGACGGACGACAAGCCATTTTAAACCCCGGAACATTTGCTCTCTACGACAGTAGGCGTCCGTATACGCTCAATTTCGATCAAAATTTTGAACAAATTGTTTTCATGATGCCAAACATCGCGCTTAACGCGTGCCTAGGCCATGCTGAACATCTCACCGCAACGACCATTGATACAACCAACCCATTACAGGAAATAACGGCCAATTTTTTAACGCAACTTCTCAATACCACGCAGCATTTACCCGAATTGCTCGTTACAAGACTTGCTGCACAAGCAAGCGAAATCGTCGCGTCGATGCTGATTGCGACCGTAGGCCGCTCATCCGCCCCTACATCACACCGCTTGGCAATGGGCTTGCAACTGCGCACGGCCATTGAACAACGTCTTCGGGACCCGGAACTCAGCCGCCAGAGCCTAGCGCAACAATTTCGCATTTCCACACGCTACCTTGACGATCTTTTTTCAGACGAAGGCGTAGGCATTGCTGAATATATCTTACAAAAACGATTACAATGGGCACGCAAAGCGCTATCCGACCCCGCCCGTAGCCGTTATCAAATTGGTGAAATCGCACGCATGAGCGGTTTCGTCAGTCAGTCCCATTTTAGCCGTGTTTTTGCCGCTACCTTCAGGCAGTCACCACGCGAATATCGCCAACACTGCCTTGCACAGTTTATCACCAAATAGCTGCTTTAGACATATTTTCATTCCCTATCAGACAAGACATATTTTGATTCCGATATAATCTCAGAGGAGTTCAGGGCTGCCACCAGCCCGGCTAACCACCACTGACCCGGAGCCAAAAATGGGCCTCAAACATCCGAAATATAAAGTCGCGGTCGTTCAAGCTGCTCCTGCATTTCTTGACCTTGATGCAAGCATCGACAAGACTATTTCTCTAATCAAGGAAGCGGCCGAAAACGGTGCGTCTTTGGTGGCATTTCCTGAAACTTTCATCCCCGGCTACCCATGGCACATCTGGCTGGACAGCCCAGCATGGTCGATGGGCAAGGGTTATACAGCGCGCTATTTTGACAATTCTCTCGCCTATGACAGCCCGGAAGCAGACCGCCTCCGAGCCGCAGTCAAAGAAGCAGGCATCACAGCCGTACTCGGCCTTTCCGAGCGCTATGAGGGCTCACTTTACATTGCCCAATGGATTTTGAATTCCGAAGGCGAAACAGTAGCAACACGACGCAAACTCCGCGCTACCTTCTGCGAGCGCACTGTCTATGGTGAGGGCGACGGGAGTGACCTTGCTGTGCACGACATTCCCGGTTTAGGCCGCGTCGGTGCTTTATGCTGCTGGGAACACCTGCAACCACTCAGCAAATACGCCATGTTTGCACAAAATGAGCAGGTCCACATCGCTGCGTGGCCAAGCTTCTCGGTATACCAACCGGCGGCTTATGCCCTCAGCGGAGAGGTCAACACCGCTGCGGCCCGCGTCTATGCGGTCGAGGGCGGCTGCTTTGTACTCTCACCCTGTGCCACAATCTCATCAGAAATGATTGATGAACTGTGCGACGCGCCCAATAAGCACGACCTCATTCAAGCTGGCGGCGGATATGCCCGCATCTTTGGCCCTGATGGCCGTGACCTCGCTACCCCTTTCTCTCCCGAAGAAGAGGGTATTCTGTATGCTGACATCGACCTTGCTGCCATCCCTATGGCAAAGGCCGCGGCTGATCCGGTCGGACATTATTCACGCCCTGACGTCACCCGTCTGCTGTTCAACCCGCGCAAGGCACAGCGTGTCGAATACGTACAACAAGCTGAGGCAGAGGGTGTAAATGTCGCTCCATTAACCCTCCCTCAACGCAGCGAGGGTTAATTTACAGTGGAAAGCGCCATGCCCCCGAACTTCGTTGCCCTCGCACACGCGACCGCCGAATTGGAGAGGATTTTATCCCTTCCTTTCCAGCTTGGACCGCACGTGACGACGCGCACTCTACCCAGTGCGTTATGGCATATTTCGGGGTGCAGTAGCGCACCCCGACCCACGAAGTGGGTGCGCTTATAATACTCGATGGTGATGTCACGTTAACTCCGTTGTATTAGACAGAGGTGCATGAACCAGCCCGCAGTGAGTTATAGACGACACCGATTTCCACGTGAATTGATAGCACACGCGATATGGCTGTATTTCCAGTTTCCTTTGAGCTTTCGTTTAATTGAAGAAATGCTTTTGGAACGTGGGATTGCCGTATCGTATGAGACAGTCCGTCGGTGGATCCTGAAGTTTGGTGCGGGTTATGCCCGACGTTGATGGCGTAAACCCGCCAAACGGGGCGATATATGGCATTTGGACGAAGTCAGGATTGTGATTGGCGGTTACATTCATTGGCTGTGGCGGGCCGTTGACCAAGACGGCTATGTCCTCGACGAAATTCTGCAAACACGGCATAATATCAAGTCTTTCCAAACATATCTTTCGTGTCCAGGCGTTCGCCCAATGGAAAAATGCGGCAGCTCTCAACGCCTAAAATCACTCAAGGCCTTCAGTTAAAGTGACAGCACCCTTTAAAGGTCCGGAACAAAGCTGTGATACGTCCAGTTTCATATAGCTATTTCTTTAACTAGAGCTGGAGAAGTAGAATCACACAGAAGGGCTCAAAAATAGTAGTTTTTTGCATCTTCCTTTTTATTGGATGTGTTTGGGTCCGATCCGGACAACGATCAAGCTTTACCGTAATAGTTTTCTTTCTATCTGGTTACTGCACGTATCAGCATTATAGACACCCCATGCAGAATGATGAGGCATGGGGTGTCTTTTTTAGAGATTGAGTAATCGAGCCTGTGCTGTACCAGAGTGCTCAAGCGCCATTCCGAGGGCCAGAAGTTGGTCTTCTCGTCCGGGCTTGGCGATGAGTTGAGCGCTGAGTGGGAGGCCATCAGATGGCATCGGGAGTGTTAAAACTGGAAAGCCCGCAAGAGTAAGGGGCTGTGTATAGAGGCCGAGATTAGCTCGTGCGGAGACCATCTCATGATTGACTTCAATGAGAGGTTGATCAAAGCGCGGCGCTTCTCCAACGACGGCTGGTGCTATTAAAATGTCAGCATGGGTAAAGGCTTCATGCATGGCGCGCCGGAACCAACTGCGAAAACGATGTGCTTTGTTGATGGTGGAGGCAGGAATAAGAGTGCCAGCCAGAAGGCGATCTCGCACTGCGGGATCAAACTCATCCGCTTGATGACGGAGATGATTGAGATGCAGCGCGGCCCCTTCAGAAGCGCTGATAATAAAAGCGGCAGCACGGGCGCGGGCAACTTCGGGTATATGAATGATTTCTGTCGCATTGAGCGTGTCGGCAAGGGAGTCGATCGCTATTTGCATGCTCGGTGACATATTGTCTGAGAACCATCCACCCAAGCGAGCAATATTTAGGGACGAGGGATCTATTGGGGCCAGTTTTTCTTCGGTGAGAGCCTCAAAACATAAGGTTAAACCTTTTGCGCTATCGGCAAAGGGGCCTACGGTATCAAGGCTTGTGACGAAGGGATAACTGCCGTGGGTAGAAAGGCGACCTTGAGTGGCACGTAAGCCCCAGACACCGCAGAGAGAAGCAGGAACACGGATGGAGCCGTTCGTGTCAGAGCCAAGGCTGAGACTGAAGAAGCGTGCGGCAATGCCTGCGGCTGATCCGCCTGATGATCCGCCCGCAAGACGCTGTGTGTCATGTGGGTTATGGGTTGGGCCATGATGGGCATTATCTGTAGCAAAACCGTAGGCGAATTCATCCATATTGGTCAGGGCAACGGGAATGGCGCCAGCCTTTATAAGGCGATGAACAAGAATGGCGTCACTGGAAGCTGGACGAGAGTTTGCTAAAACTTTAGAGCCTGCTGTGGTTATTTCTCCCGCTACGTCAAAGAGGTCTTTGATGCCGAAAGGTATGCCGGCAAGTGGGCCGGGATCGACACCTTTTTGAACCGTAGTGTCAACCTGCTGTGCATATTCTAAAGCGCGTTGTGTAAGGAGGCGGGTTGTTGTGTTGTAGAGGTGATCGCGTTGTGTGATGTCTGATAAAATATGCTGGGTCAGAGCAACTGCGGAGAGAGTTTGGTTGCGGATAAGCTGGGGGATGTCGTGGCTGAAATAAGGCAGCCCTTTGGATGATAGGGTCATGGGTGGTGTGGCTCGTATTGTGCGGCTGGCTCTTCACGATCAGATAGGGGAAATTCGTCAATCATGCTCGCATAAGTACTGAGGATTGAAATATTTGCCATAATCCCCTCATGGTAAGCCTCGGAGACGTTCAAACCGATATTCTGAAAAAAAATTCCTAGGTCTTTTTGTTGAATATTCATGGTCTATGACCTGTCCGACATGAGGGAGACGTGAGCGGAAATAATTTTCCAGCCTTTAGGTGTTTTTATCCATGTCTGGCTTTGGCGGCCAATGCGTGTTTCATGGGTGCGCTTAAACTCTAGATTTACGATAGCTGTTTCCGCTGAAAGGACATGAATAGTGCGCTTAATGATGTGACGTGGTGGCGAACCGCCAGAGCGCGTTGAACGAAAAGCGCGAATAGCAGTGATGCCATATAGATTTTCTCCTACTCCATAGCGTAGGGTCTTTTCACTATCGTAAAAAAGATCATCAAGGGTGTCGAGATCATTGTCGTTTAATGCGATTTCGTATTGATCGGAAAGGGCAGTGATCTGCTGGAGGAGGGTTGGGTCGTCCAGAGGCATGTAGAGTGGTCTCGCTATTTTTATCCTTGTACTTGTAGTTTAATCCGCGATGTTGGTGAGTGCTATGTGAAAGAATGCATCTGGGTGCGCTCATTTATGCATTAGAGGGGGCGTCAATGAGGCTTGGCTTGCAGATGAGTCTGAACGTGCTTTGGACTAAAAATAATATAAATTATGCTTCCTGAAAGAGCTCCTAAAAACCATGAAAAACTGCTCAAAACAGTAATTGCTGGGATAAACTCAGGAGCCATAGCAATGATGGCGCCAAGAAGAGTGGCACTGAGCGCCGCAGGAGCGGCATGTGATGCATGGGGGTTTTCGAGTGTAAGTTCAGTGCTTGTGAGGTTTTTTTTGCGACGAATAAAATAATCCGTCATGACAATGGCAAAAAGGGGGCCAACTGCGGCGGCAAGTGTATCCAAGGTGAGGTGCATATGTGCAGGGTTATTATAAAGGTTCCAAGGTGTAATCAGAATAGCGCCTATGCCGCATATCCAGCCTGCACGCTTCCAATTTAATGTTTTCGGGGCAAGGGCACAGAGATCTAAGGCGCCGGATACAAAGTTTGCGGCGATATTGATCCCTGTTGTAGCGAGTAGGAATGTGATGATTGCGAGGGCGAGTGCGGCAGGGTTATCAAGGTGCGACACGATAGAGACGGGGTCATCCATCTCGATACCGAAAACGGGTTGGGTCAGTGTGGTTGTGGCCACGGCGAGTAGAGCGAACGCAATGAAATTAACGGGTAGTCCGAAAAGGTTGCCGATGCGAATTTGGCCCATTGTACGACCGTTACGGGCGAAATCGCCAAAGTTGAGCATAGGGCCAGAGAAATAAGAGACGACCAAGGCTGTCGCGCTGAGCCAAGGTACGAGACCGCCATGATGAGTACTGTGCACTGTGTGTGGCCAGTGCCAATGGTTCATGTGTAAGAGATCGATCAGTAGAAAGATCATTACAATATAAACAGCAGGGCCTGCGAGATCAAAGAAACGGCGTATGGTAGAAATGCCCTGGCGGAACAAGACCATTTGTGCGCCCCAGAGAAGCAAAAAACAGCCCCACCCGAGGCATGAAAGGCCGAGAAAACTGCAATGTTGAGTATCACTCAATGGAGTTAAGCCGGGGAAAAGGCGCAGGAGTGGGACGGCGATAGCATTGGATGCAAGCCAAGTTTGGATACCGTACCATGCCATAGCAATGAAGGCGCGGATGGCTGCCGGGATAACGGCAGCATAAGGCCCAAAGCTGGCGCGGATAATAACGGCGAATGGTACGCCAAACCGCTGTGACGGAATGGCTATAAGGGTACAAAACAGGCAGACGATCATACTGCCTGCAATTAATGCTGTGAGTATTTGTAGAGGTGGCAGACCAAGGCTGAAGAGAGTTCCAGCTAAGATATAGCCACCGATAGAGTGGATGTCAGACATCCAGAAGGACAGATAGTCGAACCAGCCCCAATCTTGATTTTTAACAGGAGAAAGATCGTTATGATAGGAAGTGGGCTGGTTCATAGCGTTTAGAAACCTGTCCGAAAGGTCACGATTGCGTAGAAGTTACTGAGTGTGTTGTATGTTGGTGCTTGGCCCGCAATTTCTGTTCCATAGATGCCACGTGTTGTTTTTGCGTTCAACTTTGGGCTGTTAATGGCAGAGTAGGCATGTGTGTTTGCGAGGTTATTGACCCAGAGCATAATCTCAGGGGACTTCAGGATGCCATTGGTTTTGCGCCCAAGCCATGTGTTGGGGGGGAGGCGCATACCAGCGGTGAGGTTCATTGTGGCGAGTGACGGGAGTGCTTCATCATTCATGAACGTGGAATACTGCTTGGAGAAATAAGAGAGGTCATAATTCCAAAAAAAGGTGCCGTTATCCCAGTCAATGCCTAATGATGTTGTCCATTTCGGAGTGTTAATGGAATTTTTTCCTTTTGTTGGAAGGTAATCATCTCCTGCCTTAATGTTGTTGTTAATGGTCGAGTGCATGTATTGTGCGGATACATATGGACGGAAATGATAGAATGGATGAGTACCAATTTCGGCATCAACACCATCGCTTGTTTGCCCGCCACCGTTAAGATTTTCGGCAATACGCTGATTACCTAAGAAACCATAAGTGGAAATCTGACGGTTGGTAAAGTTGAAGTGGAAGTAGGTGAGTGATCCTACGATAAGGTCGTCATTATAGCGCAGGCCGGCCTCTTCTGAGATTGTATATTCTTGTTTTACATTGGTCGTGCCGCGATAAGCGTATTGTCCCGTATTGGGGTTGAGTGTTGAGATAAGGTATGAGTCTGGCGGTGCTTTTGCACCTGTAGCCACGCCTGCGAATGCTTGTAGATGCGGTGTGATCTGATAATGGGCGCCTAGCTGCGGTAGGTATTGCACCTCGTTGAGGCCAATTTTGTAAGGAAGGCCCGGGAGACGCTGGGTAGCGTTACGATTGATCATCGTGACACGCATACCACCATCGGCAACAAATTTCCCTTGTAATAAGGTCAGCGTATCCCCGAGGTACAGACCATTAGTTTGGGTAATGTCGCTATAATTTGTCGTATAATAAGGTTGGCCATTTGGCATGCGAAGAGTTTTGTTTTGGTATCCCCATGGGGTATAGGGGGACCCATCAGCATAAACTCCTGTAAAACCAGTGAGATTGATTGCATTATCATAGTCATACCAATAGCCAATGAAGGGTTTGTTGGCACCAAGGTCAAAAGTTGCCTTTAGATTTAAGCCACCACGCATTTCATTAAGACTACTATAAGATTCTGTCAGTCCGGATGATGTGCCGGGCAGTTGGCCGGGGATATTGAAGCCAGTGATAAGCTGGTTTCCGTAATATAATGTGTTATTGAGCTGTGTTCCTGCACCATATACCTTGTCATTATATGAAGTATATGGAGTAAAATCTATCGTGACTTTACCACGCGAGAAAGACATTGGCGCTAAAATGTTATAAGTGCGGGAATGCAGCCAGTTTAGCTTCCAATAATCACTCGTCTGTTGTTGTGGGTTATAATAACGTGAGAGTTGGTTTCCCCAACCATATTGGTGCCAGTTCGCCATGGTTGTGCTCCAATAAGGCTCATTCCCGGCAATGCCGCGGGTAAACCCACCGATAAGCGCAATATGGTTGCGATCGTCCCATTCCTTTATGACGTTGAAATCGACGTGTTGAAAGCTTTCTTGGCCGGGGCCACGGTAAAAAGTGTCGTGCTGGTTAGACGCAGAAATGAAAGCCCGAATGCCGCTATTACCCCACTCGCCAGTGTCATACCGAATGAATTGGCGTGTATAATCCCGTGAACCAGCGCCGAGATCTAATGTCCCACCAGCTTTACGAGCGGGGTCACGCATGGTGAGAGAAAAAAGGCCACCGGAGCCGTTAATGGCTGAGGTATCAAGGTTGGCAGAGCCCGGTTGAACTGAAATGCTTCCAATATTTTCAGAGTCTACAACCCATGCCAAGTCAAGATTATATCCCCCAACACTTGATAAAGGTATTCCATTATAAACATTGGCGATTTCATCTTGGGTAAGTCCACGCATGCTTAGTGCCGATTTTTCATGGCCTGCCGGATCTGTGTTGGCAACGACTACGCCAGGGGCCATTTTGGTCATGTTATAAGCGTTTTGGGCAGGTGCCTGCTTGGCGATGTAGTCTTGGCCAATGGTACTGCGTGCTTTAGGGGCTGTTTGAATGCGAATAAGACCCCCGCCGGGAGCGCGCCCCGTTACACCGTCATGGACGCTAGTGGTGACGGTAATGCTTTCGGGAGTGGAAGCATTCATTGTGTGTTTGTGATGAGGCAGTTGGCTGCTTAGTGGGCGTGCCAAAGATGTTGTTGTTAGTAAGGTGATACAGGATGTGGTGGTACATAAAATTTTACATGATGCTCTTAGTGTATGCGGTGGGAGCGCCTTGTGAAGAAGGTGCTTGTGTGTGCGTGGCAGGCGCATAATCGAAGTCCTTCAGACGGGAAAAATGATTCTCACATTAAAACGTTCTGAAGGAAGAATGTATTTTTCTAGAAAAGTGTCAACAATTTTTGTTTATGATTCGAAATATTCTCGTATCCCTTCTAAGCTTGCTAAAAAAGAGCATGTGATTTGTAGGTGGGTGCAGTGTGAGAACTCCTCGTAGAATGGGGCTAAGCCTGTGCCGCCGAGAAGAATATGCGGTGCATGGTAAGTCTGCGCGATATTATGTGCCGTATCTGTAAGAGCTTTGAGGGTTCGTCTGGGGTTTTTTTGAGCATTGGCACCGGAAGAAGGAATGGCGCAAATGTTGTCAATTTTATTGGAGTATCCCGTGTCACGGGCAAGGGTTTCTAGTAAGGGGACCCATGTTTCGCCGCCTGTTAAGACAGAAAAAGAGGTCGATTTACGGGAGCAAACTGCGAAGGAAGTCTCAGCCATACCGAAAATTGGTATGGAGAGGCGTTTTTTTAAAGTGCTAACGGCGGGGTCCCCGAAACACGCGATGAGAATGGCATCATAATGCTCTGTATTTTCTGGTGTTAAAGTTTTTTCGGTTACTTCAGTAGCCCATCTAAGATCGTTTTCTGTTGCGATATAATGTGGGCCTAAGAGCGCTGTTTGTGCGGTAATGTGCCAAGTGGGAAGCGCTTTTTGCGCCATTTTTTGAATGTTATCTGTGATTGTAGCGTTTGTATTTGGGTTATACAGCATAAGGTGGGGCATGAATGGGATCCACTAGATTGGGTGATAAAGGGTAAATTGCTCACTATTTTTGTCAACAATCAATATGGAGCTGCACGCCTGTTGGAAAACCTGTTTTAAGGTGTGGTTTGCTATCAGTGTGTCTAGACAAGTGTAAAATGGCACTGCATGAACGGTTTAATTATTGGCCAAGGTTTGTTTTGTGTCTCTTGGGGTTAGGTCTAAAGGAACGGCGTGATGGAAATGTTACTTGAAATGCATGAAAGCGCAGGCCTCATCCCAGAAGAGGCTCATATGGCCCGGTGTATTCGAGAAGCTATCTTTGAGCGTCGTATGCCACCGGGAACGAAGTTGCCAGAAGAGCACTTGGCAGCGTTATTTTCCACCACGCGCGGGCGTGTCAGGCGTGTGCTTCTGGCGCTTTCCCGGGAGCATATTGTGGCGTTGCGGCCGGGTAGGGGGGCTATGGTTGCAAGACCTGAGCCAGAAGATGCGCAAAATATTTTGGCAGCGCGTCGTGTGCTGGAGGTGGGATTGTTGGAGCACCCGTGTCGCGCTCTGACCGAGGAGAATTATATACATCTCAAGGCTATCATTGATAAAGAGCACAAAAGCCATGAAACGGGTGATGCTTTGGAATTGATCCGTTTGTCTGGGCAGTTTCACCTCGATCTGACCGTATTGGTTGGCAATCAGGTTATTGCAGAAATGCAGCGTGAACTGATTTTACGAACATCTTTAATTATTGCGTTGTTTGAACGTCAGAAGGCGACGTGCTGTTTGACCGTCGATCATGGAATGATTTTAGAAGCTGTGCGGCAAGGTCGGGTGCAAGAAGCGTCCCGTTTGATGGGCCGGCATTTGCTGGAAATTGAGCATAACCTTGATTTTAAGATGTCACCACCTCCAGCAACATCTTTAACAATGTTATTGTCTCGGTGAGATGGTGCGTTCTAATTTTTAGAACGCATAGGGCTAAAATTGGATATATCCAACAATGGCTGTGTTGTGTGATAGCTTTTAGGTCATAAAAATTTTGTTGCTCTTAATGTGTATGAGATCATGTCAGAGAGATTTGTGTTGATGATGTTACACGATACAAAAACGCCTGAAAGATTAACGTTAAGTGCTTAAAATAACCGACATATTGAGTCGGTTCGGTGTGTGAGTGTAATGGTGGCAACTGGTAAGAAAATTATTGAGCGCTGTCGTTTGCTTGGGGACGGGGTGTATTCTGAGACGCAGAATGGCCTTTTCCGTCCGTGGTTATCGGACTCATTTTTTGCAGCACAAAAGACACTGTCTGAATGGATGGTCTTGGCCGGCATGAGTGTGCGTTATGATGCCGCTGGAAATCTTATCGGGCGCTATGAAGCCTTTACCCCTGGACAATCAGCTGTTTTGTTGGGGTCGCATATTGATACGGTTGCGAATGGTGGTTGTTTTGATGGCCTGTTAGGGGTTATTTTGGCAATATCCATTGTTGAGCAGCTGTCTAAGTCAGGACAACGTTACTCTTTTGCGATTGAAGTGATTGCATTTGGTGACGAAGAAGGCTCTGCCTTTCCGGTATCCATGATTACATCGCGTGCAGTTAGTGGCGAGGTAAAGCTTGAAGATTGGTCTTTGGAAGGTCCTCGTGGTCGCGTTTCTGACGTGATGCAGGCATGTGGTTTGTCGTGCTTTGATTTATCACAGGCCACGCGGTCTCAAGATGAGATTATAGCATTTGTAGAGGCGCATATTGAGCAAGGCCCGGTTTTGGAGGCGCACAATCGGCCTCTCGCTGCCGTGCGCTCTATTGCTGCGCAGCGCCGTGGTACGGTGACGATTACGGGGCAGGCGGGTCATGCAGGTACGTTACCGATGGTGATGCGACGTGATGCTCTGGCGGCGGCTGCTGAAGCTGTGTTGTGTGTTGAGCGCATTGCATTGGAACTTCCGGAAGGCGCTGTTGGTGGTCTTGTCGCTACGGTTGGGCGCTTAGAGGTGTCGCCCGGTGGTAGTAATGTTGTGGCAGACCGGGTGGAGCTTTCATTGGATGTACGGGCTGGTGCGCGATCACTACGTGATGCTGCTGTCCAGAAAATAGAGGTTGAATTATTTGCTTTGGCCGAGCGTCGCGGTGTGACGCTGTCATGTGCATGGCATCAAGACCTTGAGGGAGCAGAGTGTGCTCCAGTTTTGGTAGAGATGATGCAACAGGCGGCGTCTGCTGAGGGGGGAAGTGATGCCGCACTTGTGAGTGGTGCTGGCCATGATGCTATGGTGATGGCGCGGCGCTGGCCTTCAGTTATGTTGTTTATACGTAGTCCGGGTGGGGTCAGCCACCATCCAGATGAGACGGTATTAGAAGAAGATGTTGATGCAGCGCACCGAGCGCTTATGGGTTTTCTTGAACGTTTGAACCTCAGTCAGAAGAATTAAAGCTATGCCACCGATCTTTCCTGTTCTTGATATGCCGCAGCGTCTTTTGATGGGGGCGGGGCCTTGCAATGTGCATCCGCGTGTTTTGCGTGCAATGGCGTGTGATGTTATTGGGCAGATGGACCCCGAAATGACAGCATGTATGGACGAAACAGCTGAGTTGTATCGGCAAGTTTTTCGTACGCGTAACCGTCATACATTATTGATTGATGGCACAGCGCGGGCCGCTATTGAGGCTGCTTTGGTGTCTTTGGTGACGCCGGGTATGAAGGTTGTGGTGTTGCGTATTGGGCGCTTTGGCCTTTTGCTTACCGAAATTATTGAGCGTGTTGGTGGCGTTGTGTGCCCGGTTGATGTGCCGTGGGGAGAGGTAGTTTCAACAGAAGCTGTTAAGGCGGCAATTGAGCAGCATAAACCCAGTTTATTGGTTAGTGTGCATGGTGATACATCCACCACAACAGCGCAGCCTTTGGCTGAGATTGGTCAGCTTTGTCGAGAGCATAATATTCTTTTTTATGTTGATGCTACGGCGACATTAGGTGGAATGCCTTTAGAAGTTGATGCATGGGGTATTGATGTCGCAACGGGTGGCTTGCAAAAATGTTTAGGAGGCCCTCCGGGTAGTGCGCCGATAACGATGTCTGAGCGTGCTGTTGAGGCGATTATGGCGCGTAGACATGATGAGGCGGGTATCCGAGGCGTTGCTCCACAAGGAGATGGGCCGGTTATTCGCTCAAATTATTTCGATTTGGCGATGATTATTAATTACTGGTCCGCTGAACGGATCAACCACCACACAGAGGCCACGAGCATGTTGTATGCTGCGCGGGAGGCTGCGCAGGTTGCGTTAGAAGAAGGGATGGAACAACGCTTTGTACGTCATGCACGGGCTGGAGCGGCTGTGGTTGCCGGGATCCGGGCCATGGGATTAAAAGTGTATGGTGACGATCGTATTCGTATGAGTAATGTGACGGGCGTTTGGGTGCCGGAAGGTTGTGACCCGAACCGGGTACGTTCGTTATTACGTACTGAATTTGAAATTGAGATTGTATCGTCTTTTGGGCCGCTTACAGGGAAAATTTGGCGTATTGGTGCCATGGGTGTGAATGCAGCAAAGCATAAGATTTTATTGACGTTGGCTGCGTTGGAATCTGTTTTGGCTAGCGAGGGTGTGAATGTTGTGCGTGGTGCTGGCATTGATGCGGCGCGGGCTGCATGGGAGGCGCATTCATGAGTACATATCCGCGTGATATGATTGGATATGGAGCGACGCCTCCAGATCCACAATGGCCAAATAATGCGCGTTTAGCACTGCAATTTGTAGTAAATTATGAAGAGGGCTCTGAAAATACGATTTTGCATGGGGATGCAGGGTCAGAAGCTTTTTTGTCCGAAATGGTTGGTACGAAACCGATCATTGGTGAACGCTGTATGCAGATGGAAAGCTTGTATGAGTATGGTTCCCGTGCGGGGTTTTGGCGTTTATACCGCATGTTTCAGAAGGCTGGATTTCCTGTAACGGTCTTTGGGGTGGCGCTCGCTCTGGCGCGCAATCCAGACGTTGTGACGGCTATGAAAGACGCGCACTGGGAAATTGCGAGCCATGGTCTGCGCTGGATTGATTATCAGAATATCCCGGAGGAGGTTGAACGGGCGCATATCCGTGAAGCGATTGCGTTGCATGAGAAGGTAACAGGTGCACGTCCTCAAGGGTGGTATCAAGGGCGGACTAGTCCGCAAACTGCACGTTTGGCGATGGAAGAGGGGCCGTTTGTTTATGATGCGGACTCTTATGCAGATGATTTACCTTATTATTATGAGATCAATGGCCAGCAGCAACTGATTGTGCCGTATACGCTTGATGCAAATGATATGAAATTTGCAGCGCTGAATGGCTTCACAGAAGGGGAGCAATTTTTTCACTATCTGCGCGATAATTTTGATCAGCTTTACGCAGAAGGGGGGCGGATGATGTCTGTGGGGCTACATTGCCGCCTGGCAGGTAAACCTGCGCGTGCGCGTGCTCTGGCGAAGTTTATTGAGCACGTACAGGCACATGAGAATGTATGGGTTGCGACCCGCCTTGATATTGCGCGTCATTGGCTGACCCATTTCCCTGCACATTAGGACTAAAAGTGGGGCTCTACGTGATGGTGGGGCCTCCATCAAAGAGAAAGAGTTTAAAGTTATGCAAACTCCGTTTTCGCGTCGTGGGATGGTGAGTGCACCACACCATTTGGCAAGTCAGGCGGGGTTAGATATTTTGAAAGATGGTGGCACCGCTATTGAGGCGACTGTTGCTATGGCAGCAACGTTATCTGCTGTTTATCCTCATATGACGGGGTTAGGTGGAGATGCGTTTTGGCTCATTTTGTGGCCAGATGGGCGTAATATTTCGATTGAGGCATGTGGTGCTTTAGCGCAGGCTGCTGATGCGGCATTTTATGCTGGTTATGACCAGATCCCGTGGCGTGGCGGTTTGGCCGCAAATACTGTTGCAGGTACGGTTGCAGGCTGGGAAAAAGCTCTGAAGATGAGTGCAGAGCAGCAGCCCAATTTGCCTTTGGAGCGCTTATTGCGTGATGCAATTTATTATGCGGAACATGGGCGTGTTGTTACGCAGAGTGAAGCTGATTTATTAAAGGAAAAACAGTCTGAATTGGTAGGTAATACCGCGTTCGCAGAACAATTTTATCCCAATGGAAAGCCTCTCGAAGTGGGTAGTGTTCAGACTATGCCGGGTTTGGCTAAGACCCTTAAGGCTTTGGTGCGTGATGGTTTGCGGTCCTTTTATGAAGGGACAATAGCGCGAATGATTGCTGAAGACCTTGCGGATGTTGGTAGTCCTGTGCGGTATGAAGATGGTGCCAAATATAAGGCAGAGTTGAAAGAGCCTTTGGTTGTTGAGCATTCTTGTGGTCATATTTTCAATACTGCACCACCGACGCAAGGGGCTGCATCATTATTGATTTTAGCTTTGCAGGATCGTTTACGGCCATGTGGCGAAGCGGACAGTGCTGATTATATTCATGGACTGGTTGAAGCGACCAAAATATCTTTTCAATATAGAAACAAAAATATAGATGGGCGATTGAAGGCTGAGCAGCATGCTCGCGATTTGTTCAGTAATACAGCAGCTCTTGATGAAAGCGCTGCAAAAATTGATATGAAAACGTCTCTGCCGTGGAATGAACGAACTCAATGGGGCGATACGACGTGGATGGGGGCGGTTGATTATAGCGGTATAGCGGTGAGTTTTATTCAGAGTGTTTATTTTGAATTCGGTTCTGGAGTTTTGTTGCCTAAGACTGGTTTGATTTGGCAAAATAGAGGCACTTCTTTTCGGTTAGCCAAAGCGGGGTGGAATGCTTTAACTCCGGGGCAAAAGCCGTTTCATACGCTCAACCCAGCTGCAGCACGATTAAAGGATGGGCGGATTATGGTTTATGGGACGATGGGTGGAGAAGGGCAACCGCAAACACAGGCGGTGATTTTTAGCCGATATGTTCAGCATGGTATCTCGTTACAGGAGGCTGTGTGTCGCCCACGTTGGTTGTTGGGTCGTACGTGGGGAGAAGAAAGTACGTCTTTAAAAATGGAGCCTGGTTTTCATGCTGATATATTGAAAGAATTACGCCAGCGTGGCCATGACGTTGAGTTGCTGTCTACTCGGTCGGGGTTGATGGGGCACGCGGGTGCCTTGGTGCGGTATCAGGGTGGACTTTTAGAAGGTGCAACGGACCCTCGGAGTGACGGTGCTGTTGCTGCATGGTGATAAGAAACTGTTTATTTATCGTCTATTTATGTAGTTTTAGAAAGCGTTTTAATTTGTTATATTAAGTACCTTAATAGAGGTAAAACTTTTTTAAAATTAACTTTTATAATTTTATATAATGATCCCACGAAAATTATTATTGATATATCAATAAAAGAGAATAAGTCTAATCCAGAAGAAAATACAGATGCTGCTGAATCTGCCGTGAATGTCGAAATAATTTTTAGTCCATCGGATGAATTTTTATATATAAGATAGAATATCGTTATAATTAAAAATATTATAAAGATAGTATGCTGTGTTTTCATGCGGTTTAATTTTTTTTCCTATTGGAATCAAAATAAAATTTTCTATTGATATGGAAATATATGTTTTTGGATAAAATTTTACTATTATGAAAATGATGATAAGTAATGAATTTATGTGTATCATGTTTTTCTGCTCAGTTATGAGGAGGAAGCTTTTTGGTAGACTTTTTTCCCGGCGACATAAGTGGCCGATATGCTTCGGTCGTCTCCCAGCATCATAAGCGCGAAGAGTATATCGGAGAGGTTATTGGCGTTTTCAGTGCGTATGCGCCCTAGCGGGGTGGCTGCTGGGTTTAAAACGCAAAGATCAGCAAAGTGTCCGGGAGTAATATTGCCAATTTGGTGGTCTAACCCGAGTGCTTCTGCACCGCCAACGGTGGCTAGCCAGAGGCCTTGTGCGGGGTGCAAGGATGTATTTAAGCCTTGGGCCACTTTATAACTATCCGATAAGACTTGTAATAATGACAAGGTTGGGCCTGCGCCAATGTCGCTGCCAAGACCAGTTTTTACACGACGTTCAGGTTTTAATGCTTGAAAAAGAGGAAAAGACCCTGAGCCTAAGAATTGATTTGATGACGGGCAATGGGCGATGGAGCAACCTGTATCGTGGCAGCGTTGGAAATCTTCTTCTTGTGCATGGACTGTATGTGCCAGAATAGAGCGTGGGCGCAAAAGGCCAGCTTTATCATAGACATCAAGGTAAGAATGTCGGTGAGGAAAAAGCTCTTTTACCCATGCAATTTCGGCTTTATTTTCCAATAAATGCGTATGCATGAAGATATCGTCATGTTCGGCTAAGAGAGTGCCTGCGACGTCTAATTGTGCTTCTGTGCTGGTCGGCGCAAAGCGTGGGGTTACGGCATATAGTTGGCGGTTTGTACCGTGCCATTGCTGAATGAGAGCTTTTGATTCATCGTATGCTTTTTGAGGTGTGTCACGTAAATTATCGGGTGCATTACGGTCCATCAAAACTTTTCCAGCAACCATACATGTGTTGAGTTTGGTTGATTCTGTAAAAAAAGCATTTACAGATTCTGGGTGTACCGTGCAAAATACCGCTGCAGTTGTCGTTCCTGCTCGCAAGAGTTCAGAAAGAAATGATTTTGCAATGTGTTGTGCATAATTTTGATCTGAAAAACGGGCTTCTAGCGGAAAAACATAGTTATTGAGCCAGCTTAAAAGCTGTTCTCCGTAAGAGGCGACCATAGGAAGTTGAGGATAGTGAACGTGTGTGTCCACCATACCTGCCATTAATAATTGATTGGGGTAATGATCAACGGGGGTATCTTCTGTAAGTGTGGCGCGCCCAGAATTCCATGATGTTGCTGAAATGATGTGACCATTTTCAATAGTGACAAGTCCATCCTCCTCATAGTGAATAGATGACAAGGGATCATTATTTGTGAATGGGTTTTCTTTAAAATAAATAAATGGTGCGTGAATGGCAGTAATTTGAGACATTAGATTGTCCTCATAATGTTTTGCATATTTTCCTGAAGCTCTAGGAAATGCACTTCTATTTTCTGTAGAAGCAATCGAGCAGCACTGGAAAGTGTGCGTGAGCGATCTACGCATAAGGCTGCCGTGAGGGGAGTTAGTTTTTCATTGGCAATATGTGTGAATGTAATTTTTTTATCTTCGACTTCTTCCATGACGTCTGCATAGCTCATGATGCTGATACCGTAATTTTTACAGATCATAGATTTAATCATATCGATGCTGTCTGATGACAGCACTTCATTCATGGCTATACCAGTTTCAATTTCTAAAAGATCAATTTTCCGGCGCAGCGCGAGTGGTAATGCGGGCGCTATAATATCGTATTCCATACAGGCGCTGAAGCGGACATGTTTCTTCTGAGCGAGGGGGTGATTGGGTGGGCTAATGAATCCTAGCGGAAACTCAATATAGGAACGTACGACTAGATCGCGCACATTCCCAGGATCGAATAATATGGCGAGGTCTGCTTCTCCGCGCGTGAGGGCTGGACCGATATCTTTGCTGTTGCGCACAAAAATATTCACCACGATACCGGGGTGGGTTAAGCGTAAGTTACGGATGAGTCGAGGCATAAAGCCGCGTGTCATGGCATTTGGAATCATAATATTGACCGAACCACGGCGTAAGCCCTTAAGGTCATCAACTTGGATAAGAAAACTGTCCAGTTCTTTAGTCCAGCGTTTGGCTTGGTCTAGTAGCATTTCTCCGGCTGTTGTGAGGCGTAAACCGGTGGGAAGGCGCTCAAAAAGTGGGGTTCCGAGCGTTTGTTCGCCCTGAAGAATTTGCCGGTCGATTGCAGAAGCGGAGATTCTAAGGCTTTCGGATGCTTTGCGAATGGATTGGTGCTGTGCCACGGCAATAAAATAGCGCAGAAAGCGTGAAAATGCCGGCATGAGCGTGTTCTCTTTTTTAGAATGAAAAAGACGAAAATTAGATATATCTTAGAATGATCCGTATATGGAATAGTTCTTTTACATGTTGTGTGTACTTTTTCATCTGACGCTGAGAGCTTGCCATTATGTCTGAATGTCTTAAAAACTCAGTGCAATTGCCGCGTAACTGCACATTTGAGCCAGAAGATTGGGGAATTCTCTCGCATTTTTGGTACCCAATTGCACTTTCAAGAGACGTTGAAGAGAAGCCTCTAGGCGTAACATTGCTCGATGAAACACTGGTCGTGTACCGAGCTGGTACTGAGATTGTTGTTGCGCAGGATCTATGCCCGCATCGTGGGGTGCCATTGAGCATGGGGAATGGAGATGGCAAAACGATTGCCTGTGCTTATCACGGCTTTCGATTTGGAGAAGGGGGGCGTTGTGTACGTATCCCGGCACATCCTGCGGCAAATATACCGAAGAACATGCATCTGCAAAGCTATCCGGTTAGGGAGCAGTACGGATTAATTTGGACGTGCTTGTCGGATAATGGCACGCGTTCAGTCCCGGACATGCCGCATTGGGATGAGGCAGAATTTCAAAAGATTACATGCCCTTCTATTGATATAGCAGGATTTGCAGGGCGTCAGGTTGAAGGGTTTTTGGACGTCGCTCATTTTGCTTTTGTGCATACGGAGACGTTTGCGGATCCGGATAATGCAGAAGTGCCAGCCTATATGCCTAAGTTTACCAAGGAGGGGTTTGAGGCGCAGTATCGTAGTTCTGTCGGTAACTATCCTATTGGTGTTTCAGGGCGGGCTCCAGAGGGTTTTGAGTGGTTGCGTCATTTTCGGTTGTCTGTACCGTTTACAGCAACGCTTGAAATCCATTTTCCAGAAGATGCACGTCTGGTGATTATGAATGCGGCTTCCCCTGTTTCGGCGAGGAAAACACGTATGTTTGCACCAATCTGCCGGAATTTTGATAAGGACCTTCCCGTGCAGGATGTATATGACTTCAATCTGCGTGTTTTTGAAGAAGATCGCTTGTTGGTGGAAGCGCAGAAGCCGGAATGTTTGCCTCTTGATCCAACACTAGAAGCGCATGTGATGGCAGATCGTAGCTCCATTGCGTACCGGCGCAGCTTGCGGGATTTGGGGTTGAGTCGCTTCTTTATTGCGTAAGCGTTTGTAGGGTACACTGCACTCCACTGAGTGTGATGAAGCAATGTGTGATTAAGGCTGTAATGACTGTGGAATGTGGTGCTGTGGACCGTTTGAAAGATCTCTCTGCAATTGTGAAAGCAGATTTGGTTAAAATTGCTTATGCAAGTGGTGAATGGTCTTTTCAGCAGCAGTATAAGGGAAAGCCTGTTCTGGATGTTGCGATTATTGGAGCTGGGCAGGGAGGGCTGGCGACTGCTTTTGCATTGCGGCGTTTAGGGATTGCAAATACGAAGATTTTCGAACGTGCTTCTGAGGGACAAGAAGGGCCGTGGACGACGTTTGCTCGCATGATCACCCTGCGGACGCCCAAGCATGTGACAGGTCCAGACCTTGGTATTCCGTCATTGACGCCTCAGTCGTGGTTTGAAGCGCGTTACGGTGAGGACGCATGGCAAGGTCTCGGCAAGATTTCCCGTCAGGATTGGCAGTCATATTTAGATTGGTTGCGGTGCACTTTAGCGCTCCCTGTTCAGTATGATACGGCTCTTGGTCATATCGGCTGGGAGAATGGATTGATCCGTTTAACCATGGATGGTCCAGAAGAACAGTTTGAGGTTTTTGCGCGAAAATTAGTGTTGGCCACTGGAATTGATGGCGGTGGGGAGTGGTTTGTTCCGGCTTTTATTAAGGATAATGTCAAAAAAACGCATTATGCTCATACACATGAACCGATAAATTTCGAAGCTCTTAGCGGTAAGCGGATTGGGGTTTTGGGGGCTGGCGCTTCGGCATTTGATAATGCTGCGACGGCTTTAGAAGCTGGTGCTCAGAGGGTGGAACTTGCTTTCAGACGAAAAGAATTACCCAAGGTAAACCCCTATCGTTGGATGGAAAATGCTGGATTTTTGGCGCACTTTGCGAAGCTTCCGGATATTACACGCTGGCGGTTCATGCGGCATATTTATGGGCTGAACCAGCCTCCACCGCAGGAGACATTTTGGCGTTGTCGTAAACATGAAGGGTTTACTTTTTTGCCGGGGACGCCTTGGTTGTCTGCTCATCAGTCTGCAGATGGAAAAACAGTTGAGGTGCACACAGAACACGGTGTGAAGGTTTATGATTTTTTGATTGTTGGCACCGGCTTTACTATTGATCTCGCATTGCGCCCAGAGATGCGAGATATAGCTCCTTTTGTTGCTTGTTGGCAGGACTGCTTTGAACCGCCGAAAGGAGAGGAAAGCGCCTTACTGTCTGCTCATCCATATCTTGGAAAACACTTTCAATTTCTGCCTAAAAAATCGCAGGAGGAAAAAGCAGATATGTTAGCGGCGATCCATAATTTCACCTTTGCGGCAACGCCAAGTATGGGATTAGGTGGTTCCTCTATTAGTGGCATGCGTTTTGGGGTTGAACGTTTGGCGCGTGGAATTTCTGAGGATCTTTTTGTTCAAGATGGAGAGCGTCATCTGAATAGTCTTCTGTCGTATCAGACTGAAGAATTAATTAGTTTAGACCCTCCTTCAGAGGGCTGGTCCATATAATGGAAAAGCTAACATTAGACGCAGTAAACAGACTCTCACAAGATGCATTTATTGAGTGCTTTGGTGGTATTTATGAGCATTCGCCGTGGGTTGCGAGGCAAGCTTGTGAATGTCGTCCCTTTGCTTCATTTGAGGTGATGAAAAAGGCTTTTTCGGATGCCGTAAAAATGGCTGTCTCTGAAAAGAAAATCGCTTTAGTGCGTGCACATCCTGAACTTGGGCATCGGGCGGGTATTGATCCAGAGTTAAGTGCCGCGTCGACGTTAGAGCAGGGGGCGGCAGGGCTGGATCGTTTAACGCAGCAAGAATACGCGGCATTTAAACGTTTAAATGCCGCGTATGTAGGCAAATTTCAAATGCCTTTTGTGATCTGTGTGCGTGAGGTTAATAAGAAGATAATCTTGGATGCTATGGAAAAACGGCTTATGAGCACGCCCGCAGAGGAGTTGATGACGGCTTTGGAGCACATTGATCGTATCGCAGGTTTACGTCTTCAAGATCAGGTAATGTTATGAGTTCTCTTTCAACGCATGTATTGGATACGGTGTCCGGCCTCCCTGCTGTAGGGGTGGGGTTGCGTTTATATCTAGAGCAAGATCTCCTTTTTGAAGGAGTTACAGATAATGATGGCCGATGCCCTCTCCTAAAGGAGATACTGTTAAATACTGGTAGGTATCGGTTAGAGTTTGAAGTGGGTAAATATTTTCGGGAATTACATGGCGTTATGGAGGATCCAGCATTTCTCGACACAGTGCCTATTGTCTTTGGTTTATCGGCAGTAGGGCATGCTCATATTCCTTTGCTCGTATCCCCTTATAGTTATTCGACCTATCGCGGAAGCTAAGAAAATATGACCAGTAGTACCCACGTAATAGCTTCCGAGCAGCACCCTGTTGATCAGATACCATCTTGGTGGAAGACAATTGCTTTTGGTGTGCAGCATGTTCTGACGTTTTATGCGGCAGCTGTTGCTGTGCCGGTTCTTCTGGCTGGCGCATTAAAGCTTCCTAAAGATGTTCTTGAGCATTTGATTAGTGCTGATTTATTTACATGTGGTATTGCGTCACTCATTCAATCAGTTGGTATAGGCCGCATTGGCGTGCGTTTACCTTTGTTGCAAGGCGTATCTTTCACTTCATTGGCGCCGATGATCGCTATTTGTGCTGCCGGGCATGGAGGAGTGGATGGCCTGCGTGATGTTTATGGGTCTGTCATAGCTGCGGGCATTATTACTTTTTTGATTGCGCCTTGGTTTGCAAAGTTGGCACGCTTTTTGCCGCCCGTTGTTACGGGAACGGTTATTTTGATTATTGGTATTACGTTAATACCGGTTGCTACAAATGATATTTTTGCAGATGGTTCTGCCGTTGGTGGTCATGGATATTTGAAAGGTCTATATTACGGACTTGGAACATTGTTGTGTGTTCTTTCTATCCAGAAATTTGGAAAAGGTTTTTTTTCTAGCATTGCGGTTTTATTGGGTTTAATTATTGGGACTATTGTGGCGTGGTTTGCTGGTGATGCACATTTCTCTAGTGTTGCAACGGCTGGAAATTTTGCCATGACAACACCGTTTTATTTTGGTTTTCCGCATTTTCAATTTGTCCCCATTTTATCGATTATGATTGTTATGATGGTAAGCTTGATGGAGACTTGCGGTAATTTGTATGCTGTTGGGGAGATTGTAGATAAACCGATTGCACAACGCGATATTATTAGTGCGGTGCGTGCCGATGGTTTGGCGACATGTTTAGGAGGGGTCTTTAATTCGTTTCCCTATACATGTTTTGCAGAAAATGTAGGTCTTGTTCGTTTAACGCAGGTGAAAAGCCGCTGGGTTGTGGCAAGTGCTGCTTGTATCATGATTATATTGGGTTGTATCCCGAAGCTTTCTGCCATTGTCGCTGGGATTCCTTTGGCTGTCCTAGGGGGAGCATCACTAGCGATGTTCGCAGCTGTGGCTGTCGTTGGGGTTCAAATGTTATCGCGGGCGCGTTTGGACCGTCCTAATAATGTTATTATTGTAGGGACAAGCTTGGCGCTTTCATCATTGATGACGACGCAGTCGCATTTAATTGCAGATTTTCCGAGTTGGGCTCAAATTATTTTTGGAAGCGGAATTCCTGTAGGAGCTTTTTCGGCTTTGGTGCTGCACTTATTATTTAATTGTTTGCCTTCTCGTAACTCTGGGCAGCATTTGGATTAAAGTGGATGGATCACATGTATGTTTCCCGTCTGAAACTGTGTTTGCATGCGCATTTGTAGGATATTAGCATGTGAGAATATGGCGGTTCTAATGGACTGAATAATGTTACTAGGTGATAACATTCAACTTGGGAGGGGAGTAGGTCCTGTTAGGTTTTGTTGAGCTAGATTTTTGCGGCTGCAAGTGAGAGAAAGCCGATAAAGGACGTGGCGGTTTTGTCGTGTTGCGATGCGACGAGGCTTCTTTAACCTATAGAAGAGGCTCTCCACGTGATTTCGGTCCCGATAACGCCAGAAGTCGCAGGTTGGTTGGTCCTGTTGGTTCGTTTTGCGCAGAATAATTGGCAGAATACCGCTCTAATAAGAGATCTGCTCGAACAGAATTTCCGTCATACCCTTTGTCCGTGAGTAAGGCTTTTGGAATGGCCACAGGCATGTCGAGCAACGCGGGAAGCGCCCGATAATCGTCTATTCCTCGTCAGATATGTCGCCTCGCCCCACAATGCTACCTCCCAAAAGGTAATTTTAAACCAGACTTCACACCGTTTGACATGCCCACTATCTCAACAGGACCTAGATTTATTGCATGACGATAAAAGAGCTAGAGGCCTGTAGATAGAAAAGGGTGGTTTACGTACTTTGATTTGGAAAATGTTGTTTATTGATGGTTGTTTCTACTGAATAATAAGAAGGAAGCAACCATCAATATTAGAAATAATTATTGTGTAAGAGAGCAATTACAAAACAGAAGTGAATTGTACCCCTAAAACTTTTACGTCACGATAATGCCGTGTTGCATTGGGGCGCTGTATGTATTGAAAGTCTGGTTGCAGTGCTGTCGCCCGGGCGATATGCGCACTGTAAAAGACTTCATAAGTGTTTTCGTGACTTTGAATGCCATAGACAGGGCCCCATTGGGTGGCCTGAAAGGGTTGGTGAAAAGTTTGAGCCAACTCTTGTTGCAGTATCACACTATGGCTCATGTCAAAATGTTGCCACATCACACCAATGGAATCGCGAGGCCGGTTCCATGCGTATCCTGTATCAATAGCGCCTACCCATTCGTGGTCTCGCATAGCAACCACCCGGCCATCACTATACATGGCGCCACCGAGTAGAATAAGGCCGTTGCTTGTTCCGTCGCCATGGCGGTTCAGCATCTGATCGCCTTGGATCCAAAGGTTGTTTTGTCCCGATACCGTGCGTGGCGCGCTATTGTTCAGCAGGTAGGGGGGGGCGTTTTGACCTTCATAGAGATGCGGGTAACGTGAGTTATCATACGAATAACCAATTTTATAATGCCCCATTAGTTTATGGGTGCCAAAAGTTGGAAGCCAGCCGATTTCAACTGGGGTTGAAATCTTGCCTAACCCGTCTTGTGCCCATGCCCAGCCGGAGATGCCGCCATTGTAGCTGTGAGGACTGACGGCGAAGAGGCCGCCCATAATATAAAGTTGCGGTGTGATAGAAAGTTGGGCAACGGTACCTAGATTTCCGGAGGGCCAATCTCGTGTTCCAGGAGTATATTTGCTTGGTGCAGGATTTCCGCAGATGGCAACATTCATGAAGTCACAGTAGAGCGGAGATGCTGCGAAAAAGCTGCCGGGAGGGATCCAGCCTGCACTAATATCTAGGTGATTATTGAAAAGAGTTTTCTCACCCCAAAGGGCTACGAGATGAGCGATTACATTCCCGCGTGCACCATAAATTTCTTGTGGGCTTGCTAAAGAGTCACCGTAGTGGCGGCTTAGATTGTCGCCATGGCCGTTGACGATGATAGTGTGTGTCCAAAATCCGGATATATTTGCCAGTTTTGTCCAGTCAATATCGAGTTGTAGGCCAATTTGACCTGCATTCGTGTAAGCTTGCTTTCGGCCGCCGGAGACGTTTCCTGCAAACTCTTCGTTAATGCCTAAATCTAAATGAATGCCGTGTTGCAAGAGCCATGGTTGAATTCCCTCCCATGTGCCGAAGAGATGTTTGTCCTGAGCCTCGAGGGTATAAAGAGGGCCGGGACTAACAATTTCACGTTCTGATGACGAAACAGTCCCTGGTGCACCTTGTTTGTGTTCGGTGTTGACTGCTCTGATCTGTACAAGAGCCGTGGTACTAGAAGGTGTATTCGTAGAACCGTGGGCCAAGCCGTAAGTGGATAGTGTCAGAAGGCTCGCAACGGAAGTCCGAACAATATTTGTAAGGCTGCATGTGCGCCGTACGCAGGGCATAAAATTTTTCAATTCACAATGTGGTGAGGAGGCGGACTTATGGCGGATGAGAGAGGTGGAGTTAAAGGGTTAAGATGTATATTTTTTCTATAATTATGCTGGGTGTTGCATAAAATACTCACAAACCCCAGTGGAAGAGGTATTTTTTCGACTAGGTGCGTTCTTTATTTTAAAAAATAATCGTAAAAATGAGCCTCTCCATTCTATGAATATGTAAGATTAAAACCTAGTTTTAAAGGTTTTCATAACCTCCGCATGCATATGTTTTAAAAATTTTTGAATTATGCAATGAAATGTTAAAAATTATTCTCAATACACTATTTTTTATTGTATAGAATTATTATACGAGAGCATGGATTGGCGTTCGGTAAGGTTTTTAGGTGTGCTATTGAAAAAAATTCTATTTTTGAGTGGTTTTTCGGCTTTAACTCCTTTGGTCGCTTTGGGGCAAGCTTTGCCTTCTGGGGGGCAATATGTCGCTGGGAAGGGAGGGATTGTTTCTGCTGTGGGTGGAGTTACAGTCAATCAAAGCAGCGCGCGGGGCATTATCGATTGGCATAGCTTTTCTATTGTGAAGGGCGGAGTTGTTCAATTCAATAATGGTACAGGCGCTACGTTGAATCGCGTGACGGGCGGGCAGGCAACGGCAATTCAAGGGCGCTTAGGCGCTACAGGTAGTGTCTTTTTGATTAATCCCAATGGTGTTGTGATTGGGCAGAATGGGAAGGTCATTACCGGCGGCAATTTTGTTGTATCAACGCGCGATGTATCAAATTCTAATTTTATGCAGGGTGGAGAGCTAAAGTTCGAAGGTAAATCCTCAGGGCGAGTGGTCAATGAAGGTCATATTGTCAGCGATAATGGCAATGTTGTTTTGATTGGCTCTTCATCGGAAAATAGAGGATCGATTTCGTCCGAAGCGGGAACGGTGGCCTTGGTGGCAGGTGATACCGTGATGCTGAAGGATAGTGCTGGGCCGGATGGTCTTTACGTTGTCGTGAAAGGGCATGGACAAGGGGATGTCCTGAACGCGGGGGATATTCGGGCTGCGGCTGTTAAGCTCGAGGCCGCACGGGGCAATGTTTATGCATTGGCCGGGAACCATCAAGATCTTATTCAAGTTTCGGGCACATCTAATGTTAATGGTCAGGTTTGGTTAACGGCACCTCAAGGGCAGGTGGTCGTCAAGGATACGGTTATTACAGCACACAATGCCTCTGGCGCAGGCGGTACCGTGACAGTCAATGGTCATGATGTGACCATTGGTCAGAACGCTGTGATTGATGCTTCGTCTGTACAAGCTGGCAAGGGCGGTGGTCGTGTTCTTGTTGGGGTGGATGGTACAGGAGGGCAGCACCTTGCCCGAATTACGCATGTTGCCGCAGGAGCTACGCTTAAGGCCTCTGGCAAGGGAAATGCCCAAGGTGGTTTCATAGAAACTTCTGGCCATGATCTGCGCATTGATAAAGCTATGGTGAATGCGGGGAAGGGGGGGCACTGGTTATTAGATCCTAATGACCTTACTGTTGACGCGAAGGCAGCTGCGACCATTTCAGCTGCATTAAATGCAGGTACGAATGTTAGCGAGCAAACCACATCAACAGTTTCGAGTGGTGTGGGGAATGGAAGCTTAGGGAATGGTGATATTACACTGTCCGCGCCTATTTCTTGGGGGAGTGATGCAACCTTAGCGCTTTCTGCTTGGCGGAATGTTAATGTTAATGCTCCCGTCACTATTTCAGGTAATGGTACATTAAACATTGCCACGAATGGGGCCGGAGCCACGATGAATGCTGGCGGGTTGAATTTCGCAGGTGGTTTTATTCGTTTTACGGCTCCAGTTGGTGGGGCATTATCGATTAATGCTCAGCCTTATACCCTTGTGCGTGATATCGGATCTTTGCAGAATATGCAGGATACAGGTTATTATGCTTTGGCAAATAATATTGACGCTGGTAATACGACAAATTTTTCTCCAATTTCGCAAGATGGTTTTTTAGGTATTTTTAATGGCCTTGGTAATACGCTTTCCAATCTGACAATCAATTCTAGTGCGTATTCCGTCGGGCTGTTTGGGCAAATTTCTTTAGGTGGTTTGGTTACAGATTTGCACATGGATAATGTGCAACTGGTTAGTGCAGGATCGTATACAGGTGCCATCGCGGGTATCAACTCTGGGACGATTGCAAATAGTTCAGTAAGAGGTTCTATAAATACGACTGTATCAGGTTATCCTGCTCTTGTTGGTGGTTTGGTTGGTTATACAACTGGTGTTTTAAGTAATGCATATTCTTCCATGGATATTGTTGTGTCGGGTGATACGCAAAATATGGTTGGAGGTTTAACGGGCTGGAATACTGGCGCCATTAATGGCAGCGCTGCAATGGGAAATACCTCGGTACAGGGGATTGGCTCTAGCATTATTGGCGGGTTTGCTGGGCAGAATGATGGGACAATTATTCAGTCTAAGGCCGTAGATGCTGTTACTTTTACCGAAGCCTCAAATGGCAGTATGTCCGTTTCAAGTACGGTTGGTGGCTTTGCGGGTTATAATACGGGTTCAATGAATAACGTTGCGGCGTCTGGAGGAGTAAATAATAAGGGAACAGGCTCTACTAGCAATACAGGGGGGCTCGTTGGTTGGAATATTTCTGGATCAATTATGAATTCATCGGCCACTGGTGATGTGTCTGGTACTGATAATACATCTATCGGCGGTTTGGTTGGTGAAAATGATGCAGCTCTGCAGAATGTTACGGCGTCAGGAGGGGTTTCAAATCAGACTTCTGGTGAAAATGCAGGTAATGTAGGTGGTCTGGTTGGTCTTAATATTTTTGGTGCCACGATTGACAACGCACAGGCCTCAGGTGTCGTGAATGGCAACAATAATGCCAATATGGGGGGCTTAGTCGGGTATTCCCTTGGTTCCATCTCGAATGCTTCTGCCAGTGGTGCTGTTTCCGGCTATGATAATACCCAGTTTGGTGGTCTGATTGGGTTCAATGAGGGAAAAGTTTCTAAGGTCTCCGCCTATGGGCATGTTATGGGGAATTCGTCTGCTCAGGCCATTAAGTCTGCTGGTGGGCTGATTGGTCTTAATGCTGGATCAGTAGAGGAAGCTTCTGCCTCGGGGGGCGTTGATGGACAAGATATTGATAATATTGGCGGTTTGATTGGGAATAATAAGGGATCAGTCACGGTGGCGTATGCTACCGGCGCAGTTAGTGATGTGACGAGTTTAGTTCCTGTGGCCAGTGTTGGAGGGCTTGTTGGTTGGAATTGGGATGTAGGTACTGTGAATAGTGCTTATGCTACGGGTAAAATTAGTGCTACCAATAATGGTATTGTTGGTGGCCTCGTTGGTGAAAATAATGGCTCTGTTATAGATGCTTACGCTACGGGGTCTGTTTTCGGTCAGGGGAATAGTTTGGTCGGTGCTGTTGTCGGTGAAAATACAGCGAGCCTTAAAAAAATTTATTTCAATACGGATACTGCGGGGACCGCTTTGGGGGTGAAAGCAGGTAATCAGCAAGGGGTCCAAGGCTTAACAAGCGCTCAGTGGGTTTTTGATGGTCCAACCGTCAAGGGGAGCAGTAATCAATTTTTGGTACCTTCTGCCTGGAAGGCTGGCACTCCATATCCAGTGCTCAATTCTTTGCCATACATATTTGCGATGAGAAGTTGGGAGCGTGTATATGGTACAAATATGTTGTTGAATACAGCTTCAATATTTCTAGACCAGAATGGTAAGATTATTACGCCTTCCTTAGATGATAATTCTATTGTTTGGACACAGTATGGTTCTAAACCAACGAATGTTGGTCAGTACACTAATATTGGCGGGAGTGGCTTAACTGCGCCGCAAGGGTATCAGGTTGCGTATTCTGGAGTATTGAATATTATGCCAGCTCCTTTGACAATCACGGCTTTAAATCAGAGTGGTCTATTTGGTGCAAGTCCGCATTTAAATGCTGAAGGTTTTATTACGTCTGGATTATTTAAAGGGGATTCTGTGACCGGGGTTCATCTTTCAACGGATGCGTCACGTTTTAGTTCTCCTATGTCGGTGTACAATATTTTTGTTGATTCTGCTCAGGGGACAGGCCTTGGTAATTATGATATTAAATACAATAAGGCAGATTATGTATTGTCACCATTTTACTATGGTGCGCCTATTTTTTGGCCGAAAAATGCAGGTGCATCTAATTTACAAGCGATGATGAATAGTCCTGACTCTGATCGTTTGTGTAGTTCATTTCCAGTTATTTCGAATGATACCGATTTAATGTTGAGATATTCTGTAAATTCATGTGCTGGTATTAAAATTCAGCTTCCATTTTCTATTAATCATTTGGGAGAAAAATTATAATGGTTAAGTTTTTTTTTCAATCTTCCCTGATGCTTGCGACGGCGCTTGTATCATTTGTGCCTGAAACTATGTGCGCACAGGCCTATCAACGCTTAGCGCCTAAGATATTATCAACATCCTCATCCAGCAGTGCCACTGTGGCAACGCCAACGGAAAGCGCACCCTTACCATCGTCTGATACGAATATTATTTCGAATTTGAAAGGAATTATTTTTGTCGCTCATGTTGATGCTATACATGCGAGTGGGGTCAGTAGCGTTACGCAAGGGGTGATGGTACAGGATTTACCCCTTTTGCATGAGGGTAGTTTTCAGCAGAAGGTACAACCATTTTTGGGTAAGCCGGTCAGCATTTCTAAACTGAATGCTATCGCAAAATCCGTAAATGATTTTTATGCGGGGCATGGTCGGCCATTTGTGTATGTTTCTATTCCTCCGCAGAATATTAGTACGGGTATCGTACAAATGGTGGTAACTGAATATCGGTTGGGTGAGATTAAGGTTTCCGGCAATCAGTGGTTTTCGTCTTCTTTACTGACCGAAGAAAGTGGTTTGCATCCGGGTGAGTTGTTGGATTTTCCACGGATACAGTCAGGTTTAGACCGTTTGAATGCGAATGCCTTTAGAACGGTTAATACTTTATTTGTACCGGGCGCAGCACTGGGAACAACAGACCTTATATTGAAAACGCAAGACCGTATGCCGCTGCATGTATATGGTTCATATGATAATGCCGGTGTCCCTAGTTTGGGGGCATCGGAATGGGCGCTGGGTGGCTCGTGGGGTAATGTCGCCGGCTTAGACCAGACATTGTCATATCAATTTACGCATAGTGTTAGTGATTTATACAGTGGGCATGCTGTGAGTTGGACTGCGCCTTTACCGTGGCATGACTGTGTGCAGATTTTTGGATCATATTCGTATGAGCACCCACAATATGGCGCTTATGGTTCTTACTTCACACAAGCAGGGCATAGTGGGCAGGCGAGTATTCGATATATTCATAATTTACCGATGTTAAATTGGGGAAAATATCTAAAAATTACGCATGATTTGCAAGTTGGCTATGATTTTAAGACAACAAATAACAGTCTAGAATTCGGTGGAGTTCATGTTTTTGGAAGCACTGCTGATGTTAATCAATTTCCAATTATTTATGACGCTGTAATAAGGGATAATTATGGACAGACAAGTTTCAGTAATACGTTGGTTTTGAGTCCCGGTGGTTTAACGGGGGGAAATCATAGGGAAAACTTCCAAACGCTCGTGCCTGGCGCATCCACGCGTTATATATATAATATGTTTAGTCTAGCGCGTAACACTCAGCTTCCTGTGGGTTTTTCTTGGCTTTTCCAAGCACAGGGACAGGTGGCAAGTAGCAACCTAATGTATAGTAACCAATTGGCTTTGGGGGGCTTATATGCTGCGCGAGGCTATGCAACGGATACGGCACTTGGAAGTCAAGGCGTGAGTTTGACGAATGAAGTCCGCTTTCCAGTGTTTAGTATTTGGGGCGGGGCAGGCGACGGCTTGCAAGATCAAGAGCGGGTTGGTGTATTTTACGATTATGGCCACACATCGCAACGTCATAATATTCCGCAATCGGTTAATGTGTTTGACCTCTCAAGTGTAGGCTTAGATCTGAATAGTACTGTGGGACATTATATGTCGCTTACTTTTAATGTGGGGTGGCGTTTGCATGGTGTCCCTGTTTTGCGTGATGAAAATGGTTTTGGTGGAAAAGGAGGTTTTGGTAATTTTATAGTGACTGTAGGATACTAATAAATATTAAATCAGGAGTATATGTACACTTTATTTATTGAAGTGTGAAAGGTGGTTGCCATGTTGTTGCTTTCATTGTGCACCTTATTTATAAGGGGTGGATGATGGAGCGACCGTGGTGATTAATTCGAAGCGTTTTCCCGGATTGTAGATCTTGAAGTGTTTCGCTGTGATCCGGAAAAGGCACTAGCCTATTGGGGCTTGAGAAATAGACGGGCGGGCCGCCGTTCGATCCCGTGTTGATGTTCAAGATCCTGGTGCTCCAGACGTTGAACAATTTGTCCAATGAACGGACAGAGTATCTGATCAACGATCGCCTCTCCTTCATGTGCTTCTTTGGTCTGGGGCTTTCAGATCGTGTGTCTGATGCTAAAACGGTCTGGCTGTTCCGTGAACGCCTGCCCCAGGCGGGAGCTATTGAAAGACTGTTTGACCGGTTTGATGCAACTCTGCGGAACGCCGGTTATCTGCCGGTGTCCGGCCAGATCTTGGATGCCACGCTGGTGGCCGGCGCTAAAGCAGCGCAATACCAACGCTGAGGAAGCCGACCTTCGGGCTGGGCGTATTCCTGAAGACTGGCAGGACAAACTGCAAGGCTGTCCCACAAGGATCGCCATGCGCGCTGGACGCTAAAGTTCACGAAGGCAAAACGGCAGGACGACGGAACGCCCCCCGCAACGGACCTCGCCATCCCGTTCTTTGGCTACAAATCCCATATTTCAATCGACCGAAAATTTCGGCTGATCCGCAAATGGAAGACGACGGATGCCGCCGCCAGTGATGGTGCGCGATTGAGAGAGGGACTGCTGGATAAAACCAATACGGCCTCAGCGGTGTGGGCCGACACGGCCTATCGTTCAAAAGCAAATGAGGACTTCATGGGCAAAGAGAGTTTTGTCTCAAAGGTTCACAAAAAAAGCCGCATCTCACGCCCATGCCCCGCCATATCCAGCGGTCCAATGCAGGGAAATCGGTGATCCGATCACGCGTCGAGCATGTCTTTGTAGATCAGAAATCGCAGACAGGGTTGTTCGTCCGAACCGTCGGCATCACCCGAGCCACCACGAGGATCGGACTGGCCAATATCGTCTGTAACATGCGCCGCTTCCTCTTCATGGAGCGGATCAGCACCACAGCATAGCAATCCAACGGGTACCAGCCCCGATCTGCTCAAAACGCAGATCAAAAGCAACACAAAGAACCGTCAATCAAATAGCCAAAAGCCTGCAATCACGAGCCAGTCCCATCAACCCCTCCACGTCGCAACCGCATCGAGATTATGTTCAGAAGTCTCAAGGACTGGCGGCGTGTTGCAACGCGCTACGCGCAGATGTCTTACCGTTTTCTTCTCCGCCATTTGCCTCGTAGCAACCTTTATGTTCTTGCTATGAGTTCGGAACCTAAGCTACGAAATTAGAAACCCAGCGTATCAATCAATTGCTTTTTGCAGCCAGCCATACATTTGTGATGTTGTAATGCTCGTTGATACTGAGGATATCGGCGCGCATGCCTGGTTTTAGGCTGCCGCGGTCGTTTAATCCCATATAGCGTGCGGGGGTTGTTGAGAGCATGCGGGAGGCTTCGACAAGGGATGCGCCGTGTGAGCAAGCATTTTTTAGGGCTTGATCTAAGGTCAGAACACTACCGGCTAAATTGCCGGATCCATCTGCTCCCATGCGTGCTGTTCCGTTATTGACATAGACCTCTTGTCCGCCAAGGGAACTCACTCCATTAGGGCAGCCAGTTGCACGCATGGCGTCTGTGACAAGCATGAGTCGCTCTCCGGCGGCTTTGCGTACCATTGTAAAGTTTGCTGGGTGGACGTGGTGAGTATCGAAAATGAGCTCCATGAAGGCGTCATCATCGGCTAAGAGAGCTCCAATAGGGCCGGGGTTACGTCCTTTTACTTCAGGCATGGCATTAAAGAGGTGAGTGCCGCCTATAACGCCGTTTTGTGTCCGTGCAATGCGCATCATGTGTTGGCACTGTTCACATGTTGCACATGTGTGGCCGATGCTGAGTCGTATGCCGTGTTGAGCCATGGTGAGGATTGCTGCGTCACTGCAGCATTCCGGCGCAAGGGTGGTGAGGCGTACGGTATCCAGTGCGAGAATATCGTTGAGTTCACGATCGGTAGGCTGAAGGGTAAAGGGCGGCTGTGCACCAAGGCGCTGTGGGTTGATAAAAGGGCCTTCTAAGTGGGCGCCTGGAACATCAGGTCCATTGGTAATGCCTTGTCGTGTGACGTGTTGAATTCCCTTGAGGGCATCCATAATTTCGGGCCATGGGCGAGTCATCGTTGTTGGGTAAAGAGTTGTGGTGCCGTGGCTGAGGTGAAAGCGTGCCATGCGTGCAACGGCTTCTGGGCCATCCATGGCATCAGCATTATCGCCGCCATGAACATGCAGGTCGATGAAGCCGGGGAGGATGAAACGATCTTGTACGTTGGATCTGGCTTCAATCTGCGTGATAATGCCGTCTTGAATCTCGAGTACGCCAGGTTGGATTCCATGCGGTGTCACGAGATGGCCGTCTATACGCATGCGTGGGCTCCTATTGGTGTTGTGTAAAGAATGTGGCGTCTTACGAAAGGGCAGATGCACCTAATAGTGCTGCATCTTGTCCGAGAGTGCCCGGAGTGACGAGTGGTGTATTTTGTTTACGTAGAATACGCTTTCTAACGGCAAGGTCGAGTGCGTGGACTAAGCTGTGCGCGTTAGATAGGCCGCCTCCAACAGGGATAATGGTTGCGCCTGTTGTATTGATAACCATGGCTAGAGCTGCTGAAGTATAGGTTAAATAGGTCGTAAGGGTTGTAGCAGCGTTTGTATCTCCAATTTCCCACGCCTGCACGATGCTGCGGCTGTCGAGGGGGGGGAAGCCATGCCATTTATGCAGGCGTTCTAGGCCGCGCGCGCTTCCAAATGTATCTAAGCATCCCCATTGGCCACAGCCACATTGAAAGCTGGGTGTGCTGTTCTCAAGGTGTGGGAGGTGCGGAATAATGGGGGCGTGTCCCCATTCACCGGATACGCCTTCTCCGCCGATCACGAGTTGGCCTTGCCAGATCATGCCGCCACCGACGCCAGTTCCGAGAATAATACCAAAGACATTCGCGTGGCCTTTCCCGATGCCAAAATGTGCTTCGCCCATGGCAAAGCAATCGGCATCATTTGCAACGCGGATTGGACGTTTTAGGTGCTCTGTGAGTAAGGATGTGAAGAGAGTTCCATCCATGCACGGAATATTGGCTGCTAAGAGGCGCCCAGTTTCAGGTTCCTGCGTGCCGGCCATGGCGATATGGAGGGGGATGTGTGGGTAAGCCGTGGTTAATGCGGTAAGGGCTTGTAAAAAATCATGCTGATTATGCGTAGGGGTCGGTATTTTATTTCGATAAACGACTGAATTTTGGTCATCAAGAGCAGCAAAATCGATAAAAGAGCCGCCGATATCGGCACATAAAATACGCGGTTGCATGAATGAGCGTGTCCTTAATTGTATGGCGTCATACGTCGCGCATAACATTTTTCTTTTTTAGTCTATATTGACATGATTTTGGTTTATCAATTGAATTAATTCGATATCGGAATTTTCTGGCGGCTTCATATGCTCTCAAGTGGACATCACCGGGTTTTATCGTCTTTGGCACGAGGTGGCCCCATGAGCCGGAGCGGTTTGGCTACGCGTTTAAATATTAGCAAGGCCGGAATGACGGCTATTGTAAGGGATTTATTGGAACGCGGATGGGTTGAAGAAAAAGAACTGATCCGCAGGCAGGGGCGGCCGGCTGTACAGTTGTGCTTGAAGGCTAATGCAGCGAGTTTAATTGGTGTGTCGTTGCAGAGTGATCCAGTGCGTGTGGTACTGACGGATCTGCGGGGAGAAGTGCTGCGTAGCGTCCATCTGCCGCGTTATTTAGACGTTGATGCGTGTTGTGATGCTGTGGCTGAGGCTGTGCATCAATTGTGCAGAAAACTACCCGAAGGCGCAGGCCCTATTATGGGGATTGGTGTTGCACAGCCAGGGTTTGTTTCGCGTGATCGCCGGGTTTGTTTGGCGTCGACAGTGTTTGGCTGGAGAGACGTGAATGTTGCTGACCCTTTGTCGGAACGCACAGGTCTTCCAGTACGACTGGAGAATGATGCGAATGTATTGGCACTTGGAGAGTTATTGTTTGGTGAGCATGCTGAGCGGACGCATTTTAGTCTGGTGTCTTTGGGAGATGGTGTTGGGTCCGGCCATGTTATGGGGGGGCGTTTGCAGCACGGTGCACATGGCGGTGCGGGTGAAATAGCTCATTCCCCTTTGGTTTTGGATGTCGCTGATGCATTGCCTTGCCGTTGTGGCAATCGTGGTTGCTTAGAGACAATATCGTCGTTGAAAGCCATGCAGGGTGCGGCCCGAATGGCGGGTCTTCCAGAAGATATTGAGCAGATGAGTGACTTAGCGATGAAGGGCGACCCTAGTGCTTTAGGGATACTGCACCGAGGCGCTGGAGCATTGGGTTTGGCCTTAGCGCAAATGGTGCAAATGCTTGATCCGGAAGAAGTTATTGTTGTTTTGCCGGTTGCTTTGCGTGCGGGCTTATTTGGCGTTGTCTTGCGCCAAGAGATGGAACGGCATGTTTTGCGGCGTGCTGGGCAGCAGGTTGAATTGATTTTGCGAGATTTGCACGCTGATGCGTTTGCGGTGGGAGCAGCAAGTCTTGCTGCGTACCGGTTTTTACATGGGTGTGACCCAGAATAAGGAATGTGAATGATGGCATGTTTGGGGCGTGTTGAGTTGGAAGTGTGTGTTGATACTGTTGAAGGGCTGAAAGCTGCTCAAGAGATTGAGGTAGATCGTATTGAGTTATGTGGCCCGTTATCTGTTGGTGGAGTAACGCCGTCTTATGGCTTGATGTGTGCTGCGGGGCATTCTGCGGTACCTGCACTAGCGATGATACGCCCGCGTGCAGGAGGGTTTGTTTATTCTCCAGCAGAAGAAGTGGTGATGTTGGCAGATATTGATGCTGCACGTTCTGCGGGGATGGCTGGGGTTGTGCTCGGGGCGTCACGGCCTGACGGTACGCTGAATATTGGCATGTTAGAGCGTTTGGTGGCGCGCGCTCATGGTTTGGACCTGACATTACATCGTGTTTTTGACCTTACTCCGGATCCGTTCGAAGCGCTGGAGCAGGCTATCCGGCTTGGTTTTACGCGTATTTTAACGTCAGGGCACTCTGTGAAGGCATGGGACGGCAGGCGAGAGTTGGCGCAATTGGTCCAAACGGCTGCAGGCCGTATTCAAATTATGGCTGGGTCAGGTGTGTCAGCGCAGAATGTTGCAGCTTTAGTGGAGCAAACCGGCTTGAAATCTGTACATGCCTCTTGCAGGGGAGATCACAGACCTTGGGATAATGTGCCGCAAGAGTTTGGGTTTGGTGAGGCTTCGTGTGTTGTAGACCGAGGGATTATTGCGGCTATGCGAAAGGCTTTGGCGAAAGGGTAGTTTATTTATTAACTGAATTATTGCGGTCATGAAATGTGTTGTATATTAAATAATTATATTGTGTTGATGTCGGAATGAATCGCGAGATTTCGTCACACACGTGTTGTCGGCCCTATCATTTGTTGGGGCGAAATTTTAGTGGGGTTTGTGATGATGTTTGGGAAAAAGCGCCTTTTTCTATTGTGCTCCACAGCAATGCTGATGTGTGATGGAGCTAGTGCGCAGTCATTGTCTGCTAAGTCGCACCTCGTGAGTGGTAGTGTGAAAAAACATACGCATGCGACAGAAGGTTCGGTTCTGGGGCCAGCTGTTCCACAGGTGGAAGAAATTTCGGTTTCTGGTGTTAAGCGTAATGCGGATGGTGTGAGTAATACAACACCAGGCGGTGGGTTGATGCCTCACCAAACGGCTCCGCGCTCACAGAGCGGCGTAACGCGCGATTTTATCGCTAAGCAAGCGCCGACGGGCAATGTGTCATCAATGGTTGCAAATTTGCCGGGTGTGACTTTTGCAAGCCAAGATCCCTTGGGTGTGACAGGGGATACATTGACCATGCGTGGCTTTAACGAAAGTCAAATTGGCTATTTGTTTGAAGGTGCGCCACTGGCGGATCCAATTAACTACGAACCGTATACGTCTATGTTGGTGGACACGGAGAACTTGGCATCTGTTACAGTAAGCCAAGGTTCTCCGGATTTGAATGCGCCACTATTTAACGCTACGGGGGGAGAGATTTCAGCCACAGCCTTGAAGCCCAGCCATCATGCGGGGGGCTTTATAAGTGCTATGGGTGGAACACATAGTGCGAATAAAGAATTCTTACGTTTGGAAACGGGTGATATCGGTCAAAGTGGTGTGCGCGGCTTTGTATCATTTTCGCATTTGTCAAATAATAACTGGCGCGGCCCAGGTGGATTAAAGCGCTATCACATTGATGCAAAATTCATCAAAGAATGGGGGGATGATAATTCTATCACGGCCATTTTTGGTTATAATAAGCAGCAGCAAACAGCGTGGGTGATGCCCACGGCAGCACAGTGGGATCAGTCTAAGGCTTCAGTGTATTATTCGCCGCATTATACGCCGGGGGACCCTAGTTATTATAAGCTGAATTTTTCAGGGTTTAATGCGTTGGATGTTGTTCTCCCGATGCATTTTACACTGTCGGATGAAGTTCATTTGAATGTAACGCCTTATTTTGTACACCAGCATGGACCGGCAGTGAACGGGGAAAATATCCCCGCTTCTGGTGGGTATAATGGTACGTTGCAATATGGAAATCTTAATCAGCCATATGTCATGGGAAATACGCTGACAACAGCTAGTGTTGACCCTTGGGACCAAAGTTCGTCAGCTATTAATTCGTCTATTTCGTGGACGCACGGCAATAACAATATCACTTTTGGGTATTGGTATTCTTGGACAACACATCAGGAAGTAGAGACGTTTACACCAGTGAATCCGCAGGGGAAGGCGGCAAATTTGTATGGGAATTATCCCATTTTTGTCCCGCAAACGGGTACGATTTTGTCGGGCTTTAATTTAAATTTCAAGCAGCAAGTCAATACACTGTTCGTTGCTGATACCTTAAAGCTGTTGGATAATAAGTTGACATTATCTGCTGGATTCCGTGCGGCAATGGTGTGGCGTTCAGGTACTAATAATGTATACGGAGCAGACCCTTATAAGACGGTTGGTAATTATTTTGAGCCTTTGCCACAGTTTGCGGCGAGCTATCAGATTACCCCACATGACCAAGTTTACGTGAATGGTACGACGTCCTTTCGTGCGCCACAATCAGTTGAATCTTATAGCCAACTCTTTGACCCGAACTCCTCGACTGCGGTTGAGCAGCCCGGGGTGTTGAAGGCTGAGTATGACATCTCTGAGGAGATTGGGTATCGACATAGTGGTCGGGTGAATGTGCAGGTTTCATTGTTCAATTCGAACATGACGAACCATCAGGTAACGTCTTCGGGGTATATTCCCTTTACGCATAATTTGGTTGCGGAACCAATCAATATTGGTGGGCAAACCTCGCGCGGAGCGCAGTTAGAAGTGGGCTTGCGGCCTTGGCACCACTTTAGTCCATATGTTTCAGCTCAATATTTGCATGCGACGATTGATAATAATGTTGCAGCTGCCGCTACGAATGCTTCTGGGCAGGCGGTCATGGATTATTTGCCAACGACTGGCAAACACGCTGTCGATGCTCCTTCTGTGACGACATCTGTTGGGTTGTCATACGATGATGGCCATTTCTTTGGTAATTTTGACCTGCGTTATCAAGGTAAAATGTATTCGACGTTTATGAATGATCAGAGCATTCCGGGTTATGTCGTATCGGATATGACAATGGGTTATCGTTTCAATCGGATTGGGGCGATGATTGGTCCTAAAATGCAGCTCAATTTGATCAATTTAGGTAATAATATTTATCGTTCTATTCCTGCGAGCTCGACAGGGACAGCTGTGAGCCAGAAGGGTATTTACGGGAATATGGTTGCCGCTGGTGCGCCTGTCTATCAAGTGGGTGGTAATTTTGCTGCGTTATTCTCAGTATCAACTGGATTTTGATTGAATAAAACAATGAGTACTACGCAGGATGCTTAGTGCTCATTAACAGTTTTTATTATTACGTTAGAACAAGCGGAGATCTTAGGGTATGAAAATTATTATTTTACCAGATGCACACTCAGTATGCTGTGTCGCAGTCGATATTTTGGTAAAAAAAATAAAACAGAAGCCAGATGCCGTATTGGGGTTGGCGACTGGTCGTACTATGGAGGCTGTTTACGATATTTTGTGCGCGCACCATGGTGCTGGGTCTATCGATTTATCTAATGTTACTAGTTTTAATTTAGATGAATATGTTGGTCTATCTAAGGAACATCCTCAGTCATACCGTTACTATATGCGCAAAAAGTTTTTTGATCGTGTTGGTATCACAGAAGCTAGAGGGCATCTCCCTGCTGGAGATGCGTTAGATCCGGGCAAGGAAGCTGAAGCTTATGATCACGCTATTGCAGAAAAGGGTGGTATTGATCTGCAATTATTGGGGCTGGGAGAAAATGGGCATATTGGTTTTAATGAACCGCTGTCAGGTTTAACAACGCGAACCCGTGTTGTTGCATTGGCTGAAGCAACGCGCACGCAAAATGCAGAGATGTTTTCGGGTGACCCCTCTCAAGTGCCAAAACAAGCTATTACAATGGGTATAGGCACTATTTTAGAAGCTAAATCGACACTCTTAGTGGCTACAGGGGCTACAAAATCCCTAGCTGTTGCAGGAAGCATTGAGGGGCCGCTCAGTAGTGTAGTGCCAGGATCAGCACTGCAGATGCACAAAGATTGCCTTGTTTTATTGGATGCTCAGGCCGCATCACGTTTGACGTGTCGTTCTAGTATTGAGTGGCAAATGCAGAATGACCCAGAACTGTTATCTTTAATAGGGCCGTATTGTTCATGATGAATTTAACACATTCTCGCGCTGCGCCAGCATGGTCTTTAGCGCTTATGGCACTTTTGTTTTTTGTGGTGGGGTTTGTCACATGGGCAAACGGTCCATTGATTACATTTGTGCAAGTTGCTTTTCACATTAGTGATTTTCGTGCTTTTCTTGTACCTGCGGCATTTTATTTATCTTACGTTATCTTTGCTATGCCGGCTTCATGGATTGCTGCACGATGCGGCATGAAACGCGGAATGGTTGTGGCGTTATTAGTGATGGCGCTGGGTATTATAACATTCGCACGTTTTATTGCATGGCAAATGTTCGATGAAGGTTTGGGGGGGCTCTTTATTTTGGGGGCTGGCTTAGCTCTTCTTCAGGTGACAATTAACCCGTATGTTAGTCTGCTCGGGGCGCCAGAGCGTGCGGCGCAGCGCATTGCTTTGATGGGAATTTGCAATAAATTCGCGGGTATTTTGGCACCAATTGCGTTGGGCACATTGGTGATGCACGATATTAGTCGTGTCTCGGAGCAACTAAAGCAGCCTTTGGCGGCGTCAAGACGTCAAGAAATTATAGGTACGTTTACCCATGGATTGTTCGTACCGTATTTGGGGTTGGCAGCTCTATTACTATTGACGGCTGTCATCGTTTCTTGGGCACCTTTGCCGGAACCTAAAGAAACACACGCGTTTGTGGAGACGGCTGGAGTGAGAGGACGTCGTATATCTGGGCGCGTGTTGTTTGGGGCGTTGGCTCTTTTCTTATATGTCGGTGTAGAAGTTATGGCAGGAGATGCCATTGGTACATATGGGCGTGGTTTCGGTTTGCCCGTTGATCAGACAAAGTTTTTAACGTCAGCGACATTGGCGTCCATGTTGTTGGGTTATCTTGCTGGGATCATTGTTTCGCCAAAATTTCTCTCTCAAGAGCGTTACATGATCTTGATGTGCGTTTTAGGGGCTATCTTGGCCTGTGTGGCTTGGATGAACACCGGATATATGGCGGTTATGTTCGTGGCGGTGCTAGGTTTTTCTAATGCTATGATTTGGCCGACGTTATTTCCTTTGGCTATTCGTAACTCTGGAGCTGCTACAGCATTTGCTTCGTCTGTGCTCATTATGGCGATATGCGGTGGTGCTATAGTGCCGCAGGCATGGATTGTTTTGAGCCACGCAATAGGATTTCAATCTGCTTTTAGCGTTTTAGCGATCTCTGCGTATATTGTGATCGGAAGTTATGTATGGTTTTGGTCTCGTAAGGATGAACGAATGTGACATGCCCCCATGTTGCAGTGCCAGAATATGCCGCTCATGAGGCAGATGAGGTGAAAAGCGTCTTGTTGAAGTACTCATAGCGCAATCTGCCGTTAAAGCTTTCAATAAAGCCATCCTGCTGAGGTTTGCCCGGCGTGACGTAATGCCACTCCACGCCCATTTCTTCGACCCATTTTAAAATGGCATGGGACATAAATTCTGTTCCATTGTCACTTAACAATGGGGAGCAGCGTCCCATAGCGCTCAATTAACAGGGTCAACTCCTGGGTAACGCGCCCTCCTGATACAGGCGGAACAGCCTCTTATGGTTCAGGGTGAGGTCACGTTAAGTTTGTTGATTTAGGTTAAGGGCACATAGCCAGAAGATGACATTTGTAAAAACTGGTTATTGGCGGCTTTTCAGTAACTCGTTTAGAGTTTTTCTAATTAGTATTATGGATTATCTCCATAATGGGGTGTGTATCATTTCGATTTTTACTATAATTCGCAGGAATATGTTCGAGAATTTACTTAAAGATACATGCATCGTCACCACTGTATGAGCGCATTGGTTTATCGATACACACTTCGAGAAACTTTTTATACGACTTCTTATGTTCGTTCAGAGTTGTTGGCTAAAATTTTTTTGGCGTTTGAAGAACTCTTAAGCAGCCTCAGAAAGCATAGGGGAGGGCTTTACGGGCTTGGCTTTTGTCAGCAGTTTCCAGCGCATGCCAGATTTCACGTTTTCCCAGAATAGCTTGAAGATTTGCGGGAACATGTCGGTGAAAGTGGTATTAGGATTGAAGGCGAATCAACACGATAATGGCCTCTTGTGTAGACGCCGCGCGTAGAAAAAAAGGCTGTACGGTTTCGTTGAGCCCAAAAGCCAATGGTTTACGCACCTAGGATTTGTTTAAGTCTGATTTGCAACAGTGACCCCATGGGCGGACAGCCCAGAGCAGTATACGTGTTCAAACGATTGTTCGACGACGCGTCGATTAAAAAATTCAAGGGCCACTAAGTCATCTGTGTGGTGGTAAACTGGAATCTGCTTGGGACATTGCGATAGCCCTTGTTGAATCTCTGGCGGAAGTGAGGCGTCGCACTTAAAGAAGGCATATTGTATGAATGCATGTGCGTTCAGATTAAAATGGAATACTAACCAATTCCGTTCTTGTTTGATGGGTGTTGTCCATCCACGGTCTGAGATTAAGCACCTTTCTTTAGTATAATTATACACGTCAATTTGTATAAAATTCTTCTGGCTTTCAAAGAGCGTGTTAACCAGATGCTCAATCATATTATTATATCCCGGCATAGGTATATTTAGGGACATAAAAATAATTCGTAGCCATTTTTCGTATTGTATGTTGGTAATTCCAAGTTTTGAGCAGATGTAATGCTTTTGGGGTCGATTACCTTCTAGGATTTTTTAACATCTATTGTAAATTTTGGCATCAGTTGGATGATACTCAGCGAATGAGCCAAAAGTATTTATCACTTTTTCTATGCAAAAAGGATTTCGTATATAATTAATGATTTTTGCAATGAATAAGTCGAAAATTTCTCGATGCTGCGTAATTCCTGGAGCGTGTTGCAGGAATTCTGTCGTTAAGTTGCTTATTCGCCTCTCATAGCTTTCGAAAATCTTCTCAAAATTAGCTCTTACCTTCTTGTCCTTTACGTCGAAAGAAAACAGGTCTTCCATGGATAACGATTTAGAAATGGAGAGACCGCCTTGTGCGGTTAGCTGAATTCGTCTCTGGTCGCGTTCAAGAATGGCAAATTGATAAATACGTTGATTTCGTATTTCTGCTGAGGGGTTAAGTGAGTTTTGACGCTGTTCAACCTGGCTAATAAAGTGCTGGTTCTTTGTCTCAGAGGTGTCGTCTTTTAAGGGGTAATTATCGACCATGCAGTCAAGGTCCTGAGCAGGAGGGATAGGCAATTCTCTAGCGGCTTAGGGTTAGCATTACCTTATGACGGGGAGATAGCATTAGCTTCTTGGGCCTTGGCTGCATGTCATGCAGTAATCGGGCCGCGTCCATCATGCAAGACCGTCGCTAAGAAACCCCAAATGCCGGGTCTATAGGGGCATCCCGACCGGTTCTGATGGCATTGATATGCGAGACTACCCGGTGCCTCCTTTCTGCCGCGTCAACGATGCTATCCAGATGGCGTTTCAGTGTGTCCTGGAAGCTGTCCTCCGTGTCGTCAGCGGCATATTCGAAGGCTGCCTGGATGCCTGGATGCCTGGGAGGTACCCGAGGCTGATATTGATAACCTTCGAGAGCTTGAAGACATCCAGATGGATAGAGGAAGGCATATGGGTTTCTCTATTAACCTTTAGTAGGGGTAGCAGTGCCGACCTCTGGTGTGGGGTTAACTCATCGCGGATGAATAAGGCAAGGTGCTGGTCGGCCTGATGACGGGCGCGTTTGATATCGTCGGCGAGGTTGCAAGCAGCCAAGGCTTCAGGATTCAGGTCAGCACTGTTGTTGTCGGAGACAATGAGGTTTGGCCGGACCTCCAGTCCATCAGATTTGTGCATCACTAGAGCACGGGCGCGTGGAAAACGATTTCCATCACTTGCAGACCGAGAAGCACGAGGCACCTTTCCTTCGTACTCAATGGCGCATCCGCCCGCTTTGTATTCACTTTTGATATTGAGCCCAGCACCGTTCAACTCGCCAAGGAAGGCTCTGAAGTCACCCTGGGGATTGAAGAAATGTGCCCCGGCAGTCTGTATATGATATTCCGCCATCGCATCGTCTTCCAAGAGGTCTTCATACGTCTTCAATGTCGGGCAGTCGTATGCAGCTTGATTTGCAGCGTCATCTTCATCGTCGCCATCTTCGACGATTCCAGGACAATAAATGTCAAAGCCACGGCTCCGGAAGTGGGCGATGAGCTCGTCTTGGATGTTCTCTAGCTCAGATGCAATGACATCAAACCCGCAGTGATAGTGCTGCAAAATCGTGTTCGCTGCATCCTCGAGTATGTCATGACGGCTGATGTAAAGCGGTCGGACAATTCCGGCGAGACCGGCCTTTTTTTGATGTCTTTGATAGCACTTGAGAGCCGAGCGTAGTCTTTCTGACTGCCTGACCTGAGTGTGTCCACGTTGAACACCCCTCCGGCCTCGTTCGTCAAACGGAGGCTCATGAACCGCAAGCCATCCCTGGTCCGGCTGTGGCGGCGGTCTTGCATGTAAGCTCGCATCTGCTTTGCGCGAATGGCCTTTTCTTGTTCACGCTGAGTGGTGAAAAGGCGTGATTTTTTCAGGAGAGCAGATGATGACTGCTCTGAGATAGTCATTGACGGCAGGTCGAATGCTGTAGCCCCATTGCCAAACAGGTCTAGGCCTGTTGTGTTGATAAGGTCGGCAGCCAGATGCAAATCCTCGTCCAGGCGAGACCGGCGCAGTTCTGCACGGTCATCTGAGCCAATAGTGGCTCGCCGCATTTCTTCGGCATTATTCCAGAACTGTCTGCGTTCCTGTCTCAAAAATCTCCATCACCAGTTCTGGCGACGGAAAGGAATTGAGGGCCTACGCAGGCTCTGCTAGAATACTCTCACGTCACCAATACCCGCTGTTCATGTCGTTGCCCTGCCAGGGGCTCGATGTGCAGCGGGTAAATTCTCTAAATGGTGACACCCCTGAGTCCGTGATTTCAACTTTCGCGGACGAACCCAGCATTACAATTTGTCCATGTGTGTTTGTCAGTCACCGAAGAGATGGCAAATGTCGAACGCGGCCGGATATCTAACTGTCTCGATGGTCACGCGCAGGTTCTTGATTCCGATTTGGTGCGTGTAGTTCGTCTCACCGACCGATCGTTTGCGACCGTCAACTGCTGTCTCGTGGCCCATGATGGCGTCAATCCAAATGGGCCGAATGGTCGCGTTCGCGTTCTGCAAACGTGTAGATACAGAGTGCCGGAAACTGTGAAACCTGGTGTTTCGAGGGATTCCTGCGCTCGTTTTGAATTTCGAGAATTCACGGCTGAACAGGTATCCCCGACATGACCTCGGACCATCCGGCTTGAGGTCGCCGAAGATATAGTCGTGTCCACCCTTGGCTGAGTTCTTGTTTCTCTCTAGGAGGTGAAAATTCTTGCGTTTCAACATTGGGTGAACCGGAACAAACCTAGAGCCCGCCTCAGTTTTTGGAGACCATGGCTCAGGTTGCGTATGCTCCCTGATGCGAAAGCATAGGACCCCATCAACCTCGGCAATATCCGTGGGTCTCAGCCTACAGATTTCTTCCAGCCGCATCCCAGAGTACGCGGCGATGCCCACAATGTGGGCGAAAGTGGACCTGCTGATACCCCGGAATGTCCACTTCTTGCCCATCAGCTTGTCTAGATTCTCATCAGACCAGTCCCTGACAACCAGGCGGGTGCGCCTGGTGTCGAAATCGTGACCCTGCCAGATATTCCTGTCAACGGCCTCACGTTTGAGGTGGTAATTCCAGAGCCGAGACCAACACCCTACATGATTTTTGACAGTTTTCTCCGAAATGGTCTCATAATCGCCTTCCCCCTCATAAGAGGCGATTACGTCCTCCAGGGGCCAATTTTTACCGTTCTTCCCGTGATATTTCGGAACTCCGCGCAACCGCTCAATCATATCAATCGAGATTGAGCCTGTGACCTCGCGGATTTTCCTGTCGTTGCCTAGGAACTCAGACAACAGCCGGAATGACACATCCTGCGCGTGGCGTGCGCTGTGTTTGTCTGCGTACTCTCGCTCCGTCCCGGCATAGAAAGCCCCGATGGCTTCCTTCAGCGTTAGTGATTCCACGCGCTCCTGTGGTTGCTCAGAGACTGCTGGCCTGAGACACTATCCTGAGCGCTCTCTCTAGTGCGTTCGCTTCCGTCCTGGCTTGGCCTCGGCTCCAATCGTGCATAAACCGCCAGCCGCTAGCCAGCTCTGCTAGGTCACGATTTACATGTAGCGCAGACGCCGCCGTGATTTCGTTCAGGTAATTGAGAAGTGCCTCCTGACTTTCTCGGTCGGCTGCATCGAACTCTGTAAGAAGGCCCTTCTTGAAGTCTTCCCCCGAAATGGCTCCTTTCCTGAGCCTCCTAGCCAGGGCGTCAACCTTGTGCTTCACGTCATCACCACTCCGCAGAACTCTGTCTATCTCCGCGTATATCACCACAGCCCTGGACCTCGCAGTCCGGCGGTTCTGTGTTTTCAGTGAAATCGAGAACTCTGTTTGCCCGAGCGAATCACGCAGGCCACGAGGGACAGCACGGCGAAAATGATATGTTTTGCCTATCTTTTTGAGCACTCATCGTGTCCGGTGTTGTACAAAAAATGGACAACTTGTTGGACAAATGCCCATTTCCCGTTCTGAGCCCGGCGGCCAAAGGCAATGATTTCAATGGGTTAAATGTGGTGCGAGCTGCGGGACTCGAACCTAGTGTTGCGGACGCGTCCCGCACACAAACCCTTGAAAATACGCCGAAAACGCCGACGCCAGTCTTTCCGTGCCTTAATAATTGCCCTGATTCTGGCAGACATTCTGGTAACGTCAAGACGCCATCGAAGCGATATGGTCGCATGTGTTTGGGCGACTGAAAGCTCAGAAGAGGGAAGGGGGCTGAGATGCAGGAAGATTACGATAAGGACGTTCGGGAGCCTTCTCGCAAAAGCCAGGAAGAGGCGTTGCAGTCTCTGAAGACGATTGGCCGAAAGTTGCCCGCCGATTTTCGTTTCGAACGTCCTCAAGACCAGGAGCGTTGAGAGACGCCAATTAGTTTCACCGGCATGTGATGGCAGCAAAGCTGTGAGGGTATCGTCTCGCAGCTTAACGTTCGGTTCGAAGTCCCAGCGCCTTTATGCGCTCTGTTGATGTCAGGACAAACGATGCCCCTCATTTATATCAATTATCCGGTTGGAACTTTCAGCAAAGAGAAACAAGCCGGTTTGGCAGAGACGCTGACCACTATCTCCCTCGATGCGGAACAACTGCCCGACACGCCTTTTGTCCGCAGTACGACCTGGATTTATTTCAGGGAATACGCCGAGGGCATGGTTTATCACGGTGGCAAAACAGACGGTCGCAATGTGATTGGCATTGAGGTCAATGCCTTCGAAGGTGGCTTTGACACCGCTGCCAAGCAAAAACTATTTGCTGGGTTTACAGAGGCTGTCCGCGAAGCAGCTGGTTTGGGCGCTGATGATTTGGTGCCTGTTTATATTGTTCTGCGTGATGTTCCCCCCGAAAATTGGGGTGTGTTTGGACAAACGATTTCATTGAATGACCTGCGTCATCCACCAGAAAATGCTGAGCCTGTATAGAAAATATTTTCAGTCAAATGATGGGAGAGAATAGTCAAAGTCGAAGTATTTTCATTTTTCTTCTGTCATTTTCTGAAATTCAGTTTTTGAATTGCTATCCTGTTTTCTGAGGTTCTCTTGAGCTGAGCCAGCAGTGTCGAATGGCTACCCATTCAACAGCTGGCAAGGGGGAGTTCCTCCCCCGTTGACCCCCACAGAACAGGATGCCCTGCTATGCCCGATGCTTCATCTCCATTTCGTATCCGTTCTTCCCGCTTATCCGTTCGTGCCTCTCCGGATGAGCTTGAACGCTGGAACAATGCAGCGCATGTGCTTGGCCACGTCAGCACAGCCCAATGGGTTCGGAGCCTACTGCATGATGCAGAAGTCTCTCAGCGCTCAGGCGGGGACGTGAGTTCTGAAATCCGTAGCCTTCGAGGCGAGCTATCACGTATCGGCAATAACCTGAATCAACTCGCTCATATGGGTCATTTAGGCGATGCTGCGGCGTGTGCCGACACACTTCAGCACATCAACCGCCTCAAAGACCGGACAGATAGTTTGCTGAAAACTCTGCGTCCTGCACGTATTCGCCGCGTAAAGCTCCCCTGTCATTCCGTTCACGTGCATTTGGTGCACTGAACACGCATCGGTCTTCGCAAGGTGCGATACGATGATTGTGCAGGAAACCAGAATTAAGAGCACAAGCGGGGCATCAGGCGGTTTCCCGCCATGTTCTGTCTGGCGCAAAGAATGAAGCCATTCGCCTGATTGCAGGCAGTGACTATCTGCTAAAAGATTGGATGAAAGAAGCGAGGCGCGAGGGCATTCGATACGGCCTGCGGCATATCGCTTTTAATCCGTCCGCAGCGATGACGGACCAGCAGCTCTCTGACTTTGCAGGAGACATCTGCGAGGAGCTTGGGGCTGATCCCGAACGAACAACCTTCGTGATTCATCAGAAAGACGGAAAAACCCATGGTCATCTCCTGCTTCCCGAGTGGCAGGATTCTCACGTTCTCAGTAGCAAATTCTCATGGGTCAGGTTGGAAAAACTGGCCCGGCTGACGGAGATAAAGCTGGGGCACGCTTTGGTGCCAGGCAGGCATGACAAAGCTATCGTCAAAGCCCTCAGAGAGTCCGGGGAATATGAGGCTGCTACTAAAGTTGAAGCCCTAATTCCGACTGAGAAAACACCGGCTCCTGTTGCGGCCTACACGTCACAAGCAAGACGGATGGCGGAACGCCAGGATTTTGATCTTCCCACTGCCCGACGCGAGATCATGACGTTCTGGGAGAACTCCGGGAATGATTTGCGGAAATTCAGACATTTTTTGTCGAGCAAGAACTGGCAAATGCGTGTTGGAGATCGAACTGATCGGAGACGTGAGGCCCACATTATTGAGACAGCTGATGGCGTGTTGATTGGGTCATTCACGCGACTGACCAAAGTCAGAATGAAAGACTTCCGACAGCTTCTTGAGGACGAAGCGTCCAAAAAGCCGCTTCTGGACCTGCGCCCGGTTGCTCAAAAAAGTGAAGCACGAACGGCCAGACGGGCCTCACTGGAACAGCGGGAACACACAGACGAGACGAAGTCAGAACGACTTCGGATTCAAGAACGTTTGCCCAATATTGTGCCATTCAAAAACCTTGAGCGGCTGAGCCCCGGATTGCAGATCTATTTCCAGGACTGGAAGACGGAGATGCGAGCGGCCCGTGCCATTCTGAACACCAGGCATCTTCTTGAGAAAAAATATGGGCCGGAGATACCGCTCGATATTCAATCCCAGCGGGTCATGGATCTGATTCAGCAGGGAAGAGAGCGCCTGAAGAAAGCCCATGACGCTGTGCAGCGCGCCCGCGAAGAGCTGGAGGAATTGGAGGCAGGGCGTTGGGTCCTGTTCAAAGGACAGAAAGTCTCGAAGGCGGAAGAAGCACTACAACAAGCGTTAGCGCAGCTCGGTGAAATTCTGCGCTATATTGTGCAGGCGGTTCTTTATTATCTCGGACTGAGTGGGACAAAGCCTGCACCATTGCAGCTTCCGGTTCCGATTGAACGACAGATGAGTTGTGCGGAGTATGCGGAGAGCAGACAAAGGAGTCTCCACATCCTACTCAACGAAAAGGCGTGTCGCGCTTGGGTGAAGGGGCATTGCCGCGATGCGGAGCACAAGCGTACCCGTCTTATTGAACAATGGCATGAAGAGCGTACGCCAGAAGTGGAGAGGGCTGAACAGGCAGTTGTTCAGCTTCAAACGCTTGCACGACCGCCACGCCGTATTCCTGATGACGTCAGGGCCCGCATCGTGACGCTCAAAAGGCGTAGAAACTTTCGAGGTGCTCTGAATGAAATCAGACGGCTTGACGCCGTGCCTCGACCTCAGTCTGTAGGGCAACCAGTGAATAGGATGCCTCTTCAGCCTCTTGAGAGGGGCCGAAGAGAGCATCAGGAACAGAAGATGTCGCTTTAGAAAGCGGATGGACCGCTTCCGCCTCCATATCGGTCATAAGCGGAGCCGTTTGGGCTTCCGGAAATCGGACGGTCTGCAATAGTCCTCATTATCGGCCGATATGGGTGCAATTAATCTTGGGACGTGTCAAAACATACCTCTCGATGTGACTGTTTTGGCGAGAAAATCATATTTGTCGTTACACCTTCTGTAGAAATTCCAGCATCTGAGTGGTGAACGCTTCGGCTGCATCGACATTGGAGATATGAGCGGCATCTTCTATCAATAAAAAATCCCCGTTCGGAACACTGCTACCCATGCGACGACTGATCTCAGGCACGGACATCCTGTCGAGACCACCCGCGATAAAGAGGGTTGGCATCGTCAACTGATCAAGGCGCTTTGAAACATCGAATGTCCCGATCCCACGCGCCACATGCGCCAGAGAAGATCCATCGATCGTAGCGGCGATCCCATGCCAGATTTGGTAAGTCCGTAATCCCTCTGCGCTTTTCTGGAAAACCGGAGACACAAGAGATGGCCAGTTCTGTTCCAGACGGATAATGGGACCATACGGTTGTTCGAAGACCTGAGCCCATCCTTCTGCCATGTCCTGAAATGCGGCTGTCGCTGTCTTGTCGAAGCTGTTGGCCACGACCAGACGTTCGACCCTGTTCGGATACCGCAAGGCCAGTTCCAGCGCTATCATGCCACCCAGTGAGAGACCCACGACATCCAGATTGCCGACACCAAGATGGTTGAGCAGAGCCTCAAGATCATTGGCGAAATCAGCCACACTGAACGGCGCGTTCAGGTGTCCTGATGCACCGTGACCCGCATGATCCGGCACAATGACCCGAAAGCCTTTTTCGACCAGAGCTGGAATCTGCGGTCCCCAGGCGCGACCGGAATTACTGATCCCATGCAGCAGAAGGACCGGGTGCCCCTCTCCAAATTCCATGTAATAATTACTGCGGCCTTGTACGGTATAAAACGGCATAGGAATTTCCTTCTCTCAGGAGGGGAGTGAGATCCGGTCTTGTGGCCGGAAACGGCCAGCCATCAGCATCATGACCAGACAGAGGCCAGCCATCAGCCACCAGGCTGGCGTGAGATCGGTGAGGGTCTGCCGCAGAATTCCTGCCATCAGCGGCAGCAGGGCCGCGATGACATAGCCGCCGCCCTGCACGAACTCCGCAATTGCTCCGGCATCCGCCGCCTGCTCGCCGTGATCCATGGCGACAATCAGGGAAAGCGGGAAGAGAGCCCCGATCCCGAGCCCAGCCAGAACCGCCGCTGGCCACACAAGTGTTAGAGGAGCGAGACATAGACACAACAGACCTGCCAGCAATGCGCCAATAGCCCCGAACAGGGCTATGCGGCGATCGGGGCAATGATGGATCCAAAATGCAACGACGATGCCCGCAAAAACTTCGGCACAAGTGACACTGCCGAGTAACATCCCGGCAGCCTGCGCCGACCAGCCGAGGTGAGTATAGAAAGGCGGCAACCATGCAAGGACAAGGGTATAAGCGCCCGTTCCCAGACCGAAGAAACTCAAAAGAAGCCATGCCCGGGGCATGCGATAAGGGCTTTGCTCCCTGAGCGGAACTCGCCTCGCATTTACTGAAACGGGCCATTTACCCCATGCAGCAAGACCCAATACGGCTAAGAGGCTCCACAGACCCAATGCTGTCGGCCAACCAAACGTTTGGGCAATCCAGGGGCTGGTTACACTGGAGATCAGCGCTCCTCCCATGATCCCAGTGGAATAAAGCCCCATCAGATTTGCGGTTCTGGCCCCGACCTGACGCCTGATGACAGAAGGCATGAATGCCTGAACAAGAGCGATCCCGATACCACCCAGAATGGCTGTCGCCATCATTGCAACGGCTTGTGGCCACACCCATCGTCCTGACCCAGCCAGCCCGATCAGCCCAAGACCAGCCGTAATCCCATTGCGTTCCCCAATCAGAGATCGAAGCCGGGAACCACACAGAAGGCAGAACCCCATCAGGGCCACTGGAAGCGTTGTCAGCAATCCCGCGTCGGTATCACTCAACCCTGTGTCATGCTGGATAACATCCAGCAGAGGGCCGAGAGACGCCAGAATAGGTCGAAGGTTGATGGCAACCAGCACGATCACGGCCGAGAAAAACGCTTGGTTCCAATATCGGGTCATGGTGTCCTCGTTACTCTGCCGCTTGCTGGATAGTGGGAAAAGGAATAAATCTTGACGTAGAGATAATGTATCTTGACGTCAAGATAGGATGTATATGGATCGCGCGACGAAGGCTGCTGAACAATGGGCTCAGGAGCGGCCTGATCTGGAAACAGACCCCATGGTCCTACTGGGGCGTTTGGGAGAAGCCGCGCTGCTCATCACCCGCGATCGCCTCAATCCGGTTTTTGCAAGTTTTGGGCTCCAGCCTGGAGAGTTTGACGTGCTGGCAACACTCCGTCGGGGTGGTGCGCCCTACGCACTCACACCAACCGCTCTTTATGAAGCTGCGATGATTTCGTCAGGCAGCATGACAAACCGGATCGACCGACTGGAAAAATCAGGACTGGTCGAGAGACGCCCTAACCCCACGGATGGACGTGGCACACACGTGGGTCTGACAGCGAAAGGGCTTGCCATGATCGATCAGGCTGTCGAAGTGCATGTCAAAACACAGCATGATGTAGTGAATGGTCTGAACGAAGAAGAACAGAGTCAGCTCTCACAGCTTTTGGGAAAATTGATTATTTCGCAAAACATAGCGATAGAATGAGAACATTATGCCTCAAACTCTTCTTATAAAAAAATTTGTGATCTTCCTGTTTACTTATCAATACAGGATCAAATAGTCTGCTATCGCCTACGTTCTCGACGTTATCGGGGGCCATGTCAGCTGCCGCAAAGCGGACGCGCGTCATGGCCTACAAAGATTGTTCACTTGAGGATTTCGTTGAACTCCAGGACGTTTCTGTCCGGATCACGAATGAAACAGACAATGCGTCTGTCGTGTCCCATTTGGACTGGTCCCTCCGTAATGACGATCTGTTCCTGGTCCAGCCAGCGCACCAGATCCGCCATGCTCTCAACGATGAACGCCGCGTGCGTATAGCCCGGGCGTTTTACAGGAACGTCCATAAGAACATTCCCGACCGGGTCTGGCACGCCATTGAAAATGAGATGGATACGAAGTCCGGATGGGTGGTGTAGGCCACAGGCTTTCACGGCCGGAGCGAACTCTTCCGGATCGCGGATAAAGCCGAATTTGGCATAGAACCGTTCAGAAACGTCGAGATCTGTCACGCGGATGCCAACATGATCGAACGTCAGGTGCGCGAAGTTCATTGCCCGCATCCTGTTTCTAGGCCAGCCACAGTTTTCTGAAATGGGACAAAGCCCTTCAGGTTCTCCACACGCTGCAGCCAGACAGCAATCGAGTCATATCCTGACAGATCAACATTTCCCTCCGGAGCTCTCGCGATATAGCTGTAGAGGGCAACATCCGCGATCGTGGGCTGCTGGGTTCCTGCGATCCAGGTTCTGTCCTGCAAAGCCTGTTCAATCACTTTGAGCGTGTCATGAGCGCGCTGAATGACCTCAGCCGTATCAAAAGATGCGCCAAAAACAGTCACCAGGCGTGCAGCGCAGCATCCATACGCAATCTTTCCTGCTGCCACCGACAGCCAGCGTTGCACTTCCGCCTCTGTCACTACGTTCTCGGGCAGCCAATGAGACGGACCGACTTTCCGTGCCGCATACACAAGGATGGCATTGGAATCCGGAATAATAATCCCGCCATCTTCCAGGACAGGAATTTCCCCGAAGGCATTCAGCTTCAGGAATTCCGCAGTCTTCTGCTTACCTGCGGCAAGGTCAACAGGCTTCAACTCATGAGGCAGGCCAGCAAGTGAGAGAAAGAGATGCGCTCGATGCGCGTGTCCCGAAAGAGGATGATAGTAGAGTTTCATGGGAACTCCCGAAAGAACGATAGAACAGAAGCATTGTCTTTCCACGGGGCAAGGCGCGCGATAATCTCTCAAAAATGCACTTCACTATTGCGGATTACGCTCATAATTTACTGAGTTGCAGGAGAGAGCTCTGATTGATCTTCAGACATTACGGATTTTCATGGCCGTGGCCGATCAGGTCAGCTTTGTCGGAGCTTCCCGGAAACTGGGGCTTTCCGCCACCACAGTGACCCGGACGATCAGAAACCTGGAAACTACCTTAGGGCTGTCCCTGTTCAACCGTACAACGCGCTCTGTTCATCTGACGACGGAAGGGGCGGAGTTTCTGGTCCGGTGTCGTGCGGCGATCTCTGACCTGGATGATGCGGTCGCTATTGCACGAGGCGCGGGGACAGAGCCGCAGGGCGTATTATCGATTACCGCTCCAGTTGTTTTCGGGCGGCTACATGTTCTTCCCGTTGTAACGGACCTTTTGAAAGCCTGGCCACAATTGACCATACGGCTCTTCCTGACGGATCGCGTTGTTCATCTTGTGGAAGAAGGGATCGATCTCGCCATCCGGATTGCCCCACCGCAGGACAGTGCCTTGAAAATGCAGAAAATCGGCGAGGTCCGGAAAGTCTTTGTCGCCAGCCCGGCTTATCTGGCACAGCATGGAGAGCCACAGAGTCTTGAGGATCTCGCGGCACACAGTCTCATCGATATCGATGACTATGCGACTGGACATTCGGAATGGCGGCTGGGCGGAAAAAATGACCCTTCAGTAAGGGTTTCCCCCCGACTTTCCGTCAATAGTGTCGACGCGGCCCTTGCGGCTGCCAGAGATGGCCTCGGTATTACCAGAGTTTTGTCGTACCAAATCCACGATTCTATTAGAAAAGAGCAGCTTTGCAGAGTGCTAGCAGGTATTCCTACGTTTGCATTATCTGTCTTCATGCTGTTTCCGGCCAGAGAGCGTCAATCCGTTAATGTTCGGATGTTTCTTACCGCCATGAAAGAACGCTTCATGACAGGTAGTTTCTAAAAAGAACTCTGATCACAAATCGCCTTCGAATAGGACGCAATAAAACGTAGAACACTGCTAATGATCGGATGCACACGGCTTATCAGTCACATCAGTACTGTCTTATCGGTTTCCGCATAACTACCCATGGTGTTATCCCACCGTGTAAATGATCATACAGGGGTATTTAGGCGGTCATTCAGAGTGCAAGCAAGTCAGGTGTCGCCTACAATCTCGAACAATCTGTGGCTGTCCTTGTTTTCTTGGGAGCGGACCTTGGCCTACGGGGTCACGCATCTCTGTTGGTCGATGTACGGATTTGCTTTTTAAGTGCGGTTGTGGCAAAATGCCATTGAAAGTGAGGTGTTATGCCTGGAATAAATCGTCTCTATAATGTTTCCGGCACACCGTCGACGTCAGCAGCGCCATATACTCCCAGCGCGCTTACGACCTCTACGCAAGGACAACGTTTTATCGAACGGCATGAGGAGCAAAAAGGCGTCAGTAATCATCTGCATTGGCCGGGCGGAGCATCTGGTGTGACGCTCGGGCCGGGGTATGACATGCGCGATCGTCTCCGGGCAGAGATCGAGCAGAAATTACGAGATATTGGGGTTAACTCCGGTATTGCGGCCCGTGTGTCGGCGGGTGCCGGACTGCGGGGCGAAGCCGCTAGAAAGTTTGCCGAGGTCAACCATGATCTCGTCAATCTGACGGATGATCAGGAAGCGCACCTGCTCCAGGTCAATCTTCCCAGTTACGAGGCGATCGTGCGACGGGGCATCCATGTCTACCTGACACAAAACGAGTTCAATGCCCTAGTCTCGTTCGTCTACAATCCGGGGGCCGGTTGGCGGGGTGTGCGCGCCGCTATCAACAGCGGTGACAAGCAAGAGGCCGTCAGGATCATTGAAAACCAGGTGCGCTCGAAAGGCCAGATCATGGACGGTCTGATCAAGCGACGGCATGACGAGGCCATGCTATTTTTGAAAGGACAATATCAATGATTCATGTTGTCCTCAGCCTGATTTTTGCCGTCTTTATTAGTGGTACTGCCCTCGCGAGAGCCAAGCCGGAATCGTTGGAAGAGTTAACCCATAACCTCAACATTGTGCTCAACGAGGAACTTGATGGAAAGGCATCTCTCAACGGGCGGCTGATCGTGCGCGTCGAGCGTGCCTCGATTTGCAAGTCTGCGGTCTGGACACAGAGCAACGGTGCCGGATCGCCATTACGGCGTGACCTACTGGAATGGGACGAGATGTTTGATGACAATCCTTGGTTTGATGCCCGATTTCACTATTGGAAGTTCGTCTACGCTGATCATCGGATCACCGATGTTATCTCCTTACCTCTCACGGCGCATCCAGACCGTTTTGACGATACGGCCGGTGTCAACCTCCTATCCTGTCTACCCAAGTGACATCATCGTTAACCACGTTTCCCGCGAACGAGGGCCGAAATAAACAAGCGCGACACCTTTCGTACAAATGCCAGCATGCCTTGAACAAGTTCTTAATCACCACTTGTCATGGTATTTTAGATTTGATCAACGTACCTGCCGATTTCATCACCGCTGCGATCAAAAGCGGACCGTCGCAATTCCCCCTCACGACCGACAAATCATAGTAATTTTGTGTTGATGCCAATATTGGGGCCTGCCTCAGCGAGGCGCTTATCAAGAGTGCATAGTGTAGCTCCATGATCGGCACATACAGAGAGATGCAAAGCATCACCTGCACGCAGCCCCAACGTATATTGATCAGAAAAGCGCGCAGCAGTCCTGAACTGCTGTGTTGTCACCGGTAGAATCTGAAAGCTTTCAGCGGACAAGCGAGTAAAAAGGGCCAACGCATTTGCCCGATCGGCGACGGTAATCTGACCAGTCCGCAATTTGATTGAAAGCGCTGAAGAGAATTCAGTCGCGACCCAGTCGCTTACATACAACGCGTCAGGATTTTGACTAGCCAGCCAAGATTGCATCCGATCTGTCTCAGCCTCGTTGGTCAGGGCTGCAACTAGAACGGATGTATCGATATAGATGCTCAATATCGTGCCTCGTCTCGCATATCCCGCACCATCTCTCGTGCGGACACTGTCTGGGGTGCCATGCTTGCTGTGAGAGTGCGTAAAGCGTTCAAATCAACGGGTTTACGCTTAAGTGTAACTTTGTCGATCTGTGCAACAACTTTTCCCCGACGCATAATACGTACAGGTTCTCCCTGCATGGCCTGATCTACCAGACGACTGAGGTGGGCTTTTGCATCCACCAAATTCACAGTCTGCACAATGCTTCTCCTGACCACTAAACTAGTCACTTTATAACATATGGATTCATTGAAAGGTATAAAAATCAGTCTGCGGCATTAAATTACATGTCCGCTATTTGCCATATCAGTGGAAACAGCCGACCTTCCGCACGCCCCCCATAGCCGCCGTCAGCTCTCCGGAATGTCCAACTGGAATGTTGGGAATTCCAGCGCTTCGATAACGCTTTTCAGGTTTTGCACGTCGATGGAGCTCGTGTAGTTCATGGTTCCTTGACTGCGGTGCGAGGCTTCGTGTCCCAACACCCGGTCAATCCAGAGCTCGCGGAAGCTGGCGTTCTGATTGCGCAGTTTCGTTGAGACGGTGTGCCGGAAGCTGTGGAACGTAATCTCAGCAGGAAGGTCGAGCTTCGTCTTCAGTTTTGAAAACGCCTGTCCGAACGCGGCGCCCCTGACACCTTCGCTTGATGTCGGGAGGTCCGGGAAGAGAAAGTGCTGGTCGGGCTTTAAAAAACTCATGATACCTGCCTTAATGAGCTGGGAGTGGATGGGAACGAGCCGTGTTCCTGCGGCAGATTTCGGAGACCAGCCGTCCTCTGGATGGGGGCGGACATGGAAGCACGCCACACCTTGGATATTCTCGATGTCTTGGCCGCGCAGATTGCAGATTTCTCCGAGCCTCAGGCCAGTATAAAGGGCCACATTAACCATTCCCGCATAGGTCCTGCGGGAGATGCCGCGATACTCCCATTGTGCTTGTGTCAGCAATGACAGCTCTTCATCGGCCCAGCATCGGCGTTCTGTCTTCTTCGTTGTGTTGAAAGACCATTGCGACCACGGGTTCCTGGCAACGATTTCGCGTTGAACCAATATGGACCAGAGAGACGATAGGCGAGAGAAGTGGTTCTTCACCGTCTTGCCGCTCACGGTCTCAAGCCCTTGCTCCTTCGCTGCCTCTACCGCTTTTCGAATAGGGAGGCGGTTTTTGGATTTTCCGTGTATTGCAGGCAACCCGAGGAGTAAGTCGTGGAAGTCGCCTGCTGTTGTGCCTGATACCTGGCCGACAGGCAGGTCTCCGAACGCCTCGATGAACAGGTCGAGCGTTGTTTTCGTTCCTTTTATCGTATCGGTGCTTTTGGTTGAGTCATTGAGAACAAAGCGTTGAGCCATGGTACTGATAGTCTGAGCCTTGGCATTTTTGCGCTTCGTTGTGGCAGGGGACAGCAAGGCTTGAAGCGGTTCGCTTTCCCGCCCCTCTTCGTCAGACAGGGCAGGTACCGGCGCTAAAGCGCTGCTTGAGGCTTTGATGTCGACGACCAGTTTACGCAAGCCCGCGATTTCATCACGAAGCATCCCTTCGCGGGTTTTGGTCACCGCCGTATTCAAAGCCTGTGCCTGCTTCAAGCTATTGAGGAAAGCGTCGGTCTGTTCGAAATGCCCTGCTATGACATCCAAAAAACTGTCGACCTGCTGCATGTAGGCTTTCACCTGAAGCAACTGTTGGGCCATTTCGACCTCATGTTTGCTCTCTTCCTCCTTCAGGCGAACGTTGTGATAGTTTTCCCAGTCTTTTACGAACTGCTCGTAGAAGCGAATGATATCGGCGGCCGTGAGAGCTTTTTGTGCTGGCTCTGTCGTCATGCGCCGAATCTCCTGAAAACACTGGCCCGTTTTGGCGTAGAGCAAAGCGGCTTTCTGTCGTGCCAGCAACTTACTGGACGTTTTCAGGGGATGCGAGACTTCGCCTCGACCCAGCCAAGGACGCAGGTCCAGAGGGACAGAGCGCCTGAAATAATACTGTGAGCCCACGATTCGCAGCATACCGTCAGTTTCCCCATTCTGGGAAAGACTGTGGGACAAATGTCCTTTTTAACGCCGAAGGGCGTTTTTCTCTGTATTTTCAATAGGTTAGTGGTGCGAGCTGCGGGACTCGAAACTACACAATCCCGTAGTGCAATCAGTTAAAGCATTGAAAAAAATAGATTTTGTTCAAGCAGTGTAGCGTAAAATTGTAGCAGATTTTGCTACACCCTCAACATTTAATTGGTTATCATTGAGATAAAAGTGACTTATTATCTTTCGTGATAAATGAGGTATAAATTATGACGGATGACCAACAAGAAAAAATAGATACAGCTTTGAAACGAATAAATGGGTATGCACACATTAGACGTCGTTTGTTGACTTGTGGTTATTGTTTAGAGCAATTACGACTTCATGATAGTTATGAGAGTTCACCTAAATTGTGGGATACTCGGCAAAGTTTTTTTTCTTTGTACGAAAGTATGATTATTTCGTATATAAGTTGTTACAACAATAATTCTTCAGGAAAGACGAAGTTAAATAAGAATAAAGTTTATAGAGGCATGAGTGATTTGTTAACTTTCCACGATAGTCTTTACATATATAGGAATAAATTGATAGCACATAACGAATATGAAATTGATAAAACTCTATATATAAAAGACGAAAATGGAATCTGTATTTATATGAGAATAGATATAGGTGTAATGAATGAACATCATTATGATTTATTTTACAATCTTATAAATACAACATACGATTTCATTTATAAAAAAGTGAACGAAATAGCATGTGGTCTAGAAAAAGAAATAGGAATAAAGGTGAGGGTGGAATAAATAATTTTAACTTATTGTGACAATTTTATAATCATTTGGTCAAAACTCGATAATAGTGCGTCTTTGATATTCCTGTAAGACGCATTATCTCAGCCACACCCAAGCCTTCTGCGTTCAAATCTTTAACCCGTTGATGGTCAATAGTTTGTTTACGTCCTTTATAGACCCCTTCGGATTTTGCTTTAGCAATTCCTTCGAGTTGTCTTTCTTTCCTGAGTTCGGTTTCAAATTCTGCAAAGACGCCTAACATATTTAAAAATGCTTTTCCCATAGCGTTAGATGTATCTATGGGTTGTTCAGTGCAAACTAGATTCACTTTTTTCTGTTGAAGGGTATTTATAATATCTTGCAAATCCTTCATTGAACGAGCCAATCTGTCTATACGTGTAACAACCAATTCATCACCATCTCTTAAGAATTCGAGTAGTGTTTCAAGTTCTTTTCGTCCTTCACGAGAAGTTCCAGAAACTTTTTCGCCTCTAATGATTTGGCATCCTGCTTTTTCCAAAGCTACTTTTTGAATTGTTAAATCTTGGTCTGTAGTTGAGACTCTTGCGTATCCATATTTCATAATAATGTTCCTTTTAAATCTAAGAGGTAACGGGTTTAACCGTTCCTTATTTATGATTATAACATAAAAGGGACATTATTTTATTTATTTGGTCTATGGACCTTTAGGGAGTAACCAAAAGGTCCATAGACTCTAATATATTGATTATTATTAAATTAATTTTGAATATAAGATAATTATATACTATTAAATAACCATTTATTAATGAGGTAATATTTCGTGAGTATTTTCCCAGTCCCTGATTTCATTATTGATTGACTCAATATTAACGTGTTGGTCACACGATTTATGAACAATCTTTATCAAACTGATTGTTTTGTTATAAAATTGATCTAAGTGTGAAACAGTATGTTTATAGTCTATATTTTTATCTTCAAGTTCGTGGTCTTTAATTTTTCTATGTGCAAGAAAATTATCTCTCAAATACCTAATTTCCTTTTTCAAAATAATATTTAATTTTTATTTTGGCGGGTATTAATGACGTAGTGTAAAAATCCTTATAAAATATAGGTTTTTACACTACGTCATTAATGTCAATCTATGGCAGTATTGTAACGTGTTTATTTATGTTTATTTATGGACATGAGTTTCTTTTTTAAATTTTGGTCATTTTCTAAGGTGCAATTTTGCGCCAAATATGAAGACACAATTTTTAGATTGTTTCCAATGCCACCAAATTTTGCAACCCTGTCATTAATGTACGGTATTGTAAAATTTTTTCCTGGGACAATTTTAATTGAATTAATATCTCTTCTTTTGTAGTTTTTCTTTATTATTCTCTTTGACTTCAAGTAAGATTTCCATCCTTTAGATTTTACGATAGCTGATATTATTTCACGAACTCTAGAATAAACTTTTATTTTACATGCCATCATATATTTATTTTTATCGTGTGTTTTTGTAACGGATTTTGGATTTATAGAATATACCGAACTATAGAGTTTGAGATGTCTTGCTATGCTTAGTGCCATTATGTAAGGCAATAAAACATCAATATTTCTAATTAGATCTTCTATATTTACTAATCTTGATATGTCATCTGAAGTTTTGCTAGGGCAAGCAAATGCAGAGTATTCTTCAATAGATAAAGGCTCACAGAGTAGATTTTCTAGGCTATATACCCCAAGAGAATAAAGATTTTTAATATTCCGTTTTTTGTATTTTGACAGCAGATCAAAGTCACCATCTGTTATATATAAACGAACTCTCGAATTGTCATTTTCGTATTTTAGAGCATTCTCCTCGACAATGTTCTTTGGACCTAATGGAATTACTTTATTCAGTTTTATTTCTTCAGGAAGAAATTTTTTGAAAATTTTCTCGTATATTCCTACATAAGAAGAGTCTTCCACAAAAATATCAATATCATTGTATGGACTGAATAATCTAGCATACGCCATCCGTGATTTCTGTGAGTAATTTAGCATTTTACGTCCACGCAATAAATATCGTCATCGAGAATAATGGATGGGCTATGAGTAGCTAATATTAATTGTATCTCCGGATTTGCTTGAACTATAGCCTCCACAAACATTTCTTGCCACTTTAGGTGAAGAGATAATTCAGGCTCATCAATTATAAGTACGCCAGATTTTTGATCTTCTTCGCCAAATATTAATGTAGTTATTAAGACAAATAATTGCCTTTCTCCCGATGATAAAACAGATACATCTTTGATATGAGTGTTCATAATTTTTATTTTAATAGTTCCGCTATCATCGAAAATAATTTCTTTTCCGGAATCTATGAAAAATCTGTTAAGTATAGAAAGATAAGAGTCAGTTTCATTGAATATTCTTTTTTCATTATTATTAAAATTTGTTAGAAGTTTTTCAATGTAATCAAAGAGCGCGATTCTTGGTTGACTCTCAACCCACTTAGAAAAAGATTTTAAAGAATCATCCTGCTTTACATTAAATATTTCGCTAAAATCTTTAAATTTCAGGAGATCACTTCCTGATGCAATTGTATTATTGAAAAATGGATCTACTTTTTCGGAGATTTTTTCTTGATTCAACCCAAGAACTTTAAACGCTTGTTTGATTGATTTTCTATATTTTTCAATTCTCTTGATATCCGATTCTTTAGGAACTCTCATGCTACGAGAGGGAATATCTTCAAAAAGAGTTAGAAGAATATCTTCTCGGAGTTGAGAGGCTAACCCTTGTCTTTCTATGTTTGCCCTAATTCGGGCTCTGGATGCGGCCTGTTCAGCAAGTTCGACACTTTCATCCAAAAAAGATCGGAGAGTTGCATGTGATCTTCTGCCCGCTGAACGACGTCTGTTTTCCCGTGGTCCCACGGAAAAAGGTAAATTGCTGCGATCAAGCCCAAGAAAGATAGGAGAAGGTAGTTTTCTAATATATCTTATAGTAGCATCATCTGCAGGAATATTTACTAAAGATTCTCTGAGGCTAATAAATTCTCTGTCTTCTTCAAATAATAAATCATGAGACCTTCTCGGCATAGTCTTGTATGCATCAAATGATATGGTTGTTTGTATTTTCTCTCTTTTACCTGAAAATATCCCTATAGACCTTCCTTTTTCTGTGCCATAAGAAAAAATTCTCTTTTTTTCGCCGTTTATTTTTATATCTATTTTTATAAATTTATAATCAGTATTCATTATCCAATCTATATCTGGGCTTATTAGGCCCATTATAGATTTAAGGACGCTTGTTTTTCCGCATCCATTTATACCTATAAGAAAATTTTTATCATAATTAAATTTTATATTGAAATCTAAATAACCATTTAGTTTTTTTGACTTAAATTTTGTAACTATCATTATTTTTCTCCGATGATTTGTTTCATTTGATTGCAATTTTTTTTTCTCGTCAAGGAGGACTTTTGCGTCATCATCTTGAAAGAGATATTGGAAAATACAGCGTCCCAAAAACACCTGTTTTGGGAATAGTCCTTTTTTGCATGGCTGTGCGTCCGGTCATGCAATTACGGGACGGGGTTTGTGATACGGTTTTCAGGAGTTCATGGCTCGCCATGTGGTCATCTTGGAGACGTTCAGGAGCTTCGCCACCTCTCGTGCTGACAGTCCCTGTGCCTTGAGGCGTCTGGCCTGAGCGAGGTCTTCCTCGGGCAGGGAGGGACGTCTTCCCAGACGTGTCCCTCTGGCCTTTGCAGTCTCCAGCCCTGACAGCACACGCTCGCGAATGATGTTGCGTTCGAACTCCGCAAAGCCTGCGAGAAGCAACAGGAACAGCTTGCCTCCGGCGCCTGACGTATCAATGCCGAGATTGAGGATACGCACCGCTACACCGCGCTTTTTCAGCACATCGATGAGGGTCAGCACGTCCAGTGCGTTACGTCCCAGCCTGTCGAGCTTGGCGACAATCAGCGTGTCTCCTGCATGAAGCTTTCGTACCAGTTTCTTGAGCGCCGGTCGCGTCTTCCATGAGGTCGCCCCCGAGATGGTCTCGGTTACGATACTGTCTTCGTTCACGCCTTCACGGAGCAAGTCCGTGACCTGATTGTCTGTCTGTTGTCGCGATGTGCTTACCCTCGCATAGCCATATTTTCCCATATTCCCGCCCTGTCATTGTGGGACAGCTTTTCGGTACGTCTGCACCCTGTTTCGCCGTCCTCCCATTATCGTAACAGAATCAGGTGTTTACGGGATATCCTGGGGGCCGGTTCAGCACTGCACAGGGTGTATGACGGCCTCGTTCCCTCCGGAACGAGCGTCTGTTTTTCCCCTGTTTATCGGGAGGAATACCCTCGGCATGGATATCAAGATTTTCGGTCGCAAGGTGTGGATTTACGGAATCCAGGGACGGGTCAGCGGTTTGCGGTCATGGACCGAGACCCACACCACAACCTCGGGAGGACAGGTCAGGGATTGCGGACCTGGCGGTCTTCAGGTGGATGCACCTCCCGTCGATGTACACACCACCCACCACCAGAGCTTCTGGGTCATTTCGCCCTCAGGCCGTGAGTGGCAGGGCAGGGGTAACTATCCCCTGCGAGAGGGTCAGGAGGTGCGTGTTCTCTGGGCGGGGCTCGGTGGTCAAACCACCACGGGTCACGTCGTGATGCATAACCGGACGCTCCAGAAGTTCTGGACCAATCCCGTGGATTTACCTCGTGCACTGACCTTCCATGGGATTAAGCGCCTGACCCTGAAATATCTCGCCGTGCTGGCTGTGGTGTTCGGCGTCTCGTTGTACTTCCCGCTCACATACAGCGACGCTGGTACTGGCGCCTTTTTCAAAGGTCTGTTCGCGTGTCTGGTTCTGGTCGCTATCGGCGCCCTGCATCGCATGCGGGTGATACGGGACAACCAGAGCGAAGCGCTCTCTGTCATTCAGAAAGCCGTCGCGAATGACCCCGAGCTTCAGCAGTCGCTCTCGGCCTGACGTACTGGGGCTGGTTTTGCAGTTCCGGCGCCTCGTCTTTTTCTTCCCACCTCATAAGGACTGACATCTCATGAGACCCTTCGGTTCTCTGCTCTCTTTACTCATGCTTGCGGGTCTCACCGCCTGTGCATCCGCTGGTGATGCTTCCATGAAAAACCTCACGGCATCGGAGGTCGATAGCGCCATCCATGATGGTGTTACCACTGGTGATGAAGTCCAGCGTCGCTTCGGTGCGCCTTCCGAAGTTTCTCAGGAGAACGGGGCCACTATCTGGAGCTACGCCTACACCTCTGGTCGTGAGGATGGTCTTTCCCTGGCTCAGGAGGCCGTGGGTCTCAGCTTCATCGGCACACGGAGCAATGCCGAGAGCAAATCCCTCGATGTCACGTTGAGGAACAACATCGTTCAGTCCCATCGCTTTGCTATCAAGCATACCAGCGGTGGTAGCGGGGTGAGACAATGACCATGAAACACGCACTCGTTCTCCTTGCCCTGACGATGCCTGTCACGGCGCAGGCCCAGACCATGACCGAATGCATGCTGGCGCGTAATCAGGGCATGATAAGCCCGGCCTGTGGCAAACTGCTGGGTCTGTCGGACAGGTCAGCCCAGCCTCCCGAGGATAATGGCGGGGTACATCTCCAACAGACGCTCTCCTACATGCCTCTGGGCAATCGTCTGGGGAATGCCAGCATCCTCGGCCTGTCTCTGGGTATGACGCAGGACAAGGCCACGCAGACGCTCAGGAACTGGTGTCAGCGTGAGCCGAACATTGTGAACACGGCCATCTCGACCACCTATAAGGGCGCGCATGTCGAAACACAGTTCTTCCCGAGGCAGATGCAATGCTCCAAAGGCGATGACACAATGGAGATAACGCTCTCTGCGCCTGTGATGGGGTCTGTGGTCACGCAGATAGAACGGAACGTCTCCTTTGCTCCTGATAGCGCTCCGACCTTCGCAACATTGCAGGAGGAAGTCGCAGGGAAATATGGTCTGCATCTGCCAGTTCCCGGCCCCTATGGGGAAGCCAGTCGCCAGCTCTATGCCAATATGGCAGGTCAGGAGATCGAGGGGGTGATTCACGCGGTCTCGCCCCGAAGCGAAGACATTTCGACCTATGACGTGCCGGGAGAGACAGGGCTGTTGCAGGTGCGTCTCCAGAGCGTGTCAGGCAATCCGGTTAATGTCGGTCATATCAGCTTCGACCTGCACGACATGCGGGCCGAACGCATGGTGGCAAGTGAATTGCTGAAGCAACTCAATGCATCCGTTGATGCGAAACTCGGCAAGGCGTCATCGCTGAAGTCTGAGCTTTGATGTTGTCATCCGGGGGGAATTATCCCCTCGGCTGACTTGCCCCTCACACAATGCCCATGATGCCAGACAGGGAAGGGCGGGGACTGGCTGATGTGGGACGGGTTGGAGAAGGCGTATGGGAGGCATTGCGTGTCCTGTCGCCTCCGCCTGTACCTGATTGCATATGACGAGCTTCCATCGCCTCTCTGTCTGCTCTCTGACGCAGTGTGGTGACACGGGCCTTGGCTGAGAGAAGGTTGATGCGGGCTATCTGCATGACCTCGCCATCCTGCGTGTCTTTAAGATAGGCCAGAACCTCATCCAGAGCCTGCTTTTCTCTCAGATAGTCCTTCACCTCCGGCAGGTTCATCCAGTCGCGGTGTTTGTGTTCGCGACTGCGGACAATCCAGTCCGCCATCCATTTCATGGCGTATAAGAAATTGCTGTCGTCGCTCATATCGAGCTTGCCGATATCGTGCCTGTGATAACCCAGAGCTTTCAACGCTTCATCGAAGACGGCTCTGGCCTTGCGGGCTTCTGCCCTGTGCCATGGCGTCCAGAGTGTCACACGGGATTCTGCATCCAGCCAGTTCTGTCTCACTCCAGTCAGGCGCTTCTCATGGCCAGCCCTGATATACGCTGTATCACGCGATTTTGGGTCGGGATGAGGTTCAGCAGGGAGATGAGACCAGCGGGACTGGAAGCTCTCTGACAGCTCGGTCAGCAGGTCAGCGAAACGCTTCTGGCCATACAAATGGTTGCGAAGTTGCTGTTCCTTCTCCGCTTGCGCTTCGTTGAAGTCGAGAACGGCCTGCACCTCTGATTGTGTCATGCCCCTGGTGATACTGGCGCGTGTCTTGGGGGGTGACGCAGGTATGGCTCCAGTCCCAGCGACACTCCGAGTGGTGGCGCCGGTTCTCAAAACAGGGTTTGATATTTTTCTCCCGCTTGCGGTTTCAGGGACTGTGCTGACGGAATCCTCAGAGGAGTTGCGTAGGTCTGGTGAAGGTGTTCCATCCTCATCAGCAGAGGGGTCAACGGGGGTTTCCCCCTTGCCAGATGGGTCTCGTGATGTGTCACGAGGGCCAGGGCTGGCTACTCCCTTTTCTACCCCCTTTTTCCTCATGGCTTCAGGGTCTGTTCTGAGTTGCTGAAGCTCGGATTTTCTCAGTCCCAGCAAACGAGTCAAAGACCCCACAAAGACCCCGTTTCCGTCCTTCAGAACGAGGACATCCGGTTTCTTCTGGCCAGCTTCCAGAGACCAGCCACGGCCTACCACGACACGCTCAAACGCCTGCCAGCTCTGGCTACGGGAGAACAGCTCCCGCACTTCGTATTTGATGTCAAACGGTCTGGCTCCCTGTCTCTGGGACAGTTTCGAGTGTGAGTCTGACTGGACGTATCACGGTTTAGTTCCGAGCCTTTAAGACCAAAGATGGTTGAGAAGGA
>NZ_CAMKWA010000013.1 GCF_946476835.1 uncultured Neokomagataea sp.
AGGATCACACATGGCACGTGAGCCAAGAGAAGGCGGCCGTGGTGGTCGTGAGCGTGAGCAGGGCGACGATCTGGTCGACAAGCTCGTAACGATTAACCGTGTTGCAAAGGTGGTAAAGGGCGGTCGTCGCTTTGCTTTTGCTGCGCTGGTCGTTGTGGGTGACCAGAAAGGCCGTGTCGGTTACGGCGCTGGTAAGGCACGTGAAGTTCCTGAAGCTATTCGTAAGGCTACGGAACGTGCAAAGCGCACGATGATCCGTGTTCCTATGAAGGAAGGCCGCACGCTGCATCACGATCTGTTCGGTCACTACGGTGCTGGCAAGGTTGTGGTTCGTACGGCTGAAGCAGGTACCGGTATCATCGCTGGTGGTCCGATGCGTGCAGTCTTCGAAAGCTTGGGCATTAACGACGTTGTCGCTAAGAGCCTGGGTACGCGGAACCCGCACAACATGATCAAGGCAACGTTTGCAGCGCTTGAAAAGGCCAGCAGCCCACGTCTCGTCGCGTCTCGTCGCGGCAAGAAGGCAGCTGAACTCTTCGGGAAGCGTGAGCAGGTCCAGACCGAGGAGGGTGCTAATGTCTGAGCAAGGCAAAACTCTTCAGGTCACGCAGATTGCTTCAGTGATCGGGCGCAAGCCTGGTCAAGCTGAAACGATCGTTGGGCTTGGTCTGCGCGGCATTGGTTCAACCCGTACACTGGAAGATACTCCAGCTGTACGCGGTATGATCCGCAAGGTTGCTCACCTTATCAAGGTGGAGGGCTGACATGAACTTGAATGAACTGCGTGACAACGAAGGCGCACGTTATCGCAAGAAGCGTCTTGGACGTGGCATCGGCTCTGGTAAGGGCAAGACCTCTGGTCGTGGTGTCAAGGGTCAGAAGGCACGTGAAGGCGTTTCGCTGAATGGCTTTGAAGGTGGTCAGCTTCCGCTGTACCGCCGTATGCCGAAGCGCGGCTTCGTGAACATCTTCCGTAAAGAATATGCTCCAGTAAACCTGGGCGCACTTTCTAAGGCAATTGAAGCTGGTAAGCTTGATGCCTCTGCGGTTGTGAACGAAGCAACGCTGCGTGCAGCTGGCCTCGTCAGTGGTAAGGTAGACGGTGTACGTCTTCTTGCTAAGGGCGAATTGAGCCAAAGCCTGACGATTGAAGTCGCTGGTGCTTCTGCAGCTGCTGTTGCAGCTGTTGAGAAAGCCGGTGGCAGCGTCAAGGTTGCGACGCCGAAAGCGGACGCTTCGGCTGAAGGCTAAGTTCACTAAACCTTCACCATCGTTTTGTTCATGAAATTATGGGCAAAACGATGGTCTTGGTGGTGACAGGATAAGCAGCGTCCCGTACTTATGTGCGGCGACGCTGTTTTCGTGAAAGGACAGGTGGATGGCTTCCGCAGCAGAGCAGCTTGCCGCCAATCTCAATATGGGTTCCTTCGCTAAGGCGACTGAACTTAAGAAGCGCATCTGGTTCACCTTGATTGCGCTCGTTGTTTATCGTCTCGGAACATATATTCCCGTTCCTGGTGTCGATGCGACGGTGATGGGGCAGCTATTGGCCCAGCATCAGGGCGGTATTTTGGGTATGTTTGATATGTTCACGGGGGGCGCTTTGGGGCGTATGACCGTGTTCGCATTGAACATTATGCCTTACATCAGCGCCTCGATTATTATTCAGCTGCTTTCGACGGCTGTTCCGTCAATGGATGCGCTGAAGAAAGAAGGAGAGGCGGGTCGTAAAAAGCTTAATGCTTATACGCGTTACCTGACCGTCTTGATCGCGCTTTTCCAAGCTTATGGAATCGCTGTTGGCCTTGAGAATATGACTTCTCATGGTGCTAGTGCAGTGGTGTCACCGGGCCTGTTCTTCATCATATCCTGTGTTGTAACGCTGGTTGGCGGTACAATGTTCCTGATGTGGATCGGGGAGCAAATTACCTCACGTGGTGTTGGTAATGGTATTTCGCTGATTATCTTCTCTGGCATTGTTGCGAACCTGCCGCATGCTCTTGCGAGTTTGTTTGAGCTGGGGCGTACGGGTGCATTATCTCCTGTATTCGTGGTGATTTTTCTCGTGCTGGCCATCTTGGTCATTGCGTTCATCGTGTTTATGGAGCAAGCACAACGCCGTGTGGTGATCCAGTACCCTAAGCGCCAGATGGGCAATCGTATGTTCGGCGGTGAGTCGACGCATATGCCGCTGAAGGTGAATACGGCTGGTGTTATTCCGCCAATCTTTGCATCCTCGGTCCTGCTGATTCCAGTTACGATTTCTGGTTTTGTGAGCAATCACAATATGCCGGGTTGGTTGGCGACGTTGGGGCAGCAATTGGGGCAGGGGCAGCCCTTATACATGGCATTTTATGCTGCCATGATTCTGTTCTTCTCCTATTTCTATGCAGCCGTTACGTTTAACCCAGAAGAGACCGCGGAAAATCTGCGTAAGCAGGGTGGTTTTATTCCGGGTGTACGGCCGGGGGCAAGCACATCACGCTACTTCGATCGCATTCTTTCGCGTTTAACGACGATTGGTGCACTGTATCTTGTTGTCGTGTGTTTGCTGCCGCAGATTTTGATTAGCCGCTATAATGTGCCGTTTTATTTCGGTGGGACGAGCCTAATCATTATCGTGTCTGTAACCATTGATACCGTGACGCAAGTCCAGTCTCATTTGGTAGCGCATCAATATCAAGGTTTGATCCGTAAGCAGCGTGGGCGTGGTCCTCGCTCTGGTATGGCAGGAGGAATTCGTCGTCGATGAATATTATTCTTCTTGGCCCTCCGGGTGCCGGTAAAGGGACGCAGGCGAAGCGTCTTGAGCAGAAATATGGCTTAAAGCAGATCTCTACTGGGGATATGCTGCGTGCTGAGGTGGCTGCGGAAACGACGATTGGTCGTGAAGCAAAAGCCATTATGGAGAAAGGGCAATTCGTTCCTGATCCGATCATCGTTGAGATGATTCAGAATCGTATTGGCCAAGCTGACTGTGCTCAAGGTTTCATTCTGGATGGTTTTCCGCGTACGGAAAGCCAAGCGGAAGCGTTGGATACTATGTTAGCAAAGCGCAATCTGACGATTGATGCAGTTGTTCTTCTGGATGTTTCAGAAGAACAACTGGTTGAACGTATTGCTGCACGCACGACAGAAGATGGCACGCGTCGTAAAGACGATGAGCCGGAAGTTGTACGTTCTCGTCTGCAAGTTTATCGCGATCAGACGGCGCCGATTTTGCCGTATTATGAGCGCGAAGGTCGTTTGCGTCGTATCGACGGTATGCAATCCGTTGAGGCTGTTGGTAGCGCTTTGGATGCTCTTTTGGGTGAGATTTCACGTTAATTACGTGGAATAATGGCCGTAAAAGAGGAGAAAATGCCAATTATCACGAAGATGTGATCTTTGGCATTTGACACTTAGGGGGTGGGCAGTATATTGCGCGCCCTCGACATCACTGCGGTTATGGCTTGTGATTCTCCGTTAGAATCGGTGAATCGACAGGTTTGGCGTATAAGTATGGTCCGGTTTCGACCGGTTTTTTATAGGTGGACGTGGCTGCGGTCGCGTCGATGGGAGAAGTAACGTGGCACGTATTGCCGGCGTAAATATTCCGACCAACAAGCGGGTGGTCATCAGCCTGCGTTATGTTTACGGCATTGGTCCGTCAACGGCGCAGTCAATTTGCACGAAGCTCGGTATCCCCGAAGCTAAGCGCGTAAACGAACTGTCAGACGACGAAATCGTAAAGATTCGTGAACTGATCGACAACGAATTGCGCGTTGAAGGTGATCTGCGCCGTGAAACGGCAATGAACATCAAGCGCCTGATGGATCTGGGTAGCTACCGTGGCCTGCGCCACCGTCGTAGCCTGCCAGTTCGTGGTCAGCGTACGCATACCAATGCACGTACCCGTAAGGGTAAGGCAGTGGCTATTGCTGGTAAGAAGAAGGCTGCACGCTAATAGCGTTGGTCTTTTGACCTTTTTCTGAAATTTACAGGACGACCTCTCACATGGCTAAGGCCGCTGCACCACGTATTCGTAAGAAAGAGCGTAAAAACATCATCTCTGGTGTTGCTCACGTGCTTTCAACGTTCAACAACACCATGATCACGATCTCTGATGCGCAAGGCAATGCAATTGCATGGTCTTCTTCAGGCGCTCAGGGCTTCAAGGGCTCGCGTAAGTCTACGCCGTATGCTGCTCAGGTTGCTGCAGAAGATGCAGGCCGTAAAGCACGTGAACACGGCATGGAAACGCTTGAGATCGAAGTTTCGGGTCCAGGTTCGGGGCGTGAAAGTGCGCTGCGTGCATTGCAGGCTGTTGGCTTCACCATTACGTCTATTCGCGATATGACGCCGGTTCCCCATAACGGCTGTCGTCCGCGTAAGCGCCGCCGCGTTTAAGTGATGTCAGGCTGTCGATCCGGTGTGGTCGGCAGCCTTCGCAGTGATCGCATCTTCTTCCGCACAACCCGTGCGGGCCAGGTGCCGCCAATGATCGTTGGCGGGCTTCGTTGTTTGAAAGGCCACGACCTTGGTTCTCCAGAAAAACTGGCAGTCCCTCATCAAGCCCGAGAAGCTTGAAGTCGAACCCGGCCCGGTTGCTTCGCGCGTTGCCACCGTTGTGGCCGAGCCGTTGGAACGCGGTTTTGGTATGACGTTGGGCAATGCCCTGCGTCGTATCCTCCTGTCTTCCTTGCAGGGCGCAGCCGTGACGGCATTGCAGATCGATGGTGTTCTGCATGAATTCTCGGCTGTTCCGGGTGTACGTGAAGACGTTACGGATATCGTGCTCAATGTTAAGCAACTTGCTCTGCGTATGCATGGCGAGGGGCCAAAGCGCATGATCCTGACCGCAACCGGTCCGGGCGAAGTAACGGCAGGCCAGATTCAGGCTGGTCATGACATTGAAGTCATGAACCCTGATTTGGTAATCTGCACCCTTGATGATGGTGTGAAGCTCGGAATGGAGTTCACCGTCAACATGGGTAAGGGTTATGTTGCTGCTGCGGCTAACCGTCCTGAAGAAGCACCAATTGGGATGATCCCCATTGATGCTATCTACTCGCCGGTACGTCGCGTGTCGTACAAAGTTGAGCAGACGCGTGTTGGTCAGGTCACTGACTATGACAAGCTGCTGCTGACTGTTGAAACAAATGGGGCTGTTACGCCTGAAGATGCGCTGGCTGTCGCCGCGCGTATTCTGCAGGATCAGGTCCAGTTGTTCATCAACTTCGACGAGCCGCGCCCTGTTCAGCATGAAGAGCCGGAAGACGATCTTCCGTTCAACCGGAACTTGCTGCGTAAGGTTGACGAACTCGAGTTGTCGGTCCGCAGTGCAAACTGCCTCAAGAACGACAACATTGTGTATATCGGTGATCTGGTTCAGAAATCCGAGCAGGAAATGCTCCGGACGCCGAATTTCGGGCGCAAGTCGCTCAACGAGATCAAAGAAGTTCTCACCGGTATGGGGCTGTCGCTCGGCATGAGCGTTCCAGCCTGGCCGCCCGAGAACATCGAGGATCTGGCCAAGCGTCTCGACGAGACGTTCTGAGAACTTCTAAGGTAAGGAAAACTAGCAATGCGTCATGGAGTGAGCGGGCGTAAGCTCAACGTCACCTCGTCTCATCGCGCTGCCATGTTCCGTAACATGGCGGTAGCGCTCATCAAGCATGAGCAGATCACCACAACTCTGCCAAAGGCGAAGGAACTTCGTCCGGTTGCAGAAAAGTTGATTACGCTTGGTAAGCGTGGTGACCTGCATGCTCGTCGTCAAGCTTTTGCTCAACTGCGTGATGACGCAGTTGTCAGCAAGCTCTTCAGTGCAGTGGCAGAACGCTACAAGGCACGTGCAGGTGGTTACACCCGCGTTCTGAAGGCTGGCATGCGTTACGGTGATAACGCTGACATGGCTGTGATCGAGCTGGTCGATCGTGATGTTGATGCAAAGGGTAAGGACAGTGGTCCGAAGCCAGAAGTTGAGCAGGTTGACGCTGCTTAATCTTTGCAGATAGCAAAAGAGAGAAAGCCGGGGCATTTAGGTGCCCCGGCTTTTTTTTGCTTCACTTTCACGGTAAAATTTTGTATCCTTACGGCAACAGGTGCAGAAAATGTTCTCATTTTAGAGAACTTAAACGTTTTTTTCGTTGTGAAGCCTTATTTTAAGGTCGGTTTGAGAGACCCTTCGGGTTTCCGCTTTTTCTGTATCAATATCCTGAATAGGCTCGAGCACTCTCGTAGAGCCTGCAACGACGCGTCGCTTTCAATTCTTTTTCGGCAATGAGGTCGAAGGTAGAATCATGACGCGCCTTTTGTCTGGAGAGCATTAATGTCCGAATCTACCGCGAAAAGACGAGGTCTTGCGGAGATCCTAGGAATTCCACCGGCACTGTTCTGGGCTTTTGTCGGTCAGCTTTTGTTCATGGTCGGCGATGGTGTTGAGGCTGGTTACCTTGACACGTTCATGCTGCATAATGGGCACTCTCAAAGTTTTGTGAATGAATTGTTCACCTTTTATGGTGTGACCGTGATGATCGCGGCGTGGTTCTCTGGGCCACTCTCTGATCTGATGGGCCCGAAAAAGGTGATGTGGATTGGTCTGATTCTATGGTCCGTTCTGGAGGTTGCGTTTTTGACCTTCGGTCTTGGCCCTAATAACGGTCCGATGATCCTGCTATTTTATACATTGCGCGGCTTTGCTTATCCGCTGTTTGCCTATGGTTTCTTGGTGTGGATTGCGGCGGCAACGCCTGCTCCTATGCTGGGTTCAGCCGCAGGTTGGTTCTGGTTTTCATTCTCGGCAGGTTTGCCGACACTGGGCTCGCAGTTTGCGCGTTACACCATTCCGGCGATTGGTGAGTTGAACACGTTCTGGTGTTCTTTAGGTTTGGTGATCCTTGGTGGTTTGATTGCGTTGCTGTTTACGCATGAGCCGACGGGTACGAAGCGTTTGCTGCCTGAAGATGTCTCAACCAAAGAAATTTTCTTTGGCTCGTTGAGCATTATGTGGCGTGAGCCGAAGACGTTGATCGCGGGTATCGTTCGTGTGATCGATACGTCTTCTGAGTATGCGTTCTTGGCTGTTATGCCGTCCTTCTTTGTGGATCATCTGCACTTCTCATTGGGGCAGTGGCTGGACATTTTGTCCATCATCTTCCTGAGCAACATCCTCTTTAACCTAGTTTCAGGGATGCTTGCGGACCGTTTGGGCCATCGCTTCATGGTTGCTGTGTTCGGCGGTGTTGGTGGCTTTGTCTCTATTCCGTTGTTCTACTATACGCCGATTTGGTTCCCGGGTAATTTCTGGGCAGTGGCTGCGGCTGGTGTTCTGTACGGTGCAGCGGTTGCGGCTTTCGTACCACTTTCTGGTTTGATGCCGCAGATTTGCCCGCGTGAGAAGGCAGCTGCTTTGTCCATTTTGGGCTTGGGTGCTGGTGCATCAACCTGGGTTGGTCCGGCGATTGTTTCTCTGTGTGGTGCCGTGTTCGGTCCCGGCATGAGCTATGTGATCTGGACGTTCGCTGGTATTTACCTGCTTTCAGCAGTGGGTACGATGGCGCTGACGATTTCTCCGGAAGCACGTCGCTACACGGAAGAGATGGAAGCGCGCGGTGAAAAAACGACGGTTGTCGGTCACTAACGTTTTCCATCGCTTTTGGTGGTATAAGGAAGGCGGTCCTGCGGGGCCGCCTTTTTTTGTTTGTACTGTCGGTTCAGTCACTAGAGGAGCAGGTGGGTTATGGCGTTAGAGACATGTGTTTCAGGGCAGGAGAAGCAGCCTGTATGCCGTTCGTGCTGTCGTGGGATTCAGGCTGCACGGGATTTGCTGGAGGATTTAGTGATTGACCAGCCATGGCTTTGGATATTGGTTGCCGCCGGTTTAGGCGCTTTGATTGGTCGCTTTGTGTTTAAGCGCGGTAAAACTTCTGAATGAACCTAGCGTTCTGCCTCTACTAAACTTTTCCTGAAGGGGCATGTGTCATGATTAAATGGGCGATCATCTTTTTCTTGATCTCTGTTGTTGCGGGTGTTTTTGGCTTTACCGGCATTTCTGACGCAGCAGCAGGTATCGCGAAATTTCTCTTTGTCGTCTTTATCGTTCTGACCATTTTGGTCATTGTGCTGGGCTTGGCTGGGATCAGTTTGCTCTGATTAAGATGGCATGATCCAATAAAAAAGGCGGCCTTTATGGGCCGCCTTTTTTTTATGATTGTCTTCGTTGGGTTAGGGAGTGGGGCGCGCACCATTTTTGTCTTTTTGAAGGAAAGACGGAAGAAGAGGGTTGTCGGTTTGGAGCCCGTTTTTGCTCGGCATGTTCGCTGAGTTCCAACCTCCGCCGAGGTCCGTCAGGAGTTTGATTTCAGCGAGGAATTGTTGTTGGCGAATGCTGAGTTGTGTTTGCTGGTATTGCAGGGCTGTTTGTTCTGAGGTGATGACCGTGGTGTAGATCTGCGTACCGGCTAGATATTCATTGGTGGCGACGCGAACCGCGCTTTGTGCGGTGGCAGTGGCTTGATTTTGCATTGTCAGTTGTTGGTCTAGGTAGTGTAAATTTGAGAGCTGGTCTTCTGTGTCTTGCATGGCGGCAAGGACGGTTTGACGATAGGTGGCAACGGCATTGTCGTAGTCTGCTTCAGCACCGCGAACAGCGGCAGAACGAGCACCACCGTTAAAGATAGTTTCAGAGGCTGCAGCGCCTAGGCCCCATGTTCGTGTTGCCGTTTGGATGAGTTGTTGGATCGGGTTGCCGCTATAGCCATAGCTGGCAGAAAGCGAAATTTCTGGATAATACGCACCGATTTCGTAACCAATCTCGGCGTTATAAGCCTCCATGTTACGCTCGGCTTGAGCGACGTCCGGGCGGCGTTCCAGCAAGGTGGATGGCACTGCAATAGGAGCTGGCGGCAGCGTATTGGGCAGTGGTGCGGCTGGGATCGTTACTTCGGCAGGTGTGCGCCCTGTTAGGACGGCAATGGCATGCTCGTATTGGGCACGCGCAACATGCGCGTTAGCCAAGCTCGCCTGTGTGGATTGAAGTTGGTAGCGCGCTTGTAGGGCGGCGGTTGGGTCTGAAACGCCAGCATCAAGCTGATTTTGCACAATCTGTAGGTTGCGGGTGTAGAGGGCGACGTTGCGCGTGTAGAGATCAATCAGACTGTCTTGATAGCGCAGGTCAAAATAATCTTGTGCGAGTTGAAGCTGGTAGGACAGGCGCATTGCGGCAACGAGTGCGGCATCTGCTTGTGTAGCGGCGACTTGCTGCTCTACTTGGCGACGAATGCGCCCCCAGACGTCAATCGTCCAGCTTGCGGAAGGGCCTGTGCTCCATGTGTTCGATGTGGCGGAACTCGCCCCATTACGGTTGAATTTGAAGGAGCCGCTCAGGGTGGGGTAGAGCTGTGCGCGGACGGAATCAATCGTGCTGGCTGCCTTACGGTATTGGGCTTCGTATTCTTTCAGGCTTTGATTGGAGGTGGCAACGCGGTTTTCGAGCTCGTTCAATGTGGCGTCATTGAAAATGGTCCACCAATCGCCTTTGGGAAGTTTGGCAAGGTCAGGCTGTGTTTTGCCCCAGCCTGCAGGTGGCGGGCTTTCTTTGAATTGAGGAGAGATAATCGCTTTGGGGCGCTTATAATCAGGGCCAACCATGCAGCCACTGAGAGCGGGAACCGCCAAAGTGCCGAGTAAGAGGGCGCGTAGAGGGGAGAGGCGGAACGTTGTCATGGGGTTTTATGCTCCCGGTGTGAAGCGAAAGGCAGAAGAGAGAGGGCGCGCTGTGGTAGGGTTTTGACCCATTGGCCGAAGCGCTCCAGAATGAGGAAAATAATGGGGGTTGTGTACAGGGTGAGCAGTTGGCTCACCATGAGGCCCCCAAGAATGGCGATGCCGAGTGGGTGGCGGAGCTCGCTGCCATAGCCGTTACCGAGGATAAGTGGCAGTGCTCCGAGTGCGGCTGCGAGAGATGTCATGAGGATGGGGCGGAAGCGTAGCAGGCTGGCCTCATGAATGGCTTCCAAGGCGGTTGCGCCTTTGCGTTGTGCCGCCAAGGCGAAATCAATCAGCATGATGGCATTTTTCTTCACGATACCGATCAGAAGGATCACGCCGATCATGGCCATGAGAGAGAAGTCTTCTCCGGCGATGCGCAGCGCGAGGAGCGCGCCGACCCCTGCTGAAGGCAGAGTGGAGAGAATGGTGAGCGGATGGATGAGGCTCTCATACAGAACGCCCAGCACGATATAGACAGCCGCTAAAGCTGCAAGAATGAGCAGGGGTTCATCGCTGGTGGATTTCTGAAAAGCGGCGGCATTTCCAGCAAAGCCGCCTTGGATGGTGGGGGGCACACGCAGTTCAGTCATCGCGGCCTGAATAGCGGTGACTGTTGGGCCGAGTGCTGCGCCGGGGGCCAGATTGAATGAGACGGTGACGGCAACGGATTGGCCATCATGATTGATGGTAAGTGCGGTGTTGGTCAGACGCTGGCGCGCAACGTCTGAGAGGGGGACCATCGTTTCCGCATTTGTGGTTACGGCAGCGCCGGAGGAGGCGCTGCGTCCGCCAGCGAGGGCATTTGCCTGTGAGTTTAGGTAAGAGCGCTCACTTTGGGACAGAGTAGTGGAAGAGCCGTACCGTACGCGGATATTGTTGGATGATACGCCCCCAGCAGCAGTACCGCCTGAGATGCTGACCCACATTTGGTTCAGCATGGTGGGGGAGGTGGTGTATTCTGGAGCCACTCCCATGACGACGCGGTATTGATTGAGGTTTTTATACATGATGGATGCCGCCCGTTGGCCGAATGCATCATATAGGGCGTTGGAAATAAGCTGTGGGGTGATGCCGTAACGGGATTCTGTATCACGAGCGAGGGAGAGGGCAATGGCCTGCCCTCCTTGTTCGGCATCAGACGAGACATCCATGATGGATGGGATGTGTGACAGGGCTTCGGTGATGCGTGGCGTCCAAGCGAAAAGCTCCTCGGCATCAGCAGATTTGAGCGTGTATTGATAGGCCCCGTCACCGCTGCGAGCACCGACGCGGACGCCTCCGGCGGACATCAGGCGGAGTTGTGCGCCTGCGTGGTGGCCGAAATGCTGCGTGATACGTGCGGTCATTTCAGCGATAGAATCTGAGCGCTCTTCTTTGGGTTTGAGACCTATGAAGACGTTCGCTGAGTTTGATGAACGACCACCGACACCGCCGATAACTCCTGCAACGTCTGGGTCCGCAGCGATGCTGTGCATGGCGCGGGCAGTAGTAGCCTGTAAGGCATGAAACGAGATGGATTGATCCGCCACGACACGGCCCATGACTTGTCCGGTATCTTCCGCAGGAAAGAAACCTTTGGGCATGCGGATGAATAAGGCGCAGGCGAGCAGAATAGTTGCGGGGAGTGACAGTGCAACGATACGGCGGTGTTGTAAGCACCATCCCAAAGAGGCGGCATAGCCTGCAGTGATCGCGTTGAGGGTTGTTTCTAAAGCGCGGTCTATAGCGGCAAGCGGGCCGGATTTTTGCTCATGCGTATGTTGTTTGAGAACAAGTGCGCTGAGCATGGGCGTTAGGGTGAGGGAGAGAATCAGTGAGATGGCCAGTGTGACCACCATGGTCATGGCAAACTCATGAAAGAGGCGGCCTGCAATGCCTTCCATTAAGAAAATGGGTGCAAAGACAACAATCAGAGATGCTGTGATGGACAGGACCGTGAAGGCAACCTCACTGGCACCTAATATGGCAGCTTTGGTGCGTGAGTGGCCCATCTCAATATAACGCGCGATATTCTCTAGAACGACGATGGCGTCATCCACGACAAAGCCTGTGGCGATGGTAAGCGCCATGAGCGACATATTATCGAGTTGGTAGTGCAGCAGCAGCATAGCGCCGAAAGTGCCGATAATAGAGACTGGCACGACAATGGCAGGGATGAGAATGGCGGATGCGCTACGGAGAAAGAGCAGGACGACGCCAATCACGAGAATGACAGCGATGATGAGGGTTTGCTGCGTTTCGTTCAGGGATGCGCGGATGGTTTTGGAGCGGTCAATGACGGGGTGGAGCTCTGTGTCACCGGGGAGGGTGGCGCGGATGGCAGCCAAGCGCTGGTTAATACTGTCCACGGTGTGAATGACGTTGGCGCCGCCTTGAGCAAAGACGGTGCAGATAATAGCGCGTTGGCCGTTGAAAAAGCCTGCTTGTCGGATGTCTTCAACGCTGTCTGTCACGGTTGAGACATCGGACAGGCGTACGGGTAAGGCATTACGGTAGGCGACAATTAGGTTTTGGTATTCAGCCGCTTTTGTTGCTTGGTCATTGGTCGCGAGGGTGAGGCGCTGCCCGTGTGTGTCAATGAAGCCTTTGGGTGTATGGGCGTTGGCGGAGGCAAGGGCTGCCCGAATATCTTCGAAGCCAATACCGTAGTGAAAGAGCTGGAATGGGCTGAGGTCCACACGAACGGCGGGAAGTGCGCTGCCGCGGATATCAACTTCCCCGACGCCATCCACTTGGCTCAGTTGTTGGACCAGAACGTTACTGGCGTAATCGTACAAGGCTTCGGGGGTATGTGTGGTGGAGGTCAGGGCAAAGGCCATGACGGGTGGGCCGTTGGAGTTGGCCTTATTGTAAGAGGGGTTGCTGCGGAGTGTTGTGGGGAGGTCTTGGCGCGCACCTTGCAAAGCAGATGCGACATCACGTGCCGCGCCGTTAATATCCCGCGAGAGATCAAATTGGAGGGTGACGCGGGTTTGGTTCACCATGGATTGAGACGTCATCTCGGTAACGCCAGAAATGGCACCGAGGTGACGCTCTAGTGGCGCGGCCACAGTGCTGGCAATCTCTGAGGGAGAACCGCCGGGTTGAGAGGCGGTTACCACAATGACGGGGAAATCCACATTCGGGAGGTCGGCAACCGGGAGGTTGAGATACCCCAATACCCCCCCGATCAGGATGGCGAGTGCCAGCAATGTGGTGCCGATTGGCCTAGAAACGAAGAGGTGGATAAAGCGCACGGTTATGCCTGATGCGGTGCTGGTGGGCGGTCATGGTGTTGTTCTTTGGTGAAAGCTGCGCTGACGCGGCGGCCGATCTTATCCATGAACAGGTAAATGACGGGTGTTGTGAACAGCGTCAGGAGTTGTGAGAGCATCAAGCCGCACACAATGGTGACGCCCAAGGGCTGCCGCAGTTCGGAGCCGACGCCGCTGCCGAACATGAGGGGCAAGGCTCCGAAGAGTGCGGCCAATGTGGTCATGAGGATGGGGCGGAAACGTAAGAGGGCGGCGCGACGGATGGCCTCAAGGGGGGAGCTCCCGTCAGTGCGCTCGGCTTCAAGGGCGAAGTCGATCATCATGATCGCGTTTTTCTTCACGATACCGATGAGCAGGACGATGCCGATAATACCCATGACGTCGAGTGGCATGCCGAAGAGTTCCAGCCCGACCAGCGCGCCGATGGCTGCGGATGGTAGGGTGGAGAGAATGGTGATCGGGTGGATGAAGCTCTCATAGAGAATACCCAGCACGATATAGACAGCGACTAATGCTGCCAGAACGAGCCAGACTTCATTGCCCAGAGAGTTTTGGAAAGCTGCGGCTGTTCCTTGGAAAGTGGTTTGGAAAGCCGGTGGCAGGTTGAGGTTGGCGCGTACGCGGTCAATGGCGGTGGTTGCTTCGCCCAAGGAGTGCCCTGCGGCCACGTTGAACGAGACAGTTGTGGAGGGGAACTGCCCATAATGGCTGATGAGCAACGGCATGAACTTATGTGTGACCGTTACCACTTGATTGAGGGGCACCAAGCCTGCGGTTGGTGCGCGTGTTGGGCCGGAGGTGCTGCCGCCCGCTTCTGAGGAAATACCGGGTAGGTAGAGGCGGTTGAGGGAGTTGATATCGGTTTGGAGGGCGGGGTCTGCCTCTAGGATTACGCGGTACTGGTTGGATTGCGTGTAGATCGTGCTGATTTGGCGTTGGCCGTAGCTGTCATAGAGCAGGTTATCCACCGTTTGTGGTGTGATGGAGTAACGCGCGCCTGTTGTACGGTCGAGCGTGACTTCAGCCGTGAGGCCTTCGGCCTGCAGATCTGACGTGACGTCTGCAAGAGCAGGCTCTTTTTGGAGGGCTGTAATGAATTTGGGGACCCATATTTGGAAGGTATCGTAATCGGGGTTTTCTAGAATGAACTGGTACTGGGTTGCCGATACAGAGGTATCTAAAGACAGGTCTTGAATGGGCTGTGTGTACAGGCGGGCACCAGCAACTTGGCGGCCTTTATCACTGAGGCGGTCAAGAATGGTTTGTAAGCTGGAGCTGCGCTGTTCTCGTGGTTTGAGGTTGATAAGGAAGCGCCCGACATTGAGCGTCATGTTTTGCCCATCGATACCGACGAATGACGAAATGCTGGCAACGTCTGGGTCCGTGAGGATGATACGCCCCAACTCCGCCTGACGCTCTTTCATACCGTCAAAAGAGATGGTTTGGGGCATGACGGAAATGCCCTGCACCACGCCAGTATCTTGGGTGGGGAAGAAGCCTTTGGGGATGTTCATAGCCAGAACGGCCGTGAGGATAATCGTGCCCAAAGTGGCCAGAAGGGTGAGACCGCGGAAGCGCAGGACGACATCCAGCCAGCGGCCATAACCACGGATGAGTGCGTTGATGCTGCGTTCCGTTGTGTCAGATAGGCGCCCCCAGATTCCTTTATTGTGAGAGGGGGCATGTGTGTCTGTGAGGATACGGGCGCACATCATCGGGACGAGGGTAATGGAGACAACGGCGGAGATGGCGATGGTGATGGACAAGGTCATGGCGAATTCATGGAACAAACGCCCGACCACATCTTGCATGAAGAGCAGAGGGATCAGCACTGCAATGAGGGAGACGGTGAGGGAGATAATAGTAAAGCCAATTTCTCCCGCGCCTTTGATGGCGGCTGTGTAGCGGTCTTCGCCTTCTTCTACGTAACGGGCAATGTTTTCAATGACGACAATGGCGTCATCCACGACGAAGCCTGTCGCGATGGTGAGCGACATGAGCGAGAGGTTATCCAGCGAGAAGCCGAGCAGATACATGGCAGCTAAGGTGCCGACCAATGATAACGGTACGGACAGGCTGGGGATGATGGTGGCGGGGATATTCCGCAAGAAAATAAAAATCACACCAACGACCAGCACCATGGCGAGGCCAAGTTCCACCTCAACATCCGAGACAGAGGCGCGGATGGTGGTGGTGCGGTTGGTGAGTGGGGTAATGTCGATCCCCGGTGGGAGATCACGTTTGAGCTGCGGCAGCACGCGCAACACATTATCGACGACGGAAATAACGTTGGCGCCGGGCTGACGTTGAATGTTCAGCACGAGGGCTGGATTGCGGTTTGACCAGGCGGCGAGTTGAGTGTTTTCAGCGCCTTCGACGACTTTGGCGACGTCCCGCAGGCGGATGGGGCCGTTATTTTGATAGGCGATGACTTGGTCCATAAGTTGTTGGACCGAAGAAATTTGGCCATCAATGCGGAGTGTTGTGGCCCGTTTGGGGCCGTCAAACGTACCGGTTGGTGAGTTGATGTTAACGGTGCCGATAATGGTTCGTAGGGTATCAATAGCGATACCATAGGAAGTCAGTTTCGGGATGTTGACCTGAACACGATAGGCCTTGCGGTTGCCGCCAGAAAGGCTCACGAGGCCGACGCCGGAAATCTGGCTTATTTTTTGCTCGAGGCGTGTGTTGACGTAATCTTCAACCTCGGGGAGAGGCAGGACTTTGGATGTAATGCCTAAGGTGAGAACGGGTGTGTCTGCCGGGTTTACCTTCGCGTAGATAGGCGGGGCTGGCAGGTCAGACGGCAGAAGAGACTGAGCATTATTGATGGCCGCTTGGACCTCTTGCTCAGCAACATCCATGGCCATGTCGAGGCCGAAGCGTAGTGTGACGACAGATGCCCCCCCTGAGGATTGGGAGGACATTTGTTGCAGCCCGGACATTTCGCCCAACTGCGTTTCCAGCGGTGCGGTGACCGAGGTGGCCATGACGTCTGGGCCTGCACCGGGATAGAAGGTCGAGACCGTAATTGTCGGGTACTCGACCTGCGGCAAGGCCGAGACCGGGAGGAAATGGAAACCGAGCAGGCCGCTCAGCAGAATGGCGAACATCAGGAGGCTAGTAGCCACCGGACGTTCGATGAACAGGCGGGACGGGTTCACGGTCGGTCTGTTCCCCGGAAAACGGTCATGGAAGGGCGATTAGTTGCGGTGCTGGGTGTGGGCGGGTGAGCTTGTCTCAGCCTGTGCAGGGTGTGTCTCTGATGGGATAGAGACTTTGGCCCCGGGGCGGAGATGGTTCACGCCGTCGGTTACGACGCGATCACCTTCTTGTACGCCGCTGAGAATGACGGTTTGATTAATATCGGCCGCACCAATGTGAATGGGTGCTTCACGGACGGTCATATCGGGTTGGACGAGGTAAACGAACTGCCCGTTCGGACCGGTCTGGATGGCATTGGCTGGGACCAGCAGGGCATTATGCTGTGTGTCGATCAGTAGATGTGGGTTCACGAACTGGTTCGGGAAGAGGCGTTCATCGTCATTGTTGAAAATGGCACGCATACGGACGACGCCGGTTGCGGTGTCAATTTGGCTATCCAGTGCTTTGACGGTCCCTGTGGCGATATTGTGCAAATTGTCACTATCCCATGCTTCGACGGGAAGCTCATGCACATCATGCAAACGTTCAACCACTTGGCCAAGGGTACGTTGTGGCACGGCGAGAATAACGGAAATGGGCTGCATTTGTGTGAGGATTGTCAAACCACCGCTCTGGCCGGCGGAGACGAAGTTGCCTTTATCGAGCACACGAATACCAACGCGACCATCGACGGGCGCGGTGATGTGGCAGTACATGACATTGAGTTCTGCTGTGCGGACATTAGCTTGGTCGAGGGCGACGGTGCCTTCAAGCTGCTGGACGACGAACTCTTGGTCACGGGCTGTCATGGCAGAGGTTGAGTTCTGGCGGATCAGCTTTTGGTAACGTGCGTTATCGACGCGGGCTTTTTCGAGCTGAGCAGTATCGGCTGCGAGTGTGCCGCGGGCTTGCGCTAGCGTTGCCTCATACGGGCGGGGGTCGATCAGTTCGAGGACATCACCCTTATGAACATATTGGCCTTCTTGATAATAGACATCAAGAATATGCCCGGTGACGCGCGGGGTGATGGTGACGTTGGTAATGGGGACCACGGTGCCGGTTGTTTGCAGGACGATCGGCATATCACCGCGATGGACAGTCGCGACGGCTACGGGAATAGCATTGCTGTTATTAGCTGCGTTATCTGCGCTGTGAGCAGCAGCAGGGTAATGTGCACCACTGCGATGATTGGGGCGCAAAACAGCGAAGAGAATCAGAAGAACGATCAGTACAATTATGAGGCGTATGAGCCATCGTAGAGGTCCCTTCTTTTTGGGTGATGGCGGAAGGGGCCCGGAACCTGAGTGGTTTTGGGTAAGGCGGTCGTGCTGATCGGCCGTCTGCTCGTCCATGCTGTGGTATCTTTCCCGTATCACTAGGCCGCCAAGAGGGCAGCGTTTAAAATTCGTTCTGTATGCTTAACCTTATACTGCACGTTATTGTGACGTGCCATGACAAGACCTTAAATCCTGTTCAGGTTTTAAGAACTGTGTTAAGATGACACATTGCGTAATAATTCGTTGCAATAAAAGCCCTACTTGTTCCAAGCTCAAAAGAGACACATATGTTTTTGCAACCTATGATTTGGCGGCCCGTTCTTGGAGCTAGTCGAATCATAGTTTCATTCAGTAGGAGTGCATGGCATGACGGATACAACGGCAACGAAGGCTGAAGGTCTGCTCGACGAAGCTAAGGGCAAAGTTAAGGACGCTGTTGGCGGCCTTACGGGCGATGCTAAAACGCAGGCTGAAGGTAAGTTTGAGCAGGTTTCCGGCTTAGCGCAGCAGGAATTCGCTGATCTGTATGATGAAGGTGAGACGAAGCTCGAGGCTGCTACGGCATTCGTGCAGGACCGTCCGCTGGTATCAGTTGTGATTGCCGCTTTCGTGGGTATTTTGATCGGCGCATTGGCTTTTGGCCGTAAGGGCTAATCAGCCGCCCGCTTTTGCGGAGAGTGTGTTAAAAGCCTTCTGGAGTGATCCGGGAGGCTTTTTTTGTGAAGTGGTATTACGCATTTGAAGGGCAGCAAGTCGGCCCGATAACAACAGAACAACTTAAATATTTGGCTGCGTCTGGTACGATTACACCGGAGACGTTGGTGTGGCGGCAAGGTTTCGGGGAGCAGTGGCGCCCTGCGGCTCAAGCGGGCATTATTTTTGCGCCGAACCTAGGTCCCGCTGTGGCGAAAAAATCGGTTCAAGAAACATGGGCATGGGCTTTTGTGATGGTGCCGTGGCTCTTGAACCAAGGCTTTCTGATCATCTCGACCTGGCAGCATTGGACGCCTGTGCAAGAGGTGAAGGCCGCTTTGCCATTAATGCTTATTATCATTGCGGCGTCGGTCATGACGTTTATGGCGGACCGGACGGCTTTGCGTGTAGGTGGTTATCAGCCGCCAAGTGGGTGGTGGTGGCTTTTCCCGCCCGGTTACTGTTGGGCGCGTTGGCGTGTGGTGGGGCGCGGTAAGGCTTTATTGGCAGTTTGTATTTTGGCTTTTTTGGTGAGCTTTGGGGTTGGCCTGGAGCGTACCGCCAACAATCCAGCGTATATGAATGCCTCACACTCTGCTGTTACGCATTCGGCACCGGATCAGAGCGGTACGGCGGAGGGGGATGATCAAGAAAACCTCTAAGGAGGTGTGATTCAAAAACCCTTGACTCATTAAAAAATTACCGAAAACGAAAATTTCACTTCCCTTTCGATTCGGCATGATTCAAAACGATTCTCGATTCGCACGTATTTGATGAAGGGGCGGGAAACGAGAATGCCGGATTATTTGCTAGAAGCAGCCCATGGAGGCGTCGTCGCGGGTGTTGACGAAGTCGGCCGTGGGCCTTTGGCGGGTCCGGTTGTTGCTGCCGCTGTTATTTTTCGGGGAACGCCACCCGAAGCGCTGTGTGAGCTTTTGGATGATTCCAAGAAGCTGACAGCGCGCCGTCGTGATGCTGCGTATGCCGCTCTGTGCCGTTCACCTGAGGTGACGTACGGGATCGGTGCAGCGTCTGTGACGGAAATCGAAAACATCAATATTTCTAAAGCCTGTCATCTGGCGATGCGGCGTGCGGTGGAGCGCTTAGGGCGCTTGCCGGACCTGGCATTGGTGGATGGTAAGCACGCGCCAGACATGCCTTGCCCCGTGAAAATGGTTGTGGGGGGGGATGGTATCAGCTTGTCAATTGCGGCTGCGTCTATTGTGGCGAAGGTTGTACGGGATCGGCTGATGGTGCGTTTGGCGGATCGCTACAGCGTCTATGGCTGGGAGCGTAACGCAGGCTACGGCACTGTGGTCCATAAAGCCGGATTAAGAGATTACGGCGTGACACCGCATCATCGGCGGGGCTTCGCGCCAATACGGGCCATGGTGGAGGCCTCACACATGATTTCAGGTAAAGCAGGGGAAGTCGCAGCATGAACAAGAGCCCAGAAGGACGTCCTGTGGATGAAATTATCCGTGGCGAGTGCGTTGAAACAATGCGCGGCTTGGCAGATGGCAGTGTGGACTGCGTGTTTGCTGACCCTCCGTATAACCTGCAATTACGTGGTGAGCTGCGCCGCCCGGATGAAACCGTGGTGGATGGGGTTGATGATGCTTGGGACAAGTTCTCAGATTATGAGGCCTATGATCACTTCACGCGGGAATGGCTGAGTGAAGCGCGCCGGGTTATGCATAAAGACGGCACGATCTGGGTGATTGGTTCGTATCATAACATTTTCCGCTTGGGCGCGATTTTGCAGGATCTAGGCTTCTGGATTTTGAACGATATTGTGTGGCGCAAGTCCAACCCGATGCCGAACTTCCGTGGTCGTCGTTTTACCAATGCACATGAGACGCTGATTTGGGCGGCGCGTAGTCCACAGAGCCGTTATCGCTTTAATTATCAGGCGATGAAGGCGTTGAATGATGATTTGCAGATGCGTTCAGATTGGTATTTGCCGATCTGCACGGGGCATGAGCGCTTGAAGAACGAGCATGGCTTGAAACTTCACCCGACGCAAAAGCCGGAAAGCTTGTTGCATCGTGTACTCGTGGCGTCCACGAATTCGGGTGATACGGTTTTAGATCCGTTCTGCGGGAGTGGTACGACGCCTGCTGTCGCGAAGCGCCTTGGGCGCCGTTACATCGGTATTGAGCGTCATCCTGATTATGTAAAAGCCGCGCGTGAGCGCGCTGAACGTGAAGTGCCGTTGGCGTCTGAGCATTTGGCGGTGACGCCCGCGAAGCGCGATATGCCGCGGGTTCCATTTGGTAGCTTTGTGGAAACGGGTGTGCTGCCAGCGGGGACCGTGCTGCATGATCGTCAGCAGCGTTTAACGGCAACGGTTTCGCCTGATGGAACGCTTGTCTCGGGTAACCAGCGCGGTTCGATCCATAAGCTAGGTGCCGCCTTGACGGGGGCGCCGTCCTGCAATGGTTGGACGTTCTGGTATTTTGAGCGTGATGGCCAGTGGGAGCAGTTGGATCTATTGCGTCAAGAAAGTGCGATGCTGCGCGCAGCGGCCGGGTAAATGATGTGCAGCCTGCTGCTATGCAGCGGGTGTACGGTATCATGCTGAGGGGCTGTGCCGATGTGGGGCCGCTCTGTTAGCAATGGTTTATTGGCCGGACCTGACGGGGCGGTTAGAGCTTTCGTTCCAATGCGGCATAATTTTCTGGATGGGAATAGCGATGCGGCGGCATCGTTTGCATATGCGCTTATCATATTTGTAAGTGTATGCATTTTGCTTCGCCTCGCGGTGTTACCTCATTTTTGATGAGAAGCGTCAAACCGGGGCGGGGTATGGTTGATCTCCCTTGGTGGGAGCCAACTGAGAAAATGCAGCGCCTGTACCCACCTCAAGAGAGCGTTAAGGTACAGGCTTATATTTTAGCGGTGGCCAAAACCTAAGAAGCCGATGGATGTGTCGGGTGTGCCGCCACGCGTGTCATATGGCGATGCCGCTTGCGCTGTGTTTTTTGTATTAGGGCGGGTCATGGTGGCAGTGCCGCCAATCGTCATATGTGGTGTGCCGGAGCTATCATCAATTCCGCTATCGGACAGGTTCGTGCTGATGCGACCATCTGGATTATAAGTCCGCATGGAGAGAAGCAGGAACATGATGTCGTTGCGGTTAAGATCAATCGCCATATCCAGCGGTGTTTGATCAAGGACGTTATGGCCGCCCATATCAGCACCACGGTTCAGCGCTTCTTTTGCGGCATTAAGAGAGCCGCGATTGATGGCGTCAAACAATGCTGTTGTGGGGTTTACGTCCACGCGGGCATGGCCGGCATCTTCATCGGAGCCTTCGGCACCGGGAAGGGCGGATGGTGGGGCTGCACGTTTGGCAGCCTTGCGGGCCTCTGCCTTCTTGGCGGAATCTTCTGCTTCTTGCTGTGCCTCAGCCTCATCAGCGTCCTGCGCGTGGGCAGAATGCCACGGCACGAGAATGGCAGGTGTCGTGGCCAGGCAGGCGACGAACAGCAGACGGGAAAAACGGTTCAAAGCACGCATAGGGTGATTATAGGCTAGCTCACGGCTCTGTGCGAGTCTTCGTATGTATGAAAGCGTGTCTTTCATGCGTTCTTAACGTCCTTCACGCCACCAACCGATGCCAAGGCATAGGAGGAAGAGGGGCAGAATGGCCCAGCCGGGGAAAAGAGAGTGATGTTGGGCTGTTTCGGCATTGGCTTCCATGCGCTGAGGGAGGCGGATCGTATTAGCGTCCGAATCGTAATTTTGCGTGGTGGTGAGGCTGAGTGTGGGGATGCTTTGCCCAACCCAGCGAAGCGCCCCACCGGTTGAGCGGGTAAGGGGCCCAATCTTTTCCGCTGTTGCGCGTAAATCTTGGAGTTCGAGGCTGTCATTCTGTGCAGGGCTTGCAAACGCGGTCAGGCTGTCTTGATGAATCGTCCAAATACCACTGCCTGAAATAGGCAGGTGGCCGTGCCAGACATGGTCCGTCTCGGTCATGGGCATGGGGCGTGTCTGCCCATCGGGTGTGGTGACCATAGCCTGTGAGGACACATTAGCTTGGCCAATTGCGTGACGCTCAACGACGAGGTCATGGTTTTCAATATGTGCGGTGAGGCGGTTTTCTTCGAGTTCTGGCTCTTTCATGAGCCAGTGAGCAAGGCGGCGAAGTAGTTCTGCTTGTGGTCCACCGCCGCCTTCATTGCGGGACCAGAGCCACAACTGGTCGGAGAGGAGAAGGGCCACACGGCCTTGGTCCACATGATCGAGCAGTAAGAGGGGCGTGCCGTTTGGACCGTTCATCAGGTCTTCGCCGTGGGTCTCGTCTGCGTGGAGAGCGCGATACCATGGGCCCCAATTGGGATTAAGCCCTTCCGTCACGGGATGGAGGTGGCCGAGGGGAGCGAGGGTGGCTTTGAAGGAGCCGGTTAATAGGCCGTTATCGGGGACATGGGCGGGGAGAATTTGGGATAGGGGTGAATCTTGAAGTGTGCCCGTTTGTACAAATTCGGGGCCAGCGGTGATGAGGAGGCCACCGCCATGGCGCACATAATTGGCGATATTGGTGATGTAGCGCTCTGGCAGGATGTGTGTGTTGGAGAAGCTGTCCAGAATGATCAGGTCAAAGCTGTTGATCTTGTCTTGGAACAATTCCTTGATGGGAAAGGGGATCAGGGCAAGGTCGGAGAGTGGGGTGTTATCATCACTCGTGGGGGAACGCAGAATGGTGAAGTGGACGAGATCTACCGAGGGGTCTGCTTTGAGTAAGCGCCGCCAGACACGTTCGCTCTGATTGGGTACGCCGGAGACGAGCAAAACGCGCAGGCGGTCCCGAACGCCACGAATACGCACGACATCACTATTATTCGCTGTTGAGGCTTCACCTTCGAGGGGCGGGGTCGATAGGGCGATGAGTGTTTCGCCAGCCTGTTGGATTGGGAAGGTAATGTCCTGCGGGGTACCGGTTCGGATGGTTTGAGTTTTGGGGGGGGCATCGCCCGTGCGGATGGTGAGCGTGGTGCCGGTGTTTGATGTTGTGCCAAGGTCATCGACCTCGACGCGAATGGTGGCATTTTGTCCAATGATCGCAAAGGGCGGCGCACTCAGGATACGCAGGCGACGATCTGTGTCTTCGCTTTTGCCGGTGATGAGCAAGTGCAGTGGTAGAGTGTGGCCTGAGGGTTCTTTGAAGCGGTCCGGCAGCGTTGTGGGAACGTCATGGTCCATACCGTCCGTGACCATGAGTGCGCCGGCAAAATGGCCGCTGGGAATATCGGCCTGTTGGAGTGCTTGAAAAAGGCGCGTGCCGTTATGACCGTCTCCTGTGACATCAATGCGGTGCAGAGTCAGGTTTGGGAGTTTTGCGGCATCGTTTTGGAGGTGTTGTGCAGTGTGCTCGGCAAGGGCTGCACGGTTACCGACCGCCATGGACGGTGAGTGGTCCACGATCAGGAAAGCATCTTCTGCGGCGGGGTGTGGGGTGAGGTGTTCGGTCTGGGGGGAGGCAATCCATAGCAGTAAAAGCAAAAAGCCGAGGCCGCGCCAGAAGATACCGCGTAATCGGCCGATGATGCCCCAAAGGGTGATGCCGATAGCGCATGCGGCGAGAGTCAGTAAAAGGCTAGTCGGCAGAAGGGGGGAGAAGCTGATGTTCATAATCATGGGGCGTCATCTCCGTCTGTGTCGTCTGACGGATTACTGTTGGATGTTGCGCTTTGGCCGAGGCGGTGCAGCATTTCGGGGTAATGTGCTTGATCGCTTTTGTAGTTACCAGTGAGGGCATAGACGATCATGTTAAGGCCGAAGCGATAGGCGATGGTGCGTTGCTCATCGCCACCGGGAATGGTCGCGTAGGGGTGGTTTCCGGTATTATCGATAGCCCATGCATAGGCCCAGCCTGCATTGCCGATGATGACGGGAGAGACGCCGTCATTTGCTTCATCGCCTGTTTGTGCAACGTAAACGGGTTGCCCTGCGATGCGGCCCGGATAGCTGCCGTGCATGAGGTAGAAAGTGTGGCTCAGTACATGTTGGTCGTTCAATTTGGCAAGGGGCGGGACCATGAGGCCATCTGTCGCGCGTTTGAGTGCATCACGGATGGCATTCTTGTGGCCGGGGTCAATATCAGTGCCTGCACCGAGTTCATCAATGAGGAGGATGCCGCCATGTTCCATAAAGTTGTTGAGGGCTTTGGTGCGGTCAGGGTCCGCTTGAATATCGGTGGTGATCGGCCAGTAGAGCAGGGGGTAGAAGGCAAGGTCATCACGGCCGGGCTGGACGCCTATAGGGCCGCCTAGCAAAGCAGAACTGCGGGTACTGGTGTAGTCCGATAAACCCTGAAGCCCCATGCGGGAGATGTTATCAATGTCAGGGTTACCTGTTTCGATATAGGCAAGGTGCGTTTCTAAGGCACCGGCGGGTGCGTTGCTCTTAGTGGTATCGTCATCCGCCTGTGCTCGCGGGGGGGCTATCGTACTGAGTGTGAGGACAAGGACGAGAAGGGCGGTGCGGCGGCGGAGCAAGCCCCGGCGGTACAGTGAAAGCAGCATATCAATGATGAGCACACCCAGCCCAGCTATGAAGGCGAAGGGGGCAAGGGGTGTGTGAACTTGTAGGCCATGAGGTGTGATCGGGGTGCCAAAGAGTGGCGCTGCACTCAGGGGGGGGGCGTTATCCCCTAAATTGAGGGCATGAGTTCCATGGATGGGGCCATACAGTCCCGCTGGGTGCTGGACTGTTACAGAGGTGCGGGACATGGTGGCCATCGTGAGGGGCTGGGCTGCGGGAGGTGCTTCTATGAGTGTGCCATGCGCATCGAAAGCGCGCCATAACGACAAGGCGCCAGTATCGCTCTGTGCAATGCCGGCGGAGCGGGCAATGAGGCGCTCAAGCATGGAAGGAAACAGCCCTGAAAGTGGAAGGTTGGACCAGTCCGGTGAGGCGGTGACGTGAAAGAGGATGATCTCTCCGTTGCCGTAATTTTGCGCGGTTACGAGAGGCGTTCCGTCTGTGAGAGCGGCCCAGACATGGCTGCTGAGATCTGGTGTCGGTTGGGCAAGAACCTGTTTGGTGATGGTGACGTCCGTTGGGATTGGTAGGCCATAAAAAGGGGAGTTGGGAGCAAATGCCGCGAGTGCTTGTGGTTTGCCCCAAGACATAGGGCCGCCGAGTTGCCGGAGGCCGTTCATGAGCGGTACGGCAATGAGGGGATCGGTGGGTTGCGCGGTGTTTGGCTCAGTGTTTGGGGTGGGCGTTGAGGCTTGTGCGGCGAGGCCGGGTCCGGCGAAGCGAATGAGTGTTCCTCCTTGTTTGACCCACGCTAAGACGTGTTCACGCGTGCTGTCACCGCTTAAGGCGCCATCCGTGGCGATGAGGACTGAGAGCGGCGTTGTGGGGAGTGCGGTGCTCGGCACGCTGTGGCGTTCAGCAATGGTATCAAGGGCTTGATTGAGGAAGAAGGCGGACCCGGTTAGGGGCGTAGCATCTCCCGGTGTGGGGAGTACGCCAACAGGGCGGCGGTGGCCAGCATCTCCCAGATGGTACTGACCGGCTAAGCCATAGTCACCATCAAGGGTAAAATGATCAAGCTGGTGGCGGAGTGCAGGGGCAAGTGCCAAGGCTGTGCTTGTTTGGGAGGGAAGTGTGAATTTGGCGAGTGTGCCGCCTTGTTCAGTTAGGGCGTGGAGAGTGAACATGCGCTGGGCACATGCTTTCGCTTGGAGAATAGACGCTTGTTGTGTGTGGTCTGTCGCGCTCTGAATGGAGAGAAGAGCAACGTCACATAATGGCCAGCGGAGGTCTGCCTGCGTGGTGTAGGGCGCGATATTGTCGAGTAATGCGTGGTCTTGTGGTGTGGCGATCCCGTCTGAAATGAGCAATAGGCTCTCAGTGGGCTGAGGGCGTGTAGGTAGGCGCTTGATCAGTGCGGCACGATCAATAGGCCAAGGTTGCGGCTGAAGATGGTGGAGCATATCGCTCCATTCTTGTGGGCTGTCGGGGTGGAAGGGGTGCGGTAAAAAGCCATCTGCCGTAGGGGCGGAGCGCAGGAGTGTGACGTGGTGATGGTGCAGGAGTGCTGCATTGCCGGCGGCTTCGGCTGCGGTGATCCGCGCAGCCCAGTGTGGCGTCGAGGTCCAGCCGTCATCGAGAATAATCGTGAGGTCTTGTGCGTTTTCGAGAGGCGGATGACCGGGCAGGATCGGGCGCGCTAGTCCAAAAATAATGAGTGCTACGGCACAGAGGCGCAGCAGAAAAAGCCATAATGGGGAGCGCGCTGCGTCCTGATGGTTGGGCGTTAAACGTTCTAAAATGATAAGTGATGGGAAGCGTTGTGTGCGTGGGGCAGGTGGGGTTGCGCGGATGAGCCACCACAGCGCGGGAAGAGCCACAAGGCCAAGTAAGAGAGCGGGAGCGAGGAAAATCATCGGGCGCCCTCAAGGGCTGAATGGAGAGTAAGAAGCGCAGGCAGCGGGTTTTCATCCGTTCTGTGCAGGATGAAGGGGGCGCGCAATGCTGCCGCATGGTGCTGTAGGGTGGTGAGATGTGCGCTCATGGCATGCTGATAGCGAGGGCCGAGGCTTTCAAACGCGGGTAGCGTGATGGAGCCACCTTCGAGGCCATCGAAGCGGATGCGCCCGTGTTCTTGGGGCTGCTGTTCAGCGGGGTCTAGAATACAGAGAAAAATGAGGCGCCCTGCGTAATGGGAGTGTTCTTCGCACCATTGTTTGAGGTGTACTTCGTCCCATAAGAAATCACTGATGACAAGGACGGCGGCACCGGGCGGGGCAGAGGTGACATCTGGCAAGGCGTTGTGTGCTGGAGTGTTGAGGAGAGTGGCTGCAAGCTGTGGAAGGGCTGTATGCCCTGATAAGCTGCGGCCTGAAGCATTTCCGGTGAGGGGTGTAATGCGTTCCCCTCCTTTGAGGGCTGCGCCAGCAAGAGCAAGGCCGCAAAGATGGGCGCGTTCGGTCTTTGTGGGTAAATGTGGCTGCGAACGCCATGTCATAGACGCGGAAGGGTCACACCATAGGGCGAGGTGATGGGGGGTATCTTGTTCACGCTCACGGACCCAAAAAGTATCATCCGTTGTGCTACGGGCCGATTGCCGCCAGTCAATAGCGGATGCAGGTTCCCCTTGGTGGTAGGGACGGAACTGCCAGAAATTATCGCCCGTTCCACTTCGCCTGCGGCCGTGTTGGCCAGCATCTAAACTTTGGGCGAGGTTTAGCGCCGCCAGAAGTAAGGCTTCTAATGCCGTTTGTGCGCTGTCATTGGCGTGTGCGTGCTGGTCAGTCTGGGGAGTTGTGCGCGCTGTATGAACATGAGGCGCGCGCATCATGTTGCTGAACTGTTGGCGCAGAGCCGACAGGCTGAAGCGGGAGGGGGGCTGTTGCGTCACGATATGATCTGGCGTTGCGTTTTAGAGAACCGTTTCAACTTGGCGGCGGATGAGGGCGTTGACGTCTGTACCGCGTGCACGAGCACTGAAATCGAGGCCAATACGATGGGCTAAGATGGGCTCTGCCAAGGCTGCAACGTCATCAAGGCTGGGGGACAGGCGACAGGTCAGGAGGGCGCGTGCGCGGGTGGCAATCATGAGAGCTTGTGCTGCGCGTGGGCCGGGGCCGTATGCGATGGTGCTGCGGATATCTGCGCTGGCCGCGGCGTCTTCTGGGCGAAGGCTGCGTGTTAAGGCGAGAATAGCGTCCACAATGCGTTCACCGACGGGAAGTTGGCGGACAAGTCTTTGGGCTGCGATGAGGTCATCTTGTGAGAAAAGTGGCCGTGCTTCTTTCGGTGTGCTGCCTGTTGTCTGGAGCAGCATTTGGCGCTCAGCCTCGCGTGGGGGATAGTCCAGTGTGATGCGGAGCATGAAGCGGTCAAGCTGTGCTTCGGGCAGAGGGTATGTGCCTTCTTGCTCAATGGGGTTTTGTGTGGCGAGGACGTGGAACGGCTTGGGGAGCGGGTAATCTTTGCCCGCTTGTGTGACGCGGTGCTCAGCCATGGCTTGCAGTAGGGCTGATTGGGTACGGGGGCTGGCGCGGTTGATTTCATCCGCGAGGACCAATTGCCCGAAGATCGGGCCGGGGAGGAAACGGAAGTTACGCCGTCCCTCTGCATCCTGTTCCAAAACCTCAGCCCCGGTAATGTCAGAAGGCATGAGATCGGGGGTGAATTGGATGCGGCTGGCGTCCAAGCTCAGGACGCGTGAGGTTGTGTTGACCAAAAGGGTCTTGCCGAGGCCGGGCGCACCCATCAAAAGGGCGTGACCACCGGAGAGGATCGTGATGAGCACCTGCTCAATGACCGCCTCTTGACCGAGGACAATGTCACCAATCGCTGCTTGTGTTGCAGCAAGGCGTGGTGCCAATGCTTCAGCTGATTGGGAGATGTGGGCGGTATCCGGCGTAGTAGCCGTATGAGAAGAGACGTTCATTGCAGAGGGGACATCGTTCTGTTCGCGCATCTCGCTAGTGTGACAGGTGTGGGGGTTTCATCAAGGCTCGATTGTACCCAAGTTGTGGTTAGAGAGAATTTTTTAAGGATAATCGGAGGAAAAATTGAACGGAAACGGCAGTTTTGAGCATCCGGTTGCTGCTGAGTTGGGGTGTATGACGTCAGAAAATGCTCCGCAGGGAGCGCATGTGCGGCGTTTACCGTTTTTGATCCGCCGAGATGGGGTGTGGCTTTACCGCGGCTCTCCCGTGACGCGTAAGGCGATGGTGTGTTTGTTCGCCTCTATGCTGGTGCGGGATGCTGAGGGCCAGTACATGCTGCGCAATCCGATGGAAGAGGGGGTGATTGAGGTGGAAGACGCGCCCTTCATCATCACGCAGCTTGATTTTAAAGGGTGCTGTGGGCGGCAACAGACATTGTGCATGCGCACGAATATGGATGAAGTGATCTGTATTGGGCCAGAACACCCCATTTTATGTGATTGGGATCGGCCCACGGCAGAATGTGCGGCTGTGCCTTATGTTCATGTGCGTGATGGTGAAGGCGCGTATCCTTTGCAGGCGCGGATTAGCAGGTCTGTCTATTTTGAGTTGGCCGCTTTGGCAGTGCCGGGGCATGTCAATGGGCAGCCATGTCTTGGCGTTTGGAGCCGGGATCAATTTTTCCCATTATCGCGCTCCTGATACGGAACGTATAGAAGCGTGTGTATGAAGCACGTGAGTAAAGAAAAGTGGGGTGATGCGTGGTGACAACAATGCAAGAGGCTGCTGGGTTGTTATCGGCATTGCCACAAAATGCTGGGCGAGAGGGCTTAACGCAGCTTTGGACTGTGTTGCCGGAGGCGCGGTTGGTTGGTGGATGTGTCAGAGATTTATTGTGTGGGCGTGCGCTGCATGATTTTGATCTAGCCACGCCAGAGCCGCCTGAAGTTGTGTTGCAGCGCTTGAAGAAGGCTGGTCTTCGGGCTGTGCCGACGGGGCTGGAGCATGGAACGGTGACGGCGGTGATAAATCGTGTTCCGTATGAAATTACGACGTTGCGGCGTGATGCGCAGACGGATGGGCGGCATGCTGTTGTTGAATGGACGTCTGATTGGGCGGAGGATGCGGCGCGGCGTGACTTTACGATCAATGCGATGTCGCTCGACCAGTATGATTGTTTACATGATTATTTTGGCGGACAAGACGATCTAGCCGCTGGGCGTGTGCGGTTTGTGGGGGATGCGGGGCGACGTATTGAAGAGGATGCTTTGCGTGCTTTGCGGTTCTTTCGTTTTGAAGCTCGATATGGTGCGGGGATGCCCGATCATGAGGCACTGACAGCGATTACGGAACGGGCTTCTTTGGTCGCGTCTTTGTCCGTTGAGCGTGTTGCGTCTGAACTGCTGCGTATTTTGGCAGGGCCGGATGTGGTGCGGATTGTTCGTCTGATGCATGGGGCCGGGGTATTGGCGCAGTGCGGCCCGGTGGAGGATGCCGGATGTGATGTGCTGACGGGCGTTGGTGCGACGGAAGCGCGGCTGCGTGGTGGGCTGCCAGCGGGAGTTACCTTTTTAGAAGCCTTGTTGATGAGTGGTGCGCCGGCGCAGGCATTGTTGCGTTTGCGTGCTTTGTACGGGGAGCGGAGCGAAGCTTTGGCGCGGCACCTCAAGCTCTCCAATGCGGAAAAACAGCACCTTAAACTGTTAGGCGAATCGTCCCCTGATCTGCTGCCAACGATGGATGATGATGCCGTGCGCCGCGCGCGCTTTGTTCAAGATGTGACGGTTTTGCTGGAGCGGAGCTGGCTTCTACAAGCGCAGTCTGTGGGCGTATCTTCTGCGGAGTGGGATGGGTTGCGGGAGCATTTGGAAGATATGTCTCAACCGGTTTTCCCACTTTCTGGGCGGGATGCGCGTGAGGCGGGGATTGAACCGGGGCCGAGTATGGGTGTGTGGCTACGGACTGGTCAGGCATGGTGGCTGGAGCAGGGATGTCGCCCGGATCGGGATGCGTGTTTGGCTTATTTGCGCGCGAAGGCGTGAAGCGATTTCACCCTTTGGCCAAGGCCTGCTAAATAGGCGCTTATGAATGCAAAATCAGCGCTTGATACGAATAGTCAGCTTTTAATTCGCCGCATTTGGCGGGATGAAATGCGGCACCATAAACGGCAGATATGTGCGGTTTTGGTGTTGACGGTTTTGATGGCAGGGCTGACGGCCTTGTATCCGGTGGTCATTAAGCGTGCGGTGGATATGTTCGCGGCACATGACCCGCGCATCTTGTACCAAGTGCCCGCGCTGGTGGTGCTGGTCACAGGCCTGAAAGCGGCCTCCCAATATGGGCAAACGGTGGCGGTACAGAGTTTAATTCTCACCGTTATTCGTGGTCTTCAGGCGCGGATGTTTGCGCACACCTTGCAGACGGATATTGCGCGTATTGAACGTGATGCGCCTGCACAATGGGCAACACGCTTTACGACCGATGCAATCTCCATTCGTGAAGCGATGGTGCGCGCTGTGAATGCGCTGGGTGATGGTGTGACGGTCGTGGGTTTGGTCGCAGCGATGATCTGGGCGGACTGGGAATTAAGCCTGATCGCGTTGGTTTTGTACCCGATTGCTGTGGTGCCGATTCAGAAGCTGGGTAAGCGCATCCGTCGGGCATCGGGCGGGATGCAAGAGCAAATCGGCGCGACGTCTGCGTTGCTGAATGAGAGCTTTGCCTTGGCGCGTCAGGTGCGGATTTACCGCATGGAAGAGCGCGAGCAAGCGCGGGTGGATCAGTCTCTCTCCTTGTTGCATATGGCATTTTTGCAGATTGCAAAGGGCCGTGCGCGTGTTGATCCTGTGTTGGAAGTGCTGGGTGGTACGGCGGTTGCTGTGGTGCTTGGTTTTGCTGGGTGGCGCGCTGCGATGGGCGGAGCCACGCTGGGCGACTTTACGGCCTTTATTACAGCATTATTGACGGCCGCGCGGCCTATCCGCGCTTTAGGGTCTTTGAATACCGCTCTGCAGGAAGGGTTGGCCGGATTAGCGCGGACGTTTGCGGTGATTGATGAGCCGCCTGCTGTGTCTGAGCGGGTGAATGCGCTGTCTGTCCCATTGGGGCAGGGCCGTTTAGCGTTCGAAAACGTGGCGTATCGTTATGACGATGGGCGTGAGGGATTGCGCGGTGTGTCCTTCACAGTAGAGCCGGGTGAGACGGTGGCGCTGGTTGGGCCGAGTGGGGCTGGTAAGTCCACGGCTTTGTCATTGATCCCGCGTTTGCACGATGTGAGTGCCGGTAAAATTGCCCTTGAAGGGGTGGACCTGCGGGATTTGAGCCTGGCCTCTTTGCGGGATTCTATCGCATTTGTGAGCCAAGATACCACGCTCTTTGATCTTTCATTGCGTGAGAATATCTGGATCGGGCGCCCGACGGCCAGTGCTGATGAGGTTGAGCGTGCGTGCCAGATGGCGGCGATTGATTTTGCAGATGCCTTGCCTGACGGATTGGACACGCGCGTTGGGCCAGGGGGGCAGCGTTTGTCCGGTGGTCAGAGGCAGCGTGTCGCCCTTGCACGGGCGTTACTACGCGATCCGCGGGTTCTTTTATTAGACGAAGCGACGAGTGCTTTGGATTCCGATAGTGAAGCGCGTGTTCAAGAGGCGCTGGCAACGTTGCGCAAAGGACGCACGACATTGATTGTCGCGCATCGCCTTTCTACGGTGCAATCTGCGGATAAGATTATTGTGTTGGATAAAGGTGTGGCAGTGGAGTGTGGAAGTCACGCCGAACTGATCCGGCGTGATGGGCTTTATGCGCGGCTGGTGCGGAGCCAGTTGTTGGAAGCGGCTTGAAAAAGTGCTTCCAGTTCGGGGAGTAATGCAGCGTAGAGCTCAGCTTTGAAGCCGAGATTACGCTGTAAAAGCTCCTGAGGGGGCAGCCATTCCCATGCGCTGAATTCGGCAGGTTCGTGGAGGTCGAGTTTGATCTCTGTGTCATCGCCATCAAAGCCAAAAACAAACCATTTTTGCGTTTGCCCACGATAGCGCCCCTTAAAGGCTTTGCCGAGTAATTCTCGCGGAAGATCATAGCTAATCCAGTCTGCCCGCTCAGCCAGAAGAGTGGCTTTGTTGCAGCCTGTCTCTTCCCATAACTCGCGTAATGCAGCTGTTTGGGGATCTTCGTTTTCATCAATGCCGCCTTGTGGGCACTGCCAGACACTACCCGGCAGATCGCTGCGCTGTGCAACGAAGAGTTCGCCCTTACGATTAAAGAGCGCGATGCCGACATTGCGGCGGTAAGGGAGGTCTGCGTAATCAACCATGGCGTATCTCGCTGGATTTAATGGGTGGAAAGAGGTGGGGTATCGGCCAGTGCGGAGGGTGGCATAAGGTAAAAATGCTGCGCGGTGGCGCTGTGCAGCCATGAGGTCAGGCTATGGAGCGCCGCAGGGGTGATGGGAGTGATCACGAGTATGATCGCTCCATGAAGAGGCGTAGAAGGGACGAGCGTATTCAGAGACTGTGTGAAGGTTTCTGGTGTTACGTCACCATTGAGGCACTGCGTTGCGGTGATGCCACGTGTGGGGCGGTCAGACGTTGTTTGTCCATTGAGGTAGAGCAGGCCGTGTCGTGTTATGGTTTGCGCGATATCATGAAATTCTTGCGATTGTAGGTAGGTATTATCGGTCTGGTTGCAGCCGAATCCTGTGATATCCGTCATGCCTGTAACGCCTTGGCTACGTGATAGCCACCAGCTGAGTTTTTGTTGTTCATGAGCTGGGCTTTCGCCTGTGCCAAGTGTGTGTGAGCCAGTGTCGGTATGGTCTGGATCGATGCTTCTCATCGGCAGAGACATATAGACTTCATGCTGTGCGGTGCGGGCTGGTGTGATGGCCGTGGAGGGCGGCTCCAGATAAGGCGAAACCCCTAAAGCTATTTCTGCAGGAAGGTTTTGGAGAGCATCTTCGCTGAGCTGTGCACTATAGCCATAACCCATCAAGACAATAGCGAGAGGAATGCGCTGTTCGTGCTCGGCCGTTTTTAAGGGCGATGGTGTCGGAGGGAGGGGAGGTGCGGTGGGGTGTTGTGGTGGATGAGTTTGAGTGGCGGGAGGCGCCGTACGTGCGCTGCTGAGATGATGCACGAGTGTGCGTGCCACTGGTGGCGGGGTCGTGGTGGCGGCGTAATGAATGGTGAATGCCAATGTACAACCGATAAGCGTGATCCCCCCCCAGAACAGCACGAGCATCTTACCCATGAGGGGAAGGCGCCCCCAGAGGGACACCTTCTTATGCTCAGGGTGTTGATCTTCGGGCTGTTGCATCACGCTATGGTTTTAGTGTGTGCCGCTGGTTTTATGAGCGGGAGCCTCGTGTTTATCTGGTGCTGTAGCCGTTGTGAGTTCTGTGGGAACGGGAACCCCGGCGAGAGCACTCAGGACTTTAAGGCCCTGCTGTAGTTGGAAGTCTGTCGCAGGTTTTGCAGGGTCAAAAGCAGGCCAGTTTGCAGGCGGAGCTTTAGGGATGGATTTGGCAATAGGGGGCAAATCGGTGCGTGGCTCTGCCACTGTACGATTGCCGCCAATATTGGTGAGGATATGGGAGAGGTCTGCCTCGCGGTATTCAAAGTTATCGTCATCATGCGTTTCCGCTACGGGGATGTCGGGCGTAATGCCTAAGCCCTGAATGGAGCGGCCTGATGGCGTGTAATAACGTGCGGTTGTGAGGCGAATGGCACCCTGATCACCAACCGGGATCAAGGTTTGTACGGAGCCTTTACCGAAGGTTTTTTCGCCCAGAATAATCGCGCGATGATGGTCTTTGAGGGCCCCTGATACGATTTCACTGGCGGAGGCGGAGCCACCATTGGTCAGCACCACAATGGGCAGGCCGTCTGTAATATCCGTACCGCGTGCATCCCAGCGTTGGTTATTTTCAGGATGACGTCCACGGATAGAGACAATCTCACCATCTTTGATGAAGTCATCCGACACAGCGATGGCTTGATCCAGCTTGCCGCCGGGGTTGGAGCGCAGGTCAAGAATCAGGCCTGTAAGTTTGCCACCGGGGGTGCGTGTTTTCGCTTCTGCTTGCAATTTGCGATACGCAGTGTGCATGGCATTTTCGAGGTCATCATCAAATTCCGTCAGGCGGATATAGGCCGTGCTGCCATATAGGGCGGAACGGACAATTTGAACGTGGATGATCTCACGTTTTAGGTCAAAATTGAGTGTCTTGCCTGTTTTGGGGCGTACGATGGTGAGGCTGATGGATGTTCCCGCATCACCGCGCATTTTACGAACGGCTTGGTCCAGCGTTAGGCCATCAATACTTTTATGGTCCACCATGGTGATGAAATCACCGGGTTGGATACCTGCTTTGGCCGCAGGTGTGTCATCAATGGGGGAGACGACGCGGACATGGCCGGATTCATCTTGAACTTGTAGGCCAAGACCACCGAACTTGCCGGAGATCTCGGTCTGCATATCTTTGAACTGTGCCGCCGTCATATAAGATGAGTGCGGGTCAAGATTACCCACCATACCGTCTAGCGCGTTATTGATCAGGTCCTTGTCAGAGACTGGGTGCACGTATTCGGATTTGACGACATCCATGACCGTGCCAAACAGTGTTAGCAGGCGAACGGTTTCGGCACTGTTATCGTGTGATGTCTCACGCGCTAATGCGGATGAAACGCTGCTGACGTGGCCTAATGTGTGCAGGGCGGTTGGGCCGAGAACGGCGCCAGCGAGGAACGCGGTGCCCAGCAGCATGCCTTTTCGGAACGTCATGTCATCTCCAGTCTTGGGCTTTGCGCTTCTTCCGCGTGCATCCGGCGGAAGTATAACCCGGGAAAGCTTGTTGAAGTGTTAAGGGACTGTATCGCGTCTGGCGCAATCCGCAAACCGGGGAGATATTATAGGAAGGGTAAGGGGCTAATTGTACGCGTGTCCCGGTGTAGCTGCACGAAGAGATGCGGTGCTTCGGACGGCATTTGCCCCAAAGTAGCGGCTTGTTTTACGGAGCTGCCCGGACGGACGCTGATGGTGCCAAGGCCAGCGAGGACAAATCGATAATCGCTCCCGCAATGGAGAATAAGCATTTGGCCAAAGGAGCGGAACGGTCCTGCAAACTCGATTTGGCCGGAACATGGGGCATGGACAGCCGCGAGAGGGGCAGGGGCATAGGTTACACCTGTGGCTGGCCCTGCTTCTGTTTCTTGGCCCCAAGAGGTGACGATGGGGCCGGTGACCGGGGCATGTCCGCCCCCTGTATGAGGCGCTTCGCCGGGGGAGAGGGTTTTGACGCGCGCTTGTGCGGCGCGGGCCTGTGCAAGTTGATGAGCACGGGCTAAGCGGCGTGCTTCGGCTTCTAAAGCAGCGCGTGCATGGGCCTCTTGTATGGCTAATGCGGCAACAGCGTTGCTGAGGGCGGCAGCGTTTTGTTGGGCTTCGTGGAGGCTGCGTTGTGCGTCAGCCGCAGATTGTTGGGAATGGGCTGATTGTATAATAGCCCGCCGTGAGCGTGTGGCGGCGAGTGTTGCTTGTCGGGTTTGGGAGCGGCGGAGTGTATCGAGTTCAGCTTCGCGGTCTGTCAATGTTTGAGACAATGTCCCGAGCTGTGTTTGCTGTGTGCGCAGCGTATCGGCCCGATTATGCGTGAGGCGTGTCATCCCATCTAAAATGGCTAGGGTTGTGGCTGCACGGGGAGCGGATTGTGGTGCGGTGAATAGTGCGGCATTGGGGCTTTGAGAAACGTGCAATAGCACTGGCAGAAAAGTAGACAGGGCACGGTTTTGAGCAGAAATAGCCTGCTGTAAACGGGTGCGTTGGGCCTGTAGGGAGGCGATTTCGCCTTCAAGGTTTTGGATGCGGCGTTGTGTGGTGTTGAGCGCCGCTTGCTTGGTGCGGCTTTGTTGCACGTAGGTTTTGGCTCGCGTCTGGTCCTGAACGGCTTGGCTTTGCGCTGTGCGTGCTGCTTGTTGTTGCGTAGCAATCGCTTCGGATGCGGCTTTTTCTTTCGCTTCCAGAGCCTTGCGTGCTGCGATGGCTTCGGCGAGTGCGCGCTGCCCTGCGGTGGGAGGTGTTACAGGCGCTTTATGGTGCGGTGTTTTGTGATGATGAGCGTCAGCCTGCGCTTTGCTGGAAGAGAGGGCCCCTCCCAGCAAAAGCGTGCCAATGAGCAATCCATGATTGAGACCGCGCCGGAAAGGGGAGGCCCTGAGTGGCGCGGCTTTATAATGGGCAGCGTTAGACGGTTTCAAGGTGATCAGCGGTGATGAGAGATTCACCAGTCATAGCCTCAGGCTGTGGGATGTTGAGAAGAGCCAGAAGCGTTGGAGCAAGATCAGCCAAGCGCCCATCATGGATGGTATGGCCGTGTGCATGAGCCAAGATCACTGGCACAATGTTGAGCGTATGGGCTGTATGTGGGCCGCCGGTCTCTGGGTCACGCATGGTTTCACAGTTACCATGATCTGCCGTCACAAGGAGGCTTCCGCCGGCGCGCTGAATAGCGGCATCAATTTTGCCGAGGCCCGTATCAACGGTTTCACATGCTTTGATGGCGGCAGGCAGGGAGCCGGTGTGTCCGACCATGTCTGGGTTGGCAAAGTTGAGGACCAGCAGGTCAAACTTGCCGGAATCAATCGCCGCGACGACTTTTTCCGTCAGCTCAGGGGCGGACATTTCTGGCTGCAAGTCATAAGTAGCCACTTTAGGGGAAGGAACGAGGATGCGTTCTTCGCCTTCAAATTGCACTTCACGGCCACCGTTTAGGAAGTACGTAACGTGCGGGAATTTTTCAGTTTCTGCGGCGCGGAGCTGTGTTTTGCCCGCTTTGGATACTACTTCACCCAGAAGGTCATGTAGTGGCACTTTGGGGAATAGGACGTGCGTATAAGGAGCGAGAGCGTCCGAGTAACGTGACATGGTGGCAACGGAGGCGAATTTCACGACGCGGCCGCGGTCATAACCGTCAAATTCAGGTTGGAGGAGGACGTCAAGCAACTGACGGATGCGGTCTGCGCGGTAATTGCAGGAGAGAATGCCGTCTCCGTCTTTCATGCCCTGATAATCGCCGAGGACATGCGGTACGACGAACTCGTCGGTTTTGTCTTCTGCATAGCTGGCTTCGAGGACGCTGACGGCATCTTGGCCTTTCGGTCCTTTGCCGTCACGCAGTGCATTGATGGCGAGGCCAACACGCTCCCAGCGGTTGTCGCGGTCCAAGGCGTAGTAGCGGCCACTGATGGTGGCGACTGTAACGCTTTTAGGGAGGGATTCTAAAATCTCGGTGATGTATTCTTTGCCAGATTGTGGAGCCGTATCGCGGCCGTCACTGAACAGATGAACAGCAACGGGGATACCGGCATCGCTCACAATTTTGGCGAGTGCGATGAGATGGGCTTGATGGGCATGGACGCCGCCTGGAGAGGCAAGTCCCATAAGATGGCAGGTACCGCCAGATTTTTTAAGCGCATCAATGAAGGTGAGAAGTGTTTCATTCTTGGCCAGAGATCCATCACGGACAGCGCGGCTAATACGTGGCAGATCTTGCATGACCACACGGCCCGCACCGATGTTGAGATGGCCGACTTCGGAATTGCCCATTTGACCTTCTGGAAGTCCGACATCTTCACCGCAGGCTTTGAGGAAAGCATGGGGGTTTTCAGCCCATAGGCGGTCAAAAGTAGGCGTCTTAGCCAGACGGACGGCATTGTCGGCGTTATCTTCACGCCAGCCAAAGCCATCAAGAATGACGAGCATAGCTGGACGACGGGGTGTAGATGCGGACATGGCAAATCTCCGATTTGCGCGGCGTCTGGGTAAGGCACCGTGACTTTTCTGTTGCGTGCGCATTATGCCACTTTTTTGCATGAATGCGAACGGGGGAATGTGTCCCTCTGATAGGATATGGGGGTGAAACCCTATATGATGTCAGTCAATTACCTGTGTGTAGAGGAATGATGTCATGGGGCAAGAGCAAGAAAGTAGTTGTGGCCCTACGGGGTGCGGTGTGGGGCTGACGCCTGAACAGCGTCGTATTTTGCGTGAGCATGGGACGGAGCGCCCTGGGTCTAGTCCGCTTAACGATGAAAAGCGGGAAGGGCTGTATGCTTGCGCTGGATGCGGGCAGGAGCTCTTTGAGTCGGCGCATAAATATGACAGTGGCAGCGGTTGGCCATCGTTTTTCACGGTACGTGAAGGGGTGTTAGGCACGACCGAAGATATGCGCTTTGGTATGTTGCGGACTGAAGTGCATTGCGGTGAGTGTAAAGGGCATTTGGGGCACCTTTTCCCGGATGGTCCACCACCAACAGGGCTGAGGTATTGTATTAATGGTCTTGCCTTGGCGTTCCGCCCCAAGGGGGCTTAACGCCATACAAAGTGTGACGAGTCGTTGTGTAGGATGAGGAAGATAGGTATCTTTCCTCATCTTTTATTATGTGTGCCTGTTTGTTTGGACTGGCTACGTGCTGCGCTTGTGTCATTGGGGTGTGGCCGTTTTGGAGAGTATTCATGAGTGTGTCCCCTATCGTTCTTACGCATCCGCTCGTTCGTCATAAGCTGACGCGTCTGCGCGACAAGACAACATCGACAGCGGGGTTTCGTCGCTTAACACGTGAGTTGAGCTTGTTGTTGGCGTATGAGGCAACGCGTGATTTGGCGTTGGTTCCGCGTGATATTTGTGCGCCGAGTGGCCCGATGGTTGGGGAAGAGTTGGACGGTAAGAAGCTGTGCTTCGTATCGATTTTGCGGGCTGGGAATGGTTTGTTGGATGGGATGCTGGATCTCGTACCATCTGCGCGTGTTGGGCATATTGGCTTGAAGCGGGATCATGATACGCTCGAAGTGAGCGAATATTATTTCAATATGCCCAGTGACGTTCCGGGCCGTACCTGCATTGTGTTGGACCCTATGTTGGCCACGGGGCATTCGGCTGCAGCGGCCATTGCGCGGGTAAAAGAAGCCGGTGCGCGTGATATTGTTTTCGCGTGTTTGTTGGCGGCTCCAGAAGGGGTGGCGCACATGAATGAAAAGCATCCTGATGTACGTATTGTAACGTGCTCTCTTGATAAGAAACTAGATGAGAATGGCTATATCGTGCCCGGTTTGGGGGATGCAGGCGATCGCTTGTTTGGTACGCGTGAACGTTAATTTGTAATCTACACCTTGCCCGCTCCGTTATTTGGGGGCGGGTTTTGTGCGCTGTTATGGCGTACATATTTTTGGAAATCTGAGCGGCAACACAAATCCGTTAACACCGTGCAGCTCATGATCTGTTGATCTCATCTTTTGAACATCTGGGCGTAGTCTCCTCGCGATGCAGCGTAGGCAGATGAAGGCCGTAAGAAGATGTCAGATCGCTTTGAGGTTTTGATTGTTGGTGGTGGGGTAGCGGGGCTTTCTCTCGCGACGCAACTGGGCAAGAGCTTAGGAAAGCGGAAAAAAGCACGCATCACGCTGATTGATAAGAGTTTTTCACATGTCTGGAAGCCGATGCTGCACCGTTTTGCGGCCGGTACGGGCATAGGAGAAAATGATCGGATCAGCTTTATTACCCATGCGAGCGGGCATCATTTTGAATTTTGGCCTGGTGAGGTTGTGTCGATCGACCGTGCGCGGCGGCGGGTGGTTCTCAGCGCGTTTCATGCTCCAGATCAATCTCTGATCTTAGAAAGCCGGACCATGCATTATGATGCGTTGGTTCTGGCGGTAGGCAGTTGTGCGAATGATTTTGGGACGCCGGGCGTTAAAGAGCATTGCTTGTGTATTGATAATCTTGTGGAAGCGAATGCTTTTAACGAGAAGTTTCGTATGGAGTTAATCCGCTCTTTTGCGAACAGCACAGAGCTCGATATTGCGATTGTAGGTGGTGGCGCGACGGGAACGCAGCTCGCGGCAGAATTACACAAAGCGTTGGATATTTTTGACCCTTATAGTTTGCATGCTTTTGGGCGTGTTCCGCCGAGGTTACATATTACGCTTTTGCAGTCGGGGGAGCGTATTCTCCCGGCCTTTCCTGAGGCGGTGTCACATGCAGCGCAAAGTGAGTTGGAGCGTTTGGGGGTAACGGTCCGGACGTCATCGCGCGTTTCTGCGGCGGATGCGACGGGCTTTACATTAAAAGATGGGACTTATGTGAAGGCACCGTTACGGGTGTGGGCTGCTGGGGTTAAGGCGCCGGAAGTAACGCAATCTTATGGCGGATTGGTGTTGAATAAGGCGGGGCAAATTTTGGTGAATGCCAATTTGAGCGCCAAAGATGATCCGCATATTTTTGCTCTAGGGGATTGCTCGTATATTGAAGGTGACCCGTTGCCAGCAACGGCACAGGTTGCGCGTCAGCAGGCCAATCATTTAGCGCGTTATTTCCCCGCTTGGGTTGAGCGGGGGCGCGCTGTGCCATCTTGTGTGTTTCGGAATAAGGGCGCGATTGTCGCTTTGGGTAAATATAATGGCTGGACGGCATTTCCCGGTGGCACGGTATGGGGAGGGGGCTGTCTCACGGCTTGGCTGCGCGCTTGGGTCATTTATTGCTTTATAGGCAGCACCAAGTGGCATTGTACGGCTTTTTCCGTGGCATGATGTCGTTTTGTTCGGATTGGATGGAGGGGCGTATTCGACCCTCGGTGCGTTTGGATTGAAGGGCGGAGGCAGCGTAGGGGAGATCAGTGTGCAAAGAGGGTTGCACATTGTGGGCTGTAAGGTTGGGTGTTGAGGCGTGGTTATTGCGCAGCGCTCTGAAAATTAAAGCATAAAATGTTGTGGTGTATTTTATGGGTACGGCGTGACGGCTGGCGTTTATGCTAAAATTGACCATTCTGCCGCATCTCGCATCTGTAGGTGCGAGATAGAGCGCGTAGTGTCTTCGATCTTAACTTGTAAGAGCTATTGCATTTTTAGGGGAATATATGGCGGAGAGGGTGGGATTCGAACCCACGGTACGCTCTCACGTACGGCGGTTTTCAAGACCGCTGCCTTAAACCACTCGGCCACCTCTCCTCATGAGGTTCAAATTCATGAACGTCATGTCTGGAGCGTCTTGAAGCGCATAACGCTATCTCTCGTCAAGAGGAATAATGCGATTATTTTGAGTGGGGATTACTTTTTGACACTCTAACCCCGGAGTTTCGTAACATTTTTTTTGGCATGCTCCTGTTTTAGTCGAGGGGTTGGCTTCGGCGTGATGTGCAATGTTCTCGTGAGCGAGGTCTAACAAGTCTTATGAAATCTATGCGATTGGCTCTTCGTGTGTTGGGTGTGTTTGTGGTTGCTGTGCCTGGCGTGATGTTGGCGCAGCCCGCTGTGCATTTTGGTGGTATGCCGCCTTTGCCTGTTCCGCCGGGTGTTGTTTTGAATGATGCACAAAAGGCGCAAGTGAAAGCATTGCTCCATAACGATCATGCTGCGGAGCATGAGCGGCATCAGAAGCTAGATGCTCTGCGTCATCAGATTATGGATGGTTTAACGGTCGAGGGGGCGTTGGATCGTGAGCATCTGGCACAATTAAGTGTGCAGGAAGCGGCGCTTCACGCAGAGGAAGCGCAGGGGCGTTTGGCAGTGCAAGAGAAGATACATGATCTTTTGACGCCGGAGCAGCAGCATCAGGCATCGGTGACTGCGCATAAGCTGCATGAGTTGCATGAGCAGATTGATGCGTTGACAGGACGTCCGCCGGAGCCACCCGTTGGTGAGCAGCCATAAGAGCGAATCTACTACAGAGAATCCCCTATTTGCTTGACCTCGAGTAGGGAAAGCGATAGGGGAGGTTTCGTTTTCGGACACGCCACACCGCGAAGGCTCGCGCAGTGGCGCTTTTTTGTTGCGATAAGGTAGTCCCGTTGTTCGATCGTCTTTCAGGCAAGATGTCCGGTGTTCTCGAAGGTCTCTCCCGTAATGGGAAGCTTTCTGAGGACGATGTTACGGAAGCAATGCGTGAGGTTCGCCTTGCTATGTTGGAGGCTGACGTTGCGTTGCCAGTGGTGCGCAGCTTCGTCAACAATGTGCGTGAGCGTGCCGTTGGGCAGGAAGTGCTGGAGAGCGTTTCTCCAGGGCAGGTTGTTGCGAAGATCGTTAACGACGCATTGATTGATGCGTTGGGCGGTGCTGGTGCAACACCGTTAAACCTATCTGCCTCAGCTCCTGTGCCAATCTTAATGGTTGGTTTGCAGGGCTCTGGTAAGACGACGACGTCAGGTAAGATTGCTCTACGCTTGTCGTCGCGTGAGCGTAAGAAGGTGCTTCTGGCAAGCTTGGACGTACAACGTCCTGCTGCGCAGTTGCAGTTGCAGCAGCTTGCTGAACGCGTGAATGCAAGCACTGGTCTGGTGACATCTTTGCCAATCGTAGCGGGGCAAAGCCCTGTTGAGATTGCTCAGCGTGCGCTCGATGTTGGGCGTCGTGAAGGGTATGACATTGTCATCCTCGATACGGCGGGCCGTTTGTCGATCGATGAAGCACTGATGGAAGAAGTGCGTCAGATCCGCGCTGTGTCGAACCCGGCGGAAACGCTGTTGGTTGCCGATGCAATGACGGGGCAGGACGCCGTGAATACCGCGCAAGCTTTTAATGAGGCTGTCGGGATCACTGGTGTTGTCATGAGCCGTATGGATGGTGATGCACGTGGTGGTGCTGTCCTGTCCATGAAGGCCATTACGGGTGCGCCGATCAAATTTACCGGTGCTGGCGAAAAGCTGGAAGCACTGAATGAGTTTCACCCAGAACGCGTCGCTGGACGTATTTTGGGATTGGGTGACGTCGCTGGTCTCGTTGAAAAAGCGTCTGAAACGCTGGATCATGAGGAAGGCGAGCGCGTTGCTAAAAAGATGCTCGCGGGTAAGTTCGACCTCGACGATTATGTCTCGCAGATTAACCAGATCAACCGTATGGGTTCGATCTCGGGTATTCTGGGGATGTTGCCGGGTATGGGCAAGCTCAAGGATATGCTGGGTGATAAGGAAATCGATCAGTCGATTTTCGTCCGTCACAAAGCAATCATTTCGTCCATGACGAAAAAAGAGCGCAAAACACCCGCGATCATTAAAGCTTCGCGCAAGAAGCGGATCGCGGCTGGTTCCGGTACCAGCGTGCAGGAGGTTAACCGCCTTCTCAAGCAGTTTGATGACATGTCCACCATGATGAAGCGTATCAGCAAAATGGGCCTTGGTGGCCTGATGCGTGGCATGGGTGGTGCAGGTGGTCTTGCGGATATGATGAAGGGTATGCCGGGTGGCCCCGGTGGTCGTCCACCTTTCCGTTGATCCGTTTTTAGTAGTTTTTAGTTTTCTTTCAGGAGTTATTCATGAGCCTCAAGATTCGCCTTTCGCGCGCTGGCGCTAAGAAGCGTCCTTACTACCACATCGTTGTTGCTGACAGCCGTAGCCCACGCGATGGCCGTTTCATCGAGAAGGTTGGTGCATACAACCCAATGCTGCCGTCTGATCACGCTGATCGTATCAAGCTGAACGACGAGCGTATCAAGCACTGGCTGTCCAATGGTGCACAGGTTACAGACCGTGTTGCACGTTTCCTTGGTAACGCAGGTCTGGCTCCTAAGCCTGTCTTCCGTGACCAGCCGAAGAAGTCTGCTCCGAAGGCTAAGGCTCAAGAGCGCGCTAAGGAAGCTGCTGAAGCCGCTGCCGCAGCAGCTGCAGCTTAATTAGTATTTATCGAACCGGTGAGCTGATCCGTGGCCCGTTTCAAATCTGATACTGATGTTCTGGTTGCGACCGTTGGTCGGCCGCATGGTGTGCGGGGGCTTGTGCGCCTGCATGCTGCGACGGATGAGCCAGAATCAGTAGAGGCGTTGAATCCTTTGCATGATGAGCAAGGGGTGGTCTGGAATGTACGCTGGGTTTCGCCTGGAGTGGCGGCGTTAGAAGATGGGCAAGGAAATGCCTTGCCAGATCGGAGCGCTGCTGAGCGGCTGGTGAACCGTCGTTTATATGTTGCGCGAGAGGATTTGCCTGAAGCTGAGGAAGACGAATTTTACCATGCTGATTTGATCGGCTTGGAAGCGTTTTCGGGTGAAGGTGAGTCTTTTGGTGTCGTGACGGTGGTTCATGATTACGGGGCTGGTGTCAGCCTTGAAATTGTACCCGCTCAGACAGGTAAAACCCTAATCGTACCGTTCACACGGGCATGTGTGCCTGAAGTTGATTTCGAGGCGCGGCGTTTGCTCGTTGTGCCGCCTCATGAAATCGAAGTTGAAGGCACGCTTGAGGGTGAGGTCCAGATACGCTCATGACGTGGCGTGCGGACATCCTGACCTTGTTCCCGGATATGTTTCCGGGGCCGCTTGGCTTTTCCCTTGCGGGGCGAGCTTTGGAGCGTGGGCAGTGGTCTTGCGCAGCGCATGACTTGCGTAGTCATGGGCGTGGGCGCCATCGTGCGGTGGATGATACCCCGTTTGGTGGTGGTGCTGGTATGGTCATGCGGCCGGATGTTCTGGATGCAGCGCTTGACGCGCTACCAGAGCGTGAAGGGCGTCCGATTATTTATCCGACCCCTCGTGGGCGGAGGTTGGCACATCAGGATGTCACACGTTTTGCCGCGGGCAAGGGTGTGGTTGTGCTGTGTGGCCGCTTCGAAGGGATAGATGAGCGGGTGCTGGAAAAACACAATATCGAGCAGTTTTGCATGGGCGATGTTGTGTTATCTGGCGGTGAAATTCCGGCTCTGACTCTCTTAGATGCCTGTGTGCGCCTTTTGCCGGGCGTTATGGGGTGTGAGGCAAGTGGGCAAGACGAAAGTTTTGCTGATGGCTTGTTGGAGTACCCTCAGTATACGAAGCCAGCGAATTGGGATGGGCGGGATGTTCCGCCAGTTCTGCTCTCTGGCCACCATGCTGCCATTGCTCAATGGCGGCATGAACAATCTCTTGCCGTCACACGTGAGCGCAGACCGGACCTCTGGGACGCGTATCAGATACGGCAGCCGGTTCATTGAGTTTTTGTTTTCAGGAGTTTGGTCATGAACACTATTCAGCAGTATGAGGCACGCGAAATCGAGCGCCTGTCTAACGCTCGTGCGGTCCCAGAATTCATCGCAGGTGACACGGTTCGCGTTGGCGTCCGCGTTGTTGAAGGCACGCGTGAGCGTGTGCAGAACTTTGAAGGCGTTGTCATTGCGCGTTCAAACAAGGGTCTGAGCAGCAACTTCACGGTTCGTAAGATTTCGAACGGTGAAGGTGTGGAGCGTGTGTTCCCGCTGTATGCGCCTTCTATCGCAAGCATCGACGTTGTGCGTCGCGGTAAGGTACGTCGTGCGAAGTTGTACTACCTGCGTGGTCGCTCAGGTAAGTCTGCGCGTATTGCAGAACGTCCACGTGACGTTGTTAAGACAGCTTCCTAATCTTAGGTAACAAAAACTAAGATTAAGCCTTTTTGGCTTGCCTTTTCTTGCAATAGATGCTCTCTCTGCGCAAGAAAATGAAGATGCCCGCCCGTCATACGGCGGGCATTGTCTTTGTGGCAGCCCCATCATGGGGCCCAAAACGCCGGAGATAGAGAGCTATGTGTGCAGGTTTTGCGCCGCGAACGTTATTTGACAAGATCTGGGATGATCATGTCGTTGAGCGGCTCGAGGACGGAACGTGCATCCTATATATTGACCGGCACCTCGTCCATGAAGTGACGAGTCCTCAAGCATTTGAGGGTTTGCGTTTGGCAGGGCGCCGCGTGCGCCGGCCAGATGCCACGGTGGCTGTTGTGGATCATAATGTCCCAACGTCTGACCGTTCCCAGCCGATTGAAGAAGCGGATAGCCGCTTGCAGATTGAAACGCTGGAGAAGAATGTCGCCGAATTTGGCGTTCCTTATTTCCCGTTATTGTCTGCCTCTCAGGGTATCGTGCACGTGGTGGGGCCGGAGCAGGGTATTTCTCTGCCGGGTATGACCATTGTGTGTGGTGATAGCCATACGTCAACGCATGGGGCCTTGGGCTCATTAGCGTTTGGCATCGGGACTTCTGAAGTTGAGCATGTTCTGGCAACGCAGACATTGCTGCAAAAGCCCGCGAAGAATATGCGCGTCCGTGTGGAAGGTGCAGTTGGGCCGGGTGTCACAGCTAAAGATATTATGCTGGCGATTATCGGTCATATCGGTACAGCTGGCGGTACGGGGCATGTGATTGAATTTGCGGGCTCGGCCATTCGTGGGCTGGATATGGCTGGGCGTATGACGCTGTGCAACATGTCCATCGAAGCAGGGGCTAAGGCCGGTCTGGTTGCGCCGGATGAGACGACGTTTGCTTATGTAAAGGGGCGCCGTTTTGCGCCTAAAGGGGACGATTTCGAGCAGGCGTGTGCGTACTGGCGTAGTTTGGCGAGTGATGACGGCGCGGTGTTTGATCGTGAAGTCGTGCTGCGTGCAGAAGATATTGTGCCGTCTGTGACATGGGGTACAAGCCCGCAGGATGTTCTGCCGATTGATGGTGTGGTCCCAACACCAGCAGAGTATAAAGACCCAGCGCAAGCGGCGCAGGTGCAGCGCGCTCTGGATTATATGGGGCTGACAGCCGGGCAGAAGATTGCGGGTACGAAGGTCGATGTTGTGTTTATCGGCTCCTGCACAAATAGTCGCCTTGAGGATCTGCGCGCGGCGGCAACTGTGGTGAAAGATCGCCATGTGGCTGAAAATGTGCGTGCTATGATTGTGCCGGGTTCTGGTTTGGTCAAGCAGGCAGCAGAAGCTGAGGGCTTGGACCGGATTTTCCTTGATGCGGGTTTTGAATGGCGTGAAGCGGGCTGCTCTATGTGCTTGGGGATGAACCCTGATCGCCTGACGCCGCAGCAGCGTTGTGCCTCAACCTCCAATCGTAATTTTGAGGGACGTCAGGGCCCAGATGGGCGGACGCATTTGTGCTCTCCCGCTATGGCAGCAGCCGCTGCAGTAACGGGTGAGTTGTGTGATGTGCGTGCGTTAATGGGTTTGATGTCTGGCTCGAATGCCGTGCGGGAGGCAGTGTAATGGATAAGTTTACGGAACTGACGGCAATTGCCGCTCCGATGCCGAATGAAAATATCGACACGGATCAGATTATTCCTGCACGTTTCTTGAAAACCATTCAGCGTACTGGGCTTGGGCGCAGTGCTTTTGCTGCGCAGCGTTATGATGCGGATGGGAATGAGAAGCCTGATTTTGTTCTTAATCAGGAGCCGTATCGTCAGGCTGAAATCTTGATCACCTATGATAACCTTGGTTGTGGTTCATCCCGTGAGCATGCACCTTGGGCGTTGTTGGATTTTGGGTTCCGCTGCGTGATTGCACCGAGCTTTGCCGATATTTTCTTCAATAATTGCTTCAAGAACGGCATTTTGCCGATCCGCTTCCCGCGTGAGATTTGTGACCTGCTGATGGCGGATGCGCGGCAGGGGGCGAATGCGCGTTTGACTGTTAACCTAGCTGAACAGGTGGTCATTCGCCCTGATGGTGAGAAGATCCCGTTTGAGGTTGATCCATTCCGCAAGCATTTATTGATCGAGGGGCTGGACGATATTGGCCAGACCTTGGCACATGATCAAAAGATTACGCGCTTTGAAAGCGGTGAGAAACGCAGTTGGGTGCCGTCTGTGGATATGGGAGCAGGTCAATGAGTGAAGCATCAAAACTGCTGGTTCTGGCAGGTGATGGTATTGGCCCAGAAGTTATGCGCGAAGTGGCGCGTATCGTGCATTGGCTGGAGCGTCATCGCGGCTTGAAGCTGGAGATTACGGAAGAATTGGTCGGTGCAGCGTCTTTGGCGGTGCATGGTGTGCCTATTCGTGATGAGGTCATTGCACTGGCAAAGCAGTCTGATGCTGTATTGTTCGGCTCGGTTGGTGATCCGGCATGGGGTCATGTTGGCTTTGATAAGCGCCCGGAAGTGGCGATTTTGAAGCTGCGTAAAGAGCTGGAACTCTTTGCTAATTTGCGTCCAGCGCAGCTTTTTGATGCTTTGCTTAGTGCTTCAGCGTTAAAGCCAGAAGTGGTGCGAGGCCTTGATCTCATGATCGTGCGTGAGACGGTTGGTGGCATCTATTTCGGTGAGCCACGCGGTATTGAAACGCTTGAAGATGGCTCCCGCCGTGGGATTAACACGGAAGTTTATACAACGGCTGAGATTGAGCGTGTCGCACGTGTGGCCTTTGATTTGGCGCGCAAACGTGACAACCGGGTATGCTCGGTTGAGAAGTGCAACGTCATGGAAAGCGGTCTTCTGTGGAAGGAAGTTGTGACGGATTTGCATGCGCGTGAATACGCGGATGTTGAGCTGTCGCATATGCTGGCCGATAATTGCGCGATGCAGTTGGTCCGTGATCCGAAGCAGTTTGATGTGATCGTAACGGGTAATCTGTTCGGTGACATCCTGTCCGATTTGGCGTCTATGTTGACGGGTTCTTTGGGTATGCTTCCGTCTGCGACGTTGGGCATTGTGCGTGAAGATGGTAAGCGCAATGCGCTGTATGAGCCGATTCATGGCAGTGCGCCGGATATTGCGGGGCGCGGTATTGCGAACCCATTGGCGCAAATTCTCTCTTTTGCCATGCTGTTGCGTTACTCGCTGGGGCGTGGTGAGGATGCTGAGTTGATTGAAAAGGCTGTCTCGAACGTGTTGGCGAGTGGTCTGCGTACGGCAGATATCATGTCGGAGGGCATGGCACGTGTTGGCACGGAGATGATGGGCGAAGCGGTCCTTCGTGAGATGGACAAGCTGTCTTAACTCTTGCCTTTCCCCCATGAGCCTGTTGGTGGCCATGGGGGATTTTTTTTATCTTTATGGTTTGTGGTTGGAACTGAGAGCATGTCCATCATCGCCGAGCGCTTACAGCGTGTTACGCCGAGTCAAACGGTTGCCATTACGCAAAAAGCGCGTGAGCTACGTGCCGCAGGGAAGGATATTATTAGTCTTTCCGCAGGTGAGCCTGATTTTGATACGCCTGATTTTGTAAAAGAGGCGGCGATCCGCGCTATTCAAGCTGGTGAGACGAAATATACGGATGTTGCTGGCACGGCGCCCTTGCGGAAGGCCGTTGCGGAATGGCTGAACCGTGATTTCGGGCTGGATTATACGACGGATGAAATCTGCGTTTCAACTGGCGGTAAGCAGGTCATTTATAACACCATGGCAGCCTCGCTGAATGCGGGCGATGAAGTGATTATCCCGGCGCCAGCATGGGTATCGTATCCGGATATTGTGAAGCTTGCGGATGGTGTGCCTGTTTTGGTGCAGACTGCGCCGGAGAATGGTTTCCGCATGACGGCAGAGCAGCTTCGCGCGGCGATTACGCCGAAGACGAAGTGGCTGATGCTCAATTCGCCCAGCAATCCGACGGGCGCAGTGTATCGTGAAGAGCATTTGCGTGCGTTGACGGATGTGTTGTTGGAGCATCCGCATGTGTGGGTGTTGACCGATGATATGTATGCCAAGTTGATGTATGGCAGTGACGCTGCGCAGACGGTTGTGCAGGTGGAGCCGCGTTTGCGCGAGCGTACGGTCACGATGAATGGTGTGTCCAAAGCCTATGCCATGACGGGGTGGCGTATCGGTGTTTCGGCGGCGCCAGTGGCATTTACCAAACAGTTGGTGAAGTTGCAGGGGCAGAGCACGAGCAATACATGTTCCATCGCACAAGCAGCAGCATTGGCAGCGGTGACGGGGCCGCAGGACTTTATTGTGGAAATGGTGTCGGTTTATAAAGAGCGGCGTGATGTGGTGGTCGGAATGTTGAACGACGCACCAGGTCTGTCATGCCAGGTGCCAGAGGGGGCGTTTTATGCGTTCCCGTCTGTGGCAGGGGTTTTGGGTAAGACGACGCCTAAGGGTGTTGTACTGGACACGGACGAAACCTTTGTGACGGCATTGCTGGATGAAACCGGTGTGGCGGCTGTTCATGGTAGTGCGTTTTTGACGCCGGGTTATTTCCGTGTGTCTTATGCGACGAATACGGCGCTTCTGCGCGAAGCGTGCACGCGTATTCAAAACTTTTGCCGTAGTCTTGTTTGATCTGGAGCCTAGTTTGATGTTTCGACCTGCCGCACGTATTGCGACTTTGCCTAAGCCAGCGACCATTGCCATGGCGGCAAAAGCTCGTGAACTGCGTGCGGCGGGGGCTAATGTTATCTCACTCGCCTTGGGGCAGCCTGATTTTGCCTCTCCTGCGGTTGCTGTTGAGGCAGCTTATGCCGCGGGGCGAGCGGGTGATACGGGGTATCCACCGATCCCCGGCCAAAAGGCGCTGATTGAGGCCATTCAGGCGAAGTTGTTGCGTGATAATGGTGTCACAGCAGCGGCGAATCAAATCATGGTGGCGAATGGTGGCAAGCAGGTCATTTTCAATGCGTTCATGGCCACGATTGACGATGGGGATGAGGTGGTTGTCCCCGCGCCGTATTGGGTAAGTTATCCGCTGATCGCACAGATGTTTGGTGGGCAGAGTGTTGAAGTGCCGTGCCGGGAAGAGGATGGATTTCGCCCTGACCCGGAGGCTATTCGTGCGGCCATTACGCCGAAAACGCGTTGGTTAGTTCTTAATTTCCCGAATAATCCAAGCGGTGCCATTTTAGAACGCAGAGATCTTGAAGCATTGGCTGAGGTGCTGCGGGCGGCACCTCATGTCATGGTGATGTGTGATGAAATTTATGAGCATCTGACGTTTGATGGGCGTCAGCATGTCTCGTTATTGTCGGTCGCGCCGGATTTGGTAGATCGGGTTTTGATCGTGAATGGTGTAGCGAAAGCCTACGCCATGACGGGGTGGCGTGTTGGTTTTGCGTGTGGCCCAGCTCCATTAATTGCAGCGATGATTGCGGTGCAGGGTAATGCGACGTCAGGTGTATGCACGCTGGCACAGGCTGGAGCGGTCGCAGCATTGAATGAGGGGGGGGATGGTATCGCCCTCATGCGTGAGACCTATGAGCAGCGGCGCAATACGGTTGTGGCTGCGTTGAGAGCGATACCAGGTTTGAGCTGTGCGATGCCGCAGGGGGCGTTTTATGCCTATCCGGGGGTTGCGGCTTTGCTGGGTGGGACGAGCGGGCAAGGGCGTGCTCTGTCCGATGATGTGGCCTTTGCGGAAGCGTTGTTAGAAGAAGCCCATGTAGCGACGGTGCCGGGGGCAGCTTTTGGGTTGGGGCCGTATTTGCGCCTGTCATTTGCGGCCTCAGATGACGATTTGGCTGAGGCCTGCCGACGGATAGAGGCGTTTGTCCGGGCTATTCGTTAAGCTCTGGCTTTATTCATTTGAATGAATGATTTTGTTTCAGCCTTCGTAAGGAGACTGAAGGTGAGCGACCTATTTTGGCTGACGGATGAAGCGTCTGCGGTAGGGGGGGCACCTTAGAACCTATGCTTTTACATTGGGATAGGGCGTGACGTTTGGCTTCTGTGGTGGCAGGGTTACAGCTATGAAAACGGATATCTCTTCTTTCTCTACCCTCTCATTCCTTCGCCCTGATAAGGCATCCTTGCAGGCGCAGTATGATGCTGTTTCTGTATTGCTGGATGAAGGGCGTTTAGAGGATGCGTTGTCTCATTTTGATCAGGGACGACGTGCCTATGAAGCATGGGCATCTTATGTGCATTTGCAGTTTTCGCGGCATACGCAAGATGAGCATGCGCAGGCGGAGCGTGATTATGCAGATAAGCTTGGTCCGGTCGCGGCGGATTATGAAACGCGGCTGAAGAACCGTTTTTTAAACGAGGTTGATCGCGCAGCGTTGGAAGCCGTGTTGACGCCGCATGTCATTGCGCTGTGGGAAGCGGATGCGACGGTTTTTACGCCAGAAATTAGCGCAGATTTGGAAGAAGAAGCGCGGTTGACGGGCGAATACACAGCTTTGTTAGCCAGTGCGAAGATCGTTTTTCGTGGAGAGACGTATAATTTATCGGGCTTGGTGCCTTATGCGCAGTCTTTGGATCGTGAAACGCGACATGAGGCGGAGCAGGCGCGTTGGGGGTTCTTCGCGGAGAACGGCGCTAAGCTCGATGACATATATGGTCGGCTGGTCACGTTGCGCGACCGGATGGCAAAGGCGTTAGGGTTTAAGGGCTTTATTGAGCTTGGTTATCGTCGTATGCGCCGGACAGATTATGGCCCGGAGCAGGTTGCGGCATTTCGTGAAAAAATCCGGGTGCATGTGACGCCTTTGGTACAGGCAATTTTGGAGCGCCGCCGTTTGCAGATGGGGTGGGACCGTGTGCAAGCGTGGGATGAGGCGTTGATTGACCCGATGGGTAATCCGGGGCCGGCGGGAGATCATGATGTGCTGGTTGCACGGGCGGAAGAGATGTTCCGTGTGCTTGATACGTCTGGTGATATGGCCGCGTTTTACGCGATGATGCGTGATCAGGGGTATTTGGACTTAAAGAACCGTGATGGAAAAGCGGGCGGTGGTTTTTGTACATCGTTCCCAACGGAGGGTGTGCCCTATATTTTCGCCAATTTTAACGGGACACATAATGATATCGGCGTGTTTACCCATGAGATGGGGCACGCTTATCAAAATTGGAAAAGCCGTGATTTGCCGTGGGTAGATCAGGCATGGCCGACGATGGAATCGGCGGAAATTCACTCGATGGGGTTAGAGTTTCTGACGTGGCCGGGAATCGGCGGATTGGTGGAAGATGGGGCGGCAGATCGTTACCGTGCCATGCATTTGATTGATGCGTTGTCATTTTTCCCGTATGGCGCGTGTGTCGATCATTTCCAGCATGAGGTGTATGCGAACCCGACGATGTCCGCAGCGGAGCGTCACGCGACATGGGCGCGTCTGGAAAAAGAGTATATACCGTGGCGCGACTGGGGGGATTTAGCGTACCCGGCAGCGGGTGGGCGGTGGCAGGCTCAACTGCATATTTACCGTTTGCCGTTTTATTATATCGACTATGCGTTGGCGCAGTGTTGTGCGTTGCAGCTTTGGTTAGGGTCACGGCAGGACCAAGAGGGTACATTGGCGGTTTATCGTCAGCTTTGTGCGCTCGGTGGCTCTAAGCCTTTTGCCTCTTTGGTGGCTGAGGCTGGGTTAGTATCTCCCTTTGAAGAGGGGGCGCTGACGGATGTTGTACGCGAAGCAGAGAAAGTATTGCTTTCTTAGGCTGCGTGAGCGGTCGCGTGGTGTGTGAGGCTGATTGAACTCTTTATGTGTGTTTGGGAGTTTATGAAGGATAATTATTCACATGCTTTGGTCGGGTTTGTTTTGGCGACGTCATGCTGCAGCGCGCATACGTCGTTATTCAGTCATGTGTCTGAACATGCGCTTGATGTAATGTGTAATGTTAGTGTGGCTGGCCGTCAGTATCACCACAAAATGCACGTGGCTTAGACAAAAGGCAGAACATTGTGTGGCCTCTCTGCTTCTGCGTATGAAGCAGAGAGGTATCTTTGATTACCCGCGTTGATTCCATGAAGAAATCAGGTCCAATGTCGCTTGTGGAGACATGGTGCGTGCATTGCCGAGAGCGAGTGAAGCATCGCTATTGAGTGGTTTTCCTGCTGGGGTGAGGACAATCACAGTTGGGATAGCTTTGACCTTTACGCCGTATTTGAGGGCGATATCCATGTTGTGGGTAAAGCGATCTACGTTGACTGGCACGATCACAAACTGGCTTTCAAGCCAACCTTGCGCGTCAGGAAGGGCAAAGACACCGGCGAGCATGCGGCAATCTGGGCACCAGTTGGCACCAAAGTCTAAGAGGACTTTACGGCCTGTTTTTTTGGCCGTTGCAAAAGCTTCTTTGACTTGAACGGATGCTAAAGAAGAATCAGGGTAGGGGGCTGCAATCGGCGCAGCAGATGTTTCGCTGACCTGCGGTGCAGCTTTTGTCTCAGCAGCGGCGAATGGCGCGGTGAGGATGGTGCCGATAGCGGCGGCAGCAAGGAGTATTTTGCGCATTGCATGACCTTCGATGAAAGAGAACGCCTTATTGAAAAGGAGTTTTCTTTGATGATGGGGACGATCATGGCAGAACGCTAGAGGAAAGCGCAAATCTGTTTTGAATGAAAAGGTATCTTGGTGAAGCAATCACGTGCGAAACAAAGACAAGGCCGCTCTTCGGTGGATACGGCGCATGGGCAGGGTGCGGCCCCAGAAGTGAGCATGGCGACAACACTCCTGCGGACGTTAAGCCTAACGGGGATGACGTTTGCCTTTATTCTGGTGATTCGCTTTTGGGGGCCAGCCACGCAGGTGATGCAGCATGTGGCAGGAAGCATGGCGTGGCAGCGTTTGACGGCTTTGTTCCATATTGAGACGGGGTTAGGGCGTGAGCAGTTTATCTTTGTTGGGATAGTCGTTTTTTGTTTTGTGTTGGCTTTGGTGCTGCAAACATTGGTCTTGTGGGGATTGCATTTCCGTAAAAAGCGCGGGTGATTAAAAGCGCCGTTTGTGTGTGATGGCGGCGAGGGCTGTGATCAGCCATCCGAGGATCAGGAGTGTGCCACCATAGGGAGCGATGCGCGCGATTGAGAGCGAGCCGACATGCAGGTCTTTAAGCGCAAACAGCAGGACAGGTACGACGAAGAGCAGCGTTCCCCCGATGAAAGCATAGCCTGCTAAACGCCCAAGTCTGGGGGTAAGAAGGTGCTGCCCTATAGCCACGCCATAAAGGGCGAGTGCATGCCACATCAGCATATCAACGGCATTGTGCAGGGCCGTTGGGCCGGTCGGTACGGCGTAATCTTTAAGGGGTAGGTGTGCGGAGATTGCCCCAAGAATGACGCCGCATGCGCCAAACAGGCTTCCTATGACGAGGAACAGGCGCGGGTTAAATCCTGTATGTGGGGGAACAGGGTATCTCTTCATACGTTTTGCTTAGCATGCTTCTGGCCGTTCTGAGAATAATCACGTGCGTGAGCTGCGGTCAGGGCGTGTTATATGATGACGTCTTTATAGAGTGTTAGGGAGTGATTTCATGAAGGCTGTAAACGGTTTGACCGCATTGGCATCAGTGGCACTGATGATGGGTTTGTCGGCTTGTGGTGTGGATGCACCGCCGCCACCGCCGCTGCCGTCTTCTAGTCCTGCTGTGAGCCCTTTGAGCACGCAGGATGTGGCTCTTCTTCAGCAGTTGGACACCCTGGATCAGCAGCAAGGTGCGATTGCTGCACTGGCCGCAACGCATAGCAATAGTGATGTTGTGAAAGCTTTTGCTGTTACGGTTGCAACGGACCATGCGACGAACCGTAAGGCGATTGCTCAAATTGCTACGAGTGCCAATTTGAAGACAAGCACGGGGTTGAGCGCGGCGGACCAGGCGCATATTGCGGCTGTTGGGCGTTTATATGGCACCGCTTATGATCGTGTGTTTTTGCGAGAAGTTGTGAGCGCAACGACGCCCGCGCTGGCATCGTCATTGAAGGCGGTTGCCACGGGATCTGGCAACGGGAATGTAAAGACGCTAGCGGGCGATAGCACGACGTTGCTGCAAAATCATACCAATCAAGCCCGCGATTTGATGGGGGAACGTACGATTCGTCACCATCGTCTGCATATTGGTAGCCACCAATAAGACCCTAGCGCGTGGGTTTTCCCAAGTGCTTGGAGTGTTGAAGTACTGCCTGACTGGAAGCATCCAGTCAGGCTTGGTGCTGCTCTGTAGGTCTTATAAAAACGTAGATTAGGGATATGGTATGGCCATCCGGATTGATCGGGTTGTAACGCGTGGCGGGGACCGTGGGCAGACTTCGCTGGGAGATGGTCAGCGGGTTTCTAAGGCTGATGCACGCGTTGAAGCGATGGGTGCCGTTGATGAATTGAATGCTCAGATTGGTATGCTGGAGTATTTATGCCGTGTTGAGCGTGGCGATGTGGCGGGTGCAGCGTCGTTACGTAGTATTCAGGGTGGACTTTTTGATTTGGGGGCAGATATTTGCATGCCGCCAAAAGGTGATGAACACCGTGACCCCGTATTATCAGCAGCATCTGTTTTGTGGTTAGAGAAAGAAATTGCAGAATTGGGAAAAAATTTACCGGCGTTAACGAGCTTTATTTTGCCGGGTGGGGAGCGGGAGGCGGCTCAGGCGCATATTGTTCGCACGGTTGCGCGGCGTGCTGAGAGGCGGGTTGTGGCCTTGGGCGGCAATTTGGATGTTGGGGTGCGTTTTCTGAATCGCTTGTCAGATTATTTTTTCCAGTATGCACGTAAAGTCAATGATAATGGGGCGTGCGATATTTTGTGGCAGCCACGGCAATGGTCATGAGTTTTTGTGTGTTCTTGCTTTAGTTTGATAGCGGAAAGTTTATGATTTAGCCGCTGACTCTAGTGGTGACATTCTTATTTTTTTTTGCTAGATGACGTTTTGCAAGAGTGCTGGTTTGAACAGGTGGCCAGCGCCGTGACTTCTGAAAATTCCGCCGGAACATTCTCTGAAGCAAAGCGACGCTTTTGCAGGGAAGTGTATTTCGATGAGCCGAACTTATTCGGTTACAGTATTGATGAAGTCATGATTAGACACCTTATTTTGATAGAAAAAAGTGTATAATGCAGGACGATCAGCAGGTAAGCGAAGATAAACTGCGAGAAGCCTTGGCCCGTTTAGGGGCTGGTTCTGGTAAAAGCTCAAATAAACCGTCTAGACCTGTTCAGCAAACACCTGAACGCCGTCGCCGTTTTGTGCGGGATGGGCAGGTTGTTGTAGAACATCAATCAACTGGCCGTCCGATGAGTGGGCGGATGCAGGCTGTGCGTGCAGCGGGTGGTCCAGAAGAGCACGAAGAGATTGAGCGTTTACGCCAGTCTGTGAAGCGTGAGCAGCGCCGCTGTGAAGAAGTTGAGCGCCATGTGGGTGACCTCAAGGGGCAGTTACGGACGTTCGAAACGCGTGAAGCGCATACAAAGCTGCAAATCGTTGATTTAACGAAGGCACTGCGTGATGCGCAGGATCATATTCAGGCTTTGAAATCTGATTTGCATCGTGCGCGTGAAGAGGCTGCCGAAGCCTCACGCCGTTCACCGCGTCCGGTTGGTCGTCCGCGGAAACACCCTCTCCCAGCGAGTGCTGTGTCGCGCCCAGCAGCAGAGCGAACGGTGGATGCCGGGATGGATGTTGCGCCATCAAATGCCGCGTATGATACGGCAGAGCCTGTGCAGTGGTGGAAAGACTAAGTCTTTAGCACCACTGTTAGATTTGGGTTTGAGAGCACGCTCTTCCTGATGTTAGGAAGAGCGTGTTTCTTTTTTACGCAGTGTTTTTACAAACCATAGGATGACCATGGTGAATGCTATGGTGCCCAGCCATGGTTGTATGGTGGCAGGGATTGGTAAGGCGAGGGCATCTGGGTTTCCTGTGCCACCTGCAATGGCAGCAATCACAACGCCAATAATACTTTCGCCGACAATAAAGCCGGAGGCAATCATGGTGCCTTTCTCTTGCGCGTGGTGACGCAGGATGTGGCCAAGAATTGCTCCAACGGTAATGGTGACGGAGACTTCTGGCGGGAGGTATAGGCCGAGACCAACGGCGAGGGGAGGAAGTGCAAGGTTATTTTTGCGCAGACCGAGATCTGCGAGGACCAAGGCAATGCCTATGCCCGCACCAATTTCGAGCATTTTCCAATCGAGCGTATGATTCATGATGCCCGTTGCAATGGCGGACATGAGGGCTGGTTGTGGGGCGGCGAGTACCTGATCAGGGTGCATCCCGGCATGTGGCAGGGGAGCGTTGGCAAAGCCATAGGCTTGATACAAGGTTTGCAGAACCCAGGGGATAATAAAGGCGCCGGCAACGCAGCCGATTAAGAGGGCGACTTCTTGGCGCCATGGTGTGGCGCCGACTAATTGGCCGGTTTTGAGGTCTTGTAAGTTGTCATTTGAAATCGCGGCGGATGCGGTAATCGCGGACAGAAGAAACAAGCCGAATCCAATGGCGATAGGGCGCTGGGCGGAAGTCAGGAGGCCTGTATGCTCCAAGAAAGTCATCATCAGCGTGATCAGAATAATGGCAATGATGCCAATTCCGGAAATGGGAGATGAGGACGAGCCAATAATGCCGGCCATGTAACCGCAAGCACTAGCGACGAGGAAGCCGATGATAAAGCAGGTACCAATGCCGAGCAGCACGAGTGTGATGAGGGCGGTATCATGCGCCATGACGGGCCAAAGGAAATGTGTGAATAGGCCGGCCAGTGTAATGGCGAGGAGAATGGCAAGCCCATTGATCAGGCGGGGTGGCAGGTCTGTATCTGTGGGGTCTTGTGGGGCGCTGCCTGTACCGATGAGTGCTTCACGGATGCCGCGCATGACGGGTTTCGCCAAGGAAATGAGTGTCCACAAGGCTGCAATAGCAATGACGCCTGCGCCGATAAAACGTACTTTGTGAAGCCATAGGCCGCTTGCTTCGGCGAGTGGATGGACGCTGGGGTGGAGGTGGCCGAGATATGGCACAAGCACGCCCCATGCGAGGACGACGCCAATTAACATGGCGATGCCACCGGCGAGGCCGACAAGGTAACCGGTGCCGAGCAAGGCGAGAGAGAAGCTACCGCTGAGGCGGAATGCCGATGCGCCGATGCTGCCAGCAAGGGTGAAGCCATCTGATAGAATGCGCAAACCGCCTGTGAGAAATGCGACGAGTGCTGAGACGGCGCTACCTTGGATGAGGGCGCGAAGATTTTGTGCATCGCCTTCAGGGGATGAGGCTTTGAGAATTTCGGCGCAGGCTTTGCCTTCTGGGTAGGGAAGGGTGGAGCGGGAAACGAGTGCGCGGCGTAGTGGAATGGTAAAGACCACACCGGTCATGCCGCCTGCGAGGGTGAGGAGTAAGGTCTGAAAATAAGGGAATTCGTGCCAGTACCCAATCATAATGAGACTAGGAAGTGCGGCGAAGACGCAGGAGAGGGTGCCTGCCGCTGAGGCTTGTGTTTGGACGAGGTTATTTTCCAAGATGCTGCTATTGCCGAGAATGCGCAGTACGACCATGGAAATGATGGTGGCGGGAATTGAGGATGCAAATGTCAGGCCGATTTTAAGGCCGAGATAGACATTGGCCGCTGTGAAAATCACCGTAATGAGGGTGCCAAGAATAACCCCGCGGAGGGTTAGTTCGCGGCTTGATGGAGGCAGCATGCCAATGTCCTGTCGTTGTCGTAATAATACATGTGTTGGCAAATCGGGCCGCAAAGGCGGCCCGATTTGGTAGAGTGTTCTTTGATGCCAGTGATTACTGGCTGTTACTGCGGAATGCAGAAGGGCGTGGGTGCTTGCGGTTATAATCCAACTCGTCATGCGTCAGCTGTAGGCCGACTTCGAGCGTATAAGGATTTTCCTGCAAATTGTCCGACGCTGGCAGATCAATCAGGCGGAGCTCTGTTTTTGCAGTCTGCGTGCTGACGTTTGGTGCCATTGTAAAGCTATCGTTGAAGGTTTTTTTATCAACGATCTTGCCGTTCTGCATGATAGCAACGAAGTACGGTATTGTGACTTGGTCCTGCGTTGCAGCGGGGCCACGTTCAATAAAGAAGGAAAGGCCAACGCGGGTACGGACCATTTTTTGTTTGTCTGGGCCATCGGGGCCGCGGCTACAATCACCAGACAGGGCGGTGATTTGGACGTGACTGCTGAGATTGCGCAGGTCCTGATCTTTCTCGGTATAGGCAAAGCGGTCTGCTGTGCCAGTCGGGATGTCAGTGCGTGGGCAAGCCGGGGCAAAAAGGCTTGGATTGGATTCGTCTTCACAGCCTGTCAGAGTGACCATTGCTGTGGTGAGAGCCAGTATGGTGCCAACCATAATGGTTCCTGAGAGTGTGGGGCGCCGGAGGAAAGGCATCTTCGGTTCATTCTCCCAGAAACGTGAAGAGGGATAATAACAAGTGGGCAAGGCGTTGCGATAGAACGCAATCCAGACGATACTGCATCCTAACATATCGAACTACGCCCTTTTGGGGAACACCATGTCAGATCAGACTTTTCTCGCTCCTGAACGTGCTGCTGAGCACGTTTCCTCCACTGAACAGCGGACGCTGCGGGTTTTGCTCGCGGGACCACGCGGCTTTTGCGCGGGTGTTGATCGCGCTATTCGCGTTGTCGAGGAAGCGTTGCGCCGCTATGGCGCACCCGTTTATGTGCGTCATGAAATTGTTCATAACCGCACGGTTGTGGAAGGGCTTGAGGCCAAGGGTGCTATTTTCGTTGAGGAACTGGATGAAGTTCCTGCCGATGGGCATGTCGTTTTCTCGGCGCATGGCGTGCCAAAAGCGGTCCCGGCTGAGGCTGAGCGCCGTAACCTTCTGTATTTGGATGCTACGTGTCCGCTGGTGTCTAAAGTCCATCGTGAGGCGGAGCGTCACTTCGCGGGCGGTGGTCCAGAGCAGCGCCATATCCTGATGATCGGCCATGCGGGGCACCCGGAAGTTGTGGGTACGATGGGGCAGTTGCCTCAGGGTGCTGTCACGCTTATCAATGATGCGGATGAAGCGCGCAGCGTGCAGCCGGAAGATCCGGGCCGATTAGCCTTTATCACGCAGACGACCCTATCCGTCGATGATACAGCAGAAATTGTTGATATTTTACGGACGCGTTTCCCAGATATTGAAGGGCCGCGTCGTGAAGATATTTGTTATGCGACGACGAATCGTCAGGAAGCTGTGAAGGCAATTGCGCCGGAAAGTGATCTGGTCATCGTAATCGGTTCCCCGAATTCGTCGAATTCGCAGCGCCTGCGGGAAGTGGCGGAGCGTTCTGGTGCGCGCCGTGCGCTGTTGGTGCCGAAATTGGCTGATCTCGATTGGTCCGTTCTGGACGGTGTAGAAACGCTGGGGATTAGTGCGGGGGCATCCGCGCCAGAAACGCTGGTGCAGGAGATGGTTGTCGCGTTGTCTGAACATTTTGTGCTTCAAATTGAAGAGCGCATTGTGAAGAAAGAAAACGTGAGCTTCCGTCTGCCGGGGCCATTGGCGACAAGCGCTGATTGATTATCCATGGCGGTTTATACGGAGTTCTCGGAGGAGGCGTTAAAGCGCTTCCTCTTGGAGTATGACCTTGGGGCGTTGGTGTCGTTTCAAGGGATTGCGGAAGGTGTTGAGAATAGTAATTTCCTGCTGAATGTGAGCAGCGGGACGTATATTCTCACACTCTTTGAAAAGCGCATGAAGGCCGATGAACTGCCATGGTTCTTAGGTTTGATGCAGCATTTGTCACGAGCAGGGGTGGTGTGCCCCTTGCCGGTTGATGGTGTGGATGAGCGCGCCTTACGTTCGCTTGCGGGGCGGCCAGCGGTTATCACAACGTTCCTTCAGGGGAAGGGGTTGAAAGATTTAACGCCCGATTCCTGTCATCAGGTCGGGCGTGCAATGGCGACTTTGCATCGGGCGGGCCAATCGTATGAACAGCAACGGTCTAATGCACTCTCTGCAGAGGCATGGGGGCCTTTATTAGCGCGCTGTGGAGCGTTCGGTGATTCGCTCGGTGTGGGGTTTGGGGATGAAGTGGCTTCAGCCTTAGAAAAGGTAATTCCACATTGGCCTCAGAGAGGCGCGTTGCCGACCGGGCAAATCCATGCAGATCTGTTTCCAGATAATGTGTTTTTTCAAAACGGTGGATTATCGGGGCTGATCGACTTTTATTTCGCCTGTACGGATATTTTGGCTTACGACTTGGCCATTGGGCTGAATGCTTGGTGCTTTGAAGAGCATGAGGGGCGTGTAGTATATCGCCCAGAGTGTGCGGCAGCATTCATCGCGGGGTATGAGCAGATACGGCCATTGGAGAGTGCTGAGCGGGAGGCTTTACCAGTACTGTGCCAAGGTGCAGCGCTGCGTTTTGTGCTAACGCGTTTGTACGATTGGATTAACACACCAGAAGATGCGCTGGTCGTTCGGAAAGATCCACGTCCTTATATGCAGCGTTTTCAGCAGTTTTTTAAGGCGGGTCATGTCTGACGTTCAGGATAATATTGTCGATATTTGGACCGATGGTGGCTGTAAGCCTAATCCGGGGCCTGGTGGCTGGGGTGTTTTACTGAGCTATCGCGGGAAAGAGCGTGAGATGAAGGGCGGAGACCCGGAAACCACGAATAACCGGATGGAGTTGACCGCTGCAGCAGAGGCGCTGGAGACGTTAACGCGCCCCTGCAAGGTACGGCTGCACACGGATAGTGAGTATCTTAAAAACGGTATTACGCGCTGGCATACGGGGTGGGTACGTCGGAAGTGGCGTAATGCAGCGGGTGATCCTGTTGCGAATATGGATTTATGGCAGCGTATTTTAACGGCTGCGAAACCGCATGAAATTGAGTGGCTGTGGGTTAAGGGGCATTCGGGTGATGAATATAATGACCGTGTGGACCGCTTAGCGACAGAGGGGCGAGAAGAACTCTGAATTTTAGTCATAGACTGCTGATTGCATTAAAAAATTCAGAAAAATGACAAAAAGGGGTTTACGCGCTCCGGTCATTTGGGTAAACACCATCTCGCTGATCCCGAATAGCTCAGTTGGTAGAGCAAGCGACTGTTAATCGCTGGGTCGTAGGTTCGAGTCCTACTTCGGGAGCCAGCCTTTTTCCTTAAAAAATAGATTTTTGGTGTTCTAAGGTGCTTCGGCGCCTTTTTTGTTATTTCAAACAGGTGCCGGTACCTTTTTGAGAAAAAATGCAAAAAGGGGGTTTACGGCTCTCGGCGGTTTGGGTAAACACCACCTCGCTGATCCCGAATAGCTCAGTTGGTAGAGCAAGCGACTGTTAATCGCTGGGT
>NZ_CAMKWA010000014.1 GCF_946476835.1 uncultured Neokomagataea sp.
TTTGCATGGCCTCAACGGACACACCGAGTTGCGCAGCGATAAACGCATCATGCCCGTCCACAGAGCCCGCGTGCGGTGCGCGTGTATGCGTCTCGATCTTGCCGCCCATCTTTGGCAATCCAGAGATGATTTCCTCGGCTGCCTCTGGGTCTTGCATATGCAAATGCACCAAACGGTCACGCATCTTGTCGGTGATGATCCGCCCATCAGTAGACGCATCTTTCACCGCTTGCTCCGCCGCACGTCGTGCCGCCTGCTGCCCCAAATCCTTAACCTGTGCTTGCAAGGCAGAGATTTGTTCCTGTGCATGCGTCTCCACGCTTTCCGTGCGTGCCCGCAGCCCCGTCACAATTGCCTCAACAGACGGCGATCCTTTCAAGCCAGCAAGCGTCACAGCCTGTGTATGCAAGCTGAGGGCATCACGCGCCCGCTCCAAAGCCGTTTCAATCTCGCTCTGCGTAGACGTGATCGGGAGGCCAAGCCTCCGCGCGATGTCAGAGGGGTCCATCCCAATCTCCTGTGTATGTAAATGGGTCAGTGTTAGGTTTGGCAGGTTCGTCAAACTGGCCCGCGCAATCCGCGTCACCTGCTCACCACGCGCTGCAAAGGCTGGGGACACGCCGCGATACGCTTTATTGCGCATCAAGGTACGCCCGGTTGGTGTCCAGTCCACACGTCCCCAAATGCCATCGGGCCGGGGCTGCATGTCTACAATCCAACCCACCGCAGGGGCGCTTCCACCCTTGACAGCCGCTTTATCGGTTGCATGATTTTCGTCGAGAACCAGTTTACCCGCTTGCATCGAGTGCGTGATCAATTGCTCCGCATTCGTCACCGAGTACGGACCACGCTGATCCACCCCTCGAAACTCACCCGCGGGCAGCAGATGAATCCATTCAGGCGGCTCTTCGCTCTCAGGGAGCACCGTGTGGAAATGCAGATATGTCATTAATGACACTCTGCATGGTCTCACGCGCCATCTTCAGAGGTGCAAACACACCCCCATATTTTCCCGCACAGAGCGCTAACAACAGGACTGACACGTCCGGATATACCGGAACAACCTAAAACGCGCCACAGCCCCCTCTTAAACCGTCTTAAAAGCGTCTTAAAATTACCCAAGCACCCGCAGCAGACTATTTCGGCCTCATCGCCCGCTCCAAGAAACCTTCAAGCTCCACAACCATGTCCTCGCGGTCCTGAGTGGTAAAAGCGAGATACGGGCGGGCCGGAACAAAGACACTATCCACATGGAAAAGATTGCCACCCATTTCAAAGGAAAGGTGACGACCATTCTTCGGTTGGATCACAGCCCCGAATTGATGCACTCGCGCGTAAACCTTATTCGAGCCCCAACGCAGAACATTCCCTGTCGCCCGAGCTGTCAGTGAACCATACAAGCCTGTCTGAAAATCCGGGCCACGCAATATGCCTGGGCCTTCTTTTGTCAGAGCATAAACGGGGTTAAGCGGCTCGAATGGGCTACCATCTGGCTGAACCTGTCGACGGATACGGTCACGCGTTGAATTCAGCACGATATGACCAACCGCTTGCAAGACAGCTTGCGGCTCACGGCCAATATCAGCCACCCGTTGCAGGGACTGGCGCATGGGATCAAAATTTCCCGTCAGTGTTATGCTCGCCATGCTTGATTTCTCCGCTACAACTTCGCTATAAAAATACCCGCAACGCACGGTGACACGGTGATATTCTACCTGCCGTAGCTGACCCTCTTTAGAGGGTCGTGGCGTTATGTGGGTTCTTGTAGGCCCACTCGTGCGTTGCTTTACCTCTCAATAAAATCCTCATCACTCCCGAAAACCGGGGTGGTTTTCAGTATTAAGCGCCTGACTTCTTTCAAACTGATTTGCTGGAATGATTCCAAATAATTTAGCAAACGGTTTCCAGTCCGCTTTACGATAACGCTATATGGTTTCCCTCCATACGTAGAAATCAGCCGCAAATGCCGCTCTGTTTTTGCCGGTAGTACAACCTGTGGGTTGGATATGAATTTGGGGAGATCAGGATAAAGTTTATCAACCTCAATATGTTTGCGATTTTTATCCAATGTCTCCTTGGACAAGATAACATCCGGCGTCTTTGACCCCAGTATTTTCTGTACCTCCACCGGCAACGTACCCGCCGTAACTTCTCCTTGTGCCTCAGGCTTCAGCAAGAGGTGAATATCCTCAACTTGCTGCTTCTCACGCTCCGCTTGGGGCATGATAGGCACATGCGCAGGATGCGTCGGTATTAGATGAGATGGCACTGGAGTTGAAGGAACCGGCCCAACAGGAACCGGAGCGATAGGCCCCGGCTTCGCAGGTACAGGCACAGTGGATGGCCGCGGCTCCAACTTCGGCATGATTTCGGCTTTTGCCGCCTGATGGTCTTGCCACGCCTTGCCGGGATTATACGCAAAGGAGGGATCAATCCCTTTTGGCACCATCTCCGTTTTGCCCGTCGCTGGGTTCTTCCATGGCCGCAAATCCAAAGGCGGCGCTTCTGTAATCTGCCAATTATTGCGCCGCATCTCAGAGCGCGTTACAGGCTCGACAGTGCAATGGCAGCGCCACCCATTCGGCGGGAAATGCGTGTTCCACCATGGGTCATCATTCGCCAACACCAAACCATCCCACGCCACATGTTCCGCACGCGGATGCGGGCATGCATGATGAATATACCGCCACGCGGGGAAAATATCACGCGCTTCCGGCGTGGACATCTGAGCATACTGCCCTGCAGCATAAGCCGTAGAGAGATTGGTGTCGTAAATAATCTTCGCGCGCCACCCCGCATCACCGCCATGGTCCCAACCATGCTTTTTAACAATCTGGTCAAACGACTTTTGAAATTCTTTGAGAGTCGTACCATCCGTAATGGCACTGTTCACGGCAGCTTTTAAATCACGTAACAATGCATCAGAGGTCGCCCCCGCAACCGCAAAGCCGCGTGAATGCGCTTCATTCATCACCTCACCAAAACGCTCAGTTGGCACGCGTGCCTTTTGCCGGAAAAATGCAATCGCCTCACTTGGGGCCAGCATCGTGCCATCCAGCAAAGCATGATCAAATGTATCAGCCACGACGTGTCATCTGCCCGAGCATCTGCGCTTGCCCCGCTAATTGCGAAATCGCTATGCCCTGAGCCATAGCGTCTGCAAACGCGTCATCCGGTAGGTTCAGCCGCTTCAAGCGATGCTCCAAATCCTCAAAGCTCGCAGCTGCCTCAACAGCATCACGCGCTGCCGCAGTCATCTTTTGCAATCCTGAAGCGGCGTCACGGGCCAAACGTTGCGTCATAAGTGCAACCAATTCTGGCCCCTCCGCCTGAACATGCTGCTCCAGCAACTGCCCTAACTGCACATGCAGCGCCGTCTGCTCAGGCTGTTCGTTCCCCATCACCTGCGGCTGTTGCTGCGCTGAAGGTGGTTGTTTCACGCTCGGCGGCACAACACTGCCCGGGCTGATCTTGGCTGGTTTCACAGTCGGTGGCACATCTTGCGGTGGTTCGACTGGCTGTGCAGCCGCCGTTTGGCCGACCACTACATCGCCTTCCTCCGGTGGCGTGAGAGCGTAACGATCATACAGATCCTGCGCCCGTACTTTCCATCCCTGCGGCCCGGCATATTGGATTGCTTGCATCAGCTCCTGCAAGGTCGGCTCATCAGGACGGCCAATGGCTACAATGGGATACTGCGCCTGCGGGCCAAAACTGAAATCAACCATCGGCTGTACGATCTGCTGGCAAATCGTGTGTGACAGCAACAGCGCATCCGCCCGCTCAATGTCTTCTTGCACCAGCCGGTGTGTCTTGCTTGAGGCATGCGCCCCTTGATGGCTATCCGCCGTACCCGTCTGCCCAAGCACCGCTTTAGAGATCTGGTCATCAAACCAACGAATGCGTGAGAGATGTAACTCATGCGATCCCGCGCCACCTTTAGGCTCAATGAAATTGACTTCCATGCCCTTCGGAATGATGGCGGCACAAGAGCCTGCAATATCCGTTACAGCCTGCCACAACACGTCCCGGTCTTCTTCTGAACTCTCGGGTCCATAGGTGCCAATCCGCATTGGCAGTCCATAGTTCTGCACGAAGATGGACCAGTCCCGCAGCGTGAACATCTTAAACATCACCGCCCACGCTACCGCACGGGTCAAACCACTTTGGATCGTCAGGCCAGACCAGCTCGGGTGCTTATGGATGACGAATTTTTGGGCCACCATATCGTCAAAACCAAAGAGGGGCGGCCCACCCGGAATACCTGGCACCTGACTGGCCCCGTTTTCCGAACGCAGCATGATGGTTTCACCATCCTGATAGCTCACCTCAAACCAGCGCTGGGGTTTAAACAACAAATCACTAGGGCGATTATTTCCGGGAGCTAATGCCCAGTCGATCTCCATGACCGAAAAGCCCTTGCCAATCGCATCAAGCATATCGAACAAACTACGCCGTAGCAGACCCGTATTGACCCAATCGCGGACAAAATCCGCGATCTTCTGACCACGCTTGCTCTCATCTCCCGGCGTCACCGTAATGGGCAACTGTGCCACACTGCGTTTGCGTGTTCCCAGCACCCCCAAATAATGCAGGTCACGCCGTTCAATTTCCGCTGCGATTAAATGCCAGGCCAAACTGTCACCCATATCGGCGGCGCGCATTAACCCGCCAAGTGAAGCTGGGTTCAGCCCCGCAATCGGCGTACTAACCGCCGCCGGACGCATACCGACCATCGTCGCCGGTGCGGCTGGCCGCTGAAGTGCTACTGATGGGAAGGGTCGCCCGTTTTGATCCAAGAGCGCCATTGTCAGTATCTCCCTCGGCAGCCGCGCGCCCATGCGCGATATCCCGCATCCTCTTGCACAGCACGGTAAATAAATGGGCTTTTAGACGCCTCTAAATCCCGCATAAGAGCGCGTTGATCATCACGCGACCACGGCACCACCACCGGACATACGCCGTATTGTGATCGGGGCGCACACGCGCTCAAAAAGGTCATAGCGAGTAACAGCAACACAGCAGAGCGCATCAGAACGTTCCATCCTGCAAAATCGTGTTCAGAGCCGTTTGCGTCGGGGCCGTCATCGCCTGCGTTTGATCCAATGCGGCCTGCTCGCGCTGCACATTTTGTGCCTCAAGCTTCTGAACAAGAGCTTCATGCTCAGCCTGCGCCCGCATCGCTAGACGCGTTATCCAAATCAACATACCGCTGGCCAGCACAACAAAGCCGAGCAGAACGTAAATCATCACCTCATTCATGACAGACCTCCACGCAGTCCAAAGCTATCCAGCCCGGTGCTACGTCGTGCACGCTCATGCGCTATCTCTTCCTGCACACCCCATCCATGCACAGCGGGCGTACCATCCGCAGTTGCATAGGGAGAGCGCGCCGCACGGTAACCATACTCCTCCGGCTCTGCACGGCTGGCCGCATAGGCCATCGCAGCGGCGATCGCCGCATCACCATGACGCTTTCCTGTCTTATCTTCCGACCGTGTTTCCGGGATACGCGCAACGCCCCGAACGATCTTGAGAGAACGCAAGTCATCTTGCGTGTCACTATCGGCAGGGACCAAAAGCATCCTATCTTCAAAGGCTGCTTTGAAGGGCGGCATATTGTCGCGGTACCATCCCTCCGTCAGCATAACAGCTTCCACGCGGGAGCCGTATCGCTGCACAGTAACTTCCGCCAACCACTGGCCGTTCCCACGCGCATCCAATTTAGCAGCTCGGAACCTCGGCAACCTGTCCAGGACAAACCATAGGATCTGTTTTTGCTGTTCAAACGGGACATTGCGCAACTCCACCGTAAAGGGCGTCTTGCGGGTAAGGTTGGGGAGAATGGTTAAAGGCCAAAGAACGGTCAAATCACCGCTACGCCCAAAATCTTCACCCAACACATGGGCCAACTTCGGGTCCAATTGGTTCAAAAGCGGGAGAAGTTCTGTGGAGCAGAAGTGAAGACACTCCCGTTTCCGCACATCCTCCGGCAAGAGTGCGAATGTGTTATCGCATGCCCAACGAACAACTTTTGCATCAGGCGTCTGGCATTTCTCAATTAATGCCAAAGAAAGGAATGCACCCGTGGACGGGTTGGGAATACACCCCAGCTCTTCGTCGGCATTGTCTCCATATTGACGAATGATCTTTGCTCGCCATTCCCGCTCACCTTCTTCCGTCCACGTCTCGCCTTTTTTGAGGCAAATACGCTTGTACAACCCATCGGCAAGAGCATCGTCGAACGTTGTGCGGATCAATTTATAGTCAGGCTTCTTACCCGCACGGATGTCCTGACATAATTCATTGAACGGGTTAGCATCACCATTATGGCTGGAAATAATCACAATTTTACCGCCCCAAATAAGCAGGGCGAACGCAGCTTTTAGTACTGCTGCCAAATCGTCAATGAAGGCAGCTTCGTCAATAATGACCAAACCTTGTTTTGAGCGGAAAGCACGTGCAACGGACGGAAGGCCGAGCACCTCATGACGTGAGGCAAAATCGATCCGAAAGACTTTCATGTCTTTGTCGGGATCGGTAAAAATATCTTCTTGCAGGTCTGATGCCGCAATCTCAATGAGCCGTGCATGATCGCCCGTATCGGACACGAACTGACGCGTCATGTCCTTTTCAAAACCCATATAGAAGACGTCCATGCCGCCTTCAGTCGCCTTCAAAGAAGCGACCAATACAGCAACCCAGCTAATGCCCCACGACGCACCAATCCGGCGAGACTTTTCCCAGACCACAACATCATGTTCCAGAATGGCATCATTGGCATCCTGCTGATATTTCAACAGGGCATAATGACCGTTATCCTGTGCGTTGTCCCATACATCAGGGAAAGGGGCTTCGACGTGGTCGGTCATTTCATCCCCAGTACGCGCTTGCGGATAATGGCTTGTGACTCTGCTGTCAGACCCTTTTCCTTGATGACTTGTTTGAGGCGCTGTTCCTGTTCAGCCTTGATCCGCGCTTCCACACGCGCTTCAACCTTCGCAATGAAATCAGCATCCGTTTTGCTGGATCGCGTCAGATGGTCCAGCGCCTTTGCCAGCATCATGATCGCTTGGGGGTCTTTTTTGATCTCCAAAATAGCCTGATCATCGCCAATAAACAGCTTCATCATAAAGGTATGCATAAGCTGGATATTCGCTTGAACGACCCGGCCTTCCGGTTCATCGCCCAACTGACGGACAAGCATCTCCGCAATTTCTTTGCTCTGGCGGACGTCTCGCCCGACTTCCTCCATCGTCTTGATATGACGACCGAGCGCCGACCGGCTGATGTCAGCACTGTGCAGCTCACGCATCGCGGCCAAGATTTCATCAATCGTATGGCCAGCACCACGCAAGTTCGCAATCTCGTCTCGAACTTCTTGCGGCAACTTATCAATAGACGACGGGCGCTCAGCCATTACAGAGGTTTCCTCTCCGCAACGCCCAGAACAGTGCGTTCATTATCGCGGCATTGCAGCCCTTCAACCGTCAGGGTCGCCACCAATAAATGACGCGCAGGACCCAAAACATGACGGCTCAACACCACACAGCCTTCACGCTCTAAATATTCGAGATCATTGCGCACATCCTCGACAGCGGCAGGACGCCCCATCGCGCGCAGGGACATACGAATAATATCTTCATTTAACGAACGATCGTTCATTTGCGCGATAGCATCCAAAACCCACCATCGGCGATCTTCAATCAATCGCTGCCGCACCCCATTCATAACCGCCCCTCCCGGGTCACATGACAGTCAATGGACTGCTCTGGCACATCGCAGCTCATAAAGATCAGCCCAAGCATAAAGCCTGCGATCATCGCGAGGACGATGCACTCAAAGCGGTCATCATTGTCATTCACGTGCCATGTGCCCTTTGATAATTACGTGCAGCAACTCCGTCATGTTTTTTACGTCCGTTTGAATGCTGCTTAATTTTTGATCGAAATATGCATCGCGGGCTGCTGCCGCTGCCTGCGCTTCTTCCAACGCATGCAACCGCTTGCCATGCCCCATATGCCGCAACCACACGACCGCCACGACCGCTGTGACAATCGCGCAGGCCAAAACCAACACGATTGCCAACGGCAATGGAACAACCACGCTAGCGACCGAATATGGGTCGGTCGCGCCCGGCATCAGCCGCCCGTCACAGGTGTCTTGGGTTGCACCACAATCGCGGCCAGATCACCAACCGCCGCTTTAATGTGGGTTTCAATGACATCAATTGATGGAATGGACACACCCGCAGCCGATGCCAGTGTCTGGAACGTGCTGATCGCTTCGGACACAAGTGGGTTTGTACGCTCATAAACATCAATCAGATCACGGACATGATCCAAGCCTTGATTAACGGTTACGACCGCAGAGCTTACCGCTTGCTGCGCAATGGTTTCATACCGCGTACCACGCCCCGAAATGAGCGATGCAAGAAACGGTGTTGCCATTGTCAGTGCGGGCGTAATCAAGCCCTTCCAATTAAAACCAGCCATGATGGCCTCCCTTTATGCGCCGCGTTCTCGCGCTTTGCGTAAAGGCTCCAGCGCGCCCGCTGGAGCCGAGCAAACCTCACACCTCAGGCGCGGCGACAATACGCAAAGCCAACGCAAGGCGCTCTGCTAAACGCTCTAGCCAGCCCCGCCCGAAATACGTGAATTTTTGAAAGGATCGGTACGCAGCCTCTTGGCGGCTTGCTAAAGCGTACACAACCAAGCGATGGCGCTGCCCCATCTGTTCAACAGTCTGGAGGGTCTCCGCTCCCAGCACACCATCCGGGGTTACACCCAAATCACGCTGCAACGCCGTTCGATAAGACCCCGTTACTGCACCAGCGATCACTGGGAGGGGGGCGGCTTCAAGTGCCTGCAATGTCTGTGGTCCAATATCTCCGTCAATGTCGGACGGCACCAAGCCAACGATTTGCTGAAGTTGTTTTGCAGAGCGCGCAATCCCGGCATTGAAGGCGAAGTCACACAACATCACATCAATACCAGACGGCAGATGCGTACCATTGATGGCCCGCCAATAGAGAGCGGCATAAACAGCGCTAAACGTTTCGGCCGTAATGGCCTGCATGATTTTAGGTGTGATTAAATGCGGGTCGCCAACCCAGCGGCCCATCACGGGCGCTGAAATGCCGCGCATAGTGCCCACCAATCGGCCGCACCCTACGGCACCTAAGGTCCAATTGCCGGGGTCATCCCGTAGGCATTGGTAAAGCCCCTCGCGCGAGGCCGTAAATTGCGTGATGGTAGGGAAATTGCTCTGCATGAAAAAACAGTACCGCAGAGCCAAAAAAGGCTTCAGGGAGGGATATACCCCCCATAATTACTTACCCAAACAACGCAAGCTGACGTGCATCTTGTTGGGACTGCACACGCGTTTCTATAATACCGCGCGTCCGTCCCCCTATTATCCGAATAACCGTCGAACGAGAACACCCCGCGCGTGCGGCAATATCGTTGAGAGACATGCCCTGACTATACAGGATCAAGGCTCGCCATTCTCGGCAGACAGGCACTTCAAAATGTTCACCACCGACGCGTTCGCTTAACGCTTGTGCAATAGCTTCGCCATGTACAGCTTCAAGACGGGAACCATGCCACCGGCGTGGCACCCATAAACGCCGCCCACCAGCGCTTTCCACAAAGGACAACGCCACATGCTCTCCCACGGCGTCAACAAGCCATGCAATCGTTGGCGGCGGACAAATAGCCACGATTGGAACCCCCTGTATTTCTGCGAAATTTTCTCTCTTCTTCTAGCATAAAATACAGGAACTTCAGATAAAAAAAGAGCCCACTATTGGGGCTCTTTCTCGGCACTTAAAACATCTTCCAAAAGACTTCGATGCTCTAAAATAGCATCATGGCCAATATCTTTGGCATCAATCATGCCATCGATATGATGTGCCAACCATCCCAACCGACTTTCCACATCATTGCGGTTTTCACCACAGGACAAGCCACCCGATTTAAGCGCTTGCGCCACTTTACCACGCAGCTCAATCAACACGGCTTCAAGGCCAACCAATCTCTGGCGCTCGGCATCCGTCACAAACGCTTCTCCCATGCTTTAAGCGCTTCAATCACGACACCGGCTTGCGGCGCTGTCAAGAAGTTCGGGTCATCAACCCCAACCATGCGCTTCACAAAAGCCCGCAGGCTCTCGCGTGATCCTCCAGACCGTAAAGACGGCCCCAATTCACTCCAAAGCGCAAAGACTTTCCGAACCTGCGGGTTATGCGCGGTCGGACGGGTACGAAACCCGTCCTTCCGAAACTGCTCCAACACCCGGTCCATCTCAGCAACGCTCATATCCTTGGCCGAGCGCTTGCCGGTTTCGCGTTCTAAGCGGTCCCGATACGTTTCATCATCCAAGCCCAGCTTTTTCTGAGCGATGCGAAGTTTGGCGTAGCGGGCTTTGCGAAGGTCAGTCATAGACTATACTCTGGCATAAGAGCGTGAGCGCAATGTTTCCCTGCAGGAGTAGTGAAGAAATAAATCATTCCTTCAGACCAGCCACGATTTGATTTTTCCATTAGCCCCTTTTCTACCAACGAGCATAAAATAGGATCATTTCGGTCGGTATAATAATAGTCGCGGGAGCCAGCTTGCCTTACATCACCGTTCGTTGCCCCGTTCGCATGCAACAGTGCATTCTTTTCTTCTGCTGTGAGGCTAAGGGCACACGCATTTGGTACCGGCAATAACACATCGTATGTACGCGCTCTGCGGACGGTGACATCTCGGAACGAAAGATAATCCGATTCCCTCACTACTTGAACACGAGCTTTTCCCGCATTTGGTGCATAAATTACAATACTCGCATCACTCTCCCACTTATCACTACTTGCGGACCACGCCTTACGTCGTCGGAATTGTTCAGAGTGTTTGCTCATCACACCCTCACAACGACGAGAAGTTGAGATCAATTTGCTGCCAGCCGTCACGCGGTGTCTCGCGCCGGTAAAAGCGCACATAGCGTTTACTGCCTGATTTCACGACCGCATCGGCAATCGCCTCACGCGCTAACGGCCATTTTGGATGCTGCAAATTCAAACGCCGCAACCCCAGAACACGCTCTGTCGAAATCCGGTTGGTTTTCTCATTGCGCGCAAAAGCCGCTTCAACCAGCGCCCGCAAATCATCGGATGCATCACCACACAGATCATCCAGAATTTCAGACATCAACGCACGCGCAGCATCAATGGCGGCCGTCACTGTTTGATAATCTGAAGTAATTACATGTACACGCCGTGTCGTATCCAGATTTTCAACGGTCACACCGCCTCGGGTGCCCCCCAAACGGGCACCATAACTTTCCAAAACCAAATCAATATACGCATCAATCCGCGCAAAATAATTCAGCTTCTGCTCCCGTACGAGAGCACGAAATGCTTCAGCATCATCAACCAGCTCATTCGCTGTGTCATGCGCAAGCACAATACGCGGGTCCAACCGTGTTTCCGGTGTTTTAGACCCATCCCAACGTTCAATCATGCGTGTCATCATTGTATCCCTTCAATTCACATCAATTTTCGGGCGGCTCAGCCCATGGTCCACACACCCAATCAACACCGCCGTCAGCGCCGCCTGCGCCACCGCCCACATCCGCTTTTCATCATCTTCCGACAAAACAAACGCCTGATGATTTTCCACGTCTGCCAAGAGCAACCGAGCAACAGCGATCTCGCCTTCCACGGAAAGATGGGGGCTTTGCTCCAGGTGCTTGGTCAAATCGATTTCCATCGCTTGAAACAGCCCCCGAAGATGCTGCGATGTAATCATCAACTTCATCATGCGACGTTCCCGTTACGGTGCATCTCTTGGGAGTGCGGCGGCGTACGGCGGTATTCCCACACTGGGGAGGTGCCATTCACAGCCGTACGCAGCGCTGCTTCCAATGCGACATTGCGCTGCTCTAACCGCAAAACCTTGCGAGACTTTTCCTCCAAATCCCGCGCCAACTCCTGCGCCTGCTCAAAATTAATCAGAAAAGCCCCACGGCTACGGACCGCCTGCGCATCACGCTGTAATTCTGTTGAGACCGGATCATAAACCCGCGCGGCCTCGTCCAGAGCATCCGTATCCATGTCCTGCGCCAGCTCCGCATAGACATCTCGCACCAGCCGATCATGCGGAAGGCGTGCCAGAAACCGTACTGCAATCCGGCACATCTCCGCATCCATGACGCCATCGGGTGCCACCCGACTGACACCATCCAAGCATTGTTCCACCGTTAGTTGACCACCGCAGCGTGTGAACAAATTAACCAAGGCAGACTGCACTAGCGGTAGCCGCTTCATGTCAAAATTCAGCGTTTGAGACGCGGCGTCGCGCAGCAAAAGAACAGCCGTCATGATGCATCCTTCAGGGCAAGCACAGTGCCCAGTGTTAAATGTTCTGGATAATAGGCCACGGCACCAATGATGATGCTTTGCCCTTTTGTTGGGGTTTCAATGGGGTTCAATGCACGCATACGCTGGCACCACCCAACGGTATGAGACGCCTCTAACTGCCGGAAATAGAGTGTCAGAACCTTCTGAGCATATTCCGCAGTCGTACCGTGCTGACCTGCAAGATCTGCGCCGAGTTGTTTGATAGATTTCACGCCGCACATGGCATGTCCTCCACCGGCGCAATGATGGGGAAGTGCCCTCTCTCTGCATAAGTCCGGCCACTACGATGCGCGAGGAGGATGTCTTCATCGATCACCAGCCGCATTACACCATCACGGCACTCCATCAGATTAGCGAGCACCTTATCCAGCACACCCATCACAACCCATTGGCGATACCGACCGATCAGTCGCCCTGACGGCCCATAACAAGACGGCGCATGCTTCCACGCGATGCCAGAGCGCAATACGTGCACAATTCCACTCACAACACGGCGATCATTATTGCGCGGCATACCCGAAGATGTAGGAAAACACGCAGAAACACGCTGCATCTGTTCGTCAGTCAGCCAATAAGACGGAGCCTCTTCACGCCACGTCGCACTCGAAACAAGTTGGGGCGTTCCCGTAAGGCGTTCAGCGAACGCATTGCCCCGTTCTGTAAGGTGCAAAGTTCCATCATTGTGCACCTCAAATAAGTTACTCTCACGCAAATTCCGGACAATAATGCCATGTGCACGAATGAGAACACCTACTTCAGACGTGCGCCACTGTAGGGGGCCAACCGTAGCGATCATCGTTACAGCCCCATATTTGCGCGCGAGCCACAACACAGCCTGCCGAGAGGTACTCAAACTATTCATGCGATATTTTTCATTACTCATGACCACTCTCCTTCCAGAGCTTCAATCACACTCTCAACCGTCAGAGACGGCTCAACGGACATGAGAAAATCCCGTATAACCTCACGCGCTTCAGGGCCGATATTGACCGATGTGAACCGCTGATCCGTCGTCTCGTGGAACAATTCCGAGATGCCAGCGGCGTCATACGCCCGCTGGATCACGTCCTGTTTCTTCGCCTTCGCCATGGCGTTATTCACCGCGCTTGAAAGAAGGGAGTTCGGAGCCGGTCAGGTCTTTCCACGTCTTTTCAATGTGGCTTTCCTCCAGTCCATCATCGCCCGCCAGCATGAAGGCATGGCGCAAGGTCTTATTCATCACACGCAGCCCACCCGGCTGCCCTGCAATCCATCGACACGTCTTGCGCAAATCGTTCGCTTCAACGCCCCACGCATCCAGCATCAAGTTCATGTCGCTGATCTGCGGTCGGGCACGGTTTTTGCGCTTACCGATACGAGAGAAAATCTGCGCATGGGATGTCGTGCGTCCAAGGCCCTCGATGCGCCCCTTAAGCGGCTCATTGCCCATAAAGACAATGCCAATCTCTGCCCGGTCGTTAATGGTCCGCAGAAGATCAATCGCCTCAGTCGTAAAGTTCTGGGCCTCATCAATAATCAACAAACCCTGCGTATCGCGTACACGGTTCAAGATGGACGCCATCATCCGGGCACCACGCTTTTCCGTGGCGTCCACCAGATCAGCCAACTCCCGCAAGACAGCCGTTGGAGAGCGCATCGACGTATCCGCCGTCAAAATCCAGACATTGCTGTTTTCACGCTGATACGCCTTGGCAGACATGGTCTTACCCACACCCGCATTCCCTGTGATCAGCCCAATATCCGGCGCGGCCTGCGCATAGGAAAACACACTGAAAAAGATCGTCGCAGACGGCGTCATGATGAAATCCGGCGTGCGCGGCATTTGCTTACGCACCCGTGTTTTCACACTGCACGATGCCAGCCACTTCTCAGCCTTCTCATCCACGTTGGCGACCACACCTGCATAAGTGCCAGCAAGCCACGCATGCAGCGTGCCTTTAGCAATCCCCGATGCCGCAGCTGCTTGTGCAACGGTCAAACCCTGAACCTGCATCTCAGAGCGAAACCGCCCTACAAGCCCCGTAATCAGGGTATTATTCACCTGTTCGCTGCCCTCAGAGGCAACGCTAATAAGCGTCTCAGACATGGTTTATTCTCGCTTTACTTCACAATCCGAAGAGAAAAACTTCGGGAAACAGTCATCACAAAATCAAAAATAATCGCGCAGCTGCATAACCTCAGCCATTTCTTCAGCTTCGCGCGCACGTTCCTCATCATCATCAAAATCAACGGCCAAGGCATTTGCCCCGGAAACAAGCGGCCGGGGCCTTAATGGCCGCACAATCTTGGCCTCCAATGGGGTTTCTTCATGCGTCGGCAAATCGGCAAAGACCCGCGCCAATTCGTCTTGGCTCAACCGCACCGCAGCCTCACGCTGTGCCTTGGCAGCATTGCTGTAAGCCTTGTAAGCACGTGCATGCCGCTGCGCAGCGGCCTTATCCGCAAACCCAATCTTTTCACGGCACTCAGCCGCCCCCAGATACGTTCCGTCCATCCGATAAACATGGACATCCTGTTGAAGGTTTTCCGGGTCGAGGCGTACCACGACTTTCTCCCCAGGGTACTGATTGAGGAAGTCCGCCCAGTAGCGATTTCCCTCAATCTCAATCACACCATCACGCTTGCTGATCGTGATGGATTCCGCAGGCATCAACCACAACCGGCGCTGCTCATCCGTCGCTCGCGTAATCGGTACCCGCGCATAAGAGGCTTCAAACACCTGATCAAACGAGTACTTGCCCTGGCACACATCAGACCTACGCCCGACCCGCGCATTATGCTCGGCAATACCTTGCGCTACGACTTCAATAAACACATCGAGCGGCACCGCCTTTGAACCATAATTTTCCGGCTTGGCATCCACTTTATGACCCGTATACGCCCCCGCGAAACGAGGATGCTTGGCAAGATCGTGCGCAAAGTCACGCCACGCACGTTCGATAGGCTTGGAGCGACCGCTGTACGGCTGAACGAATGTGACCTGCACACCCAGTTGCGGCAAAATACCCAACGGCTCTTCCTCCTTCACCTTAAATCGATAACGGTTCGGCACACCGCCCGTCAGCCATTTGGATGCGAAGTTCCGACCATTATCGAAATAACAATGCTTCGGAATGCCGTAACGCTCGACCAAATCTCCAAACGCCAGCCGCACAGCTTCCTTATTCTCAGACAGATCAATCCGCCAAGACAGGATTTTCCCAGAGAAAACATCCTGAAACGCAACCATAACTGGGCGCACGATGCGTTCTTCCGCACCAATAGGCCACTTCACGAACACATCCCATTTATGACCATCAGAGTTCACCGCTTCCAGTGCATCATACACCGCATGATCACGCTTCTGCGCCGGATACATCTGCTTGAGCTTCTCTTCACCCTCACGTGCCACAACAAGCATCTCCGGCGGATATTTCTGCATGCGCCGAAGCAATGTCTTGCTTGACGGCAAGGTCCATCCACGCTGCTCCGCTACGTGCTGAAGCCTCCGGTAACACGCCTCAAACCCCGGCTTTTCGAGCCGCAGATAATCCGACACCAGAATGTTCCATGCCTCACTAGGGCACTCCGCAACATCACCAGCCCGCGCCCCATAATGCGGCGCCAATCCGGCCAGCCAGTCGCAGCGGTTCAACCCGCGCACATCCCGGTACCAGTTATTGATGCTGTTTCGGCCCACCTTTTGCATATGCGCCACAATGGTCAGTGCCGTGGTTTTGCGTGTGCCACTCGCCACCAAACCTTCCACCGCGTGAAGGGCTCTTAACGCCTTCCGAGCACGCTCTTTGAGGTTTTCAGGCAGCGCATCATATTTGCGCCATAAATCCTCCCGCTCACGCCGGTCAGAAGCCTCCGCAGCAACCGCCGGATCAGCCTCACGCTGCACATGCAACTCCAACGCCACCCGTGCCTGAAAGGGCAAGTGATACGATGTGAACTCAAAGCCCCCACCGCGATCCTGACGCTTGCGCCATGTCTGCCCTTCTTGCTCAGGAAGCATCCAACCATCCTGATCAACCCGTGTCTGCATACCCTGCTTAGTCGTAGGCATCCCCGGCAGCTTCATCGCGGCAAGCTCAGCAGGTGAAAACCATTTCTGCTCATGCATTATCCCGCTCCGCTATGCTGTCCAAATGACGATCCCGCGCTTTCCACAGAGCCGCCTCAAACCGCTCCGTAAAATTCTCCGGCGTCAAAACAGGTGCAGACTTTACTGGGGCGAACCATTGCCAGACTCGCCCCAGCACCCCTCCAATGGATCTTGCACACACACCAAAGGAGGAAACTCTATGTCCCAGTTCGATATGGAAGAACTGAAAACGTTCATGCGCAACCTGATCCGCTACGAAGACGCCTACCTCGACGCGATGGAAACTCGGGATGATTCCAATGTTCCACCCAACCCAGCAGCAGACCAATCGGCACACATGGATCGCATGATCAAATACCTCGCGGACTTTGGCATGTTGAATGCCGATTGCTACACGCTGGTCAGCGGAAACAAGATCATGCGGAGCGGCCTTCCGCTCCCAACAGCAGCGGGAAGAGACTGGGCTTTTGGCGGCGGCATTACCGCTGACAAGAATACCGTTACCGTTAATATCCCCGCTGATGACCTGAAACGTATTTTGAAAGGAGCAATCACCGAAAGCGATCTGGACGATATGAAAAAGAAATCTCTTCTTAATCATGTTGCTGCCCTTTCATCGAAGGGTGTCGGTACCGCTGCGCAAGAACTGGTAAAGCAGATGGTCGATCATTCGATGACACACATGCCTTCGCTTTCAGAATTACTTCTTCCTCTGTTGCACAAATAATCTCAAACTCAACGGTAATCCCTAAAACTGTATCCAACTGGACAAACGTATCGTACTCTGGATGAGCATGACGGGCAGAGGCAAACAGGCGTATCTGCCCTTTATCGTCAATATCCGTCCAAATACGGTTGATATTACCCACCTGTTTGATGGACGTGTTCTCTGTTTTCTCCTGAGTGCGCCCCATCACCAACGCCCCCCACGAACAGCACCGCGCAAAACCCGTTCCTGCTTGGACAGGTTTCGTTTATGCTCCTGCACAGCGGCCAACTCGATCAGGGGTAGGTACCGGCGGTCGATAACGCTCCAACCGTGATCGGCCGCCACAAACTCCACCAATCGTCGGTCCCCCGTAGCACTGATCAATGCGGCAAACCGTGTGACCGAAATCTCATGCGTATCCCGCGCCACCGACGCATAAGCATTGAGAATATTCAGCGAGATTTTACGTTCCAAATGCTGGCTCATACGCTCAGCAACCTCAGCACGCGTATAACCACAACTATCCAGCGTCACGGAGATCGCCCGAGACAAACGACCACCGTAAGAATTGGCGCGGATTAATTGCGGATCATACGCCACCACCGTCTCTGGCGGTGCCCATGCCAGTAAATCAAGCTGTTCACCCGAGCGGATCATGCGCCGCACTCCCGAACAGAAGCATCCACTTGAAATATCTCGGCACAAACATGCGTGGAGATATCGAGCGCCCAAAGCACATCCATCAGAACCGGCCAAATAGGCATATAAGTGCCAAGCTCCATTCCCGCGATGTTCTCAACGGTGAGACCTGTTTCCTGTGCCAGACGGTCTTGCGTCCAATCTTCCGCCAAACGCTCCCGCCGGATAATCGCACCAATGCGCTCCGCTACCCGGCCATGAAAAGCAGTCATATCACTCATGCTGCGTTCCTTTCCGCGAAGCCGGGTAATTTAGGCGCAAAGTCATCCGCTATACGCAGCCGCTCAAGCTCAGACGCCCCATCCCATGCCGCAGAAACCGCAACAGACGGCATCTGCGCAGCCGCATAACGCACAATCTCTTCCTGCTCACGCGGGTCCGACTTCCGCCAAAAGGCGAGGAACTTCTCAAGCCGCTCCGGTGCTTGCGGCTTAGGGCGGTTCTCAATCTGCCGCACAATTTCCGCAACGTTCTTCACACCCGGCCATTGCGCCACAAACGCCGCAACCTTGCGCTGCATATCCGGGGTCAATTTACCTAATGCCATCAGCTGCGCACCAGATTCCGCAAGCCATGTTCCTGTCAGGCTCTTCCGCACTTCGCCATCAATCTGACCATGCATTTGCACAGCGGTTTCAATGGTTCGGCGCGACAAACCCAATTTCTCAGCCGTCGCCTCGGAGAAGGCCGGGATCAAACCGCAAAGCTCTGCGCTTTGATCGGACTTACGGTCACCACCCTGTTTGGTCTCAGGATGCAGCGCCTCATAAGCCTCTTTACGCCGCGCCAAAAACGTCGCCCGGTCCAGCGGCGTCAATTCACGGCGGATCAGGTTTTCGTCAATCTCCAGCAACTGCGCTTCAACGTCCGTCGCCTTCATCACTGTGGCAATTGCCACCTCTTTACCCGCCGCTTGCAACGCCGCCATACGGTGGCCGCCCGCAATCAACGCATAACGCTCACCACGCCCAATCTTACGCACCCAAACCGGCGTACTCTGACCACTCTCCGCAATAGACGCAGCCAAAAACTCAACCCAAGCTGGGTCCACAGAACGCAGCCGCTCACCAACTTCAATCTGCCCCAACGGAATCTCAACCACGTTCATGCCGCCACTCCGTTTCTACGATGATCAGAAGACACATCCGCGATACTGACTCGCTTAGAACGGGCGGACAGAGCCGTCCCGTCAGTCAAAAACCATTCGGGCCAAACATCATGCGGCATCATGTTCATATCGGCAGCAATCTGCCGCTGCAGCGGCACAGAATATCCCTGTTGTCGAATAGCGTTCGACACCGCACGCAATGTCTTACCAATTTTCTTTGCGTAAGCCCGCAGGCTGCCGTATTTCATACGGAAATGCGCCACGACCTCCTCGGGGTGCATTCCTTGTGGCTTTCGTGCCATAATGATCTCCTCCTAAAGGGGCGGTGGCAGCCGCCCCTTTTCTTGACACCCATCAACGGGAACCTTCGCGGTGCCCTTTCTCCGATAGGCTTCACGGTGAACATACACTCAAAAATGGTATCCGCAACCATAAATGTTCATTTGTCGGTTTCGACAACAAACATTTCTGTGGAAAGCTATGATTTTTGTTTGTTTTTCAATGACTTGCGAATTAAAAATGACTGATTCCCGCGATTTGTCGGTTTCAAAAGAAAACCGACAACAAACAGAAATAGCATTAAGGCTTAAAGAGGCACTTCCAAAAGCGGGAGGCTACAATGCAATTTTAGAAAAAACAGGCGTATCCAACCATTCGCTTAGTCGATACCTCAAGGGCCACGAGATGAAGATTGGCACGGCAATGAAGCTTGCCGAAGCCTGCGGTGTATCCGTGGAGTGGCTGATTACTGGCCGTGAGCCTGAGTCCGTCTTGCCAACTCACCTGCGTGACGTTGAAGCCATCACAGAATACGAGACCGGCAAACGCCTCTCTATGACCGATGTCGTGGAGTTCAAGCGTTACGACATCAAGGCCTCAGCAGGCCACGGAGCCTTCGCTTACACCGAAAACGCGGCAGGTTTTATCGCAATCCCGCGTTTCATGCTCCCAATACACCTACAAAACGCCACCGAACACACAATCGGTCTATCAGTAATGGGTGACAGCATGACACCAACACTGGCAGACGGCGATCTAATTTTGGTAGATACGAAAGTACAGTCGTTAGTATCAGGATCAATCTATGCCATAAGAAACGAAGATGAAATCTTGGTAAAGCGCCTAGAGCGCCACATGACAGGTGATATAGAGGTAATAAGCGATAATCCCCGCTACAAACCTCAAGTAATAAATGCTAAAATTGCCAGACGCCTATGGGAGGATAGCGAATCACCCCTCCGCATAATCGGCCGCGTAGTATGGCGCGGCGGCTCCGCCCCAATGTGATGGAAGAGCGAACCACTCACCGCATTTCCATCCCCAATAAGAAATAAGGATCACGGTGAAGCCTCCCAAGGAAACTGCCCGTAGTGATCTACGGTAGTTTCTAAGCGTCTTTACATCCCAGTTCGCTTCGCAGTTCCGCCACGTTGATTTTGTGGAAAAGCAAAATAAGGCACTGATTTAATTATATAATTTCCAGAATTTCGCGTTCGCCACCTTTTTCCCAGTTCCATTACAGTTCTGGGTAAAGATCTGTAATGCCTTCAGGCCAAATTTTCAGAGAAGCAGCCCGCTCAACGATTGGCGTTTAGCCGCCATTTAAAAGGCAATAATGTGATCTTAAGAGGCCTTTAAGATCCTTAAAACTCACTCAAAGGAAAGTTCCAAACTAAACGACCAAAAAGCTAATTTAAGCAAAAAGTTCCAGACTATATATTCTACTGAAATCTTCTTGTGGGTAACTTATGTACCCGGAAAAATTTGGCGGATTATAGCCATTCTTCATCCCACCATATCCCGTATCAGCCCATCAAATCCCGGATAACGATACAGTTCCATTCCTACTGTCCCCTTACAGAGGGGTTCAGCGCTATGCGCCCGAGATGGAAAAGCGCCTGCGTTGGTACTGGAAACGTCCGTCCTTTTCCCGAAGTTGGCGTGTTAATGAGACTTACATCAAGGTCAAAGGGAAGTGGGCGTATCTCTATCGGGCGGTCGATAAGGATGGGGATACGATCGATTTCCACCTCTCGCCGACCCGAAACGCTAAGGCGGCCAAACGTTTTCTGGGCAAAGCCCTGAGCGGGCTGAAGGACTGGGAGAAGCCTGAGACGATCAATACCGACAAAGCCCCAACCTATGGGATAGCGACCAAAGAACTCAAGACGGATGGCAAGCTTCCGGATACGGTGAAACACCGCCAGGTCAAGTATCTGAATACCGTGATCGAAGCCGATCACGGTAAGCTCAAGCAACTCATCAAACCAGTCCGTGGTTTCAAAAACCTGAAAACTGCTTATGCGACGACCAAAGGTTTCGAGGTCATGCGCGCCCTAAAAAAGGGACAGGCCAAATTTTCCAGTTCCAAGACGGCATCATGGGAGAAGTGCGTCTGGTCGAAAGGCAGTTCGGAATTTACAACGTCTGAAACATCAATCAACTAGGATTGCCTGCGTCTTCATCCTAACTTTGCAACAGGGCCAATATTTTTAACTACCCTTTTCCGAAGCAAACGTTATGAAATCTTCAAGATATTTAATATCTTCATCAGTTTCCCGATGGCCAAGGAATATCTGTTTTGCAATGCCTTTTTTGCCAAGTTTTACAGGGACAAGTTCAAAACGGGATGCATATTCTTCCACCAACCAGCGAGGAAGTGCTGCAACGCCCCTGCCATGCGCTACCATTACCAGCATAATGTCTGTCGTCTCAATCTGCTTCTGCTGTCGTGGTCCAATCCCTGCCGGTTGCAGGAACTGCGTGTAAATATCGAGCCGTTCAGACGGAACCGGATAGGTAATCAATGTTTCATCAGCCAACTGCTCTGGTAAAACAAATTTTGCCTTCCGAAGAGGATGCTCCGGACCAACAGCCAGCACCAGTTCATAGTCAAATACCGGCGTAAATTTCAGGCCGGGTTTGTAAAGTGGATCAGGGGTCACCAAAATATCGATTTCATTACTGAACAGTGCACCGATCCCGCCGAACTGGAACTTCTGTCGTACATCCACATCGACCTTTGGCCATCTCTCCAGATAGGGTGAAACGACTTTCAGAAGCCACTGATAACAGGGGTGGCATTCCATTCCGATACGCAATGTACCACGCCCACCGTTTGCGAATTGTTCAATACGGCTTTCCGCCAGTTCAAACTGCGGGAGCAGACGGTTCGCTAAGGACAAAAGCCATTCACCGGCCTGAGTAAGAACAAGAGATCGCCCCTCCCGCCGCCATATCCTGACACCAAGCTGCTGTTCAATCTTACGAATGGAATGGCTGAGTGCTGGTTGGGTTAAGTTTAGACGCGCTCCGGCAGCCGTCAACGAACCTTCCCGTGCGACTTCTTGAATGATTGTCAGATGACTGCGCTCCAGAATGCCCATGCTTTGCCCGATAAATGCACAAAATTTATATAGATATAAAAATATATCATTTCAGTTCATTTTTATAAACTTCTATTATTAGGGACCAATCATTCATGCGGATGCTGCCCATGGCCCCCACCGACATTCACGACCGCTTTCACAGCGGATCGAGCTGTGGCTTCAATATTTCTCCCGAATCTTTTAAGGAACAGTCGGGCGCTGTGAGCATTTGTGACTGACATGACGGACGGGCTGAGCAAATGGCTCTCGGAAAAACGTATCGACGGACTGTTGTCGAGCAATTCTGCCCCCCCAATCCTGTCCTTCGAGTTTGTTCCACCGCGAACTGACGCAATGGAACAGCGACTCTGGCACAGTATCCGGCATCTGGCACCGCTTGCACCCCGCTTTGTCTCGGTCACTTATGGCGCGGGCGGAGCCACGCAGGCCGGCACCCTCTCTACGGTGTTGCGTCTGAAGCGGGAGACAGACCTCATCCCTGCCGCTCACCTGACCTGTGTCGGTGCAACCCGCAAGGACGTAGATGACCTTGCCCGTTGCTATCGGGATGCTGGTATGAATCATATCGTGGCCCTGCGTGGTGATCCTCTCGCAGGTACTGCTGACTATAATTCGCAGCCGGGTGGCTATGTCTATGCCAGTGATCTTGTCGCCGGTCTGCGTCGTATCGCGGATTTCGATATTTCTGTTGCCGCTTATCCCGAAACCCATCCTGCAGCGTCAAGTCCGGACGCTGATCTGGATAATCTCAAGCGTAAGATCGATGCGGGAGCCGCACGGGCTATCACGCAGTATTTCTTTGATAGTGAAATTTATCTGCGTTTTCTGGATCGATGTCTGGCGGCCGGAATTACTGCCCCCATCATTCCTGGGATTATGCCAGTTTCGAATTATGAGCAGATCGTGCACTTCTCGTCTATGTGCGGGGTAACGATCCCGACATGGCTGAGACACCTGTTCGATGGGACCACAAAGAAGCCTGAACTTCGTCGCATCATCGCCAGTCTGGTGGCGGTAGAGCAGATCCGCTCCTTGCAGACCTATGGACTAAACGAGTTTCATGTCTCCACCTTGAACCGCTCTGATCTGACTTGCGCGATTGCCCATATCCTTGGGGTGCGTTCGACGCAGACGAATGCATCTCATAATGTGACAGGCCTTTTGGGAACAACGGAAATCCCCGATGAACGAGAAAATCCGGCAAATTTTGACCCCACCAAAGGGACACAAGAAGGTGCTCCTTCATTCATGCTGCGCACCCTGTTCGGGTGAGGTGATGGAGGCCATGACGGCATCGGGTATCGACTACACGATCTTTTTCTATAACCCGAACATCCATCCCGAACGGGAATATCTTCTTCGTAAGGACGAAAACATTCGGTTTGCCGATAAATATGGTATCCCCTTCGTCGATGCCGATTATGACAGGGACGACTGGTTCGCTCGCGCGAAAGGCATGGAACGGGAGCCCGAACGCGGTGTGCGTTGCACCATGTGCTTCGATATGCGCTTCAAACGCACAGCGCTTTACGCTCACGAACATGGCTTCCCGGTGATGACCAGTTCACTCAGTATTTCACGATGGAAGAACATGGCGCAGATCAATGACTGCAGCCAACGTGCAGTATCTCCTTATGAAGGCCTCTCCTACTGGGATTTCAACTGGCGCAAAGGAGGTGGGGCCGCGCGAATGATCGAGATCAGCAAACAGGAAAAGTTCTATCAGCAGGAATATTGTGGCTGCGCCTATTCACTGCGTGATACCAATGCTCACCGCCGCAGTCAGGGGCGTTCGCCTATCGAGCTTGGCAAGATCTATTATGGAACTGATGATGAGCCCTGATCAAACACAAGATGGCGGAGCTTATTTGTTCGGCGAAGTTCCCACCACCACGACACGTGATAATAAATCACAGCATGAACCAGTTCTGAGATGTGATGAACCGGAGGGCAACGTCCTTGATGAGGAAAACCTGTTCGGCTGTCCGTGTTGTATAAACCCGTGGTTTCGTTGATCTGGACAAAATACTGTTTGAACCGTGAAACGACCCATATATCATGTCCTTATCAAAGATATTCTGTCTTATTCTCCAGGTCTGGCCCTCTCAAAGGGCGCACGTCTGACGCAGTTTGTGGATTTTCTTTTAGAACATCCCAGAATTATAGGCTGCTGAAAGAGGGAATGTCGGAAATGACTGCGTCGGTTCGAATATATGCTAGACATGGCTTACCCCACGCCAAATAAGACGCGCGATATTGAAAAACTGAACGACGGCGGAAGAAATCTGCACGTGCCCCTTCACACTAGCTACTGTTCAGGATGCACTGGGAATTTACAGTCGGGAACCAGATGGACGCGCGTGACGGGAAGATCAGGCTGGTCTCGCTGACTTTAATACAGCGCGGACTCCGGAAATTATGGCCTCATGGAGGACAAGACCAGTGTCCTGCCCGCCATGATAGCAATTTTCCGGGCTACCTGTCAGACCGAGAGTTCTTTTCGAACAATTGCCGCGCCTGCGCCCAGGGCATTCAGCTTGCCCCGCGCTACATCACGCGGTAACGGCGCCATACCACAATTGGTGCAGGGATAAAGCTTGTCGGCATCAACAAACTGAAGCGCTTTGCGTAGAATATTTGCGACTTTCTCCGGCGTCTCAATGGTTTTTGTGGCCACGTCAATGGCGCCAACCATGACCTTTTTTCCACGAATAAGTTCGATCAGATCCATTGGAACGCGGGAGTTCTGACATTCCAGTGAAATTAGATCGATATTGGACTTCTGCAGTTTGGGAAAGATCTCTTCATACTGCCGCCACTCTTCCCCAAGAGCATTTTTCCAGTCGATATTGGCTTTGATGCCATACCCATAGCAGATATGAACCGCGGTTTCGCACTTCAGCCCTTCAATGGCCCGCTCCAGCGTGGCAATACCCCAGTCATTGACCTCATCAAAAAATACATTGAAGGCAGGTTCATCGAACTGAATGATGTCGACACCTGCCGCTTCCAGTTCTTTTGCTTCCTGATTAAGAATTTTGGCAAATTCCCAAGCGAGTTTTTCGCGGCTCTTATAGTGACCATCATGGAGCGTGTCGATCATCGTCATAGGGCCAGGTAGCGCCCATTTGATAGGTTTTTTTGTCAGTGTGCGTAAAAATTTCGCATCCTCGACAAAAACCGGCTTTTCACGCGCTACGGCGCCCACAACGGATGGCACGCTTGCATCGTAACGGTTGCGAATTTTAACCGTCTGACGGTTCTCGAAATCGACACCGCTGAGATGCTCAATAAAGGTTGTGACGAAATGCTGACGCGTCTGTTCACCGTCACTGACGATATTAATGCCAGCACGGTCCTGATCGTCCAGCGTCAAGCGAAGGGCATCCTGTTTGCCTTCGACCAATTCTTCCCCCTGCAATTTCCAGGGGGACCAAAGTGTTTCAGGCTGTGCAAGCCATGAAGGTTTTGGCAGGCTGCCGGCCGTTGAAGTGGGAAGTAGTGTTTTCATGGAAGATGACCTTCTATTTCTTTTGATTGATCAGGCGGTGTAACTGGCAGACCATTTTTCAAGAATGTCGTGATACGGCTTGATAAAATGCTCGTCCGTATAGTGCCCCTGTGAGATCGCTAGTTGTGTACGCTCCTCACGGTCGTAGACAATGCGGGTATTGGAATAATCCTGACACTTCAGGCTCGGCTGATAACAATCAGCCGCAGCAGAATTGGCATTGTAAATTTCAGGGCGGTAGACTTTCTGAAAAGATTCCATCACGCTAATGGTGCTGATCAGCTCAAGAGCAGAATAGTCAGACAGAAGATCTCCCAAAAAATAGAAGGCCAATGGTGCTGCACTATTGCGCGGCATAAAATAACGGACCTGCATCCCCATTTTTTTAAAATACTGGTCTGTCAGGGAAAATTCACGCTGCTCATATTCAACACCGAGAACAGGATGCTGATTTTCCGTTCGATGATAGGTGCGATTGGTCGAGACACTGAGGCAGATAACAGGCGGTTTTTTGAAATTCTGCTTATAAGCAGACGAGTTCATGACGCTTTTAAAGAGATTTCCATGTAGATCCCCATAATTGTGGGGAACACTGAATTCGGCTTTCTCTTTATTGTAAGCCGGCAACAACACGCTGAAATCATAATCCCGCACGTACGAGGAAAAACTGTTCCCGGCTAGGCCCGATATCCGTTTGTTGGCGTTTTTATCAACAATTGTTGTGTAGAGGACTTCGATCAGAGGGAAGCTGCCACTTTTTCCAGCAAAGGCAAGATCCATCTCGACAGAAACTATCTCAAGCTCAAGAGTGTACCGATCTCTATTGGCATTATCCCAGTGCGCCAGATCATTGAACCGATTATCGATCATGCGCAGGACGTTGCGTAGGTTTTCCTGACGGCTATCTCCTCTCGCCAGATTGGCAAAATTGGTCGTAAGGCGGGTTTTGCCGGAAGGGTGATAGTTCTCATCGAAACGAATCCGATGGATACTGAATGTCGTGCCCTGAATCATTGTTCTCCTGCGTCCCTTTTATCGCCTCGAACCAAAATGCGAACACTGGGGATACAAAGCGTCGCCAGTTTTAGTCTCTGAGTTTTTTAGGCGGTTGTGGTCATCATCAGGGCAGCTTTATGCCTGAACGAACCCGTGAGCAGAAATGATTTGATTTCATCAATACATCAATATTGTTCATATACCAATATAGGCGCATTGCCTCAGGAAAAGACACAGTCAGAAACTAATCTCTGCTTTCCGTCGCACTAGGAGGTTCCAGCTTGCACGCGAGTTGCGTTTGGCGGCCCTGTGGCAAAGTTTTGGCCGTTTCCTGAAATCATCGTCGTCTTTGACGACGCAGCGGTTGCGATGAGTAATTTCAGGGATCGTCATTTTCGTGATGTGGTGATCCTTTGGGTGGTACGCTGGTATTACCGTATGGAACCATCTACCGAGACCTTGAAACTATATTGGCCGAGCGAGGCGTGAGTGTTGATCATTCAACGATTTACAGATGGGTCCTGCGCTATGCTCCTAAAATCAAAAAGTACCTTCAATAAAAAATTCAAAACAAATAGGCTCCACTCCACACAAACATAACTTTACGACAGGGGCAGGCTGACTTATGGGCAATCTTTATAATTTATTACTAATTTAAATTCATCAAATTTATAATATATACTTCCACACATATTTTTAATTTCCGCAATTATTTGATATGAGTTATTTTTTTCATTTATTTTAAATAAACCATCATAATAATTATCGTTATCACCAATCATAATATTATATTTATAAAATGTTCCGTTTGTGTTTTTTTTGAAAAAATACATGGTGTATTCATTGCCAAAATAGGATTCCTCTGAATTAATTTTAAATTCCGCATGAGAATTGGGAAATTTTTTTTCGTATACCGTCCGTATTGTTGGGTGAAATTTAAACAAATTTAAAAAAACCAATAAAATTGTTTCAATAAACAATAAAAAATATATTGCTTTATTCATTTTATTTTTCCATAAATCACAACCAATTATTTCATTTTACACATTTACTTTATGTAAATCAATCTATATATGGGTATAATATAACAAAGCAAGTCATGCATTATTTGTATAATCATGATTCCATCAAATCAGATTACTACTGAGTAAGCGCTGTTCTATTTATTATAATTTTTTTCACTCCTCTAAATATCCCACTCAGCACCACGAGAAACTTTTTGTCCCTGTTGCAAAGTTTCAGAAACTTCCTGACATACCGTCAGGTAAAATATCTGAACAACGCGATCGAAGCGAAGCATGGAAAACTCAAACAACTGATGTAGGCCAATCCATGGCGTCAAAAGCCTGAAAACTGTTGATGCGACGATCAAAGGGGTTGAGGTCATGCGCACCAGGAAGAAGGAACAGGCTGAATTCTTCCAGTTCTAAGAGGGTATCATGGGAGAAGTGCGTCTGATTGAAAGACAGCTCAGCTTCTAAACGGTTCCAAAATCACAACGAATTGAGTGCCGGCGTCTTCAACCTAACTTTGCAAGAGGTCCGTTTCAGGTAGCCTCTAAAAATTTGTAACAGAACCATATTTATTAAAAGTCCTTCTTATTAATCAATATTAATTGAAAAATATAAAATAATATTGATTAATAAATGTTTTTATTTTTTATAAAAAACAAAACCATATAATACCTATTATCAATAGGTTAGGCATTTACGTTATGGTAGACAGAGGAGATTTTTCATTACTCAAAGAAGTGGCTTTACCTCGGCGTCGTGTTCTTCAGGTAATGGGTGCGGCAATTACAACTGCCTTGTTAAATGAAGTCACCCCAGCGCATGCTGGCGAGGTCTTGAACAATACATTTTTTCAGCTTTCTCAACAAGTTACCGGCTGCTCCACGCTAGACCGTATAATATCTCAACGTCTTTTGACGGCCTTACAAAGTATTTTTCCACATTATGAGCAAGAGATTCATGATCTTGTGGTCTATATAAATAACAACGACACTCCAGAAAAAATTTTACAAGAAGCAGAAAAAATAGGGAAGGTTGATACCGTACATAATTTGATTGCAGCGTGGTATATTGGATCTGCCACACGTCACATGAATGCGCCTATGGTCGCATACTATGATGCGTTAATGTACCATCCTACCCGTGATGCTTTACCAGTACCTACATATTGCTTTGCTGAACCGGGGTGGTGGACACAAGACCCACCACCTCTTGGTATTCCAGTCCACTCTTCAAAAGTGATAACCCCTCCCGCCCCTCCACCTGTTGCTGTGGAAGCCAAACCTGCTCCTGCAGTTCCGTTAAAGCCGCACCGACCAAGCCATTATAAGGGGCACCAATAGTCATGGTATCGCACCCAATTTTTCAAGAAAACGGTGATGTCTCAGCTGATGTTGTGGTCATTGGTTCAGGCGTTGTCGGCGCCATGATTGCGCATCAACTTGCCTCTTCAGGGCATTCTGTTTTGATTTTAGAGGCTGGACGCCGCTTCCAACGTTCTGAATTTGTTGAGCGTTGGCGTAACATGGCTTTTTATAACCGCGTTCATAATGACTTTCAGGGATTATACCCTCAATCAGATCTAGCTCCTGCACCATTGTATTTTCCAAAAAACGATTACGTTGGCTTGAGCGGCCCGAATGGAGCGGCTTACCAGCAAGGATATTTACGCACAGTGGGAGGCACTACGTGGCATTGGGCAGCCTCCTGCTGGCGGCACCTTCCGGTCGATTTTCGCATGCAAACAACGTACGGCGTGGGGCGTGACTGGCCTATCTCATATGATGATTTGGAGCCATATTACTGTCGTGCAGAAGAAGAAATGGGGGTTTCCGGGCCTCACGACGCCTCGTTACAATCACCGCCTCAACGGTCACGCCCTTATCCTCGTGATATGATCCCGTTCGGTTATGCAGATCGTCGTGTTGCAGAGATTGTGAACCCACACGGCTTTCAACTTGTTCCGATTCCTCAGGGCCGCAGTGTTGCTCCCTATGAGGAAAGGCCTGCATGCTGCGGCAATAATAACTGCCAACCTATATGCCCGATTGGGGCGATGTATAATGGTATTCAGCATGTCGAAAAAGCCGAAGCGGCTGGCGCAGTCACATTAGATCAATCTGTCGTTTATAAGTTTGATACTGACGAGCATAACAAAATTTCCGCAGTTCATTGGTTTGACGCAGATCGTAAAAGCCATAAAGCAACAGCACGTGTTTTCGTTGCTGCGTGTAATGGCATTGAAACCCCACGCTTGATGCTACTCGCCGCAAATGAGCACAATCCGAATGGTCTAGCGAACTCATCCGATCAGGTTGGGCGTAACATGATGGATCATTCAGGTGTTCATGCTACGTTTTTAGCGAATGAACCATTATGGTTTGGGCGTGGTCCTGCTCAATCTAGCTGTATTGTAGGAGCACGGAACGGCGATTTTCGTTCGAAATACTCCGCTAACAAAATGATTCTAAACAATATTAGTCGCGTAGGCCCCGCTACAGAGCAGGCGCTTGAGCTAGGCCTGGTGGGGCAAGCTCTAAATGATGAAATCCGACGTCGTGCCGCGTGCGGTGTGGATTTGTCTATTAGTTTGGAGCCCCTACCAGACCCGAATAACCGTTTAACCTTGAGTACTCATCGTAAAGATCCTTTAGGTCTGGCATGCCCCGATATTTATTATGACGTGGGTGACTATGTGCGCCATGGGACCGCAGCCGTACAGGAACAAGTTGCACAAATTGCAGGCCTTCTCGGCGGAACAGAATTAAAGATTACAACGGATTACAACGCTAATAACCATATTATGGGCGGCTGCATCATGGGAAGTGATCCGAAAAATTCAGTCGTCGATTCATGGTGTCGCACTCATGATCACACGAATTTATGGCTACCAGGTGGGGCTGCCATGTGTTCAGCTAGCGTTGTAAATACAACATTAAGTATGGCAGCCCTTGGCTTGCGAGCTGCTGATTCTATTCAGCGTGCACTTCAGGTGGGAGAGGTATAAGTGATGCAACGCTTTACCCTCTTATCGGCTATAACGGCGGTATTTTATGTATCGCCTCTTTATGCTTCCGATAATGCACAGATTGCTCGTGGTCGTTATTTAGCTATCGCGGCAGATTGTGCTGCTTGCCATACTCAGCCCAAAAAGGGCCTCCCTTATGCGGGCGGTTATGGCATTTCTTCTCCTTTAGGTAGCATTTATTCTACAAATATTACGCCATCAAAAAAATATGGTATTGGGTCTTATACTGAAGAGCAATTTAAGCGCGTTTTACGAGAGGGTGTTCGCGCTGATGGTGCATATCTTTATCCTGCAATGCCTTATACGTCTTATGCACGGTTAACAGATAACGATATTCAAGACCTTTATGCTTATTTTATGAAAGGCGTCTCGCCTGTTGATAAAGCTGCGGCCATCACGCACCTCCCCTTCCCTTTTAACATTCGCGCATCAATGTGGGGATGGGATCTTTTTTTCTTAAATGCAAAACCATTTGTTCCCAACCCAAATTACTCTGCTGAAGTAAACCGAGGAGCATACCTTGCGCTAGCTCTCGGGCATTGTGATACCTGCCATACCCCACGCAATGCTTTAATGGCTGAAATTCCCAGTCAATCTATGGGGGGAGCCGCATTATCATCCTGGTACGCACCTAATATTACTCCTTCACGCATTGCAGGAATAGGTGATTGGAGCGCGTATGATATTGCTCGTTATTTAAAAACGGGCGATGTACCAGGAAAAGCGCAAGCAGCTGGTCCTATGGCAGAAGCCATTGAGCATAGCTTTCAATATTTGAGTGCGCCCGATATTACTGCCTTAGTCTCCTATATACAACAAATTCCTAAAAATGATCATTCTGGTTCAGTTAATTTGAATCAACAAAAATCACGAGATAGCTACGGCCACCTTTCAAAGGAAGATGCAAGTCTGCGAGGAACGCACTTAGATAATATTAGTAGAGGTGCTGTTATTTATGATGGTGCTTGTGCTTCATGCCATCAACCGACCGGCATAGGAAGCAAGGATGGTTATTACCCTCAACTGTTCCATAATACAGCAACAGGATCTATTGATCCGAGTAACTTGGTTGCAACTATTCTGAATGGTGTTGATCGTACCGTCGGTCAGAAGCATTATTTTATGCCGGGTTTCTCGCAAGGGTCCTATGCGGAACATTTATCTGATACGGATATTGCAGAAGTTTCGAATTATGTTTTGTCTCGTTTTGGCCATCCAAACGTAATTCTTACAGAACAAGACGTAATACGCATCCGTTATGGTGGAACTAAACCCTTCATTGCTAAAATCGGGCCATATATTAAACCTGCACTTATGGTCCTGAGTTTCTTAATGGTCTGTGCAGTTTTAATTTTCATAAGAAAATGGAAGAAATGACAGCCTCAAAAAGCATGAGGCTTTTTTAATTTCTAACACTGTGTCATTTTCATTTCCGTAGCAAAATGGAACGTACACTCCCCGTTATTGTACTGTGAAGGTTATTGTGATGATGCGTCGCCTCCTTGTGTTGAGCACTCTACTGGCTGGGTTGCCTTTTGGATTGATAGCTCATGCAGAAGAAACATTTTCTTTTGCAAAGACACCAGGGCAATTGCCCAAAAATATTAAGCCCTCTGCCTACACGATTGATCTTAAAACTGACCTACAGAATCTGACGGTAAGCGGGCAGGAAACCATTAATTTAGATGTTCTAAATGAAACATCTGATGTTGTATTAAATCAAGCTGGATTGAAATTAGCGAACGCAGTTTTTGATGGAGTTAATTCTTCAAAAATTACGCAAAATGATCATGAAGAAACAGCAACTCTACATTTGAAAAGTCCTCTTTCTAAAGGCCGTCATACGCTTGTCATTCATTATACAGGACCTATTTTAGAAACACCAAATGGTCTGTACATTAACGATTACCGTACACCCTCAGCACAAAAGCGGCGGATGCTGGTCACACAATTCGAAGTTGCTGATGCGCGACGCATGTTCCCAGGTTGGGATGAGCCTGTCTTTAAGGCAACTTACCAATTAAATGTCACTCTCCCTGCCGCAGATATTGCAGTTAGTAATATGCCAGTGCGTGCCACCGAAATCCTTAAAGAGGGCAAAAAACGCGTTTCTTTTGAAACGACCCCTAAAATGTCGAGCTATCTTCTCGCTTTAGTGGCTGGTGATATGAAGGCCGTTTATGGCCAAACAGATCATACGCCCTTAGGAGTTTACGCTCCGGCCGGCTTAGAAAAACAGGGAATTTTTGCACTTAAAGCAGCAGAACATATACTGCCTTATTATAATAATTATTTTGGAGTAAAATACCCTTTACCAAAAATGGACATGCTTGCCATTCCAGGGAATTATCAAGCAGGCGCCATGGAAAACTGGGGCGCTCTTACCTATATTGATAATGCCCTACTCTACGATGATAAAAATAGTACACCACGTACTCGTGAGTTAATTTACGAGGTCGTTGCCCATGAAATGGCTCATCAATGGTCTGGTGATTTGGTGACCATGGGGTGGTGGAATAATATCTGGCTCAATGAAGGCTTTGCCTCGTGGATGGAAATTAAAGCAACCGACAAGATGAATCCCCAGTGGGATATCTGGCCGCGTCAACACTCAACCCGTGAAGGCACTATGGGTATAGACGCGTTGTCAACTACGCACCCTATTCAGCAGAACATTCGCAATGTTAGTGAAGCTAATGCTGCTTTTGACGGCATTAGTTATGGTAAAGGTGAATTAGTTATCCGCATGCTGGAAGGCTGGCTTGGGGAGGACCATTTCCGTAATGGTATGCGTATATATATGAAAGCGCATGCGTACAATAACGCTACAAGTCAAGATTTATGGAATGCATTATCAACGGCATCAGGACAAGACGTCGGTACTGTTGCTCGAAGCTTTACAGAGCAGCCAGGTATACCATTAGTGCAGGTGGCGTCTTCATGCGTTAATGGTGTGGGGCGTTATACGCTGACACAAAGTCGTTTCACAATTCATGACCCTCATGCTTCCCCGCTCACTTGGTCTATTCCCGTAGTGGCCGGCGCTCCATCATTAGAACCCACCACTCTGGTTTTAGGGGCAGCACCAGCACATATAGATTTGCCAGCATGCAATGTGCCGATAAAGCTCAATTTAGGAGAAAGCGGCTATTATCGCGTACAATATGACCAGGCAGCGCTGAATGCTTTAATAAAATCTGTAGCACAGTTTTCTGCCGTTGATCGTGCTAATCTTTTAGGAGACCAATACGCTTTGTTCCTTGCTGGGAAATCGCCTCTCAGTGTATCGCTGGACCTAATTGCGGAATTGGCTAAAAATAATGAAAAGGATATTGCGGTTCTAGATGAGGTTATGGGTACGCTCACAGCTATTGATGCCCGTGAAGACGGAAACCCAGATCAAGCTGCATTTCGCCATTATGCAATAAATATTTTAAAGCCGAGTTTTACCCGATTGGGGTGGGATGCAAAGCCGAATGAGAGTGTTTTAGACACGATGTTGCGTCCAACCGTGATCATGACACTAGGTCAGTTTGAAGACCCAGAGGTCTTGGCGGAAGTGCCTCATCGTTTTGCAGGATGGAAAAAAGATCCTGCATCTTTGCCGGCTGACCTTGTTGGTGTGGTCACTTCCCTTGCCATGAAGCAAGCAACCCCAGAAGACTGGGAGTTTATGGCAACGCACGTGCGAGACACTCAAGCAACAGAACTAAAATTACGTTTGTTTTCTGCTCTTGCTAATGCTCGCAACCCAGATCTTATTCGAAAGAATGTATCTTTGGCATATAGTGGCGCAATTCCCAATGGACGTGTTGCCATGGCGTTGGCGATGGTCGCAGCAGAAAGTCAAAACCCTGATTTAGTATGGAAGCTTGTAAAAGAGAATGAAGGAGCCATTCGCACTCATTTGGCTCCATGGGCACAAGATGATTTTTTACCCTCTATTGCCCGACAGTCCAACAACCCTGGTGTACTTTCAGATATGCAACAAGTTTTAGCATCCAATCAGACAAATGGTAGTAAACTGGCGATCGCAAAAGCTTTAAATGCTGCTCAGGTTCGCATCGAATCTATTAAAAATACACAAAGTCAATTACATGATTGGTTGAATAAATAATTATCAATAATGGTTTGGATGGTAAAATATACCATCCAAACCATTATTTTTACGGATGATATTCTATATTTAATCAATTTTTTGTATCCAAATACAAAAAATCCGCCCCCCCAAGGACGGCCTTCCATGTGTAAACACTGTAAGTAGAAATTATGCTACTTGAATGTTTACCGCTGATGTCTTGCCATTACGGCCGACTTCAACGCCATAAGAGAGCTGTTGGCCCTCATTCAACCCTGAAATACGCGCAACTTCGAGGGCGGTTGCATGCACAAACACATCATCGCCATCGCCATCGGTATCAGGTTGGATAAAGCCGTAGCCTTTAGTGGAATTGTACCATTTTACGGTGCCTCTTGTCATAACGCGGCTCCTTTAATCACATGACGGACACGCACAAAACGCTTGCGTGTAAAATAACAAATACAGGAAGAAACATGACGCCACATGCGTCAAACTTCCAAGGCAAAATCACCCGTCGATTGATTGACGGCACCTTTCTTATCTGAGATGCAAACAATTTTTTGTAAATTTATCGCATCTTCCTCTCATAAAAATCTCTCAATTGGCACTTAACTGCCGCTAAATACATTATTTTCACTAAAATTTACGCGAATCAAAAACCGTCTTTTTGAGAAGAATCTTTATATATTTCACTCTTAGGAATTGGTCTGCCGCCTTCAGACAGCATATCCGACCCTTGATCACCTGTTCCTCATGCGCTGAACGGTATCTCCCAAGAGGTTCATCCGTGATGATATCAATATCTTATTGCCCCTGTTGCAAAGTTTGATCTGATGTCTGATCCGTAGTCGGCTTTGAAGCAGAACGGTTGGGATGAGTGATTTCAAAGGGTGTCATTTCCGTGGGTAAGTGATCCTGTGTGTGGGGGGGGCGTTGGTATTGCCGATATAGGATCAGCTACCACGACCTTGAAACCATACAGGCAGAGCGTGGTGTGAACGTTGATCATTCAACGATTTAGCAGTGGGTCCAGCGCTATGCCCCTGAAATGGAGAAACGCCTCCACTGGTATTGGAAATGCCCCGAGTTTACCAGCAGTTGGCGTGTTGGTGAGACCTACATCAAGGTCAAAGAGAAATGGGCATATATCTCTATCGGGTAGCTTGGAAAAGGCGATGATACGATTGTTTTCCACCTCTCACCACCCCGGAATGCCAAGGCTATCAAACCGGTTCGTGGCTTCAAAGGCCTGAAAACCGCCAATGCGACGATCAAGGGTTTTGAGGTCATGCGCACCTTGAAAAAGGGACAAGCTGAACTCTTCCAGTTCAAGGAGGGTATCCTTGGATGAAATGCGTTTCACCAAAAGGTAATTCAACTTCTAAACCGTTCAAAAATCAAAACAAACGGGATCCACTCGACCCAAACCTAACTTTGCAAAAAGGCCCTTCAGGAAGAAATGCCGAGACAACTGCTGCCGTACAGATTTTTTAAAACTTTGTCGCAGGACATTCGTTATCGGCTCATCAAGATCAGTATCAACAACATATAACCATCATATATTACTGTCTGAATACGTTGATCCTGATCATTAGTGCCTTGATATGTGAGGGTTCTGTGTATGTTTAAACATCTTGTTTTTCGTTCTGGGCTTCAGGCAACTCTCGCACTTGCCGTCTCCATCCCTATCTCGACAAGCGCATCTGCATCTCCGCTCCTCAGCGTGATGTTTGATCTTCAGCGCCCACCCGCGCCAGGCGTTATGCCGCGGAAGCTTATGCGCCAGCATATTCCTCTCGAACAGGGATACCCGACGCCGACAAACCATACCGGCGAAGCCCATGATCCTGAGGAGGCCTACACATCACAGTGGACGCGGGCCGACGCGCGGCAGATCAAAGCAATGTCCAACCCTAACGTTCCTACTGGTGCAAACTCGATGCCGGCGGCGCTAACGATGCCGGCAATCCCAGCCAACTTCCCGACGACGAATGGTGTGGTCTGGGTCTGGGATACCTGGCCTCTGACGGATATGAAGGGTAATCAGTACACTTATAACGGTTGGGATGTGATCTTCGCGTTAACGGCGCAACGCAATGCAGGCTACACGTTTGACGATCGCCATGTCCATGCGCGCATCGGCTTCTTCTACCGCCTGCATAATATTCCGAAAGAATTGCGTCCAGCCAATGGTGGATGGACCTATGGCGGGAACGTTTTCCCTGATGGCCAGAGCGCAGAACTGTATGACTCTCAAAATACGCCGTATACCCAGCAAGCCGAATGGTCAGGATCAACCCGAATTGACGGAAGCGGCAAAAATGGCATTCATATCTTTTACACGAACCTAGCGTTCAATCGCGATGCTACGGGCAACAATATTACACCTCCGGTAGCGACCATCACGGCTGCACTTGGCTCTATCCACGCTGATTTCACCCATGTCTGGTTCGGGACTTTCCAAAAACATATTCCTTTACTTGTGCCCGATGGAAAATATTACCAAACTGGCCAGCAAAATCAGTATTTCTCGTTTCGAGATCCCGCGCCATTCAACGATCCGGCAAATCCGGGTAAAACCTATATGGTGTTTGAAGGTAATTCAGCCGGCGTACGTGGCGAAACGCCTTGCGGTGCGGCAGATTTGGGCTACCAAACAAATGATCCTTATGCGGAGACAGTCGAACAGGTAAACGGATCTGGCGCAATCTTTCAGAGAGCCAATATCGGGTTGGCTGTTGCGACGAACAAAGATCTTACCTCCTGGAAATTTTTACCTCCGCTCATTTCTGCCAACTGCGTCAATGATCAGACTGAACGGCCCCAAATGCATATCAAGGACGGCCATTACTATCTGATGACAATTTCGCACCGGACGACATTTGCTGCCGGGATTGACGGTCCGGACGGTGAATATGCGTTCGAGGGTAAGGGTATCCGAAGTGATTGGATTCCTTTGAACAACAATTCGGGCCTAATGCTGGGCAACCCGACTGACCTCAACGTAGCAGCAGGTGCGGACTACGCCCCTAACCCAGAACAGAATCCAAACGCATTTCAATCTTATTCACATTATTATATGCCGAATGGTTATATTACATCCTTCATCGATGCGGTTGGCACGCGGCGCGGCGGCGACGAAGCTCCGAACGTAAAAATTATCCTCCAGGGCCCCAATAGCTACATTAATACGGATTACGGCGTGAATGGCCTAGGCAGATACGGGGACATCTCCCCAAACAAGATAAATATTGATTACCTCGACTTTCTTCAAGATGTCCAATACGGCTATCAACATCCGATTCCCGGAGGAGACAACGGTCTATTAACAGACATTGGAACAGAAATTGATCCGAATGCCCCGTTAACTCAAATGGAAAATTCAGAAAACGTCGTTCAATTTCTTAATCATGGCTTAGTGGACTCGTCTACTCAAAATAATCCTTTCTTGAACTTTAATTCATCGAACTAACTAGGTTCAGGACTCATAGCCAGAACATGCTCACACCATGGCGGTGTTGAGGAATGGCTCTAACATTCATCTTATTTGTGAAATTAAGCCGCCCCTAACCGGGCGGCTTTTTTTATGGAGAAACACCTTGCCCTGCGCCCTCGACCGCCAACCTGCAGGCATTCATCCAGCGCAGAGCCATGCCTTACCACCTCCGCTTCATGGGTAAACGCATCGCCCCAGAACAGCTCATCCGTGACCATATCGCCCCCTCTCCCACCCCTCAATGATAACGATCAGATCGACGATTGCACCTCTGTTGGATTGGCAAACTCCGCACAGACCCTCGCTTCTCTCAACGGGTTTTCACTAAACACGCCTACGGTCTCGGCTATTCGCTTCTATGAGCGTTCAACAGGATATGTGCCTAGAAGCGCTGCGACTGATCAAGGGGGCGTGGAGACAGACGTTCTTACTTATGCTGGAGAGCATGGCCAAACGCTTTACCCATTGATCCCGGTAACCTCAACTCTATTTGCCTTGCGGCTGTTGCGCTTGGCTCTGTCTATCTTGGCGTGAACCTCACCATTGCGGACCAAGCATTGATCGGCTCGATATGGGATACGGACTCCCGGTCCGATGAGGGTGATCCAACCGCGGGATATTGCTTGATACTATGGGACCATGACGGCTGTAACGACACAGACACTGCTGACGCGGGGCCAGAAGCAGAGGGCTACATGGCGATGGTTACGTTCCCGGCTTGAAGAAGCGCACGGCATTCTATGGCCTCAACTAGAAACGCCATTTCCAGGGTTCATGTCGGCATCGAACCTAGACAAACTGAGGGCTGATAACGCAGCTTTTTTTGAAGGAAATGCAGCCGTTTCAGAAAGATGAAACAAGCACTTTTAACTTCGACGACACTGTTTAGTGTGTCCAACTGGACCACTACATGATCTGTGGATAATCTAAAAAAAATCAACAAAATCAATGGTGTCCCGTACGGGATTCGAACCCGTGTTGCCGCCGTGAGAGGGCGGTGTCCTAGGCCTCTAGACGAACGGGACTAGAGTGGAGCGGTTTATACTTCTGTATTCCGCTCTATGCAAGTGATTTTACAGTTTTTTGAACAAAATAGGCCCCAACAGAGCACCACCGAGAAGGTGAACATGAAAATGAGGGACTTCTTGCCCACCATTTTCTCCTACATTGCTGAGAACACGGCATCCATCCTCAGCAATCCCCTGCTCTTTTGCGACATGAGAAACAGCTCTCCAAAACCCTGTTATCTCTTCAGATGAGGCTTGTGCACCAAAATCGATAACGGATTTATATTCGCCTTTTGGAATAACCAAAATATGTACTGGTGCGTGAGGCGCTATATCATAAAAAGCAAGCGCATATTCATCGTCATATACGGCTTTACAAGGGATTTCCCCACGCAAAATACGAGCAAAAATGTTGTTTTTATCATAAGCCATAATTGAGGTAGCCTTATTCAGGTTTCTTTTGAGAACGTGAGGCTTTTTCTACAATGCCACTTGTTCCTTCACGGCGTTTTAATTCTCCCCACACGTCATCCAAGGAAACGCCACAATCCACTAACATAACGATCAAATGGTAAAGAACATCTGCACTTTCACTAATCAGCTCTTTACGATTACCGTTGACCGCCTCAATCAAGCACTCAACAGCTTCTTCGCCAAATTTTTGTGCAACTTTATTACGGCCACGGGCCATGAGACGAGCTGAGTGGCTTAAACTTGGGTCCGTACCCCGACGCGATAAAACGGTTTCGTATAAACGATGCAGAATATGGTCTGAAGGCACATTTTCTATTTTTTTATCTGCTTTTGCCATGACCTTATCTCCCTATCCGAACCGGTAGTCCGGCTTCTTTCATCGTTTCTTTAACATCACCAATACTTAATTGGCCAAAGTGGAACACACTAGCTGCCAATAGAGCACTTGCTCCGGCATGTGCTCCATCAACAAAGTGTTCCGCCGTCCCTACGCCGCCCGAGGCCACGACAGGAACTGTTACTGCACTACAAACAGCGCGCAACAAGTCTAAATCAAAACCAGATTTCGTCCCGTCCCGATCCATACTCGTTAAGAGAATTTCTCCAGCACCTAAAGCAGCCATACGCTTAGCCCACTCGATGACGTCTAATCCGGTAGGCTCTCTACCGCCTTTTGCGTAGACTTCCCATCCGCCTTTTCCATTTGAACGAGCATCAATAGCAACGACTATACATTGAGAACCAAAACGCTCAGCAGCTTCTGCAATAAGATTAGGGTTACGAATAGCTGCGGAGTTCACCGCACACTTATCGGCGCCAGAGAGCAAAAGGCGCCGCATGTCATCACAACTACGCACCCCCCCCCCAACCGTTAGGGGCAAGCAAATCGCCTCTGCCGTTCGCCGGACAACATCTAAAATAGTATCACGGTTCTCAACGCTAGCGGTGATGTCCAAAAACGTTAGCTCATCAGCACCTGCAGCATCATATAATTTTGCCTGTTCGACCGGATCCCCGGCATCCCGAAGAGAAACGAAGTTTACACCTTTAACAACCCGGCCATCTTTAACATCGAGGCACGGAATAACGCGGAGTTTTAACATGATTTAAACAACTCCAACGCTTCATCCAATTGTACGCGACCATCGTATAAAGCACGCCCTACAATCGCACCTGAAATACCGGGGACGTCCCGTGCAACATCACGCAAAGCGCGCAAATGTTCCAGCGTTCCAACGCCGCCACTGGCAATAACAGGAATCGATAGAGATTTTGCCATCGCAGCTGTTTGTTCGAGGTCTAAACCAGCCAACATGCCATCACGGCTAATTTCAGTGAAAATAACAGCCGAAACCCCAGCATCTTCCATACGGAGAGCAAGGTCATTGGCTTCCAACTCAGAGACCTCAGCCCAACCTTCCGTTGCAACCTTGCCGTGGCGCGCGTCAATACCCGCAACAATCCGCCCTGGAAAAGCGCGTGCAGCCTGCCGTACCAGCTCAGGATCTTTGACGGCTACAGAACCGAGAATAACGCGCTCAACACCCGCAGATAGCCAACGCTCAATCGCTTCCATATCGCGTATTCCGCCCCCCAACTGAACCGGGAGATCCGTCGCGCGAACGATATCTTCAATGGCAGAATAATTAACGGACCGCCCAGCAAAAGCACCATTCAAATCAACAACATGAAGATACTGACAGCCGGCATCAGCAAAGGTTTTGGCTTGCGCACCGGGATTATCTGAATAATGCGTAGCATCATCCATTTCGCCGCGCCGTAGCCGTACGCAGGCCCCGTCCTTGAGGTCAATGGCGGGGTAGAGTGTCAGAGGTTTACGAGACGCCCCATGTGTTGCGCCAGTGTCTGGGGACGCACGCCACTCTGCGGCTTCATGATCATCAGCGAGGAGTTTGGAGAGAAAAATACCGCGCACTGTCTGGCCTCCGATCCGGGCATAATAAGGATGTGTCCCCCATTGTTCGAAGCCAAACGAACGAAAGAGACGGATTGCACCACTGTGTGTTTCTCGAACATCACAATTAACTACTTTACAACCAATAGCCTTAGCTCCTTGGAGCATTGTTGCCATTAGCGCTCTCCCTAGCCCACGGCCACGGGCATAAGGAGCAATAAAAAATGCTGTCAGCGTTACCGTCGCGGCATGAGCCTCATAACTAGCTGGTGGGCGGACAAGTTGCCCAGCACCACAAATAATACCATCTTCACGTACGACATAAAGGTTGCGCTCTTGAACCAGCGGTAAACCTTCAAAATAACGCTTCAAAATATCCCGACTAGGTGGGCGCACCCAGCCAAATCCGCCACCATCCAGAATACCCGCGAGGGTGGCTTCACACAGCATTTCCAAATCATCTTCAGATAGGCCCGAAGAGACACGCTCACAAACGACCTTTACACATCCCATTTGAGAAAATTACCCATGATCGTCAGGCCAACATCTTGGCTTTTCTCCACGTGGAACTGCGTGCCACAACGATTGCCGCGTGCAACAATAGCAGGTACCTGTGCCCCATAATGACTACTAGCCACCAAGTCGCTCGCAATACCATTATGGAGAGCATATGAGTGAACAAAATACCCATGTTCTCCGGGTGTTAAACCCTTCGTTAAATGATGCTGACCAGGTGTAAAGTCGAGCGTATTCCACCCCATATGGGGCAAGCGTAGACCGTTTTCTTCCGCCTCTTTCATGCGCTGAATAGAGCCAGAGATCCACCCCAGACCTTCTGTGCGACCATACTCAACGCCGTAATCACACATTAACTGCATACCAACGCAGATACCCAAGAAAGGCGTTCCGGCTGCTGTTGCTTGCTCAAGCAGAGCCCGCAGCTCTGCTCCTAGCCCCTTTGCACAATCAGCCATGGCGCCTTGTCCTGGTAAAATCAAACGGTCAGCCGCCAAGATTGTATCAGCATCGCGTGAAATAACGACATCAGCGTTTAGAGCAAAGCGTTTAGCAGCCTTGCGCGCGGCTTCAGCCGCAGATGCAAGGTTGCCTCCATTATAATCAATTACGACAACACGCATGGCAGCTCCGGTGGCGTATCAATTAGGATCTGTCGATCCAATATACGCAGCAAGGCTTGGTTATGATTGGGCGCAATAATCTTGTCCCCCTCATAATGATGATACCCAGCCAGTGTTAATTCCCACTGGCGCAACTCAGAAAAGAAAACAGCAAAGGTTAAGTGATTAGCGCAAAGCAGAAACCACGCATATGGTGCGGAACAGAACTTCCACACAAGAAGATCTATCGCTCCTGCAAAAAGTGCACTCCCCCATGTGCCTAACCACAATAACCCAATGGGCCCTAAAATAAGAACACGGCGAGCAATCCCCTGCTTGACCAAGACAATGTCTGCCTCAGGAGAGGTGAAAGCTCGGTATATTCTCACAGAACCCCCTTCGTCGATGGAATGGAACCTGCTGCCCGTGGATCACGAGCAATAGCCATCCGTAAGGCGCGAGCCATTGCTTTAAACGTACTTTCTGCAATGTGATGAGCGTTTGTGCCTGATTTGGTGGTCAGATGCAGCGCAATATGTGCCGACATAGCAAAAGCACGGAAAAACTCTTCAAAAAGTTCAGTATCCATCTCACCGATTTTTTCCCGCGTGAACGTAACATTCCACGCAAGATACGGACGCCCAGACAAATCAACTACCGCTTCACATAGGGCTTCATCTAACGGTACCAGAGCATGACCAAAACGCTCAATGCCACGTTTATCCCCCACAGCTTGGCGCAGGACTTGCCCTAATACGATTCCGACATCTTCAACCGTATGGTGACCATCAATATGCAAATCACCTTTTGCATGCACGGTCAGGTCTAGGCCGCCATGACGTGCAAGAGCCGTCAGCATATGGTCAAAAAAACCAATGCCCGTCTGAATGTCCGAGCGCCCTTCCCCGTCTAGAGTAAGAGCAACGGAGATGTCGGTTTCGCTGGTCGCGCGCGCCAGCTGTGCGTGACGTGTAGTGTTCATAGGCTACCGTTACACCACCCGAGCAGTTATTTCCACGCTGTTCCTGCATGCAATCTTTCCTCTTGGCGGAATGCTCAGTCCGTTCCATATCTCTGTGTATGAGTCAGTCTGTTCTTGATGTCCTTCTCTCACGCGCCTCAACTGATCAACTCGTTGAGCCCGCTCCTGCCGGTGACCAGCTTGCCCGCATCCTCTCAGCAGGATTGCGCGCTCCTGATCATGGTAAATTACGCCCTTGGCGCTATACTGTGATTGCAGGAGAACATCGTGAAGCCTTTGCAGAACAGTTTCATGATGCGTTACTGCGTCAATCTCCGGATATGCCCGAGGCAAACCGCCTCAAACGCCGTGAGCGTATACGCACAATGCCCGCCATCATCGCACTTGGCTTTCATGTCCAACCAGACGCTAAAATTCCTATCAGTGAACAAGAGATGGCGTTAGCAGCGGGCGCAATGAATGTTCTCAATGCTTTATATGTAGAAGGGTTTGGCGGAGTTTGGGTCACCGGAGCTTTCCAAAAGGACCGCGTACTCCTGGAAAGCCTAGGTATGCCAACGCCACATAGGCTCGAAGGCCTCTTACTGGTTGGCACACCATCAGGGCCAGTCCCCGCAAAGCGCCGCCCGGATATTGAATCCTACATGACCTTATGGCAGGGCAAGCCAGTCTCTTTTGCGGCGGATAAAGGCTAAAACATGCATTACGACGTCATCATCATCGGCGGCGGTCCTACAGGCTTAGCGTGCGGCATCTCGCTGGCGCGTGATGGGCGGCAAGTCTGCATCCTTGAACGCTCTCCAGAGAGCATCTTGGCAGAGCCGCCATTTGATGGACGTGAAATTGCTCTAACACATCATGCGGCGCATTGGCTGAAAGACGCCGGAGCATGGGATGAGATACCATCTGGCGCAATCTGCCCTATGCATACTGCCCGCGTGGAAACTGGGAACAGTCATTCTCTTCCCCTAATTTTTGATGCCCCCAAAGATGGGCCTCATGCTCTTGGCTATATGGTGGCGAACCACTTCATCCGCCAGTCGCTTTATCGCGTTGCTTCACGTATGCCCCGCCTCATTATACACGCTGGCGCTCATATTGAGCGGGCTACGCATACAGAGCGCTCAGTGCACGTGACCCTAAAGAACAAAGAAACGTTAACGGCTGACTTAATGGTCGCTGCAGATGGGCGTTTCTCACGTATGCGTGACGCTGCGGGAATTGGCGCTATTGTGGATGACTTTAAGCGTAGCATTCTTGTTTGTCGCGTCCGCCACCCAAAGTCACACGACCATACTGCATTACAATGGTTTGACGCCGGACAGACTATTGCCTTTTTGCCAATCGCTCCAGATGATCGAGAAGGACATATTTCTTCCCTCGTTCTTACCTTAGAAAATGAGGATATTGAACGTCTGTGTGCTTGTGACGAGGCAAGCTTCAACGCTGAAATTACCCAACGGTCTGGTGGACGTTTGGGAGCCTTATCTTTAGATAGCAAGCGCTGTTCTTATCCTCTCAAAACGGTTTTTGCACACCGTTTCCGTGGGCCACGCTTAGCTCTTATCGGAGACGCTGCGGTGGGGATGCACCCCATTACAGCACACGGCTTTAACTTGGGCTTAAGAGCACAAGAAACTTTAGCACGAGCTATTGCCGATGGCCCTGGTGATGCCGGTGCAGCAAGTGCGTTGTCACGATATGAACGCCAGCACCGACGTGCGACGCTGCCCCTTTACGCGGGGACGAATGCAATAGCCACATTGTATACACGTGATAGTAAACCGGCCATGGCCGTGCGCCGTCTAGGCCTTAACCTTGCAAACCATTTAATGCCTTTCAAAAAGGCTATTACTGGAATGTTGATGGATCACAAAAACTAAAGGGCTACAAACCGTGACACATCCATCCACACATTCCTAATTGCCTCGAGCCATACCTGTTTTCTCTATTTGATCCCACAGGCCGGAAGGGAATCAGATCCCTAGCGGCCCGTGTAGATTTTGTATCAATGCGGCCTAGTACTTTACTTTAGTAAGACGTAAGCCAAACCCGCGTATTAAAATACCTAAGAAAAAAATTACTGCCGATGAAAGGCATAGTTCTTTAAAGAGTTCGGCATACGCTGAAGAACCTGAGAGGTCTTTTGAAGAGGTATTAACTAGATTTGCAACCACACTACCTGCATACATAGATACTCCCCATAAGGCATAAACCGATCCACTGACTACCCCTCCCCAACGGGCAGGTGTATAGCGCGCGACCACAGCCAAACCTAAGCCTCCCGTTAAAAGTTCAGCCATAGACATGAGGCCATAGCCACCAACCATGACCCATGGTGAAATATGCGTGCTACCGGAAAGACTAGAATGCCACCACAACCAAAACGCTCCTGACAAAACAGCATACCCCAAAAGCATTTTCTGGCTAATGCTAGGATCTTTTTTGAAACGACTTAGGGCTTGATATGAGTACGCTAATATAGGGCTTAGAATTAATATCCACATAGAATTTAAAGATTGAAACTGCCCTGGCGTAAAGTGCCACAATGTTTTTCTATATAACTGAAAATCTCCAGAAACATCTCTCATAGTATAGAGCGTTAGAGATGTAATGCTTTGCTGATAGTATGCATAATAAAAAGAACCCAATATGGATAGGACATAGCTTATAATCAGGTTTTTCCTATCAAGTAAATCTGATTTTTTATAAATAAAATACCAAATAAATATAATTAATATTATTGATATAATAATTCCTTTTTGTGCAATCCACTCATCCTGAAGAATTAAATTACACAGAAAAACTGATAGGATAATACCTAAAATTAAAATACCTATTTTTTTAGTATTATTTTTAAGTGCGACACTTTCGATAATAATATTTTTTAAGTCTTTTACCTTCAAAAAATAATATAAAATTCCAATAGCCAGACCTAATGCACACATAGAAAATGCCATTCGCGGACCATAAACAGACTGCAGCCAAGGCATTAATAAAATTGAAAAAGTAGAACCCAAGTTCACAGACATGTAATACAGTGTAAAAATGGTATCTATCGATTTATTATCACCTTCATATATGCGCCGAACAATATTTCCCGCATTAGGCTTAAAAAGCCCATTCCCGACGGATATAAGTGCTAAAGATATACATAAATACCAAATAGATTGCGGAAATGCTGCTAAACACACATAGCCCAACATAAGGCCAAATGCTCCAATGAGCATGGCCAAACGTGCACCAATAATACGGTCCCCAACCACTCCACCGAGAACAGGCATAATATATGTCAGGGCAGACGATGCTCCCAAGAGCATATTCACACGATAATCGTTGAGATGAAGCTGTTCTACCATAAAAATGGTTAAAACAGCCTGCATGCCGTAAAAGCCAAATCGCTCCCATAACTCAATAGCGAGTACAACAGAAAATCCACGGCGTCGTTGGGCTGCGGTAGGTATACTTATTGGCGTCAAGGCTCTGAAATCCTAAGCTAAAAATCAGATGTTACCTTGCGCCAAATAGAACGCTGCGTACAAGCAACAAAAAGCAGCATGCCGCCTGTTTTATGCTTCTGGCAGACCTTCCAGAAACGTCTCAAGTTCTGTAGCCAACGCTCCAATCTGGAGCTGCAACGTTACCAATAAATCTCCAGCAGGTTCTTGACGAGAGGCACCTACACCACGCCCTCCGAGCCGTAATACCTTCCCGCTATCTGAATGCTTAGGAATCTTAACGGTTACGGCACCTGCAGGGGTATCTACTGTTACTTTTCCACCCAGCACAGCAGTCTTTAAAGGCACCTGCTGTGTCATGCGAATGTTACGACCATTACGCGCAAAGCGAGAATCCTCTTTGACGGACACTGTAATGAGAGCATCCCCCGGAATCCCAGGCTGTCCCGGACGCATTGCACGGCCTGGAGCTCCTTTTCCGCGGACACGTAAAGTCTGCCCATCTTCTAAACCTGGAGGTACTTTAACTTCTGTATGCCCCCCTTCTCCCAAAGCAAGCTCCAGAGTGGTTCCCAGTACTGATTGCACAAAGGTAATGGTCACTTCATAACGCCGGTCAGCGCCCTTTGATGTGCGGCGCCCTGCTGCTCCACCAGGCTGGAAATCACCACTGAAACCGCCCCCGAACATATCGGAGAAAAAAGAACCCAAGTCCTCTTGGTGGAAGCCCTGCCCACCACCAAAGCCGCCTTGCCCGAAGCCTCCAGCACCAAAAGGACCACGCTCTTGACCATCAGCGCCAATATCCCCTCGGTCAAACCGTGCGCGCTTCTCCTTGTCTCCAAGAATATTATACGCTTGCCCAACAGCCTTAAATTTTTCTTCGGCTTCTGCATTATTGGGATTGTGATCTGGGTGGTATTGCTTTGCCAAACGACGATACGCGCTGCGAATATCTTTATCGGTTGCGCTCTTACTTACCCCTAAAACGGCATAAGGGTCCTTCATGACGTTGTACCTCCTTCACACGTATTATCATCCAACAGATCAATCAGCACCGCCACAACAACATCACGAGAATATCCAGCAGCCACGGCATCACTTATCAAAGCTTCCACTTTTGGTCGCAAAAAATCTTCTGCCGGATGCCCATCACGTTGATTATCCATCATTGCACCTCACTTCTATCCCATCATAACCTGTGACGTTTAAGGCGCAGGTTCAATAGAGTTGCATGATTTTTGCCACAGTTTATGGTGAAAATGTACGCGCCCAAACGCTCTGTTGTTTCACGTTAACAGGTAACTCCGGAAGCGTATAACCCTGCCAACCCGCGCCAATGGCAGTGTATAACGTTACCGCGTCCCGTAATCGTGCTGCTTTTGCAAGCGCGCCATGCTCCTCAGCACGAAGAGCCAAACGATTAGTGGATAAAACATCCAAAATACTCGTAAGTCCAACAGCATAACGCTTTTGCGCTCGATCTCGCGCAAGCTTTGAGGCATGTACAGCTTGTTTATAATGCTCCACAAGCTCCTCGTCTTGCTCCCAATCACTTAGTGCGTCTTCAACTTCTTGGAATGCTTTTAATACCGTTTGTCGGTAAGATAGTCGTGCTGCTTCAGCCTCTGCATGCGCTTGGGTAATCGCTGCGTTATTGCGCCCACCATGCATCAACGGAACAGAGGCCAACATCATAACGCTCCAACTCATCGCACCCAGTTGAAACGCCTGGTACATAGCTGAAGCATTGGGGTTAAACGTCATTGGAATAACAAAACGTGGGTAAAGCTGCGCTACAGCCACCCCCACGCGTGCCGTAGCGGCGGCATAACGTGCTTCCTGCGCACGAATATCAGCACGTTGAGCAATAACTTCAGACGGCAAGGCTGCTGGAAGTTCTGGAACTTCCGGCATTGGACGTCTTTGCTTTAACGATACCTCCAATGATCCGGGCATTTGCCCTGTCAGCACAGCAATTGCATGAATAAGGCGGTCTTGCTCAGCATGTAACGGTGGAATACGCGCTTCATCCATACGCTGACTAGCAGTCACCTGAGCGACGTCTAAGGAATTCGCTAAACCTTTGGCATATAATCGTTGGGTTAGAGCCAATGTATCAGATGCGATGCCAATATCACGCTCTACAACATCTAATCGTGTCTGCACGCCCCGCAAAGCGACGTAATCAGACGCCAATTCTGCCAATATGGCGACCAACAAAGCGCGTTGCTCATCAATAGATACTGTTATTTCTTGCGACTGCGCTTCAACTTGCCGGCTAATATGCCCAAAAAGATCGATTTCCCAACTGGCGCGCGCACCATACGTTAAAACAGATGCATGAGGCTGATTTGCAGGATTACCGGGACGCAAGGGCCAGTTATCAACCGCAATTGAGTAGCGATCATCTCCACCGCCTGCAGTCGCGTCTAATTGCGGGTACCATGCCGACGCCGCTTCGCGACGCAAAGCCTGCTCCACCACAACATGCTGGGCCGCAATCTGCAGGTCATAATTACCCTTGATGGCGCTCTGTACGAGATCATCCAAAATGGGATCTTTAAAGAGGCGCCACCAGTCTTTTAGGGATGCTTCCGTCCGCGCTCTGTCTGCTGCTGTTATTGGTTTCGTTTGATCCGTAAAAGAGGCCGGTGGCGTAAAGTGATCCGGTGTAAAATTAGGTCCAACGCGACAGCCCCCGACACTCAAAAGGGCAACACAGCCAAAAACAGTCAAACGATGAAAAGAGCGCATATTAAAGATGATTCTGCAGCCAGGTAGTCAAGCGGCCATGCATACCATGCGGTGTGCTGCCGATGGTAATCGTCCCTGTCATACCTGCTACCAGCGTAACGCCGTCTGGCACATGGTCAAACTCAAGCCTAACAGGAATACGTTGCGCAAGACGAACCCACGTAAAGATTGGATTAACGTCAGGTAAACCCAAATGATCTGCCGCACCGTTCTCGTCATTAATACCCCGACCGATACTCACAACATGCGCGGATGCTAAATCATGATATCCCATAAGCTTCACAAGAGCGTGGTCCCCTATACGAACGCCATGCAACTTTGTTTCTTCGAAATATCCATTAATCCAAAAAGAATGAGCATCAATAATCGCCATGCCTGATTGCCCCGCATGAGCGTAGTTTCCTACTCGCAAGTTTAGATTGGTGACATAGCCATCGACTGATGCATAGACAGTAGAGCGTTGTAAATTCAACTCAGCGGTATCAAGCGCGGCCTTTGCAGCGTCCACATGACCTTTTTGCACATCGACACGTGCATTGAAGTCCTCTTCCTCCTCCGCAGAGACTAGGCCACCAAGACCGTGACGACGGCGAGCATCGGCTTCTCTTAAAGCCAACTCTGCCTTTGCTTCAGCAAGGTTTGCCCGTGCCGAAGCAATATCAATCCGAAAACGCAGTGGATCTAAGACAAACAGAGGATCTCCACGGTGTACGTATTGGTTATCAACAACCGGGACGGATACCACCGTTCCTGAGATTTCCGGCGCAGCATTGACAACGTAGACCCGTACTCGTCCATCACGAGTCCAAGGGGAAAGCTCGTAAATTTGCCACATCACACGCCCGAGAACGAGTGCAGCCACAACAACGAGGAATGTTAATACAAAACTTGAAATACGGCGGAGGCGGTGCATAGCCTCTTCATCCTAACGTAATCTTACAAGTCAGCATGGACTGCCTTGCGGTGTAACCAAACTGTCCTAATCTTTATACGTACATCAGCAACAAGCACAACGTACAAACAAAGAAGGCGATTTCAAAAAGAGGAACATGCCAAAACCATGTTAAAAGGCCTGTCTTCCAAAGAACACGCCTAAAGACCAAAGTGACGGCTAGCGCAATCAGTGCGTATACCGAAATAGGAGCAACAAAGACCCCAAAAATATCAAATTCCGCTAACATGACCTTCTGCCTTGCCTACAGAGCACAAACAATTAAGGGGGCCTGAAAGCCCCCTTTAACCGTTTAGCCTTTACGACGCAGAATTTTTTTAAACAGAGAGAAGACCCCTCCTGCCGTACCGCGCCCCACAGGACCAAGGAGAATTCCCGTAAGGGTGGACAGAGCAACAGCTTGCTTCAATTCCATCAACTTACGATCTCTACGAATACGCGCCTCAATGGTCACCATGTCTGGAATAGACCAGGCAGCTAACGCACCAAACAGGATGATAAAGAAGAGATCAAAGCCCAAAACACACAAGGCAGCTTTCACGTGGCTCAATCCTGCCACATCTAAACACAGCGCCCATAGAAGGCCATGCAAGCCGATCACGAAGAAGAAGAGAAATGTCAGCGCAACAATGCCAAAAGCTGCACGCCGCGCAACACGCAGTGCTGTTCGTGAAAGGATTGTCCCCTGTGCAGAGAGGACTTCCTGACCAAGTTCAAGCGGTTTCATGAAGGGTTAACAACCTTTCTTGACAGGACGAGCGGCACTCCTGTGATCATTAGCGCAGAAAAGCCAATAATAAAGAGGCTTTACCGTGAGAAACGACCAGCGACAAAACCAATGACAGCCGAAATTAGAACTGCTGCAATTGGCTGAGAGCGCACACGCGTCGATACGTTTTCAAGTTCATAATCCTTGAATTTCCGTGCATTTGCAACGGCTGCATCGGTCTTATCAGCAGCTTTCAATAAATTAGGCGTCACAACTTCTTTCAAAAGCTGCTCTACCTGTGCGCGCAAACTATCGATTTGCTCTTGCGCCTCTTGGCGCACCTGCTCGACGTTTTCCTTGACGCGGTCTTCGCTCATGTCCAAATCCTCACATGATGAGTGCCCCAGACGCGGCATTCTTCTGATTTATAACGCCTCACCTCTACGGGAAGTTTCATGGTCGCCCGCCCCCAGAATAAGAACACCCCCTTACCTTCCCCTCTGTTTAAGGCTGAGAATCTCCGTATTGGCCTGCAAGATCCAGCGTTTGACCTGTCTCTACAGAAAGGCGAGACACTTATTCTCTTAGGCACTGACATGGCGGCTCTCTCATTGCTTCTTGATGTTCTTGCAGGCTTTCAACCCTGCCTTGGCGGCACATTAATGCTAAATGAATCCGACATCGCCCACACCTCCGCCGGTAAGCGTGGCATTACGTTAGTGAGTGACCGAGACCCACTTTTCCCACATCTTACAGTGCGCGCTAACATTAATTTTGCCTGCCGTGCGCAACGACAAGATTCCGGTACGGCCGCTGCCAATACAGCACACCTTATATCGCTCTTAGGGCTCGATGATGTTGCAACCGCTTTACCAAAAAAACTTTCTCCAGAAAAAACGCTCCGCACAAAAATTGCCCGCGCATTGGCGTGCAAAACTGATCTCCTGCTTTTAGATGACCCTCTATCCGCTCTCGATGTCACGGCGGCGCGTCGAACTGAGGCATTACTTTCACGGCTGCAAAACGCGCTAGGATTGAGTGTTATTCGCTCTGAGGGGCGTCAAGATATTGCTTTGCGCTCTGGCGGCGTCATAGCCCTCTTCAAAGGGAGAGCATTATTACAGGCAGCTTCTGCTGCTGCATTATACGAGCGTCCCGCCAATGCCGCCGTTGCAACATTATTTGGAAATGCAAACGCCCTCGTCGGTCAAATTACAGATGAGTATGATGACCTTTATACGGTACATCTTGCCTGCGGTGGCGTTGTTGAAGCGAGCGCCCCCTTACATGAACAGGAACATGCACTACAGGTTGGAGATACCTGTACGGTTTGCGTCCGCCCTGACCGTATCTCACCGTTTTTTGGAAAAAATTCTTTAGTAGATGATGAAGGCACGGCTATTCGCGGCACCCTTATAGAGACTCTACATCTTGGTGATCATATCCGTATGAAAATACGCTGTGATGATGGAACTGAAATTGAAATACATCGCCCCCCTATTCAGGCCCAGAAAATTACCAAAAACGGTACTCCGGTAGAGCTGGCATGGCCAGCAGCACAAGCAACGGTCTTTCCACTAGAGGTCGACCTGTACTAGCATTGCGTGGTATATCTCCCCATAGATACCATTTTTTAGACAATTCTTTTTTAGGTGAATGACTCTGCCACGCTTTTTCTCTCTTTATGCCCGAAGCCGCTCCTATCAGGAGCGTAAACGCGCCATGATGCGGGGTATCGTGAGAAAATACGTCAAACCTTCGGCGTCACACAGCCTATACGCGGTTCTTATATGCACGTTGATTATGCCCGAGCATCAGGCTCTGGCCCACATCGTGGCACATCACAAGAAGCATATAAGTACCTCACATGGACGCGCTCGACTTCATAGCGGCGCCAAGCCAGAAAAAACGTCTATGTTGAATGTCGCCGTGCCAGAAGGCAGTATCTTAACGAACGTACTTCCTTCATCGATGAATGGTTATTCACTTAAGGAATGGGACGGCCAAGACAATACTCTTAAAAACCTTTCTCAAATTTCTCCCGCGCTTTGGTCCGCCTTTATTGTCAATGGAAGCCAATTGGAAACAGGCTGCTTGCAGCACTGGCTACGTTCATTAGACGCCCCTGCAAATTGCGGCATTCCTGCAGGAACTGAGACTCTCGTCTTAGCATGGGACCGCTCCCGCCTGACCTCAGCACCTAATTGGCAAGATTTTTGGGATATTGCACGACAACCAGGACGGCGCGGCCTTCATTTTGGTGCACGCACTACACTTGAAATCGCATTACTGGCTGATGGGGTACCATCAGACAATATATACGCCACCCTTTCGACGCCAGCAGGCATAGAGCGCGCGTTTCATCGTCTCGATCTCTTAAGACCGTATATCATATGGTGGCGCACACCGAACGACGCACGCCAAATTATGCAGCAAAGTAGCGCACTCATGACTAGCGCACCACTCGTCGAAATCGCAGCACTAAATAAACATGCTGCGTCACCTCAGGTAACATCTGTTTTTGAAGCCCAAATCGATCACAGCTTAACTGAGTCACTTTTTTGGACAGTTCCACAGAATGTTCCCAGCAACATCGCGCAGGATCTCGTCAGCACTCTTAAGGGCAAACAAAATATTTATCATGACCACGTGACTTCGTCTTCAACGCAAGATTCACTCAATATCGACGATACTTTTTGGCAAGAAAACGGCCCTACGCTTGAACAACGTTTTCTTGACTGGTTTGGCAGGAATGCACCACGATGATGTCCTCGTTCCTTCTTTTTTCTACATTGCTATTATGCGGGATCGCACTGGGTTGTTTCTTTAGTGTTTTAGCAATTCGCTTTGTTCCTTATGGGATACTAAAAAGCATGGGCTTAATCATAACTTTCCCATGTACGATGATAGCGTTATTTATATTTGTTTTTATGAGAAGCGATTTCGGTATTTTATCTAATCCTATTCTGCAAGGCATACTCAACTCCCCGCTTGTTGTTCTACCCTGTGTTGCACGATATTTATCACTCCCCACTGGAGCAGCGCGGTCTGCTATCGGCTTAGGTGCAACACCTATTTTACGTTTCCAAAAATTGTGGTTACCCCTCCTTGCGGTGCCATTGCTCCTTTCTGTAGTTCTCACAGCCTTCATACTCATCTTGTACAGAGCATTCTGGTGACCCACATTACTGATTTTTGGCGGCATATTCCTCTCGCAGAAATGTCCAAGGAACAATGGGAATCCTTATGCGATGGATGCGGGCGCTGCTGCTTGCATAAATTGCGTGATGAAGACACGGATGAAATTGCACATACTAATGTTGCTTGTCGATTACTAGACACACAAACGTGCCTTTGTACAGACTATGAAAAACGACACCGTAAAGTACCAGATTGTGTAACCTTAACACCTAAATTACTGGCCGATATTGATTGGCTTCCTCCCAGTTGTTCATATCAACTGGTTAAAAATGGCTACGACCTTCCTGACTGGCATCCACTTCGTTCAGGAGGTCGAGATGGCGTCCATAAGAGTGGCGCTTCTGCATCTCAGCGTTGCATTAGCGAACGTCGCGCAGGCCTATTGGAGGACCATATTGTTGAATGGCCAGGAGAGTGGCCAGAGAAGGCTCCTCCTCCATCTCCCATAAAATCAACATAAATTCTCTTGTGATGCAGGCAGCCCCCGCCGTCCGATTACGACCATCAAAACGAGCACAACGCATTATCTTACGTGCCGACCCATCATCAGGCTGTATAATTGCAACTTATCCCGAAAAAATTTCGCAAAAGGATGTTGCCTCATTTATTCAAAAACATGCTGATTGGATTGAAAAAGTAGGTACCTTACTGCCTCCCCAGCCGAATTTAGGGCACGGAGGTTCTGTTCTTATAAATGGCGTTCCGACACCCATCATACACACACCCACATCTCGTCAGGGCTGCATCCTGACGCCGAACGGACTGTCTGTTAGCGGACTAGCTGAACATACAGAAAGCCGCATACAACGTTTCTTACGAGATATGGCAAAGAAAAATTTGCCCGTCATGTTGCAAGAAGAAGCACAACGCATGGGGGCTCAAGTTACCAAAGTGGATATTCGTAACGTAAAAAGCCGATGGGGAAGCTGCAGCCGGTCTGGGCGCATTATGTTGAGTTGGCGTTTAATCATGTGTCCGCCCTTAGTTCAGTCCTATATTATGGTTCACGAACTGGCTCACCTGCAACATTTTGATCACAGTTCAGCTTTTTGGGAGCATGTTGATCATTTTTTTTCAAAAGGACGCACAGGAAGGCTTGCAGCCGAGCGCTGGTTGCGCCAAAACGGGCCTGCGCTTTTACGGGTTCCGTAAAAGCCAGTGCGAGCTTGGCGGAATGGTAGACGCACAAGACTTAAAATCTTGAGTCCGAATGGGCGTGCGGGTTCGAGTCCCGCAGCTCGCACCACCTATAAGTTATTGGAAATAAACGGTTTTTAGGGTTTTCAGTAACCCGGAGCCCCCATTCTTCTACAAAGGGCTTCTACAAAACGAGCCCTGTTGTGCTGATTCGTCTGCAATCCGGTTTCCACTTCAGACGCGGAATTCCTCTCCGCTTCAGGCTGCTTCTGGGAAAGCGGGAAATCTGGCATTCTCTTGAAACGTCAAACAGAAGTCTTGCCAGAACCCGTGCCTGTGCCATGTATGGACTGACCTCACAGCTTTTCGAGTGCATCAGTCTGGCCATGTCTCACCCGGAAGAAAAATCCTCGCTCAACACTGTGGTTGAGACTTTTCAGAAAGTTCTCTCCACTTCGAACCTCCATCCTGTCCAGCAGGACCTGTTTCAGTCCATTATCCAGACCTATGACAGTGAGATTCAGGCTCTAAAAGCTTGCTATAATAGCATGAATGCCGAACATCTTCTGGCAAGGATGGAAGAGCACCAGCGAGTTTCCAGCGTGCTGGAAAAGATTGGTCCCGAAATCAACACCCTGACAGACATCATTTATAAGCTGGGCAAATCTGCAAGGAGCCCGGGCGATGTAGCCTTGGCAAAGCTCGCAGAGCAAGTTGCCCTACTGACACCGCTCGTCCAGCCACAAGCCCCCAAGCCTTCCCCCCTGTTCTCGGAAGCGTCCGAAACCTTCCTGAGTCTCAAGGCCAAGAAAGCCAAACCCTCAGTCAGGCTACTTTTGGTCTAATTGTTGGCATCGCGTCTTATACGGGAATGCGTGCGGAAGAAATCTGCCGACTAAGACCGCAGGATATCATCCAGATCCAGGATGTCTGGTGCATTGTCGTACAAGTTCACCGTGCCCATAAAGACGCACCCTGGGAAGCATGGGACCCCAAGACTGAAGCCGGGGCTCGCATTGTTCCTTTATGCCAGCCACTTCTGGAGACCGGCCTCGTAGAGATGGCAAAACGCGCTAAAAATCAGCGACGTCGTTACCTGTTCAAGGACCTGGATTTTACGGGCATGGACATGAAACGATCCGGAATTTTCCAGAGAAATTTCTCCAACTTTAAATCCCGCCTCGGCATTGGCCGGGAGAAGGTTTTTCATTCTTTCCGGCACAACGTCTCAACCAAGCTCCGTAATATTCACGAACATGGCGATGGTGGACTTCGAGAGTCATGGATTGATAATTTTCTCGGACATGAAGGATTGAACAAGTCCGTTGGCAATACCGTCTATTTCGATGACGTGGATATTACGAATCTCAAACGTGTTGCGGATTCCATGTTATATTCTGAGTTCTGGGACCTGAAGAGACTGATGGGAAAACAATAATCCTTCTTCGAAACAAAACTGCAAGACTGTCTGCTATACTTCTCTCACAGGACTGGAGAATATCCCGAAGACCAGTCCTGAGAAGGAAGACCAACATGTTTCTACAACACAACTATTATAGACCATTCTGTCCCTCTCCACGATTACACGGGGGAAGATGCAGGATGATGTGCAATATGAGGAAATAGAGAGTTATATCAAAACCGACAGGCCAGACATCTGGCGCAGGCTTTACCCCCTGGATGGGTTTTACAAAGACCAAATCACACGAATAACCGCAGAAAACTTCGTGTTTCTTGCTTGTTACGTAGAGGCCGAACAGGTCGCCCATGAGGTCATCGCATGGGTTGAAACACAGCCAGATGAACTGGTTTCGGGGTTCGACCTTCTCTCCCAATCACACGCCGAGCTGAAGGAACTCAGACGAATCACCGGGCGTGTCTTTACACGCAAGGCCAACAGATTACGGCGCAATCTCCGCAGGGTCATTGGCCTGCTTCCGGAACACGACGACGTTCAGCAGGCATTCGATAACGCCAGAACCGCAAGCGCCAAAAGCTTCATCATCATCCCTGATGCAGAACACCCCGAACGAAGCCTGTCAGCTCATGATTTGCGCCAGTTCCATCTTCGCAAGAGCTATGCGGTAAATCTTGCCATAGCAGATGGCATCCACGACCTCGCCGTCAACTTCCTCAACCACGCCGGATTGTTCCTGACCCTCACCCTGCCGGGGGAATACCGCAACTGCTCCTATGAACAGGCCAAGACTGAAATCAGCAGACGCTGGAAGCGTGTCAGACGTAAAGCCCGAGACAGGGATATTCTCCTGCTGGGTATGACAGCGCTGGAACTGCATGAGGATGAAACACCGCATTATCACATCCAGCTCTACGTCTCACCTGAACACAGGGCATGGGTCGAGGAACAGATACTCGATGCGTTCCCAAATGAATGCGACAGACGTGATGAAGCCATCAAGGATATCCGTGATGTCGCCAGAGCCTCACGTTACACGACCAAGGACCATGGCAAGCCTGAAACCAGTCTGACCTTCATCGGACTGAGAAAAGACATCAAGCGCCGTTACCGGGGTGTATACGAGGGCAAGGACACCAGCGCTCTCTCTGAATGGCGTGTCAGTAGAGCCAGACAACTGATGAAGCAGAAGACATCAGGAGGGACTGTTCTCCTGCTTCTGCGTGGGTTTGCTGACGAGAGACTGAACAGGCTGTCAGCTCGCCATCCTGATTTCCACTATGCCGGGAGTGATATCCAGAGACTGCAAACCATGTTCCTGCATACCCTGCATTTCAGGGTCGTGAAGAATTTCAGGGAGACAAACACCCCCTGGTCGTGTCACGGTTTAGTTCCGAGCCTTTGGTTATGTGTTAAGCGGCCTTGCG
>NZ_CAMKWA010000015.1 GCF_946476835.1 uncultured Neokomagataea sp.
TCATAACCTGAAGGCCGTAGGTTCAAATCCTACCCCCGCAACCAACTTTAACGAACTCTCATCCAACGCCTCAGAGCCAACGCTCGAGGCGTTTTTCGCGTTCTGCGCTCTCGTCGTGCGGCCCGCATTCAAAAGCGCAACCAACTTGCCTTCTAATGCGATCCTGTGCTCCGCATGCTCGCTGTCCCAAGAGACAATAATGCGGTCGATCAGGCCCCGCATGGCCTCCGATGAATCCTGAACAGTATCAGGATGGGTGAGGCTCTCGGTCAGATTGGTAATCGTGGCACGGTAAAGCTCAGCCAGATTGGGGGGTAGGGCTGGTGCAGCCGTTTGGGCTTGCGTCACAGCATCGCTTTGCTGTTTCCGCCGTGCTTCCAAGGCTTCCAGTTCGGATTTTGTCGTTTCGGTGAAGATCCCGGCTTTGATGGCGGTCATCACGTTCGCGATTTCTTTTTCCGTCCGGGCGAGGGAGGTTCGCAGATGGCGCACGGTTTCTTCGCGACCTGCATCCAAACTCCGCTGATGGGCGGCGTAACGGTCAGAAAATTCCTGGACGGCTTCGGGCTGCATCAAATGCTCTTTGAGGCCGTGGACGATGGTGTGTTCCAGAACGTCCTTACGCAGGCCCTTCATGCCCTGACAGACCGTGCGGCCTTTTTCTCGTGCATTGGAACAATAAAATCGGCGCACGCCGCTGCCTGCGATGTTCATCGTGCCGCCGCATGCCCCACACCGGACCAGGCCCGAGAGGAGGTAGGTGGGACGACGGCTGGCATGGGTTCCACTCAGATGGGTGGCGTCGCCGGTGTCTTTCTCCGCACGCGCGGCATCAATCCGCCTCTGGCGCTCTCGGGCCGTGTCCCAGGCGTCCTGGTCCACGATCCGCAAGGCCGGGACCTCTTCGATTTTCCAGTCACTTTCGGGATTCAGTCGCGAGACGCGTCTGCTCTCGCCTGGCGGATGGACGTAGCGCAGCCGGTTCCAGACGCGTCGGCCGATATAGAGTTCATTATTGAGAATACCGGTGCCGCGTTTTCTGTTGCCCTGGATCGCATTGGCCCGCCAGGTCCCATCCCCACGACGCGCCCCGTGTTGGGGCACAGGGACTCCTTCGGCGTTTAGGGCTGCGGCGATGCTGCGGGGAGAGACACCGCGCCCATACTCCGCGAAAATGCGCCGGATCACCACGGCCTGTTCTGGAACAATTTCAAGCTGTCCGGTTTGCGGGAGCCCGTTGGGTTGGATGGGAACCCGATAGCCGTAAGACAAGCCCCCTGCCGAGCGCCCCGACTCAATCCGGCTGCTCAGCCCGCGATGGGTTTTCTCGGCCAGTTGTCGCAGATAGACCGCGTTGATCGTCGATGAAAACCCAACTTGGAGTTCGCTGATCCAGCCCTCTGATAGCGTGAAGAGACGGACTTTTCGGTAGCGGCACATCTCGTAAAGATTGGCCGTCTCTTCTTGGGAGCGGGAGAGTCGGTCCAAAGATTCCGCCATGACAATCGTAAACTCGCCATCGTCGAGGGCGTGACGGAGTTTTTGATATTGGGGACGGTTTCTGACGGCACCTGATATGGCCTCGTCGGTATATTCGGCGACGATGGTCCAGCCCTCAGCTTCTGCGCGACGACGGCAATGACGGATTTGGTCCTGAGCACTCGATGCGTTCTGTCGGTCATCTGAAAACCGGCCATACAGGGCAACACGTTCCGTCATCGTTTTGTCTCGTCCGCTTCTTCTGCTCAAAACCACTCAGCGCGATCTTCCGTGACATGTCCAGACCAAGTCGCGCCAATAGGAGGCTCTACTGGTGGTCTGTGTTGTCATCTGGCGTGTCTGGGTCTGTTTTTGGCGTAGCTTTTGCGGCTTTCCCGCTCCAATAGAGCGTTTTTTCACCTTCAACGTACCGAACCTGATTGGACTGTTCAGTGACCCGGTCCATGACCTTGTAAAAATAAGGCTCCGAAAATGGTTTCTTACCGCTCTTACGTGCATTTTCTTTATGAGCACGCCAAATATCTGCTTTTGTGAAGGTGCCATCGCCCTTTTTACTGACAGCGAGACAGCATCGTAAGGCTTCGTTGCTGATGGCGGGACGGAGCGCGGGGGCTCCAATCAGCGGTTCTGGAATAGTTTTGCGCGTGCGTTGTGTGTTTTTCCGCTCCGGACGGACGTGCTTGCTGGCGGCGATTTCCAGACGTGTCGGGGCATGGCTTGGATTGGGGGCACGTCCCAATTCGACATTTTTTGACTCTCGATCTCGGGCGTTGAGGGGGCCCTGGGTCGGGTGCATGGAGAGATAAAAAAACGGAGACCGTGGCGCTTCGCGCTGCTTCTCAATGTCAAGGCAAATACGATGGGCGACTTGTCCCCCTTCCGCGTCGACAAGGTCAGCTTCGTTATGGACAGCGATATGGGTATCGACGCCGCCCCGAAGGGCTGAACTGCCGCGTTCGATCATGCGTGCATCTTTGCCGGGGTGGTGGATTACCATGATGGAGCAGTTGAATTTTTGTCTCAGCGCGTCCATGCCGGTGATGAGGCGATCCATTTGAGTGGCATCATTTTCATCGCCTTCGAGCGCACTGATTAACGGATCAAAAATAATGAGATCCGGATGAATGTTCATCCTTTCGAGTTCTGCGGCAAAAGTGTCGGTTTGCGTGCTCGATGTCAGTTTGACGCGGTGGGTGTGGCTCGATGCAAAAAGACCCTGTGAAATAATCGGCTGAGCCGTGACCCGATCATAATGGAAATGCTCCAACCAACCGGCAATTCTCCGACCGATGCTGTCTGGCGCTTCGGCGAGCATATACACAACCGTACGCTGTGGGGCGGCAGGTAGGGGAGGTGTCGGTGGCGTCGTCGGGGGTGGGTCTGCCGCCTCAGACGGGAAGCAATCAACCCCGATGATCAGGCAAAGCGCAATATGCAGGGCAAGAAATGTTTTCCCACAATTGGGCGCACCATAGAGGCAGATGAGGGCCTTTTGGGGGATTACATCTGGGACAAGCCATTCCACTTCCTGAACATTGATGACGTCGATGGTTTGCCACAGCGGGGCGGGGTTCTCCGTCGCGTCTGAGGGTGTGGTTGACTCCATTGAAGGCATCTCCCTGTGCGGACTGTGATGGTGTTTCTGACATCGCTTTGACCGCTCTGTTGAGGCGTAAAAATCTTCTCCTTCTTCTCACTGGTCAAGAACCAAATGGTTCTTGTCTAGCTTCTTCAATAGGAAAAACGTTCAGCGTCAGAAAAGGAAAAAAGGAATCGCAGTTACTGCCGGGGGAGGGCTACGCCCCCCGGCAGCGCCTGCTTAGAAAAAGAGCAGAACAAGACGGTGGGGCGAACAAATCTCCAACAAAGGAACCCCACATGTCCAAACTGACTTTCAAACCGGCCAACGATACCCTCGACCCCGCTACGGAACTGCTCCTCGCGCTGCGTCCCTTCATAGATTTGCTGGCCCGTCAGGCCGTTCGCGAGTTCGTCGCAACCAACGACAACGGCAACGACGCACAGCGCTTCCACGTCGCTTGCGCACGCTAAGGGGAGGACACATCATGCTACTCTCCGCAAAAAGCCGTAAGCGCGTCGCCGACTACACAAACAAGATCACGGATCAGGTCATGCAGAACCTGCATCACCGACACATCAGATGCGTGATCTCAGACTGGGTCCGTGGCTGCATGACCAACGCTGCCGCCAATGACAACGGTGCTGCCACAGCATCCGCCTCAGCTAACGATAATCATGCACCTGAGCTCCCTGCGAAACACCGTCGTCCCGCCTTTTTGGAATCGTACCTTTCGGTCGTCCAAGAACAGCAAGGGTCACCACGCGTCATCCTATCGATGAGTCAGGCTGATGCGAGCGCCCTTAACATGAAGGCGGGTCACTATGTCCTGGTCTCCGTCATCGTGGTCACCGATCCTTACTTCGCGAAAATCGTGGAGGCCGTCAGTGTACGTCGAGTCAAGCGTGGGACGCAGGGAGCTGTTCAGGTCGAAGGGCTGCCGTATTCGCGTGCGGGATGCGCAGGCCAGCCTCTGTTCGCAAAAGCCGGTTTACCTCAGCCCCGTCCGGTATCACCCAAATAAAGATGAAAAGGCGGTGGACCTCTTCTTGCCGTGGCCTGGCGGGCCGCTGGCCTTGGACGATCTCCAAACGCTGGACCACCGTACCCAGACGGGGCTCGCACGACGCCTCCTGCTCGCAAAATGGACAGTTCCCAAGGCGAAAGGAGCGGGGGATGAATGCTACACGCTCGCGTTCATCTACGGATGGGGACTGAAAGCCGCAAAGAGGTCACTGTATGACATCGACCTTTGCTCGATGAGCGACACGGGCCATTACGCAGCGCCTCTGTCCCCGGCTGCACGGCAGAAGATTCCATGGAGCGCCATTCCCGCGCAGTACCGCCGCGATGACATCGAAGCGCAATTGGCTCCGGTTCCAGCGAATGATCGCTATACGGACGAGGGACCGTTTGGGGCGCTCATGCGTCCCTGGAAGGGAACGCTCTTCTGGATCAACCCACCGTATAGCCAGCGGCTCTGGGCGTGCTTCATGGAACAGGCCCTACGGAAAGTGGAACGAGATGGGCGCAAGATCTTCGTGACGCTGGGGCCAGACGATAACTGTGGGTCTCATGCAGCTCCGCTTTACGATCGCCATGCCTATCGCATTACGTTGGAGCGGCAATTGCCGTTCTACAAAAAACGGAGTTCATCCATCGAAACGATTAGGAACAACCAAATCGTCGTCTTCGGGAGGGGGGTGAAAATGTACCGTTTCTTGCGGCGCCTTGCCACAATCATGCAGGCCGATGGCGTGATTTCGGCCGAACAAAAGGCCAAAATCATTAAGGAGTCCTGGCTCTATCTGCGCTAATAACAGGGCGGGGAAGAAAGGCCCCGCCGCCTTAGGCCGCCTCCGGGCGTGATGATGTATTGGCATCATGCTGCGGCGCTTGGGGGCGCATGAGCTCCTGCACAAAGCGCGCCATCGGGGCGTTTTTTATATCTCGGACGCCCGCAATGAGCTCTCGTGGGGATGGTGCGTGCCCCAGGCGCTGTGCTAGGGCTTCGGCCTTGCACACCACTTTTTCCAAGTCCGACATATTATAGCGATCCAGGAGGTTGCGGGCGTCTTGAAGATGCAGTTCGGCGACACGGATGGCCCAGCCTAAATCCCCGGCGTCGATTTCTGGTGTCTCCTTCCCCAGGAGTACATGGTAGACGAGCGCATATTTGAAGCTCCGCCACAGGATCCGACGGAAGAAACTGGACGGCACAGTGGCATGGTCTCGAAAGAGCCTCCGAAACTGCGTGCAATAGGCCTCTATGGCCTCGGGAGAAGCGGTATAAAGCGGGTGAATGGTCGTCCTGCGCACCCTGTCCCAGGCTTCCGTTAAGGCCTTGGATGTGGGTGCGTCGTCCATGGTGTAGAGCGGCATGGGCGGCTCGGGCCTGCGTTCGGCAATGACATATTGGAAACGCTGCATGAACCCATCCAGCATGCTTTCCAGGGTGACGTTTTGGAGGAATGTGTCTGTGACCGTTGTTCCCAAAATTACCAGGGCCGGATCTTCAACCTCAATGGTCTGGCTTCGGGTGCGGCGTGAAATGGTTTGGTTGTCATACAGGCGCAGCAGGTAATCGCGGATTTCATCCGCGTAGGTTTGGCTGTTGATCCGTTTGATCAACTGGCCCCACTCATCTTGGAACCAGGCGGCATGGTTGTGCTCTTGGAGGTCTGCGACGAATTGTGCGGCGGTTGTGACCTCGGGGAAGCGTCGAAGTGTCATAATATTTTGCAGGACGCGGGTGGCATAGGTTTTGCTCGCGCCGCTTTCGGCCAGAACCGTGGTCCAGAGGTCTGGACGGACCGTACTTCCGGCGACGGAGATCTGGACATTTTGGTCGAGGAGCCAGGCTGCAATGCCGTGCAGGGCGGTAAAGGCTGGAATTTCCAGCGGTACATCGCAGCCGTGGTGAAAGCGATCAATGACGGTCGCAAGGAATGTATCAGGTGGGACAATGTCACGGCCACGCCATTTGGTGTTGGTCGTTTTTAAATTGAGGAAGCCTTGGAGTGTTTCTCGTTGGGCTTCCGTGAGGTTTTCTGAGATCTGATCGAAGATCGAGTATTGTGAAGATGCAGGTGATTGTCGGGCTTTCTTCTTGCGAGGGGGATGACGGGCCATCAGGGGCGCTCCTTATGCTGGATGGGGGAGGATACGGCGACGCATGCGCCGTACAGGACACCTGGGTCCAGAACGGGGGCGAGGGAAGCTGATGACGTCAAAAAAATGCCAGCGGAGCGATTTTTATTTTGAATAGGGAATAATACCCGCGACGATGGGGACCCCCGTCAGCGTCTGCATATTTTAGAAAATTCCGGGATTCTGAGGATTATAGGCCAATAAACGCGTCAGCAACCCGTCTGCAAAAAGGGCGCTGATTTATGTTTGGGGCGAGTGTTGGTGGCTTGTCAGGCGAGGGGACGGGCCAGACTACTTATCTGTGGGGCGGAGCACAGCACTTGCCATTGTTTTATAGGGGAGGAACGTTGGCCGATAGGTACGAATATACGGTAAGGAGCCAATGAGCCTCTCTTTGAAGCGGACGTGGCTCACAGCCCGCGACGATTATTTACTGTTAATTCAATGGGGCAGTATATCAGTGTAAAAATAAAATAGAATTAAGCCCTTTACGCTTGTTATCTTCATTAATTACGACACAGGTCGCTTGATCGTATGTTCCATGGTTTCGTTAAACTCTCTTCGATGTCGCGCCGCGCAACCACCTTCGTCCAAGTTTCCCATCCGTGTTCATCTTTTTCAACGCTCAGGAAGTCTCCATACCGCAGACTGAAAACATCAGCTGGACTCTCCGGCTTGGTGAAGCTCTTTAGTTCTTCTTCAACTCGCTGAATATCTTCGATCCAGTCGTCCTCGATCGTGTCGGGAAGCGAGCCGAGGATATCGTACCGGTCCTGCATCCGTTCGGACAGACGTCGATAGACCCGTTCGTCGATCGTCCCAGCATAGACAAGGTTGGCCATGTCGACCTCACGGCGTTGCTGGCCATATCGCTTGATACGGCCGATCCGCTGTTCGAGTCTTGATGGGTTCCACGGCAAGTCGACATTGATCAGGGTACCAAGCGTCTGCAGGTTCAACCCTTCACATGCAGCATCCGTCGCGCAGACCACACGCAGCTTACGCTCTTTTACTCCTCTCTTGATGTCTTCGCGATCAATGGTTCGCCATTCTCCATCTAGAAAAACGCCGGATTTTCCCACTCCGGCATAGACAGCGACAGGTTCATCCGGATGTGTCTTGCTGATTAGCTCGCCGACCCAGCGAGCGGTATCGTAGTATTGAGAGAAGATGATGCAACCACGCTCAAGCCATTCCTCCTGATCGAGGTAATACATCACAGCGCGGCCCTTTGGGTCTTCCTGGCGTGCTGACGTGAGTATTTCCAAGACCCGTTGCAGGTGCTGCGCCTCAACATCAACTGCTGCAGCATAGGCTTCGGCGCCCATCCCCTCAATCGCTTCCAGAAGATCTGGGGCTTCGATTTCATCGAGAAGCAAGCTCTCACGGCGGCGTTCCAACATTTTCGATGCTGTCGCCATACCCGCCGCAATCGACGAACAGATCCGCTGCATCATCAGATTACCAAGAAACCCGGTTCCAGCCTGACGGGCTTTCATCGCAAGGGTGAAGTTTCCAACCTCTTCATAGGCGCGATCATAGAAATGCGGAGTTCGAACCGCGTTCCTTTCGAAGATGCCAGGAGCCTCGCCGAGACGCGGGTGGATATTCACTGCAATGCGCTCCATCAGTCCCGCGTTTTCCAATGTCTTCCTGCGCCGCAAGACAACATGTCGGCCGAGCGGGTTGTGGTAGCGCATGAACGGGAGACCCCGGGCGATCTCCCCGATCTCTAGGACCTCCTCAAGGGTATCACGGGTATCCTCTTCGAGGCTTGAAACCCCCTTGTCGGTAAAGAACTCGTCCTCCGGTATCCGAAGATCGTACCGTATATCACTGAACACTGCCGCCTCGCGCGCATGCGGGAGGGGCGAGCGAAGCCAAGGCCAAGCCGTCTCCGGGTTAGGCAGAGTGGTTCGACCCGTGACCAGGTCGAGTGCTTGTTCTGGGTCCCACCAGCGCGATGCGCTTGGGCGCCCCAGAACGTGATCCTGCCCACAGGCTAGAAGCTTCATCAGATCCCAGATTTCGTCTCGGTTCGTCTGGATGGGAGTTGCGGTCCCGATCACCAGATGTCGGGTACGTCCTGCGAGCCGCTCCATAGCTTGATAGAGTTTTCCGGGCTCTGGTTCATCCATGCCGATTCCACGTTTGACACGGGCTTTGTGCCCCTCGTCAAGCGCGATCATCCCATAATTTCCGCACATCAATGCCTGTGCCTCGGGTCCACCTCGAACCAGCAGGCCCGTTGACACAATCCCGATCTGAGAAGGGCAGCGCAATATATCTTCAGGATCCCGGGATCGGTAAAGATGACCTCGATGATCCATCCATCCCTTCTGAGGTGCGCGGGCCCAAACACAAGAAGGCAGTCCAAGCTTGTCCCAAAGCTCCATCTGCCATTGCAAAGTGAGGGTTGCAGGGCAGAGGATTAGGAACGGCCCTTGCCCCATGAGGACAGTCAATGCCCCTGTCGCGGCCATAGACAAGGTCTTCCCGACGCCCACCTCATCAGCGAGCAAAAGCCGGGCCGCCCCGTATTTCTCGTCGTGCTCGACGAAGATATTCACGAACGCCTTCTGCCAAGGCGCCAGCCCTTCCCCCTGGCGCACGAGGGGGCTCTCGACCGTGACGGATTTTGCGAGCCCGACTGGGTCATCGCGCATCTGCTCGATCTGAACCTCGACTTTGTGTGCTGTCCGTCCGATCTCGTCAATCACCGCCTGAGAGAGGGGAACGCCTTTTTTCCAGAGCCAGTCGAACTCAGATTGAACCCAAGCCGCGGCCTCTTGTGACGGATCCTCCCAAATCATTTCGTAAGACTGCGCCCATCCGTTGGCCGTTTCGTTGATCGACCCGATGAAACTGGACGTCGTTCCGTCGGGGCGGGTAATCACCCCGGCTTTGCCATGCAGAAAGGGAGCATTGTCACGCGAGACAACCCGGATCTCTACGTTCCCGGAGGTCAGCAACTCATGGAGGCGCCGCCAGCGTGGCCGCTCCAGCAGCGCGTCGATCTCATTCCCCTGCTCATGCCATCGCTCGACCTGAGCTTGGTCCCGAGCTTTCTGGGAGAGTGTCGCAGCAGTCAGATCACGAGGATCCAGATCTGCATTGCAGACAATGCGAACTCGGCCAATCGTGCTGATCTCTTCATGAATCAGATCGAATATGGAGGAGCGAAAATAACCGGCGATCCGGTCATAGGTTTCTGCTCCTTTGAGCCTGTCCTTCAGGAACACATGGGACAAGCGCTGGTTGCGCGAGGAGAAGCGTGAGATCAGACCCTGCACGACCTATGCCCTTTCATCAGATCCGCTCCGTTTGGATCGCAGTTCCGAGGATTCTGGCTGCGGCTGCTTCGGCCGAGTCCGTATGCTCCCGCTTTGCGGCGACATAGGCGATCAGCTGGCGCAAGGCATCGCGTTTGCGCATGTAGCCCGGGATCATCTCCCGAAGCTCCTCGAGCACATCCTCGACCTCATCCTCCTTCGCGACACGCCAGACGCCACGCAGCGCAAGGCGCACAATGCTATCCCGCCCGAAGGGAGTGCCTTCTGCCATGGAGGTCTTTCCGAGCTTGATCGCAGTCTTCAGCTTCGCATTGTTGGGCGATTTCGACGTCATCATGTCGTCGTAGTCGCCGACACGGAACGCCTTGGCGAAGTTCTGGAATTGGTCGAGCTTCGCTTCACCGGCCTCTTCGATGTCCATCATCTTCAGGTAGAACCGCTCCGCCCCATTCAGTTCGAGCCAGAGTTCCCTCTCTAGGCCTTCTGGAACCAAGAACTCGTTGGCCGTCTGAACAGCAAATTCGGTGAGCTCGTCGACGATCGTTGTCTCACCTTTCTTGCGGGGGCGCAGCGCTTCGCGGGTCATGTCGACCCCGTCGATCTTCGTGTAGGCGGTCAGAACCCGTAGCGCGGCGGCGTATCCTGCCATCTGGAGGTCGGCATCGTTGAAGATGTTCTCCCCGCGCGCGGCATCCATCTGATCATTGAGACCAATCATCTCCTTGATCTGACGTTCCACCTCATCGCGGATTTCGTGAACGATCTCGTCTTGATACCCTGATTGCTCGCCCTGACGCTTTTTCAGGATAATGATATGGGTACCTTGGACGTACCCACCCTTTTTCAGCTCGGTCATCGTCTCGGTGGAGACGTACCAGTCCTGAACCACCTGCAGGCCAGAACCCCAGAAAATCTGAGCCATGTCCGACCAGGTCTTGGCATCTTGGTGCGTAAACTGGACGATCTGGAGGCCATTTTTCGGCATATGCTCTGTCATCGCACCGTAGGCGTCAATCATCGCTACTTTGAATGACTGACCCTCACCCTTAATGGCAAGGTTTCGGCGCGAGTCCCAGATCCATTCATTGAAAGGAACAGGTGGGTTCTTCCGAAGCCATGCAATGAAGAATTCCGTAATTTCATCGTATTGGACGGCATCTGCATAGGGAGGGTCAGTGATGTAAAGATCAGCAGGCTGATCTGTCTCGCTTGCACGGCGACTGATCAGTTTCCCAGATGCTTTCAACGGAGAATTACCTGGCACGTCTTCGAGGTATGAGCGAGCGAAACCGTATGACCTCACACCGTAGTTAGGAAACGGGTTGAGAGCCTGATTATAGAAGGTTTGCGCAACCGACTCCCGAGCTGCACCAGTTCCATAGCGACATAGCTTAGAATTCCAGTCGAGGAATTTTGCGGTAAAGACACGACCTTCAGGAGAATCTTTGGCAGCCGAGAGGACAAGAGCCGTGAAAAGGATCTGCCTTGGGCTAAACAGATGATGCCAATAGGTCCAGCCGCGGGTTCGGATCGGCTCGTCTGTCTTGTTTCCAGGCTCGATTTGCATATCTGATACAAAGCCGTCCTGCTGCCAAGCAGCCAGATGCTGCTCGACGTACACGATAACTTCTTTTTCTTTCGCGACATCCTCTGCTGTAACCGCGGAAAACCAGCTTCGTGGGCTTGTTTTTCCTTTCTTGATATCCTGACCGTCCATCCATTGGATCGCGTAGAGACGCTCTTGAAAGATGTCACCGGGACGGGGGCGTATATCATGGCATTCCCATTGACGCAGGAGATTGCCCGTCGCACCATTTTCATCGCGAAAATCACCTCGAATTTCCTTCATGGAAATGCCAAGGTCATCTTTCAGAATTGGGTGGAAAAGGCGTCCATCTTGAAGCGTTCCTAATGTTGCTTCATCGACTTCTTCATCCGTTACCCCATTCAGCACCTCAATGTCATACCGTTTGTTAGTATGATCAGGTACAAGTCGTGCAATCGAATTTCGTTTTTTGGATATCATCCACGTAGGCGAAATGGGCACCATCCATCCAGTCCGAGGGCACCGCGTTTCCAGGCAGTAGAGGTAGAGTTTAGCCCTGTTGCCAGAGGCATCATGCTCAATGCCCATGCTTATAATTTTTTTATCCACTCGATCAGCGATCTTGTGCATTTCACGTATAATTTCGGCATGTCGCTCGGGACTTGCGCCTACGATATTAAAAGTTGCCCAACTCAACATGCAAGCAATCGGATTCAGGTCTGATGCGATCACGTCGCAACCTACCCTTGCAGCTTCGTACGGGATCGAACCGGATCCAGAAAAGGTGTCAGCCAGCAGTGGTCGACGACCAAAGCGCATGACCCCCAACTGCTCCACCAACTGAGAGATGTTACAAGCGGTTGTTCCGAGATGCCTGTTTACCTCTGACCAGATTCCGTCCAGAAGTTCTTGTTCCGCAATTTCCTCGGGTCGCTTGACCTTCTCAAGACGCTGAGCGTAGGGCATCTCCGTAAATGCTTGGGCGATCCGTCGCTGACGCTCAATAGGGGCCAGATCATCTCGCCACACCAAAGACCGCCCTGTATCGTCAGCAACTTCTAGCGCATGCTCAGGAAACAGCCTCGCAAAAGCCGTCGGCCCTCCTTCATAACGTCGCCCGAAGGTCTCATCGGCCATACCCATGAGCTTTTCGAAGATCTCGACGTCCCGCTCCAGATCGTCAGTCGCTGGGATGAGGGCGCCGAGAATGCAGGCCCGCGTCAGGATCAGTGGTTTGCGCCCCTTCCAGTAGGAACCGAGCCCCGTCAGCGTCTGCCCCTGAACTGCCTTCCGCTCTTTTTGTGTTTCCGCCGAGATCTTTGCGGTCGGCCAAGCCTTTTCGATCAGGGAAGGAGTATCCCTGAGGCTAAAAGGTGTGACGGAAGAAGTCGCGGCAGCGGTCGTAGTCATCATCAAATCCTCAGAGGTCTTTGAACAAGTCAGGGATTTTTTCCGTGGGCGTTTTCGGGCGTGGGCGGCGCGCTGCGGTCGATACTTCGTCTCCGTCCTTGACCAGGGCGTGCCGTATGGCGACTCGCCAACCGGTTTTGGAGCTGTCCCACTCTCCTCCATCTCTGTCAATTTGCTGGAAGAGCCACCACAGCTCTTCCGGCCGGTGTGAAGACCAGCGAGTAAAGGCAATAGCTGCCTCATCTGAAGTCGCATCTTCAATAGCCCAAGCCAGCACGCAGAGCTCGCGCCCCAAGATCCGTTCCACCCGGTTGTCGCCTGTGTTGAAGCGGGACGCTTTGAGGTTCTTCTCTTTGAGACGGCGATTGAGGTGGGATTTCAATCCTTCTGCTACTTGGCACCACGCATCACGAGGCACTGCGGCACGGCACAGCTTTTGCGCTGTCGATCCGACTCCAGCCGCTCCAAAATCTTCCCAGATCTCAACAGGATCATTCCGCCCAAGAAGGATTCTCACCAGAAACTGGTGCGGAAGCGGGTCATTCGGAACCCCGAATCCATGAGTAATCGGTTTTCCTACCATCAGATTGCCTGCTCCACGTCATCGATGGAGATGTCAATCCCGACCTGATTAGCGAAGTCTTTCATGGTGTAGCCATCCGGGAAGTCCGCTTCACGGAAGCGAAGCTGCACCTCTGCATCGAATTGGCTCAAGGCACCGCGCAGTCCTTCGATTATCGTCTCGATGTCTTCACCGGTCAGCGCGACGTCTCCACCGCTCCGCATCCGCAGACTTTTCTCGCCTTCGCCGACAGTAACACTGACACCGTGGAACAAGATGTTCTCCTTGCCCTTAGAAGCGCGGACGACACGGAGAACATCACTTTTGGAGGCGAACTGGAAGTCACGCTTCACCTTGGCAGATCGACTGTCATCGATGGTTTTCTTTGCACCAACGGCATCAAACGTGAAATCACGCCGAGCTGTCACCCCGCCCTTCTCCGCATAGACGTAAAGGGTGGTTTTCTGGCGCCCGTCGATTTCGATCGCCGTACCGTCGTAAACGGCACCTTCTTTCGGATTGATGCCCTCAGTGTTCCAGCGCAGCTCCGCCTCAGGACGGGCTGTGAGGGTCACCTGCCAGATGCCAGCGTTGTCGCGCCGTTCATGAGTTATGATGATCGCACCGGACCAACGATAAGGCTCGCTGACTTCGCTCGTTTCCGGATTGCGAGCTTGGCACCATAGTTCCACTTCTGCGGTTCGATAGGTGCGGTCCGTGATCACCTCACCGCTCTCCAAGCCTTCACGGGTCGGAGCAATCAACACTTCCGGCGCCTTGCCTGCATTCGAGATGGCAAACTCGAGATCGCTTTCACCAGTCATCTCATTACCAGCGATCCGCGTGACGCGGATCACGGGTTGCGGCGGCGGCGGGCTCTTGTTTACGTAACCATTTTCTTCAGCCCAGCGACCGTCTGCAAGCGCGGTCGCTTTGATCTCGTCCATTCCTTTCGGAGGTAGCCAAATCCAGCGCGGGTTCGATGCGGCGCGCTCGAGCACGTCCGACCAACGTGTCCGAGACTGACCGTTGGGAAAAAGCTGATCTTCGCAGCGTTGGATCAACCCATCCATTCGATCTGGATCAAGCTCTACAAGCTTCTTCGCGCCTCCCCCGGACAATGCAGCTTCGACAGCCTTCTCACCTTGGATCACTCCCCGCTCCTGGAAATGGCCTAAGTCGATCCGCGCACTCTTTAGTTCCTTCGTCTGGGGATACCAGACTGCGTTAAAAAGGCTTTTTACCGTGGAATTAAAGCCGATCTCTGTCGTCTCTTGCTCTGTCTCAATCTCCTTCTGGTGTCGGGGGGTATCCGCCACGATCGTCCTCACCGCAGCAATCGCGAGAAGGCGGCGGACACTTTCTTCCGCACTTGCCATCTTGGATCCATCACCGGCAACAACACAGAATGAGTTTTTGTAGACTACGTCATTGAAGAACCTAGCAGCTGCTGCTGGGGGAGACTTTGCGTCCGGGGAAAGGACAAGACACGTTCGCTTTGACGTAGTCAGTTTCACCTCATCGACCCGCGGTAGTACGATCAGATCAGAATACGCCAATTTGTTAGAAGGCCGAAAAATGTCGGTCAGACGACGACGCATCTCGTCATCCACGCGGTCCTGTGGGATCTTGCCGACCTTATCCTCGATCTGCTTTCGTACGTTGGCGATATCGGAAAAGTACCACCGATCACCGTCACGATTATGCAGGTACCAGCACCGTTTCCGGAGTTCATCAAACGCTTCGATGAAATTCGTAGGCTCCTTCCCGGGCGCGACCAGGTACTCAATCACAGTATCCCGAGGCAGGCCTCGAATACCGTCGGTGTTATCAGATAGCGAGGAAATGAACAGCAAAGTCGCCACTTGGGATGCGCATCGATCATTGCGATCTCCATCGATTCCCTGGGCATGGGCAGACCCGTCCGTGTCATAGACGTCGCTTGCGAGCGCAGATTCCAGAGATCGTTCGATTTCCTTGACTTGATCCCGGGTTTCTTGGTCGGAAAAATCAAGAAATTGGGCTCCGATTAAGAAGACCTCTTCTTGACCTTTGTTTGCCCACACCCCGCGCATCAAGTTCGCGGTGAACTGGATCAAACCGCGGGTTTGCCGGAATTTTTCGTTTTCCTTAAAAAGCGAAAGGATATCTTTATAGCTCGGATGGAAGGGGTAGGAACCGACGATTTCATCAGCCATCTGTTCCGCAGACTTTGCCAAGGCACGGCCTCGAACTGCCTCTTGGTATGCTGTCAGATATGCCTGCGCGACCTTTTCCACCTCTTCCCCAGCTGGATCAGGCAGCTTGGTGAACAGGCGTTTCCTTAGGATGTCGTAAATCTCTCCTGTGTTCAGGTCTACAGGGGTGATAGCTTTGGCGCCGCGGCTTGTTTCCTTTTGCAGGTCAGCAAGCTGCCCACCAAGAATTCTGCGCGCATCATCATATGCGGCATCAAGGGATGCCACCACAACGACACACCGTTGCAATTTCATCGCAGCTGAAAACAGGTTTGCTAAGGAATACTTGAGCAAATCCAACAGAGTGCCGTGCCCCACTGTCTTGGTGTGCGCCATGGCAAGGTATGGCGGAAGTTCATCCAGCATGATCAGAGTAGGGCGGTCCCCAATCAGCCGCATCCAGTCTCCTTCGCTCATTTCTTTCGGACCATTGATCCAATGGTCACGGAACTGTTCTGCCTTACCAAGTTGATCGGCGATGTCCCCCCAGATGAACTGTCGAACGTCACGGCCATTGACTGCGGCAATCACTGCGGGCTCGTTTCCCATGCCAGCAGTGATCTCGGTTGGAAGCTCATCTTTGAGTTCCGGGAACCGCGCGAGTAATCCCAGGGCGATCATGTTGTGGGTCTTACCACCGCCCATAGCCTGACGAAGTTCGAAAACTGCCTGTTGGCTTTTGCCCGCTAGTCGCTTCAACGCTCCCCGAAGGAATTCGGACATACCCGACGTCACATGGTTTCGAGTGTAAAAGGTGCGTGCAGTGTTTATATCCGCTTCGGGGATAGACGAGAGGTGTTCAACCTGTTCAGACCGACTCATGGAGAAAACGTCTGGGTTTACGTCGCAAACACTGGTTACGAGAGGAATGTTGTACCCCGAGCTCATGCTAAATACTTGCCTTCATTCAATTTCAGAAGCGGAGAAACTCTTTGAATGCTTCGACCTGAGTGATGCGACGCTCTGCGCACCACACTTTGCACTCGCGCCTCTGGCGTTCAGAGGTTTTGAGGTTCAGGCTTATGCATTGGTTCACATGGTCTGGTTTGAAACTATCATTTGTATCAAATGCCTACGTGGATATTCTCCTTATAGCAAGATATTAGGTGCAAGGTTGTTTTGTCTCAAATTCGAGGGGATTAAAGAACGGTTGGCTGGTGATGCTAGGCTTTCGGAGTGCTGATTGATTGGTGCCTTGATGGCGTTCTTCGATTGGCGTCTTTCTAGCGGCCCCGCTGCATGTCTGTGCGTTCTTTGCGCGACTGATGATGTTTTGGGAAACTAGGCCATGGGCTGGAAGTTGACGTTTTCTGCGGTCGCTGCGGGATGTGTGGTGCAAGGCGTGTCCAGTCTACTGCATTGATCATGTGGCGTACTCGATTGCGCATAGTGTCCCAACCATGACGCAGAAGCGCAAGCAGGCAGAGTTCATGTTCATGCAATGCTTGGGTGGAGTAGCGCCATGGGGTGGCTTTCAAGGCATCAGCCACCCACACATCATCCCAGTGAGGAATAACGACGCGCCCATCAGCGTGTGTCTCTTCCACGGTTGGGAAGAGGGCGGCACTGCTGGCTCCATTCGGGGTTGGGACAGTTGGGTCTGTGTACTGTCCAGGAGGTTCTCTGTCTGTCCCAGAAGGCGATGGCATTGCGCTGTAATGTGCTCCATTGCCGTGAGGCGCTCTCGAAGTTGAAACGCTGCACGCTCGGTGTTCTGTCGGGCATGGTCCACGCTCTCTTGAAGGCGTAGGAAAAACTCGGTCGGATCGTCGCTCATATCCCTGTTCCTTCACTTGGCTTGCGAGCGCATTGATGCGCCGCACGGTGGTGTTTGTTTCGCTGCGTGTGCGGCCCTCATCGATCTGGGGCCAGTCTATGGTTTTGCCGTTTCTTCTGGTCTTGTGTTGGCTGCCAGGACGCTTGCCTTGCGCCTGCATGATCCGGGCGGCTGGCCCTTCATGAAGTGTGGGGAGGAGATGGCCTTTCCCCTGATCTTCAAGAGAACGGTGATCAATCGGTGGTCCCGTTCCGGCCATGATGCGGTTATGCGTTTCGGTCCATTCTTCGCGCACCCGTTCCAGCGCCCCTTTGCGGGAAAGTCCGATGACCTTGCTGGGCCGTCCTTTTCCTCCGGTGCGGGGTTTGTTTTGTTCCAGCGCGATGAGATGGACATGGGGATTGCCCGGTCGGTCGTAATGGATGGCTGCGATCCAGGGGGCAGCGCCATGTGTGACTTTTTCTGCAAAGTCGCGAACGAGACGCTGGTGAAGCTCCGGCGTTCCTTCGCGAGGAAGAGCGATAATGAAGCATTCGGCAATTCGGCCGTTTTGGCCGGCCATCGTTTCATGGCGTTCGGCCAGGGTACGAAGGTTGGTCGTGTCATAGGCCGACAGGCCATGACGTTCTCCGAGCAGGATGAGATCCTGGCGATTACAACAGATGTAGCGCAATCGTGCGGCTGTTTTGCCAATCCCGTCAGTGGCGGCGATGCTGCTATGTTGTAAGGAATACAGGGCCATGGCTCACGCCTTCGGCCCGTTGGGTTCGCACGCGAAAATCGTAGATTTTCGCTGAAGTGCGCCCTCCCATTTTTCTGCCCTCTGTTCCATTACGGCCTCGATAGGGAGGGGAGGGAAGATGTGTCTGTTGGGGGTTTAGTGCTGCCTGACGGACCCTTCAAAAGATCATACAGGGCTTTGACACGGTGCAGGTCCTGAGCGAATTCTTTTACAGGAAGGTTCATCTGTCGCAGGACTTTGCGAAGAGCCGCGTTCTGGGCTTTTTCACCTGGGAAGCCCGCCTGGTAGAAGGCCGCGAGATCGACTATGTCGCCTGGTGTGAGCGTGCTGGCATTTCCCAGGCGTTGGTTAAGAGTGATGAAACGATGCGCTTGAACAAGCATAGGGGAGGATCCTTCTGACAGTGGATCTTCCTGACCTAGGTCCCGTGAAGCGTAACCGAAGTAAAATTGTTAAAAAATTTGATTATTTTTGCATGGCCTGTGGGCCGTGCAATGTGCGTTGCAAGGCGAGCGTTAAGCAATCAATCGTAGGGGGAGGGGATAAGTTCGCCAAAGTTGGTATCCTGCCCCCGCAACCAATTCATATAAATCATGCAAATAAGTAATCATGTGCACGCACTAAGCATGCTAATGAATTGCAAGCCATTTTGCGCATAACATGACCGCGGCGAACTTTTACCGTAATTTCACTCACGCCCAATAAACCCGCTATTTGTTTGTTCAATAAGCCACGAACAACAAGGCGAAAAACCTCGCGCTCCCCAACGTTCAAGCTCTCATAACGTTCTTGTAAAACACAGCGCTCTTGGTAACGCTCACGCTCTGCTTTGTGCCACTCGAGCGCCGAGTGAAGACTATCCAGTAAAACTTGATCCGAAAATGGCTTGGTTAAAAAATCAACGGCACCATTCTTGAGTGCACGGACAGACATAGGAATGTCTCCATGTGCCGTAATGAAAAGAATGGGAATGGAAATCTTCATCGCATTCAGCGTATTTTGAAGCTCAAGTCCACTTTGTCCTGGCATGCGAACGTCTAAAATCAAGCAGGAGGGGCAGTCGAGACGCGGCGATGATAAAAAATCGTCCGCCGTTATATGGAAAAATTATTTCCAAGAAACAAGAGCTAGGTTGTCACGGTGTATTAAGGCATCAGGGCCACAGTAACCGAGAAGATGCTCTACGGCCGATGATTGATATCCTAAAATTTGAACAATTTCTTTAGCGCTATAATTAACTAAGCCACTAGCAACGCTTTGGCCCGTGGCATTGTAAATTGATACAGCGTCTCCACGTTGAAAAGTACCAGAAACATGAATGACGCCTGCAGAGAGCAATGATGCTCCTTGTAAAAGCGCGTGTTCTGCGCCTGCATCAATAGTCAGGGTACCTTTCGTGGAAAGTACGCTCCCAATCCATCGTTTACGTGCAGAACCAGCATCGAGTTCGGCACGAAACCATGTAGAAAGGCCTCCATCTAAGAGGTGGGCAATAGGGTGAGTATGTTTACCTGAAGTAATGACCATATGAGTGCCTGCACGATTGGCAACGCGTGCGGCAAGGAGTTTGGTGCGCATTCCTCCAGATGAATAACCTGGGGGAGGCTCACCACCTAATGCCATAATTTCTTCGGTAACACGGTCGACGACTGGGATGTGTCGAGCATTTGGTTCTTTTCGTGGGTCAGCTGTGTATAGACCATTAATGTCAGAAAAGAGAATTAATGTATCCGAAGCTGTCATTTGAGCGACGCGTGCAGCAAGTCGGTCATTATCACCGAAACGGATTTCGTTTGTAGCTACTGCGTCGTTTTCATTAATGATTGGAATACAACCAAAACTCAGAAGGGTTTCAATTGTTGCGCGGGCATTGAGATGGCGCTCACGGTCTTCAGTATCTTCTTGTGTAAGAAGGAGTTGGCCAGATGTCAGGCCATATGCAGACAAGCTTTTTTGCCATCCTTGTGCAAGGCTAATCTGACCAATGCTGGCTAAGGCTTGTTTTTCTTCTAGTCGCAAACGGGAGCTTGTTTTTCCCATTTGGTGTCGTGCAAGAGCAATCGCTCCAGAAGAGACGACGATCACATCACAGCCCAAGGTTTTGAGCTGTGCAATATCCGCGCATAGACTGTTTAACCACTCAGTCCGTAACGTAGCGTGCTGTGTATCTACCAGAAGCGCGCTGCCAATTTTGATAACGATACGACGGGCATCGTGGAGTGAAGGAGCTATGCCTCCTTCACCATGGACAAGACTCATTTTGTTCTCGCAAGGTTGACGCGATCTTGAAGAGCTCTCAGAACCTCGGGAAGGCCCTCATGGGTAACGCCAGATAATGTCATGACCGGCGAGCCTGATGCCTTTTCCAGAGCACGACGTTTAGCAGATTTTTGCTGCGCAGTCAGTGCATCACATTTATTCAGAACAATGATCTCTGGTTTTTGTGCCAAAATAGGATCGTAAGCTTCTAGTTCATGACGAATAAGGCGCCAGTGGCGTACAATTTGACTTTCTGTTCCATCAATCAGATGCACAAGACTTGCACAGCGTTCGACGTGACCTAAGAAGCGGTCGCCAAGTCCAGCACCGTTACTCGCGCCTTCAATGAGGCCTGGGATGTCCGCAATAACAAATTCTTCTGTCGCATTAAGGCGTACGACGCCTAATTGTGGATGAAGAGTCGTAAATGGATAATCAGCAATTTTAGGGCGTGCGCGTGAGGCGACTGAGAGAAGGGTAGATTTCCCTGCATTCGGTAAGCCGACTAAGCCAATATCTGCAATGAGTTTGAGGCGTAGCCAAACCCAGCGTTCTTCACCTGGCCAGCCTTTATCTGCACGTCGTGGGGCACGATTGGTGCTGCTTTTGAAGTTGGCATTGCCAAGTCCGCCATCGCCGCCGCGGCAGAGAAGAATTTCTTTTCCGGCCTCATCTAGATCTGCCAGAAGTGTTTCACGATCTTCGGCAAAGATTTGCGTTCCAACAGGCACATCAATCAGCACATCAGATGCAGCCGCACCGGTGCGGTCTGAACCGGCGCCATTGCCGCCTTTGCGAGCCCGAAAATGCTGTGTGTAGCGAAAATCAATGAGGGTATTGAGGCTGGGGACCGCACGAAAAATAACATCGCCGCCGCGTCCGCCATTGCCGCCATCGGGGCCGCCGTACTCGATATATTTCTCACGCCGGAACGCGACAACGCCATCGCCACCATCGCCGGAACGAACATAAATTTTGGCTTGATCGAGGAATTTCATTCTCTGTTCCGTAACGTAAGAAAAAAGGCCAGCCCCAAGAGGGCCGGCCCTTTATATAAGACAAAGTCTGCCGGCGAAATTATTCGGCAGCTTCTGCCAGCGCCACAGATACGTGGACGCGGCCTTCTGCGCGACGTTGGAAGCGGACTTGACCGTCAACCAATGCGAACAGGGTGTGGTCACGGCCAACGCCGACGTTAGCGCCTGGCTTCATCTTCGTGCCACGTTGGCGCACGATGATGTTGCCAGCGATGACGCTTTCACCACCAAACTTCTTCACACCGAGGCGACGACCGGCGCTATCACGTCCGTTACGGCTCGAGCCGCCTGCTTTTTTTTGTGCCATTGCTGTCTCTCCTAACTAGCTCGAAAGCGGTCTATGCTCAGGCCGCGTTGATCGCTTCAATGCGCAGAACCGTCACATGTTGACGGTGGCCGTTTTTACGGCGGCTGTTTTGACGACGACGCTTCTTGAAGATGATCACTTTTTCCAAGCGATCTTGAGCAACGACGGTTGCCGTAACGCTTGCACCTTCAACGGTCGGTGCGCCAACAGTCAGGCCGCTTTCGCCGCCAACCATCAGGACGTCCGTCAATGTTACTGTGCTGCCAGCTTCGGCGTCCAGTTTTTCAACCTTCACGATGCTCTGAGGAGCGACGCGATACTGCTTTCCGCCTGTGCGGATGACTGCAAACATGTCAGAAAACTCTCACTGTTCCGGACTGTAACTTTGGCGTCAGGCTGTTCGCCCACATACGCTTTATCGTAAAGCTCAGCCGCTTTTTCTACATTGGTCTTTTTGCTGCTCCATCACGCTCACGCGTAAAATAGAACAAAGACAGCGGATGGCTACAGAGAACGGTGAAGAAGGTCAATGAAAAAACGTGGATCACGCGATTTTTTTTGCGGATCACTATGTTCTTTTCTCTTGTCATATTTTCGAAAGAGCGCCATAAGCCTGCCCATCGATCAAGGCTAAGCATAAAGTTAGCCCGCGTGGAGAGGTGCCAGAGTGGTCGATTGGGGCGGTCTCGAAAACCGTTGTGCCTTCACCGGTACCGTGGGTTCGAATCCCACCCTCTCCGCCAAAAACTGCCATTCCTGAGCAGCCCCCGAAAAAATACTCCTGATTATTTGTGGCAATCTATGGCAATCGAAAAGCTGGTAATCGGTCCCAAATCTGGGAGAGGTCTTCCATTTCTACCCCACCAAGACTTGCAGTTAAAGTAAATCATATAAATGTATTTATGGTATTCTCTGTAAAATTCCGTCAGGTCCTGACTGTGTCGATCTTTTCCAATATGACCGAATGTATTATTTCTAATTGTCCTAAGTCGTACCGGAAAATCCATAGGGACATTTTCCGGGAATGATTGAAGAGAGTTTTCCCATGGTGGGGCAGTCCCATTGAGGATGGCTTCTTTCCTGTTTCTCAAAATCTTTGATGCTTGTGAATGAATATATAACTCAATGGGTTTATGTCTTTCGTTCCATTTGAATTGCTTTACGTATTCTTTGGATAAATCGTTCTTGGCGCATTCTTTCAAGAACTCATAAAGATGATGGAGAAAGCGCGTGTATGAGTCGTAGAGACCGAAAGACCTTTGAGGCGTATCGCCAAGGATAATCTGTTCCTTTCCTCTTCTGGCGAATTCCTCGAAAGCGTTTTCACACCGTATGAATTCATGTGCCATCATCAATGTATGTGTTGCACGTCCTTCTGCTTCGTTTCTCATCGTATGCTTTCATTGGAGTGTTCAGCTACTGTCATTGAGGGATGCCCCGATTCTTATGGCAAGTAAAATGAGGATTACGCTGCGTTGGCATAGAAGGCGACGAAAGCGTCATCGTTTGCGGGGTCTGCGAAACGATGACGTGCCGGACGTGCTCTCATGACGGCCTGGGTGGCCTTTCGGCTGGACTTGTTGAGCCTCGACCTCATCTTCTTGACTACCGGACCGATAGGCCCTTCCCAGAATTGCGCACACGCGACGATCGACGCTCTGAGCTGAGCGTTATTCAGGCGTGGATTCAGGTCGCGATAGAACGCCGAGAGAGCTCGAAGTCCTCTTGGGTGGGCTGGTAGTAGGCTCCCTGAACCTAGCCTTCATGTTGGACTGGTTCCGTGATGGCCTGGGCAGGCTGGCTGGCAGAGATGAGGTTGAAGGCTGGCGATTCAGGTCTTCACTCTCAGATGGTGGACTGACCCTCATGATTTCATTTGGACCACCTGGTGCCTTACTGTGGACCGTATGACTTTACTCGGCACGTTTGCTTTTAGAGCTGATCTCTGATGGCTGCGCGAGTTGACGGCGTGTTTTTTCACCCATGAAAAGTTGAGTAGAATCAAGAAAATCTCGAGTGGTTCGCAAGCTATGCGCAACCACGACAAGATAGGCAATCGCTTTGGTAAGGTCGAGCCGGGTGGCGAAATCACTTTCTAGTGGGGTGAGTACACGTAATCTGCGTACGGCTGTTTCGGCAATGCGAGCAGCCTTGTCATGGTGACGTGTTGAGTATTCGATGTAATGGAGGGTGAGCTGAATAGGGCGGCGCGCGCTTTCGGGTAGGAATTCGCGGTCTAGCAAGGTGCGTAAGCGGATAATATTGAGCCCTAAGGTTAGTGTGGTCAAAGTCCCCATAATATAGGCTTCAACCAGTTCTGTATGGGACGGGCCGACATGACGAATTAAACGCGCAAAGCGGTCCGTATTGCGGCCAATCCATGTGTCACGAGAGGGTGTATGGCTAAGAGTGGCGAGGGCGCGGAGTTCGCTCAGCATTGTTAGGCGTAAGCGTAAGCGCTCATCGGAAGGGTTAAATGGTAGAATCGTACGGAATACGAGCACGCTAATAATCACCGACATCATGATGCCGGTGCTATTATTGTAAAAAGCGATTTCATCGAGGACGTGATGATTTTGCGGGTTGATCATGGCGGGTAGGAGCAGACCATAAGCGCCTGCGCCGCCTGCTGTGGAAGGATTTGCTTTTGCCAAACCGCATGCGAACATTGCCGGTGCTAGGAATAAAAGTAATATTTCTGACGTTGTGGCGCGGGGAATGAGAATGAAGGTCAGGATCCATGCGACGACTAGAGCGGCTAAGGCACCTTTTAGAAACTTCATAGTGCCTAATGCGGGATTTTCTGTGGTCGCGAAGAGGCCGCATACGAGAGTCGTAATTGCAATGAAGCCCAAGCCATTCGGCCATGCTGTCACTTCATAAATTAGGGCCGTTAGTAAGACGGCGAGGGCACCGCGAAGGCCGTTTGATAGCGCTTCTCGGGGATCAAGGTGTGTTTCTCGCTGAAAGTGGAAGTGGTCTCCTGGGATGGAGTGTGTACTCGCCTCATACTCCGCTATGGCTCGTTCAAGATCCCCCATTAAATCGCCAAGCGAGATGAAAAGTACACGTTCATCTAGAGTGGCGTCATCACGTAAAGGAGTTTTTGAGGTTTTGATGATTGAGTTGTCTTCGTGGGGGGCAGCGTATTGGTGGCAGACATCACGAAGGTGCTGTAGTTCGGCAAGCAGATCAGGAATGGCGTTTTGATCAGTCAGCCGTTTCGGAAACGCCTCGAGGAAAATCAACACTTCATCTGCAGCGAGTGAGAAATCTTCATGTTCATGGTTGAGAAGTTGCAGGCGCATCGCCATGCCGAAGCCACGTGAGAGTAGTGCAGAGACGGAGGCAAGGGCTGCGCGGGCATGGTCTCCTTCATGGCCATGTGGCCCCATTTCGACTTCTGCGAATTCAATTTGGTCATTGATTTGCAGTAATGTGCCGAATTGGCGGCGTGCAGCGTTGAGGGCTCCGCGGTCTTCGCCGAGAATGCTGCCGAGGGTCTTGGTGACGAGAATAAGAGCTGATTGAATCTTTTGGCGGATTTGTTCGCGTGCATGTTGCTCTTGGGAGGCGGCAAAAATAAGGGCAACGAAGGCTTCGCACAAAACGCCTAAGGTGATGTAGGTGGTGCGTGAAACGGCAATAATAAAAACGTGGTTCGGGTTGGATGCTGCATCCATACAAATGATCGAACACGTATAACCAGCCAGAACCAGCGCATAGGCGCGGAAGTTACTGAAGAATGTTGCAAGGCCGCTGCATAGGCCAATCCAAATAGCAATCATTGGGAAAAAGAGCCATGGAGCCTGTGGCGCGGTTCCCATAATGGCAATAGACGCAATGGCGCCAAAAAAAGTGCCGATGATGCGCCATTTGGCTTTTGATTGGCTCTCGCCGCGTGTGGGTTGTGCGACGGCCCAGACAGTCATGGCTGCCCATGCGGGGCTGTCGAGCTCCATCCATAGCGCAATCATAAGAGCAAGGAGTGAGGCTACGGTGTTGCGCAGAGCAAAGAGGAGAGCAGAGCGCGATGGGGATAGAAGCCAGCGCAAAGGGAGAGAGAAAAAGGGTTTATGAGGGTGGGGGGAGGTGCGTGAAGGGCGCAAGGCTGAAAATAGAGACATTATTCAGTTATCTTCAGCACAATGCTCATAGGGTGCCAAGTAAGATTTAATCTTTGCTTTTTTTTGGTGAGATGAAGTTAAAAAATAAGTAAAAAAGTAATCTTTTTGCGAAAACTGAACTTGAAAAACGGCGTTGTTTTCTCAGTTATGAGTTTGTGACGTTTTGTAAGAAAAAGGTGTCGTTAGATTCGGTACTCTTTTTCTGTCTGGGGAGCGTTCATATATGGTTTTTCTGGTGAATTAATAATCATAATTTATGGGATCTTGACTATAAAATCATTGAATTATGCCGTTTATTGTGATTTTAAGTATAGTTGAGTTATCCAATAAGTTAGCTATTTTGTTTTTTCTTCCTCTTGGAGATAACCATGTCTGAAGTGAAGTCTGAAAAAAATTTGCTTGAGCTGACCACTGAAATTGTTTCAGCACAAGCATCACGCGGTAATGTTGAGGCGGACAAGCTGCCGCTACTTATTAAACAAGTGTATGATGCGTTAGCAGGTGCTGGTGCCCCGGTGGAAGAAGCTAAGCCTGAGCGCCCTCAGCCAGCTGTGCCGATTAAGCGTTCAGTATTCCCTGATTATATCGTCTGTCTGGAAGATGGTAAAAAGCTGAAAATGCTGAAGCGCCATCTGCAAAGTGCGTATAACATGACGCCAGAGCAGTACCGTGAGCGTTGGGGCCTGCCGGGTGACTACCCATTGGTTGCTCCAAATTATGCACGTCGTCGTTCAACCTTGGCTCGCGAAATTGGTTTGGGCCGTAAGATCAGTGCTAATAGTTCAGAGAAAAAGTCTTCTAAGGCCTAAGTTTAGACTTTTTCTTATAAGCAATAATATTCTTGGGGCATTTTTCTGATAGGGTTCAGGCACTATCGAGAATGAGGAATGCCCGTGAATAACGATGCTGAGAAACGTGTCATGCTGTCCCTACAACGCCGCCGCTTATTGCGTTGGCGTATAGGGGCTGTGTGCAGCTTTATTGTTGCATTGTTTCTGTGTGTCATGCCGTCTTCGTTGAGGCATGCCTCTCACGCTAAATCCCCACATATTGCACGCCTCGTTATTGACGGTGTGATCGGTAATGACGTTTCCGTGCAAGAGCGCGCTATTTGTCATGCCGCGAAAGACCCATCGGTCACGGGGCTGCTTGTTGTAGTGAATAGTCCTGGCGGTGCAGTAACCGGTGGAGAGCGTTTGCATGATGCTATTGCGCAGTTTGCAGCGGTGAAGCCGGTTGCTGTGAGTATGGGGGCGTTGGGTGCTTCAGCAGCGTATATGTTGTCTGTCCCAGCTCAGCATATTGTCGCGCTGCCTTCTACGTTAACGGGGTCTATTGGCGTGATTATGGAGCATTACGACGTGTCTCCATTACTTGGCCGTCTCGGTGTGGCGAGCGCTCCTATCATGTCTGGTGCAATGAAAGATCAAGGTGACATGACTGTGCCCATTTCACCGGAGGGGCATGAAATGTTGCAGGGTATAGTGCATGATTTGTTTGATCAGTTTGTCGTAATGGTTGCGCAAGGGCGCCATATGGATCAAGCAAAGGTGCGTGCATTGGCTGATGGTCGTCCGTACACAGGGCATCAGGCGGTGGCATTAGGTTTGATTGATGAACTTGGTAATGAGTATGCTGCACGTATGTGGCTGCGTCACCGTTTAGGTATTACAGGCGGAAAATACCCCGTATCTGAAATTGGGGTGCGCCGGGATCAGCGTAGTTTTTTTGGTATCCCGTATAAAACGATGATGAGCAGTCTTTTTGGTGAAGCGGTGGTGCGACACTTTGAAACAGCATCAGCGTTAGATACGCTTGACGGTCCAGTTGCCATCTTGTCATGGTAGTTTACCAAGAGTGATATTGGGCGGTAACGATACTATGACGCGGTCTGAACTTGTAGCGGCGGTAGCGCGTATTCATGCACATCTTTTGCCAAAAGATGTTGAGCGCATCGTTGATGTGATTTTGGAAGAAATCAGTTTAGCCCTTGAAAAAGGGGATCGTGTTGAGTTGCGTGGTTTTGGGGCCTTTGCTCCGCGGCAGCGTCAAGCACGTACAGGGCGTAATCCGCGTACAGGTGAAACCGTTGACGTTGATGAAAAGGTTTTTCCTTTTTTCAAAGCCGGTAAAGAGTTACGCGAACGGGTTAATGAGGGCGTTTTGAAGCCTCAGGATCAAGACAAGTCTTCATCCTGAGGTTGTTCTGAAGGTTTTTTTTAGTGCTTCAGACTATTGATTTCCGCGAGTAAGAAATCTCGGAAGACTGCGATTCGTTTGGATGTTCGCAGTTCGTCTGGATAGACGAAGTAAGCCTCGACTTTTGGTGTTGGAATATTCGGAAGAATGCGCACCAGATCCGGGTATGCTGTGGCCGAGTAGAATGGCAAAGACCCAATACCTGCGCCAGAGGCGATGGCATGTGCAACAGCAGCAATATTATTGATGGCTAAGCGCATACCTTTGTAGGGAATATCTTGACGGCATAATTCATCATGCAGCCAGTTCACTACGGGTAATGGCAGGTGCCAGCCAGCAAAGCCGATGATTTGGTGGTTTGCTAGTTCCTCAAGGTTCTGAGGGGTGCCATGTTCTGCAAGATAGTCAGCGCTCGCATAAATCGGCATATCAAAATCTGCAAGGTGCCGCTGTACGAGGTCTGGCTGTGTCGGAGGGTGCAGGCGGATGGCGACATCGGCCTCACGCATGCCTAGATCTAATTCTTCATCTTCCAGAAGAAGAGAAACTTCGATCTCGGGGTATTTCTCCAAGAAACGGTTTAGGCGTGGTGTTAGCCATGATGCGCCAAAGCCCGTGGTCGTTGTGATGGTGATTTTGCCCGCAGCTCGTTCTTTGCTCTCGCTCAGAAATGCTTGCGTCAACGCAAGCTTTGAAAACACATCACGTACGGTACGGTTCAAGACTTCGCCTTGTTCCGTCAAAATCAAACCCCGCGCATGGCGGTGGAAGAGGGGAACGCGTAGCACTTCCTCTAGAGCAGATATCTGGCGTGATACTGCTGATTGGCTGAGATTGAGTTTATCTCCCGCATGGGTAAAAGAGCCGGCCTCAGCAACGGCGTGAAAAATGCGTAGTTTATCCCAGTCCATATGATGATCGTCCCGTCCGCTGTTGCGGCGGTCCTCTTCCTTCTTAACCATAGGTATATCGTTTGCTCGGAGTTTCGTCTTAGAGACGAAACTGTCCGAAGCTTTGACTAGGGTCAAGTTTTTGTCATGGCTGGTATGTTGGCGAGGAAACGTTCTGCTTCCAAAGCTGCCATACAGCCGGTGCCAGCCGCAGTAACGGCTTGACGGAAAATGCGGTCCTGCACGTCACCGGCAGCAAAGACGCCGGGGATGTTGGTTTGTGTGCCACCAGCCTCTGTAATGATATAGCCCTCTGCATCACAGGCGACTTGATCACGGAATGGGCCGGTATTGGGATGATGCCCAATGGCGACAAACACACCGTCGACATCAAGGCGTGAGAGTTCGCCGGTTGCTGTATTTTTCAGCTCTATGCCTTGTACAACTTCAGGCGCTCCACCGCCGATAATGTCGTTTACGGCAACATTCCAGTGCGTTTTGATTTTGGGATGTGCCAAAAGCCGGTCTTGCAGAATGCGTTCAGCGCGTAGCGTGTCACGACGGTGGATGAGATGCACGGTTTCCGCGTGGTGGGTGAGGTACAGGGCTTCTTCAACAGCAGTATTGCCGCCGCCGATAACGGCAACGGTTTTGCCGCGGTAAAAGAATCCATCACAGGTTGCGCATGCGGAGACGCCGCCGGTCCGCAAGCGGGTCTCGGCTTCTAGTCCGAGCCACTTGGCTTGGGCGCCTGTCGCGATCACAACGGTCCGTGCAAGGTACGTATCGCCCGAGTCGCCCTTTAAATGAAAATATCCATCAGCATCTCTACCATTTTTTAATGATGCTTCTGTGATGAGGTCATACGTAATATTCGTACCCACATGTTCGGCTTGGGCGCGCATTTGTTCCATGAGCCATGGCCCTTGGATGGGTTCCGCAAAACCGGGGTAATTCTCGACATCTGTCGTGATGGTTAGCTGTCCACCGGGCTGCATACCGGTCACGAGGATTGGTTTCATGTTCGCGCGGGCAGCATAAATGGCTGCGGTATATCCGGCTGGTCCAGCCCCGACGACGAGAAGATCAGTGTGGTGAAGAGCGCTCATACCCATTCCCATTTGGTGTTGTTGTCCTCCATATAAGGGTTTCAACGCCAGTTGCCATCTTTCCGGGCAGCTTTACCTGCCATATATGTCGGGATGACATGAACACAACGCACACTTTGCCCTCCGCTGACCTTGATGCCATTGACCGGCTGATTATCGCCGAACTTCAGGTTGATGGGCGTATGACAAATGTGGAACTTGCCCGACGCGTAGGCATTTCCGCTCCTCCTTGCTTACGGCGTGTACGCCGTTTGGAGGAATTAGGTATCATCCGTGGTTACCACGCAGATGTTGATCCGGCTCTTTTGGGCTGGTCTATCGTTTTTTATGCTCTGATTGGCTTAGATAGTCAGCGCAACAGCGTATTGAATGAGTTTGAAGCACAGGTGGGAGAATGGCCCGAAACACGTGAATGCCACATGATACGTGGGGGAGGGGATTTCCTCGCTCGCTTTGTGGCGCGTGATGCTGCGCATCAGAATGTTTTGACACGCCGTTTGACCGAAAGCCCGCATGTTGTGCGTGTACAGACATTGCAAACGATACAAACAAGCCGGTCATTGGCTGGCGTTCCAATTTAACGGCGTATTGTAGTGACCTCTCATGCTGCGGCAGCGCTTTTGCCCGCTCAGATTTCGATTGTAGTTCCGTGCTATAATGAAGTGGACAATGTCCCTGCATTGGTAGCCGCGCTGGACCGTGCTCTGGGGGCGTTAGCGTGGGAGGTCATTTTTGTTGATGACAACTCGCCGGACGGTACTGCGGCATGTGCTGCGCGTTTGGCGCAGCAGGACCCCCGTATTCGCATCGTGAAGCGCGTTGGGCGGCGGGGCCTCTCTAGTGCCGTTATGGAAGGGATACTGGCGTCATCAGCCCCCTATGCGGCTGTTATGGACGGTGATCTTCAGCATGATGAGGGTATTTTGCCGGAGATGCTGCGTCGTTTGCAGGAAGGCGCAGCGTTAGTGGTCGCGAGCCGTCATATTGAGGGGGGGGATAACTCGGGGCTTGCTAATCGTTGGCGGCATGCTTTGTCTAACACAGGCATTCGGGCTGCTCAGTATGTTATGCCGCATCGTATTTCGGACCCGATGAGTGGTTTCTTTGCGCTACGTCGCTCGCTCTTTGATGCATTGCTTCCAAAGCTTTCAGGTGCGGGCTTCAAAATTCTTCTCGATTTGGCGATGTCTGCTCCAGTGGGGACGCGCATCGAAGAAGTACCTTTCGTTTTCCGTCCACGCCAAGCGGGAGAAAGTAAGTTAGACATGCAGGTTCTAATTCAGTTCGCATTTATGCTGCTGGATAAAATGACGCATGGGCGCTTACCGACCCGTTTTTTATCGTTTGCGATTGTTGGACTGATCGGCGTCTTTGTGAATGTTAGCGTTTTGCACGTTAGCAGAATGGCTGGGTTGGATTTTTCACAGAGTCAGTTGCTCGGTACGTTTGCGGCGATTTTGGCTAATTTTTACTTAAATAATCGCATCACCTACCATGATAAACGTTTGCGTGGCCGCCGTTTGTGGTGGGGGTTGGCACTCTTTGTCGTGACATGCTCTGTCGGTGCGGTGGCCAATATTGGTATTGCTCGTATGGCGTTGCATGATTGGGGGCAAGGTCACTGGAGCCGCTCCTCGGCAGCTGGTGCCGTGATGAGTGTTGTCTGGAATTATGCTGTATCGTCGACCTTGGTATGGCGATGAGAGGGCTGCGTAGCGGGTGGGGTCTCGCTTTAGGTCTCTTTATTCTGACGACCGCTCGATTGGTTCTGGCCGCGTGGTTACCTTTAACGCCTGATGAAGCCTATTACGCAGTGTGGTCGCACCATTTGCAGGGTGGATATCTTGATCACCCGTTTATGGTTGCGCTGTGGATCCATGTCGGCACATGGCTGTGCGGAGACAACCCGCTGGGTGTGCGGTTATTGGGGCCTTTATCAGTTGTCCCGGGTAGTATTCTCTTGGTGCTGGCCGCGCGGCGTCTGTGCGGTGAGCAGACCTATGGTCTGCGCGCTGTGTGGCTCTTGAATGCGACTCTCATGGTCGGGCTTGGCTGCGCTACCATGACACCAGATACCCCGCTTGTGTTTTTTGTGACGCTGGCGCTTTACGCGTTAAGTTACGCGGTGACGGCGAAAGAACGCGTCATGCAGTGTGCATGGTGGGGTGCTGTCGGCGGAGCCTTGGGCCTAGGGTTTGATTCAAAATATACAGCAGTTTTATTGGGTGCTGCTATTGCTGGGGCTGTATTGTCTAGCAAAGAGTGGCGCTGGAAGCTTGCACCTTGGTGCGCTGTACCCGCTTTCTTGGTGTTAATAGCACCTGTAGTGCTGTGGAATGCCAATCATCATTGGGCAAGCTTTGTAAAGCAGGGTGGGCGCACGGGAGATTGGCATCCAGCACGTGCCTTGCAGTTTTTGGGTGAATTGCTGGGCGGTCAAGTCGGTTTGGCTACGCCGTTCATCTTTATTGTGTTCGCACTAGGCTTGCGTGTTGCGTATCAGCGTCGTGCTGAATTTGGGCCACGGGTTTTATGCTGGATGGCTCTCTTGCCGCTCGGTGTGTTTGTGCAGCACGCTTTTGGGGATCGTGTTCAAGCAAATTGGCCTGCGGTTATTTACCCTGTCTGGGCGTTGGTCGGTGCTTTATCGACGGTGCGCATACGTTGGGCGGTTGTTTCTGGGGTTGCAGTTTTTGGTTTGGTTATGGTGCATGCGGTCGTGCATTTGCCTCTTCTCGCGCCGACCAAAGATCCAATTATCCGTCAAGCTGGGGGATGGGGAGAGTTTAATGCGGCAGTGCTCGCCCGTGCATATGCTTTGCATGCGGATGCTATCGCCGTGGATGATTATGGTGTTGCTGCAGAAGTGAAGCGCTCAGGCGCTTCCATGCCGATCATCGGTCTGGATCCCCGATGGCACTTTCTGGGGCAACCCTTAGACAGTTTTGGCAATGTCTTGATTATAAATGATCTTCACCCGAATTCTCCGTCGGGCGAGAAAATATGTCGTTCCTGGCACGGGCATGCTTTGCGTTGCTATCGGGTGACGGCAGGTCCGTTGCATGATGTGGTGGTCTTGCCGTAAGGCTGGGGCGTAAAGAAAGGGTTTCTTAAGGTTTGCGTGCCATACTTCTTCTTGAGAAGGAGGTCGCATGCCTACATCCCCCCCGACAGCAAAACATAAGATTATCATCAAGCGTTATGATGTGGTGGAAGCGGCACATCATGGCGGCGCATGGAAGATTGCTTACGCAGACTTCGTGACGGCAATGATGGCGTTCTTTCTAGTGATGTGGCTGATTAACGCGACAACAGAAGAACAGCGGCGCGGTATTGCTAGTTATTTTAATCCAATGGCGATTCAAAAAGATGTACCGCCGCCCGTGGACAATATGTTGGGGACTGAGGCTTCACCTTTAGCGACAACGGCGCAGACAGTTGTAGTGCATGAAGGTGAGTTTTCAGGGCACCATGCAGATAGTGGGCGTGGAGCTGTCACAGCGAAAGCCACGGATCAAAGTACTCAGATTGTCCCGCTTCATGAGCGTGATGTCCATGTAGGAGAGACGCCTGAGCACGCGGTGGTGGCACGGCAGGCACAGGCGGCAGATGACATTAAGAAAGCTGTTTTAGGGAATGCAAATTTGGATGTTGTTCGCACTCAGGTCTCTGTGACGCAGGGTGATGATGGACTGCATATCCAGATAACTGATTCGGAGCGTGAACCAATGTTCGCGTTAGGGGCTGTGGCCCCAACAGCGCATGCGCGTGAGTTGTTGAAGACGATTGCTCCGTATTTGATGAAATTATCAGGAGCGATATCCGTTGCTGGTTATACGGATGCGACCCCTTTTCATTCAGGGGTGCTGTCGAATTGGCAATTGTCTAGCGGGCGCGCAACGTCCGCGCGGGATCTCCTCGTGCAAGCGGGGCTGCCGGATTGGCGCTTTCATTCCATCAGTGGGTATGCGGACCGGGAATTGGCCGACAAGGCGCATCCTTTTGCGCCTGAGAACCGACGTGTTGTGCTCATCGTCGCCACGCACTGACATTTCATTGTGATATTAGAATTGAGATCAACATGTTTGTATTGATTGGCCTTGTCGTTGTTTTGGCCTGTGTCTTTGGTGCGTTTGCAGCCTCTGGTGGCGCTATAGGGCCACTCTTTGCATCGATGCCTTTTGAACTCCTCACTATTCTAGGGGCCGCTGTGGGGACGTTTTTGATGGCGAACCCGATGTCTGTCGTGAAGCATGCCGTTCAGGACGTGAAAAAGGCGATGAAAGGGAGCCGTTATACCCGTGATGATTATGTGCAGTTGCTCGGTGTTTTGTTTCATTTGTGCAAAATCGCGGCAGCGCGTGGGATGGTGGCTGTAGAGAGCCATATTGAAGAGCCACAGGGGAGTACTATTTTTAAAGCACATGATCGGGTGGCGCAAAACGAAGATGTGTGTGTGTTCATGTGTGATTATTTGCGTATGGCCGGGATGAATGCCACGGACCCTTATCAGATGGATGATGTGATGGGTGGCGAATTGAAAAAGCGCGCCCATGAAGAGCTGCATATGGCTCATGCATTGCAGTCTATGGCAGATGCGTTGCCTGCTTTGGGAATCGTTGCCGCTGTACTGGGGGTGATTAAAACCATGGCTGCAATTAGCAAGCCGCCTGCAGTGTTGGGAGAGATGATCGCCGGGGCGCTGGTGGGCACCTTTCTAGGGATTCTCTTAGCTTATGGCATGGTGGCCCCACTTGCGGGGCGTTTGAAAGGGGTGGTGGAAGAAGAAGGAGCGTATTTCAATGTCGTACGGGCCATGATTATTGCCCATTTGCAGGGCAATGCACCACAGGTCAGTGTAGAGATCGCACGTAAGAGTATTCCAACGGGGATGATGCCGTCTTTTAAAGACGTCGAAGATGCCGTTAATCAGCCATTGCCGGGTGCATAATTTGCGTTACTGACCTGAAAACAGGGCACAAAAAAAGCCGCACTCCCGAGGGAGGCGGCTTTTTTTGTTGGCGTCAGCGAATTAGAAGCCTTCACGCTCCAGACGCTTACGCTCCATCTTGCGAGCGCGACGCACAGCTTCAGCAGCTTCACGAGCGCGACGCTCTGAAGGCTTTTCAAAGTGGCGACGCAGCTTCATTTCGCGAAATACGCCTTCGCGTTGCATCTTCTTCTTAAGCGCTTTGAGCGCTTGATCAACATTGTTGTCACGAACGAGAACCTGCACGGTGTCGTCAACTCCTTGTATAGGGCGCTTGTCATTGACGCCCGTGAAATGGCATTTCCGTTGGGATCGAGCCCTTAACACATTCCCGGCGGCGGGCGCAAATCATTAGGTGCACTTGAACCGTTTTTTGTCTCAGAGCAGTCTATATTTTCGAAAAGACTGGAAAAAACATGGCTGTTTTAAAGATTTTACGCATGGGGCACCCGGTTCTGCACCGTATTGCTGATTCTGTCGTTGAGCCGGACAGCGCGGAAGTGCGGCATTTGGTGCGTGATATGCTGGAAACAATGCATGATGCACGAGGCGCTGGACTGGCTGCGCCGCAAATTGGGAAGTCTTTGCGTCTTTTCGTTTATCATGTGCCGTCTGCGCGCTGTCAGGACGGAGAGGCGGCTATTGAGCCATGTGCCTTGATTAATCCGGTTCTAGCGCCTGTCGGTGAGGAGCAAATGATCTGCCGGGAAGGGTGCCTTTCGATTCCCGGGTTGCGTGCGGATGTGCCGCGTTACAAGCGCGTGCGGTACAGTGGATTGAATGAAAACGGCGTGGCGGTCTCAGGTCTTGCGACTGGATTTCATGCGAATGTTTTGCAGCATGAGTATGACCATTTGGACGGTATTCTTTACCCGGAACGGATTGAAGATTTTACCCGCTTCGCTTTTATGGATGAAACGCCTGCATGAGTATGCGTGGAACTGAGCCTCCGTCTATTGCGGCGCATTTATATTTGCGCGAGGAGCAACTGCGTCAGTCGTTCGAAGCGCAGATGATGGCGTGGCGTCGTCTCAATGCGGAGTGTGGTGCGTTACTGCGGAGCAAAGGGTTAGGCCATTCGCATCATCGGATTTTATTCTTGGTTGGTTCGCATCCGGGCATGACGCCGGGTGAGTTGCTAGAAGCATTGAACATTACCAAGCAGTCCTTAGGGCGTGCGCTGGGGGACCTGAAAGATCAGGCGTTATTGGTGCAGGAGCGAGATGCACGAGATGCACGACGGCGCCCCTTACGCTTAACGGCGGAGGGCGATTCGTTGGAAAAGGCGCTCTTTCAATTGATGCGTGAGGTCATGATTAAAGCGTATAGAGAGGCTGGCTTCACATCCGTGGAAGGTTTTCGGCGTGTGTTGATGGCGTTGCAGCATGTGGAGGCATCGCAGCATGACAGATGAACATATTGTTGTTGTCGATGATGATCCGCGTTTGTTGCGTTTGCTTCAGCGTTATCTCTCTGAGAATGGTTATCGTGTAACGACGGCGGTAGATGCAGAGCAGGCACGTGAGATTTTGCGGCACATTCAGCCGGATGCGGTGGTTTTGGATGTGACCATGCCCGGAGAGGACGGTTTGTCTTTAACGCGTGGCTTGCGGGAGGCGGGGCTGCAATTTCCTATCTTGCTTTTGACGGCCAGAGGAGAGGCGGCAGATCGCATTGATGGCTTAGAGGCCGGTGCAGATGATTATCTTGGTAAGCCGTTTGAGCCGCGTGAATTGCTATTGCGCTTAAGGGCGCATTTAAGGCGTTCGGTTCCGGCTGCGTCCTCTGATACGCAAACTCAGATTATCCCTTTAGGTGTTTTGCAGTTTGATGTTGGGCGTGCGCTTTTGTCTGGCCCAGATGGGCCAATTTACCTGACAGGCGGAGAGGCCGCACTTTTGGGGGTATTGGCTAGTCAGATTGGTCAGGTCATGTCCCGTGAGGCGATTGCTGAGGCGTTGGATGTGAATGAAATTGGTGAGCGGGCTGTTGACGTGCAGGTGACGCGCTTGCGCCGACGTATTGAAGTAGACCCAAAAGAACCACGTTTTTTGCAGACGGTGCGAGGGAAGGGCTATGTCCTCAAGCCAGGAAACTGATCCTTTAACGACATCTGAGAAAATTGATCGCTCTTTAAGGCGATTTTTGCCCCGTTCGTTATGGGGGCGCTCGATGTTGATCGTTCTTGTGCCGCTTCTTGTGACGCAAACAATTGTTTTAGCGTTATTTTATGGAACGTATCTTCATCTCGTTTCTCGCCGGTTATCTAGTGGGGTTACAGGAGAAATCATGCTGGTGGCGGCCTCGATTTCGATGCCTCTATCGGATGATTTGCGGGCGCAGCGTTTGCGTGATGAAGGGAACATTACGCGTTTGAAGTTACGTTATCTGCCTGCGCAGCATTTAACACGAGAGGGCACGAATCATATTTTTGGCCCAATCGACGATGTTTTTGCTCATACGTTGCGGCAGCGTCTGGGACGTCCGTTTTTTGTGGAGTGGTTCCCACGGCAGCATGTTGTGAATGTGATGATCCAAATGCCGGATGGTATTTTGGGTGTGTTGGTACCGTCGAAGCGTTTGAGCATTGGGCCTATTTGGGTTTTTGTCGTTTGGGTGTTGAGTACGTCGGTTCTGCTTTTTGTGATTGCGGGTATTTTTATGCGCAATCAGGTGCGTGCCGTGCGGCGCTTAGCGCAGGCTGCGGAGCTTTTTGGGCTTGGACGTGATGCTGGCGCTATCCGCCCACAAGGCGCGCGTGAGGTGCGCCAAGCGGCTGTTGCCTTTAACCGTATGCGGGCGAGGGTGAATCGCTTTGTCGCGCAGCGTACATCGATTCTGGCGGGTGTCTCGCATGATTTGCGGACGCCACTTGCACGTTTACGTTTGTCTTTGGCGATGCTGCCGACAAAAGGCACGGTTCAAGCTGCGGATATCCAAGCGGATGTTGTGGATATGGTCCAAGACCTCGCGGATATGGAGCGTTTGATTGAAAGTTACCTCTCTTTTGCGCGGGGCGAAGGGGCGGAAAAGCCAGTGCTGACCGATATTCGTAGCGTGTTGGATGATGTCGCTATCGCGGCTGAACGTAGTGGTGGGCGCGTTCTGAGTGTCTCCGGTGACGAAGGGCAGGAAGTGCTGATCCGTCCGGATGCGATGTGGCGTGCGCTCAATAATTTAGCGGATAATGCGCGCCGTCATGGTGGCGCTATTCGTCTTGGTGTTCGCCTGACCCAACGTTGGGTTGAAATCACTGTGGAAGATGCAGGGAAAGGGCTAAGCCCAGAGCGTTTGCGCTATGCGGAGGAGCGGCTTGCAGCGGGTGAGCGGCCAGGCAGCGGCTTAGGTCTTACGATTGTGCGTGATGTTGTGCAGGCGCATGGTGGTTCCATGCGGCTAGGGCAAAGTGAACTAGGTGGGCTGAGCGTTATGCTCAGCCTACCACGTTAAGGGGTTAGGTTACGGCAGGGTGTTGCCAGCGCCGCCCTGACCAGTGCCTTGGTTGCTCATTGGGCCGGAGCTGCCGCCGAAGGTGCTGCCCATATTGCTCATTGGGTTATAGCGACCGACATTGCCCAGCAGCTGTTGGAGAACCGAGGTCTTTGTGCCTGGTGCAGGGGTTGTGCGGCCAACCATACCGACATCAATAGCTTGTTTTTTATCAAGCGTATTGAGTTTGCGTAGGACACCGGTGTTGTCAAAGTTGAGAACAACGACTTGCTGCTTATCGATTCTCGGGAAATTGAGAGGACGTGGTGACGTCACCATGGAAACGTAAATCCATGTGTTATCATCAAACGTCGCATGAGCAGTTGGTGAGCCGAGGACGTCCATTACGTCGGACTGTGTGCTGGTTCCCGGGATAAGCTGGCTATAATCCTCTTTTTCAATGAGGGAGCCACGTGGCTGCGGGATGGGGCTGAACAACGAGCATCCTCCCACCAGCAGGGGGGCGCATAACAGAACTGCCGAGGCAAAAAGTGTTCTGTGATGACGTGTTCTTTTTTGGGCTGATGGATGAGATGCGCTATTCATGAAGCTGTGCATATCCTGTGCGGGAAGGGCGCTCAACCCTGCGCGTGCCGCAAAGCGAGCATCCTTGTCAACGATTACGCTTCCTTTCTGCAAGGAAGCTAGGCTTTTTGAGTGTTTTTTGATGTCCGATCGGATCGAATTTTCTCGCCGTTTTCTTTTCAATCGCTTGGGTTCAGGTGCTGAAGAGACTATCACGGCGAATGAGGCTGAGCGTCAAGCGCTCGCACGCCGCTTTGGTATTCCAGCGGTAGATGCGCTGCGGTGCCACTTTCGTCTTAAGCCTATGGGGAATGGGCGCGTTGTAAGGCACGTACATGCAGAAGGGACGCTGGAAGCCCGTGTGACGCAGATGTGCGTCATTACGGCAGAAACGTTTGACGTTTCTTTGTTCGAGCCATTCCAGCTGAATTTTGTACCTGAGAGCGAATTGCCAGATGATGATTTGGAGTTCGACATCGATTCTATCGATTTGGATGCACCGGACGATGTGCCACATGATGGAAAAGCGTTGGACCTGGGTGAGGCTGCTGCTGAGCAACTGGCGCTGATGTTAGACCCTTATCCGCGTAAGCATGGTGCTGAGTTGGACAATGCTGTCGATGTCACCCCCAGCGATGAGGAGTTGAAAGCTGCGCAGGAAAACGGCAAAGGAACGGGCGAAGGAAGTGGCCGTCCGAATCCGTTCGCGGCTCTGACTTCCCTTCGTAAGGGTGGTAAACTTGATTAAAATGCAAGCTTTGTCTTGCGAGTTTGCGTGCTGTCTGCTAGAGCCGCCCGCCTGAACTCGGCGTGATGACGAGCCGAAGGAACACATGTAAACCCAGCGCACCATGCTCCCACGGGAGCGGGTCATTGGTGCCGATACAGCAGTAAGAGAGAGGCATAACGCCATGGCCGTCCCTAAAAGAAAGACCACGCCGTCCCGTCGTGGCATGCGTCGTAGCCACCAAGCACTTCAGGTTGAAGCACATGCAGAGTGCGGCAACTGTGGTGAGCTGAAGCGCCCACACAATGTTTGCAGCAGCTGCGGTCATTATGACGGCCGTGAAGTCGTTGCCGCTGGCAAGACCCTGAAGACTGCCGTTCGCGCCTAATTGCGCTGGGCGATGTGCCTTGGTTTAAATTGAGGCGCATCGCCACGTTGGGCAAAGGTGCTGAAGTCTAAGTGATGTTGTCTGGGAACTGTTTTGATGTCTGAAGCGCCGATCACGTCTAATGCGACCGTAGAGCCTCCAGAGGTGTATACGCTTGCCGTTGATGCGATGGGCGGTGATCAGGCACCTGATATTGTTCTAGCTGGCTTAGAGCTGGCAGCAGACAGGCACCCGCAGGCACGGGTTTTGCTGATTGGCGATGAGGCATTGCTTCGTCGTTCGCTGATGGCATACCCGAAAGCTGCGAGTATTTGTGATATTCGGCATGCTCCTGCCAGTATCTCAATGGATATGAAGCCGACATCTGCTTTGCGTGTGAGGGGTTCCTCATTACGTATGGCCATGGAAGTCGTGGCTTCTGGTGGGGCGCAAGGTGTTGTGTCTGCTGGTAACAGCGGTGCGATGCTGGCTCTTGCTAAAATTATAGTTCGTACTCTTCCCGGTATTTCCCGTCCGGCTATGGCTGCTGTTCAGCCTTCAGGGCGTGGTGATGTGGTGATGCTGGATCTTGGTGCAAATATCGCCTGTGATTCGCGCAATCTCGTTGAGTTTGCGGTGATGGGTGAGGCTTTTGCACAAGCGGCTTTAGGGCTTTCAAAACCGACAATTGGTCTTTTGAATGTTGGCTCTGAAGAGTTGAAGGGTGATGAACGTTTGCGTCAGGCGGCAGAACGTCTGCGCGAAGGTGTACTCTCCGAGCAATTCCACGGTTTTGTTGAAGGCCATGACATTACGGCCGGAACGACTGATGTGGTGGTTACGGATGGGTTCACGGGAAATATTGCTCTCAAAACAGGCGAAGGTGCTTTGAAGCTTGCCTTTGGCCTTTTGAAGCGTGTTTTTCAAACAAATCTTATTACGCGCTTGGGCTATCTTTTGGTTCGTCCAGGGCTTGAGCGTATGCGTGAGTGGATCGATCCACGCCGTTATAATGGTGCTCTTTTCGTCGGTTTGGCTGGGATTGTGGTTAAATCTCATGGCGGAGCGGATGGTGAAGGTTTTGCCGCGGCTGTGGATGTGGCGATGGATGCTGTTGAGCATAAGCTGAATGATAAAATTCGCCATCGTCTTGACCAGCTTGGTATGCTGAATGATGAGTCCACCAAAGCTGGGGTTTCGTCGGATACGGCTGCTGAAGCACAACCCGTAGGCTGAAGTTATGTCTTCTTCTGTTCGTGCCCGTTTGGCTGGTGTCGGCGGCTATTTGCCGCGGAATGTTGTCACTAATGATGAGTTGGCGACGCGCATTGATACATCGGACGAGTGGATTCGTACTCGCACCGGTATTACGCAGCGGCATATTGCAGAACAAGACGAAACGACGGCTTTTATGGCTGCGGAAGCAACCAAGAAGGCTTTGGAGCATGCCGGCTTAAAGGCTTCTGACTTGGATGTGGTGATTGTTGCGACCGCGACACCGGATCGTGCTTTCCCGTCTGTCGCAGTAGAGGTGCAGGCCCTTTTGGGTATGACGTCAGGCTTTGGTTTTGACCTCAGTGCTGCGTGCTCAGGGTTTGTTTATGCTTTGTCTGTTGGTGATTCGCTGATTAAGGCCGGTAGTGCACGCCGTGTTGCGGTTGTTGGCAGTGAAGTTTTCTCCCGTCTGTTGGATTGGAATGATCGCACGACCTGCGTGTTGTTCGGTGATGGTGCTGGGGCTGTAATCCTTGAGGCTGGAGCTGCTGAGGGGGAAGGTATCCTTTCGACGCACCTGCACGCGGATGGAACAATCGGTGATATTTTATATGTCGGACATTCTACGCAGGAAGGCTGTACAACGAATCCCGCTGTAAAAATGCAAGGGCGAGAAGTGTTCCGGCATGCCGTGGTGAAGCTTGCTCAAGCTGTTGATGAGGCGCTTGAAGCCAATGGTTTGCAGGGGCAAGACGTTCAGTGGATGGTTCCGCATCAGGCAAACCTGCGGATTATTGAGGGGATGGGCAAAAAGCTTAATCTTCCGGCGGAACGTGTGGTTGTTACGGTTGATCAGCATGCGAATACCTCGGCGGCGTCTATTCCTTTGGCATTGAATGTTGCTGTGCATGATGGGCGCATCAAGCGAGGTGATTTGGTGTTGATGGAGGCTCTCGGAGGAGGGCTAACATGGGGATCTGCCTTGCTGCGTATGTAGTCGAATCGTGTCTTTTATCGGGGTATGGTAAGATTTATTTGACTGCGTCGTTATTCATGATACGCAAAACACATGGATACTGTGACGCGTTCAACGCTCGTTGAAAAAATTCATGCTCATGTTGGGTTATCTCGGCATGATTCCTCCTGTGTGCTTGAGACAATGCTAGAGCAGGTGAGCGAGCAATTGTCTCAAGGTGAAACCGTTAAGCTTAGCGGCTTCGGTACATTTTCGGTGCGGCGCAAATCAGAACGTATTGGCCGCAATCCGAAAACGGGTGTTGAAGTGCCCATTTTGCCTCGTGCGGTCTTGGTGTTTCGCCCATCTCAGCTTTTGCGTAATCGGCTTAATAATGACACAGTGACGTCAACAAAGCATGATCAGCAAGGCAATGACTGATGGATTTAAGTGAACACCACGATCATGATGGGGGCGCAGGCGTAGAGCAGTCGTCCGTTATTGTGCAAAAATCGGATGAAGCGTACCGGACAATCAGTGAAGTCGCGGATGAACTGCATGTCCCCCAGCATCGTTTGCGCTCGTGGGAGACGGCTTATCCGGGTGTAAAGCCATTTCGTGGTGAAGGTGGGCGACGTTATTACCGCCCAGAAGATGTCGATATTTTACGGAAGATATCGCATTTTTTATATATAGACCGTCTGACACCAGCAGAAACTGTTCTTCGTCTACAAGCTGAACTTAATGCTGTTGAGGGAACGCCGCTGAGCGCGGCAGCTGAGGAGTCTGAACAGCATAATGTGGTGATTTCTGAGGTTGGGTCTGTTGAGCACGAAGGTGTTTTCTCTGAAGAAGAGAAAATGCTTGAGGTTGATGCAGTGGTGCCCGAGCATGATGCCCATGATGCCCATGATGCCCATGATGCCCATGATGCCCATGATGCCCATGATGCCC
>NZ_CAMKWA010000016.1 GCF_946476835.1 uncultured Neokomagataea sp.
CCCCACAAGCACCTCAAGCTTGCGCGTCTACCATTCCGCCACGGCCGCCCCGTGACAAACGACCCTGCTTAGTGCATGACCGTCCGGTGAGAGGGGCTATAGCCGAACATAGACACGAGGGCAATAACAGAAATGCAAAAAACTTCTGAAATTTTATGGAAAACGTCTGAGGGACTTACACCATATCCAGACGCAATGACCTTAATGGAGACACGCACCCGCAATATCCACGCCAAAACAGACACCCCAATGGTCTGGATGGTAGAACACCCACCAATTTTTACCGCAGGAACATCGGCGCGCGCAGAAGATCTCTATAACCCACATAACTTCCCGACATATGATGCAGGGCGCGGCGGACAATGGACCTATCATGGCCCTGGTCAACGCCTCGTCTATATTATGCTTGATCTCACACAGCAGAATGGCATTGTGCCACCACGTGATCTCAGAGCCTATGTTGCTACCCTCGAACAATGGTTAAAAGCCTCACTAGCCTTACTCGGCGTTACGGCCTTCACCCGTGAGGGGCGTATCGGTCTTTGGACAATCGACCCAATCACACAACAAGAAGCCAAAATTGCCGCATTAGGCATCCGTATTAGCCGCTGGGTCAGTTGGCATGGCGTTTCCATCAACCTAGACCCAACATTGGAAGACTTTGATGGTATCGTCCCCTGCGGCATTCGGGAGTTTGGTGTCACAAGCCTAAAACGCTTCTCCTCAGACATCACCATGCAAGACCTCGACCACGCCCTTAAAATGGCATGGCCAGGCTGCTTTGGCTCTATTCCGCAGGAAGTTTAAAGAAAGACGGATCTGGTGTTGCTTGATCGACAACAGACGATAGAGCAACACTGAAATTGTGCTGCCGCGCATCCACACCCTGCAAACCAATCAACGATAAACTACCCGCCTGATCAATGAAATCCAGCGTTAATAACCCCTGAGAGGGATTATCTGCCTCTGCCAATGAGAGCGTTAAAACGGCTCCTTCATGATGCACATCCGTGACTTCAATATCACCCGAGAAACGCACTGGATAACGCAGCAACAGACCCAACGGATTGCGCCGTAAGGATACACGCGTCACAGCACCACTCGCTGGATCATCAAACACAAGATGCCCGTCCCCTGCGATAAGCTGCATGGGGTGCGGCATCACATAGTTCAAACGCAAATGCCCCGGAATATAAGCAAAGCTCCCTGCCCCGCGCATCGTATCCGGGCCTTGCTGCGAGAATTGCGCCGTCATCCCCTGAAGGTGGTTCAGATACATCTCAACACGCTCTGCATCGTGCCTTTGCGCAGAGGCTAAACGGTCCAGCCCATGCGTTGCACATCCCGCCAGACTTAACAGTGCAGTCATCAATGCAGCACGGCACGTGAAACGCATCATGATGCCTGTTCTCCATGCAAAACCAACGACAAAGCGTGTAAGCCGGTTTCAAACTCATCCGACAGCAAATTCTGCACTAAGCGATGGCGTGCCACACGGTTTAGTCCGTCAAACTGTGCACTCGTTACAGCAACATTAAAGTGCGTTTCGCCATGAACTCCAGAATCTGCCAGAGCTTTCGCGCCCACATGCCCCGCATGGCGCGCACTATCATCCTGCACCTCCAGAACCGAAGGCGCTAACTCACGGGTCAAAATGGCAATAATCCGTTCCCGGCGAGACAAATTTTGTGTCATGATTATACGCTTTCCTCTTCAATAACCTACCGCTTGGCGTCAAACCAGCATATCTCTTCGTCATAAAAGCGACACACCCGCTTGCACCCTACAGCACCCTTTCCCCATATCAGATCCCATGAATCGCAAAACAACCAAACATAGAGCTTTTGATCCGGACCCTGACGCACCTCAGCAAGTGTGCGACCACCCCGGCTGTGACGCCCCCGCTGGTTACCGTGCACCACGCGGGCGGGACGCGCTGCGCTCTTATTATTGGTTCTGCTTGGAGCATGTACGCGCCTATAATGCCCGCTGGGATTTTTACCGTGGCATGACCCCCGGCCAAATTGAAGCACATCTTCGGGCGGATACATCATGGCAGCGCCCCTCATGGAAACTAGGCAGCGGCACAGCGAACAAAGCCGAGTTCAATGAAGATGATATTCTGGACCCGCTTGATATTCTAGGCGCCAGCCGGCGTTCACGCGCGCAATCCGCTAAGGACCGAGCACGCACTCCGCCCAAAAAAACGATACCGCCAGAGCTTCAACAACCGCTCGCAACCCTCAACCTGACGTGGCCTATAAACTTCGACGAGGTCAAAGCCCGTTACCGTACATTAGCGCGGCAATTCCACCCTGATACGAACCCCGCACCAGAGGCCGAGGAGCATTTTAAAGCCATTGGTAGCGCCTATACCGCTCTAAAAACGCACTTCACACGCGAAGCTGAAACCATTTCCTAAGTTTACGACTAGAAGTGCGGGGCATTCTGACCCATCTTAGCGGCATCATCCTTTTATCGTTCCCTCCAGCAGAGTCCGACCCACCATGAATGATTTCGCGACGATCGACGCACCGGAAACCGTCACCACAGCTGAAAATACCGCCATCCCTACACATGTGCTTGGTGAACCGGATCGTCTGGTGTCTTCCGCAGAAGTCTTCGGCATCAAAGCAGACATGCAGGTTCCGGCCTATTCCATCCGCACAGAACACGTGCCGACCATTGATGAATCATACCGCTTTGATGAAGATACAACACGCGCAATTCTGGCCGGCTTCGCGCATAATCGTCGCGTTCTAGTCCAAGGCTTTCACGGCACGGGTAAGTCCTCACATATTGAGCAAATTGCCGCTCGCCTCAACTGGCCATGCGTCCGCATCAACCTTGATAGCCACATCTCACGTATTGATTTGATCGGCAAAGACGCCATCGTCCTGCGTGATGGTAAGCAAGTCACCGAATTTCGTGAGGGTCTTCTGCCGTGGTGCCTCCAGCACCCTTGCGCACTGATCTTTGATGAATACGACGCAGGCCGCCCTGACGTCATGTTCGTTATTCAGCGTGTCTTGGAAGCTGAGGGGCATTTAACCCTGCTCGACCAAAACCGCGTGATCCGCCCTCACCCATCGTTCCGCCTGTTTGCCACGGCCAATACAGTCGGCCTTGGGGACACAACTGGGCTGTATCACGGCACGCAGCAAATCAACCAAGCCCAGATGGACCGCTGGAACATCGTCGCAACGCTGAACTACCTTCCACTAGAGCAAGAAGTCAGCATCATCACGGGTAAGCTGAAAATCGAGAACGATGACAGTGACGCCATTGCCCGTGTTGAGCGCATGGTCGCCCTTGCAAACCTCACACGCGCAGGCTTCACCGCTGGCGATATTTCAACCGTCATGTCACCGCGCAGCGTCATCGCATGGGCAGAAAATGAGCGCCTGTTCAACGATCTCGCTTTTGCGTTCCGCCTCACCTTCCTCAATAAATGTGATGAAGCTGAACGCGGTATTGTCAGCGAATATTACCAACGCTGCTTCAACGCATCTCCCGTGGAGTAACTCTTGTGTCTGCGCTGAAATCAGCCACAAACCGTTCCGCACCTCACAGCCCGGATGAAGAATTTCGCCGGGCAACGATTGCAACATTGCGGGCCATGGGCAATGCCCCTGACCAAAATGTTGACTTCATGGATGCCTCCTCCACCAAGGCACCACGACGGGACCAAGACGCCAGCGTAGATACAGTCCAACTTCCCGGCCTGTCTTCTACGCCCTCTACCATGGAGCGTGATCGTATCCGCGGGGCTGCCGATGCCGCCGCCTTACGGCTGCGCCACCACCGTGATCACCTCACCACTCATCCACCTGAACCCGAAGCCCGCACAGCGTTTGAAGCCATTGAGCAAGCACGGTGTGAGATTTACGGGTCACGCCATATGGATGGCGTCCGTGCGAATTTGAACCTTCGTACGGCGCTAGAGTGCCGGGATAATGGTTGCGCGCGCATGGTGCAGCGTGAAGACATGCCAGCATCCGTCGCGCTTAATCTCCTCGCACGCGAAGCCATATCGGGCCAGAAAGCTCCTGCTGAAGCCGGACCAGCCCTAGACGCATGGCGTGATTATCTCTCCCCCAAAGCGCACCAAGCCTTAGCGGACATGGCTGCGTCTCAAAATGACCAGCGCGCTTTTGCTCAAGCCTGCACACGCTTTTTGGGCGCATGTTCACTCACAGATGCTGCTGAAGAAGAAGACGAAACCAGTTCTGATGACAATGCCACTGAAGACACGCCCGAGAGTGATGATGAAGCAGCGCCCGTAGAGCAAAGTGAAACCGCTGAATCGGGCGATGATATGCAGGAGGAGGACGAAGAAGACAGCTCCTCCAACGACGCTGGCGAGAGCGGTCATGACGGTGATGCTGAAACCTCTGACATGCTGGACGCTCCCGAAAACGGAGCAGAAGAAGCCGCAGGCCCCTCTGATCAAGCAAAGGACGAAGCCGCTTCAGACAGTGCGGCTGCCACCGCACGCTATACAGCTTTCACCACAGAATATGATGAAGAGGTCAGCGCATCTGATCTGTGTGACCCTGCCGAGCTAGACCGCCTACGCCAGCAACTAGATCAACAGCTCGTCCAACTCCAAGGTGTGATTTCTCGCCTAGCACACCGCTTGCAACGCCGTCTTATGGCACAACAACAGCGCCGCTGGGAGTTTGACCAAGAAGAAGGGATGATTGACGCTGGGCGCCTCGCCCGTGTGGTCACGAACCCAACTCTCCCTCTGTCATATAAGTTCGAGACGGAGATGGAGTTTCAAGACACCGTCGTCACACTCTTAATCGACAATTCTGGCTCCATGCGTGGCCGCCCCATCGGCACAGCCGCTATTTGCGGTGACATTTTAGCACGGACGTTGGAGCGCTGCGGCGTGAAGGTGGAAGTGCTTGGCTTCACCACACGCCAGTGGAAAGGCGGTAAAAGCCGTGAAGCATGGATCCGCCAAGGACGCCCGCCACAGCCCGGCCGCCTGAATGATCTGCGCCACATCATCTACAAAGACGCGGACACACCATGGCGTCGCGCCCGGCGAAACTTGGGTCTTATGCTGCGAGATGGCCTTTTAAAAGAAAATATCGACGGAGAAGCACTCCTCTGGGCATGGCAACGCTTACGCCGTCGCGCCGAAAAACGCCGTATTCTTATGGTTATTTCGGATGGCGCTCCGGTAGATGACAGTACCTTCTCCGCCAACCCGCATGACTATTTGGAAGAACATCTCCGCTCAGTAATCGCCAATATTGAAAATGACGTACGTACCGAATTGCTCGCTATCGGCATCGGCCATGATGTCACGCGGTATTATCGGGATAGTGTGACCATCACCTCCGCCGAACAACTGGGTGGGACCATGATGGCACAGTTGAGCGAACTCTTCCGTCCTGTACGGAGCAGAACGCGCTAGTCCCTCGTTAGCGTTACCTCAGGAAATTATGCTTTGCACAGTTCCCTGAGGTTTCCCCGCGCCCAGCTTACGTATTATGTGCGTTTATTGATCGAGTGCTGGGCCCAAAATACGCTCACAGCAATGCTGAATATAAAGATGATGTGGAGGAATTCCCAGCATCCACGCCAAACAACGATAAAATACCATTTTGCCCACCGCTAGCGCCATATAGGGTCAACATACTCGCTGGGGTGGATGTTTTCTCAGGATGGATTTGCAATAAAGCCAAATAACGCTGAGCAAATCTTTGAACACCTTGCGGCGTAGAAAGCTGTTTTAAATCCAATTTACTCCCTAAAAGGCGCTGCTGCTCAGGGAAATCCAAAGCACCAAACTGCGTAGGGTCAAACCCCGCAACCGTGACAGCAACCTTAAGGAGCTTTGGGTCTGCCATAAGGTTCACCAACTTCGTATCATTCGTCACCATACGGGTAAAATACAAGGCGTTCCCTAAGCCCGGCGTTTGCGTTTGTACCGTGTTTTCATAACTATTCGTGAGATAGTTCTGAGATATTTTAGACAGCACCGTGGAAGACGCTAAAGGCGAGCTGCTCCAATTTGAAAAATCTTTTGCAAAGGCTTTCCAAGCAGCATTTCCGCCTCGTGAAGCAAGGGAGGTCGTCGCTGTTGGATCTTGCGTCATGAGCTGACGCAATAAAGCCGTCTGCCCCATAGAGGAGGACATCCCATAAGCCCCCAACACAACAGAGAGCGCGCGGTAGTTTTTCAACAACTGATCCGGTGTTGTGATCTGCGCCGCGGTTTTCTGGAAAGTTTGCAATGTCTGCTGTGTTTGCGGGCTTGTCTTGGTCCATTGTTGAACGGATTTTTGTTCATCCTTCACAATCGACAAATATTGCGGGACTGCAGCCACCGTCGGCAATGAAACAGACATGCGACCTCATCGGCAAAACAAATTCTTCTGCCTTCCTACAGCCCAATTCCTAAGATAATCCTAATGATACATTACTTCCGGAAAAGTGAGCCTTTATGCCACGCTATACCGCTACCCTTCTGTGCAGTGCTCTCAGCTTAACCGCAGCCATGGGCATACCACATCTCCACGCTGAAACGCTGCCCTCCTTACCAGATACATGCTTCACGTATCATCTAGATGCCCCACAACATAGCGCTCATGGTTTTACAGCCTCATCTCTCCATGCCTCTCTCACAGGAACTGGCGCCACACTCACGACAGGACCCGTGCGCGTTAATGATACAGACAATGTTACTTCCCCCGCAGAGCTAGAAACGCTCAACGCAGCGACAGCTTTTGCCGCTTTAAGCCTGGTCCAAGGCAAGCCCAGCGCAGCATGCCATCTTAATCTCCCCCCCCCACATGGCTCACTCAACGCACATTGGCATAATACGCTCATCACCAACGCGCACCACACGGTCAACATCAATGATCTGACACTTACAGAAGTCGAACATAACAAGAACATTCATGCACAGATCACGCTAGAAGGCATCAAAGATTCCACCACTACCCTTATACCTTCACAACTCACCGCTGATCTGAGTATCCAAAGCCATACCACCACCCCATTCATCACCATTAACAGCCTCCACGCGACGAATGGAACAAATGCTCTCACCGGGACGGGCACGGTTCAAACAGCCACTAACCCTCTCGCCTCAACTATGGACTTACATATCAACCTGACCAATGTTGATGACCTACTTAGGCAACTCCGGCAAACAGCACCTGCGCGCGTTACAACAGCCCTTACCATCGCTCGCCTGATGGGGCGCGCCAATGGCAACACCACTGAATGGGACATTGGCCTGCACAACGGGGTGGCCACGATTAATAATGTTCCCCTACCCCTGCCAACACATTAACGAACCATCATGCCTCATAAGGCTGCTCTGTTCGGTATCGCGCTCTTATCGTGTCACAGCGTACCGCTCGCATTTTGTGCAAGCCCGACACTCCATGTCGGTACAGGGCAGCCCTACACGCATATTCAAGATGCTCTAGACGCAGCTCCCGAAAATGCGACTATTCTCATCGCGCCGGGCCTGTACCATGAAGTCCTCCACATCAGCACCCCCGGCTTACAGGTGCAGGGAGAAGGCCGTACCCCCGCTGACGTGCGTATTGAAAGCAGTCAAAGTGCTGATCAAACAGGTGGCACATCTCGTTCCGCCACTGTTTTTGCGGAAGCTGATGGTATCACACTCCGCAACCTCACAATTGCCAACCATTTTCACGATGATCACCCGGATATCACTCAAGGGGCACAAGCCGTCGCGTTATCTGCCACGGGCGACCGTCAGTTCTTCCTCTCTTTGCACTTAATTAGCTATCAAGACACGCTCTTTGCAGGCAGCCATGGCTGTAACCTGCACGGATCATGCAACCCCGCACGGCAATACTATCAAGATGATGTCATAGACGGTGCGGTAGATTTTATTTTTGGTGATGCCCGTGCGTATTTCGAGCACTGCGTTCTGCATGGCGTAGCACGCCCAACCGTTACCATCACCGCGCAAGGAAGAACATTTCCGGAACATTTCAGCGGCTACGTCTTCCATAACTGCTTAATACAAGCAGACCCCGCCGTGCAGCATATCAGCCTTGGTCGCCCATGGCGGGATTACGCCAGCGTAGCCTATATCGACTGCACACTTGATCCGCGTGTTGTTCCGTCAGGATTTACCGAATGGCAAGGGCAGAGCCGCCTTAAAACAGCCCATTACCTCATTGCCAACCTGACAAAACCTCAGTCCGATGCGCACTGGGAAGAGCCTTATCTGTTACATCTACCACTAGAGACTTTGACGAAACTGACCGCAGCAAAGACTTTTTTCTCTGACGACCCGTCTCTATTGGGTGCATTCTAAAAAATCGTCCCTAAAACCAGGGGGAGGCAATGTCACCTACCTCCCCCTGACAGACCCCCTTCTTTAGCCGGCCTTACGTACCAATTTACACAAAACACCAGTCACCTGCTTCGCATAACCAATACGCTTAGCATTCGTCATCTCACGAATAATGGCCAGCTTCTGATCCGGGCGTATTTTCACCCCCGCATCTTTCTTGCGGGCCACCCAATCCAAAAGCCCCGTTGGATTACGGAAACGGTTACGACGGAACTGTAAGACCATGCCCTTAGGCCCAGTCTCCAAACGTTCCACCCCAGCTTCCCGGCACGCACGCTTAATCAGAACCACATCTAAAAGGTTCCCGACTTCACCCGGCATTTTGCCGAAACGATCAATCAGTTCCGCGCGCATGGCTTCGACTTCATCTTCGTTCTGCAACGCAGCAATACGACGATATAGCCCCAACCGTACGGGCAGATCTTTCACATAGGTTTCCGGTATCAGCACAGGCAAACCGAGAATAATATGCGGCGTCCAGTCCGTATCCTCTTCTTCCGCCCGGCGTCCTCGCTCCCGCCGCATATCCAAGACCGCGTCTTCCAGCATCTGCTGGTACAGCTCAATCCCGACCTCTTTAATATGCCCGGACTGCTCATCCCCTAACAGGTTCCCAGCTCCTCGCAGATCCAAGTCATGCGAAGCCAAAGTGAAACCTGCACCCAAAGAATCAAGCGTCTGCATAATCTCCAAACGCTTTTGAGATGCCGCCGAGAGAGAATTCGTCTGTGGCCAGGTCAAATAAGCATAACCACGCTGCTTACCGCGCCCCACACGCCCACGCAGCTGATAAAGCTGCCCAAGGCCGAACATATCAGCACGATGAATAATAATCGTATTCACGCTGGGCATATCGAGCCCACTTTCCACGATATTCGTCGAGAGCAAAATGTCATAACGGCCATCGGCAAATTCCGTCATGACCCGTTCAAGCTCCGTCGGCGTCAAGCGGCCATGTGCTTGCGCCACTTTCGCATCTGGCACGATCTCAGCTAGACGCTCTGCCATACGGTCGAGATCTGCCAAACGTGGCAAGACGCAGAACACTTGCCCACCACGGAAACGCTCACGCTGAATCGCCTCACGGATCATCACACTGTCAAACGGTGTAATGAACGTCCGTACCGCCAAACGATCTGTCGGTGGCGTTGCAATCAAACTCATCTCACGCACGCCGGACAAGGAAAGCTGCAATGTCCGTGGCAATGGCGTCGCTGATAGGGTCAAGACATGAACATCTTCACGCAGCGCTTTGAGTTTTTCCTTATGGGACACACCAAAATGCTGCTCTTCATCAATGATCAGCAAACCAAGCCGATCAAAACCCACCGTCTTGGCAAGGAGTGCATGCGTCCCCACGACAATATCAATCTGCCCGGCCGCTAGGTCTTCACGAATTTTCGTCGCTTCCTTCGCCGTCACCAAACGAGAAAGCTGTGCAATACGAACCGGCAACCCCTCAAAACGCGCACTAAAACCACGGAAATGCTGACGCGCCAGAAGCGTCGTCGGGACAACAACGGCAACCTGCATACCGGACAAAGCCGCAACAAAAGCCGCACGCAAGGCAACCTCGGTTTTACCAAAACCAACATCACCGCATACCAAGCGATCCATCGGACGCCCGGCGCTCATATCTTCTAAAACATCAGCAATCGCGCGGGACTGATCTTCTGTTTCCACATACGGGAAACGCGCACAGAACTCATCCCACAGCCCTTCCGCGGGTGCTAAAGTTGGCGCCTCACGTAGAGCACGCGCCGCAGCCGTACGGATCAACTCACCCGCCATAACGCGGATGCGGGATTTCATCTTGGCTTTGCGGTCTTGCCAAGACGTTCCACCCAACCGGTCAAGCTGCACACCTGTTTGCTCAGAGCCGAAGCGGCTTAGCAAATCGATGTTTTCAACCGGCAGTAAAAGCCGCTGCTCACCATCATACGAAATAGAGAGGTAATCATGTGCGACACGGCCTTCCGTAACCGTCTCTAACCCTGCGTAACGCCCAATGCCATACTCATGGTGAACAACGAGGTCACCCTCAGCAATCTCCCCAATCTGAGAGATAAACTGCTCACCACGCTTCTTCCGACGCGGTGGACGTGCAATGCGCTCTCCCAGCAAATCTTGCTCGGACACAAAGCACAACCGGTCCAGAACAAATCCACGTTCCAGCCCCAACACCAACAGGCCAACCGTGCCTTTGGGTAAAGACGCCGCTGATGGCCAGTCTTCATACTCCGCAACAGCAACACCATGCTCTTTTAGCAAATGCGCGATGCGGTCCCGTGACCCACGGCTCCACGCAGTGACGTAAGTACGCCGCCCTTGCTCTGCCCAGTCTTTAACCTGCTGACCAAACGCTTCAAAAACACCATCACGCGAACCATCTTTTGCCCGCGCAAACAACGCACCAGGGCGCCCGCCAGCATCAACACCCGCCCCGAGATCCGGCTTAGCAAAACTATTGAGCATAACAGTTGGCACACCGGCCAGCATCGCATCCCAACCATGCTGGTTCAGATACAAACGATGCGGCGGCAACGCCCGGTACGGTGTTTCTCCCTCACGCACCGGGACACGACGCGCTTCATAATGATCCGTGATCATCTCAAACCGCGCCCGCAGCACATCCGGCGTCTGCGCTTCAAAACTAACCGCAGCACCCGGCACATAATCCAACACCGTCGCCATGTGCTGATCATGTGTATCGTAGAAAAGCGGGAGGTAATGCTCTAGCCCCGGATGCCGCCGCCCTTCAGACACATGGGCATACACAACATCACTCGCGGCACCACTGCCGAAACTATCCCGCCACCCTGTACGGAAATGGCTGATATTGTCAGGCGTCAACGCAAACTCAGCAACAGGCCGCAGAACAAAACGCTTTAACGTCTGGGTTGAGCGCTGCGTACCCACATCGAAATTGCGGATATTTTCAACTTCATCACCGAACAAATCCAAACGTACAGGCTCAGCCGCGCCTGAAGGAAACAAATCAAAAATACCGCCGCGCGTTGCAAACTCGCCAGGCTCCATCACGGTATCTGTCCGGGTATAACCACTCGCTACCAAGAGTTCGATCAGTAACCCCTGATCAAGACTTTCGCCTTCCGCCACATTAATTGACTGCCCCGCGAAAGCAGCCTTAGGCGGCATACGCTGAACCATGGCATGCACCGTTGTCAGCACAATACGCCGGGCTTTCGTCGGCTCCAGCAAACGGCACAACGTACCAACCCGCTCCGCAACAATCGCCGGATTGGGGGAGACACGGTCATACGGCAAACAGTCCCAAGCCGGCAGCTTCAGCACCTCCACCTCTGGCATCAACCACGCCAGCATATCTGCCAAGGCCGCTACGGACGCATCATCGCGCGCTACATGCAGCAAAGGCCCTTCATGCTCAGCCAGACGCTGACGCAGCAAAAACGCCACGCTCCCATCTGGCACACCCCACACAACCGGGCCGAATGCGGCTGCGGTTTCGCGATTCTTGGTTTCGTTTTGTTCCATGCTGATCCTATTCTATACCAGCGCTCTCATCTTCTGAAGGCCCAGACATTCCCGTGACACACGACGCGCCCCCAACATTGGATGCCCCACTCGACAGCCTCCCGGGCATTGGGCCACGTCACAGCAAACTGCTCGAAAAAATCGCCACTGGCCCACGGGTTTTGGACCTCCTCTTTACTCTACCAGAACGTATTATTGACCGTGGTACGCCCATCACATTAGCCGAAGCAGCAACTCGTGAACTCGGCTCCGTCATCACCACCAAAATCCGCGTCATCTCCCGCAGGGACCCCGCACGCCCCGGCCAACCTACCGTCCTGCACACCACAGATGATACCGGCACATTAGATCTTGTTTTCTTCCAAAAACGCAGCATTCCAAAATGCACTCCAGGTACAGCACTCATCACATCAGGCCGTGTCAGTGTTTTCAATAACCAACTGACCCTGACACCACCTGATCACCTCGTCACACCCGAAGAACACTGGCGCATCCCTACCTTAGAGCCCGTCTGGCCCCTCACCGCAGGCTTATTCCAAGGCACTGTTGCCAAAGCAATGCGGGCTGCACTCGCGCTTTTATCGGACACCCCGGAATGGCATGACCCTACGCTCGTCGCCCGGCGGCGTTGGCCATCCTTCACAGAAGCGCTTCATACCCTCCAAGCGCCCAACAAAGCCCCGGATGCAGACCCCATCCTCTGGCATGCAACATTAGAGCGCGCCCGCACACGCCTCGCCGCGGATGAAATCCTCGCAGATCAACTCTGTATCGCTCTTGCCCGCCATCAAGCCAAAGCACGGCCCGGACAAAGCCGCCCCGGCACGGGAATCCTACAAAAGAAATTACAAGAAAAATTCGGACATCACCCCACGGCCGCACAACGCGACGCCATTGCGGACATCACCCAAGACATGGCCAACCCCGCCCCAATGATGCGCCTCCTACAAGGGGATGTCGGCGCGGGTAAAACCTTCGTGGCTATGCACGCCATGCTGCAAGCGGTTGAATCCGGCGCGCAAGCTGCCCTGATGGCCCCAACCGAGATTCTCGCTCGCCAGCATTACGAAACCATCTCTCACCTCTGCCCTGCACCCTGCATCTATCTCAGCGGCAACGTCCAAGGCAGTGCCCGCAAACATGCTCTTTCTGCCATTGCCAGCGGTGAAGCCAAACTGATCATTGGCACCCATGCGTTGTTCCAAGAGAGCGTACTCTTCGCCAATCTCGGCCTTGCCGTCATTGATGAACAACACCGTTTTGGTGTCGAACAGCGCATGGCGCTGAGCAATAAAGGCCACGCCACCGATATTCTCGTCATGACCGCCACCCCCATCCCCCGAACATTACAACTAATGGAATGGGGCGAAATGAGCGTAAGCAAACTGGACAGCAAACCCAAAGGCCGACAGCCCATCCGCTCGACCCTGCACCGCATGAGCGCATTAGGCGATATTATCAACGCCATGAAACGCGCCCTTGCCGCCAATGCACAAATTTTCTGGGTCTGCCCCCTCATTGAAAACAGCGAAACAGCATCTGCCGCCGCGGCCGAAGAGCGATGGGCCATGCTGTGTGATATTTTTGGCCAAGACATCATCGGCCTTGCCCATGGCCGACAAGACATCACCATCCGCCAAGCCGCACTTGATGCCTTCCGAACTGGTCAAACACGCCTGCTCGTGGCCACAACGGTCATTGAAGTCGGCGTCGATATTCCCAACGCCTCCATCATGGTCATTGAACACGCTGAACGCTTCGGCCTCGCACAATTGCACCAATTACGCGGGAGGGTCGGGCGTGGTGCAAAGCAGTCGTTCTGCTTGCTCCTCCATGATGATGAACTCTCATCCAGCGCCCAACAACGCCTCAGCCTCATGCGCGACACAACGGACGGGTTTGTCATCGCGGACGAAGATTACCGCCTACGGGGCGGCGGTGACCTCGCCGGACACCGGCAATCTGGCCTACCGGGCCTCAGATTAGCGCATGGCCGCCGCATTGCTCCGCTCGCTCATGCCATGCGCCAAGACAGCGAGCGCGAAGTGACGCGCAACCCCAACCTTGAAAAGGGCCGTGGACCTGCGCTCCAAACGCTTCTACGGTTCTTCAAACGCGACAAACCAGAACGCCTTCTTATTTCAGGCTAACTATAATCAGCAAAAAACCACCCCCTCACCATGACTGCTATGAGGGACGCAGCACCTTTTTGGAGCCACTCATGAGTTTCCGTACCGAGCAAGACCGACAATTCCACCTTTCACTGCTGCGCCTCGTCAGTACCATTGCGCAAACAACCGAATGCGCCGTTCTCTATCCACGCTTGGACATTTCATCCGCACGCATCACCCCACACCCCGATGCTTCTTTTGAGTTTCAAACACTCCTGTCACGCTTTTCCATTGAGCCCGACACCCTTGCAAAAGAGCCTGGCATAACGCTTGTTTCCATCAGTCCTGAGCGCTGCGAACGTATTGTCATACGCCATAATCCTGATCCGTCTTTGACCACGCACATACAAGCGATGCTCAATGATCTCGTACATCTTCTCTGCTCCCCTTCCGCGCACCGTCAGCCACTTTTTGCTAATCGCTCTGCCAGCCACGCGGCCCTGTCGGAACAGATCGAACAAATCTCATACCAAACACGCAAAAACCATTTTGGCACTATTCTCCTCGCCGTTGATCAACTGCGCCATATCAATCAAAATCATGGCTGGGATATCGCGGATAAAGTGCTCAATACACTTATCGGTCGCATTCAAAAATTACTCCCCCCCAACAGTTTTTTTGGCGGGTTCGGGGGCGGGCAATTTATGATCATCACCCCAACAGGAACATCGGCCATCGGCACGCAGCATTTGGTGAATGCTGTTCAAAACCTCACCACAACCCCTATCACCATTGATGAGCACTCAATCAGTTTCACCCTTTCCATGGGATGGAGTATCTTTCCCGAGGACGGCAATACAACGGACTCTTTGCTCTTATCCACGACAGCAGCCCTCACCACGGCGCAAACAACCGGCGGGGGCCATGACACGCGTGCAACCCAAGAACAAACCCAGCACTACCACGCATCCCAAACACTCGAACAAGACCTTTCACACGCCATTACGAGCAATGCTTTGTTTCTGCGTTGGATGCCGATTATCGACCTGAGAACCCATAAAATTATCGGACAAGAAGCCTTGCTGCGCTGGGAACGGCCGCATTTCGGCGAAGTCTCACCGCTTCTTTTCATTCAAAATGCAGAAAAAAATGGCCTGATTGAACAACTCGATTGTTGGGCCCTACGCGAAGCCTGTACCATCGGCCACCAATGGAACACGACACATCGCGTCTGCGTTAACATCTCTCCCACCTGGATCGTGAATGAACGCCTCTCTCACGCTGTCCGCACGGTGTTAGAAGAAACCGGCCTCGCACCCGATAGGCTCCAAATCGAGATATCCGAGCGCACAGCCTTCGCAGCGGATCAAATCATCTTCCGCGAACTGGCTCGCGTCCGCGCTTTGGGCGTACGCATCGCAATTGATGATTTTGGAAGTGGTACGGCATCCTTAGAGCGCCTACGAACCTACCCCATTGATCAACTCAAGCTTGACCGTATTTTTGTAGAACGTCTTCACGAGGATGACCGCGCCGATGACGTCATGCGTTGTATTTTGCGCCTAGGCCAAACGCTCAACCTCAGCATCTGCGCCAAAGGTGTCGAAACAGAACGTCAATTTTCATTTTTAGACAGTCACGGCTGCCTAGAAGCACAGGGTTTCCTCTTCGGCCCACCTGCGATTCTCGCATAATAAAAGCCCTACAGTGCTTCAAACACTGTAGGGATCGTTCATGTTTAGAATTTCACAGACAGCTTTACCGAACCGTAATTAAACATGCCACTACGCTGGGTTTTGAACTGAGCTGACTGCCAGTTCTGACTGTAAGACATACGTACACCATGCCACATCACAGCCACACCCGCATGGATCTCACCCACATCCCACATCTTATCAACGTGCGGGGCATTCGGGCGGAACGTGCTGCCTTCCAAAGTTGAGTCATACCCAACTGCCTGACCTTCGACACCACCATAAACATACCAAGCTAATGGGCGCGTCGCACGGAAAGCATCGGTACCATCTAAGCCCGGCCCAATCGTGGCATTACCAAAATCACTATCCAACCCCTGGCCAATACGGAACGTCGTGGCGACATCCGCATAAGTCCGGTAATCCCCAGCCGCACCCGAAACGGCGGGCAAAATATCGGCACCAACCCCGTACAAGGACGCAACCGGCAAGCGCCAAATACGACCAGCCTGCACTTGGAAAACCGGCTGATTCGCCAACTGATGAGACCAACCCTGATTCGGCGTATCGCTAATCAGGTTATGGAATCCGTTCTGTACCTGACGCCCCAACCCTGCAGGCCCCATGGCACCAAATTGTACGCCCACAACCGAGCGCGACAAATCCGTGTCATTAATCAGGTTCACCGTCCCAAGCAGCAACCCTGCATACGGACGGTCACTCTGAGGCGGCTGTGCCAGTTGTGTCGCATGAGGAGTGAAAATCAGCTGCTGTAAACCGATGCTGATACGCTGCACCCCATCTCCCATCAGGAAGTGATTCAGATTCGCAATCGGCTTCGGCAGGTTATCCGTACCAGATGTCCAATTAATCCGCAGGCCTGAGGTGTAATACTGATCCGACGTTCCCTTGAACGTTGAAACCGCATCATTCTCACCTTGAATCGTCCATGTCCCGTAGGGGTCTTGGAGCGGTGTAGCATGCACCTTCGGGACATCAATCAGCCCAACACTCACACCAAAAGCGAGAGCAGATAAGCCAAAAAAGAGGCGGCTTTGTCGTTTCATTGATATCCCTACTCCTGTTTCCTCAATACCCAATAAAGACACTTAAGATAGCGCATCAGAGTATACTTAAAATGAGGTATCTCACGTCCATAACCAGACGCCTAGCCCAGCTTAGATTTTACACATGAACTAAAAAAAATGTTTATCTCCCCCCGAAGAATGCACTTCCCTGTGGCAGACATCAAAAAAATCATGCTACAGCTATAAATGAAGACGCAAAAATGCGCGCTTCACTCGTTTGAAATTGACAAGTCCCGGCGGGAAACTCCCCACCGAGGCACCCCTATCTCGGGATTAGACCGTTGAGAAACAACAGAACCGACCGCAGCTTCAATTCCCCTCGCCGCGGCGGGTTTGACGGGGACTTCGGCTCCCAACCGTCCTACAATGACCGTCCTAGCTACAGCGACCGTGGTGGATTCGGTGGTGGTAGCGCCGGTGGTGGTGGCTATGGCGCCCCCCGTCGTGGTGGCAACAGCTTCGTTGCAGCATCAGGCCCGGAAATCAGCTCCAGCGTAAAGTGGTTCAACACAGAAAAGGGCTTCGGCTTTGTTGAACTGTCTGACGGCTCAGGCGACATCTTCTTGCATGCAAATGCACTGAGCAATGCTGGCTACAGCAGCGTAAACCCAGGCGCGACAGTTGTTGTGCGCATCGGCCAAGGTCCTAAGGGCCGTCAGGTTGCTGAAGTGGTTTCCGTTGACGAAAGCACAGCAGAAGCACCACGCCCACGCGCTCCTATGGGTGCAGCACCACGCTTCGGCGCTCCATCTGCGCGTCCGGGCCGCCCTGCTCCTGACCTGTCCATGGCTGAAGAAACCCGCGGCATTGTAAAGTGGTACAATGCAACGAAGGGCTTCGGCTTCATCACGCCAGAAAGCGGCGGCAAGGACATCTTCGTTCACGCTTCTGCTCTGGAGCGCTCACAGCTTCAGACGCTGAACGAAGGTCAGACGATCAACGTGAAGGTTGTTCAGGGCCAAAAGGGTCCAGAAGCAGCTGTTATCGACGCTGACTAATCCCGTTTGGGAGGCTTCGGCCTCCCAATACGTAAAAAAACGCCGCCCTTTTCAAAAGGATGCGGCGTTTTTTATGACCTAATGCCGTACTCAAAGCCCGTTAGGCGCACCACACATTTCTTGCATTGGGTTACTACAAGAAATGTTGAGAAGCTTAGAAGTCCCGGCCTTTGCTGCGCATCAAGCGCGCTTTATCACGCTGCCAATCACGTTCCGCAATGGCATGACGCTTATCTTCTTTTTTGCGCCCCTGCCCCAGACCTAACGTCACTTTCGCAACACCACGTGCATTAAAGTGAATGTCCAACGGCACTAATGATGCCCCTGAACGGCTCACCGCTCCTACAAAATGGTTAATCTGCTTTTTGCTCATCAACAACTTACGCGGAGCACGCGTGTCAAAGCGCGACAAAACGCCCCCCTGATACTCAGGGATATACGAATTATAGAGCCATATTTCACCGTCACGCTCACCGGCATACGCTTCGGTAATGGTCGCACGCCCTAGGCGGAGGCTCTTAACCTCCGGCCCTTTCAGCACCAACCCAGCCTCAACCGTTTCCAGAATCGTATAGTTAAAACGACCCTTTTTGTTCTGCGCGGCAATCCCGTGGGAAATCATACCGCTCTTTTTTTTGGGTGCCGCCATAAACTCAATCAATCAATCCAAGAGATCGTAAAGCATTATCCACCACACGCTGCGTCGATTCTGTTGGTTCAACCAACGGCAAACGCAGTGTTGGCGTACATAAACCAAGCCGTGACAGTGCATATTTCACCGGTCCCGGATTGCTCTCGGCAAAAAGAGCATCATGCAACGGCGTCAGTCGATCTTGCAGCGCAATAGCATCCGCAATGCGCCCTTCATCCCATGCTGTAAACAGTTCAGCACACAACTCAGGCACAACATTAGAGGTCACACTGATACAGCCATCACCGCCAGCCGCCATAAAAGCCAATGTCGAATTATCATCGCCTGAAAGCTGATTAAACGGCTTATCAATCGCACGACGCACCGCAATTGGGCGTGCCATATTGGCCGTCGCATCTTTTGTGCCCACAATATTAGGATGCTGAGCCAAACGTGCCATCGTATCTGGCGCAATATCAACAATGGAACGACCCGGAATGCAGTACAAATACAAAGGCAAAGGCGTTGCATCCGCAACAGCCATAAAGTGACGGTACAAACCTTCTTGAGTTGGCTTGTTATAATACGGCACCACCACCAGCACACTATCCGCACCAACAGAATGCGCATGACGCGCCATTTCAACGGCTTCAGACGTACTGTTGGACCCCGCGCCAGCCATCACTGGAATACGGCCATTCGCTACATCAACACAGCGCGCCACAACCTGACGGTGCTCATTATGTGACAAAGTCGGGCTTTCACCCGTCGTACCCGCTGGAATAACACCAGCCGCTTTGCCTTTTACCTGACGCTCTATCAGCCGCGCAAAAGCCGTATAATCAACAGCGCCATCTGTCTGCATCGGCGTTATTAAAGCCGTCAGCGCTCCACGAACCATGCGCGTGCCTACCATCTTCTCGTTCCTGTTCATCCTTAACCAACCACCACCATAACGGCGATAATTGTACCCCTACACGCGGGTCAAACTGCGCGGATAGACGCCAAGTAGCTTCAGATCATCACTGACCTGGGTCAGCTCTTTGAGTGCCAAACGCACATTGTCCTGCTCTGGATGCCCTTCAATATCCATCAAGAACTGCGTTGCCGCAAAAGAGCCACCCAGCATATAGCTTTCAAGGCGCGTCATATTAACACCGTATCGTGCAAACCCGCCGAGGGCGGCATACAACGCTCCCGGCTTATTGCCAACCCGCATAAGCAAGGTTGTCAACGTACCGTCGTGAGAAGGATCTGGCCAGTCCGGCTGCGGTGCCACGCGGTAAAATCGTGTTGTATTATGCGCAGCATCCTCAACATTTCGCCTAAGAATTTCTAGCCCATTCAGTTCCCCCGCCAAAGCGGAGGCCACCGCTGCATCTCCCGGCCGCTGCCATTGGGCCACCATCTCAGCCGCACCTGCCGTATCAAATTGCGGCACACCTTCAACATCTAACTCCGCTAGAAGATGGCGAATTTGCCCCAGCGCAACCGGATGTGTGTGTACCGCACGAATTGCCTCTATCGGCGTACCCGGCACAACCAGCAAACAATGTTCAACCCGATGAAAATGTTCGCCAACAATATGAAGTCCAGCATTAGGCAAAAGAGCGTGAATTTCTGGTACACGCCCCGCAAGCGAATTTTCACACGCTAACAAGGCCTCATCTGCACGACCATCATGCACGGCCTCAATCGCCGCAGCAAAACTCGGACAAGGCAGCGTTTCCCACTCAGGGCGCGCCTGACGGCAAACAAGATCAGAATAAGCGCCGGGACGCCCCTGAAAAGCGATTATGGGCATGTAAATGCCTTTCGTACAAAGGCCAAATCATCTGCTGTATCAACACCGCGCGGTGCCTCCGCAATACGCACACACCCAATACTCATACCGTTTTCAAGTGCGCGTAATTGCTCAAGACTCTCCCGCCGTTCCAACCCCGAAGGCGGCAAGGTCACAAAGCGTTCTAAAGCCTGACGGTGCCAAGCATAAATACCGATATGATGCCAATGCTCCCCCGCGCCTGACGGGACCGGAAGACGTGAGAAATAAACCCCACGCGCCACAGGATGATCCTCAAATGTACACGCCACTTTCACGATTTGTGAGGCATGTAACTCCTCATCCGTATGTATCGGCGCAACCAACGTACCAATATCAAAAGCACCACACTCCACCGGCGCCAACACAGCACGCAGCGCCTGCGGATCCATAGAAGGCAAATCGCCCTGAAAATTCACCACCACATCATGCTCACCCGCCGGATCAATCTGCTGCAAAGCGGCATGCACACGGTCTGAACCACTGGGCAAATCAGGCGCTGTCAAAACCGCCTCGACCCCATCAAGCTGCGCAACAGCATCTATGATCTCCTGATCACCAGCGGCAACAACCACGCGCCCCAAATCAGCTTCCAGCGCTCTTAGAGCAACCTGTTCGATCATGGTGCGCCCACCAATCTCGGCAAGGGGCTTGCGCGGAAGGCGCGTGGAGGCAAGTCTGGCGGGAATAACAATAATCGGCTTCATACTTTCTGTGATGCCGCTCACCCGCGGCGCCGTCAATCACGGGCAGCCCCCTTCTGGGGATTTTTTGACACTGAAACCCCATTATTAGGTATGTAAGGTCTATGACTGCACAACACACATCCCCCCTCGTCACGGATGCCATCATTCAGGTTGCCCATGCCTGTGCGGATGCTGCCCGTACCGTCATCCGTCCTCATTTCCGCACCTCTCTTCAAGCCGATGCCAAATCGGATGACAGCCCGGTCACCATCGCAGACCGCGCAGCCGAACGCGCCATGCGTGATATTTTAGAACAACACCTCCCAGATCACGGAATTCTTGGTGAAGAAGCTGGCCAAAGCGGTCATGACGGTGACTGGCTTTGGGTGCTTGATCCCATTGACGGCACTCGCGCCTTCCTCACAGGCCGCCCCACTTTCGGCATTCTTGTCTCCCTCTTTTATCAAGGCCGTCCGGTCTTAGGGCTCATTGACCAACCTATTACCAATGAACGCTGGCTCGGCGTTGAAGGCCGCCCCACCACCTTCACGGCAGCATCCATACCCGGCATAGCGGGCACACGCTCCTGCCCTGCACTTGATCACGCCGAACTGTCCTGCACATCCCCAGAAATGCTCACTCCAGAGCACACGCCACGCTTCAAAGCACTTCAGGCGCAAACATTACGGACGTCATGGGGCGGAGACTGTTATTCTTACGGCCTACTTGCCCTCGGCCAAATTGATGTCATTGCAGAATGCACCATGAAGCCTTGGGACTGGGGTGCCTTAGTGCCGATTATTCAGGGCGCAGGTGGCCATATCTCTGATTGGCAAGGCGCACCCTTACGCCTCGATAGCGATGGAACAGTTCTGGCCTGCGGGAACCCGGCATTAGTGCCACAGTTGATTTCTGTCCTATCCCCTAACACCTAACAGACCTTTCCGATCCTGCCTCAATACGTTAGGCAGGATCCCCCGCCGCCCGGACGAACGCGTGCAGGCTGGCGTATGATGACAGACGGACCGGAGCAGCGCGATGGACAACCAGCTTTCCCTTGCCAAGAATAAAATTAACATCCTCTTGCTCGAAGGCGTCCATGACAGCGCCGTCTCGCACTTAGCCGCACAGGGTTATGCTCAAGTCACCCGCCTCAAGGGCGCACTCGAAGGCGATGCCCTCAAAGAAGCGCTGCGCGGCGTGCACATGGTCGGCATCCGTAGCCGCACCCAACTCACGCGCGAAATCATCGAATCAGCAGACCGCCTGATGGCCATTGGTTGCTTCTGCATTGGGACCAATCAAGTAGACCTTGTTGCCGCACGTGAAGCCGGTATCCCCGTCTTTAATGCGCCTTACAGCAACACACGCTCCGTCGCAGAGCTGGTCATGGGCGAAGTGGTTATGCTCATGCGCCGCATTCCTTCACGCTCCGTCGCTTGTCATGATGGTGGCTGGGAGAAATCTGCCGCCAATGCATGGGAAGTACGCGGCAAGACCCTCGGTATCGTCGGATACGGCTCCATCGGATCACAACTGTCCGTTCTGGCTGAAGCCTTTGGTATGCGCGTCATTTATTATGATACCGTTCCGTGTCTGCCACACGGCAATGCCGTTGCTGTACCGACTTTAGAAGAGCTCCTTGGTCAATCCGATGTTGTGACGCTGCACGTCCCCCAAACACCGGAAACCAATAACCTGATTGGCGAAGCTGAAATCCGGGCTATGAAGCCCAACAGCATTCTCATCAACAATGCACGCGGCAAAGTCGTGGACCTTGATGCCCTCGCTGCAGCCCTGAAAGACGGTCACTTAATGGGCGCAGCGATTGATGTGTTCCCCGTTGAGCCAAAAGGCTCAAACGAGCGTTTCACATCCCCGCTTCAAGGGCTGGAAAACGTCCTGCTCACGCCGCATATCGGCGGCTCTACCATGGAAGCACAAGAGCGCATTGGCGTAGAAGTAGCCGTTAAACTCGCTGATTACTCCGATGTTGGCTCCACTATTGGCGCCGTCAACTTCCCTGGTGTGCAACTGCCAGAGCGCCCACGTGGCACGCGCTTCATGCACCTTCACGCCAACCGCCCCGGTATCATGCGCCAAATCAACGAACTCTTTGCCGCAGCAGATACCAACATCACCGCACAGTACCTGCAAACAGATGGTGAATTGGGTTACGTCGTCGTTGAAGCAGAATCAGCCGGGCATGATCAAGATCACCAACTGCTTGATGGCCTCCGCGCACTTGATGGCACATTGCGCGCACGCCTGATCTACCAGCGTTAACACTTTCCTCATGGTGGCTGCCGCATAGTAGCCACCATGACATCGGCCGCACTGCACCCAACCCTCGCCCGCGTTCAGAGCTTTGCCTTTTCCGGCATTGAGGCCATACCTGTTACGGTCGAGGTGCAAATATCAAGCGGCTTACCGGCATTTTTGCTCGTTGGCTTGGCCGATAAAGCCGTTGGTGAAGCCAAAGAGCGCGTCAAAGCTGCCCTCACGGCCATGGGTCTTGCCCTGCCGCCTAAACGTATTCTGATTAATCTCACACCCGCAGATTTACTCAAAGAAGGCGCTCATTTTGATCTACCAATCGCCCTCGGTCTACTCATCGCCATGGGACTTTTGGAGGCTGAATCTCTCTCTGAATACGCAGCTTTAGGCGAACTCTCCTTAGACGGCCGTCTCAACCCGGTGCATGGCATCCTGTCCGCGTCTCTTAGTGCTGCCGAACAAGAACTCGGCCTCATCTGCCCCGCCTCTCAAGAGCGCGAAGCACGCTGGACAAATTATGCTCATGATGTCCTCGCCCCCGAAACCCTCACGGCTCTCATCGCGCATTTCCGTGGAGAGCAAGTTTTACCGACCACGACCACCCCTGAGCATCACCCAAAAGAATATGGCCCTGACTTCTCTGATATCAAAGGCATGTCCATTGGTCGGCGCGCTCTTGAAATCGCCGCTGCCGGCGGACATTCCGTTCTTTTGAATGGGCCGCCCGGCGGCGGAAAATCTATGCTGGCCTCACGCCTACCCAGCATTCTTCCAGACCTCACCGCCGAAAAAACCCTTGAGGCCAGCCGCATCCACAGCATTTCCGGCATGCTGGAGAATGGACATCTGATTGTCAGGCCGCCTTATCGCGCCCCTCATCACAGCGCGAGCCTCGCCGCTCTTATCGGTGGCGGTGCCAAAGCACGCCCCGGCGAGGTCAGCTTAGCCCATCACGGCGTTCTATTTCTCGATGAGTTCCCGGAATTTGCCCGCAACAGCCTTGAGGCCCTACGCCAACCGCTCGAAACCGGTAACGTCACAATCTCACGCGTCGCCCGTCACACAACATACCCAGCACAATTTCAATTAATCGCCGCTATGAACCCCTGCCGCTGCGGCCATCTAGGAGACCCAGAACAAAACTGCCACAAAGCCCCGCGCTGCGGCGAGGATTACGCAAGACGCATCTCCGGTCCAATGCTGGACCGTATCGACCTCTACGTCACGATAGATCCGTTACCACCTCATCTCATGACCCGAGCGCCCAACGGTGAGAACAGCGCAGCCATTCGCGCCCGTGTCATCACCGCACACCATCGACAGCACACGCGCCAAGGTGCCGCGAACGCACAGACAAACCCAGATCTGTTCGTGATTGATGATGATGCCCGTTCCGTCATTGAACATGCCGCCCTAAGGCTCAAACTGTCCAATCGCGGCATGACACGCCTCATGCGCGTCAGCCGCACCATTGCAGATCTTGAAGGCACGGCTGAAGTCCAGCGCCATCACGTCACCGAAGCCCTCAGCTTCAGACGACGCTGAACATTACCTTACTCTGCCGTGTGATACGCGAGACTATCCAGCCCACGTGAAAGATCGATCTTCAAATCTTCCAAGCTTTCCAGCCCAACATGCACACGGAACGTCGCTGCCGTTGGTCCTGCCTCCGCACTGCGGCGAATATGCCCGGTCGTCGGCAGAACAAGACTTTCATATCCGCCCCAAGACGCACCAATGCCAAAATGGCGCAGTCCATCCAGCATAGTTTCAGCTGCCTGCACCGAAATATCCGCCTTCAACTGCACTCCAAAAAGCCCATTTGCCCCTTGGAAATCGCGCTTCCAAAACTCATGACCCGGGCAATCTTCAAATGCCGGATGCAACACCCGCTCCACTTCAGAACGTGTTTTCAACCACGCGGCCAGCGCATACGCATTCTGGCTCTGATGCGCCATACGCACACCGATCGTCCGCAACCCGCGCAGCACCAACCAGCAATCATCTGGGCTTGCACATTGCCCTAACTGAATGGACGCATCCCGCAAAATCTTCCAATGCGCCGCATCATTCACCGTGATTGAGCCCATAATCACATCTGCATGCCCGCTTGGATATTTGGACAACGCCTGAATGGACACATCCACACCATGCTCAAAAGGCTGGAAAATGCCAAAACCCCACGTATTATCCAAAAAACATAACGCCCCTGCCTGATGCGCCACATCAGCCAGCATAGGCACATCCTGCACTTCAAACGTATGGCTCCCCGGGCTCTCCGCAAACACAATACGCGTATTGCTCTGCAAAAATCCTTCCACCACCTCACGAGACGCCATGGGCGGATAATAGCTCGTCTGCACTCCGAGCCGCCGCAACATTGTCTCCGCAAAACGACGCGTTGGGCCATACACAGAATCTGGCAGCAACAGATGATCACCCTGCCCCAAAAAGGCCAACAACGGCGTCGTACATGCACTCAGCCCTGAATTGACAATCTGCGTATGACTGCCCCCTTCAAGCACAGCAATAAACTGCTCCAGTTCATGCTGCGTCGGATTTCCCATAGCGCCATACACCGCCTTATGCGTATGGCTGCGCCCATCTTGACGGTTCATCGCCTCAATACTGGGGAACAAGACTGTCGAACCACGCTCCACAGGCAGGTTAACCAGCGTTCCGCTCTCTTCCACTTCGGCGCGCCCACCCTGCACAAGAGTTGTCGCCATTTTGTGCCACCCAGCGGTCAGGCTTTTGTTCAGAGCGTGATCCATTAGTCTTCGTCCTTCACAACGGGCAATCTCGTATTGCTGCCCCATTCTGCCCATGATCCGTCATATAATGCGGCAGGCCCTAACCCAGCCACGTGAACCGCCAACACCAATGTGGATGCTGTCAGCCCTGACCCACAACTGGCAATAATGGCTTTCTCACCTACGGGGGCGAGGACCTCACGCAAGCGTTCAGGCTCAACAAAACACCCCGATGAATCAAAGAAATATTGCCATTCAATATTAATCGCGCCCGGCATGTGACCCGACCGTATGCCAGGCCGCGGCTCAGCCTGAAAGCCACGAAAGCGCCCAGCGGCCCGCACATCCACGACACTAAAATGCTCCGGCGCCTCCAGAGCCGCCACAACATCACCGCTCCCCACCAAAAAGCGATAATTCGGGCAGGTCTGATACGTTACCGCCAGACACTGTGTCATGCCCGGCTCTGGCACACCACCTTCAGCACGCCACTGCTCCAACCCACCATCCAACACATAGACAGGTCCCTGATGCCCAAAAAGCTGTGTCAGCCACCAACCACGCGCCGCACCAACACACCCTGAGCGATCATAGAAAACCAGCGTCGTCGTCGCCTCGATTCCCAACGTGCCCATAAGCGCCGCAAAACGTGCGGCACTGGGCACCGTATGCGGCAAAGTGCTCTCCGGGTCAGAAAACACCCCTATGTCAAACCGCCGCGCACCCGGTAAAGCTGACTTACGAAAGTCAGCATCCAAATCACCCGTTTGCCCCGGCAACAGCACGCTGGCATCCAGCGCCACATACTCATCAGGCAATTCATCCGACTGAATCACAATGCGGTGCGACATAATACGCTCTCTTACGTTCACAAAATACTGTATCTGACCTGCATAATGATCACGGGGTCAAGGGATGCACGAAACACAAGAGCATGGCACACTCCGCATATGAACATACACGCCGCTCATCCTTCCGCACCACAAGGCCAAATCACGCATGAAAACTGAGCGGATCATTCTGGCCTGTGTTATCGTTGGTATCGCCTATGGCTGTGGTATCATTTTATGGCCCTTTCTTTCGGCCATTTTATGGGCTGCCATTCTGACCTTTACCACTTGGCCCGTATATCGGCGCTTATGCAACCATGTCCGCCCAGTGATTGCATCCGTCACCATGATGGCCCTCAGTGCCATCGCCATTATCGTTCCCCTCGCTATCCTAACGTCCGCAGGACTAAACGACCTGCCCTCCCTCGTAGGCGAGTTGGACCACTTTTTACGCAATACGGCCTCCGCCAGTCCACCACCTCGCTGGGTCACACATGCCCCCATTATCGGCCCACACCTCACCGAAATATGGGCACGGCTGAACCATGACGTCGGCGCTATGAGTGAACTCTTGCGCCCCTATTTCGGACAAATTGCGCATATTACGCTCGATATTCTGGTGAAACTCACCAGCGGCCTCGTCGAATTGGCCATGGCACTCTTTATTGCATTTTTCCTCTGGCTTAGTGGGGATGCACTTGGTCACACCATATCAGCACTCACATACCGTATCGCTGGCCCATTAGCTGCGCCCCATCTCATTTCCATGATCGGACGCACAATTCGCGGTACAGTTTACGGCGTGTTGGGTACGGCCATTATACAAGGTATTCTCACCGGTATTGGCTTTATGATCTGCGGCGTACCTGCCCCGGTACTCCTTGGCGGCATTGCGGCATTTATTGCTGTTTTCCCCGTTGGCGCACCTATTATATGGGTTCCAGCCTCACTATGGCTGATGGCGACCCATCACTTTGGTGACGGTATTTTTCTCATGGCTTGGGGCGTGCTCATCATTTCCGGCGCGGACCATCTCATCCGTCCCGCCTTCATCGCCCGCGGTGCACAACTCCCTTATCTTTTAACCGTCATTGGCGTACTTGGTGGCGTTATCGCCCTAGGCGGTTTAGGAATTTTCCTAGGCCCTGTTCTCCTTGCCGTCGGGTACACCCTCATCAGCCGCTTTGCCCACCCAGCATCCGCCAGCCCACGCTTGGCTTTCACCCCTGAACGACCAACGGATACTCCATTATGATCCCCCCGGTCTCATCACTGACCTCAGGCAACGTGATCAAAATCCTGAGTTGGAACCTCCTGCACATTAACGGCGCAACACTCACGGATGTTCTCACACTCATTCGGGCTGAAAACCCCGATATCGTCACCTTTCAAGAAGCCCGCCCAGAGTTAGATGCTCTCCCGCATGAACTCGGGGGCACCTACGACCGTACACCTTTACCGGGACGCGCCCACGGCACCGCCTATTGGAGCCGACTGCCAGTCCATACCAAACCGACATTATACCGACTACCACGTGGCGTTATTGTACGAAGAAATGCACAAATTATTGATTTTAAAACATTTTCAATCGCAAATGTTCATCTCTCTCACGGCCAAATCTTAAACCGCCGTCAACTCAAAACAACAGCCGACACCCTTCCTAAACACGCCCTTATTATCGGTGATTTCAATATTGTCGGCCCTGTTTTCTTACCCGGCTTCCAAGACATCGGCCCCAGAGAGCGTACCCACCATATGCTTAATAAACTGCCGCTACGCTTGGACCGTTGCCTCGCCAAAGGGTTTTCACGCATTGAGGCCAAAACCCTCCCACGCTTCGGCTCAGATCACCGCCCCATCTGCCTCACCCTACGCCAGCACGCTTAAGCGCAAGCAACACTTCTCAACGCGCCTACAGTCACTCTGACCCTCTCATCCCCAGCTTCCAGAGAAAATACCCTCACAAATAAGGCATCAGTAACCGCAAGGCGGAGTTCCGTAACTGCATCCATAATGGCCGCCGATCCACATCATGATGCGTTAAACGCTGACGTGGGCGGCTATCAATAAACTGCGCCAAGCCCTGCGCCACTCCCTCATCATACACTTCAAGATTAATCTCAAAATTCAACCGCAAGGAACGCACATCCAAATTTGTGCTCCCAACAAAACTCCATTCTTCATCCACAACCATTAATTTAGAATGATTAAACGGCGGAGCCGCCATCCAAACTCGGCACCCGGCGTCCAAAAATGGCCGTACGCTGGCATCACGTGCATAATCAATCAATGCATGATTACTACTGCGCGGCACTACCACATCCACCTGAACCCCACGCAACGCCGCCAGCGTCAGAACCGTTGAAAACCGATCATCCGGCACGAAATACGGCGTCATCAGCCGCACACTCCGCCGTGCCAAAGTAATGGCTTGCAACATGCCATATTCAATCTTTTCCAGATCAGCATCGGGCCCAGACGTCACCACCCGCATCGGCATATCCCCTTGTGGGGTCACGAGCGGAAAATAAGCCTCACCGTGCAATTCTTCACCCGTGGTGAACGACCAATCCCGCGCAAAAGCCTCTGCAAGTTGTCGGACCACAGGCCCCTGCACAGCAAAATGCGTATCCGCGACAGGGAGTTTAGCCTTCAGGCTCAGAACATTCTCCGCACCAATATTCAACCCGCCCATAAAACCATAACGACCATCAACAATCAGGATTTTACGGTGATTCCGCAGGTTAATAAACGGCATACGCCACGGCCAAACCGAATGCATAAACCGACTACACGGTATGCTGGCCCGGCGTAATGACCGCGCTACACCGCAATGAAAATAACCACTCCCAATACCATCAACCAAAACCCGTATCACAACACCACGAGCCTTGGCATCGATCAGGGCCGCAACAAAATCACGCCCAATCGTATCATCACGAAAAATATACGAGCATAACACCACAGAAGAGTGCGCGTTTTTAATCGCCTCCAGCATGACGGGATAAGCCTGATCCCCATCATGCAAAACGCGCAAAACATTCCCACGCATCAACGGACGCTCCGTTAAACGGCCCAGCATCCGCGCCAAATGCGCCATATTCCCCTGCGCCACATGCCGGTACTGTGCGAGCGTTTCACGCCCTGCCCATGCATGCTCGTCCACCAAACGCCGCGCCCGGCGCTGCACACGGTTAATGCCGAACATCATATACAAAAGCGTACCGATGACTGGCGCGATCCAACACACGCCAATCCACCCAGTACACGCCGCCGTATCGTGCTTGCGCCTTAAAGCATGCAACGTCACACCCAGCGGTAGAACCCACCGTAGAACAGCATAAATACGTCCCAACCACTCCAGCAACACACCCCAGTGGTTCATGCACGCTCCATTTCTTCTACTCAGGATTTATAAAGATAATCTTGTAAAAGCGCATCACAGAGAACAAGGATGCACGACCAATAATATTACGCTAGTATGACACTTCATTAGCAGCAGGACAGATCAAACGGTGCAACACAGGCCGCAGCTCTTTTATACGACTGACCCTGCGCCATGCCCGTACCTACCCGAACGTCTAGAGCGTAAACTCATCACCGCATTAGGCGGCCCAGATGCAGACATTATCCATGACCGCTTAGCCCAAGCTGGCTTCCGGCGCAGCCATTCCATGGCCTACACTCCTGCCTGCGCCACATGCCGCGCTTGCATGTCCTTGCGCTTACCCGTGGCAGACTTCCAACCCTCCCGCACTCAGCAGCGCATCTGGAGACGCCATCCACATCTCTACATCACACTCCATGCACCACTCCCCACGGAAGAACAATTCATCCTCTTCCAGCGCTACCAAAACGCCCGCCACGCTGAGGGCGAGATGGTCACCATGTCATGGGATGATTACGCGGCCATGATCGCGCATACCCCCATCACCACCTATGTTGTTGAGTTCCGTGATGCGACGGATGCACTAGTCTGCGTTAGCCTTATTGATGCCCTGTCCGACGGACTTTCAGCCGTTTACACGTTCTATGAACCTGAGCCCCAAACGCATTCTTGGGGTACGTATTCCATCCTCTGGCTTATTCAACACACTCGCGCTATCGGGCTCTCACAGCTATACCTCGGCTATTACGTACCGGGCAGCGCAAAAATGGCCTATAAAGCGCGCTTCCAACCCGCCGAAGTGTTTCACAACGGACACTGGGAGCCACTTTCCCCACCATAATGGCACGATCTTTACCGGTAACCCTCACCGAATAAAGCCTTCGAACCCAACCGAATATCCGCATAAAAAAGACAGCCCCGATAAACGCCAGTAGCAACTACAGAGGGCGTCAAAAACGACAAGAGGTTATCCGGGCGCATATATGGACTGTTCAACCCATTTACACCCCTTCGTGCAGCCAACACTCCTTTTGGAGAGCTCCCATCGCCTTGTGATACGTCCGAATGTCCGTTCCGCTGCGGAAACCCTACCCAAAACAAGCCCCTGATCCCTGCACCCGTACGAAGAAAACCCGCCTGACACCTGCCTACACCCATCGAATAAAGAGTTAGACCAAATTCCGCCGGAATAGACCGCCCTTTCGTCCCGTTCTGATAGCGCCAAAATCACTCTGATGGTCCGCCAAAGACCGCGCAGCAGGGTGCCTTAGCCTTCGGACGAACGGCCTCAATCAATGATACCCAGACCAACCGCTCATCACAAAAAGCTCTGCGGCTCGCTCCGCTACTCCTGCAAACCTGCCGCCAGGTTGCTTCTCATTCTTGAATGATAAAAAGCGAGTCATGCTTTACAGATGCGGTGTACTGCACATATATAACACTATACAGCCAAGTAACTGGCTGTTTTGAAGGGGGTGAGGATGAATGAGGTATGGGATGAATCGGTACCGATCTATGTCCAGATCCGCGATAGGATCATGCGGGCGATGCTTGACGGTGCAATCAAGGAGGGCGAAGCACTCCCCTCCGTTCGGCAAGTCGCGGCTGATTGCCAGGTAAACCCAATGACCGTGATGAAAGCGCTCCACGCACTGCTCGATGACGGCCTCGTAGAGAAACGACGAGGGCTTGGCATGTTCGTACTGGAGGGCGCACGCGCTCGACTAATCGCACGAGAGCGAGAAACTTTTCTGACAACGCAGTGGCCCGAAACGCTGGAAACAATCCGTAGGCTCGGGCTGGACCCGGCGGAACTTCTGGCTCTGGAGAGGAAAACATCGTGACCGAATTGTGCATCGACGCAAAAGGCGTCACACGGCGCTACAAAGGCGGGCGCGGGATTAACGGGGTTGATCTTGCCATACCAAAAGGGCGCATCGTCGGACTTGTCGGGGCCAATGGCTCAGGCAAAACAACGCTCCTACGTGCCATCGTTGGACTAACCGGAACCGAGGGACACTTGCGCGTCAACGGACTTGATCCGTGGGCACAGCGCGGGACGATGATGGAAGATGTAACATTCATCGCTGACACCGCCATTCTACCACGCTGGATGACTGCAACCCAGGTTCTCGACTACGTTGAGGGCGTTCATCCACGCTTCGACCGGGAAAAGGCGGAGCGGTTTCTCGCACGCACAACGGTCGGGCGGCAAATGAAGGTTCAACAGATGTCGAAAGGCATGGTTGTGCAACTTCATCTGGCGGTTGTTCTCGCTATTGATGCGCGCCTTCTTGTTCTCGATGAGCCAACGCTTGGCCTCGATTTGGTGTTTCGTACAACATTCTACCGAACCCTGCTTGAGGAGTTCGCTTCAGAAGAACGGACTATTCTCGTCAGCACACATCAGGTTGAGGAAATCGAGCATATTCTCACGGATGTCGTAGTGTTGTCCGAAGGAAAGGTGGTGTTCCAAGAGGCCCTCGATGCGCTGGAAACACGTTTTTTCGAACTGAGAGCCATGCCAGAGCGGGAAGACGAAGCACGCAGACTCGGCCCAGTTGCCGAATGGCGCTCACTTGGACAGGCACAATTTCTGTTCGATCTCACGAAATCACCCGGCGTCACGGCAGAGATGATCCGCATTTTAGGTGAAGTTCGGAGCCCAAGACTAGCGGATGTGCTGGTTCGACTAATGGAAGCCGCACGACCAGAGACGGTCGGTGCCAGTGAATGGGGACGCCCCCAAAAGGAGAGCGGACGATGAGCGGGATTAAAGTATTTTCGCGGCAAGTGTTCTGCGAACTCCGCAAAGAGTTTCAGCAATATCGCGGGCTATGGATGACGCCCGTGGTGCTGGCACTCGCACCCGTCGCAATCATGGTTATTATGGAGATTGTTCACACAGTCTGGGCCTTAGTCACCGGGCACCCGCTCACCCTGCATGCCACTGATTTCTCAATCAACGCGGATAGAGTGGATTTCCATCCAAACAACGATAACAGCATCGAAGGAAAAGCAGTCACTCTTGCTGTGATTGGGCTGCTTTCAACAGGTATTGCGCCAGTTGTCGGGATGATCGTAACGGGTCTGTACGCCTCTTCGGCCTTATTACGTGACAGGCGAGACCAGACAATCTTGTTTTGGAAATCGCTTCCAGTACCTGAGAGTGCTATCGTTCTAGCTCGAATTTTGTTTTGCAGTGTGGGTATTCCCCTCGCCGTTTTGTGCACTCAATGGGCACTGATTGCACTATCAGGCGGAATCATAATCGGCGATTTCCTTATAAAAGACAGCTTCATAGGTCTGCTCTTCACCTCATGGGGGAATCTCCTTGCGTTTCTCTGGTCTAGCCTAACGGTAATGCCGCTCGGGGGGATACTGCTCGCCTTGTGGTGGTTTCCGATCTGGGCACTACTCCTGCTGTGGTCAGGGATTATGCGCTCTTATCCTCTCCTATGGGGCGCAATCCTTATCGGTATTCTTGCGACGATAGAGCGCATTGAAAATAATACATCTCAAGGCATTACAGCACTCTGGCAGCACGTACAGAGTCAGTGGATTGGCGAGTATGTGTTGGCCCATCTTTGGCAAGGCCTGCACCATATTCGGTCCTTCGGAGAACACGGAGAGCAATTACCGCCTCAAATAAAAACCAATATTTCATTCTGGGGCGCTCTGCAGGCACATTCAGGAGAAACACTCGCTGGGTTGGCTATCGGAATTGTAGCACTGGTAGCCGCAGGGTATCTCCGGCGGCGCGCAGGCCCACTTTAATATTTAACTGCCTATAAAGCGTAGGATTTCAGTTGGTACGTTTTCAATGGTTGATAACAACATAATATCGATAAAACTCCAACTGAAATCCTCAACACAGCAACGACACTATATATAGACACTGCAATTAAAAATTTTCTACATTAGGACTAATACATTTCTATAGAAATATAATTAATCATTTACTACATTGATACCCTATATAAAAATTCTGAATGTCCATATAAAATGATGGTAAACCATATTTTTATTTCCATTATTCTAAATACTATTTCTATAGACGGTTTGAAGGAAAATAAAGACTTCGAGCGACACGCTCCATGGTCAATCCCTGCACAATAATCGTAAAGACCACTACACCATAAGAAACAGGTAACAGCACATCACGCATTTCTCCCCCCGGCAGACCAAGAGCAAGAGAAACGGAGATGCCCCCACGTAACCCACCCCAAGTCAAAATACTCAGTACGCGGCCCCTCTCCCACTGACGGAAATGAACTGGAAGCGTTGAAAAAAATACACTCAAGGCGCGAACCAAAAGAGACAGCGGAATTACAGCAAAAGTGGCCAATATCGTGAAAAAATGAGGTTTTATTTCTAGAATTTCAAAACCGATAAGCATAAACAACAAGACATTCAAGACCTCATCAATCAATCCCCATGCAGTATCGAGATCTCCACCAGACGCCTCATGACAAATAGACTTACTGTAACTACTACCAAAGCACAGCCCCGCCACGACAACAGCAATAGGGCCCGACATGCCATACTGATTGGCAATACTGAAAGTTCCAGTCGCCAAAGCTAAAGAGGTTAACAAATCAATATGGGTATCTCGTTGTCGTTCGACGACACGCAGAGCAATCCAACCGGTCACAGCTCCTAATAAAGCGCCACCGAGTGCTTCCCTACAAAAACTCCAAGCAATCTCCGAGCAGTTTACACCCTGACTACTTCCTGTTGCTAACCCAATCGTTACACTAAAAATAACAACACCCACGCCATCATTGAACAAACTTTCTCCCGCAAATACAGCCTGTACCGGCCCGGGCAAGCCCAACCGTTTCAACATACCGACGACAGACACCGGATCAGTTGGGGCGAGAATAGCCCCTAAAACGATACACCAAACAAAAGGAATGGCTTGACCTAAGAGAGAAAACACAGCCCAAACTGCAACAGCTAAAAAAGCCACAGCTAGAACCGTTCCCAGTACTGAAAGCGCTACTACAGAAGCACATTTTGCGCGCAAATGCCCAACATCAACCTGCATGGCCCCTGCGAATAAAAGAAACGACAAAACACCGTTTAGCAATGCCGCAGGAAAGTCTATCGCGCCTAGAACTGACCGTGGCAGCGCCTGAAGATCATACGCAGGGATCAACGGGTTCAAAACCATGACCAGCAAAGAAGCCAGCAGTGAAAAAACCAACACACCAATCGTCACTGGCAGACGAAACGTGTGATAATTCAGAATGCTAAAGCCGGCTGAAAGCGTCAGAAGTAAAGCAAGTAGGCTAATGGTATCCATGCTATCATGGCTGACCGCTCCCATGTCTTACGTCAAGCAAAACCGACTAGAAGCGCACGAATTACGCCAAGATCAAGTCACTTGCTTCAGAGATCCATGCGGCACGCCACTTACCCCTTACGAAGCATCCACTGCGCAGCAGCTTTACCCAGCGCACCACGTCGCGCTTCCCATGCGGATAAGTCAGCGGCACTCCGCGCACGCTGGCCCTCTTGCCAAACAAGACCATCAGCCATGGTGAACGTCCGAATATCGCGGAGCGTAAATTCACCCAATTTCTGAAGGGCAACACCTGCGCCACGGCTCATCTCAGGCAATTGTTCCATCGGGAAAATCAGCGCACGCTTGTTTTCACCCAACGTCAAAACATGCGTGCCAATGGCCTCCATACACGCAAATACCGCCTCACCGGGCTTAATATTAAAGACCTGTTTGCCGGTACGTTTCTCAGCCACCATCGTACTATCTGCCACGATCATGCCGCGCCCATGCGCGGACGCAATCAAACGCTTCCCATCTTCACGCACTGCGAACATCGCAATAATGCGATCTTCTTGCGGAATATCCAAAAGCGTCCGCACGGGCTGACCAAACCCACGCCCACGCGGCAAATCCGCTGCTTTCAGCGTAAAGGCCTTGCCGCCAGAGGCAATCAGGCACAACCGCTCGGTGCTCTGACATTCCACACTGACGCCCGCATCATCACCTTCCTTAAAGCGATGCCCCGCCGGATCAAGATTATGGCCCTTCATCGCCCTTATCCATCCCTCGCGGGACAGAAGTACGGTCAACGGCTCACGATCCACCTCAAACGCAACCGACAAATCAATCGCTTTTGGCGGTTCAGAAATCGTCGTACGCCGGTCCCCTAAAGCCCCCGTACCAAACTTCTTAATTGTTGCGTCCAGATCTCGGCCAATACGCGTCCAACGACGTTTTTCTGACCCTAACAATGTTTCCAGTGAGCGCCGCTCATCATCAAGCTTATCGCGCTCCTTACGGATCTCCATTTCTTCCAAGCGCCGCAAAGACCGCAAACGCATGTTCAAAACAGCTTCAGCCTGAACATCACTCAGGCTAAACGTCTCCATCAACGCAGCCTTAGGATGATCTTCCTCACGAATAATCCGGATCACCTCATCCAGATTCAAATAAACCGCCAGGAACCCTTCCAAAATCTCCAAACGGCGTAAAACTGCCGCCAAGCGATGATTAAACATGTTAGCTAAAGACCTCGTTGCAAATTATCAAACTATACAAGTTGAT
>NZ_CAMKWA010000017.1 GCF_946476835.1 uncultured Neokomagataea sp.
CTTATAAACACCACCCACATAACCGTCAATAACAAAAATCAAAAAAACTTAAAAAATACCTTCGATAAAACAACATACCCACACGCCGAACCAACCAAACCCAACAGCCAAGAGATATCAAACGAGACCCACCGCCCTGCCCACCAACCATGAAAAAACGTCAAATCAAGGAAAGGCATTTCACAAGCCAACCCCACACCATAGCTCACCAATGCAGAGATATTCACACGCCCATAAATACCGCCATCAGCACGGAAAAAGTCTGCCACTTTATAAGAACCGCGACGGAGCCAATAAAAATCTAAAAGATTAATTGCCGTCCACGGCACCAAAACAGCCATCAACACATCAAGCAACGAGGAATAAAATCCCAAAAACGATTTGGACATAAACAGCGCCATACCCAAAGCGCAGAGCAAAGTCGCCAAACTCACTCCTATCCGCTCTTTTCCCTGCGGTATCCATTTTTGGAACATGTTTTGCGCTAACGTGATGGTCGAGAGTGTTGAACAATACATATCCATCGCACTGGCCAAAGCGATTGAGAGCGTCAATGCCAACACCACCATTGCGCCTAAAGAGCCGCATAGTCGGCCAATAGCCGCGACAACCTCCACATGCGGCATCGCAGATGCCAATAATGCACCTAAACCCATTGCCAACACGGAGCCTATAACGGAACCGCCATAACATGCCCAAAACGTTTTTGAATATGTTTCTGGCCGGGCCGGCAGATAGCGCGATGAATCTGACACATAGGGCGCATAAGAAATCTGCCAAAGAACCGACAGAGAAAAAACTTGGAACACGTGCGAAAAACTGCCCGAAAGGCTCAACAAGGGGGCAATACCGATTTGATGCACTCCCAGCAGCGCACATAATACTACGGCTACCGTCGCGATACATGCCAACGGCGTCGAAAAAATATGAAAAACACGATAGCCAATCACACAAGGTATGAACGCAAGGGCTGCCATCAGCAGAACCCCCCACTGCTGCCCCATACTTGGCATTACATAATGCAACGCATCAGCGCCCACGACAAAATTTGAAGCCACGAAACCGATATACATAATGATGACCATGACCACGATCGGGATAGACCCTATCGACCCAAACTGCCCACGGCTTTGAATCATTTGAGGAACACCAAGAGCCGGCCCTTGCGCGGCGTGCAGAGCCATCAAAACACCACCGACTAGATTTCCCGCACATACCGCCAGCAATGATAGAGCAAACGACAAATGGTACACCGCAGGCCCTAACGTTCCCGTTACAACCGTCAAAAGCGTCATATTCGTACTAAACCAAATCGCGAACAAACCACGCGCCCGTCCGTAGCGTGCCCCTTCATCAATCTGACCAATTGTATTTTGCTCTATCATTGTTCCCATAACGATCCCTCCCCTACCTCAAAGTCACCTAACAGTTTGCTCAGAAAAAAACCCGCTTATAAGCGGGTTTTTCTTTAAAATCAGCGGATAGATGTATTTTTTCAATAACCAACCGTCACAATAAAATTATCCCGCCTTTTCTCACTCCCCCTCTTGGAGAGCACCCATGCATATAAATGGCTATATTGTCACACCACATGGCACCCAACCCACCACGCTCAAAATGCAAAGTGGCATCAATAATGGACAGCAACATCCGGCACATATACTCAAAGACGCACTCAAAAAAAGCCGCCCTAAAATCTAGGGTTTTTAGGGCTTCTTACGCGCCTGAGCCATAAAATCCGCTAAGCCAGCCCTCATGGCAATTTGAAAAGCATCAAGCGTTTCAGCCCCGACATAATGTTCTAAACCTTCTGCATCGATGCGAGCACTCTCCAAACTCACGCCTAAGGCCAATAAAAATGCCTCTACAACGCGATGACGCGCACGCACCGTCTCCGCGAGGTGCCTGCCCTTAGAAGTCAAGAAAATGCCACGATAAGGCTTACGAGCAACGTATTCTTCTTCTGTCAACCGGCTCAGCATTTTAGCAACCGTAGGCTGTGAAACCCCCAAACGTTCAGCAAGATCAACCTGACGCGCCTCTTGTTCTTCATCCAAAAGATCCGCAATCAGTTCAACATAGTCTTCCACAAGCGCATTTTGGCGTGCCAGACGGTTTGCACGAAACCCTTCTGAATGCGTTTCAGCGTCACGTAAGATGTCGGAGTTTTTATATGATGATATCATGCTAAAGCTTTTATACGCCGGAAAGATATTATTCCCCCGAGAATAGATTATTCCCCGAGGAATACAACAATAAGACCGTGAATATGCTCAGCTTCGCACAGAAAATCCATTGGGCTTTATAATATAGCACATTGCATATTGTGCATTTATGCGTTCTAGTTCGCCCTATGCGAAATGATTCTCAATCCTATACCGAAACCGTTGCCACCAATGCTCATAAAGGCCCTAAACCTTTTTTGCAGGCCACGAAGGAGGAGGCCACTCGCCTCCCAGAAGGATTTGCAAGCATTCGTGTACCATCAAACCACGCATCATGGTTTCGACGTTTTCTAGCGTTCGTAGGGCCAGGATACATGATTTCCGTAGGTTATATGGACCCCGGAAATTGGGCAACAGATCTCCAGGGCGGAGCGCAGTTCGGCTATACACTGCTTACTGTCATCATGCTCTCCAATCTGATGGCAATTTTACTTCAAGCCCTATCCGCACGACTAGGCATCGCAACAGGCCGTGATTTAGCGCAAGCCTGCCGCGCTTACTTCCCACCAGCACTTAATATCGTTCTGTGGTTAGCCTGTGAAATTGCAATTATCGCGTGCGATTTAGCCGAAGTCATTGGAACAGCCGTTGCTCTACAACTCTTATTCGGAATCCCTTTAATTTTTGGTGCATTAATATCGGCACTCGATGCTTTTCTAGTTCTACTCTTAATGAATAAAGGATTCCGTTATATTGAAGCGTTTATTATAGGTCTTCTGAGCATTATAGCCCTATGCTTTATAGTTCAGTTGTTCGGCGCCCAACCGTCTACATTAAATATAATCAAAGGGTTTGTACCCAGCTCTGATCTCATAACGAATAAGCAACTTTTGTACATAGGCATCGGCATTATTGGGGCAACAGTAATGCCCCATAATCTGTATTTGCACTCATCTATCGTACAAACACGCAACTTTGAACGCACACCGTCAGGCCGCCGCGATGCAATACGTTGGGCCACTTTAGATAGTACTATCGCCTTAATGTTAGCCCTCTTTATCAATGCCGCTATTTTAATTGTTGCCGCAGTTGCCTTTCATGGCACCTCGCACCAAGGCATTACCGAGATTGGAGAAGCTTATCACTTATTATCTCCTATCTTAGGACTAGGAATTGCCTCCACCCTCTTTGCCACCGCTTTGCTTGCTGCAGGTACGAACTCAACCATTACGGGTACGCTCGCTGGTCAGATTATCATGGAGGGTTTTCTAGGGCTACAAATGCCACATTGGGCGCGCCGCTTACTAACACGGAGCTTGGCACTACTGCCCGTTATTCTCGTAACTGCATTATACGGGGATAAAGGCGTTGGAGAACTCCTCATATTTAGCCAAATTGTTTTATCAATGCAGCTCCCTTTTGCTGTAATCCCGTTGGTTCTATTTGTTTCCAGCAGACGGAAAATGGGAGAATTTGTTATATCCAAAAGAATTTCGGCCTTATCTTGGGCAGTATCCATAATTATAATTATTCTTAATATTAAATTATTAATTGGTTTGTTTATTTGAATATAAATAAGAAATATTCAAATTATTAATATTGATTTTGAAGTACAAATTCCCATGAATAGAAAAAGCCTTTGCATAGCTCTGTGCCAGAGGCAAAAGCATGGAGAGAGACGCTTTCACACGTGACCGACAGAACCGCTCAATAAACACATGACCCCTCCTGCAATCCATAGAACTCCGGATGACATGACGCTTTTAGGCATTGAGTAAAACTGGATGGCCCTGAGTTGTCACTCTTGATCCGTGTTGAAAATTGCTGGGCTGCTATTAACGCACCAGCGCTTCTGCAAGGGCATCACAGCAACACACAGCATCCATTGCATTGGACACGTGCCAGACATGATTAGGCCTATCAATAACCTGATGGTGCAAAAGGTACGAGAAACAGTGTGCTCTAGGTGTCAAACTGTCGTGCGGGGCTTTTGATAAATAAGCGTGATCCCCATCTTAACCATGAGACGGCGGATACGTTTATGCCACACATAACACCGCTCCCGCTAAAGAAAGCACATTATTTACCGTGAACCATACCACGGTATCCCTAGAAACTGACGCTCCATCAGCCCTGTTTCACCTTTAAGCTTCGTGCAAACCCCGCCACGCACGTCGTAACCGCAATGACCGCCCCCAGTATCGGGAAAATAAACGGCCAATCCATCCATAAGCCCCCCACGCATTAACCCAGTGCAGCGCTATTTCGGTCAGGGCCGTGCTAATAAAACACCGCAATCAACCCCAAGACCAACGCTGTTGCCCTGTCTTCGGCCAATAACGTCAGGTCAAAAATGGAAAAGAAATCCTTATTCGTCATCGTGACCTGTTCCTGCCCGATTTCTTCCCCCGCGCGCACCGTCAATGGAATTCGCATTACATATGTCGCGGCCTAAATTTCCGGGAAATCCTGCTTCAGAAACGGTGCACCAACAAAACTCGTCAACTTTGTCTCAAACGGTGCATTCCCCGGCTGGCGAAATGCCTCATCAACACGATAAACATCACTCATGCTGGGGTAAGACCCATTATAAGACAGCTGATACCGCACGATCAGTGCCATCACGAGAAACACAGCCACACCCAGCGCCAGCCCCACAATATTAATCGCGGCATAACGCTTTTGATGCGTCAGTGTACGGAAAACACCCTTAAAAACTCCTGTAAACATGACGCTAAACATCGCCCCCCCTCCTCACCAACCCGCTTGATCAAGGGCAGAAATCGGTGCCTGCAAAGGCTCCCAACCGCGCCGCCGCGCATGGCGAAACGCCTCTGCACCATGTGTGTCGTAGTTATTGGATAAAAGTTGCTGCGCTTGCAGACGCCCCATGGACGCCAAAAGATTTGCTTCCGCAACAATTGTATCATGCCGACTTGATGCTAATTCGACTTGAGCAGCCCGTAAATTCTGATCCGCATACAGCACATCGGTCGTACTGCGCAGACCATAGCCATATTCCAACTGATAGCCCTTCAGCGTCGTCTCACCCGAATGGACTTCCGCAGCACCCGCCGAAATGGCTTGAAGACCATTTTCGACCGCACTCCAACTCGCCGCGACATTTTGCAACACCGTACGCCGCGCAAGCTCTACAGCATGACGCGCTTGCTCATCCTTATCGCGCGCTTGCCGGATCTGCGAATTATACAAATCTCCATTATAGAGCGGCTGCACTAAGGACACTGTGCCTGACATTTCCTCACCATAAAGCCGCCCATGGAACGGAGACGCAGGCCCCGTGGTGCCAAAGATCCCTTGAGCCTGAATTTGTGGCCCCCATTGGGAACGGGCTGTATCAATATCAGCATCTGCCGCGGATTTATTATCTTGTGATTGAGCGAACTGCGGACTGGACGCTAATGCGTCCTTCAAAGCATGCCCCAAATCTCTCGGCAGCCCCGGCAAGCCTTCAGGCATTGCCAAAACACCTGGTTCCACACCAATAACTGTACGAAACAGTGCTTCAGAAGATGCAAGAGTTGCGCGCGCTTGATTTAGGCCAACTTCTGCCGAGTGCAGCCGTGCCTGCGCTTGCTCAACATCCGTTTTTGTCACTTGTTCCGCCGGGATTCCGCCGAGATTATAACGTGACGTCGTTAATTGCACTTGCCGCCGCAGCATATCCAAATCGGCCTTGCGTACGTCAAGAATAGCCCGGTCCCGCAGCACATCCATATAGGCTGTAATCGCATTGGTAAAAACTTGGTTTTCCGTCTGCTCAAGCGCATGAATTTCCGCACGAGACCGTGCATCTGCCGCTTTAACTTGGTTCGCCACATGCCCAAACGAATAAAGGGTCTGTCTCGCCTGCACATATCCTTCTGCATAGTTGGATGTGTAAGACCCCAGCGCATAAGCCCCAGTATAAGGCCCCTTCTGATAGTTCGCATCCATGTTGATTGTCACAGTCGGCCGCCATCCGGAGCGCGCCTGCGCGGAATTTTCTGTCACCGCACGCTGGTTCGCGCGTTCCCCCTGCAAAGTCGGGTTGCTCTTATACGCCATCTCCAACGCCTCATTCAGCGTTTGCGCCTTGAGGGAGGGAACAGCACTTAAAAGCGCCAAAGAAAGAATGTAATGTACTTTGCGCATAATAATCACTCCGCCCTCAAAGCACGCGCAGGTTCAGCACGTGAGATACGGTAAGTCTGTCCAAGAACAGTGACCGTCGCGATGATAATCGCGCCCAAAATAGCAACAACGAAGTCAACAGCACTCAAAGCGATACGCTGGTCAAAGCCCGCCAGCCAGTTCCGCATAATGGCCCAAGCAATCGGGGTTGCGATGACACAGGCCAGCACAACAGGTTTCAAAAACCCGTGCAAAAGTAAGGCGATAACCTGCCCACCCGTCGCCCCAAGCGTTTTACGAATACCAATCTCATGAATACGCCGCGTCGCCGCAAAAGACGCCAACCCATACAAGCCAAGACAGGCAATCATCAACGCAACGATTGCCCCCTCCGTGAAGACTTTGCCCAAACGTTGGTCATCTTCGTAATAGCTCGAGAGGCGCTCGTTAATATCCTCAAAATCCGCCGGCATATTCGGCGTAATTTTGTACCACGCCTTTTCCAAGCGTGATTTCATCACAGTTTCAGAAACCCCGTGGAAACGAATAGCGGGTATTGGCAGATAAAGTGGATTATCCGAGAGCGGATTAAAAAAGATTATGCCCGGATATACTGCCGCATGAGGCGATTCAAAGCGAATATCACGGATAACACCAATAATGACGACATCACCTCCCCCGTCATTAATCGTTTTTCCAACCGCGTCTTCCACATTATGAAAGCCGAATTTTAGTGCTGCACTCGCATTCAAGATTGCGTTGGTGCGGCGCTGTCTTTTCCCATTCCCCGTAGGCAGGACATCTTCAAGATGCTCCAGATCAAACCACCGCCCCGCCATAAGCACGGGCTGATAAGTCTTTTGATAATCCGTGCTCACAGTATCTGTTAAGACATGAACCCGCACTGTTCCCGTGGGAGCATTATAGTCAAATGTCGTGCGTGACTTCCTATTAGGGTTGGGAGCCAATACCGCGAAAGTAGCAAAGTCCACGCCTTGAACGTTGCGTATTTCCCGCAATATATCTTTTTGCGTCTTTAGAGTATCCGCAGAAATCTGATGACCAATTAAGAGACCCTGCTTAGCAAAGCCACAATTTGCATCGCGCAGAAACTCTGTTTGATGATGAATAACCAACATACAAATCACTAAAGAAACAGCAATCGTGAACTGCCCAACAGTCAAACTATTCCGCAAACGCTCTGCAAAACGCCCACCAGAGGCCATGCGCGTCGCTGCAAAAATCAGAGATGGACGATAGCCAGACAAAACAACAGCCGGATAAATTCCATTCAAAACACTACAGGCCACAATAATAATCGGTAGAATTTTGAACACGAAACCATAGTCAATAGTTATGTTTTTACCCGTAATAAGCGCGATTTCGGGAACTAATACTTCACTCAACGCAAGCCCAATAAATGCCGAGAATACAACAAAACACGTCGCTTCCCCCATAAACTGTATAAAAAGAGCTTTACGGGTGGCACCAAAGGTTTTCCGCAAAGCCACCTCCCGCGCCCGCAAAGCAGAGCGTGCCGTTGCCAAATTCACCGTATTGACACATGCTAGCACCAAAGACAGCGCAGCAATCAAAGCAATACTATTCACAACGTTTTGGTTAATGGCATCTTGAGCGTATTGAAGATGCGCATCATAAAAATGCGCCTTATCTAGCCCCACCAAAGACAGGGCAAAGGTTCTTTCAGGATGAGGACCAATAGAGAAATCATCCGTCCCCGCAGCGTGCTGCTTAATAAATTGCTCTAATTGCGCGTTAATGACGTCAATCTGAGACGGCTTATGCAGCTTTAAATAAATCGCCCCACAATCTCCGCCCCAATCAATAAAGCAGTCTTGTTTTTCATCATTTTTCGTAATTGGCATAAAAAAATCATACCGCGTCAAAAAATCGGGGTTACTCCGGTTTTTCAACACACCGCTAATCGTATGAGCATAGTTTTTCTCACCATGATTAAGCGTCACAACCCGCCCGAGCACATCAACTGTGCCAAAAATTTTGCGCGCCGCACCTTCGGAGATAACCACACTATCCGGCTGGCTTAATGCCTCCTCCACACGGCCAGAACGCAGGGCAACACCAAAAACCTTAAAAAAATCCGGATCAACTGATCCTTCATCAAACTCTTCAAAATGACCGTCTTTTTGAAGGCTAACCCCATTTTCTTCCAGCCGCGTACTGCTTTCAATTTCTGGAAAATCCTGCCGCAAAAATGGGGCAGATCGGAACGTACTTTCAGGATATTCTTTGGCCTCAACGCCCGGCATCATCCAATGTGCATCGACTCGCGCCACGCGCTGAATATCAGCCAATCCTGTATTAAAATTATACTCATACCGCACGAGTAACGCCAAAGTCAGAAAGACCCCGATCCCCAGCGCCAATCCAAAAACATTCAACCCAACATACAATGGGTGCCGCTGCGCCTGTCGCGCTACACCACGGATAATCGTGCCCAACATGGCATCCCTCCCTAGAGCACGTTACGCACGGACACGACCACCTGCCCGTCCAGCATATCAATCCGCCGCTTTGCTAAATCCGCGTGCGAGGGGGAGTGCGTGACCATGATAATCGTCGCACCATCATCATTCAGGCGTTGGAGCATATCCATCACCTGCGCGCCATTTTCTGTATCCAAATTCCCGGTTGGTTCGTCGGCAAGGATAAGGCGCGGCTTACCTACAATTGCACGCGCAATCGCCGCACGCTGCTGCTGACCACCGGAAAGCTGAGACGGATAATGCCGCGCCCGGTGTGCAATCCCCACATGGTCCATCGCCGCCGCAACGCGCTCTTTACGCTCTGCTTTCGGTATTTTCCGATAAATCAGAGCAAGATCTATGTTTTCCTCAATGGTGAGTTCATCAATCAGGTTAAAGCTTTGAAACACATAACCTAAATTCTCACGCCGGAACTGTGCCAGCATCACCTCACTCATCGTCGTGAGATCATGCTCTGCAAAGCGGTATTGCCCTGATGTTGGCCGATCAATCGTTCCCAAAATATTTAAGAGCGTAGACTTCCCACATCCCGACGGCCCCATAATGGCCACAAATTCACCCGCATCAATGCTAACATTCACATCATGCAGAGCCGTGGTCTCAACTTCGTCTGAACGGTACAAACGTTGAATATTTGAAAGCTGAATAAACATGGTATTATTCCTTATTTTCAATGAATTGCGAGATGATTGAAGTTCTTATAGCTATTATATGAGGACACGATCACATGATCCCCCTCATGCACGCCGCTGGTAATTTCCACCTGCTCCGGGTTCCGCCGGCCAGAGGTCACGCTAACCCGCTCCGCGCTACGACCACCGGGGCTTTCCACAAAAGCGGATGTGCCTCCGCTGGCTTCCATCCACGCACCATTTGGCAACACAAGCGCCGTATGCGTCTCGCCCAAGGTCAAACGTACATCGACGCTCTCACCGCGTCGCAAATCACCTGGGGGCGGTTTGTCAAAAGTAAGCTCTGCTCGAAATTGACCATTGGTGACTTGTGGATGCACCCGCGATACCGTCATAGGCACCGCCACTTCGCCAAAACTCGCCGTCGCACGCTCACCAACGGCGATGCGTCCGAGATAAAACTCATCAATATCTGCGTCGAGCCGATACTGACCCTCACTATCAATCTGGGCAATTTTATCACCCGCCTTCAACGACTGTCCGGGTTGCAATTCAAAATTCGTCACCCGTCCAGAAACCGGCGCCCGCAACACAAGAGAACTCAAACTGTCCCGTACGACAGACAAATTAGAGCGTAGACGTTCGGCTTCTTGAGAAATTTCTTGCTCCTGCCGCGAAAAGACACCCAAATCCTGGGCACGCGCAGTGTTCAAGCGTTGCAAACGCTGTGCGTAGTAATCACTCTCATCGCGGTAGGACTGCACATTTGCGTCCGATTCAAAGCCCTGCCCATGCAACTGTTCACGAATGGACAACTCCCGCTGCGCTTTGAGCAAATTATACCGCGCCTCCGCCATTTGCGTTTCTTCCGCTGTGCGGCTCTGCTGCAACGCCAGTTGCTGCGCGCTCACCGAACCGAGCTGACTGGCAATTTGTGCCTCGCGTGATGTGACATCCAGTTGAAGCTGTGGGTTCGTGAGCTTGGCCAGCACATCACCTTCCTTCACCAAGGCCCCGTCATGCGCGATCAGTTGCAGAACTTCACCGCCCTGCACCGCATCGACAAAAGTCACATTCAACGGTGCGACCGTCGCCCGCACAGGGAGATAGTCGAGAAACGGAGCCGACTTCACCACCGCCACTTGCAGTTGATCGCTCGATACAGACAACGTGCCCGAGGCTGGAACCATCGCCCATACGCCCCACGCCAAAAGAAGAACCGCCACCGGTCCGCCATAGCGCACAGCATAACGTAACGCCTTTTTCCGGCGAGACGGCGCAACGGCTCGGTCCATCCCCGTTCCGGAAATATTTTGGGACGCAGCCGCTTGCGCAGTGTTGAAAACGGGATGATCCATGCCACTGTTTCTCCTCATGACAAACAGTGTATGATAAAAATGTTCGTTTTTAGTGCATTGAAAATAAAGAGTATTTTTTAGATCTCCACCGGTACATGTCCGAAAACGAACAGACTGTCCGGAACCGTACACCCCTTACAAGGCCGTCAACCCCCGAAATGAACACACTTCAAAACGAATCGAACAAAACCCGCACCGTGCTGTTCGTTGATGATGACCCGGATATCCTCTCATCAGCACGCCTCCTGTTGCGACGGCACAGCATGACCATGGTGGAAGCACAGAACACACAAGAGGCCCTCATGCGCCTTGCTTCCCACACGATTGACCTCGTTTTGCTGGATTTAAATTACTCGAAAGGCGCCCGGTCCGGTGCAGAAGGCATTATCCTTCTCAAAGAAATACTACTCTTACGCCCGAACATGCCCGTCATTGTCGTCACTGGCCATAGCGGCATCACCATTGCCGTAGAAGCCATGCGCGCAGGCGCGGCAGATTTTGTCATGAAGCCGTGGAACAACAATCGCCTGATCGCCTTACTGCAAAAAAACCTTCAAACTCCCTCCCCCATATCTGATGCGAATGCAGAAGCCGTTTTTTTAGCCTCTTCTCCCACGATGCAAACCATCTTGACCACGGCGGATAGATTAGCTCCCACATGGGCATCTCTCCTCATCTACGGGCCGCCCGCATCTGGAAAGCTTTCCCTTGCCAAACGCATACATGCCCTCTCACGCGATCAAACCCCTCCCTGCCTCATCTGCTCTGACGATGACGCGTCATTACCCAATCACGGCAAAACATGGCTCTGCCCGCAGATCGAGAACCTTCCTCATGCCACACAGCGTCATTTAGTCGAACGCCTAGAAGAATATGACGGCCCACGGCTCATTGCCCTATCATCTCTAGATCTCCTTGAGCTCAAAAAAGCTCTTCTCCCGCGGCTCATGCTTCATCTGGAAATGAGTGCTCTCTGCCTGCCTCCTCTTACCCGACGGCCAGAAGATATTGAGACGTTAACGCTGCACTTTTTACACTATTTCTCCACCCGGCATGCACTTCCTGCGCCCTCTCTTTCGCCGGAAAAATTAGCGCGTCTACAAACATCACCGTGGCCACAAGGCATACGCTCGCTACGGGCAACAATAGAGCGCGCTGTCCTCTCAGGTCACTGGGAAGAACCTGTCCCCCTTTCCGACCAGCCCCTGACACGTCAGGCCACACTAAAAGACACGGAACGTACTTTGGTCGAAGATGCTCTACGCAAACATGGCTTTAACGTCTCACGCGCAGCACAAGAGTTGGGGCTAACACGCCCGGCACTTTATCGCCGCATGGCCCGGTATGACTTATAAATGAAACACCTACTCCGTCTCACTGTATCACTCATCACTCTGACAGCTAGCGCTGCCTTAACGCTCCCCGCGTGGCACGCCCATTTTTACGCTTCATCCTGTTTACTCGCAGGCATCGCACTAACCTGCATCACCTCCATTTTTTCACTCCAATATACTCTTCAACAACGCCCCCAAAAGCGAATTGAACATTCGATTGTCGCGCCGAAAGACCGCGAAACCATCCGCAATCGTGCACTGCTCAATCACGTTCCCGTACCGCTCTTGTTTCGCACCATTGACGGCACATTACACACGGCCAATCGATCCGCGCGCCAGCTTTTTGGTACGGAAGGGCATTTGCTCAATCCACCAGACACACTGCTCTCAGCAATAGAGGCCCAACCCCCTTCCCCAAACGGTAAAATACTACGCCTCGTCTCTAACATAACAGGCACATCCCGCCTCTATACGCTCTCCCTCAGCACAGGAAACCATGTAGGAGGCATTACCCATTATATTGCCCTGACAGATATTGAAGCTGGATTAAACGCTGCTGAAGCACAGGCTCTTCGCGATATGCTGCATATTCTGAGCCATGAAATTATGAATTCTTTGACGCCGATTGTTTCCCTCTCAGCCACAGCAGAAGAGCTTTTTGCTGAACCCTATTCCCCTGAAACACAGACGCTCATGGCCAATGCTGTCTCAACCGTAAAACGACGTGCTGAAGGACTGGACCGTTTTGTACAAGGTTACCGGAATCTTGCCCGTCTACCCGCGCCACAACTCAAACCGCTTAACCTTGGCCGATTGCTACAAGAAACAGCCAAAATTTTTGAGGCACGTTGGCAGGGACGCGTATCGCTTGAAGTCTCACTCCCAGTCATATTGACCACTATTCAACTCGACCAAGCACAGATGGAGCAAGCACTTCTCAACATCCTCAACAATGCAGCCGAAGCGACATTAGAGCGCGTGGAACCTCGCGTTCATCTTTCAGCCAAAGCAACATCGCACTCTGCATGTATTTACATACAAGACAATGGAAACGGTATCCCGCCCGAACAAGAAGAAATGATCTTTCATCCCTTCGTTTCCCTCAAAGACAATGGAAACGGCATCGGACTAACACTCGCCCGACAAATTATTTTGGGACATGGAGGCTCTTTGACTTTGGATAAAGAAAATTGTTTTGGCAATTGGATCACAACATTCAAAATTTCTTTTTGAGTAAACTGGATAACCTTCAGAGCTTAAGCAACTTAACGTAAGATCACCGACCATTTTTCTTCGACATATGGCTTGGGTCTTACGCCGTGTCCGTAGGGTACCATTAAGAACGTAACCGGTTTTACCCTGCTGCAGAGTTAGATTAACGTCAAGCCCCATGGAAAACTGAGAAGTAGCCCCCAAAATCCAGACAATGAGTTAAGCTCGTTTTTCCTGACGCAAGGAAGACGACGACGATGAAAGTCTCGTGCAAGAATCACTCAGCTGAGTTCACGTCCCGTGACGTACCCCCCGGGAATGTATCCATTTTACAGTAGTGTCCGTTTGAGAAGGAAGCGGGCCTATGAAACGCAGTCGTTTTACGGAAGAGCAGATTATCAAGATCCTGCACGAGCATGAGGTGGGACTGAAAGTACCTGATCTCTGCTGCAGACACAGTATGACTGATGCCACGTTGCACAAGTGGAAAACCCGTTATGGAGGCCGTGAGGTCTCGGAAGCAAAAAAGCTGCGTGCGTTAGAAGACGAAAACACCCGTCTGAAACGCCTTTTGGTTGATGCAATATTGGATAATGCGGCCTTGAAGGGCATGTCGTGAACCATAAGAGGCTATTCCGCCTCTATCAGGATGTAGGTTGAAGGTTCGTCATCGCAGTGGTCGCGAAAAGAGTTTGGGGACGCGTACGGCACTCAGAACCAGGGCAACGCTAGAGCTTGGATTTCGTCTCTGACGCGTTCATCTGCGGTCGGCAATCCGCATTCTTAACAATCATTGCTGATGTGAGCCGAGAAAACTTGGCGCTCATTGTTGATACGTCTTTATCCGGGGGAGACGTCAACCCGGAAGAAAGCCCCTGCTCCGCATCGCGCAAGCGATAACGGCGCATCAGCAAAAAAACCGAACTCAGCCACCCTATCACTCACAACATCAGAACAACCACAATTTCAAAAAGCACCCTTCCCTATATAACGACGAATATACAGTATTTTAAACTATGATTTATAAAAAAATACCACCATGATTGTCCAGTAATTAAACAATTCCCAATATTGGATGACATATATTGTTAAAAAAGAGAAAAATATGTAGCGAATGAGAACCATTCTAAATAAGGCAGGTTCTGATGTTACGTGGCGATCACTTTAGTCGTATATGTGCTTATACTTTGCTGGGTCTTTGCTTATCGGGGACTATATTAAGCTCTTCTGCATATGGTGCGGCAGCAGGCGAGACACAGCCTGATACGCGCAAAGCGCATGGAATTAATTATCAGGGTAGCAAAGAGGTTAACGGCCAAGAAAAGCTGACTGTCTGGGGAAAATATCACTCTCAACTAACCTCGGTTTCTCCAAATAAAAAATATACAGCGTCTCTTCTTGATACGCCTCGGTCTGTCTCCGTCATTACACAAGAACAAATGAAGTTGGTGAATGCCACGTCATTTGAAGAAGCAATGCGTACGGTTCCCGGGGTTAGTTTCCGTGCAGGGGACGCCTATGCAGTTCCAGGAGGGAATTACCCCGTTATCCGTGGCTTTGGCTCGTATAGTAATATGTTTATTGATGGTTTGCGCGATAGTGGTGTGACGCAGCGTGAAGTGTTTGACGTAGATGAAATGGAGGTTTTGAAGGGGCCTGGTTCGGTTTATGGCGGCCGCGGTGGCCTAGGTGGGCAGATTAATATCACAACCAAAAAAGCAGAAGCTGGAAATTTCACGTCTGGGCAGGTTGGATTTGGTACTTCGGATTACAAAAGAGGCACGATTGATATTAATCGACAGATTAACGCCACAACAGCTTTACGTTTGAATGCTATGGGGGCTGATGGAGAGACGGCAGGGCGCAGTCCGGTCGGCGGTCATAAATGGGGTATAGCGCCGTCTGCCTCTTTTGGTTTGGGAACACCGACGCGTCTTACATTGGGCTATTATCATTTATATTCGTTTGATATGCCTGACTATTCTGCGCCATATAGCAAAACAACGCATGAACCTATTGAGATACCTAGAAATACGGTTTTAGGTCTACAAGACCGGGATTTTGAACGGAATACAACAGATATAGGGCAAGTTATTCTAGAGCAGGATCTCTGGAAAAATTTTGTATTCCGTAACACGTTGCAGTGGACCAGCACTCAGTATGATTACATCGCTACAAACCCACAGTGGCAGAGTAGTGCATTAAAAAATCAAACTATTGAGTTGGAGGCAAAGTCGGGCCTTTTCCATACGGATAATTTCCAAGAACAGGCAATGGTTTCTGGCAAGTTTGATACCGGATTTATCCGTCATTCGATTAACGCTGGAATTGAGCTGTCGCGTGAACGCTCTAACCGTAATGAATATTATGTCAAAGATGCTGCTGGTAATAATTTACGAAATGGTGGGGCGTGCAGCATTTCATATAATTGTGTTTTGGCATCAAACGTGGGCAGCTGGAGCGCCTCTAATCCTTGGACAGGGTCCTACAGTGTAGGTGAGCCAGGTATTGCCCCACTGAACACGAATGTAGACACTGGATCAGCGTATGCATTTGATACAATGTATATGCTGCATGATCATTTATTGATTAATGGTGGTGTGCGGTTTGATCGTTTTATGACGTCTGCTGTGCAAGGGAATGTTGGTCTAAGCAACAACCAGAGCTTTATTAATTATCAGGCAGGTGCGGTTTATAAGCCCATTAAGCCTGTGAGCATCTACTTTTCATATGCCACAGCGTCGAACCCTGTAGGTGTAGATGCTGGTGCAGATGGGCAAATTGCTCTTTCGACGGCGAATAATAAGTTGGCACCTGAAAATGGTAAGAATGTTGAGGTCGGTGCCAAAGCGGATTTGTTTAGCGGCAGGTTTTCTGTGACGGGCTCTTTGTTCAATGGAAAAATGACAAATGCACAGGTTTCTGATGGTTATGGAAACCAGATTGATGCAGGGACGCAGCGGGTACGTGGCGCTGAAGTGAATGTCGCCGGGAATATTACGCCTCGTTGGGAAATGTTTGGTGGCTGGACTTATTTAGACAGTACGGTTGTGAGTGGTGGCCCTACAAATGCAAATGTAGGAAAAATGTTCCCGTATACTCCACGAAATTCTGTTGCTTTGTGGAGTACATATCGTGTGCTTCCCAGCCTAAAAGCCGGTGGCGGGGTGACGTATATGAGCAGGCGTTACACTAACGTCACGGATGCTACATGGGTGCCTGGATATGTACGATTGGATTTGGTCGCGAACTATCAAATCAATCATGCATTGGATCTACAAGCAAATCTCCAGAACCTGACGAACAAGCGTTATTATGACCGAATATACACCAACTATTCGCGTATTGCTGCGGGACGTACTGTCACGTTCCAACTGAACTTTAAGTTATAAGGCTTGGGTATGGAAAGTGCACTTCACAACAGAGGCCGGGGCCGTTGTTGTGAAGGTGCACTGTTCCGCCATGTATTTTAGCAATTGCTTTGACTAAACTGAGCCCTAGGCCTGTACCAGGGATGGTTTGGCTCGGATTGAGCCGGACCATTTTCTCGAATACTCGTTCGTGTTCTTCTTCTGGAATTCCCGGACCATTATCTGAAACTGAGAAGATTAATTTATCTTTTGCTATTTTATGAGAAATGGAGATGGTCGTTTTTTCGGGAGAATAATTGATTGAATTTTCAATTAAATTGGCCATCATTTGAATGAGTAAAACTTTGTTTCCATACAGTATATGCTGTTGCTTTAATTCATTAAATATCAAGTGTTGTTGCTTTTCCTCAGCGACGACGCTGTACATTTCATGTATGTTTTGAAATAAAATATTTACGGATATTTCTTCAGCATTTGGAATTTTTTTTTCTGATTCAAGTTGCGCCATACGCAATAAAGAGGAAAATATTTCGAGGGCTTCTTGTAAATTTTCTTTGGCATGAATGAGGGGTAATTCCTCCGACTTTGAGGAGGCATAGCTGATCGCTATGTCTAAATATTGGTCGATTTTAGAGAGTGGACGTCGCATGTCGTGCGCGATGTCATCTGTAATCTGTTGAACATTTTTAATGTAGCACTCATTTCTTTCAAGCATGGCATTTAAGCTATGAATGAGGTGATCAAACTCATCATGCGTTTGAGGAGATGTTAGACGCTTTGATATGTCTCCATTCATAATATCTCGCGCTGTTTGACTAATATTTTCGATTTTTTTGAGAACAATGCGGCTAATAATGCCCCCTCCGCAGAGACCGCAAATGAGGAATAAAAGGCTATTCCAGCCAAGACTGATCCATAAATGGTGTCGTAAAGATTGTACGGGGGTGGCATCTAAGCCAACGAAAAAATAGCCACCGTCACTGAGAGTTGTTCCATATCCAATAACAGGGTGACGGTCAGGGGGAAAGGTCCGGTGCGTCCATGTGAGCCATCGCCAACCTTCTACACCGTTAAGGTGTAGCATATTTCCAGTAATGACCTGCTTTGTATGATCTTGTAGAAGATAATAAAATCCTGGTTCATGTTGTACTAAATCACTAATAATTGGTTTGAGGTGTGGGGTGTCGAATACCTCCGCCTTAGAAATCGCTTCATTGCGTTCGTTAAAAACAATGGTTTTGGTTTGTTGAGCGATGGTTTCCTGGCTGTAATATCCTGATACCCCCGTAATGAGCCCCCCTCCAATGAGGAAGCATCCAGTAAATATGGCAATAATTTTAAACGATGAGCTTTTTATTATGGGTAAGAGACATTTTATTGAATTTATCATTTTATTATCAATATTTCTCTAAAATATAACCTTTTCCTTTTATGGTATGTATTAGATTTGGCAGGTCTCGCCCTAGTCTTTCTCGTAGCCGACTTATATGGCTGTCGATGAGGTTGGTACGTATTGGAAAGTCAATTCCCCAGATATTTTGCAAAAGCATATCTCTTGATATGATCATGCGGGGGTTTCTCATGAAGCATTCAAGTATTTTTAATTCTTGAGCTTGGATATAAATTTTTTTGCCCGCACGATAAGCTTCGCGTGTGAGCAAATTAATTTCTAGATCTGAAAAAACCAGGCGAGTTCCAACGGCATAGTTGCGGGCACGCTGTAAGATATTCTCTATGCGGATAGACAACTCTTGCACTGAGAATGGCTTTACAACGTAGTCATCGGCGCCGGTTTTTAAACCTTTAACACGGTCCTGTATGCCGTCCATTTGCGTGAGTAGGATCGCGGGGGTTTTTATCCCGAGGAGCCGAATTTTCTTTAAGATATTAATGCCATCATTCTGAGGTAAAACCCGGTCGATTATCAAACAGTCAAAATCATTATATATTTTGGTTTCTTTATTCTCGTTTGCCTCATGTAAAATTTCCACTTCAGGCATACTTTTTTTGAAGTATTTACGAATATACTCAACGGTATCTAAGTCATCTTCAATAACGAGAAGGCGGTGGCGAGAGAGCGTTGGAGTGGTAGTCATTGTGTAGCACCATTGTTCGTAGTGAGGATTTTTCTCTTTCTTGCTCTCTGATGTCCATCGATGAATTGTAACATTTTTTCTCATAATTCTTAATATGGGGTATTTAAAAAATACCCCATATTAAGAATTTAATTACCACTTATAAGAGAGAGTGCTGAATACAGAGCGACCACTGCCATAGGAGCAAGCCACATTACGGGTGCATGCAGCAATAATCCGACGATTAAACAAGTTTGTTGCATTCACCTGTACACGGATACGCTGGAAATCCATATGTGCTTGCAGGTCCCAAAGAACTTGGCTGGGTACAATGAAGGTATTGGGAAGACTGCCTTCAGTGTTGCCGTTATAACGTACCCCCATACCTAAGCCTGCATTGCTTTTGGATGAAAAAGTGACCGATTTATCAAGGTACAATGAGGCCATACGCATTGGAATGGCTTGTGGGCGGGCGCCAATTTGTGACGCAATGGATGATTTGGTGATCTTTGGTTCTTGGTAGGTGTATGACGCCATAAGGTGGACGTTGTGCGGTAATGTGCCGACAGCTTCGAGCTCAAGGCCACGAGACCGCTGTTCACCAGTTTGGATGCTGAAGGTTGAGTCTGTTGGGTCGCTGGTTAGTACATTATTTTCGACCAGGTTAAAGACATCTGCTGTCAGTAAAAGGTCGATTTTCTTTGGTTTGTATTTAAGCCCAGCTTCTACCTGACGTCCTTTCAACGGCAGGAAAGGAGAACCGAGGCGCGTTACCCCGACTTGAGGCAAAAAGGCTGTGGAATAGGCTGCATAAGGCGCGAGGCCATTTTCAAAATTATAAATAAGGCCCGCACGCCCCGTAAATTGAGTATTGGATTGGGGGGTTTTACTGTTGTTGCTATTGCTGACGGTTAAGCTCTGAGAAAAGTCCTCTCGTCCTGACAATGTGATGTGCAGTTTCTTCCAAGAGATTTGATCTTGGAGGTAGAGGCCTGTTTGTGTCTCAGTCTCGTTGGTATTAATTTTATTAGCATATCCGGGGTATGTAACGGGTCGGTAAACCGGAGCGAATACATTGAGGGATGGTGCCGTGCCCTGACCGCGGCGTAAAGCGATAAAATCACTGCGGAAATCAACGCCTGTCAGTAATTCATGAGACAGCGCACCTGTTTTGAACAGAAGGTTTGAGCGCGTATCTAAGGTGACATTGTTATAGTTTGAGGACTGCAATAATGCCTGGCGTGTCAGGGTTTTCATGTCGGACAGAAATGAGACTGCCGTCACGTAACGGTACAGAAGATCAATGTGCGCATAGCGCATATTTTGTGAAATTGTCCAATTATCCGAAAGCCGGTGTGACCACTCGTAGCCAACAGAAAGTTGTCTTTTTGAATAGACGTCGAAGTTTTTGTCGCCATTATTAAAGTTTACTGGGAGTTGTCCATATTTATTGTATAATACAGTTCCATAAACTGGAAGAAATTGAGAAGAAGAACCTGCATCCACCTGTTCGTAATTTGCGAGTAGAGTGATGTCTGTATTAGCGTTAGGGAGCCAACGCAGAGATGGAGCAACATATACCTCATTGTTAAGAATGTTATTAAATGAGGTATTAGATTTCCGGAGCAAGCTATTGAAGCGCCACAGAAGTGTATGCGATTTGTTTAGTGAGCCCCCAACATCAGCTGCACCTTGAATGCGGGAGAAAGAGCCTGCTTGTAGGTCTACCTCGTTGGTTTGATCGATTTTAGGACGTTTGCTGACGGCGTTGATGATGCCGCCTAATTGGCCTGATCCGTATAATGCAGACGATGCGCCGCGGATAATATCCATGCTTTCGAGGCCCCATGGCTCGATGCTGAAGGACTGAGATGCAGCGGCGTCAGGTAGGCGTGTTCCGTCGAGGTAGGTATCTGCATTAAAGCCGCGAATAAAACCGGAATAGCCACGAGGGTCGTCTCGCGAGCCGTAATCGGTAACGCCAGCTGCGTAGCGCATAGCATCGGCCACACTACGGGCGTTCAACAGCGCCATGCGGTCATGGGTGATGACCGTTAATGCTTGCGGTGTTTCGATGAGAGGGGTTCTGGTTTTGGTGCCGCCATTTGACGTGTGGGCAACGAAGGTACGGGCGCGCCCTTTCACTTTTACATATTCTGTTTTTTGGCTGCTATCAGTCATATTAAGCTCCTGAGCCAAAGCGGTGGAGCAGCTTAAGAGTGCAATGCTGACGGCCAGGAGAGAAGAAACGGCGTGACGCGATGGGATGGAATATTGTGACATGAGTGTTCCGTAGGTCTCTTTGGGGATCTGTGGTGAGGAAGATTAGTGCTTTGAGATACCTGTGACAGCGCAAATGGTTTTCTCTATGCGCATGCGCTGAAGGTCGCGCTCTGCGGGCGAAAGAGGTAAAATTTGATTGTCATTGGAGATACTTGCTGAAACGGCGCGTTGCCCGTCATCGGACAAGGCAGTGCGTACAAATTGGCATGTGGCCGCAGCGTTTGGCAGAGACGTGTTGGGGTCGACCGCCAAGAAGACATACTGGCGGAGTGGATAGCGCCCCTGGCCAATGCCACTCTGATCCGGCGAGGAAGGTGTACCTGTAGTATCGAGTAATGGCAGAATACGAACTGTTGCAGGAATGGAATAATTATTCATCCAGCCGCCAAGCGCGATGCCCGCATGATCGTCGGCGACAGCGGTGATGGCGGCCTCATCACTATCAAGGTTCTCATATGAGGGGGCAAAAGGTGTGTGGTGAAAATATGATGTACGGAGTGCTGTAATAGTCCGGCCATCATCTGCTGCCCCATAGATATGAATATGACGCTTTCCAAGGGGGCCGCTCACATTCACTTGCGACCATATTTCAATGTCGCCTGCATTCTGTCCTGTCGTAAAAATACGTGCGAGTTGATCCATACTGAGAGCAGAGATGGGGTTTTCGCGGTTAATGTAGATGGCCGGAGGCATGCGCTGGGTATTATTGGGGCCCCAACCTGCGTAAGCAACGGGCACTAAAAGCGCAGGGTGCCCTGTGATGGCTTTGAAAGTATTGAGTTCGGAGAGCCAAGGGAGGCGCCCCAATGGGGCAATTGTTGCGGCGCCGGTTGCAAGAGCATTAAGAGCGACGGAAGAACCCTTCAGGTTCATTTGTACAGCGGTTAAAGGCGCACTTTTGATAAAAAGTGCGTTCAAACGGCTCATGAGGGGCCCAAGCTGATCGCTGCCTACGATAGTTAAAGTCGTGTTGGCGAATGCTGCATGAGCCGGCTGCGTGAGAATGGTAGCTATGAGTGCTGGTAGCACCGCAGTAAGTGTTTTACGTAAATTCATGGGGCGAGCTTTGCTTTCTGGAGAGTAAGGTCTTGTTTATTTAAGGGCAGGAAGTAGTTTTTAGATGTACTGATGGCATACTGGCCTTTTTTTGAAAGCATGTATTTTAGGTAAGAACAAACAGAATTATTTTTTTCTTTAGAAATTTTTGAATTTACATAAACATAAACCATTCTTTTTAATGGGTAATCACCATTATTTATTTCTTTTTCAGTGCCCGTTGTTAGTTTTCCATTATTATTTAAGATGGAAACCTCATGTATCTCCGCATTATGTTGTCCCAAAGCGGCGATACCTATACCGTAAGGATCGTGTGATATGCGGTCTAAAATCATGTCAGAATCTTCGATAATGACTGTACCGCGTGCCTGATCTTGGCGGTTAAATAAATTACGAACAGAATCTCCAAAGCCACTATATCGAGGGGTGGCATAGACATGGATTGGCTGTTGATCATATTTTTTATCTTTTATTATCTGATTCCAGGTTCTTATACTTGATTCATTAAGAGGTTGGGTAACAATTCTTCCCAATTCATTCATAGTGATGGCTGTGAGCGGATTATTTTTATTTACGTATACAGCGAGAGACCATGCAGCATTACGTGCATTCATGGAGGGGGTGTATGCGATTGCTAATTCAAGAGGCTTGTTGCCTGTAGCTTTTTTGAAAGCGGTGGTTTCAATGTCTGAAATACGGCGTCCCATAAAAGCAATATCAATTTGATCAAAAGCTAAGCGCGCAGGGTTCACGCTGCTGTTAGAACGGATTTCTTGTACTTGGAAATTGGGCGCCGAATTAAGAAAATGCTGGGTTAGTGGCTTCTCAAGCATTGCAACTGCATTGGGTACACCGATTGTAAGAGCGGCTGCTCCAAAGCCATTAGGTATCTGACAAAGGCTCTGAGCATTGGCATGAGAGACAAGCGCTACGCCGGCGGTTAAGGCGAGAAGAGGTTTCACTATGGCAACTTTGCAGAGGTTGATTTGGTTAGCCTCCATTAAAGATAATGATAATTATTATCAAATTTCAGTAATTTATGTATTATTTACAATTCACAATAATTAAATGTCATTAATTAAGTAAATATTGTTATTAATTAATTAATTTAACGAAAATTTAAAATATAATTTCATTATTAATATAATTTTAATTTAAAAAATATTAAATTTATTTCTCTACTGTATATTATGATATATAATTTTCATTGAAATTTTTATTGAAATTTTTATTGAAATTTTTATTGATAATGTATTTTTTAATAGATTAATTTATTTATTGACTATTCAAAAAAAACAAATAGGAATTTTTCCTTATCTCTTTCCGGAAAGTATATTGGGAATTATTTACAATTTAATTCATCTAGGTGTTTATTCCCAAGGTTGGATTGATGATGTGATCACTAGCAAGATACGCGCACGCATAACGATGAGCTTGATGGCGAGTTTCTAGAATGATTAAGAACGGCGCAAATGCAAAAAACCCGCATCGGACCTTGGGTGTCGTGCGGTTCGTGGATCACGGGATTTATGATTTTGGTTGCGGGGGCTACCAACTTTGGCGAACCCACACTTTACCGATTTTCGTAAGGAAGAATACCCTTCCAACTCACCGCCACAATAGAATACAACACCATACCATCCTACTCAAACCAACCGATACCCTACCCCGGTTTCGGTAATAATATGCGCTGGCATATCAGGCTTCTGTTCAATTTTATGGCGTATTTGACGGATATACACTCTCAGTTGCTGCACATCCCCTGTCGGACCCCACAATTGCTTCATAATCGTCTGATGCGTCAAAACCCGTCCAGCATAACGGACAAGCATCCGCATAATATCCCATTCACGAGGGGACAACTTGACCTCGACCCCAGCACGAAAGAGCTGCCGTCGTACCAAGTCAATCGTTAGATCCCCCGACACAAACAACGGGGCAGTACCTTCTTTCTGCAACCCATGGCGCAGTGCATTTCTTAAACGCGCAATGAGCTCCGCCATACTAAACGGCTTCGTGACATAATCATCTGCCCCCGCTTCCAACGCAGCGACTTTACCACGCTCATCGTCACGGACCGATAAAATGATAATCGGCAAGGTCGATGCCATAGATCTCAAACGACGTAGCACTTCAACACCGTCCAAATCCGGCAACCCCAAATCCAGCAATACAATATCCGGCGACGCCTCAGTTGCCACCCGCAACGCGGCCTCTCCCGTCCCGGCTTCAACTGTTTTCCAAGACTGGCTCGTCAACGTCGTGCGTAAAAGGCGACGAATGGCCGGCTCATCATCAACGATCAGAACCACTGGGTCGCTCATGCAGAACTCCTCGCCCCTAAGGGGAACGTCATCAGAAACTCAGCACCAGAACAGTCCTTCCGATTACGCGCCTCAATAGTGCCCCCCATGGCCTCAACAAATCCGCGTGTAATAGCAAGCCCCAGCCCCGTCCCCGGCCGCGAACGGTCCGCAGACTTAAAACGGGTAAACTTCCTGAAAATAAAATCCGTATTATCCATCTCAAAACCAGTGCCTTCATCCTTCACACACACCAACATAGCCTCAGCATGTACAAAAGCTTCGACCGTCACCGTCGTACCCTCAGGCGTATATTTTCCTGCATTATCCAAAATATTAAACAGCGCTTGTTCAAACAACACATCATCCAGCGCCAGCATGGGTAATTCCGGCGCAATGACCATTTCAACCTTATGCCTCTGCAGAAGAGCAGAAGCCCTCGACAAAGCACTGGCGACCACCTCAGCAATATCGACCGGCTCCGCTCTCGGGCGCAAAGCCCCAGATTCCAAGCGTGTCATGTCCAAAAGATTGGCCACAAAACGATTCAAGCGCTCCGCTTCATCGCGTATCGTCGCCAATAAATCGCTCTTAGCACTCTGATCCAACATATCCCCATAGCTCTCCAAACTCGATGCCGAGCCCAGAATTGACGCGAGAGGCGTACGCAAATCATGCGATATAGACGTCAACAGCGCAGAGCGTAATTTATCTGTTTCTGCAGCAATACGCGCCTGATCCAATTCATGCGCCAGAACAATGCGTTCTATGGCCGAAGCAGCCTGCTCCACCAAAGCATCTAACAAGCGTTGCTGGTCGGCATCAAGAATAAGCCCAGCCCGCTCTGTGTCCAAGCCGATTACGCCAACCGTCCCCCTCCCCGTTCGGAGAGGCAGAAACAACCAAGAAACACCCGGTAAATTATCAGACCCACGGCCTGCAATTTTATTATGCTTCCAAGCCCATGATGCCGCCGCCCAATCATCAGCCTCCACGACCTTGCCATCATTATACGAGGTTTTGACGGTCAGAATGCCGTCCTCAGGCAAAAGCATGATCACCCTACAATCCAACATCGTAGCGATCTGATGACTAACAGACCACACCAAGTCATCTAATGTCGTAAGCCCTGTAATCATACGGCTAAAATCATATAATGACTGTGTAATTTCAGCCCTATGACGCGCCACAACTGCCTGATTTCGTACCCGTGCCCCCAGATTACTGGCAATGACAGAAGTTGCAAAAAAGAAGAATAACGCCACCACATTATCAGGCGCAGCAATCGTAAATGTGTAGAGCGGTGGCAAAAAGAAGAAATTAAAACACAGCATCCCCAAAAATGATGCCCATAATGAGGGCCAAAGCCCATAGGCGACAGCCACGCCCAAAATTGCCGTCAAAAATGCCAGAGAAACATTGTTAACATCAAAACCAACGCGCAATAAAAGCGCTACAATAAGTGCCCCGAACACCATACCAGAGCCCGCAACATACGGCCCAAAATGTAACGTCTTCGCCGTTAAAGCCGCACCTGTCGGTGTATCATCAGCAGAGCGCGGCACAACATGAAGAGGGAAACCGTCAGCACACTGGATAAGGCGTTCCGTCGTTGAGCGCCCAAACAACTGGCGAAACTGGCCATACCAACCTCGCCCGGCAGGATGGGCAGCAACGATCTGCGTCACGTTCTGCGCCCGTGCATACGCCACAGCATCAAGCGCCACGTCTTGCCCCGGTATCGTCACGGTCTCAGCACCAAGCGACTGAGCTAGATGCATTTGCGCAGCCATGCGCGCACGGGTCGCATCCGTCAAATCACGGTTGGTCTCAACATGCAAAACAATCCACGGTGCATGCAAACGATCTGCCAGCCGCTTGCCATAACGCAACAGACTGGCATCCCCATCTTGTACAGTTAGGCACACCATAATGCGCTCTCCCGCCGCCCACGGCCCTGCAATCGCATTAGCCTTCATGTGGTCGAGAAGCTGTGCATCCACCTGCTGTGCCGTTTGCCTCAACGCTAATTCGCGCAGGGCCGTCAAATTGCCCGGCGAAAAATAATGCAACATCGCCCGGCCAGCCGTATGCTCGGCATAAATTTTGCCATCACGCATACGCTGCAAAAGGTCATTCGGCGTCAGGTCGATCAATTCAATCTCATCTGCACGCTCGATAATACTATCGGGAACCGTCTCCCTCACACGAACACGCGTGATAGACGCTATAATGTCATTCAGACTTTCAAGATGCTGTACATTCACCGTCGTCAAGACATCAATGCCCGCAGCAAGCAACTCTCGCACATCCATCCAACGCTTCGGATGACGAGAGCCCGGCACATTCGTATGCGCCAGTTCGTCGACCAAAACCACAGCCGGAGCCCGTACAAGAAGGGCATCCAAATCCATTTCACTCAGGTCACGGCCACGATAATGCGTCCGTTGGAGCGGCACTAACGTCAACCCCTCCACCAACGCTGCGGTCTCAACGCGCCCATGCGTTTCCACCACACCGATCACAACATCCACACCATCCCGCGCAAGCTGCTGCGCTGTCGTTAACATCTCAAACGTCTTGCCAACCCCGGGAGCCGCGCCAAGAAAAATCTTGAGCTTCCCCCGGCTCTCCCCTTCCCCCTCAGCAGAGGCCAGGCGTAAAAGGGCATCAGGGTCAGGGCGAGTGGACGATAAATTCATCGGCTACGCAGTGCGTCTAACGCAACATTCAATTGCAGCACATTCACATGAGCCTCCCCCAACCAACCCAGCCATGGGTGAACCGTCATACGTTCGACCAATTGCGTCAGAGACGCCTCTGCAATACCCCGTTCATGCGCAATACGCTTCACCTGGAAAAATGCCGCCTGAGGAGAAATATCCGGGTCCAAACCACTCGCTGACGTCATCACCAAGTCCATCGGCACAGACATCCCCGCAGCAATCGCCGCAGGGTTTTCGTCTTTCACCTGTTTCACCGTCGCTTGAACACGCTCGAACAACGCTTTTGACGTCGGCCCCGCATTGGACCCTACCGACGCGGCGGCATTATAAGGCACGGCAGTCGTCTTGGAAGCATCAGACGGATCTGGCCCCATCGTTGCCGATGGGCGACCATGGAAATAGCGCGCCTGTGTAAAATTCTGCCCAATCAGCTCTGAACCAAAAGCCTGCTCATGATGATACATCACACTCCCATTCGCCTGATGAGGGAAGAGCATATGCGCCGCTCCCGTCATCGCAAACGGGTACGCGAGCCCAGTCAAAACTGACAGTATCACAAAGAGCGTTAACGCAGGGCGTATCTGTTGAAGATGTGTCATAGTGGCCTCCTCAGGCCAGACCAAGGCTCGTAACGAGCATGTCTATCAATTTGATACCCACGAATGGGACAACCAAGCCACCAACCCCATAGATGAGCAGATTGCGCTTCAAAAGTGCAGCGGCACCGACTGGGCGATAGCGTACACCTTTCAAAGAAAGCGGAATAAGAGCAATGATAATCAGCGCATTAAAGATAATGGCTGACAGAACAGCACTTTCCGGCGTCGCCAGGTGCATAATATTTAATGATGATAACGCAGGATAAAACCCGACGAACATCGCAGGAATAATCGCAAAATATTTCGCCACGTCGTTCGCAATTGAAAAAGTCGTCAGTGCCCCACGCGTCATGAGCAACTGTTTACCGATCCCGACAATCTCAATTAGCTTGGTCGGATCACTATCAAGATCCACCATGTTTCCCGCCTCACGCGCGGCAACGGTCCCCGTATTCATGGCGACGCCGACATCCGCTTGCGCTAGGGCTGGCGCATCATTCGTGCCATCGCCACACATCGCAACCAGCTTGCCGTCCGCTTGCTCTTGGCGAATTAACGCCAGCTTCGCTTCCGGTGTCGCTTGAGCGAGAAAGTCATCAACCCCACTTTCCGCCGCAATCGCTGCCGCCGTTAAAGGGTTATCACCCGTAATCATGACCGTACGGATACCCATACGCCGCAGTTCTGAGAAACGCTCGCGAATACCGCCTTTCACAACATCCTTGAGGTAGACTACTCCAAGCAAACGCTCGTTATCAGCAACAGCCAAAGGTGTGCCACCTTGACGAGCAACGCCTTCCGCAATGCTCCGTACCTGTTCTGCCGTTTTTGTGTCCTGCCCCAAATGAGCAATCACACTCTCAACAGCACCTTTGCGAATTTGCCGTTCACCAATATTCACACCACTCATACGCGTTTGTGCGGTGAACGGTACAAAATGCGCATCTAAGGCGTTCATGTCTCGCGCACGAAAATCAAACTTCGTTTTGGCAAGAACAACAATAGAACGACCTTCCGGCGTTTCATCCGCCAAAGAGGCCAACTGCGCCGCATCGGCCAACTCATGCATTGTGACGCCAGGGACCGGCATAAAAGCATCCGCTTGTCGGTCACCAATCGTGATCGTACCCGTCTTATCAAGCAGCAAAGTGTCAACATCGCCCGCAGCTTCAACGGCACGGCCAGACATCGCGAGCACATTGAAGCGGATCAGACGATCCATACCCGCAATACCAATAGCCGACAGCAACGCACCAATTGTTGTCGGAATCAACGTTACGAAAAGAGCCACCAAGATCAGAACCGAAATCTGCCCACCAGCATAATGCACAAAGCTCGGAATAGTCGCGACGGCAAAGATAAAGATCAGCGTCATCCCTGCCAAAAGAATGGTCAGAGCAATCTCATTAGGTGTTTTTTGACGTTGCGCCCCTTCAACCAAAGAAATCATGCGGTCAAGAAAGGTTGACCCTTGAGCCGCAGAAATCCGTACGATCACCCAGTCCGACAGGACACGCGTGCCACCGGTCACCGCAGAACGATCACCACCACTTTCACGAATAACAGGCGCCGACTCACCCGTAATGGCGGATTCATCAACGGACGCAATCCCGTCAATCACTTCACCATCACTGGGAACGAAATCACCGGCTTGAACGAGAACAACATCTCCCACGACTAACTGTGGCGCAGGCACTTCTTCATACAAACCAAGCGGCGTATAACGCCCAGCGTCATCCGCCAAAAGCCGCTTTCCACGCGTCTCCGTGCGCGTTCGACGCAAACTATCCGCTTGCGCCTTACCACGCCCCTCAGCAACCGCCTCTGCGAAATTTGCAAAAAGAAGCGTAAACCAAAGCCACAGATTAATTTGGATAGCAAACCCGAGATGGGGCGCCCCCATAATCATGTCACGTGCCAGCAACACTGTCGTGAGGACCGTAACAACCTCGACAACAAACATCACCGGGTTGCGCCACATAATACGCGGATCAAGCTTACGGAAACTTTCTCCAATAGCTGGGAGAAGCAACTCTCCCCGGAGCAAACCCGAAGCCTCATGACGCGAAGAATTCTGCGTACTGTGAGACGTAGGAGAAGGCATTGAATTGGATGTCATGAACGATACGCCTCTTAAAACAGCGTGCCGCGTAGCATCTCAAGATGCTCTACGATCGGCCCAAGCGCGAGTGCAGGAAGAAAAGTAAGGCCGCCAACAATAAGAATCACACCGATCACCAGTCCGATGAACAGGCCATTATCTGTTGGGAACGTACCGGACGTTGGGGGCGCCATTTTTTTAGCCGCCATAGAACCCGCAATCGCCAAAACAGGAATAATGACGAAGAAACGACCGATCATCATGCCAATGCCAAGCGTCAGGTTCCAAAACGAATTCGCCGTTAACCCCGAAAAAGCGCTTCCGTTATTCGCCGCTGCTGACGTGTAAGCGTAAAGTGCTTCCGTAAAGCCATGAGGCCCTGTCGCCGAAAGCGCCGAAAGACCTGACGGCACAACCACCGCAAGCGCCGTAAAGCCCAACATAACCAAAGGCAGACACAATACTGCCAGCATGGTCATCTTGATCTCACGTGCTTCAATCTTCTTGCCCAAATATTCGGGCGTACGGCCAACCATTAAGCCGGCCATGAAAACCGCAATAATGGCAAAGAGCAAAAAGCCGTAAAGACCAGAGCCCACACCACCGAAAATGACTTCACCCAACATCATATTGATCAGCGGAATCATGCCACCCAATGGCAAAAAGCTTTCATGCATCGCGTTCACAGCACCGCATGACGCGTCCGTCGTCACGGCCGCAAAGAGTGCTGACCCAACGGCACCAAATCGCGTTTCTTTACCTTCTAGATTGCCTAGTGTTGGGTCGATCCCCAAAGATGCAAAAATTGGATTTGCATGCGCTTCAGACCAGTAAAGAACCCCCGTGCCAACGACAAAAAGCGCTGCCATCGCCGCAAAGATTGCCCAACCTTGCCGTTCTTTTCCGACCATACGGCCGAACATATTCGTTAGCCCTGCTCCCAATGCGAAAATACAGAGCATCTGCACAAAGTTTGTGAGCGCATTAGGGTTTTCAAATGGATGCGCGGAGTTGGTGTTGAAAAATCCACCACCATTCGTGCCGAGCATTTTTATCGCTTCTTGAGACGCTACCGGCCCTAAAGCAATCGTTTGATGCGCGCCTTCCACCGTTAGAACAGACACAGCCCCTTTGAACGTCTGAGGAACACCCTCCGCAACGAAAAAGACTGTCAACACAACACATGCTGGCAACAAAACGTATAAGGTGACACGCACCAAATCGGCCCAAAAATTGCCGATCGTTGCCGTCGTACGTCGTGCAAACCCTCGAATAACAGCGGCTGCAATTGCAATCCCGGCGGCAGCAGAAACAAAATTCTGCGCTGTAAACGCCAGCATCTGGCTCAGATGACTCATCGTCGTCTCGCCGCTGTAGCTTTGCCAGTTCGTATTTGTCAAAAAGCTGATGGCTGTATTATAGGCCAAATCCGGAGAAATACCTGCCATGCCATTCGGGTTAAGCGGCAAATACCCTTGAAGCCTCAAAAGAGAATATACCCCAAGGAAACAGGCAATTTTAAAGAATATGACCGCAAAAGCATATTGCGACCAAGATTGCTCTGTCTGCGCCTTAATACCGGCAAGGCGATAGATCCCACGTTCCACTGGCCCCAAAATTTTGGCCAGAAAATGCTTCTCTCCTTCGAGAACACGCTTTAAAAATCCGCCTAATGGTCTCGTCATCGCGATCACGCAGATGAGGAAGACCAAGATGGTTACCCATCCAAGGGTCGTCATCGTTAGAATTTTTCCGGACTTAGAAGAACAGCCATGACGTACGCCAAAAGACCAAACGTCACGGCACTGGCCAAAATGAGTTCAAAACTCATGATCAAGCCCTCGTACAAACAGAGATGTAGCCGACGCACACGCCAAAGCCGAACAATCCCAGTGCGAGGTAAAAGATATCTTGCACGCAAAAATACTCCCCTTAATGCGTGCAAAACTTATCGAGCTGAACAGCATAGGAATGACAGAGAAGAGCGGCATCATTTTTATAGGAAAGTCATAGGAAATTCATAAAAATATTTTTTTCAATCACTTGCTCTTGTTCAATAGACAGGCCTGTTGCAAATTTTTAGTTGAGCTGCAAATCCCCATGCAGGCTACTATTTAGAGGCAGTAAACCCCGAATTACCTTTCAGATCAGAGGCACCTCTCCCATGATACCCTCCTGGAACTGAAAGAATTTGGCCTGCCCTTTTTTCAAGGCCCGCATGACCCCAAAATCCTTGATCGTCGCGTAGGCCGTTTTCACCCACGCACCTGCTTGATGAGTTGCTTGAGCATTCCGTGATCGGCCACAATCACATTGTTCAAATACTTCACCTGACGATCTTTCACGGTTTTAGGCAGCTTACCCACCTTCTTAAGTTCGCTGATCGCAACGCCATAGGGTAGGGCCTTATCCGTGTTAATCGTCTCGGGCTTCCCCTAGCCTCTCAGCCTCTTCACGGCTTTGCCCAAACAACGTTTGGCCACTTTGGTAGTCCGGGTCAAAGACAGGTAAAAATCAAGCGTATCATCGCCTTTATCGACGGCCCCTATACAGAGAGGCCCATTTTTCTTTGACCTCATGTAGGTCTCACTAACGCGCCAACTGTGCTTGAAAGGTGGGCTCTTCCAACACCAGCGTAAACGCTTCTCCATCTCAGGCGCATAACGCTGAACCCAGCGGAAAGCGTTGAATGATCGACACTCACGCCACGCTCGGCCAACATGGTTTCAAGGTCACGATAGCTGATCCCATAACGGCAATACCAGCGTATTGCCCACAGGATTCCTTCTCCACGAGAAGCCCCCTTGAAACCACTCATCACAACCGCTCCGCCTCAAAGAGGACAACGGTTTCAGGCATCAGCCAACACTTTGCAACAGAGCCCTCTGAAAAGGAGGCCAAGCTGAACTCTTCCAGTTCCAGAAGGGTATCATGGGAGAAGTGCGTCTCATCGAAAGACAATTCGTAGTTTACACCATGTAATATACGAAACAAATTTAGTCTCCGCCACCTTGACCTCATTTTGTAAAAGGGGCGCTCCATTGCATGTATTAAAAATGTGCGGAGAGGTCGATGCCGCCGGTTAGTGGCTGGTTAGTCATAATACGGTTGAAAGAGGCGCTCGGGAGCGCTTCTTGAAATAAGCTTTCCAACTGGGCGTGTTTGTTAAAGACGTTGTTTACAAACAAGGATGCATTCCACCCATGGCTAGACCGAAGACCGATGCGGATATTGGTCAGATCATAGCTGTGCATTTTGATGTATGCGCCATTAGTGGAGGCATTGAATGGGAAGGCGAGGCTATAACGTGCGCCAGTATAAGAATTTTCGATATTGGCGGTGATTTTATATGTGTCGTTTAAAGCATGATTATAGCTGAGGATCACGCTGGCATTAGCTGGGGCAATCTCTGGGAGGTGATTGCTGGGCTGAATGAGCCAATGGCTGCCACCATCAAGGCGTGCATGTGTGTAAGAGGCCGAGGCTTGTAGACTCAACCCTGCATAAAGAGGCATTTGCCCAGCGATTTCTCCCCCCCAAATATGGGCGTGGTTTCCGTTGATATTGAGGGCCCAATCTCCCGGATAGGCCGTGATCTGGGGATTTTGCCAATTTTCGTAATAGAGGTCAGCATCCAGTGTGAGACGCTGATGGAAGAAGCGGCCTTTTTCTCCCAACTCATAGGACCAAAGAGAATCTGACTTATAGGAGCGGGGCCATGTTCCGCCTGTGAAGCGGTATGGTGAGAAAACACTGCTCCAATAAGGGCCTGTCGTTGGATAAATGGAGTTCCCCCCCTTAGGGCGCTGGCCGTTTGAAATGGTGGTGTAAACTGTGAGGTCAGGGTTGAAGCGGTAGGCGAGATTAAACTTTGGCGTTGCCATGTTGGTGTGGAGGGCAATTTGTCCCGTGCATGAGGGAGTTGCGGCTCCTAAGCCGGAGCCCCAGCCGCTGATGCAGGATGAAAAATTATAATCTGTGCGGCTCAGCCGTAGGCCGATCTCAGCTTTTAGGTGGCTGGTGAGCGCATAGGTTACAGTTCCATAAACAGCATATTGTTTGGAATGTGTGGGAGAGTAGGCGTTAAACCATGATGGTGTGGTGGCAGGCTCGAATGTACCGATATCCATAAAGGTGCCTGCATTTGGTGTACGTCCATCAAACGTCCACAAAGAATAAAAATCTGAAAAAAATGCGCCAGCTACCCAGTTGAGGCGGCCAGAGGATGTCGAGTGAAGGCGTATTTCTTGGCTGAACTGCCGGGACGGATCAACTTCATGGCCGGATACGGGGCCAGAGCCTGAGGCGCCATAATACCCTGGGTTGGGGAGGCCATTATTTGAGGCATAGGTTGCACCGGTTTGCGGGTTATTAAAATTTTCCGAGGCATCTTGAGTTTGGGTTGAGCGACGTGACCATCGGCCAGTGATGGCTTCTACTGTGAAGTTATCAAACCGGTACGCCATGTTTAATGTGTATAGTGATACTTGGTCGGTCAGGGGTTCTGCAATGTTGAAGGGCTGGTAGTGTGCCAAAGTCCCGGGGACACTGTCATAGGCGCCAATGCCATTCTGCCGACTGGCTTCATAGAAAAAGCTGGGGGTGATGGTGAGGCGATCAGTCGGTGTGTAAGTGAGGGCAAAACGGGAGGCGTAAGTCTGAGAGGTGTTGACGCCACTATAGCGCTTGAGCACGGGGGCATTGGCAACATCTCCACGGAGCGCACCGGAGTTTTGGACGAGAGGGTAGTCCCCTGCCACGATACGATTGATCCAGCCAGATGTTTCGTTTTCAGAGCCGACAACACGTAACGCGAGTTTATGTGGTATGAGGACAAGGTTACCCATCACATTATTATTGTGGTTAAAGCCGCCGCCTTCTGTGCCGGAAAGGATGCTTTGTGCGGAGCCGTAGGTTTTCTTGAGGTCTGGAATATTCGGAACAAGTTGGACCGTACCGGCCATAGCGCCTGAGCCATAGGTAGTACCTTGAGGACCGCGCGACATATCAATATAGCTGAGGTCATACAGATCAGGGTCAATAACGACGTGCCCATTTTGAGCGCCCGCAGGTCCACCAAGTGGCACACCGCTCAAATAAAAGCCGACGGTCTGAGTGTTGCCACCCGATGATGACATCCCACGCATGGAAATTTCTGTTTGGCTCGGCCCTTCACTTTTGAGAGAAACACCAGGCGTGGACTGTGCCAGCGAAGCTAGAGAGGTAATGCCGCGCGCTTGCAGAGCTGCCATTGTAACGATGGTAGAACTTATGGCGGCGTGATGGGCGTGTGCAATAGGATTATAGGATGTGACTGTAATATTTTCAGTCTTTGCATCGGGTTGTTTATGAGCTTTGTGAGGTCTGGCTTTAGTGTCACTGAAGGCGAGAGATGGGCTCAGAAACAAGGCCAAACCTGAGCACGTCAATAAGGTATTTCGAAACATACAATAAGGCTGTTTGCCTTGTGTCAATGAAACAGACATGCGGTCCTCGTGAAGGGGTTGCAGCGCATATATGGCGCACCATTAAGATGAACCGTTTGTGATTATGGTTGCATCTGATGCGTGTTCGCTATCACGAGAGGGCATAGAGAAACGATTGTAGGATGCGGCCTTAAATATAGGAATTTCATAGGTTGTTGAACTGGAACAGTGATGTCGCGTTAAGGGCTCTGTTGCACAGTTGATTTTTCTGCTGCTTTCGGATTGATACAAAAATCCAAACACACATAAATCAGTAAGCTACTGATATCAGAATCAACCCAACAAACGGCAAATTTAGAGCTCTGCAACAGAGGCTGCGTAAGTCTGGCAACACTTCCGCACCAAGCAACGTCCTTTTTTTCGCAACATTTCGACACCCTAACAATGGCTCAGTTCGCTCCTGCATCACGGGACCTAGATACGAAGGCCACCCTTTGCGCAGGGTCTTCCGCCATACTTGTGGACACTCATTGTTTCATCACGCTCAACCACTGCCTGGGCAATGCGAGCACCCTGACACCGGGTAACATTGTCGACCTCGCCGCCTTCTATGGCGCGGGCCTCCCAAACGGCAAAGACCCAAAAACTGTACTCTCCAAAGTGCTCCATCAACTGAATATTCCCCTGCCCGATTTTGCGCGTAATCTCCGCCGCGTCAAAACGTTGTATGATTTCCTTGACGTCCCCCAGGCGGCCTTGCTCTTGTTTACGCCTCACACGTATCGACGCTGGTCGAGATCCCGCTCTCCG
>NZ_CAMKWA010000018.1 GCF_946476835.1 uncultured Neokomagataea sp.
TGAACGGCTTGAAAAGCTCCAGCGCCATCTTCTTGGGAAGACCACACTGATGCAGCTTTAGCTCTGGGCCCACCACGATGACCGAACGACCAGAGTAGTCAACGCGCTTACCGAGAAGGTTTTGACGGAAACGGCCCTGCTTACCCTTCAGCATATCTGAAAGAGACTTCAGAGGACGCTTATTCGCACCCGTAATCGCACGACCACGACGGCCGTTATCGAACAGCGCATCAACAGCTTCCTGCAACATACGCTTTTCGTTACGGACAATAATATCCGGCGCACGAAGTTCGATCAGGCGCTTCAAACGGTTATTACGGTTGATAACGCGGCGATACAGGTCGTTCAGATCAGACGTTGCAAAACGACCACCATCCAACGGCACTAGCGGACGCAGCTCCGGCGGGATCACTGGAACGATGTCCATGATCATCCAATCCGGGCGTGAACCACTCTCAACGAAGGATTCAACCAACTTCAGACGCTTAACCAGCTTCTTACGAGCGGCTTCAGACGTTGCCTTACGCAACTTCTTACGCATCATCGTCTTTTCGGAATCGCCTTCCATGACTTCTGCGTCATAGTCGAACGGATCCGGACGGCCCTGCTCCTGAGCAGCGAGGCTTAGTGCACGCTCTTCATCATTCGGAATACCCCAGTCATAGCTGGAGAGAGCCTTCTTGATGGCTTCCGCACCAATCCCAACTTCAATACCCGCATCTGGGTATTCGTCGAGCAGATCTTCACAGCGAATTTCGTCCAGCAGATACTGGTCACGCTTCTTACCGTGCTTGTAGGACTCGATCTGATCAGAATCACAGACGCCCTTATCCAGCACCAAGAAGCGCTCGAAATACAGAACAGGTTCAACGTCCTTCAGCGGCAGATCCAGCATTGTAGCAATGCGGCTCGGCAAGGACTTCAGGAACCAAATATGCGCAACAGGTGAGGCCAACTCAATATGGCCCATACGCTCACGGCGAACCTTCGCCAGCGTAACCTCAACACCGCACTTTTCACAGACGATGCCGCGGAATTTCATCCGCTTATACTTACCGCACAAGCATTCATAGTCCTTGATAGGACCAAAAATACGCGCACAGAACAGACCATCCCGCTCTGGCTTAAACGTACGGTAGTTGATCGTCTCTGGCTTTTTGATCTCACCAAAAGACCAAGAGCGGATCTGCTCGCTAGAAGCGAGCTGGATCTTGATGTGATCAAAGGTCAGGGACTGGCCGGTCTGACCGAGAATCTTCATGAGTTCGTTCATGCGCCGAAACCCCAATCTGCGCCGCGGTTTCCCGCGGACAGGTCAAAATTGTATCGTGAAGTGAAGCTACGAAGCACGGATCAGGATTCCCCCTGCTCCAGCTCGACATTCAAGCCGAGCGACTTCAGCTCCTTGATCAGAACGTTGAAGCTCTCCGGAATACCAGCTTCGAAGTCATCTTGCTCACGCACGATAGCTTCATAAACCTTGGTACGACCAGAAACGTCATCCGACTTCACCGTTAGCATTTCTTGCAAGGTGTAAGCCGCACCGTATGCTTCCAGTGCCCAGACCTCCATCTCACCAAAACGCTGTCCACCGAACTGCGCCTTACCACCCAGCGGTTGCTGCGTAACAAGCGAGTATGGACCGATCGAACGTGCGTGGATTTTATCGTCCACAAGGTGATGCAGCTTCAACATATAGATGTAGCCAACCGTCGTCTTACGTTCGAACGGCTCACCTGTACGACCATCAATCAGTTGAGACTGACCGGATGTGTCCACACCGGCTTTTGCCAGCATGTCTTCAATATCCGGAATGGACGCACCGTCGAAGACTGGCGTTGCAATTGGCAAGCCCTTGCGAAGGTTATTCGCGAGTTCAACCAACTGCTCATTCGGAAGCGTCGCGACATCCTGCTCGAAAACAGCATCGCCATAGACTTCACGTAGACGATCCAACAGCTCCTGCTTACGCTCACCCGTACGCTGATAGTCATCGACCATTTCGCCGATGCTGGCGCCGATATTCGCACAAGCCCAACCCAGATGGGTTTCAAGGATCTGTCCGATATTCATTCGTGACGGCACGCCGAGCGGGTTCAGAACGATATCAACCGCCTGACCGTTCTCCAAGAATGGCATGTCTTCCACGGGAACAACGCGGGATACAACACCCTTATTCCCGTGACGACCCGCCATCTTATCACCCGGCTGAAGCTTACGCTTCACAGCAATGAAGACCTTAACCATCTTCATTACGCCTGGTGGCAATTCATCACCACGCTGCAGCTTCTCAACCTTGTTGTCGAAGCGTGCATTGATACGACGAACAGCTTCATCGAACTCAGCGCGTAGCGTTTCCAACTCCGCTGTAACTTCGTCGGAAGATACAACAATGTTACGCCACGTCACCTTCTGGTGCTCGTCAAGCAGTTCAGCCGTAATCGGCGTACCCGTGCGGATACCCTTGAAGCCCGAACCTGCCGTTTGACCAACCAGACGCTCACGCAGGCGGTTATAGAAGCTACGCTCCTGAATGCCGCGTTCGTCGTCACGATCCTTCGTCAAACGCTCAATTTCAGAGCGCTCGATCGCCATCGCACGTTCGTCTTTGTCCACGCCACGACGCGAGAAGACGCGCACGTCAACAATGGTACCACTTGTTCCAGGCGGCAACTTCAGAGACGTGTCACGTACATCCGAAGCCTTTTCACCGAAGATAGCGCGCAGAAGCTTTTCTTCTGGCGTCATCGGGCTTTCACCCTTCGGTGTTACCTTACCGACCAGAATATCACCCGGATTAACTTCTGCACCGACATAGACGATACCCGCCTCATCGAGGTTACGCAGAGCTTCCTCACCAACATTCGGAATGTCACGTGTGATTTCTTCTTGGCCAAGCTTCGTATCACGAGCCATGACCTCGAATTCCTCGATATGGATCGAGGTAAAGACGTCATCACGCGCAATGCGCTCGGAAATGAGGATGGAATCCTCAAAGTTGTAACCGTTCCATGGCATAAACGCGACGAGCACGTTACGACCAAGTGCCAGATCACCCAGATCAGTAGACGGACCATCAGCGATAATATCGCCAACATGAACCGTGTCACCAACCTTCACCAACGGACGTTGGTTAATGCAGGTGGACTGGTTTGAACGCATGTACTTACGCAGACGATAGATATCAACGCCCTGCGTTGAACCTGCATCATCCGTCACGCGAACAACGATACGCGCACCATCGATTTGATCAATGACACCCTTACGCTTTGCAACGATCGTCGCACCAGAATCACGCGCTACAGCGGATTCCATGCCTGTACCAACCAGCGGTGCATCCGCACGTACCAGCGGCACAGCTTGACGTTGCATGTTCGCGCCCATCAGTGCGCGGTTCGCGTCATCGTTCTCAAGGAACGGAATCAGCGCAGCAGCGACAGACACCAGCTGCTTCGGCGAAACGTCACAAGCAGTAACCTGCTCTGGCGGCACAACGCGGAAGTCACCAGACTTACGGACAGACACCAACTCATCCGTCAACTGACCGTCTGCACTCTGCTTCGCATCAGCCTGCGCAACAACCAATTTCTCTTCCTGCATAGCAGAAAGATACTTCCAGCCGTCTTGAAGCACACCGTCTTTAACAAGACGATATGGCGTTTCAATGAAGCCGTATTTGTTGACTTTCGCGTAGGTTGACAGCGAGTTGATCAGACCGATGTTTGGACCTTCAGGCGTCTCAATCGGGCAGATACGGCCGTAATGGGTCGGATGAACGTCACGAACTTCAAAGCCTGCGCGTTCACGTGTCAAACCACCCGGACCAAGCGCCGAAAGACGGCGCTTATGCGTCACTTCAGACAGCGGGTTGGTTTGATCCATGAATTGGCTAAGCTGTGACGAACCGAAGAACTCACGCACAGCAGCAGCAGCAGGCTTAGCGTTAATCAAGTCATGCGGCATGACCGTATCAATATCGACCGAGCCCATACGCTCACGAATAGCGCGCTCCATACGAAGCAGGCCAACGCGATACTGGTTTTCCATCAATTCGCCAACTGAACGAACACGACGGTTACCCAAGTTATCAATATCGTCGATCTGACCGCGACCATCCTTCAGGTCGCACATGATCTTAATAGTGCGCAGAATGTCTTCTTTACGCAGAACACGTAGCGTATCCGGCGTTTCAACATCCAGGCGCATGTTCATCTTCACACGACCAACCGATGACAGATCATAGCGGTCAGATGCGAAGAAGAGACCATGGAACATGGCTTCTGCCGTTTCCTTGGTCGGCGGCTCACCCGGACGCATGACGCGATAGATATCAATCAGCGCTTCGTCACGGCTCGTGTTCTTATCAGCAGCCAGCGTATTGCGGATCCACGGGCCGTGTGAACCATCAACAGCCAGTGTCGGCAGTTCCGTAATACCCTGCTCTTCCAGCGCTACCAGACGGTCTTCCGTCAACTCATCGCCAGCTTCGCCGTAAATTTCCCCCGTATTCTCGTTCACCAGATCATACGCAAGGAAGCGACCAAGCACGTCCAAACGGCCAACCTGCACAACGCGGGTCTTTTCAGCAATCTTACGAACCATACGGCCCGTCAGCTTTGCATCAGCTTCAGCGACGACTTCACCCGTATCCGCATCGACCAACGGGCTCAGCAGCTTCAAGCCACGGAAGGCTTCTGGCTCAAACGGACGTGCCCAAGAATCACCCTGACGGGTGAACGGCACCATTCCATAGAAGTAGTTCAGGATTTCGTCCTGATCCATACCCGCGATGTCGAGCGAATCAACATCACCGCCCTCAGCTTCTTTTTTTGCGCGCTGTGCGAGGTAATTCTCACCAGCCAACGCATAAAGCAACGTTGTGACAGGCAGCTTACGTTTACGATCGATACGAACGTAGATCAGGTCCTTGGCATCGAACTCAAAGTCGAGCCATGAACCACGATAAGGGATCACACGTGCTGCGAAAAGATACTTACCAGAAGAATGCGTCTTACCCTTGTCGTGATCAAAGAACACGCCCGGGCTACGATGCATCTGGGAAACAATGACACGCTCTGTGCCATTGATGATGAAGGTACCATTGTCTGTCATGAGCGGCATATCGCCCATGTAAACCGGTTGCTCCTTCAAATCATGAATGGAGCGTGACCCTGTATCTTCATCGATATCCCACGTCGTCAGACGCAGGATCACCTTCAACGGAGCCGCAAATGTCAGGCCACGTTGAATACATTCTTCGACGTCGTATTTCGGCTCTTCGAATTCGTAGGAAACGAAATCCAGACGTCCACGGCCCGCAAAATCGTTGATCGGGAAGACCGAACGGAACACTTCTTGAAGCCCGGCTTCTTGCCGTGCATCAGGACTCACGTTCATCTGCAGGAACGCTTCATACGAAGCGCGCTGCACATCGATCAGATTGGGCATCGGCGCGATTTCGGGGATACGCCCGAAACTTTTGCGGATCCTCTTGCGTCCCGTGAACGATTTGGCGATCGCGTTCATCTATTATTGCCCTCTGCACCAGACCTTCGGGGCGCCCGGATAGAAGTCAGGAAAACCCACTTCCCTGACGGGCGACCGGAACGACCGGACCAAACTGGTTATCATTAACGTGGCGAGTCGCGCACTATACGCGAAGTTTTCGCCAACGGCAAATCGGGCGGGAACCGCATGCGATTCCCGCCCCGTCCGTCTGCTTTCGCAGAAATCACTCCCCACAAGAGAAGAGCGATCCAGTCGAGTTAATTACTTAACTTCGACCTTTGCACCAGCTGCTTCAAGAGCGGCCTTGATCTTTTCAGCTTCGTCCTTAGACGCGCCTTCCTTAACGGTCTTCGGTGCGCCTTCGACCAGATCCTTAGCTTCCTTCAGACCCAGACCCGTGATGCCACGGATTTCCTTAATGACGTTGATCTTCTTGTCGCCAGCAGATGCCAGGACAACGTCAAATTCGGTCTTTTCTTCAGCAGCGGCAGCAGCAGCTGGAGCAGCAGCAGCAGCAGCAACTGGAGCAGCAGCAGAAACGCCCCACTTCTCTTCGAGAAGCTTGGACAGTTCAGCAGCTTCGAGAACGGTCAGAGCTGACAGCTCTTCAACAATCTTTGCCAGATCGGCCATGGTTTTCTTCCTGTGTAATGCACTAATGTCGTGGTAAAGGACTTACGCCGCAGCGTAGATCCAACTCTTAGGCGGCTTCCGTGTCGCCGGTCTCGGCATAGGCGCCAAGAACGCGAGCAAGCTGGCCAGCCGGCGCTTGAGTGATACCTGCGATACGCGTAGCTGGCGTTTGGATCATACCAACCAGCTTTGCACGCAGCTCATCAAGCGACGGCAGTTCGGCAAGAGCCTTGACCCCGTTGACGTCAAGCGTCTGGGAGCCGAGAGCGCCACCGAGCACTACCAACTTATCGTTCTTCTTGGCGAACTCGACGATAACCTTCGCCACTGCTACTGGATCTTCAGACCACGCAAGCGCAGTCGGACCCTTCAGCAGGGGTGCGATACCGTCGAATTGGGTCCCATCCAGAGCGCGGCTGGCCAGCCGGTTCTTCGCAACCTTGTATGTCGCCCCTACAGCCCGAATCTGGCGACGCAATTCCGTCACATCAGCAACCGTCAAACCCTTATTCTGGGTGACGACTACCATTGACGTGCTTGCGAACACCTCGGCGAGGAACGAGACAAAGGCCCGTTTTTCCGTGCGGTCCAAAACCAGTCTCCTCGTCAGTCTGATCGAAATCAGACCCGGTTACCCATGAAGTAGCCCCACTTAAAAGCAAAACTACTCCGCTCGCCTGTCCAGCCAAGAGCGTTCCAAGTGCATTGCAGCCTAAACTACATAAGACACTGACGCCCCATCTGACGCTCGCGGCTTTACGCCCTTTAGGACACTTCGCTAAGCAAAATGTCACGCGCGATCTTGGACAGGTTGGGAAGCAACACCCGAAGGCATCGCCCCCTACGCCACCACACCGAAGCATGGCGTCATTCTAAACCGAGGAAGAAAACTCCCTCGGCAAACTCAGGCGAAAATTACGCCTGGAAGCTGGAGACGTCCACACGAACGCCCGGGCCCATTGTAGAAGACAGAGCAGCCTTCTTCAGGTAAGTACCCTTCGCACCAGTTGGACGTGCCTTTTGAACAGCGTCAACCAGAGCGTTGATGTTCTCAACCAGCTTTACTTCGTCGAAAGAAGCTTTACCAACACCAGCATGAATAATACCAGCTTTTTCAGCACGGTATTCAACCTGACCGGACTTAGCAGCCGTGATCGCACCCTTAACATCCATTGTTACCGTGCCGAGACGTGGGTTCGGCATCAGGCCACGTGGACCAAGGATCTTACCAAGACGACCAACCAGAGCCATCATGTCAGGCGTTGCAATGCAGCGATCGAATGCAATTTCACCAGCTTGAATCTTTTCAGCCAGATCTTCCGCACCAACAACTTCCGCACCAGCAGCCAAAGCTTCTTCAGCCTTAGCACCACGCGCAAACACACCAACACGCAGCGTCTTACCCGTGCCATGCGGCAGGGAGATCAGACCACGAACCATTTGGTCAGCGTGGCGCGGGTCAATACCAAGGTTCAAAGAAACTTCGATCGTTTCGTCGAACTTTGCCTTTGCATTGCCCTTAACCAAAGCAACAGCTTCAGAAAGTGCATAAGGCTTATTACGCTCAACCGTAGCTTGAGCAGCCGTCAGACGCTTGTTCTTCGCCATGATATCAGCCCTCCACCACATCGAGACCGATTGACTTAGCAGAACCCGCAAGCATGCGAACTGCGCCATCAATGTCGTTTGCGTTCATGTCCTTGAACTTCGTCTCAGCGATTTCACGCAACTGAGCCGTCGTCACGGAACCGACTGAAGCAGCCTTACCAACCGTCTGGCTACCCTTAGAAATCTTTGCAGCTTTCAAAAGGAAGTAGGTGTTTGGAGGCGTCTTCGTGATGAAGCTGAACGTACGGTCTGCATACGCGGTGATAACCACCGGAATTGGCATACCTGGCTCAAGACCTTGCGTCTTCGCGTTGAACTCTTTGCAGAACTGCATGATGTTCAGACCGCGTTGACCCAGTGCCGGACCTACCGGTGGTGACGGATTAGCTTTACCCGCCGGGATCTGCAGCTTGATGTAGCCAACAACTTTTTTGGCCATATCCGGGACTCCCCTAATATTGCGTTCCCGAACCGCGGTGGTGCGGAGTCGCTTAACGCAACTCCTCCCGCGTTCGAATTGAGGGGGTCCCCTAGACTATATTACCCTAGCGGGTCAACCCCCTAAGATCATTCTGTTGTGGTGCATCATGATTTTCCACACCACCAACGGCTTTAGGTGTCCGCAAGTTATTATACTGCAGCACACCAAATGGGTTAATCTGCCCCATCTTTGGCAAAGAATCTGCCTGCCACCCGCCACCAAGAGCCCGCATCAAACGAACACTGGCCTGAACCTGAGCCGTCTGGACACGCACCAGTGACAAACGCGCCTGCAAAGCATCCTGCTGTGCAACCAAGGCATCCAGATAGTTTGACAAACCACCAGTATAGAGCGACATCGTCATGTGTTGAGTGCGCAATGCTGCATCAACAGCCTTCCCTTCTTGCTCTTGCGCCGTGCGATATTGCACCGTCTGGGTCAGACCATTTTCCACATCCCCAAACGCAGACAACACGGTAGAACGATATTCATCTACACTCTGGCGATACTGAGACCACGCACGCTGTAAGGCCGCCCGACGCAAGCCCCCCGTAAAGGCGGGCTCAACAGCTTGCACCGCAATCCGCCAAAACGCGTTTGAGATACCACCAAGGTCAAACCCGGCATTCTCAAAACCACCGCTCGCACTAATAGAGATATCCGGATAAAAAGCAGCCCGGGACACACCAATAGCCCGCGAGGCGGCTGCCATCCGGCGTTCAGCTGCAGCAATATCTGGCCGCCTCTGCAGCAGCGTTGAAGGCACACCTGCATTAATCGGAACAACGCCAAAATGCAGCCGCACATCATTGACCGGCGCAATGTGGAATGCTGCCGGTGCCGTGTTCAACAACACCGCCATTGCATTCTCGATCACTTGCCGTTGCGCCACAATACGCGACTGAGACGACATCGCAGAGTAGAGCTGGTTTTCAGCACGAGAGACATCTAGCCCCGCACCAATTGCGCCCTCTTGACGCAAGCGTGTAATTTCTACTGCCGTCTGGAAGTACCGAATGGAGTCACTATACACTTCATTCTGCGCGTCGAGACCACGTAGCGTCACGTAATCGCTAGCAAGCTCCGCTTCTAAGCTGAGTTTTGCTTGCGCATAATCAGCAGCCGTCGCCTGCGCGAGGTTCTTTTCCATCCGCGTTGAGTTGCGGATTTTACTCCAGAAATCCGGCTCCCACGTTGCTGCACCGCTATACGCCTCATTCGACTCATAAGCGAATGAGGAGTTCTCACGATTATTCAACAAGCGGCCCAGAGACCCCTTGTTATCACTCATATGCCCACTGCCTACGAGTTGCGGATAGAGTTGGCTTTCGGCCTCGCGCGCCATATCACGCGCCTGCGTGAATGACTCAGCCGCGGCTTGCAGGTCCGGATTGACGTTCAGCATCCGCGCTTCAAGACCATCAAGAATGGGGTCACGCAATACTGACCACCAATTCCCCGGCAAGGTTGAATCGGCCGGCCGCGCATCCACCATAATGCCCTTGCCATGCCACCCATCTGGGTACAGGAAGGTTTGCGGCTGATATTGAGGAGCCAGGTCACACGCACTTAGCCCCAAGGTCAGAGCCGCAGCCAATGAAAGGCCGCGTGCCCCATACTTATCACGCCAAAAGCGCGCATCTTTTACCTTGCGCATCACCGGCTACTCGCCTCTGCTGGGTTCGCATCATGCTCACGCTCTGCGCGGTGGTCTTCTTCAATTTGCGCCTTTGTCGGCGCATTATAACCTGGCGTAGAGTTCACAACGCGGACCTGATCGCCCTCAAGCATATCCGCGGTCGGGTTCGCCACGATCTGATCATGCGCTGAAATGCCGCTCAATACCTGTACCGTCGTACCGAAATTCGTACCCACCGTTACAGACATCAGGTGAATATGCCCGTCAACCACCTTCGCCAACTGCATCCCCTGCGCCCGGAACAACAAGGCACTTTCTGGGACAATCAGAATATTGGGGTCCCCCGGTGCCGTAATATGCGCAGTTGCATAGGAGTTCGGCCACAGCAGGTTCTCATCATTGCCAATGCTCAACTCCGTCGTCACCGTACGGGTTGCCGCGTTAAACGCATTTGCTGAAGCAAGATAGGTCGCCAAAAAGTGGCGACCCGGATATTGTGGGACCGTCAACTGCGCCGTAATTTTCGGTGAAATCACGCTGGCGAAATCCTGCGGAACAGAAACAAAAACACGCATACGGTGCGTATCTGCCACCGAGAACAACTCAGACGCAGCACCGCGTGAATTCACGTTACCGCCGCCCGCATTCACATAATCACCAACATTGACTAAGCGTGACGTGACGATCCCATCAAACGGCGCAACAATCCGCTTAAAGTCTTCCAACGCTTGGAAGCGATCAACATCATGCTCTGCGGCTTCCAGTTCAGCTTTTTGCGCTGCCGCATTCGCCGCCTGAACGTCTACTTCCTGCCGGGAAACAGCTTGCGTGTTTTTCAGGGCTGTCCAACGATTTGTCGTGATAACCGCCAGCTTATAACGTGCCAGAACCACGTTATAATGTGCCTTAGCTGCTGCATATTGCGCATCAATACTTGGCGTATTGATCTCTGCCAGCAAGTCCCCCTGCTTCACATGTGCGCCATAGTCTTTGTACCACATTTTCACGTAGCCAGAGACCTGAGCATAGATCGGCGCCTCATACCACGCCGCCAAGTTTGCCGGGAGATCAACCTCACGGGTCTTCGGACCGGCTTGCGGCATAATCAAGGATACGGGCGGCGCAGAGACTTCCTCCGTCTCACGCGCCACACGCGCGTGATCCGCCATACGCCCAAGAATACCCCAAATCGCGATGACCAGAGCGATCAAAACGACAATAACGAGAATGAGCTTTCCTCGTGGCCCGAACACGCCTGAGCCTTGTTGCGTAGACTGGTTCACGCGTGGTCTCCTTCCGGCGCGGTCGGCCGTTTGTAATGTAGCAGAGCAAAAACACAGGGTACAAAGAGCAGAGTAGCAATGGTCGCTACCAACAGCCCACCGATCACGGCTTTACCCAGCGGAGCGTTATCAGAATTACTAATCGACATCGGGATCATACCGATCATCATGGCAAGCGCCGTCATCATCACCGGACGAATACGCTCATAACCCGCTTCCAAAGCAGCTTTAAGCGGATCGCCGTGCTTATCCAGTTGCTCACGCGCAAAGGACACGACCAAGATGGCGTTCGCCGTCGCGGTCCCCATGCACATAATCGCACCCGTCAAAGCCGGAACGGACATTGCCGTATGCGTTAAGAAGAGCGACCAAGCGATCCCTCCCAAGGCACCCGGTAACGCCGTGATAATAACGAAAGGGTCCAACCATGATTGAAAGTTTACGACGATAATGAGGTAAACCAACGCGATAGAGAGCGCCAAACCCGTTAGAAGCTGCACATACGCATCATTCATGGTCACAGCCTGGCCGCGGACCACCATCGTCGCGCCATGCGGCAAGTGCTTACGCTCCTCGGCCACCACACGATTAACCTCACGTGATAAGCTGCCCAGATCAACGCCTTCAGGTGCCGCATAAATATCCACCACTGGCATAATATTATAATGCGCGACTTCTGCAGGCGTACCCGACTGAACAATGTCAGACAGAGCCCCCAACAGCTGTGGATTTTGATTAAGCGGGTTACCATCCCCCTTATCAATCGGCACAATCTCCAAATCATTCAGCGTTTGCAGGTAATTCGCCGGTGTTTGTACGTCAATCAGCTGCGATGTGCCCTGAGCGTTCAGGTAATATGTCTGGCCAACTTGCGCACTACCAGACAATGTAACCAAGGCATTCAACGCAACGTCACGCTGTGTAATACCCGTACCCAAAGCAAAGCTACGACGGTTATTAACCAGCAATGTCGGCTGCGTCATCGGCTCTTGCACTGACACATCCGTAATACCCGGAACATGCCGTAGCTTTTGCGCGACTTGCGTGGCGAAGGTGAAATTCTTTTGCAAATCACGCCCAACGATTTGCACATCAATCGGAGATGGCAAACCGAAGTTCAGGATCTTCGCGGTCAAATCACCCGGTTGGAACGTAAAGATGGTACCCGGGAACGCATCACTCAAACCACGACGCAACGTTTGCCGGTATTCTGAGATTGGGCTTTCACCATTCCGCAATTGTAAGGTGATATCGCAATCCTGCGCCCCGGTCGTTGGAGATGGCACCATGGCTTGATTCAACTGACTAAACGGCAAGCCACAGTTATTCACAACGTTCGCAATCTGCCCCGGGAGCAGGCTGTGCATACGCTGTTCAACCAAACCAGCAATTTTGCCAGTCTCTTCAATACGCGTGCCAATCGGGGCGCGCATATGCATCTGAATAGTGCCTGACTTAATCTCTGGGAAGAAATCTTGCCCCACAAAGAACAGCAGCCCTAGAGACGCCAACGCCGCCAGCAAGAACAACGTTACAAAGCGACCACGAATTTGGATCAAGCCAGCAAGAAGACCTTGATAGGCCTTGCGGAACGCCATGAAACGCCGCTCAAACCCGCGCTGGAACCGCCCAAAGAACCCCGGTTCACGATGTGCATGTGCAGGATCACGATGCGCGGCAACTTGAGCTGGCAACAGCCAGTTCGCCATCGTAGGCACGAGGGTTCGTGACAGGATGAATGACGCAATCATCGCAAAGATAATTGCTTCCGCCATCGGCATGAACAACCAACCGGAAATGCCGGTCAATTCAAACAACGGCAACCACACGATACAAATACAGGTCGTCGATACGAATGTTGGAATGACGATCTGGTTAGCCGCATCAATAATCGCGTCTTCCAGTTCTTTCCCTGTATCCAAATGCGCGTCGATGTTTTCGATCATCACTGTCGCATCATCTACGAGGATACCGACCGCCAAGGCCAAACCACCCAACGTCATAACGTTGATGGATTGCCCCGCTATGCTGAGCCCGATAATTGAACACAACATCGCCAAGGGGATCGACGTCGCCACAATCACCGTGGAGCGCCATGAACCAAGGAAGAGCAAAACCGTCAAGCTGGTCAAAATAGCCGCCGTGACCATTTCTCGCAGAACGTCAAAAACGGAATCCTTCACGAAGCCGGAAGCATCCGTCAAAATGTTCATGCTCGTCCCTGCCGGCAAGGTCGACAAAACCTGCGGCAAGAGCTTTTTCACACCACTCACGACAGACAAGGTCGACGCATCACCGCTTTTGAGAATGACGATCAGAACCGACTGATGGCCTTTCACCAAAACCGCATTAATCTGCGGCGGGCCGCCTCTATGCACCCACGCAACATCGCGCAGATAGATCACCGAATTCCCGACCTGCTTAATAGGCATACGGTTAAAACTAGACAGATCAATCGGCGCTGAGTTGGTTTTCACCATCCAGTCAAAACCACCGACCTTCTGGTCACCAGCAGGTAACACGATGTTTTGACGGTTCAGCGCATTCGCCACGTCTTCAGGCGACAGGCGGTGCGCAAGCAGCTTGACCGGATCAATATCAACCATGATGTCCGGTGCCAAACCGCCATACGGGTTTGGAATAGCTGCACCAGGTACAGACACAAGCTCAGGCCGGATCAAGTTTGACGCCATATTGTAAATTTCCGAGCCAGACATGCTCGAATTATTTACTTGTAGCGTCAAAACCGGGACTGAAGATGCATCCAAAGCCAAAATCAGCGGCGGCGTTGCGCCCGTCGGCATCTGCTTAATAACAGTTTGCGACACGGACGTAATTTGTGTCTGCGCAACGGCGGTATCCGTCCCCGGCTGGAAGAAGACACGAACAATACCACGGCCGTAATATGATGAGCTTTCAATATGCTCAATATTACTCACGGTCGCTGTTAGCGAACGCTCATAATAATAGACCATACGGCCGGACATATCTTCAGGCATCAAGCCCGTATACGCCCACACAACAGCCACAATAGGGATTTTAATCGAAGGGAAAACGTCTGTCGGCGTTGCAATAATAGCCTTGACGCCGAAGATCAAAATCATGATCGACAAGACGACAAAGGTATAGGGCCGCTTTAGCGCGGTAACAACAATCGCGTTCATACGGCTTTGACCTTCCATAGACCAAACTGGGAGTGCATCCCTTTTGATTGGCCTAAGGCGAATATCACGTCATTCATGATCCGTCTCAACGGGCTCTCCTTACACAAGCCCCTCAGACATATCGTAAGAACACGCTGCGACAAGCAAAATTGAATTTAGTTCTTTGCCAAACCCCCAGTTTCACGAAAATATCATGTCACTTATACGCTATTTTCTGCACCGCCCTCAGTGAAAGCGTCGAAGGTCATCGTAAAGACAGAACCGGGCAAAGTAAGACCTTCTTTATGGGCCCCAATGCTCAGAGTCGCACCATGAAGGTCTAAAATAGCCGAAACGAGACTCAAACCCAGACCACTACCCGGAATATGACGGCTTTTATCGGAGCGATAAAAGCGCCCAAGTACTGCGCCACGTTCTTGCTCTGGAATACCTATTCCCGTGTCCGAAACTTGCACCGATATCTTATCATCAGCCGTCCGCTCGACACGTAGCCCAACCTCTCCTCCCGCAGGTGTGAACTTAATGGCGTTGTCTACCAAATTCGCCAACACTTCACTCAACAGATCTGCATCTCCATAAAGCAACGCTTTGGAGGTCAATCCTTCCTGACGGAGAATGATACCCTGCGTTTCTGCAATCGGCTCATACAGATCAACAATACCCGCTGCGACTTCGGTTAAATCCGTCATCGCAAAACCTGCACGACGCCGACCATTCTCAAGCTCACCAATCCTGAGCAACGCCGTAATAATGGAAAAGCACTGGTCAAGATCCTGCGTCGCTCGCTGAATCACCGTATTAAGATGATCTACATCATCCGAACCCGTTACGCGCTCCAGCGCGGCACGCACACGCGCCAAAGGTGTCCGCAAATCATGGGCAATATCATTGCCAACATCACGGATTTCATCCAGCAGATGCTCCAGACGATCCAACATCCGGTTTACGGCACTGGCAAGACGCTCAATATCATCACGCTCACGCCCGACCGGAAGGCGTTCTTGCAAATCTCCGCCCATAATCCGCACAATGGCTTCACGCATTTCTTTGACACGCGCCAAAGCACGGTGGCTCAAGAAAACGCCAGCCAATAATGCAAACAAAACAATCGGCACCACCGACATAAGCGCCGAACGCTTCGTAATATAACGCAGCTCATCCGCCATGTGCATGGACCGTGCCAGCACCAATACACGCCCGTCAGGATGACCATCTCGATCCGGCACCCGCACAGCCATGAAGCGCATTTCAAACGGACGATCTTTACGCGGCACTACCCATAAACGCTGCGCCTCGGGAGAAACTTCCAACCCCTCCGGCCACGTATGAATATCACCTACAATCGGCTGATGCGTTAGATCGAACAACGCAGCACCGTTCAGAATGACGCGTAGATCGGTCTTTGTACGATCACGCACAGCGTCTTCTAGTTCTTCCGGCGTTTCTTGCACCAGAAGGTCAGCCTCACGCTTCAAAAAATCTGTCGAGCGGGCGCGCTCGTAATTCGCCATTTGCCCGTAAACGAGCATAAACTGGAGCAAAACGCCCGCGATAATGGCGACGACGAAGGCCAGCGTCAGCCGGAACGTCGCCGTCCGAAAAATATCAGTTTGGAACACGCAAACTGAACCCAGCGCCACGGATACTTTGAATCAACGGAGCTTCACCCGGCACATCAATCTTACGACGCAACTTGCCGATATGCACATCCACAAGATTGGTTTGCGGCACAAAGCGGTAGTTCCACACATCTTCCAAGAGCATAGTCCGCGTCAGGACAGCACCAGGGCGACGCATCATATATTCCAACAAACGGAACTCACGCGGCAGAAGATCTACTTCACGCCCCTCACGGAAAACTTTACGTTCGATCAGGTCCATCTCAATGGGTCCAACCCGCAGAACCGTTTCACGGCTATCCGTCGGACGGCGCAGTAAAGCCTCAAGACGCGCAGCCAATTCTTCCATGGCAAAAGGCTTCGTCAGGTAATCATCACCACCCGCCTTCAAACCGTTGACGCGGTCATCTACCGCGGACAGAGCAGAAAGCACCAAGACAGGCGTCATAATCTGCTCACGGCGCAAACGTTCAATCACGCTTAGACCATCAAGCCCTGGCAGCATGCGGTCTACCACCATCAGATCATAACGGCGGGAGATCGCTTCATCCACGCCCTCTAACCCAGTGCTCGCACGCGTTACGCCGTAACCACGCGCTTCCAATTCCGCGACAACTTCCGTCGCGATACTATCATCGTCCTCGATCAGCAGCAGCCGGATCGCAGGTTCGGATTGGCGGAGTACCGCCTCATGACTTTCAGCAGACATCATCATACCTCCCCACATGAGCCGTAACGCTTGAAGTTCCCATTAAAAACGGGGTTAACCTTCAGCATCACTCATCTCAGCTCCATCGAGCGCACGTAACTTACGCCCTAGAACTCGTGTGCGACGCCGGGCTTCTTCAATCGTACTGCCCATCGTTCCAGCATTACGCTGCAACTTTTCCAACACATCGTCCATACGCAACATTTCTTGCCGCGTCGTGCCCAGAAGAGAGGCAATGGTCTCTGTCCGCTCTTCAAGTGCCAGAGTAACATAACCCAGATGCACCGTACGCAACATAGCCGGTAATAAAGAAGGCCCCATGATCAGCACACGATACAACCGCCCTATTTCATCAATAACACCCGGCATCCGCGAAATTTCCGTATAAAGCCCATCCGTCGGCACATACAAAACCGCAAACTCCACCGTAACTGGTGGGCGAATATATTTAGAGGCAATCTTTCGCGCCTCTGCTTTAATCACAGCTTCCAACTCACGACGCGCCGCTTTTTCACCTGCTGCATCAGACGCTTCTGCTGCGTTTAGTAAGCGCTCATACGCTTCCGTCGGGAATTTGCTATCAATTGGCAGATAAGGGGGCGCTTCACTCCGCACGGGCATACGAACCGCAAACTCAACACTTTCCAGCCCCTCCCCTACCCGAAAATTGGTCTCATAACTGCCTTCAGGCAAAACATCATCCAACAGAGCGCGACACTGCGCCTCACCCCACCCACCTCTGGATTTCACATTCGAGAATAAACGCTTCAAGTCTCCGATCTGCGCCGTCACGCTCGATACCTCACCCAAAGCCTTTTGCATCAAGCCGAATTGCTCAACCACTCGCTGAAAGCTCGTTTGCATTTGCTTTTCAACAGCACCATGCAACTGCTCATTAACCGCAAGGCGAATACGCTCAATTTGCCGCGCCTGCCCATCAGACATATTCCGCAACGCTTCTGACAATAACAAGCGATTATCCGCCTGATCTTGTCCCACACGCTGCGTTACTATGGCCAAACGTTCTGTCGTTTCTAAGCGCAGTGCATCCAAGCGCCCTGAGAGCGTGCGCTCAATATCCACAAGGTGCTGGCGCTGATACTCCGCATCACGTGCCCGCTCATCTGCTTCACGATCAAAAAACGGCGTAAAATCTTGCTGCCGCCCGTTTTTCATCAGTGCCAAAACAGCAATAACCAAAGAAATAAAGGCAACAATCCATGGGAGCATGGAAATCATACGAACTACTCTAACCGTTATAATGAGCCGCTTCTGACCCACCACAGTAGAGAAGAACATAAAGAAAACAACCCAGCAGCCCTCTTACCGCTGCCCGGCACTTCCACCGCTCCACCCACTACCCTGCCCACATGAACACGGCACAGCAAAAGGGACCTTCATCGGCGGTTTACATGTATAAATACCCGCTTGGCACCCCGCCCCATTGACGACCCCAGGACGGGATACCCCGCTTCCTTCACACGCTGTCAATAACAAGCAAGACGCAAACCCCAAGATCACAAGCGCACTCTGTTGTAAGATACGAAACATAACGACCTCCCGCATGGTGCCAACACAACAAAGCGCACCAATGAAGTCTTACGGCATAATATCCGGCACCGCCGCATTCGCTTGAACGCGCGCCACAATTCCACGCCCGGCAGCAACACCACTAGACCACGCCCACTGGAAGTTATGTCCACCCAGCCAGCCCGTCACATCGACTGCTTCACCAATAACGAAGAGGCCCGGTACTTTTCGTGCTTCCATTGTCTGAGAGGATAAATGCTTCGTATCAATCCCCCCGCGCATAACCTCGGCCTTGGCGTAACCCTCAGTACCTGAAGGCATCACACTCCACTGCCCTACGCGCTCCGCCAATGCCTTCAGAACACGATCTGGGACATTGGCCAGCTCGATACGCATCATCTCCTGCGGGAAGCCGTCCACAATCGAGCGCGCCAAACGCGTCGGCAAAAACTCCAAAAGTGCTGGCGGCTTCGCTCGTGGCCGTGAAACCTTTAATGCCTGGAAATCAGCCAACAGATCCCGGCCCGGTGCAAGGTTAAACATGACCGGCGCGTTACGATCCCAATACGATGAGATTTGCAGCACCGCAGGCCCTGAGATACCACGGTGAGTAAAAACCAGCCCATCTTCAAAACGCACCGCCTTGCGCCCCGTCCGCGCATTCTGCGCTGAGGCAATCACAGGCACAGATACCCCCGCTAATGCAGGATCGCTCTCCGCTATGCATAACGGCACAAGTGCAGGATCTGTCGCGGTTGATGAAAGACCAAAACTTTTCGCAACGCGTAAAGAGAGATCACTGGCACCCAACTTCGGGATTGATAGCCCTCCCGTTGCCAGCACAACAGACTGCGCCGTAATGTCCCCCTCAGACGTCAGGACCCGAAACTCAGCGTCATTACGCTGAACGTGGTCAATCTTAACGCCAAAGCCAAATTCGACACGCGCGGCCTCAGCTTCCTCCATCAACATCGCAACGATTTGGCGCGCTGAACCATCGCAGAATAACTGCCCACGTGCTTTTTCATGCCACGCAATACGATGCCGCTCGACCATGGCCAAAAAGTCTTTAGCGGTGAAGCGCGCCAATGCAGAACGTGCAAAATGCTTATTATTGGACAAGAAGCACTCTGGCTTCGTTTCCAAATGGGTGAAGTTACACCGACCACCGCCTGAAATAAGGATTTTACGCCCCGGTTCTGCACCATGGTCCAGCACCAAAACACGTGAACCACCACGCGCAGCAACCGCTGCAGCCATCAGGCCCGCAGCACCTGCGCCCAATATAACGGCGTCATATTGGGAAGAAGAATGTTGAGTCAAAGGTCTTAAAAATCCAAATTTGCATAATGCGCAGGCGGCACAATACCGCTCATACGATCTGATAAAAGGCCACGGAAACACGGGCGTGACTTCACCCGAGCATACCATTCTTTGGCGGCTGGCGCCTTAGACCACGTAATATCTCCGATGAAGTCCAAAGACGACAAATGAGCCGCCGCGGCAAAATCAGCAATGCTGATTGACTTTCCGGCCAACCACGAGCGCGTTTCCGCCAACCAACTGATATAGTCGAGATGGAAACGTAAGCCACCATAGCCCGCCCGCAGTGCATTCCCATCGGGGTGCCCACGGCCATGCAAACGTTTATCGACCTTCTCACCCAAAAGATTCTGGGTCACTTCTGCCGCAAAGCGTGTTTCAAACCAGTCCAGCAAACGCCGTACTTCTACGCGCTCCGCCAGCGTGCGGCCCATTAATGGAGTATCTGGATAAGCTTCATCCAAATATTCGCAAATCACGCGCCCCCCCGGAACAGCCAGCCCGTTTTCTTCGACCAAAACAGGCACTTCACCCGCGGGGTTCAATGTTAAAAAATCTTCGCGCTGTTCCCATACCCGCTCAACAGCTAGGTCAAATGGTAAACGCTTCTCACTGAGAGCGAGACGAACCAGCCGGCATTGCGGCGACAGTGGAAGGTGATGCAGAATACGCATATGTCTTTACTAGACCACTTCCGGTTCGGAGGAAATCACTGTGTGCACTTTATAAGCACAGTCTTCATCTGGCAGTGTGAAGCAACGACGTTTTTCCTACTCCGATTGTCAGGCGCACGATTCAGCGATGTCCCAGCCCCAGTCCCCTCCTCCGCAAACCGAGACCACTCCTGCACTGCGAATCCGTGCACGTGGACGCTCCTTCCTCGCGCTGGTTCTCTCCCCAGAAGCGCCACTCACACACTGGCTGAACGGCCTTGACCAACAGATTGCCCGCTCAGGCACGCTCTTCAATGGCAAACCCATCATCTTAGATCTCGGCCTTCTTGCCGTAGACACTCCAGATTTACCGGGCCTTCAAAACGCCCTCACCGAACGCGGCCTGCGTATTATCGGCATTGAAGGGGGCGACCCTGCATGGCCAGCTGTTGCCTCATGGGACTGGCCAGCACCACTAGACGGCGGCAAGCCCTCTGGTCCCGTTGAACTCCCCGACGCCCCCACACAAGAACCGACCACTGCCCCAACCACACAACCGGGCAAAACACTTATCGTTGAAGATACCGTGCGCTCCGGCCAACGTATCCAAAACCTTGAAGGAGACGTTGTGGTGCTGGGAGCCGTATCATCCGGCGCTGAAATCATCGCCGCAGGCTCTATTCATATTTATGGCCCCCTACGCGGCCGGGCCATTGCGGGCATTATGGAACACGCCAATGCGCGTATTTTTGCTCAAAAGATGGAAGCCGAGCTCCTCGCCATTGATGGGTTCTACACCACAGCAGACGAACTTGAGGCCACTCACCTCGGGCATTCTGCTTACGCGCTCTTAATAGATGATCACATTACACTACGCGCACTATAATTTAACGAGTATTCACTTTCCGCTGTTGCCGTATCTCTGTAAAATTTCATAAGATGTACGGTAGGTTTATCGCCCAAAAACGATGTTCGCATCGCTGTTTTTAAAGCTGGAGTATTCATGGCCAAGGTTCTGGTTGTCACCTCGGGCAAGGGCGGGGTCGGCAAAACAACTTCGACCGCAGCTCTCGGGGCCGCCCTCGCACGAAGCGGGCAAAATGTTGTAGTCGTCGACTTTGATGTCGGTCTGCGTAATCTTGACCTTGTAATGGGCGCTGAACGTCGCGTTGTTTTTGACCTGATTAACGTCGTGCAAGGCGATGCCCGACTAGCTCAGGCTCTTATTCGTGACAAACGCTGCGAAACGCTTTCCATTCTTCCAGCATCTCAAACACGTGACAAAGATGCCCTGACCTCCGAGGGCGTTGCTAAAGTCATCGAAGAGCTGCGTGAAAAGTTCGACTGGATTATTTGCGATAGCCCTGCAGGCATTGAACGTGGTGCACAATTAGCCATGCACCACGCCGATGCCGCCGTAATCGTGACGAACCCAGAAGTCAGCTCCGTGCGTGACTCTGATCGGATCATCGGCCTACTCGACAGCAAAACCGCTCGCGCAGAACGCGGCGAGAAGATTGAAAAACACCTTCTTCTGACCCGCTACGACCCAGCACGCGCGGCACGCAAAGAAATGCTCAGCGTAGAAGACGTTCTCGAAATTCTGTCCATTCCTCTTGTTGGGATCGTGCCAGAAAGCGAAGACGTACTCAAAGCCTCCAATGTAGGCTCCCCCGTTACGCTAGCTTCCCCCGACAGCCTCCCAGCCCGCGCCTATCAGGAGGCCGCACGCCGCCTGTCCGGTGAAGAGTTGGAAGTCTCCGTCCCTGTTGAAAAACGTGGCCTCTTCGAATGGCTCTTCAAGCGGAGGGGCGCATGAGCTTTCTTAGCAACCTCTTAACTCGCCGCCCCAAATCAACCAGCGCTGTCGCGAAGGACCGCCTACAAATCCTTCTCGCCCATGAGCGCGGTGGAGACGGCGAAGGGGAATCCGACCTAATCAAACAACTCCATAAAGAAATTTTGGAGGTGATCAGCCGCCACGTCGCCGTTGATCAAGAGAAGGTTCAAATCAAGGTCGATCGTGGCAATTCTGTTTCCATGCTCGAAATCGACATCGAAGTGCCACAAGATGGGAAACTTAAGAAAGTTTTCTAAGCTTTAACACCTATCGCACCACCCTTCGAATGGAGAATACTTATGAGCGGCTTTCTCGGTAACCTTCTCAACCAAGCAGCTGGCGCACTCGGTGGCCAATTGGCTGATAAATTCGGCGGCCAGATCGGTGATATGCTTAAGGGGCAAGGCATCGATATGCTGATCTCTCAAGCACGCAATGCTGGCTTGGAAGAAAAAATTCAGTCATGGATTGGCAATGGCGAAAACCTGCCAATCTCAACAGACGAACTGCGCAACCTGCTGACCGACACGCAGATTCAAACCATCGTGTCCAAAACCGGCCTGCCAGCAGAAACCATTCTGCCAGCGCTGGCACAATTCCTGCCAGCTGCAGTAGACAAGCATACGAGCACGCAAGAAAGCGCATAATCGCTCTCTACACAGTGTCTAAGTTCTAAAAAGCTGGTTCCCTTTTCTAAAGGAGCCAGCTTTTTTTATGCTCCAATCATGTTATTATGAAACCATAACGAATATTCAGACGTAATAAACTTAACGACCGGAATGCACAAAATAACCTTTTATTAGTGTGATTTTTTTAACACTTCACGCCATGAATGAGGCAACACCTTTCTTTAAAACTATTGACGACCCAAAAACGCCCTCTAATGTCCATGCAACAATAATAACGATATATGGACGTTATAGAGTGAGACACACACATACCCATCGGAAGAAACAAGGCATTTCTCCAGCCCTGCTTAGCGCATTGCTCAGCAGCACCCTTCTCATTCCTATGTCCGGTGCTCACGCCCAACAAACAACGACGACACAACCTCACACCAAACACCGCACCACCCACGCTGTAACACCCGCACCAGAAGTTTCCGGTGGCAGTGAAGCCGTCATCGTCACAGGCACGCGTGAATTCGGCAAAAAAGCCCGTGATTCCCTTTCCCCACTTGATGTCGTATCCAACCGCCAAATCACCAGCACAGGGCAGCCCACCCTACGCGATGCACTCTCCCTGCTGCTACCATCCCTTACGGTTCCAACGGCAGGCTTTGACGCCGGCGCATTAACGGACACTATCTCCCTACGCGGCCTCAATCCTAATGAAACGCTTGTGTTGGTTGATGGTAAGCGCCGCCACACCACTGCGAATATTTACGCAGACCCCGGCCCAACCCAAGGCGCAACCCCCGTCGATATCGACATGATCCCCATGTCCATGATCGACCATGTCGAAGTTCTGCGCGACGGTGCATCCGCTCAATACGGCTCAGATGCCATTGCTGGCGTCGTCAATATTATTCTTAAAAAGCAGGCGCATGGCCTCAATATCCGGTCCAATACCGGCATCACCAGCCAAGGTGACGGCTTCCAACAAGGCGTCTATTTAGACGGCGGCTTCCACCTTGGTGATCGCGGCTTCTTACATATTGGCGGTGATTTTGTTCACCAAGACCACGCTTACCGTTCTGCAGCAGATAGCCGCACGGGAACATACAGCAACCCCATCCTGAGCCAGCCTGAACAAACCCGCGAAAGCATCGCCCTTAATGCCGGTTATGACCTAACAGAAAACATTCAGGCCTATGGTTCAGCCACCTATGCTCACCGCCATGCAGAATCTTACCAGAACTACCGCCTTGCTAGTTCTCTCAAATCATACCCAGCGTATGCTGCCCTTTACCCCAATGGATATACTCCCATCATGGGGCTTGAGGAAAATGACTTCGAGCTTACCGCGGGCTTAAAAGGCGTTTTCGCAGGCTGGAACTGGGATCTATCCTCCGTTTATGGCCGTGACTTTGATCGCTTTGATGCCCTCAGCACCACCAATACTGCGGTCTTAAAAGCAACAGGGCGTACACCCACGGGCTTTAGCAATGCTCAGGGATATAATGATTCCCAATGGACCAATAGCTTTGACCTCTCCCGCAAGGTCAATCTCTCCTTTTGGCCCCACAGCATCAATATCGCGGGCGGCGCATCCTACCGCTATGAGTCTTACTCAATCGGTACCGGCTCTGCTGATAGTACGGCAGGCACGGGCTCTGACGCTATTCCCGGCACCTCTGCCTTCAACGCAGGCAATTGGAACCGTGATGTTGTGTCAGGCTATATCGACATAGCCACGCATCTGACCAAAAAATGGCAAGTTGACCTCGCCGGGCGCACCGAACATTACACAGATGTTGGTGATGCACGCACAGGCAAAATCGCCACACGCTATGACTTTAACCCACGCCTTGCCATTCGCGGAACCTTCAGCACAGGCTTCCACGCACCAACGCTTGCACAACAGCATTATTCCGCACTGGCCGTTTCTCCAAACGCCGCACGCGGCCTGATTGCCGTTAACTCTCCTGGCGCTTTGAGCAACGGAGCCTCCGCCCTCACGCCAGAATACTCTACGAGCGCTGAAGGCGGCATTATCGCCGAGCCAATTCGTAAACTGCACGTCACCGCAGACATCTATCAAATTGACCTACGGGACCGCATTCAACCCGGTGGGAATGTCTACGGCATCAATGCCTATAACGCATTGGTCCAAGACAACTTCCCTATTTCGTCTGCCGCACAAAACTGGCCCGCAAGCCAGCTTTCAACACATTGGTTTGCCAACGTCGCAACCACTCGTACTCAAGGCCTAGACCTAACAGCGACCTATAATACAGCACTAGGGCAATACGGGCAGGTTGATTGGGATGCGGCCCTGAACCTCAACCGTACACGCCTTCGCCATCAATCCACCGCAACCAATGGTGATCCCCTGCTGAGCGCCCAGTATATTGCCTACATCACAACGGCATATCCACGCTCAAAGCTCATCTTTGGCGGCACATGGCATTCCCCACAAAACAAATGGAATGTCTCGGTACATGAAATCCGCTATGGCCAAACCACATCTCAGTTAACCTATTATTCAGGTCCTCTCGTTGGCCTGACCAATGTGTACCGTCAGTTCCAGAACACACCCAAGTGGACGACGAATGCTTCCGTCACCTATAATATTAATCCCAACTGGAGCGCGACACTCGGCGGCAATAACATTTTTGCCGCATACCCCTCACGCATCCCCAATAACAACCGTTACCTTGGCGCTCCACAATATTATATGAGCACCAACCAACTTGGGATTACGGGCGGCTACTACTACCTCGACGTTTCTGCACGCTTCTAAGCCGCATAGGCTCAGATCTTTTCCTGAGCCTATTCACATAAAAAAACGCGCCTTACAGCGCGTTTTTTTATGTTCTTTTGGGCCGAAGAAGAAAATCTTCTACAAATTTTCAAGAAAACGCATCACCTCAGATTAGGCCTCTCCTAGACAGAAGAACGCAGCCTTAACCACAGCGAAGAACAACAAAACTGCTAAAAAGCATCTTCGCGTATGAGAGAAATATTTATTTTTTAGGGAAAGTTTGCTGGGGCGAATGACGGGGATCGAACCCGCGACAACCGGAACCACAAACCGGCGCTCTACCAACTGAGCTACATCCGCCACACAGCGAGGGGATGTATAGGAAATTCAGGATAAAGCGTCTAGCCCTTTTTCGAAGTTTTTTTCTTAAAAATGCAATTTTTTCAAAAAAAGCACGTTTAACTCCGAAAAATAAACTCCCCCACCCCAGAGCGCAAAAGCGCACATGGAAAGAAGGGTTCATTCTTACACGGTCTCGCGTTACACTCCGACCAGAATTGCCGCGCCGGGCCCGAATACGTCGCACCCTTTTCAACCGTTTCCGTGAGTGGATAACACGAGAGCAAAACAGAGAGGACACGTAACTTCATGAACTTTGCACATTATCGTCAACAGTGGGCCGAAAACCCGCTGCGCGAAGTGCTGGCCGGTATGGTCGGAACCTTCGCCCTCATCCCAGAAGTCATTGCATTCTCCTATATTGCGGGTGTTTCTCCCGCAGTCTCACTTTTTGCGTCTTTTGTTATCTCAGTCTCTATCGCCATCTTCGGTGGTCGCCCCGGCATGATTTCTGGCGCAGCGGGCTCCGTTGCTTTGGTTGCTGCCCCGCTCGTCCACCGCCACGGCGTCGATATGATGCTCATCGCCACCCTAATGGCGGGCGCCTTACAAATTATTTTCGGGCTTTTGCGCTTTGAATCTGTCATGCGCTTTGTTCCCGCGGAAGTCCGTACGGGCTTTGTAAACGCACTCGCCATTCTCATTTTTTCAGCACAGATCCCGCAAATCGTTGGGGCCGGCTTACCAGCCTACGGCCTCATTGCCCTTGGCTTGGCCATTATTTATCTGGCTCCTAAAATCTCCACAGCCATCCCATCCCCGCTGATCTGCATCATCATTCTCACCGCGATCACGATGCTGCACCCCATGCCCGTCCGTACGGTGCATGACCTCGGCGACCTACCTACAGGATTACCACATCTCACATGGCCGCATGTCGCATTAACTTGGGACACATTCTCTATTGTGTTCCCGTATGCACTGGCCATGGCCTCCGTCGGACTGCTGGAATCTATGATGACTGCTACATTTGTCGATGATGAAACAGACACGCATGGCAACCAGCGCGCAGAGTGTACGGGCCTCGGGATTTCCAACATTCTCGTTGGTGCTTTTGGTGGTATCGCTGGCTGTGGCATGATCGGCCAAACTGTTGGCAACTTGCGCTATGGTGGGCGTGGCCGCCTTTCAACCTTCACCGCAGGTGCATTCCTGCTCATCCTCATGGTCTTACTGCACCCTTGGGTGGCCCAAGTCCCAATGGCTGCCCTTGTTGCCATCATGATCATGGTCTCAGCTAGCACCTTCGCATGGGGCAGCTTCCGTGAGCTGGCCCGCCAGCCAAAACTTTCCAGCCTCACCATGATCGTCACTGTTGCTGTCGTCGTCCTGACGCATGACCTTGCTGCGGGCGTGCTTGTTGGTGTTCTTCTTTATGGCGTTTTCTTTGCATGGCGCGCAGCTGCAATGCTTTCCGTCAACAAAACAACCGACGGCTCGACCGACACATACCACGTACAAGGGCAAATGTTCTTCGCCTCAGCGAATGGCCTTTCAGACGCCATCGACTATCATAGCCACGCCCAAAAGGTCATCTTAGACCTAACCCAAGCACATTTCTGGGATATCACCTCAGTGCAAGCGCTCGAGAATGTGGTCAATAAACTCGAAACGCACAACCTACCCGTTCAAGTTATCGGTTTACAAAAAGAGCGGCACGGCATCATTGCCTCACAGTCGGAACACAGACTTCTGGCCATGTGATCAGGACAAAAAAAAGGGGCAGAATAATCTGCCCCTTTTTTATTATTCAACTTCACGACCAGCACTTCATGTGCCTTTCGCCTACGCCTTAAAAACGCTGATCAATGCCCGTTAGAATGGTCCGACGCAGCCCGTATTGCGGCGCCCCCACACCAATGCCAGACCCATCACGCAGCAAATATGTACGATCAAAGAGATTAGTCACATCCACACGCAGTTGCGTCGTCTTAAAGAAACGACTGTGGAAGAGATTTTGGAACGACTGTACGAATGAGAGATTAAACGTCGCATATTGCGGCACCGAAGCACCATTCGGCACAACACCATCTGCACGCAAACCGCTACCATACACCATAGACGCAGACATACGCAGCGGATGCGATGAACGATTAAAGGCCGTATAGCTTCCACCGGCCGATGCCGTCCAACGCTGGTCGTGGTCCAAATGGATCCAGCGATTTTGGATATACGACAGGTCATCAGGTGAGAAATTCCACTGCGCAGACACAATGTCCTTACCCATAGCCCGTGACCACGACATATTACCGTACACGCTGAACGGCCCACGCGTATAATCTGTCGTGAACTCATAACCATGAACTTGTCCACGGCGATAATTGAAAACCGACAGCAGAACAGGTGAGCCAAACTGTCCTTCATCAATCATGTTCTTGGCGAGCTTCACATAAGCGTCAACGGATGCATGCCAACCTGGCAAAATGGTTTGTGAGATGCCTGCATCAAAATAATGATCACGCTCTGCCCGCGGTGTATCATTTTGGAACGTACCAGGTGCCGCAGACGTATTCGCAAATGGTGAAAGTGACGTACCACCCACCAACTCAAACGGCGGCGGCGTGAAATAACGCGAATAACCCGCATGAATAACGCCGCCCTTCCATGGTTGATACACAATGTTCAACCGAGGACTGACCTGCTTGGCATGCGTATATTCATCCACGCCATCAAAACGCAGACCATAATTCACCGTCAGATTACGCAATAAACGCCATTCATCCTGTGCGTACAAACCGTAAGTCCACCCCGTACGCCCAGTCCCTGAGTGGATACCGACAGGCGTAGTCCCATAAATAGGGTTTCCGCTATCATCCTGCCCAGTCTGGGGATAAACGCTTGAATCTGTTTTGGAAATGTTACGCTCAACATAAGCCTGATAGCCAAAACGCACCGTATGCGCGGATGAAACCCGCCACGTCGCATCTGTCTGATTACCCGTTGAGAACACACCGCGTGCGGCATTCTGCGCGATACCATTATATACCAGATCCCCCAACGGATCGGGCGTATAACGCAAAGAACTATACCGCGTCACAATTGAACTTTGTACGCTAAGACGCCCAAGCTCTTTTTGCAGGGACAAAATCCCAAAATCCGTAATTTCTTTCTGATGCTCATTCAGCCCGGCACTATCAACACTGCCATATACTTTCTGAGACAACGAACTGCTCAAAAAATTAGGGTCTGCAAATTGCCGCTGCTGCCCCGGATTATTCGGCAACTGATATTCAGCATTCGAGACACCTACGGTCAGACTAATACGCGTATTAGCATCAACCGTGTACCGTGCATGACCGAGGAAATGATACTGGTTCGTCAAATCATGCAAAGCATTAAAGTGCGGCTCAGTGTTCTCAATGCCAACACGATTATGGACGAAATCGGCTGTAGCAAACCAGTCCCACTTCCCCTTATGACCGCCATACTGCACCGATGGCTGGAAGTAATCCCGCGCACCGCCATAAACTGAAATATCACCACCGGCATCCGCAAAGCCATTTTTCGTCGTGATATCAATCACGCCCGCTTGTAAGAAACCATACTCACTAGGCAACGCACCAGTCGTAAGCGACAAATCATGCGCAAAACGCGTCATCAACACCTGCCCGAACACACTCGTGCCTTCTGGCAGTGCTACACCATCAAGGCGAAACTGTACTTCGTTATGATCACCGCGAACATGAATTTGTCCGTAACTATCAAGCGCCACACCTGGAGCCTGAATTAATAATGATGTCATCGGGGCGTTATCGCCACCAGGATTAGCTTCAATATTTTGCCGTGAAAAACGATACGTTGTTGCACCCGTAGCCGGCTGCAATGCTGCACGCGCCTGCTCAAGATGCGCATTTACAACAATATTATCTTCACCTGAACGGCTTGTTTCTGATACCGAAACATTCTTCTGATGATCAACTGCACCAAAATTCGTACGCCCATTCACTTCCGGCATACTGCTTGCATCCTGAGCATACACCGCTGAACACAATGCCGTGGTCGACAATAATGACAACGCAACGCCGCGCAAAAATAGAGAAGACAGCATAATAGCCCCTTAAGGGTAGAATAAACTTTATCCCCTCTTTATGTATGTTATATCATAACATCACAAGCACCACAGAAAGACCTCTTATACGAAAAATGCCACCTGCGACAAAAACGTCACAGATGGCACTAAGAGCTTGCATCACCTTATAAACACAAGACTGCTATTAACTACTGCTGCCTTACAGACATGAAACGGTTAGGCCTAATATCGCCATATGCTCCCAAACCATTATTACCATATTCTGAATTCAGCTCTGACCATACCCCATGCAGCTTAATTTGAATGGTAGGCGCTAAATCTCCACCACGTTTATCACCAATAGCATCAATAAATGATGTCACCTCTCCATTCGGCATATAATAATGCGAATAAGACTGAAAAGTATTTGGGTTTTGCTGTGTATTTAATTGAAAATCAGCCCCCGCAGCGGTATTTAAGTCTGTCGGATTCCCTAACAATAGACCACTTCCTGCATTTAATGGTATAAAATCACTTCTAATACCCTGCCCAACAAATGCATATTCACCATCTGGACCATCGAGGCCAGCTGAGAATGTTGTTCTATGACTAATGGTCATCAAATAATAAATACCATTTTGAATAGACATTTGTGGACGCTCTAACTGATCATTCACACAGTTAGCAGACACCAGAGGCGGCAAAAACTTCCACTCAGAGAGGTCAGGCTTCGTAGACACCGCCAAACCGATATTCGCTCTTTGGAAAATCGACCCAGACCCATTCACTTCGGAAACAGTTTCTGCGTATTTGTCGCCCTCTTTATACCCTAAATCGGCAGCATCACACGGCGTCTCTCCACGCACACCAGCAGAGTTGCCCGCAAAAACCATAAATGTCTTTCCTGGATATGCCATATCCGTGAAAGTATAAGGGTCACGAAATGAGAAATACTGATTCTGCTCACCTGTCTGATAATAAACCCCATCAGGCTGCAACAACGGAATATGCTTATCAAAGCCAGTAAACCATACGTGAGTACTATCTGAATGTATTTGCCCATCAGCTTTGGTAATTATCGCTTTTGGCGGCGTAATATTTGCCCCTTTAGGAATAGGGGTATTATACAGACCATTCGATAGATTAAACGCCATATCCGTATAAAAAGCTGTAATTTGATTGCTATTTGCCTTAAACATACGCATTGACCCTGACCACTGCGCATTGTTAGTGAAGTTCTGCCCTGCATATACTGCTGCACTCGCACCGTCTGGGAAAACTAAACCCCCATAAATCCAACCGCCATTTTTAGGGCGCTGACTCGCAGCTATACCTGTACGACGATAGAAATATCCGATTTTAGCATGCGAATGCCTCTGATCGAAATCCAGCCCCGTATTACGAGGGAAAGTCAGACAAAAGATTACATCCCAACCATTGTAACTATATTGATTACCTAACGCATCGGTCAGCGGCCACGTATCCCAAATCCAGACCTGATCATTAGTCACAGGAAAATCAGATGGAATTGCTGGCATCGTTAGTGACTTGGGCATAGAGTTCTGCCCATCCGCAACTGTCGGATCCGATATCGCCTTTATTTGGCGTGCATCCGCTCTTGTCCAACGCGTAGTATAGTTTTCATTAACATCATGAGCTATACCGGTGTGGTAAGTTGGCTGCGGAAAACCACCTTCCAAAGGGATATGTGCTGGCATTACCTTACCGGGCATCACCCCCGGAATTTGCGGTGGGTTCGTGTCAACCAACACTCCAGCATGAACAGAGCTGCCCCCCACAAAAGATGCCATCACACCCACAAATACAGAAAAACAGTTTTTCTTACGAAAAATCATAATCGACACTCCCAGTTTAATTGATGAATACTCGTTTTTACGCCGCACTCACCGCATTAAACGCTAAGTTTTCTTGAAAAATAGTCGCATCAATACTCAAAATATATGAATGTTTTGAGATATCTGTACCAAGATCAAGACATGCCCGACCATTCGTCCAGCGTCCCGCCATCCCTTCACTCTCAAGCCAGCCATTGCCACACTGCTCAACTGGCTCCAATACATTTTGCGGCATCACATGGTCACCGAAGACATGAATAGCCTTCACAAATGCTCCTAAATGGCGACGGTCATCAACATACGGCCCAATCACATCACAGGGCCGCGCAGCAGACGAACAAAGATACAATTGCTGCATATGCCCCGGCACCACAAAAACTGCTCGCCCCCCGACTAAACGGCATGGTGTAATCTTCATGCCTGCCATACTTTCCAGCCATAACCCCCGCGGCCCTCGGGAACATTCAACTTGCTCCACATCGACATGCTGTATGCGAGCACAAATTTGGCGGAAAATTGCTTCAACAAATTCACGCCCTGTTTCTAGGGGGGCAACAGCATCCAAGTCCCACGACAAATACCTCGGACGAAGACACACAACATTATGACCCCGCTCGGGCAACGACGAGACACGAGAATGAGTATCGAGATAGCTCTCCGTCAGAAAATTATTCGCATTAATTATTGAGTGCTTCTCTAACTCGATATGATAATGTGTATAATCAATAATTTCTTCATCATAACGAATGGTATTTCCGTTCACCAGCATACGCACCGGAACAAATTTACCTTCGAAAAGAAAGCAATGTTCTGCCGTAACCCATAAATCACGGTTAGGAACTGAAGGAGCAATGGCGCCACGCTGAATACGTACTGGGTGGCCACTTACATCTGACGGAACACCACTTGCATGCGCATTAGCTGTTTTTAGTGCCACAATCTGCCGAGAAACCCATTGCCCATCAACCAGTGCAAGAACCATATCTCCCACGGCAAGCTCTTCAATGAGCCTATCCCCTGCGGGAGTTGCGATCATAGCCCCCGCAAGGAAACACGCCATGATCGTACCGTCAGGCCCCACTTGAGTATATGTCGTAACAGTACCACTCTCCGGCAAACTATAGGGATTACCAATAACCTGCTCTGTACGTCCATCATTAGCTACATAGTATGTAGTATTTGTATTGATATTATAATTTACTGATACGCTTGTAGCACCCAAAAAACCTATCTCAAAGTTCCCGGGATTTCCATTCAAAAAGTCAAGAGGAATGCTTGCATTCGTATCTGCGGTCTGGGATATTAATAACTTACCACCAGAAGCACCAATTTGTATAGTTAACCCCTCATTTACCGGCATTCCATTAATTTTGGTCCCAACAATAGATGGATCAATAACTAGAGTCCCACCATTCAAAACTATATTATTAATATATATATTATTAACATTTGTATCCATATTAACAATGGAACCAGCATTAACAGTCATAGTTCCAATATTAATATCTGCTGTAAGACCATCACTCGCAGAAGGATCAAACGTCACAATTACTGGCGAAGAGGTCCCATCACCATCAATATCTAACTCCCACACAACCCCTTGCGTTGACTCAAAACTACCACTTGAATTAATTGTTGTCATTTAACTCACACCATAAAATATATATCCACGCCATTTCGCTCTATCTTGAAATAAAAAAACACACAACTGCTTTATTAACCTTTTTGCAGGTTATTTCGTGCAACTTTTGTCAAGTTTACCTTCAATAAACAAAGCAAAAATATTTATTAAATATAATATAATCAACTATACTCTATTCAAGGGTATTTTTATGTAACTAACACCATCCTCTTCTGGTTCTGGAAAAATACCACCTCGCATATTAACCTGAACCGATGGCATTAAAAGCTTAGGCATCGCCAGCCCAGCATCACGCGCCGTACGCATTTTTACAAAGGTCTCTTCATCCACTCCATCCTGTACATGGATATTAGTAGACCGCTCCTCCCCAACCGTTGTCTGCCAGCAATACTCATCACGCCCCGGCGCTTTGTAGTCGTGACACAGAAATAACCGTGTTTCTGGTGGCAAACTCAATAAACGCTGAATGGAACGATAAAGCTGCCCTGCATCTCCTCCCGGAAAATCCGCACGCGCCGTCCCAAAATCCGGCATGAAAATCGTGTCTCCCACAAACACCGCATCACCAATCAGATACGCAATATCCGCAGGGGTATGACCCGGAAGGTGCAACGTCATCACAGATAACTGCCCCACCGAAAATTTATTTCCATCCTCAAACAAAGCATCAAACTGCGATCCATCACGCGCAAAGCGAGAGCCCGCATTAAATATCTTCCCGAAAACATTCTGAACACGAATGATCTCAGCGCCGATCCCCAAGCGCCCGCCTAACTGCTCTTGCAGCCATGGCGCCGCCGACAAATGATCGGCATGGACATGTGTCTCAAGCTGCCATTGCACGTCTAAATTGCCAGACGTTACATATTCCACAATGGCCTGCGCTGATGCGTATGACGTACGCCCAGCCGCAGCGTCATAGTCCAAAACCGAATCAATGATGACAGCCTGCAACGTTACTGGACAATGCACGACATAGCTGATGGTATTCGTGGCTTCATCAAAAAACGCTTTAATAACAGGACGAACAGCCCCCGGCGTACGCGCCTGCTCAAGGTGCATGATAGCTGCTTGCATTACTCTATCACTCATTGCTTCCGCCTTCCCTCAACGCCATACACCTTAAACACATGGCGCATTCCATAATTTGCGCCCTCTCAAAAACATATCACTTACAGTATCATAAGCCCAAATAAGACCAACATAACGAAAGATGCCGAATTACGACTCTTTCGTATTATGTTAAGGGACTAGACATGACACCACCCGGCTCGCCCCCCCCCCCCCGCCCCCCCCCGGCCCCCCGGCCGCCCCCACGCCGGGCGCCCCGGGGGCCAAAATAACGGGGC
>NZ_CAMKWA010000019.1 GCF_946476835.1 uncultured Neokomagataea sp.
TGTGGCGCGTCCCCGGGGTGTGGGCGCCTTTTGGGGGCCCCCCCCACCGCCGGAGGTGCAGTGCCAGTAGACTGGCGGTGGTCGATCGTAATACGTTGAGACATGCGTTAGATATGCAACGCGCCGTCAAAGGCTGACAAGGTTGCCTCATGCATTGTTTCAGAAATTGTTGGGTGTGGGAAAACCGTTTCCATCAACTCTGCTTCGGTCAGTTCGCCAGTCCGGGCGATGACATAGCCTTGGATCATCTCTGTCACTTCAGCGCCAATCATATGAGCACCTAGTAGCTCACCTGTTTTTGCATCAAAAACAGTTTTAACCAGCCCTTCTGTTTCACCCATCGCCACAGCTTTGCCGTTACCAATGAATGGGAAGCGACCTACGCGTACTTTATGACCAGCAGCGATGGCTTTCTCTTCACTTAACCCAACAGAAGCGATCTGTGGGCGGGAATAGGTGCAGCCTGGAACATTGAGAGCATGCAGGGGCTCAGGAGAGCGGCCAGCAATTTTCTCAACGCAAATAATGCCTTCATGGGATGCTTTATGTGCAAGCCATGGAGCACCAGCAACATCGCCAATGGCATAAATGCCCGTTTCGCCCGTGCGGCAGAATTCATCAGTAATGATGTGCGTACGATCGACCTGTACCTTGGTGCCTTCAAGGCCAAGGTCTTCGACGTTGCCAACAATCCCGACAGCACAGATGACACGGTCAACGGTGAGATCAACTTTACCAGCGGCACTTTCGATCGTGGTGGAAACTTCATTCTCGCCACGATTCAGCGGCCCGACTTTTGCGCCGGTGATGATCTTCATCCCCTGCTTTTCAAAAGATTTACGAGCAGCAGCGCTGATTTCTGGATCTTCGGCAATCAAAATACGATCAGCGACTTCAGCAATGGTAACGTCACACCCCATATTGCGATAAAAAGATGCGAACTCGACACCAATTGCGCCAGAGCCGATGACCAAAAGACGCTTAGGCAGCTCTTTTGGGGTCATGGCTTCACGTGCACTCCAGATCAGCTTGCCGTCTGTTTCCAAACCGGGAAGCTGACGCGCCCTTGCGCCCGTAGCGAGGATGACATGTGGCGCTTTGAGTGTTGCAACTGCGTTACCGTCTTTTGTGACGTCTACGCGGTGTGCTTCGCCTTCCCGGCCATTAAGCTTTGCAAAGCCATCATATGTTGGGACTTTAGCTTTTTTGAGCAAATGCCCAATGCCTCGGCCCATTTGACGCGCAATACCGCGTGAACGCCCGACGATCTTATCAAGATCGAAAGCAATATTGTCTGCTGAAAATCCAAATGCACTCAGGTTGTGCAATTGGTGATGGATTTCAGAAGAGCGCAGCAGAGCCTTTGTGGGAATACAACCCCAGTTCAAGCAGATGCCGCCCAGATGCGTGCTTTCAACGACGGCAACACGCAGTCCAAGTTGACTGGCGCGCAGCGCGGCAACATATCCGCCCGGGCCGCCGCCGATCACGATCAGATCAAAAAGTTCAGACATGGATCAGACCACCAGAGTGTAAGGATTATGAATAATGTCACGCAGCGTGTTGAGCCATTGGGCCCCCAAAGCGCCGTCGATAGCGCGATGGTCAACAGACAGCGTGGCCGTCATCACAGTTGCAATAGCTAGTTGACCATCCCGCACAACAGGGCGTTTTTCGCCCGAAGCAATCGCTAAGATGGCAGCCTGCGGTGGATTAATGATCGCGCTAAAGTCACGCACGCCGAACATACCCATATTTGAAATCGAGAAGGTTCCGCCTTGGAATTCTTCTGGTTTCAGTTTGTTAGCCCGGGCGCGTTTTGCAAGGTCTTTGGCTTCTGCGCTGATTGTCCGCAGAGATTTTGCGTCCGCATTACGGATGATCGGCGTGATTAGGCCATCCGGTATGGAAACAGCCATAGAAATATCGACGTTGTCGAAATGTAGCGTTTCAGCTTCTGTGAATTGTACGTTCAGACCGGGGGTCTTCTTCAGAGCAAGGGCAACAGCCTTGATCATCATATCATTCACAGAGATTTTGAACGCACCATCATGAGACGCGCCGTTCAGCTTGGAGCGCAGAGCAAGCAAGGCATCCAGTTCAATGTCTACAGAGACATAGAAGTGAGGAACCTGTGTTTTGGATTCCGTTAAACGACGCGCAATCACTTTACGCATGGTTGAGTTCGGAACACGCTGCACATCGCTGCTTGTTTGAGCAACGGAGGCAACTTCAACGGCAGGATTTGCTGCCTGTTTAACCGCACCATGCTCAACATCACGCTTTAGAATACGGCCATTTGGTCCCGTACCCTTTAGGCTTTGCAATGCAATGCCTTGTTCATGCGCTAAACGGCGCGCAAGCGGAGAGACGAAAATACGCTCAACACTTGCAGGTGCTGTTACCGCTTTGGGCGTTGTGGCTGTTTCAGCTTTTGTCTCGGTTGCGGTAGGTGCTACCTCAGGTGCTGAATTTTGTGATGCAGGTGCATCAGGAACGCTTTCACCGTCTTCAACCAACACAGCGATTGGAGCATTCACCGCGACATTTTCTTGCCCTTCAGGGACAAAAATGCGGCCGAGAATGCCTTCATCAACAGCTTCGACTTCCATAGTTGCTTTATCGGTTTCGATTTCAGAAATGACTTCGCCCGAGGTAATGGTATCGCCTTCTGCTTTTAACCAGCGTGCGAGCTTACCTTCGGTCATGGTCGGCGACAGGGCCGGCATCAAAATCTCAATGGCCATAACGATCAGTCCCGGAACAGCTTGCGTACAGCATCCACAACCCAGTCGGGTTTAGGAAGTGCCAGTTTTTCGAGGTTCGCTGCGTAAGGCAACGGAATATCGAGCCCACAGACACGCGCGGGCGGTGCATCAAGCCAATCAAAGGCTTGTTCAACAGCAACCGTGCAGATCTCAGAACCGATACCGGCAACAGGCCATCCTTCTTCAACGGAGACGACACGGTTCGTCTTCTTCACGCTGTTGATGATGGTTTCTGTATCCAAAGGACGGATTGTACGCAGGTTAATAACCTCTGCTTCAATCCCCTCTTCTGCCAGCTTTGCAGCTGCTTCTAAGGCAACGCCAACCATGATTGAGAAGGCAACGAGGGTAACGTCTTTACCTTCACGCTCAATTTTAGCTTTGCCGATCGGAACGATGAAATCTTCATCTTCTGGGCATGGGAATTTTTGCCCGTAGAGGATTTCATTTTCCAACACCACAACAGGGTTTGGATCGCGGATCGCGGCGCGTAGTAGGCCTTTTGCGTCCGCAGAAGACCAGGGCGCTACGACTTTGAGGCCGGGAACATGCGCGTACCAGCTTGCAAAACACTGTGAATGTTGCGCGCCCACGCGAGCTGCGGCACCGTTGGGTCCACGGAACACGATGGGGCACCCCATCTGACCGCCGGACATATAAAGCGTTTTGGCTGCGGAGTTGATGATATGATCAACTGCCTGCAGGGCGAAGTTCATGGTCATGAACTCCACGATCGGCTTCAGCCCCGTTAGAGCGGCACCGACCGCCATGCCTGCAAAGCCGTGTTCGGTAATAGGCGTATCAATAACGCGCTTTTCGCCGAACTCGTCCAGCAAGCCTTGGCTGACCTTATACGCGCCTTGATACTGAGCGACTTCTTCACCAAGCAGAAACACATCTTCATCACGGCGTAGCTCTGCAGCCATCGCATCACGAAGCGCTTCACGAACGGTAATATCCCGTGTTGGGCCCCACTCTTTTTCGGCTTCGATGGCTTTAGCAACGGGTGCAGCTGCAACGGGAGCATCTGCTTTGGGCTCGTTATGAGAAGATGCGCTCGCAGATGCCGCACTTGCCCCAGTCAATAGAGCATCTGCGGCGGAAGCTTCTTCACCGTCTTCGAGCAGTACGGCAATCGGCGTGTTTACGGCAACATTCTCAGTGCCAGCATCGACGATGATTTTACCGAAGATGCCGTCTTCTGTTGCTTCGACTTCCATGGTGGCTTTGTCGGTTTCGATTTCAGCGATCACGTCACCCGACTGTACAGCATCACCGGGGTTACGCGTCCAACGGGCGATGGTGCCTTCTGTCATGGTGGGAGACAGTGCGGGCATCAGAATCAGAGATGCCATGGATTAACCCTCCACCAGAATATCAGTCCACAGCTCGGAAGGGTCCGGCTCTGGGCAGGTCTTTGCGTAATCAACGGCATCGGCAACGACAGCTTTGACGTCATCATCAATGCTTTTCAGTTCAGCCGGGTCGATGCCCCATTTTGCCATTTCAGCTTTGAGCGTTTCGATCGGATCGCGCGTACGGCGCATCTCTTCGACTTCGTCACGTGCCCGATATTTGGCTGGGTCCGACATGGAATGCCCACGGTAGCGGTAGGTTTCCATCTCCAGAAGATATGGCCCCTTCCCTGCGCGGCAATGAGCGATTGCTTCTTGTGCCGCTTGGTGCACAGCAAGAACGTCCATGCCGTCAACCTTGCGGCCCGGAATATTCCATGGTGCGCCGTTGCGTGACAAATCCTTGGACGCTGACGCGCGCTCAATGGATGTACCCATGCCATAGCGATTGTTTTCAATCACATAAATGCATGGCAGCTTATGCAGTGCAGCAAGGTTGAAGCTTTCAAACACTTGCCCTTGGGAGGATGCACCTTCCCCAAAGTACACGATCGCCACTTCATCCGTGCCACGGTACTTGTTGGCAAAAGCGAGGCCTGTGCCAAGTGCGACCTGCGCCCCGACGATCCCGTGGCCACCATAGAACTCCTTTTCACGGGAGAACATGTGCATTGAGCCGCCCTTGCCACGGGAGTACCCGCCTTCACGCCCGGTCAGTTCAGCCATAACGCCACGTGGGGTCATGCCTGCAACGAGCATCTGGCCATGATCACGGTATGACGTGATGGACTTATCGCCCTGCTTCATATGCAGGCCTAGACCAACGACTACGGCTTCTTGACCAATATACAGGTGGCAAAAACCACCGATCAGGCCCATTCCGTAAAGCTGACCAGCCTTTTCTTCAAAACGGCGCACAAGGAGCATGTCCTTGTAGGCCCGCTTCATCGTCTCCGGCGGTAGTGCCGGACCATTCCCTTTGACAGGAACGGACGCCGTTTCGTTCATGGCGGTCTCCTGAAAAAAATAGATTTCGTCACAAACGAGCAGTCTGTGACGTCAATTGATGGTGTTATTACCGGGAGTTTGCCCAGAACACCAGCACCGGAAGCGCTAACACAAGATGTTTCGCTTCCGAGTGGTGTTAAACACGGTGGTTTTGTAGGTTATGCATACCCTAAAAGGCGTCGCGCCGCTACGCCGGGGTCTTCTTCGCGCAAGAGGCTTTCCCCAACAAGGACCGCGCTCGCTCCGACTTCGCCAACCCGCATAACATCATCTTGGGTACGAATGCCGCTCTCAGAGACGACTAGCCGGTCTGGTGGAACGAGCGGCGCTAATTGACGCGTGGTTTCGATGTCTGTTTTGAGGGTGCGTAGGTTTCGGTTGTTAATGCCGATGAGAGAAGTGTCGAGCGCAAGAGCGCGGTTCAATTCATCTTCATCATGCACTTCGACCAGAACATCCATATCAAGGCCGCGTGCCGTTTCGATGAGTTCTACGGTCTGATCTTCGCTTAGTGCTGCGAGAATTAACAAAATACAGTCTGCGCCGATGAGGCGGCTTTCATGCACCTGCCATGGATCGAGGATAAAATCCTTTCGCAGAATGGGCAGGCTGCATGCTTCGCGCACGATACGAATATCGTCCGTATTGCCGTGGAAGCAGGAGCTTTCCGTTAAGACAGATAAGCACGTAGCGCCTGCATTGGCATAAGTACGTGCAATGCCTGCGGGGTCATAGTCGGGACGCAAAATGCCAGCGGAGGGCGAGGCTTTTTTGATTTCGGCAATCAACCCAACGTTTTTATCGGCAGTCAGGTGTTTTAGCGCCTTACCAAAGCCACGTGTGGGGGTGGAGACTTCGCGGGCACGCGCAGTAATTTCTTTTAGCGACATGCTTTGTGAGCGCTGTTCAACATCCAGTCGCGTACGTGCACAGATGCGCTGTAAAACGTCCCCCTTGTCCTGAATATCCGTCTTGGGATTTTGGATAGGCTCCATGGTGGTTGCGGGAATATCGGTATCCGGGAACTGATCCGGACCTTCAGGAGCGTAGGTTTTAGCCATGCGGCTCAGGGGGAATGTCATGATCGTTCCACATTCTTTGTAAAAGGCGCGACAGAGCGAATTCCAGCAGGAGATATTGCACGCTCTAGGGCCGCGTTGGCAGAACCATTATCGATGGCCTGCGCTGCACGTTTTATGTTGTTGGCAAAAGCTCGTTCATCAAAACACTTATCGCGTATCACGGAGCCATGTCCAGCGACGTGAAGGGCAGCGGCTGTGTTTAACAGAACGGTGTCTCGGTATGCTCCTTGTTCGCCATTGAGCATGGCTTTCAAAGAGTGGGCATTTTCGGTTGGGGTCCCGCCACGCAACTCCGCAATGGGACGCGACGGTAAGCCGATGTCATGGGCGTTGAAGGTAAAGCGACTGCGCACGCCCCGTTCAAGGCTGAAAACATGATTAAGGCCAGACAAAGTAAGTTCGTCGCTGCCGCCTTCATCGGTCTCGCTATGGATAGTCCACGTATAGGCGCTACCTAATTGTTGAAGAACTGTTCCTAGAAGCTCCAACCAGCGGATATCAAAAACACCCAGCAATTGTCGCTTTACACATGCGGGGTTACATAAAGGGCCGACGAGATTAAAAAGTGTACGAAACCCCAAAGCTTTCCGTACTGGCGCAGCATGGCGTAAGGCCGGGTGATGATAGGGTGCAGCCAAAAATACGAGGCCATCACGCTGCAAGCGTTGGCTCAGTATGGCTGGGTCTTTATCAATGCTGACCCCCAATTGTTCTAGGACATCAGTGGCGCCTGAACGTGACGACAGCGCTCTGTTACCGTGTTTGGCGACGGGAACGTCCATCCCCGCGAGGACGAAGGCAACAGCCGTTGAAACATTCAACGTATTTAAGCCGTCTCCACCCGTGCCGCAGACATCAATTGTGTCTTCTGGCGCATTTGGTACTGTATGCATATGCTGCCGCACAGCACGCACGGCACCAATTAGGTCATGCTCAGTTTCCCCACGCAAGTGAAGCGCCGTGAGAAATGCAGAAAGCTGGATGGGGTCCGCAGTGCCCAGCATGACATCTTGGATGGCGTTTTCAGCATCCTGAGATGACAAAGCGTGGCCCTTGACCAGTTTTCGTAAGCTGTTGGAAAGTTGTGTCATGCGGGCTCAGGAACCGTGATGCCTGCACATTCTAAGAAGTTAGCGAACAGGTCCTTCCCACCAACAGAGGCGATGCTTTCCGGGTGGAACTGCACGCCATGAATCTCATAATCGCGGTGGCGAACCCCCATAATGATACCATCTTGGGTCTTGGCATTCACGCGTAGCACTTCAGGAATGCTGTCAGGGGCCAAGGTCAAGCTGTGATAGCGCACGACATCAACGGGGTTCGGTAAACCTGCAAACACGCCCGTGTTATCATGTTCTACAGGGCTGATTTTACCATGCATGGGTACAGGCGCTCGCACAACATCTGCCCCGAAAACTTGGCCAATCGCTTGATGTCCTAAGCAGACACCAAGAATGGGGATGCGACCGGCGGCAGCTTTGATGAGGTCACAACAAATACCAGCGTCATTTGGGGCGCATGGACCGGGCGATAAAACAATAGCCTGTGGCTTCAGGGCAAGCGCCTCTTCTACCTTGAGAGCGTCATTGCGTCGTACATCACAGTGCACCCCGAGCGCACCCAAATGGTGCACAATGTTGAAGGTGAAACTGTCATAATTGTCGATCAAGAGGATCATGGCCTGAGGTGGCTTTCACATGCTGTCACGTCACATTTAACTTTCATACATACATCATCCGTATATGTTAAATTTGATGTGTGGCATTTTTGATAGCAAGCTCTGCCGCCTTTAAGACGGCACGGGCTTTGGCTTTTGTTTCAAGAAACTCTGCGTGGGGGTCACTGTCCGCGACAACGCCACATCCCGCTTGAACATGCAGCTTGCCATTATGGATTAATCCCATGCGTAAGCCGATACAGGTATCCATTTGTCCATCCGCCCCGAAGTAGCCGATGCAGCCAGCATAAGGGCCGCGGCGGGTTGGCTCCAGTTCGTCAATAATTTCCATCGCTCGGATTTTTGGTGCGCCCGTGAGTGTTCCTGCGGGGAACGCTGCAATTAGCGCATCTTTGGCGGTCTTGCCTTCCGCAATAGTGCCGGTGACTGTTGAGGAAATATGCATCACATGGCTGTAACGTTCGACAACGAACTGATCTGGTACACGTACGGACCCTGATTGTGCGACCCGGCCAACATCATTGCGGCCAAGGTCAATGAGCATCAGATGTTCTGCTCGTTCTTTTTGGTCCGCGAGGAGTTCTTCTTCGAGTGCGATATCTTCGGCATGAGAGGCGCCACGAGGGCGGGTGCCAGCGAGAGGGCGTACTGTGACGGTTTCATCGCGTAGGCGGACAAGAATTTCTGGAGATGAACCGACCAACGCATATTCGTCCATTTCCAACAAGAAAAGGAATGGTGCTGGATTGATGCGGCGCAAGCTGCGGTACAGTTCCAGTGGTGGTAGTGGGAAGTCGGTCGTGAAGCGTTGGCTGGGCACAATTTGGAACGCATCGCCTGCAGCGATATATTCTTGTGCTGTGCGGACGCTGTTTTCAAATGCTTCTTGCGTCATGTTGCTAACGGGCGGCGCAAGTTCTGTGCCTTCAGGAAGATGTGGCGCAGCGTAGTCCAAAGGGGCGTGAAGTGCTGTGCGTGCTTCGTTCAATAGGTTTTGAGCAGCATGTTCCGTCATCCCCCCCCGAAGAGGCACAGCCAGTGTAAGCTCATCGCGTACGGCATCAAAAACAGCGAAGAGGCTCGGCCTGATCATGATGCCTTCTGACAGGTCTAGATCATCCTGCGGGGCATGAGGCAGGTTCTCCATGTGTCGGACCATATCATAGCCCAACACTCCAAAAACGCCGCCGATCATGGGGGGAAGATTGTCTGGGAGTGCTAAAGTGCTCTCCTCAACTAATGTGTTGAGTGTATCGAGTGGGTTCCCATAAAGCGGTGTGCCATCAAGGGTGGCGTTGCCATGGCGGCATCGCCACACCCAATCAGGGCGAAGAGCAATAACCGTGTAACGTCCGCGTGAGGCCCCTCCTTCCACACTCTCAAACAACATACGAAAGGGGCTGCCGGAAAGATGGGCCAGTTTCAGATAGGCTGATACTGGCGTTAAAAGATCGGCTGCCTCAACGGAAAAGAGGACGTTCACGGCTTCGGTCATTGGGCGTTGTTGCTCTGTGTAGACGTTACAACTTGATTGAAGAGAGGCATGTTGAGATGGGTCATCGGCCACTGCTTCTCAAGTGCTGTGCTAATGGCGTCTGGGATATCCATCTGTAAGGACTGGGTATATTGCCCCTCCACGCCATGCTGGATGGTTGTGCGATCTGTTGGTGTAGCCGCTTCGATGCCATCCAGCGTTACCAGCCAAAAAGCATCATCGCTTTGGTACATAGCGCTTTCATGTGGCTTCAACGTGAAGAGATTGCGCGTCACGATGTTAGGGAGGCGGCTGTCAGGCTTGGCGCGGGACACATCAACATTCTGCCATAGATCATTGGCTTCAGGTTGACCGGATACGGCGATTGAGAGACCGCTCTTTTTTGCTTGTGTGTAAAGAGCTGTCGCCCGAAGATCAGCCAAATGTTTAGCTTGATCGTCTGCCCATGCCGTGGCGACCGCACTGCGGACAGTATCGAATGGCTGCACACTACCGGGACGAATGCTGTCGACAACAAGTGCGTAGGCAGCATTATCAGGGCCTGAGACAATATGCGGGGCAGCAAGGGCTTTTTGTGCGAATGCCTGCTGGATGATTGCTGTCCGCAATTGTGGGCCGCCGGGGATAGGCGCAGGCACGCCTTCTGGTGTCATGCCTTGCGCATCCAGTGTGCCGGCGATGGGAGCTGCGCCAAGATCACTTGGGATTTTTTCGAGGTCACTTGAGCCGGCAATAGCATCTTGAAAACGATGCAGGCGTGCTTGCAGGGCTTCAGGTGCTTGCTGTTGCTGTACATCATGGCGCAGTTGATCTTTAACCTGCGCAAAGTCTGTGTGGTGTGGTGCAATAATGTCGGTGACTTTGAAGATAACCCAACCAAATGCCGTGTGCACAGGGCCTTGTACCGTTTGAGACGGAGCGGCAAATGCCGCCTGTGCTAGCTCGGCATTGGGGAGGTCACTCTTGCGTGCCTTTTCGGGGGTTGCAGGAATGGCGGATGGGTTAGCTTTGATCAGCGCATCCCATGATGTACCATTTTTCCAGCTATTCGCCGCGTCTTGTGCTTTTGCTTGATCCGTGAAGGACAGAACTTGAAGCGAGCGTGTTTCCGGCAAATTATAGATACGGGCCTGCATATCATATAATTTATGCAGAATGTCGTCTGAGACTTCGATGGTATTTGCGACCGTCTCAGGTGTCATGAGGACCGCTTTAATGTGGCGGAACTCAGGTGTTTTGAAGAGATCGGGGTGATTATCGTAGAAGCGGCGAAGCTGCTCTTCACTTGGTGTATTCGTTGCCTTATGCGCGGCAAATGGAATGCGCAACACGCTTAGACGGTGTGTGTCGCTTTCAAAATTGATCAAAAGATTGGTCAAAATAGAAGACGCATGTGCTGATGCCCCAACGCCTTGCAGCAATGAGCGGCTGATGATGTCTTCACGCACTAATTCGATCAGGCGTTTTTCGGTTAGGCCCATGCGTGCGATTCGTTGGTTCATTAAAGAGCGGTCGAATTGCCCTGCAGCGTTATGGAAGGCCGGAATGCTGAATATCTCATCGCGGACCATGCTGTCTGGGACAGACATGCCGGCGTGGTCGGCTGCCAGTTGCGTCTCTTGTTGGATAACAAGACTCCGCAGAATCTCACGCGCGACCTGCTGTCGTGCTGCTGCAGGAAGGTGCGCAACATCCTGATAACCCAGTCGTTGTGCGGCGCTGGGAAGTTGCGTTTCCAAGGCACGCGCGAAGGTTTCGGCTGAAATCTCACGATCCCCGACCTTCGCAATCGTATTGGGCGAGGCAGAGTTGCTGCTGTTGAACACATCCCCGACCCCCCAGCCGATGAAGGCAAGGAAAATGAGGAAAGCGGCCGCGCGACCGGCCCAGGAATCAACAAAGAGGTGGCGAAGTGTGGTAATCATGGGGTCAGAATGGATCCGGCTGTCGTAACGTCGGGATGGTATGTTGGCAAAGCTGCCTTTAAAGAACCAGCGGGCACCATAATGTCGTGAACCCGGCTTGACCAGAACAAGCGTAGGTTCGACGTTAGTTCAAGTATTTTGATGCAGGTTTTAAGGTCAGGGTTCTGACGCGGAGAAGGCATGAACGAATCGCCGAAGCTCATTATCGGCAATTGGAAGATGAATGGGTTACGAGCAAGCGCGCATCAGTTAACCTGTGATGTGCTTCAACGGGCTCGTACTTTACCAAGCGATGTACGTTTGGTCATTTGTCCACCTTTTACGCAGATTGAGCGTACCAGCCGTATTTTGCGTGCCCGTAATGTCGGGGAAACGATTTTAGTGGGTGGGCAAGATTGCCACATGTCTCATAATGGCGCGCATACAGGGGATATTTCCGCTGAGATGCTCGCGGATCTTGGGGCACGTTATGTGATCTTAGGTCATTCGGAGCGTCGGCAAGCGCATGGTGAAACGGATGCGCTTATTCGTCTTAAGGTGCGTGCCGCTATGGATGCCGGGCTTCGGCCTGTGGTGTGTATTGGGGAGACGATGCATGAGCGCCAAGAAGGGCGCGCGGCATCCGTCCTAGCCAGTCAAATTGATGGGTCATTGACGAGTGATTTTGAGGGCGTGCTCGCATATGAGCCTATTTGGGCTATTGGTAGCGGCGTAACCCCATCGCGGGATGAGTTGGAACGTACGCTGTATCTTTTGAGCGGTTTGCTGCGCTCCAGGCTTAAGAAAGATGACATTCGCGTGCCAATCCTGTATGGCGGCTCTGTTACGCCTGATCAGGCGCATGCCATTTTGTCCATTCGTTCAATTGGTGGCGTCTTGGTTGGGAATGCTAGTCTTGATGCGCTGCGTTTTACGCAGATTGCTGAGGCTGCATCCTTACAACTCTCTTCTCAACCTCTCTCTGGACCTTATAACTCATGACCACTGCACTTCTTGTTATTAATCTGCTGGTTGCATTGGCCTTGATCGGTACAATCCTGATTCAGCGCAGTGAAGGTGGCGGCTTGGGAATTGGTAGCAGCCAAGGCATGGGTTCGTTTATGACGGGGCGCGGTACGGCAACCCTTCTGACGCGGGCGACATCGATTTTGGCGGGTGTTTTCATGGTACTGTGCTTGGTGCTGGCTTTGTTGAACCGTGGTGCCTCTTCTGGTGTGGGTGGGCATGACATTTTAGCTCAACCGGCTGCGCATTCAGCACCACAGGCACCTGCAACTGGTACTTCCGGAACACACTAATAAAAAAAGGGAGGAGATGCGTCCTAGATCGTGAATGGACGCTTCCCCTTCCCCCCATCTTCAGTGTATGAAGAACGCCCATGACGCGCTTTGTATTCATCACCGGCGGTGTGGTTTCCTCTCTTGGTAAGGGTATTGCTTCAGCAGCCCTTGCAGCCCTCCTTCAAGCACGCGGCTATAAAGTCCGCATGCGTAAGTTGGACCCCTATCTCAACGTCGATCCGGGCACAATGAGCCCGTATCAGCATGGCGAGGTTTTCATCACCGATGATGGTGCTGAAACAGATCTCGACCTCGGGCATTATGAGCGCTTTACGGGTGTTCATGCGCGCCGCGCTGATAACGCGACAACGGGACGCATCTATTCAGATGTGATCGCGCGTGAGCGCCGTGGGGATTATTTAGGCGGAACCGTTCAGGTTATTCCGCACATTACAGATGCCATTAAAGATGTGGTTGTCGCCGGGACGGACGAGTATGATTTCGTTCTCGTTGAAATCGGTGGCACCGTGGGCGACATTGAAAGCTTGCCGTTTTTGGAAGCTATTCGCCAGCTACGCAATGATCTTGGTCATGAACAGACCATGTGCGTTCACTTGACGCTCCTCCCCTACATTCCTTCAGCAGGTGAGTTGAAAACGAAGCCAACACAGCATTCCGTAAAGGAATTGCAGAATGTTGGTATTCAGCCTCAAGTGCTTCTGTGCCGCTCAGATCGTCCAATTCCGGATAATGAGCGCCAGAAAATTGCAAATTTCTGTAACGTTCGCCCGCAAGCCGTTATTGCCGCCTTGGATGTGGACACGATTTACGCTTGTCCTATTTCATACCATCGTGAAGGTATGGATGGCGAGGTTCTGCGCTATTTCGGTCTGCCTCATGAAGGTTCACCAGATCTTTCCCGCTGGGAAAAAATTGTTCACGCTATTCGTGAGCCTGAAGGTGAAGTACGGGTTGCGGTTATTGGTAAGTACACGGCTCTTTTGGATAGCTATAAGTCCTTGGCTGAAGCGCTGTTGCATGGCGGTATCGCCAACAATGTGCGTGTAAAGCTGGAATGGATTGAATCTGAAGAGTTCGAAAAAACCGGTGACGTGTCTGCACGCCTGCAAGGTGTCGATGCTATTCTGGTTCCTGGCGGCTTTGGCGAGCGTGGTGCAGAAGGCAAGATCCTTGCTGTTCGTTATGCTCGTGAAAACGGCATTCCATTCTTGGGCATCTGCTTTGGTATGCAGATGGCTGTCATTGAGTGTGCTCGTTCCTTGGCAGGGCTGCCTAAAGCCTCCTCCACCGAGTTCGGCCCAACATCCGAGCCGCTTGTTGGTCTGATGACAGAGTGGGCGCGCGGCAATGAGTTGCTGCGTCGTCGTGAAGGCGGTGATTTGGGGGGTACTATGCGTCTTGGCGCATATGCTGCGAAGCTGGCTGAAGGTTCACGCGTGGCGCAGGTTTATGGCCGTACGGAAGTGCGTGAGCGTCACCGTCACCGTTGGGAAGTGAACCTCAACTACCGTGACCGCTTGGAGGCGACCGGTCTGCGGTTCTCCGGGATGTCGCCCGATGGCGTGTTGCCAGAGGTTGTGGAATACCCAGATCATCCGTTCTTTATCGGTGTGCAGTATCATCCGGAACTAATGTCCAAGCCATTTGATCCGCACCCATTGTTTGCGGGCTTCATTAAGGCTGCTCAAAGCCGGCAGGCGGCACAGTGAGTATTACGGTTAAGGGGCTGACAATCGGCCCCAAAGCACCGTTTGTACTGATTGCGGGGCCATGTCAGATTGAGTCCCGTGAACATGCATTGGAAATGGCGGAGGCTCTGCACAATCTATGTGCAGAGCTCGGTATCGGGCTGATCTATAAAAGCAGCTATGATAAAGCTAATCGTAGTTCTGTGAGTGCTGCGCGCGGCATTGGCATGGATGTCGGATTGGATATCCTGGCTGAAGTGCGCGCACGCTTTGATGTTCCGGTCCTGACGGATGTGCATACTGCGGAGCAATGTGCAGTCGCAGCTGAAGCCGTGGATGTGCTGCAAATTCCTGCGTTTTTGTGTCGGCAGACAGACCTTCTGTTAGCTGCCGGAAAAACTGGCAAGGCGATTAACGTCAAAAAAGGTCAGTTTCTCGCTCCGTGGGACATGGCAAATGTAGCAAAGAAAATTGCTTCAACTGGCAATGAGCGCATTATGCTTTGCGATCGCGGAACGAGCTTCGGCTACAATACGCTTGTCAGTGATTTCCGTGGTTTGCCGATTATGGAGCAAACTGGTTATCCAGTTGTGTTTGATGCAACGCACTCTGTTCAACAGCCGGGGGGGCTGGGTGCCTCAACGGGCGGGCAGCGCGAGTTTGTGGAGCCATTAGCTCGTGCAGCTTTGGCAATTGGTGTCTCAGCTGTCTTTATCGAGACACACCAAGACCCAGACCGCGCACCGAGTGATGGTCCAACGATGGTTCCATTGTCGGAGATGCGTGGTTTGTTAACGCGCCTTAAGGCAATTGACGCGTTGAACAAATCTTTTTGAAGTAACGTATTGTTGGGAATCTGCACCGTTCAGGTTCCCAATAGTGCTATTATCAGACTGATAACGGCTCCGATGGTAAGTGCTAAGCGCAGGCGTATGTAGCCTTGTGGTACAGCGCCTCTTTTCCATCCTATTTTTTCAAAACTATAGGCTGCTACGAATCCTAATATCTCAATTGTCAGGCCAGATCTAAGGTTGGTGACCATACCGATATAGAGCGCCAGCCATGCTAAAACAGCAGGGCATACACCGAATATTAGTCTCCATCGATCGAGATCTGAAGTCGTACGATTAGAGATAATATCGGGCCTCTCCATAGCGAGCCCCCAGTGCACAGCACCAAGAAATGAGAGAACACACGCCCCGTAGGCGAGTAATGCCATCATGAGGTGCGGTTGTGGGGCAAAGAGATGGCCTATGAAAATACAGCCTCCCAAGAAGGCAAAAGGCACGAGTCCTGCAAGGCTCAGCAGGAATATTAAAAACGGTAAACGCATCTACGAGATTGACCTCCGGTCCTGATTTTGAGACGACTACTTTCCGTTCCGTCTGGGTTCGAGCCGATCCCGGCTCACACTTTTTACGAGGAGAGCCCCCATGAGCGCTATTGTCGATATCATTGCCCGCGAGATTCTGGATAGTCGCGGCAATCCAACCGTTGAGGTTGAAGTAGAACTTTCCTCGGGAGCCCGTGGTCGTGCTGCTGTTCCATCAGGCGCTTCAACAGGTGCACATGAAGCTGTTGAACTGCGTGACGGTGATAAGTCCCGTTTTAATGGTAAGGGCGTACAGAAAGCCTGCGGTTTCGTAGAAAGCGAAATTCTCGAAGTTCTGCAAGGTGCTGAATCTGAAGATCAAATCGCAATTGATAATGCGATGATTGAACTTGATGGCACCCCGAACAAGTCCCGCCTTGGTGCGAATGCTATTTTGGGCGTTTCTTTGGCGGTAGCAAAGGCGACAGCTGAAGAGCTGGAGCTGCCATTGTATCGTTATGTTGGCGGTGTGTTTGCGCATACTCTTCCGGTTCCGATGATGAACATCGTGAATGGTGGTGAGCATGCTGATAACCCCATCGATATCCAAGAGTTCATGATCCAGCCGGTCGGCGCTTCAACGATTGCTGAAGCTGTTCGTATGGGGTCAGAGATTTTTACAGCTCTGAAGAAGGGTCTCTCTGCGGCAGGTCATAACACCAATGTCGGTGACGAAGGTGGTTTTGCACCAAACCTGCAATCGGCAGAAGAAGCTCTGGGCTTTATTTCCAAGTCAGTTGAAGCTGCCGGTTACCGCCCTGGTGAAGATGTCACCTTCGCGCTGGATTGTGCTTCTACGGAATTTTACCGTGACGGTCAGTACAATCTGAAGGGTGAAGGTAAGACCTTTGATTCAGATGGTATGATTTCTTACCTTGATGATCTGACACGTAAGTTCCCAATCGTTTCTATTGAAGACGGTTTGGCTGAAGATGACTGGGAAGGCTGGGCAGAGCTGACGAAGCGTCTGGGTGGCCGTGTGCAGTTGGTTGGTGATGATTTGTTCGTCACGAACCCAGAGCGTCTGCGTCGTGGCATTGCTGCGGGCACGGGTAATGCTCTGCTGGTGAAGGTTAACCAGATCGGCACTCTGACGGAAACGCTGGAAGCTGTTGAGACAGCGCATAAGGCGGGTTACCGTTGCGTTATGAGTCATCGTTCAGGTGAGACAGAAGATGCTGTGATTGCAGATCTGGCTGTGGCTACGAACTGTGCGCAGATCAAGACGGGTTCTTTGTCACGCTCTGACCGTACGGCGAAGTACAACCAGTTGATCCGTATTGAGCAGCAGCTTGGTAGTGCAGCTCGTTATGCGGGGCGTAGCATTTTGAAGGCTTAAAATAGGCGCAAACGCAAGTTTGCACTTATTGAAATGCTTTTTGGGGCGCCCATAGCGTAATGCTATGGGCGTTTCTATTTGTAGCATATGGTCCGTTTGTTATAGTCTGGGCATGGAGCGTAGCGACGAGCGAGGATGATCGGGTGCAGGCGGTAAAGATATTACGGAGAGGCTTTAAGGCTATTGCAGCCCCTACCCTCTTTATTGGGCTGGCCGCTTATTTCGGGTGGAATGCATTGCATGGTGCGCATGGTATACGCGCCTATCAAGAACAAACCCAATTGAAACAAGAAGCGCTTTTGGCAGAGCAAAATGCTCAGGCCGAGCAGCTTATGTGGCGGCGGAGGGTCGCTGCTCTAAAAGAGCATGCTCTCGATGCTGATATGTTGGATGAACGTTCTCGAGCAATGCTTAATTTAACACGGAATGGCGATATCGTTATTCCGTATGGCCCGAATGACAAATTATTCTAAATGTGGACTCATAAAAAAAGCGGCTCATAAGAGCCGCTTTTTTCGTAAAGGCAGAAATCAGATTACTTGATTTTTGCTTCACGGAACGTCACGTGCTTACGGACTACTGGGTCGTACTTGCGCACTTCCATCTTGCCGGTTGCAGAACGAGCGTTCTTCTTGGTTACGTAGAAGTATCCCGTTTCTGCGGAAGAGACGAGACGAATTTGAATGACGTTAGTCTTTGCCATGTTACCCTCGGACAAAAGCCGCTTTTAGTGTCGCCCGCCGAAAGTGGAACGACGATTCAGCAGAATTCCGCGCAACATGCGGATTTTGGGGCGGAAGGTCAAGAGTTTCCTGCGATATATTCCCAAAAAAGAGGTTGAGGATTTTATCAGTGCCGTCAGATGCAGACTTCTCTTTCAAGGCTTGCAGTGGGATATTGGAGAACTTATGATGAACGTTGAGTTATTTTTTTTGTTATCCCCTTCGGAACACTTTCAAGATGCTGACGCCAAAACAGTACCAACTTCTTTTGTATATTGATAAGCATCTGAAGCAGACGGGGTATTCTCCATCCTTTGATGAGATGAAAGATGCCCTTTCGTTACGTTCTAAGTCGGGTATTCATCGTTTAATATCCGCTTTGGAAGATCGGGGCTTTCTCAAACGTCATCACCATCGTGCGCGTGCATTGGAGGTAGTGAAAGTCCCTGCCCTTGAGCAAAATCCGGTCGAGACGTCTGTAACGTTTGAAAAAGAGACTTCAAACACGAATGTGTTGCAAGGCATTTTCTCAGAGCCGCAGCGTGCTCATGAAATGCCTGCGATGATTTCTTTGCCTGTATTGGGACGAATTGCAGCAGGCCTTCCTATGGAAGCGATTGAGCATTCTGATTATAGTGTGGATGTTCCGCTTTCGATGCTTTCATCTGGAAAGCATTACGCGCTTATTGTTTCCGGCGATTCAATGGTTGAAGCAGGTATTCATGATGGGGATACAGCTATCATTCAAGAGTGTCAGTCTGTTGAGAATGGGCAAATTGCTGTTGCCCTCGTAGACAATCAAGAAGTGACGCTGAAAATATTCCGCCGACACGGGCGCTCTGTCGCGTTGGAGCCTGCAAACTCAGCATATGATGTGCAAATTTTTGCTGAAGAGCGTGTTCGTGTACAGGGGCGCCTCAAGACACTGTTGCGTCATTATTCTTAAAGTCTAGCGTGGTCCATAGGGGCAGAAGGTGCAGCCCCTATGGATGTTTTGTTATTTGGCGTTATCTTTGATGGTGCGTGTTGAGCCATCTGCATTAATGACCGTGCTGGTACCATTCCCGTTTGGGATGGTAATGCTTCGACCGCCAGGTTTTAAATAACCTTTTGCAGCATCAGGCACGCTCGTGGGGAGTGCTTGTAAGTGGCTTTGATCTACGGGAACCCCGTCATGAATGGAAGTATCCTCACCCATCGACAGTGATTTTCCAGACTTTACCTGCGCCCCAAAGGATTGGTCAGGCCTTCCCGAAGTGGCATTAAAGCTGTCATCGCCTAAATACGTCGTTGGGTTTTTTAAGGTGCGATTAAAGCTGCTGTTCGGATTGGCAGCATCTTGCAGGGTTGGTAGCGGGTGTGGTGCTGCGGGCCAGATATTCCCTGATGTAGGCAGGAGCGCTGGGGAGACCACCTTTTCACCGCGAACTTTTAGTAGGTTCTCACTGCTTCCTTGTGGCTGATTCGGGGTGTAGCCCGGCCAAAAAAGAGTGTCGTGAAAATATTTTCCCAATCCTGAGCAGCCACTCAGGACAAGAGGGACTGCTAATAAAGCAGCTCTACGCATGTTCTACTCCCAAGCAGTACATCATCTTTGTTAGCGCGTTGCTCGAGGAATTTCCATATCTCATGCGAGCTTAATGTAAAGAATACGCAACTAGACCAATTATATGGTTTTTTTTTGCATATGTGTAAATGCTGCCTTAGCGTATCCGTAACCGCTTAAGACTGTTGGCACGATTGAAAGCCATAAGAGGACGCCACCAATGTTGCTGGCATTAAGGTTCTGCAAACCAAGCAGTTCAGCAGTATCATTGCCAGCAAGAAGAAAGCCGATCGATACCATTTGAATGCCGGTTTTCCATTTAGCAAGGCGTGTTGATGGAAGTTTTCCGCCTTGGCTCGCAACATATTCGCGTAAGCCGCTCACGGTAATTTCACGAAGCAGGATAATGATTGCCGCGAAAAGAGAGTAACACGGCAATGCATTAACGCCAGCGAGTGCGAGTAAAAGAGCACCAACAAGTAGCTTATCGGCGATGGGATCCATCATGCGGCCAAGCTCTGAGTGTTGTTGCCACCGTCGTGCCAGCGCGCCGTCGAGGTAATCGGTGATGCACGCGAGTGTATACACGATTAAGGCCGAGAGATGGCCAATCGCCGTGTTGAGCATTAGCAACGCAACAAGGGCGGGAATGGAAGCAATACGCAAAAGCGTGAGGACGTTTGGCAGATCTGTCAGCATCAGAAGGCAAGTGTAGAGAAAATTTGTATCGGATGATACGTGATAACTGCGACAACCATGTGAAATTTTATACTATTTTTCTGTATGGCCTTAGAAGGCTTCTGGGTGGAAATGCGCATGAACCGTCTCTGCTGTGACGCGATTGATGCCCGGTACGGATAAGAGCGCTTCAAGGCTGGCTTGCCTTACGTCACGGGCGGACCCAAAGTGGTGTAAGAGAATTTTTTTGCGTGCGGGCCCTACTCCTGGAATATTATCCAGTGATGACGAAGTCAGTTTTTTGGAGCGGCCACTTCTGTGTGTTGTAATGGCAAAGCGGTGGGCTTCATCACGCAGGCGCTGTAGATAATACAGGACTGGGTCTCGTTCCGGGAGTTGGAATGGTGGCTTATGGGATGTAAAAAACCATTCACGCCCCGCATTGCGATCTACGCCTTTAGCGATTCCTACGATGGGAATATCCGTTACGCCAAGTTCCGTAAGGATGCGCTGTACGGCATTGAATTGTCCCTGCCCGCCATCAATAAGCAAGAGGTCTGGCTTATCCGTAACGGAAGAAACGGTTGCTTCTGAATGGGTTCGTTTAAAGCGGCGCTCCATAACTTCGCGCATCATGCCAAAGTCATCTCCGGGAGCTATGTTGCTTCGAATAGCATATTTTCGGTAAGCACGTTTTTCAAACCCATCAGGGCCGCCGACGACCATAACACCATACGGCGCCTGCCCCATGATGTGTGAGTTATCATACGTTTCGATGCGCTGCGGGATAGTGGGGAGGTCAAAAGCTTTAGCGACGCCTTCAAGGAGCCGGCGTTGGCCGGTGCTTTCTGCGAGTTTGCGTTCGAGTGCTTCACGCGCATTTAAAATTGCGTGATCCAGAATATCTTTCTTTTGTCCGCGTTGCGGCAAGGTAATTTGAATTTTTTTCGTGCTTTTGGATGATAGTGCGGCCGCCAAAAGATCTTGCTCTTCTAAAGGTTCATTGATGAGCAGTGAGGGTGGTGGCGGTTTGTTATCGTAGAACTGTAGCAGAAAGGCACTCAAGACAGCGGATGGCGTTTCATCTGCATCATGCGATGGATAAAATGCTCTATTGCCGTTATTGCGCCCTCCACGAATGAAAAACACTTGAATGCAGCTTTGCCCGGCTGTTTGCCAAAGCGCGATCACATCGGTATCCGGCAATGCTGTAGGGTTGATAACGTCAGAATGTTGAGTGCCGGTAAAGCCGCGAATACGGTCCCTTAATGAGGCTGCACGCTCAAACTCGAGATTAGCTGAGGCTTCTTCCATTTCTCTAATGAGCTTGTCGTGCAGTTCTGTATTTTTGCCAGATAAAAATAATTTGGCTTGTTCTAATAGGTCGGCATAATTTTCTTTAGAAATGCGGTCGACGCATGGCGCAGAGCAGCGTTTAATTTGATGTAAAAGGCACGGGCGTGTTCGACTGGATAGAATGGCGTCTGAACATGAGCGTAGAAGAAAGTTTCTCTGCAGGACATTGAGGGTTTGATTGACTGCCCATGCAGAAGCAAATGGCCCCCAATAGCTGGCCCCTTTGACGGGCTTGCCGCGTTGCTTTGTGACTTGTGGGAAGGCGTGCCCTTCTGTGAGGACAAGCCATGGTAGGCTCTTATCGTCACGTAGTAAGATATTGAAGCGGGGCTTCATGCGCTTGATATAGTTTGCCTCAAGCAACAGCGCGTCTGCCTCACTAGAGGTAATCACAATTTCCATGCCGCGCGTCAGCGTCACCATGCGGCGCAATCGCTCTGGTAACTGCTGCAAGCGTAGATAAGAGGATACACGATTTTTGAGATTTAACGCTTTGCCGACATAGAGCACCTCTCCCTTGTCGCCCAGCATACGATAAACACCGGGATTATGTGGGATTGTCTTTAATGCAGAGCGGATCGCATCAACCCCAATAGGCAACGATGTGGTGGAGTTTGCCTTTTCTATGTTTTTCTGGGGGGCAGAAGAAGGCGCTGATGTATCGTTCATGATGGGCTTATAGTCATCCACTGATCCTGTGGACAAGTCTGTGGGTGGAGGTGTGACAGAATCATGAAGGCCTTGATCTTCCAGACTTGCTTTCGGATTGCCTATTTTTTAGGCATAAAGCGTAAGTTATTGAAAATAAAGGTGTTTTGTTTTCGTTCTCTTTCAAGGTGCTCTACACGACGCTAATCTGCATTAAATTTACATCTGCGCCAGAATGGCCGTGGACAAAGAGTTATGTTTGTGGCAATAGACGCCGATTTTTATCGACGCCTTTGTGAAAAGTACCATTATTTTACAGGGTATTTTGCATGTGTCTCAGCGGCATGAAGCAGTCGAAGCATGTTGCCTCCCCAAATAGCGTTGAGCTCATCGTTTACGAATCCAGCTTTAACGAGTGCTTGAGTCACGTTATGCGTTTGAGAAGCGTCTTCCCATCCAGGAATGCCGCCCCCGCCGTCGAAGTCGGACGATACGCCGACATGCTGGACGCCGATCTTATCAGCAACATAACGAACATGCTGCACAAGTTCATTGAGCGTGCCGCCGCCGCCCTTGCGCAGGAAGCTGCCCATGGCGGTTATTTGTATAACGCCGCCGGTATCTCGCAGGCGTAAGAGTTGCTCGTCATCAAGGTTTCGGGGGTGATCGCAAAGTGCACGAGCGCATGAGTGGCTGGCAACAATGGGGGTTTCAGATACGTCCGTTGCTTGCATCATCGTTGAACGTGCAGCATGGGATACATCAATTACCACCCCATGCTCATTCATGGCGGTGATGGCGCGACGTCCAATAGGAGACAGGCCGCCATGACGGGTCGGTGCATCGCCTAAATCAGCCCGTGCAATGGCTGCATCTGCCAGAGCATTATGTCCATTATGCGTTAGGGTAATATACCGAACCCCCAAATTTTGTGCGAAGAAACCAACATTTTCAGGGTCTTCGCCGATAGCATAACCATTTTCGATAACCGGAACGACAGCAAGGACACCTTCTTTTTTTGCCTGAATAATACTGTCTGCCGTACGGCAGATGCGTAGAGGAGTTGATGGGCTTGCGTGTTTAGGGAGTGATGTGATCACGGACAGCATGTCCTGAGCGCGCTGAAAGGCTTCAGCATGCCCTGCCTTGCTCAGCGGCCCCTGGGGGATATACGCAGCGAGACATACACTGTGTAAACCACCTTGGCGTGCTTTGTGGTAATCCACTTTGCGCGTTGTTTCAGGGTTCATCATATCGCCCTGATCTGGCCAAGGGATGTCGATATGCGTATCGAAGGTGAGAAATGGGCTGATTGCTGCTGTCATAAGTCCTTAGTGTGGGGATTGTTGTGATTTCTGCAAGAGGGTGATCAGCTCCCGTCATACAGATTATAGTGAAAAGGCCATTGCGCTCATGCGTCTGATTACATGGAATATTAATTCATTACGTCTTCGCCTTCCCTTACTCGAGAGGCTGACGCATGACGAGCAGCCAGATGTGATCTGTCTGCAGGAAACAAAAGTGCCAGACCCTTTATTTCCTGCGGAGCAATTACGTGACATGGGGTGGAAGCATCATGTGTATTGGGGAATGAAGGGCTATAATGGTGTCGCTATTCTCTCACGCTATCCGTTAGAGGCGGTACAATCTGCACCAGATTGGTGTGGGCGCAGTGACAGTCGGCATGTCGCGGCATGGGTTCATCTCCCAGCTGGTCGTGTATTGGTGCATAATTTTTATGTTCCTGCAGGTGGTGATGTACCGGATGCGGCGGAGAACGAAAAATTTGCTCATAAGCTGGCATTTTTAGAAGAAGCTCGTGCTTTTTTTGCACAAAAATCGTTTAAAAATAGCATCTTGGTTGGGGATCTTAACATTGCGCCATGTGAGCATGATGTGTGGAGCCACAAGCAGCTTTTAAAAATTGTCAGTCATACTCCTGTTGAGGTGGATGCCTTGAATGCTTGGCACGATACTGGGTTCGTTGATGCAATGCGCCATCTCATCCCGGAGCCTGAAAAGCTTTATACATGGTGGTCTTATCGCAACCGGGATTGGAAGAAATCTAATCGTGGGCGGCGTCTTGATCATATTTGGGTTAGCCCAGATCTTTTGTCGGGCGTGACTGCCTGTCGTGTTTTAAAAGATGTTCGTGATTGGGAAGGTCCATCTGACCACGTACCAGTCGTGATGGACCTTACAATGCCCGTTTAAAAGGTTATTTTATGCGGCCCCATTGCTTGGGATACGAGCGGTGGGGTCAAGGCGATAGCCGCCATTTTCGGTTAAAAGAATAGACGCTTTTGCCGGGTTGATCTCAATTTTTTGGCGCAAACGATAGATGTGTGTCTCTAGCGTGTGCGTTGTAACTGCTGCGTTATAGCCCCAGACTTCATTGAGCAGGAGTTGGCGCGAGACAGCGCGCTGGCCGGCGCGATACAGGTATTTGAGGATTGCAGCTTCTTTTTCCGTCAATCGAATGCGGCGGTTGCGCGCCGTTTCGATCAGAAGCTTTGCGGATGGGCGGAAAGCGTAGGGACCAATTTCGAAAATCGCGTCTTCACTATTTTCGAAAATACGCAATTGGGCACGAAGACGCGCCAGAAGTTCAGCAACACGGAATGGCTTTGCAACGTAATCATTAGCGCCTGCATCCAGGCCACGGACGACGTCACTTTCTGCATCAGAGCCAGTCAGCATAATAATCGGCATTGTAACGCCTTTGCGGCGTAGCTCAGCGCAAAAATCACGGCCATCCCCATCTGGGAGTGTGATATCAAGGAGCATCGCGTCAAAACGTGCGCCGGGAGCTTCGAGAAGTTCACGTGCAGATTTGAGATCTGCGGCTTCTACGGGTTCAAGCTCGCCACCGTGTTTCAGTTGTTCTGTTAATAAGCGGCGGAGCGTATCATCATCGTCAATAACGAGAATGGGGCGGGAAGATGTCATGATAGCCTGTCTTCGTCCTATTTTGATCGGGTATCCTGTCCCGTCCGAAAGTTGCGTCATTACCGACCAAGGCCGTGGCGCTACTTGTGCAAAAGAGTCAAGACACATCCTCGTGCATCGACTATGGCAATTTTGCTTCAGAAAGGGAATATCCAGATGATTAAAGCAAATTTGATCTTTCGAGATGGTGAACCTTTTGTGCAGGCTGGAGGCCTGTACTATCGCGCCCGGATAGGTGGCGGGGGAATACGGCAAAATAAGGTCGAAGGTGACCAAGCAACGCCTGTTGGGACACTTTTATTACGAAAAATATTTTACCGTGCAGACCGAATGAAGCGTCCGCAATCGGGTGCAGGTCTATTAATAGAGCCGCTTTCTCCCCGAGATGGCTGGTGTGATGACCCCAATCATGCTGACTATAATCAGCAGGTCCTTTTACCCCATGAGGCCTCATGTGAGACGCTTTGGCGTGCTGATCACGCTTATGATATCTGCGTGGTTTTAGGGTGGAACGACCAGCCCCCAGTCCCGGGAAAAGGCTCTGCCATTTTTTTACACCTTCCGCCAACCAAAGGTTATACGGAAGGCTGCATTGCCTTAGAAGAAGCCGATTTGAGAGAGCTTCTGTCTAAAGGGCTAGTCTCTATAACGGTGTCTCAGCCTTCCATTGGCTGAGGGGGTGGTGTCATTGAAACGAGTAGATCCCCTTCAACAGGTGTGGCGGGGGTCTGATCCTCAGCAGATAAAATGAAGATGCCAGTTTTGCGGCGAATAAACATCAGATCAAGCCGATTTTCTCGTTTGCCAAATGTTTCACTGTCCTCTTCTGTGGCGGGTTGTGTGGAAAACCGCCAGCCTTGCCCGAAGAGTGATTCAAAAAGCATAAAATTCCACGCGGGCTCTCCCAGAACTTTGCCGCGAGCGTCTCGTGATAAGCCGTGGTAGAGGTCCAAACGTGCAACGCCGGGGCTGATTTGGAAGACACGTTCACGACCAAGCGCAGGGGCAAGATGCCCACAAATCATACCATTATAGATGCCGTCTGCTGTCGTACTAATGAGGTAATCTGCTGGACGTTCTTCGAGGGCCTCTTGCCCGTGACGGGATAAGAGTTCAGCTCGTAGAACAGGTATCTTTTGGCGTGCCGCAGGCATGAGGGCGTTAGCGCGACTATCGACCATAAGAGTGGGTATAGAGGCTGCTTTTAAGGTTGCGGCTAGGTCTATGGACCAAGCACTGGCCCCTACGATGGCAAGAGCAGGTTCACTGGAAAAAGACAGTTTCATGCTGCGTGCTAAGGGGCGTAGGGAGAACCCGTGTAGAAGCATGGTGACAGCAATGACGCCAAAGACGGCGGGCATAATCAAATCTGCCGAGTGATACCCTGAATCGTGTAGGCGAATGCCGGATGCGCCGGCCACCGCGGCGGCAACAATACCACGTGGAGCGATCCAACCGACAAAAATACGCTCACGCCATGTCATGTCGGACCCGAGAGTGGCTAAGAAAATACCAAGTGGCCGCACAGCAAAAAGAACAACGAAGGTGAGCGCCATGATGGGTATTGAAAGATGAGCGAGCGCGCCACGCTGAAGGTCTGCGGTGAGCAGGATAAAAAGGACCGAGACGACAAGTACGACCAAAGACTCTTTGTTACGCCTTAGCTCTGCTATGCCAGGAATATGGAGGTTGGTAAGGGCCATACCAAACACGGTGACAGCAATGAGCCCGGCCCCTTCCATTTCTGTATTACAGGCTGAGAAGATGACGAGTGCTAGGCTCAGTAGTGCCGGCATCTTCAAGATTTCAGGCATGAGATCACGTACAAATAGCGTACGGATCATATAAGCTGGCGCAATACCTGCAGCGATAGAAAGAGCTGTAGCAGATAAGAGGTCCGGCAAGGTGTGCGTGAAGAAAACGCTTGTATGCACATCAACATGCAGCATGAGGAGTTGCAAAACGACGGCAGCAAGAATGGCGCCCAGAGGGTCATTCACAATCGCTTCCCATCGGAGAAAAGCGGCAAGTCTTGGCTTGAGTTTGGCGCTACGAAGTAATGGAAGGATGACCGTAGGACCGGTTACAACGATGATCGCCCCGAAAAGCAGTGATGTGCCCCATTCAAGATGCGCTACAAAATGGGCTGCAAGGGACCCAAGTACCCAATTAATGGGGAGTGCGACCAGGGTGAGGCGCATGACCCCTTCCCCAGCATCTCTTAACTGCCGAATATCGAGTGCCATACCCCCTTCAAACACCACAATAGCCACCAGCAATGAAACAAGCGGGCGGAAGACCCATCCCATGCTCTCTGATGGGTGTAGGAGGCCGAGACCCGGGCCGACGATCAGGCCGATTGTAAAGAGCAGGACAATGGCTGGCAGGCGGAGCTTCCAAGCGACCCATTGTGCCAAAATTCCGGCACCAAAGGTTAAGGCAATGCCTATGAAAATATCATACGGTAAATTGGGAGGCATAATGGCAGTTTGGTCCGTTGGTTAAACGCGGTCGCTGTGAACGAATATATCGGAAGAGAAGCTCGTTGCCTAATGGTGCACTCGTCTCTTAAGGTGTGCGTTATGATTATTCGCCCTGCCCGTTCTTTTGATCGTGATGAAATTTGGCAATGTCTGGCTCCGGTTATACGGAGCGGTGATACTTATGCATTGCCCAAACATTGGTCACAGCGCCAAGTATTGTCGTATTGGATGCAAGAAGAACATCGGGTTTACGTAGCGGAAACAGCCGATCATCATATTGTTGGCACGTTTTATATGCGTGCTAATCAAAAAGGTGCCGGGGCACATACAGCGAATGCAGGCTTTGTCGCACAGCCAGGTTATGGGGCCGGCCGGTTAATGGCGGAGCATGCTTTGAAAGAAGCTGCATCCCTTGGGTATAGGGCGATGCAGTTCAATTTTGTGGTGAGCACTAATGAGCGGGCCATAGAGCTATGGCATCGTCTTGGTTTTGAGGTCGTCGGGCGCGCGCCGGAAGCGTTCGACCACCCCACATATGGGATGGTCGATGCTTTGATTATGTGGCGTCGTCTTTCTTCTCCACCACACGCTCCATAACGCATGCGAAGAAGCCGTCTGTACCGTCTTGTTGAGGTGTAAGGGCGAAAGATCCGCGTTGACGCAGCTTCTCAGGCAGGATCTCTGGCATTTCCTCTCCCGTGAGGAGGCGGTAATCCGTACGGCGCTTCAAGAAGGCTGCGATTTGTACGGCATTTTCCTGTGCCAAGAGAGAGCATGTTGCATAAACCATGCGTCCACCCGGCTTCACCAAAGATGCTGCTCGATCCAGAATTTCAGCCTGTTTTACCAGCAGTTCTTCAATGTCCGTTTGTGTCAGGCGCAGACGTGCATCGGGGTTGCGGCGCCATGTGCCGGTGCCTGAACATGGGGCATCGACCAGTACGCGATCAAAGCTGCCAGCACGACGTTTTGCCCATTTGTCACCGCTAACCAGCAAATGCCGTTCAACGTTATGGACGCCAGCACGGCGTAAACGTTTGACGGCACCCTCTAGGCGCTTTTCATGGACATCACAGGCAACAATATGTCCGCGATTATCCATCGTCATGGCGAGAGCAAGCGTCTTTCCACCGGCACCCGCGCAATAATCAAGCACACGATGCTCAGACTTTGCATCAGCTGCCAGAACGACCAACTGAGAGCCTTCATCTTGAATTTCGACCAAACCATCACGGAAGGCTTGTGCTGCCGTAACAGGTTGGCGGCCATCAAGGCGCATTCCCCAAGGGGACAAAGCAGTGGGTTCGGCTTTTAACGATTCAGCGCGAAGGGCTTTAATGGCAGCCTCACGCGTGCCTTTGAGCAAGTTCACGCGCAGGTCAAGCGTTGGAGCTTCCAGCAATGCAAGCATTTCTGATTCGAGGCGGTCCCCAAACGTTTCGAGTAAGATTGGTTCAATCCAATCCGGGTACTCTAAACGTACAGCGCGGGGCTGTTTTGAGCTTGAAAGTGAGCGCCCTTCTAGCTTTTTTAGGGCAATATCTTCGCGTGATGTGAGAGGCGATGGTGCGTAACGATCTGTGCCAAACAACGCACGAACATGGTCCATGCTCTCCCCGCCCAGAAGCAAACTGGCGGCACTGAGCAGGCGTGGCGAAATCGCGCCGGTGAGATCAGAAAAATGCCAGTGTAGACGACGCCAGCTTCTCAGCACATCCCATACGATGGCTGAAATAGCGCGTCGGTCACCGCCGCCGATGTAACGGCGTTCACGGAAAAAAGCATTTGCCGTCGCATCTGCAGGACGGCGGGGGGCGTTCTGGATCGCACAAAGCAGATCAATCGCGCCAGAAAGGCGGGCTGCAGGGGTCATGTCGACCCCCTAACCCGTTTCTGGCGGAATAGCGAGAGGCAGAAGCCTCTCTAACGATTAATCCCGGCGATAATTTGGGGATTCACGTGTGATCGTGACATCATGGACATGGCTTTCACGCAAACCGGCATTGGTGATGCGGCGGAAGCGTGCTCGTGTTTGCAGATCAGGCACCGTAGCGGAGCCGGTATAGCCCATACCTGCTTTTAGGCCGCCAACGAGTTGATGCACCACAGGTGCCATGCCGCCTTTGTAAGCGACTTGGCCTTCAATGCCTTCTGGAACCAGCTTTAACGTATCACGTACCTCTGCTTGGAAGTAACGATCTGCGGAGCCGCGTGCCATTGCACCCAAAGAGCCCATGCCGCGATACGCTTTATAAGCACGGCCTTGATACAAGAAGGTTTCGCCAGGGCTTTCGTCAGTGCCAGCCAGCAAAGAACCGACCATGACAACATCTGCGCCGGCGCCAATAGCCTTCACAATATCGCCAGACGTCCGCAGGCCGCCATCGGCAATGGCAGAGATGCCGTGTTCATGACAGGCTGCGGCTGTTTCCATAACGGCAGAGAATTGTGGCACGCCAACGCCAGCAACAACACGTGTTGTGCAGATCGAGCCTGGGCCGATACCGATTTTTACACAGTCTACGCCAGCGGCAATAAGCGCGCGTGCGGCTTCTGGTGTAGCGACGTTGCCAGCGATAATTTGAATAGCTGGGTCACGAGCTTTCAGTTTTTCAACTGTTTCCAGAACACCGCGTGAGTGCCCGTGTGCAGTGTCAACTACCAACACGTCAACGCCCGCAGCGATGAGTGCTTCTGCGCGTTGCAGGCCATCTTGGCCAACACCGATTGCAGCGGCACAACGGAGGCGGCCTTGGTCATCCTTAATGGCCAAAGGATGTGTGATCGCTTTGTCCATATCTTTGACAGTGATCAAACCAACGCAGCGCTCAGAATCATCAACAACGAGCAATTTTTCAATGCGATGACGATGAAGAAGTGCGCGTGCTTCCGCTGGGGCAGCGCCGTTCTTAACGGTAACAAGGTTTTCATGCGTCATGAGATCACGGACGCGGGTATTGGGGTCCGTATTGAAGCGCATGTCGCGGCTGGTGAGAATGCCGAGAAGGCGCCCACTGCCCTCTTCTACAACAGGAAGGCCTGAAACGCCGTGGCGTGCCTTTAGTGCTTCAACATCAGAAAAGGTTTGATCTGGCCCAACTGTGATGGGGTTTACGACCATGCCTGATTCAAAGCGCTTCACGCGGCGAACCTGCTCGGCCTGCTCTTCGATAGAGAGATTTTTGTGAATAACGCCCATGCCGCCCTGCTGGGCCATAGCAATCGCCATTGCGTCTTCGGTGACGGTATCCATGGCAGAGGACATGAGGGGAATGTTGAGTTCGATTGTACGCGTCAGGCGTGTGCGCGTATTAGCTTGCGCTGGCAGAACGGATGATTCGGCTGGTTCAACCAGAACGTCATCATAAGCCAGTGCTTCACGGATACGATCGTGAAGAGAAGAAGTGGTCATGCCCGCATACCCCGTTTTTTCGGGCGCTTTCGCGCCGAAGTATTCAGTGCCGGGCGTGCCAAAAGCCGCCTCGGCCGTTGGCGGGTCTTCATAGCTATTTTTAGCGGACACAGGAAGTGTTTTTTTAGCACTTCGTGATTTAAAATTTTCTAAGAAATTGGCTGGGAGACCTGGATTCGAACCAGGGCTGACCGGGTCAGAGCCGGTAGTTC
>NZ_CAMKWA010000020.1 GCF_946476835.1 uncultured Neokomagataea sp.
GGCTGACCGGGTCAGAGCCGGTAGTTCTACCGCTAAACTATCTCCCAAGCGGTGAGGTGCCTTTTAGCGATAGAGCTTTTGATACGCAAGATACTTTTTTCATTTTTTAGAAGAAAAAATAATCCCCTTGCAGGAAAAGCATATTAGGCGTCATGTAGAATAATAAACAGCCATAGTGGTTTTTATCGGGGGCGAACGTAATGTCGATGCCAGAACGGGAAGCAGAAATGATGGGGTGCGCGCAGCGGCGCGGTATGCCCGGTCGTTATGCTGGGCCGTTTTTTGCAGCGATTGACCTTGGCACAAATAATTGCCGCTTGATGATTGCCGCACGTACCTCTTCTGGTTTTCGTATCGTTGATAGTTTTAATCGCTGCGTTGGGCTTGGTGAAGGCCTGAAAGTCAGCGGGCGATTAGCTGAAGATGCGATGAACCGTACTATGGACGCTCTACGGATTTGTGCTGAGCGTTTACATCAATGGCCTCTGACTGAAATTCGTGCCGTTGCCACCGAGGCTTGCCGTCGTGCTGGTAATGGGCGCGACTTCCTGGCGCGCGTGTTTCGTGAAACGGGTTTAAAGATTGATATTATTAGTGCCCGTGAAGAAGCTGAACTTGCTGTAGAGAGTTGCTCTACCCTTTTCAATCACTCATCTGCCCCACAAAATGCTGAGCGTGGGGTACTGTTTGATATTGGTGGCGGCTCTACAGAAATTGCTTGGGTACGCCTTGATCAGCAACGTAATGAGCACACGCTAATTGGCACAACCAGTTTACCGCTTGGGGTCATTTCCCTTGAGGAAACATTTGGGCGTGGTCATGGCGCATCTTATGATGACATGGTGAACTATGTCTGTGAGCAATTAGCTCCTTTTGAATCAATACACAGAATATATCGTGAGGTTCTTCAAGGGCGTACCCGGCTTATCGGTACTTCTGGCACTGTTACGACGCTGGCTGGAGTGGCGCTTGCCCTGCCCCGTTATAATCGTGCGATGATTGATGGTGCCACTCTGCCGGGTGAAAGTATGTGTGAAGCCATCCGCACCTTGCGGCATATCGGACCACAAGGCCTGATGGAGCATCCATGCGTGGGGCCTGACCGGTCGCGCTATGTGTTGCCAGGTTGCGCAATTTTTGAAGCAATTTATCAAATGTGGCCGATTCAGCAGGTTACCATTGCGGACCGGGGCCTTCGTGATGGTATGTTGGCGCGAATGGCGCGTGATCATGCGCTGTATTCTGCATCGGTTCGTCGCCGCACGGGGGCGTCGAACTTCGCTAAGCCCTACCCGGCAACCCATGGTGCCGATTTTTTGAATAATTATGTGACGTTATGAAACCACCTCGTTCTCCCTCAGGCCCCCGCAAGAAAAAAGAAGCCCCTAAACGTGTTCCGGGAAAAGCGCTGAAAAGTGCCGCTGCGCCGGGTGTGGCGTCTTCTACCGAAGATGGTGCAACCGTTAAAACAGCACGTAATAAGAGCATATTGCTGCGCACAGCGCGGGGCCGTACCACCGCTCAGCAACGCTGGTTGAACCGTCAGCTGAATGATCCTTACGTGGCGGCTGCCCGTAAGCAGGGCTGGCGTTCGCGCGCGGCTTTTAAGTTGATCGAACTGGATGACCGTTTTTCCTTAATTAAACCGGGCGTTAAGGTGATTGATCTCGGAGCGGCACCAGGCGGTTGGACGCAGGTTGCCGTTAAGCGTGGCGCGGAGAATATTGCTGGTGTTGACCTGCTTCCAGTTGACCCCGTGGCAGGAGCCACAATTATTGAAGGTGACTTCACGGACCCAGATATGCCTGATCGCTTGAAGGATATTCTGGGTGGTCCGGCCGATATTGTGATGTCAGATATGGCTCCCAATACCACAGGGCACGCTGCTACCGATCACGTGCGTATTATGGGCTTGGCAGAAGGCGCTTTGGATTTTGCACTTCAAGTGCTGGCTGAGGGTGGAAGTTTTGTTGCTAAGGTCTTCCAAGGCGGCTCTGAAAAACAAATGCTTGATTCTATGAAAAATGCATTTGCGACAGTGCGCCATGTGAAGCCACCTGCGTCACGTAAGGAATCAAGTGAGCTTTATGTGGTAGCTACCGGCTTCCGGCCGGAACGCCTTAAAGACGAAGGCTAAGCATCAAGCTGTCTCTTCCAACGTGATATAATTTTTGTTGGAAGAGACAGGTTTCTTTAAACGTCTAAAGGTGGCGGGTTTGTCGCTAAGAAATCCAAAATTTCTTTTTGTGCCAAAGAGACGTCGCGACCCAATGCGATAAGCGCAGGAATTTGCTGAGGCGAGGTCACGAGAGACTTTAAAAGGCCAGGAATATAAACTTGTCCATTACGCATTCCGTCTATAGCGGCAGGCGGTAAGTCACGCTCGGCATCATCACAAATGACACGTAACACGGCAAATGGTAATCCTGACTGGGCAACATAACCACTTTCCATGTCAACAGCGAGACATTGGCTGGAGACGGAAGCGTAGTATTTATCCTCTTGTGTGGCGACAAGAACATCACTGTGCAGCACGCCACCGCGTAAAAGGCGCTCAGCACCAAAGTGTTGGCTGAGGGTTTCATCACAGTCAATGCGCTTATTATCAAGCATGACGTGATCTGCCGACAAAACCGTACCGGGTGCTAGATCTGGTTGTAGTCCACCAGCGCAGCCAAACGACAGGAGGTGTGTACACCCAATATCAACGAGGCGTTGCGTTTCGCGCTCTGCCCGTATCGGGTCAGCATAGCTTAGGGCGATCGGGACATCGGGAAGAAAGCGGCGGATAATCCGCGCTTCCTGACGTAAACCAGTGAGGACACCAAGCATTAGAAACCAACCTCCACACGACCGCTATTGCTGTCACCGAGGTTACGGTAACGCGCGAGTGCCGTTAAAGGGAAGAACTGTTTGTAGCCATGATAGCGCAGATAAAAGACCTTAGGGAAACCTACAGCATTATAAGGCTCTTCATGCCACTCGCCCTTTTCATCTTGTGCCTGCGTTAAGAATTGTACTCCATGCTGAACGGCCTCACTATCACGCTCTCCAACAGCCATGAGACCAAGAATGGCCCATGCTGTTTGAGATGGTAGACTTTCCTTATATTGGCCTGGCTCCGCGCCTTCATAAGAGGCACAGTCTTCGCCCCAGCCGCCATCTTCACGCTGCATGCGCTTCAACCAGGCAATCGCACGTTGGATCATAGGGTCTTCATGTGGGACGCCAGCGATGTTGAGAGCACATAATACGGACCATGTTCCGTAAATATAGTTTGTACCCCAGCGCCCAAACCAGCTGCCATCGCTCTCTTGCTCACTGCGCAAATACGTTAAGGCGCGCTCAATCGTAGGGCGATCCTCTGCATGGCCTAGTTGCGCCAAGAAAGAAACACAGCGTGCTGAGACGTCTGCCGTCGGTGGATCCAGCAAGGCCCCATGATCTGAAAATGGAATATGGTTTAGTAAGTCCAGATCATTGTCGATATCAAATGCGCCCCATCCACCATTGGTACTTTGCATACCAATGATCCACTCACGCGCACGTTCGATTGCTTCGCGGTTTCCCTCTGGGTCAACACGATGCAAGAGCATGCCAACAACGGCTGTATCGTCGACATCTGGATAGTAGTCATTTTCGTATTGAAAAGCCCAACCACCCGGGCGGAGATCTGGCGATGTATTAATCGTCCAGTCCCCTTTAACATCTAAAATCTGACGCTCACGAAGCCACGCTGCGCTGCGGCGTAATGATGCCATTGTTTCTTCACGCTGAGTTCCGCGTGGGCCGGAAGCAGCCTCCATCATGGCGAGGCCAGATAGTCCCGTATCCCACACAGGAGAGACACAAGGCTGGCAGTAAATCTCGCCATTTTTTTCAACTAATAAATCTTGAATGGACTGCCACGCCGTGACCACGCGCGGATCTTCGTCCGGCACGCCAAGAGCGCGGTACATCATGACGACATTGGCCATGGCGGGATAAATTGCCCCAAGACCGCCTTCGCTTAAACGTGGTTCAATAAAGTCAATGGCCGCTTTAATGGCCTTCTCGTGGATTTTGCGCGGAATACGGGGGACAATCGGGCGGAGTGCTGTATCAAGATGTTTGAAGAATCGGCCCCATTGGGAGCGGAATGGTCCTTGGATCCAATCTTTTACATCTTCTGGTGGTTGAACAAAAAGTTCTAGAACATGAATATCTCGTGGGTTAATGGCGCATGGACGCAGTGCTGCTAAGACCAAGAGTGGTGCAACAACTGTGCGGGACCAATAAGACATATTCCACATGGAAAAAAATGCCTTACGCGGCAGAAGCATAAGTTCCACAGGCATAACTGGCGTTGCATGCCAAGGCACTTCGCCAAAAAGGGCCAGTTGGAAGCGCGTGAAAACGTTACTATGGGCTGCGCCACCATGATCTAAAATAGCTTCACGTGCACGCGTCATATGAGGAGCGTTGATGTCGTCTCCGATAGCTTTTAAGGCAAAATAGGCTTTAACACTGGCAGAAAGATCAAAGCCGCCATCGTGGTAAAGGGGCCAACCGCCATGCTGGCCTTGAATGCGCCGTAGGTACACCCCTATTTTTGCCTGACGCTCTGTGTCGATGCGGTCTAGGTAGTGTTCCAACAGAATATATTCTGCTGGGATGGTCGCATCTGCTTCCAGTTCAAAAACCCAATGTCCATCCGCCTTTTGGCGGCCGCCGAGTGCCTTATGGGCGCCTTCAATGGCCCGCTCGACCGCCGCGTGATCGGTCTTCGCGTCGTTCGTTTTTTCGCGCACCAGAGTCTCGCTCACTAGACACTTCCTCCCTTTATTTTGGGGCATTGTTTATGGTGCCGCACAGAATGGCGTGCAGCGTTCTGGGTTAGCCATAAGGCTAAAACGATAATTATACCCTGCGTCACAGCATTTGTCATCATAGCGTCATCTATGTGACTGGTGAGCGAAATCCCGCTGCAGAAACAGCCGCTAAACCAGACTGAATTGCCCCTTCAATGGTGGATGGCAGTTCAGTCTGTGTCCAATCGCCTGCCAAAGCAAGATTGCTAAGACCGGCGATACTCTGCCCTTCTTTTGCTAGAGGACGTTTTTTGTCTTGCTCTGGAGTTGCAGCAAAAGTTGCACGCTTTTCTCTCAAGAGCCGTGCGGGAGGCATGGCGACGGGGAGCGGAGTGGGCAACACGGGGTCAAGAGCGCGGCGTACTTCAGACCATATGGTTGCAAGCATTTCGCTTGAATCACGCTTGGCATATCTGTTGGCAGCACTGACGGTTACAGACAGAACATTCCCTTTGAGGAAGAGCCACTCAGACACGCCGCCGACCAACCCGATAAAGCGGGCTTGCTCTACCACGCCGCGTGCTGTGACGTTTTCTGGTAGGCGGAAATGTGCATTGGCGATGCTTTCAAAAGCATCGGGGACGGTTAATGACGGTAATAAATTTTTTGCAACGGGCGCTGTTACAGCCAATATAACCTGCTCACCATCTTCTACAGTGATGCTGCCGTTGGATGTTTCAAAAGACGTGATGCGTCCATGGTTTTGGTTAAGATTGGTGATGCGCGTGCCACAATGAATTTGAGCGTGATAGCGCTTCAAATATTCTATTGCCGGATCAACTAAGCTTTCCGAAAGGCCTATTTTGGGAAAGCGAGGCAAGCAAGCATTTCCGCCGCGCGCCAGTGATTTTTGGATAATATTACCCAGAAGTCGGGCGCTTCCTGTTTCTAGGTCTGTGTTGAGTGCAGAGATCGCAAAAGGAACTAATAATTTACGGCTGAGAGCCCCCTCTCCCAAGCAAGATGCAACCGTTGTTTCGGTTTTGGAGCGCACAAGTTTAAGGAGAGCGCTTAGTTCTTTTAATTTCATACCCGGGACGCGGCGACCTCCCGGCAAAACCCAAAAGGGAATTTTTCCGCGCGAGAGGCGTAATGTCCATCCGCGGTGTTCGGCGAGGTCAAAAAAGGGAAAAATAGGCGCGTCAGGGCCGGTAATAGTATCGCGGGCACCTATCATGTCGAGATAGCGAAATGTGAAGGCATTAGCGGATAAGAGAAGATGATTCCCGTTATCAATAGTAGCGTCGAGCGAACGATCGTAGAAGGAGCGCGCACGCCCACCACAAGCTGGCCCGGCTTCATAGACGATGACCTGTGCTTGGGGCGCTAATTCTACAGCTGCCGCTAGGCCCGCAAGGCCACCACCGATAATATGAACACGACTCATAGAACAATAATGCCTGTTGCTTACTTTACATATGCGAGCACAGCACGGGTGGCTCGCCATGCTTTGGAAACGCTTAATGCCTGATCGGGGTTTTTCCAGCCACGCTTGAGTAGTGCGGATAAGATAGGCTCATAAGACGCCGCCATCATGCGTGCGGGGCGCATGGCCGTTGCTTTGCAGCCGCGCATGGCTTGCTGTGCATCACGGAAGTGGTCTTGTGCTCTGCGCGCCATAACACGACAAACGGGGTCTAGGCCGTGAGCATAGAGCGCCTCAGAAGGGATGCTTGGGACGTTAAATCGTTCCAGAAGCTCGGCAGGAAGGTAAAGACGTCCACGCTGTGCATCTTCACTGAGGTCTCGTAGAATGTTGGTGATTTGTAGAGCGCGTCCCAGATGGTAAGCAACCTTACGTGCGTCCTGCGAAATATCACCAAAAACGCATACTGACAGACGCCCAACAGCTGAAGCAACACGATCACAATACAGATCGAACGTTTTCTCATCAGGCGCAACGATTGGGGCCCCGCAGTCCATAATCATGCCATCAATGACGTCATGAAAATCTTGTGCCTTGAGATTAAATCGTACGATCGTCGCGACGAGAACACGGTCTAATGCGTTACGTGCCTCTCCTTCAAAGAGATACTCAATACGCTGATGCCACTCGGCAAGAGATTGTGCGGGGTCAGCTACACCTGCATCGCCATCAGCAATATCATCGACCTCTCGACAAAAGGCATAAACGGCAAACATGCCTTGACGACGCGCCGAAGGCAAAACCTTCATGCCGCGCCCAAAAGAGGTGCCAGAACGGGTAACAATACGGGCAACATGGTCCAGATCAGCCTGCGCGCAAGGGAGGCCGGGTGAGGCGTATAATCCACCAAAAACCATGTTTCTCTTCTCCTCAGGCAATAAGAGAATGTCTCATAGCGTTAAACGTAAGAGAGACAAAGGGCGCTTTGAGGGGATGACGATCAACTCCCATGAAGACTGATGTAAAAACATCACAAGAACGGCGCATATTATTCGTAAAAATATACGTTTGGATAAAAAAGGTTTTCCCCGATCAAAAACTGTAAAAAGGGGCTTTTCAAGTGGTTTCGTTTCGATATTAATATGTTTCGATATTTCTTCAAATGCGGAGCGAACATGTCTGACACCCTATCAAAAGAAGGTCGTGAAGACCTCCTTTCCCGTGGTTACTCTCGCCGCAATTTGGGCCGCGTTGCTGCTGTTCTGGGTGCAGGCATGGCTTTTAAAGCCACTCTACGCAATGCACATGCCCGTGCGATGACCGCGATACCAACTGGTGTTGATGTAACAAAGCTGGTGCGTATTGGTAGCAATGAATGTTGGACGGGCCCCTTCCCTGCGGCTGCCAAATTGGGGGCTGAAGCTGTCTTTCACGGCAATCGGTACGACCCTACCGGTACAATGCGTACGAATTTGATCAAGACATTCGCGGCAACTGAGAATATGCCGGAAGACACGATTATGCCATGGGGCGGGTCATCTGACCCGTTATGTCGTACCATCGTGACATTCTGCTCACCAACACGTGGTTTGGTGACGGCAGACCCTAGCTATGAAGCCGGCTGGGTAACAGCGGAATGGTTGAAAATTCCCCTGACAAAAGTGCCGCTAGATGCACAAAACGGTTACAAGACCGATGTTCGCGCAATGCTTAAAGCGAACCCAAATGCAGGCGTTTATTATGTTTGCAGCCCGAACAACCCGACAGGTACGGTGACGCCCCTAGAAGATATTGCATGGTTGGTGGAAAATAAGCCAAAGGATGCAATTGTTCTGGTGGATGAAGCGTATATTCACTTCTCTGATTCCCCAAGTGCGTTGTCTTTGGTGCGTGCAGGCAAAGATGTTGTTGTGCTGCGTACGTTCTCGAAGATGTTCGCTATGGCTGGCTTGCGCCTTGGCCTGAGCATTACACGTCCAGACCTTCACCAAAAAATGATGCGTTATGATGGTGAAAATCAGAGTTATATGCTGCCAATCCCGGCTGTGGCGTGCGGTACGAAGAGTTTGACAATGCATGCGGACATCGCTGAGCGTAAGCGTGAAATGATTGCAGCACGCAATATGACGTTTGCGCATTTGCAAAAGCGCGGCATTCGTTACATTCCGTCTGAGGCCAATATGTTTGTGATTGATTGGCAGCGCCCTGCGGCTCCGATTAAAGAGGCTTTCTTAAAAGAAAAGATCTTAATCGGTCGTTCTTGGCCGGTATGGCCAAATGCGTCCCGTATTACAGTTGGGTCTATGGCAGAAATGAAAGCTTTCTGTGCGGCGTTGGACCGTATTGTAACGTAAAAAGGATTTTTCTGCGCGCACATTAAGAGCGGTGCGCGCAGAAATTTACCATTATCAAATATGCCGGACGCTATACATTAGCGCTTGTAGACCATTGATTTTACTAAGTGAAACCCGCTCGGCAATGGGATCTTTTTTACGTAAATTTTGTGCCAGACTATGTGATAGCTGAACAATAACCGCGGCTTCCATACGCATCCGTCGGTCTTGCACGAGTTGTGGTAATATTCGTGCCTCACGGTTTAAGGCATCCACACCATCGAGCATACGGTCAAAAACGCGCCGTATCCCTGGCTTGCTTCGGGCAAGGCTTAAGTCTTGAATCGTACATTTTTCGTCTTCCAGCCAAGGAAGCGGAACGTAGCATCGGTCCAGAATTTTCAAATCATTCGTTACATCCTGCAAATGGTTCAGAACTTGCAGAGCACTACTTAACGCATCTCCGGCTGCAAAAGCATCTTGAGATTCACCATGCAGGTGAAGCAAGAAACGACCGACGGGATTAGCGGAGTACGTGCAGTAATGCAGTAATTCGTCCCAACTTTGATAGCGCGTTTTTTCGGCATCTATACAGAAAGCTTCTGTAAGGTCTGTTGCAACTTCAAGAGGAATTTTACGCTCTAAAAGGGCTGCACGCAACTTAACGGCTGTCTGAGCATCGGCGCGTAGGGGGGCTTCAATTTCACCGCGTATAACAGAAGCCATTCCGCGCAAACGTGCGATCTTCTCTGCGGGTGTCAGTTCTGCGGTATCTACCATATCGTCGGTGACGCGGGCAAAATTGTAATATGTATGCACAATTGGACGGTGCTGCTTGGCAATTAGAAAAGAGCCAACGGGGAAGTTTTCATCCCCCTTCCTTTTTGTAGATGTGACGTCTTTTTTGCCCCAAATAGTGTCTTGGTTCATGCTGCATCATCCTTATACGCACGGTCTTTCCACTGAACGCCAGTGCCTTTGTGGTGGTTAATAGCGGAGCCAATGGTGGCCGCCATGTAGAAAGCGGCTACGAGCGGCAATGGCAGAGCACGCCAGAGCGGAAGTTCAAAGCGGCGTAAAGTTGGAACAAATGTTGCGCATGAGATCAGGTAAGTGAGGAGCCCAATCTTACGAGCTTTACCCTTTGCGAACAGGGCATAAAAAACCGGGAGAAGCCACACAAATCCCATCCCGATAATGGTGCCTATGAGCAGTAAAGGAGAGTATCGCAGTTGCACATAGGCTGTGCGTGCGATCATTTTCCACACATCGTGCGCGCCTTGATAAGGTCGGATAGACCACGCTTGAGCACTATGTCCAAGATACAGCCGCCCACCGCTGCGTTTTACATGGGCTGCGAGAGTGCAGTCATCAATCAGTGCGCCTTTAAGGGTTTCGATGCCACCGATACGCTCTAAGGCGCGGCGACGCAGCAAAATAGTGCCGCCTGCTGCACCGGCAACCCGTGAAGATGGGTTGGCTGTACGAGAAAACGGATACAGCATGGCAAAGAAATAGACGAAAGCAGGCACAAGAAAACGCTCGGCTTGGCTTTCACAATTTAGAGCGACCATTTCTGAAACAAGGTCGAGATTATCTTCACGAGCTTTTGAAACTAAGCTTGCTACATGTGTGCGGGCGTGAAGAATATCGGCGTCTGTAAGGAGAACATATCCATGTTGCCCGACTTTGGTCAGTGCATGTTGTACACCTTGATGCACCGCCCATAACTTACCACTCCAACCTGTGGGTCGGTCCTCCCCTGTGAGGACTGTGAGGCGGTTTTTAGGGTCTGGAACGGACCGGGCTAAATCCCCCGTACCGTCGGTGCTATTATCGTCAACAAGAATGACTGATAAGGCGCCATCATAATCTTGTGCTAAGAGCGACTTTAGGCAGGCTTTAACAGATTCAGCTTCATCCCGCGCAGGTACAACGATGGCAACATCCGGAGCCGATGGCGGTGTATCACGTGGCTCTAATAAAGGGCCACTTTGCCAGAAACGACCATGAAATAAGCTAAGATAGACCCAAGCACCAAGGCTTGTAAGAGCAGATCCTGTACGCAGCATTATTGAACACGCCCATTCAAGCGAAACCATGAGACGGCATCGGTCACAGCATCACGGGCTGGACGAGGAGCGTAACCAAGTTCGCGCTGAGCTTTGAGTGAAGAAAAATACATTAATTTACGAGACATAGCGAGAGTTTCACGGGTAACGCGGGGTTCAACTTTAAAGCCTCGGGCAAGCCACTCTGAGACAAGTGCTACTGGATAGAGCCAAGACTGACGTAGCTTGATACGCGGCGGTTTAACGCAGGCGACTTCACTGACAAGATTAAACAAATCGCCCAAGGACATATTTTCGCCCCCGAGGATATATTTCTCACCAATTTTTCCGCGTTCCAGCGCAAGGGCATGGCCCTCAGCAACATCATCGACATGTACGATGTTCAAACCCGTTTCGACATAAGCAGGCATCTTGGCGGACGCGCATTCCAAGATCATTTGCCCTGTAGGCGTTGGTTTAATATCGCGCGGCCCGACAGGAGTAGAAGGGTTCACAATGACTGCTGGCAGATTATGTGATTGAATAAGGCCTAAAACGACCTGCTCAGCGCGATATTTTGACAGTTTATAAGTGCCAATGACTTTGTCTTCGCTGATGGGCGTCGTCTCGTCAGCAGCAACGCCGTCAGAACGTAGCCCAAGAGCGGCGACGGACGAACAGTAGACAATGCGCTCTACCCCGGCTTCATGTGCCGCCAGCATTAAATTACGTGTGCCGTCGACATTTGCACGCATCATAACGGCGGGATCAGGCACCCATAAGCGGTAATCCGCAGCAACGTGGAAAACATAGCGCACATTTTCCATAATGCGTTTTAGGCTTATTGGGTCAGAAAAATCGGCCACGACGATATCAGCATCAAGCTCAGCAATATTCGTACGGTCGGATGTGGGGCGCACCATAAGGCGGAGTTTGTGCCCGCGTTCTTGTAGTGTGCGCGCAACAGCAGAGCCTACGAATCCGGTCGCGCCTGTTATGAGCGTAATGTCTTTCATGCGTCGTAGCGCTCCTTAAAATCGTATAACACCATGCCGAAAATGATCAGCACGGTAAAAGCTTTCTTATCATACTGATCCATGATCGATGGGGAAAGCACCTGTAAGGCTGGAATAATTGGGAGCGGTAGGCTAGAGCGGTGGCAAACGATTTGCGACGAAAGCCTTGAAAAAAACACTCCCCATCTTTTTAACCTGCTTCGGCTTGGTTCTCTTCACGATTATCGCGGCACGCGCGGGCATCCACCCAGTTCTTCAAGCTCTTGGAAAAGTAGGGCTTGGTGGCTTTTTGCTGGTGGTTGGATATCAACTCTTGGTTGATATTGGTCTTGGTCTCGCATGGAAAGGCTCTGTTCCTCAGATTGGGGCTGTGCGTCTCATTGGTGCTCGTTTGGCGCGTGATGCTGCTGCGACCTGTCTGCCTTTCTCTCAGCTTGGTGGTATCGCTATTGGTGTCCGGGCGACTTTGGCTGGACGTCATCCAGTAAGCCGTGATGGCACTCCTCTGCGTTGGCCAGAAGGAGTTGCGTCAAACCTCGTTGATATTACGACAGAAGTTTTAGGGCAGATTGCTTTTGTGTTGCTCGCTGTTTTGTGCCTTGTGGGGCATGACGGTGCTGCACGCTTTATATGGCCTCTTTCCATTGGCATGGTGCTGTTGAGTTTGGGTATTGCCGCATTCATCTGGACTCAGCTGCGGGGCGGCACGGTGTTGCAGCGTAGTGCGCAGTTTCTTGGGCGTCATATTGCGGCTGGATGGAGTGAAAACCTCATTGATGACACCGCTGTCTTTCAAGAAAGGCTCGAGAGTCTTTGGGGGCGCGCAGATCGTATTGCTCTTGGGGCATTTTCACATTTCATGTGCTGGATCGCAGGAGCTGGCTTAACATGGCTTGCACTTTCCTTATTGGGTGCACATACGGGTTTTATGTCTGCCTTAGCGATTGAGGGCGTTGTTTGTGGGGTCATGTCTGCTGGGTTTTTGGTGCCAGCCGCTTTAGGGGTGCAGGAAGCGGCTTACGTGGCTCTGGGCATGATGTTCGGTATTGATTCCGAGATCGCACTGAGCCTTTCCTTGCTGCGGCGTGGACGGGATCTAATGATCGGTATTCCTGTGTTGTTGTATTGGCAGTTTGTTGAAGTGCGCCGTTTGCGCCTTCAGGTATCAGAACCGCCAACCAGCGGGTAAGGCCCGCCCCTTTTTGGACCTAAGAACATGCCCATTTTTAAAACGCTGATGGTTGTTGGTCCAGGCCTCATTGGTTCGTCCATTTTACGACGCGCCCGGGTTGATGGACAATTAGCAGAACGTTTGATCGTCATGGATCGCGATATTGCCGTGCTGGAGCGCGTGCAAGAACTCGGTTTGGCAGATCATATTACACTGGACCCCGCAGATGCCGCGCAGGCTGATGGTGTCATTCTGTCTGTTCCTGTCCGAGCCATTGAACCTGTTGCCCGCTCGTTAGCGCCTTATTTACAGCCGGGTACCATTTTGACGGATGTTGCTTCAGTGCGGGGTGAACTGGGAGAAATTCTTCCATCATTTCTGCCTGATGGTGTAGAATATGTGCCATCTCACCCTATGGCAGGCACAGAATTTTCTGGGCCGGATGCGGGCTTTGCAGAGCTATTTGAAGGACGATGGGCGTTATTAATCCCTTCTTTAGACGCTGCTAAATGGGCCTGTACGAAAATACAACATTTTTGGGAAAGCTGTGGGGCACGAACAAAAGTGCTAACGGCCGAAGACCATGATCGTATTTGTGCGATGGTGAGTCACCTTCCCCATCTATTAGCCTTTACGATTTGTGATACGGCCGACAATCTTTCTGGTGAAATGCGCTCTGCGGTGCTCGACTATGCAGCATCTGGTTTCCGTGATTTCACGCGTATAGCGGCGTCCGACCCTATCATGTGGCGGGATATTTTTAGCGCAAACCGGGATATACTTTTAGAAACACTAGATCGCTTCATCCAAGATACACAATCAATGGCTGATGCCATTCGCCGTGGGGATGATGAGGCTATTACGGCCAAGATTAATCGTGGGCGCCGTATACGCCGCACGTTAATCCATAATAAACAAGCTTAAACCACCTACAGCTTTAAAACTGTAGGTGGTTTAACAGTAAGCGATTAGGCTTTGATAACGCGTAGCGTGTTGGTGCTGCCGGAGTGTCCGTATGGCAGACCGGCCAGCACGAGAACGTGATCACCCTTTACACAGAAGCCGTTTGACAGTGCCAGTTCCGCTGCTGGAACAGCCAAATCTTCAATGCCATGTGCTTGGCGCTCACGTTCGACAACATGAGGGAATGTGCCCCAAACCACACAGAGGCGGCGTGCGACCGTCAGATCCGGTGTGAGAACCAAGATCGGGCTTGCAGGGCGCTCACGTGCCATAATCAATGCGCCACGACCGCTGCGGGTGTGTGCCGCGATAGCCTTCGTGTGCAGTTCACGGCTAACCTGCCATGCAGCTTGCACGATGGCGCCTTGAATAGTGCCTTCCGATTTTGGGCGTGCGTTATCAATGCGATGACGCCATTCTTTATCCTGCTCAACGCGGGCAACGATACGCGCCATGATCGAAACTGCTTCAAGCGGATATTTACCAGCAGCACTTTCTGCAGAAAGCATCACAGCATCTGCACCATCATACACAGCGTTGGATACGTCAGATACTTCAGCACGTGTTGGCGTTGGGCTTTCGATCATGCTTTCCAGCATTTGAGTAGCCACAATGACAGGACGGCCGAGTTCACGCGCCAAGGTAATAATACGCTTTTGCGCTACGGGCACTTCCTCTGGCGGCAGTTCAACGCCAAGGTCACCACGAGCAACCATCAAGCCGTCTGATTCACGGATGATGGGCTCTAGCGCATCCATAGCTTGTGGCTTTTCAAGCTTGGTGATGATCCATGCGCGGCCATCAGCAATTTTCTTTGCTTCAGCTACGTCTTCTGGGCGCTGAACGAAGGAGAGCGCCACAAAATCCACGCCGAGAGAAAGAGCAAAGTCAAAATCTTTACGATCTTTTTCGGTGAGCGCTGGAATTGGCAGTGCAACGTCAGGAACATTAACACCCTTACGTTCGGAAAGCTTGCCGCCAACGACCACTTCCGTGATTAATGCGTCATCATGCTTTTCGATAACACGGATTTTCAGCTTCCCATCATCCAGCAAAAGATTGCTGCCGACTTCTGCTGCTGAAATAATTTCAGGATGTGGTAGGTTAACGCGCTCAATCGTACCGGGCGTTTTATCAAGATCAAGGCGAAAGCGTTGACCTTCTTTCAAGAATACTGGGCCGTTTTCAAAAACGCCGACACGCAGTTTAGGGCCTTGCAGGTCCGCAAGAATAGCGAGCGGACGTCCAAGCTTTTCTTCAGCAGCACGAATGGCGGCATGACGTTCGCCATGATCGGCATGTGCGCCATGCGAGAAGTTGAGGCGGAAAACATTAACACCCGCCTGAGCGAGCGAGAGGATCATTTCAGGCGAGGACGAAGCCGGGCCAAGTGTTGCGACGATCCTTGTGCGGCGATGATGTGAACTGGATGTCATATCTGGGCGTCCTCGTGCTTATACATTCAATTGGACTGAATCGTCTCTCCGGGGAGAAGTCCCCAGAGGGAGCGCCGTGGCAACCATCCTGCGTATCCTTTAACGACAACATGGCACCACTGCGTGGCGGTTGGGCAGGTTCTAATATTACCTACCGTGCCTGGTTTCAGCACCGCGACAACATCACTGTCATCATCGGCACGGCTCATAAGGAGAGCGCCGTCTTTCTGTAACCGGGCATCATTCTGATTGGTGACGTAGCCAAGCACACGCGCATCTGCGCGGCCGACATGGTCCCCTTCTCGTTCACTCGCTTCATTCGGCTGGGCTGTGTTGCCCTGCGTCGAAAGTCCGGGAATGACGAATGTTCTGCTGCCAAACAATGTGGCTTGGTGAACCCAGCCTTTTACACCGTCTGAATCTTCAATAAGGCGCCATACATCGAACTCACGTTCGATCTCAACAGGTAGGCCGCGGCGATGATAGACCCAATCGATGGGATAACGATCGCCCGGTCCTCTCCGGAGATACACTTTATCGGCGCGCAAAGCGGCAAACCGTGGAAGCGGTAAGCCTGTATTGCTTCCCTTATCACCGCTGGGTTGCGTAAGATCAGGCGATGCTGGCGACTGGTCTGGTGTGTTAGTGGCTGTTTCAACATGCGCTGCTGTTGCCGCAATGGCACCAGCGCCTGCAACAGCAGCAACGGGCTTAGCTGCTGATAAATGTGTGTGCTTATGGTGTTTATGGTGATTCTCACCATTAGATACAGTATTATGCACTATGGAATGGTGCACATCCGCAGTAGCCGCTGCGGTTTTATGATGGTGATGCCGGTGATGGGCAGCATGGGCTTGTGATGTAAAAACAAGACCCGCGAAACCAGCCATCAGTAGGCTGCGTGTGGTAGTGGTCTTCATCAATGTTACCGTCATCTCCATGACCCGCATCCCTGCCAATCCTTCAGCGTTTCGGCAAGACACCAAATTGTGCAACAGCATTGTTAAAAGTGAATACCAGAAAAAAACCTATACGACGATCATAGAATTATCGCCAATTTCAGCCAAAAAGCGAACCATACCGCTGGCTTCTACACCATCAATCAAATCTTCTGGCGTTATTTGGGCCAGTGCCATACCGGCTTCACAGGCCAAAAAGACTCCGCCCATTTCCAAGCAGGCATCACGTAATTCTTGTAAACTGGCGACATTGCGATCGATCAATACATGGTCTGGAATGATATTAATCAAATTAGACCAATGATGCGTTAATGAAAAAACACTCAAACCACCTGCAAATAGTGTTACGGGGCGACCAATAGATAAAGCGCTAGCAGCGAGAACAAAGGCATAATGAGCCCGTTGCCATGAGTCATCTGCTAGGCTGATATAAAGAGGTTGTGACATTATTTTAGTACCGCTTGGTTATTCTCGGCGTGTGCTGCACAATCTGGGCTGCGTGTCAGATCAAAACGGCGGAACCTGTTTTGTAGTGCATCCCATGAGGTCACAACGGTGTGTTCGGGCGCATCTGAGGTCAGTTGCATGACTTCTTTTAATGTTTCTACAGCCATCAAGCTGCCAATGACGCTCGTTGCTGGCCCTAATACCCCGGCACGTGAACAGTTAAGCGTTTCATTTTCATCGGCATCCGGGAAAAGGCAGCGGTAACAGGGCCCTTGATCTTGCGGGCGGAACGTAGCCACCTGCCCGCTTAAGCCTTGTACTGCACCGGATACTAACGTTTTTCCGTGGCGTACACAGGCATCTGATATTGCAAAGCGGGTACGAAAATTATCAGTTCCATCGCAAATCAGATCATAAGAAGGCACGAGTTTTTCTAAAACATCTGTGGTTGCGCGCGTTGCGTGTGTTTCTATGCGGGTATGTGGGTTTAGGGCTTTGAGCTTTTTTTGAGCGATATCGGTTTTAAGAGAGCCAACGGACGGTGTGTCGTACAAAATCTGCCGTTGGAGGTTGCTCAGATCAATATGATCATCATCAACAAGGCCAATTCGACCAATACCTGATGCTACAAGTTGCTGGGCTAGAGGAGCGCCAAGTCCACCAAGGCCGATGATCAAGACGGAAGCATCCCGGCAACGAGATTGCCCTATGGCACCGATATTGGGAACGAGAATATGACGCGCATAACGTTCGAGTTCGACATCTGTAAAATTTAACATGATGTCCTCAAGATAATAGCTGACTTACAGCGGGGAAAAGGGCTATTTTGATGTGGAATCATAATGATTTTTGACCCTGCGGAGACAGCCATGAGTGTTGCCCTTGCTCCGTTCTTTGCGAACAAACGGATATCCGTCAAGCGCATTTGGTCATTGAAAAAACGTATAGCAGTGATCTGCGTTATGTTGTCACTGACAGCTTATGCTATCTCTCCATTGATAACGCTGTGGGCATTGCAGGATGCAATCTTGCAGCATGATGCTCAGCGTTTGCAGCGATATGTTGATTGGAGCACCCTCTCCTATTCACTACGTGATGCGTTAAACGGCCGACATAATCTTCCGGAAGACGATGATCTGCCAAGCTTTGGTCAGTCTTTTGCGACAGCGGCTGCGGCTCATGCGATCGAAAAATCTTTAACGCCGTTGGTACTTCTCACAGTGATCGAACAGGGGGCGCCTTCCCTGCTACAGCGGCACAATAAAGTTGCCCGCTTTCCATGGCGTTTGCTTAATTTTCGTTTTGTGGGGATACGTCATTTTAATGTGTTGTTTAAGCCTGACGTACAGACCGCGTATACACTACATCTGACTTTTGAACATTGGGGCTGGAAAGTGACGAGTATCGACCTGCCGCATAATGTGCGGCAGGCATAATACTGCCTTAAGCTGGAGGCAGGTCTTCTTCCAAGAGTGTCATATGAATGGCGTAGGAGATTTCGCCTTCGTCTTCATCGCGATGGACGGTGCCAATAACTTCGCCGGCGACAGAAATCTCAACACTCATTCCCTTACGAGCCGGCTTATTAACCGTTAATTTGGGAGATCCAAGAAGGCGTTGCAGTGTGGTCTGGAGGCGTGTCACCTCAGATGCAGTGAGTTCAGCCATGATTGCTCCTGTACGTGGTCACGTCTCACTATCAAAGTCAGAGCGCGTCTATGAAAAATAGCAGAAGGACAGTTTGTAAAAGCCCTTCTTGTTGAGGTGGTCGTACGCCATGTAGCCCAAGCAATGGGGTTAGGGGAACCGTCAATCTTTCTTGAACCTCTGCGCCTGTCATATGTTAAGCTCTTTGATACTGTGATCATGAGCTTGCGCCTAAGTTGAGCTTATGTGTCGGTTCGTTGTGAAATTTTTACGTGTTCAGGAGAGATAATGCGTCAAGCTCCATTTTTTACCATGACCGCGCTTGCTGCGTTGGTTGGGCTGTCTGGGTGTGGATATTTTGATGCACGAAATGCACATAAAGCACAGCTCGAAATGGTTGGCATGACCAGCTATGACCTTCAGGCGTGTGCCGGTTTACCAGGCACCACAAAGAAGCTCAACGATACGACAGAAATCTGGCAATATGACGGGACGCAGCCTATCCCTACCCTCTCAGACTCTGGGTTCATTCCGGCGCAATCAATGATTAAAATGTATCAATCGGCTTTTGGTGGTGGCGGCACATCATGCCGAATGGTTTTACGTCTTGATCATGATCGTGTTTCTGAGGTGCATTATACGGGCAATGACGATGAATATATCGGCCAAGATGGTATTTGTTCGATCATAACCCGTGGTTGTGCGCGGCAGCGTGAATCAACGATGCGCCGTGTTGATGCAGGACCATTTGGGCCAGTCTCAGCTTTCCACCCTCCTGCTACGCCGCCACAAAGCACGAGTGCAACATATTCAAGCCAGTCCGGCGCTTTTGTGCCTAAATTCTCAGACGATAAGACTAAGCCTCTGATTCAACCGGCGAAATAAAACCACATAGCGGCCTTTTGTATAAAAGGCCGCTTACCCTTATTTTGAGGGAGCTGGATTCATGAGTGCTTTCATGTGCCGGATAGCACCGCCAAGCCCCTCAAAAACGGATTGTCCAATGAGAAAATGTCCGATGTTGAGTTCTCTCAACCCGGGGAGTGTTCTGATAGGCTGTACATTATCATATGTAAGGCCATGTCCCGCGTGAAGTTCTATTCCACATTCATTAACGATATCTGCGGCGTTAAAAAGGCGCTCTAACTCCCCTGCACCACCATGGGCATATGCACCAGTATGTAGCTCCACAACTGGTACGCCGAGTTGTGCCGACGCGCGGATTTGGTCTTCATCGGGGTCAATAAATAACGATACCCGTATGCCTGCTTCTTTTAAGCGCGTGATCATAGGCTTCAGCATGACGCGCTGACCCACGACATTAAGCCCACCTTCAGTGGTAACCTCTTCGCGTTTTTCTGGGACGAGACAGCATGCATGAGGTTGAAGCGCGCAAGCGAGGGTGACCATTTCTTCCGTTGCAGCCATCTCAAAGTTTAATGGTGCTGGAAGTGCGCGCAAGCGCGTCATGTCTGCGTCTTTAATATGGCGGCGGTCTTCCCGTAGATGCGCTGTAATACCATCTGCACCATTTTGGAGCGCTGTTTGTGCAGCGCTTACAGGATCGGGGTGCTCCCCACCACGGGCGTTTCGGATGGTAGCAACATGGTCCACATTGACACCAAGGCGTATCATACGGCGTTATCTTTCCTGTGTTGTACCATTATTGATGCTGTACGAATGGCTGCGATAAGGCTGCGTGCATCCGCTACTCTCGCAGTGCGATCAAGAGGACGTGCAATATCAAAAGCTGTACCGTGATCGGGTGACGTGCGAACAATGGGTAAGCCAAGTGTAATGTTTACACCTTGCGCCATATCCAATGTTTTTAGCGGTATAAGGCCTTGGTCATGGTACATACAGATTGCGGCATCGTAGCGTGTTCGTGCTGTGGCGCTGAACATTGTATCCGGTGGATACGGCCCCTGTACGTCAATGCCTTGTGCACGCAGAATATCGATCGCAGGGGTTATGATGGTTTGCTCTTCATGCCCCATCAGGCCGGCTTCTCCTGCATGTGGATTAAGGCCAGCGATTGCTAAGCGGGGCTTATGGATTCCAAAATCACGGATCAGCGCATGATGCGTAATACGGGTAACATCTACGATGCGCTCTGTGGTGAGAGTTTGAATTGCGGTTTGTAGTGAGACATGAATTGTAACAGGGACCACCCTGAGTTCAGGCGATGCCAGCATCATAATTTCACGTCCCGGTGCAGAACATATTTCTGCTAGAAACTCCGTGTGTCCGGGGTATGGAAAACCGCTCTGAGCCAAAATATGCTTTGCAATAGGGTTGGTGACTATTCCTGCGGCGTCTCCCGAGAGAGAAAGCTGAGTAGCATTTTGAATACTGTTGATAACTGTTGGTGCGTTAAGAGCAGTGGGTTTTCCCGGCTCTACAGGGGCTGAGCAAAGCACGGGAAGTACTGGCAAGGCGTGTGAAAAGACACGCCTTGCTTCTGCGGGTGCACTGATGACTTTCGTGGGAATAACATTGTTTAATAAGGCTGGATCACCCAACCAGAAAAAACAATGCTCACTCAGTCTGAGTGCTTCCCATGCGGACACGGTGAGCTCAGGCCCTATGCCCGCAGGGTCCCCTAACGTTAGAGCAAGAGGTTGCGCTTTCATGAGAGCTCAGCAAAACGTGCGAGGAGACGCGCCCATGACCGTGTGCCTTTATGGAATGAATCGAGACCGTATTGCTCATTCGGTGAATGGATACGATCATCGGATTGGGCGAAACCGATTAAGAGGGTGTCCAGACCGAGTGCTTCATGTACTTCTCCTGCAACGGGGATGGAGCCGCCAGAGCCGACAGTCGCTGCGGGTACATTCCATTCATCCGTCAAAGCTTCCAAAGCAGGTTTTAGGAAGGCACTTTTTTCAGAAACTGCAAAGCCCGTAGAACCGCCATGTGATGTGAAGGTGACTTTTGCATCTTTTGGTAAACGCGCTTGGACGAAATCTCTAAAGATACCGCGCAGACGTTCTGGGTCCTGGCCTGGAACTAAGCGGAAAGACACTTTTGCCATAGCCATAGCAGGCAGTACTGTTTTGAAGCCCTCCCCTTCATAACCACCGGAAATGCCATTAATTTCGCAGCTTGGGCGGCACCATGTTTGTTCAACGGCCGTGTAACCCTTCTCACCTGCCGCCACTGATAAACCCGCCTCTTCTAGGAGTGCTGAATCGTCGGGGAAAATTTGTTTCCAGCGTGCTCGTACCTCGTCAGATGGTTCACAAACACCATCATAGAATCCGGGCAGTGTTACGCTGCCATCATCGGTACGTAGGTCGGCTAAAATTTGGCATAAAACAGCAATAGGATTAGCCGCAGCGTTACCATAAATGCCGGAGTGCAAATCATGACTAGCGCACTCAATGCGGATTTCTTCAGCCATTAAGCCGCGCAGCGATGTTGTAATCCCGGGGGTCTTACGGTCTGCCATTGCCGTATCACAGACGAGAACGACATCCGCCTTAAGAGTGTCAGCATGTTGTTTTAGGAATGGCAGGAGGTTGGCCCCTCCGCATTCTTCTTCGCCCTCTAAAAGTACGCTGACCGTGATGGGCAGTTCGCCATGAATCGCTTTCCATGCGCGACATGCTTCCAAAAAGGTCATGACCTGACCTTTATCGTCACTGGCGCCACGTGCAACGAGGACCTTACGACCAGAGGCTTCCTCTACAATACGTGGTTCAAAGGCGGGAGCTGTCCAAAGGTGATCAGGATCTGTTGGTTGAACATCATAATGGCCGTAGAATAATACATGCGGCTTATTGGGATGTTTGGGCGCGTGACCTACAACCATAGGGTGACCTGGAGCAGCCCATTGCACTTCATGCAAGGCAGCGTCCATCCCCAAATCTGTGAGCGTGTCTTTCAGCCAATTTGCCGCATGGCGGCAGTCTTCTGCATGGTTAGGCTGTGTTGACACGCTGGGAATGCGTAAAAGGGTGCACAGCCGCTCAATTGACTGGTCTAGTGTGTCATCGATATGAGCCAATACAGAAGGTAAAACTGCAGAAGAAGACATGGATTAACGATCCTGATTAGGAAGAGAAATGCCCAAACGAGGGGTGAAAGCGCCTACAGCCGGTGCGTCATCACCCTCATCATCGGCATGGAGAGATGAGGCTTCAGGTGCATCCGTAGTGGTTACGTGTGGCTGAAGGCGTAGTGGTGCGGGTTTGAATATAACAGAATGCGCTGATTGGCTAATCAGACGTGGAGCCACCTCCGGTACAGGTATAGGACTACGACCAGAGGCCATGTCCATGATGGCGTTGAGCGTTGTTATAAACTGTGTCTGTGCTTCGGTGCTACGCGCTGCCTTAAAAGCTTGGGCAGCATATTGTGTCCATAGGCCTTCATTCTGATAGAGTTCGATGATGGCATCCGCAAAACGCTGCGGGTCACAAAATCCGCCAGATTGCGTTTCGACACCATTTTGCCATCCAATTTGTTGGAGAACAGTTTCCGTCATGACGGTTGGTAAGCCGTGCGCCGCTGCATCTAAGACTTCGTGCGGTGCAATACTGGAGACGCGAGTTGGATCGATCAGCAAGCGCCGTGACCGTAGGAGCGCCTCACGGTCCGTGAAATCTGGTATGCCTTCGACTCTATTCAAAGAAATATAGTCTGTAAGATCAATACCTTCACCATAATGACCGGCCAGAAGGATGGTGGCCTCTTTGGGGAGTGCTTGATCGAGAATAGGAAGAACATCTTGCATGAACCAATTGAGGCCATCATGCACGGCATCACCCGTATTATGAATCGGCAAGAGGAACAGTAAACCTGATCGTTCGTGAAAATCAGGATAGGCGCTTGGCGTTGAGGGGGCACGGTTGGGTAAGGTCAAAATATTACCGTACCCTAATTGACGTAGGTCTGCGGCTTCTTCTGCGTAGCTCGCGACCAAGGCTTGGCAGGACCATGTAGCTTCAACTTCACGCTCAAGATCGTCGAACTTGGCTTCTTTGTCATCAACAGCACCAACGCGACGGCGCAAATAGGGCTCTGCCGCTCCGCTACCATTTAGATCAAAGATAAAGCCTAGATCAGGTAAAGATTGTGCGTGTTCAATCAAAATATTGGAAACACGATGCAGAACAGGGCTTCTGTTAATCCAGACATAGTCAAATGACCCAGCACGAGACGCTATAAAAGAGCCAAGTTCAGAGAGGTCCATGTCCTCCATGATTTCAACTTCAGGAGGGAAGTTCAGCGCACGCGCAACGAGGTCTGGAACATCCCCAAACAGTGGATAAAGCACGACATGGTAACCCGCCGCATTGAGGCCGGAAATAATATCAAAATAACGGAGATAAGGCGTGCCTAGTTCTGGGCGGGGGATGCGGTCACACAAGAAGAGAACAGTTGGCGTCCCCGTAGCCAAGCGCGCTCGTTCTGGAGAGGTTCCTGCAATAGATGAACGTGAGAGCAAAGGCGCGTATCGGCGGCGTAGCCATGTTCGGTTGCGGAGGTCGAGCTCTGGGTTAATACTTTCAACCTGTGGATTGCGGCTTAAGAAGGCAGGATCATAGATAATACGTCCGTTGGCTTGCCTCATGGACAAGCACATTGAAAGAATATGCGTATTATACCCGACAATAGGCGCATCAGGCTGAGCGTGTTCTAAGAATTTTGTACGTCGGCACAGTATCGGCCCGACGGTGATTGCATCTACATAGCGACGGAAAGCAACAGTTGGTTCATTCGCACGGAGTCCTTGCCCATAAGGCAAGGACGAACCATCACGCCAGATAATAGTCCCTGCCTCTAGAATAGACGCATTGTACCCTAGCGATTGCCCGCCAGCCATCCATACGTCTGGCGTACGGAAGAGCGATGCCATGCCCTTAAGAGCTGCGGGGAATAGCTCGGATCCCGGCGGGGCTAGGAGCACTACGGGTGATGAGGCCAGCGCAACGCCATGGCATAAGCGCTGGAAAGCATTTTCAACTGGTGGACGCCGTACAACCTTAATGCCGTGTATTAAGCGTTGAATGCTGTTCGTTTCATCGATTGAATCACCATCGACCAAAATAACTTCGATGCCGCCATTTGTATTGGCATGTAGGGCCGTTAATGTGGAAAGTGTTTCACGGAACTGGTTACATGTTGAAATAACTGCAGTCAGCGCTGGTTTTGGTCCCGGTTTGAACGTCAATGGAGAGCGAACAACAGACGGGATTAAGGTCTCCGGGCGTCGTAAACCAAGATGTTGATATTGCTGTGGGGCCGCAGACTCAGTGGTAGTTTGTGCCATGGGAGCGCTTTGGTTTTGCACCCATAAGATAAACAGGTCACGGCTGGAAGATGTGCGTAAACGCCTTTGGATGCCCGGCTCTTGCGAGAATGCCGCCAAATCAACTCCGTCTTTAGGGATGCGGAGCTCACGAATACCAAAGCGCACAAAATGTTCGTATGTGTTGCGGAAACCGCCGTTTTTTACGATTGCTGAAACATCAGGGTAGCGTCGTGCGTAATCACTTTCGCTAAACCATGGATTGGGGTTGAAAGCTTCTGGGTCACCGTTTGTGAGGTAATGGTGAAGGGGATTGAGATAAATTTTATTGTCAATAGCCTCAGCGACATCAGGATATTGTTCTATGTACCACTCAGGATCAAAATACCATGAGCAACGGCGTTTTCCAGATGTTGAGTTTTCAATGAATTGACTAAAGGCACTACGATCAAAATCATAGCGGTGCCCTTTAGGAATACTTGCGGCCCTAAAGATAGACGGATCAAAAAGAGGATGTGGTTTACGTTCTTCACGATCACCCACTGACAGGTAGTGATCATAACCATTACAGAAGCCCTGCTCTTCCAAAATATGTTGGCTAATGTCTGGATTATGTACAAAGTACCCTTTCTCAGAAAATAGCCAATGTGGAGCACGGCTTAAGAAGCCACTTTCACAATAATGGAGAAAACCACAATCAAAAATACCGAGCTGCACGCCTTCACGTACATCTGGGTTTTCTTTGAGATACCAGTCTTCATCAAAAAATGGGTTAGGAGAGAAACCAAGTTGCGCGCCTTTTTCGAGCCAATGTCGCTCTAACGCTTCCGGACTGAAGTCAGCCTCTCCTTCCCCAGCATTCTCAAGTAATGCATGCTTGTACTGGTCGCCATACCATGTCGCATCAAATTTACCCCATAATGGGGGGCGCTTCCGAGAGAAAGCAGGAGAAGCGAGGATATAATCCTGAAGGCTCATAATAATTGACCCCTACACGGCAAACAAGAAGGAGAGATAATATCGCGAACCGTTAGGCGCGGCGCGTTTTCCAAAGCACTTCGAAATCAATGGGCTGTAAATTAAGAGTTGGGAAGCCCGCTTCACGAATAGTGTTTAGCAGAACAGTACGCGCTGCGGGGAATAAATGATGTGGTGCATCCACCAAGAGTGCCTGCTCAGCATGTGTCCGATCCACCGCTGTATTGAAGCCGAACAAACCCGCATAAGCCATGCTGATGTCATAAACGCGATCAGGATTAGGAGTAGCTTCGCTGGGGGGGGTCCGCATTCCTTGAGCACGAATGACGAGACTGACTTCAAACCCACTCTGTGTTTCGGAGACTTGACGTGCGGTCACATCCACAACGAGGCCAAGGTGCAATTGAGATGGGAGGTCCTGAAAAACAGCTGGCGTATTGTGGATATCGATGTTCAGGCGTTGAAGGTATTGAGAGCCTATAACGAGAGTGTTTTCGAGAGGTGTTGAAGGTGCAGCCTGCTGGGCACCGGACAGTGTATCGCTGTAAGCATGCTCGTTCATTTTAAAAGCTCTACCTTCTATACTGCGTCAAAAAACATTCTAGCACCCTCTCCCCTCTGTGATAGAGGCATCTAACGTGGGCGACTTTCTCTCTTGTTCTTCTCATGAAGTTCTTATTTTGACTAGCCGCACTTCGCTGTATTGGTTCAATGTCATGATATCTTTTTTCTATTATCTGTATGGAACTTTAACTGTGGTCACGGTGTGACACGTAAATATTTTTATCATCCCCCTTCACCACTTACGCAACGTCTACGTTTTTAGCGCTTTTATGCCATACGTTCAGAATGATGTGCGATCATACATTCTGGTTGCTCTTTGCTCAGTTCACGGGATAGGACATTACGCTATGCTTAGAATTCTCCTTATCATCATTTTCTTAGCTCCTCTGGTCGTGTTCGCGCTGAGCAATCCTATGGAGCAAGATATTTGGTTCTTCTTCCTTGGATGGAAGCTAGCTATTGGCACACTGGCGCTTGGCGTTGGGCTTTTAGGCGTTTTTATCGGTTTTATTGTCGGTTGGATCGGAGATTTGCGCCAGCGCTCTCGTGCCCGTCGATCAGAGCAGCAGGTGCGCGCTCTTGAAGGGCAACTCATTGAGTTACACCAACGGCTTGATCGCTTGCAGCAAACATCACCATCACCTACCACTGCGCCCAACCCTACCGCTAAAAACTGAGTTTTAGAAAACCATGTCTCATAAAACACGCCTTATTGCCGCCCTCGACACACAGAGCGTGCAGCAAGCGAATAGCTGGGCACACCAACTGGAGGGGCATGTTGATGCGCTGAAGTTAGGGTTGGAGTTCACCTATGCTTGCGGTTTCGCGGCTGTTCAGGAGTTTGCACAGAAACATCCATTATTTTTAGACCTGAAACTCCACGACATTCCCAATACTGTTGCTGGCGGATTGTCTTCGTTGCGTCAGATCAGCCCTCGGTTGTTAACGATTCACGCATCCGGGGGGAGCGCTATGATTGAGCGCGCACGAGACGCTCTTGAAGTGGTTTATCCCAACAGTGCAGAGCGCCCTATTCTTTTGGCGGTCACAGTTCTGACAAGCATGGATGAAAATGCCCTTAGAGAAATCGGGGTCTCTGGCTCCGTTGAGGATCAAGTATTACGTTTAGGCAAAATGGCTATTTCTTCTGGTGCTGATGGCTTGGTCTGCTCTTCAAAAGAGATTGCCCCCTTACGGCAGGCCTTAGGAAACAAGCCCACTTTAGTAGTTCCGGGTATTCGCCCGGCAGGAGCGGCTTCTGACGACCAAAAGCGAATAATGACACCCACTGATGCAGCGCGTGCCGGAGCAGATTGGATCGTGGTTGGGCGCCCGATTACTCGCGCTGAAAATCCTGCGGCAGCTGCTCGCGCTATTCAGGATGAATTACAATCAGCATAAGAGGTATATTATATGGTGGGTGTAAAAATATGCGGTATTCGAGATATCTCAACTGTTCAACTGTGCACAGAGTTGAAGGTCGAATGGATTGGCCTCGTTTTTTATGCCCCCTCGCCTCGTTTTATTTCTACAGACGAATTAAAAAAAATTGCGCTTTTATATGCTAATAAATCCTGCGAGAGACCCAAGTTGGTGGGATTGTTTGTAAAAGCAAGCAATCAGGAAATCGCGCAAGTTTTAGATGTGATCAATCTCGATATTTTGCAAATATACGATAGTCCAGAGCGTATTCAAGATATTCGCAGCACGTTTCATCGTCCTGTGTGGCATTCAAGAGGGGTGTCTAGCGTAAACGATTTACCGAGCAGCATGGCATGTGATGGCTTTGTTATAGAAGCGAAGGTAGCATCTGAGAATTCACTGCCTGGTGGTGTGGGACGATGCTTTGATTGGGGTGTAACGCAAGGGTGGAGAGCGCCGGGTTTTTGGCTGCTAGCTGGCGGCCTAACACCTTCTAATGTAGCGCAGGCAATTGCAGCTAGCTCTTCGCCTGCCGTTGATGTTTCATCTGGGGTCGAAGAGCATATAGGCTTTAAATCACACAGTTTAATCAAAAAATTTGTTAAAAATGCTCGTATGCCTCTTGCGCACGAAAAGAACTCAAGCTAAAAGCCAAATCGCTCGACAGGAGAGATGGCCGAGCGGCTTAAGGCGCACGCTTGGAAAGCGTGTGTACGTTAA
>NZ_CAMKWA010000021.1 GCF_946476835.1 uncultured Neokomagataea sp.
CGAGGTCGTTCAGCCCCTGAGACAACATGATATCGGCAATTGCTGTGCGTTTGGCCACCTTGTCAGACAGAGGCGCGATAGTGCGGGAAGATTTCGAACGGTCAACCATAATTTTTTTTGTAGCATGTGCTACATAATGAGGAGTTCACCGTGCTACGCCCCCGACAAGTCGCGATCTGCATCGCTTGCGCAAGTGTTTTCTGGCTTATGGCCACCACCCTGATCCGCCTGAATCCGGCCTCGGTATCCGCTGGGTGGTATGGCGACCTAAGTTTCCTAACAGCGCTGCCAGGAAGCTGGTTGTGCATGTGGCTCGTGTGCCGTTTGGCCCGCCTCGACACACATCAGATCTTGCCCGGCTGTATGATCGTGCTCGGCGATGCGATGCTTCTCGACGGCATAGCGCTTCGCTGGTTCCCGACCCTCTATGGCGCGAGCGATCTGGTCGCCCGCACAGGAGCGGCATGGTTGCTATGGGGGTATGGTGCGAGCGCGTGGATCGCGTTTTTTGTGGCGTGCCACCGGGCGCCGGCATCGAAGCTTTAATCCTAAACGAGGCGGCACCATATGGGTTCGAAAAACCCTCCATAGGGGTCACTTAAAACCAATCGGTTGGAATGCCACACGTAACCACTCCTTACGGCTAGCCAACTTAAGATACCCCGTACATGGATCAAGCTGCATAATTTCCGAATTCATAACAGCAGGTTCCCTCTGACGGCGTACAGAACGCGATGTGCTGCTTGCCCCATGGGAACGTTCACCATGCGATGTCGTGATATCCTCCCGTTCCACTTCCCGATCACCGATAACATCTGATGCGAACTGCGCGGTCCCGCCGCGCTCACTCGTTCCACAATTCAGGATTAGTTTGTTGTGGCAATTTTCTATGATGGTGTTGGCCTCAGCATCTCCATAGACCGCACGAACCTGCGCAATGGACTGCAACCCGAGCACGACACAGCCCCCAACCTTTCGCAAACGCGCCAACGCATCTTTGAGGCCGTGTATACGCCCTAGTGCATCTAACTCATCGACATGAAACCAGATCCGTCGTGTTTCCGATGCAGGCAAAGATAAAGTCTCAGAAATTGCCAACCCCATCCAGCACGAAATCAGACCCCGTAAAGCCGGGATTTGCTTCGCTTGGTAAGGCATCCATAAACACCCTTTTCCTTCTTTGACCCAACGACGGATTGAAAAAGGTGTTCCTTGTACACGTATGAGAGGTCGAAGGTTGCCTAAAGCGGGAGCCAGCGTTCCCATAATGCTACCCAGCATCTTCTCGTTACCACTTTCGAAGTACCGATGCGCTGCCGTTCCCTCACAAAGCTGCGCTAATTTCTCTTTATCGGCCGTCGCCATAGCCTCTAAAAATGCATCGGACGGCCCAATGTCGTTTTGGTGCCACGTTTCTAAACACGTTGAAAAAATTTCACGCGCATATGTCACCCATTCACTGCCCAAGTTTTCACGTGGGAAAGGGACAACAGCCTCAGCCAGAAGACGATAATCCGTATCTTCCTCAATCTCGCCCAAAAGATCCCATTTAGCACTACGCGCATCAGATGGGTTCAAAATAACATCCTGCTCCATACCAAAAAGAGCCAATGCCCCACCATCAGGATCGGCAATAATATGCCGATCACCGCGTCGCATTGCGGTGTACATCATGGACTGTAAAGCGACAGACTTGCCGCTGCCAGTCGTACCAATTGCCGCAATATGACGGACTTCATCCGCCGGCTTTAACAGGGCACCGGCCAACTGGACCTGGTCTTTCTGCAGAGATTTTTTTACCGCAGATACACTGCGCATTTTATAAGGTCTGATATGCGTACCACGTACTGGCTTTATAAAGCGTAGCGGCACCAAACTGGATGGAACAACAATACCAAAAACAAAGACCAGGCCAGGCATCAGAAAGGCACGCAGTAAGATAGGAAAATCGGACGCCCATAACATGACGCCCCAACCAATCATCCCTCCTATCAGAGCTGCGCCGACAGCTTGAGCCAATGGAAGCCAGTCCCGACGAAACAAAGATAAAACTGCACCAAAAGAGGCTACGCCAGAGAGAACCGAAAGTGTAAAAGCATAAGGATACCCCACAGCAATCATCGGATTCCAACGCCAGTTTAAATAGGTGTGAAAACGACTACCGCAATATTTCCAATGCTCCCACGCCAACTCTTTCAGAGGGATCTGATTTTGAGTTGATATGATCCAGGGTTCTACAAACGGCCAAGCCACAATCGTAACCGCTGTCATAATAAACAAACCCATGAACACGCTGAGTAAGCGCAAACTATGGTCGGGTTTCATAGCCAGTTTTCCAATAAAACAATTTAATTTTTAATAAATCCTTAAATGAAAATAGTTATCAAAACATTTATCCATTTCATGAAAGAGAAAAAATGTTTTTTCGTAATAAAAAAAGAAACTCTCTCAACGAGATTAATTATAATAAAAATACCGATAATTTTTTTAACGATGTTTCCAAACATCAAAACGATAATCGCCAAGCACTTCTGGATATCAATGAACGATTTCATTCATCCGAATTATTAAAACGTTCCGACTATTATTTCTTGATCCTCATGGCCCGCCGAGCCGTCCTTTTAACTCGAAAAGAACAAGTCCGTCACCAATCCATAAAGGCTACGCTTGAGATAACGCTGTCTTTATGGAATCTTATCAAAGATAACCATACAGACGGACACCATAAGCGCTATTTGCTCAGTAATATTGGTGGTTCATGGGAAGGCGAAGAGAGCCACAGCCTCATTACATATATTCCTCTGTATATCGAAAAGACAAAAAATCATCCATATCCTAACACATTAGATTGTGCACTTCGTAATCCGGAAGTTATGCTCAGAGACAATACGAGCCATATCTCTGACATCGTTCTTCATGAAGAGTTACGTCCTTATTTTGAGATTCTTCATGGTATGGCGGTACGATGTTTTTACTTAGAAACAAAAAACCCTCTTTCTCCCCCTGGGAGGGAAAGACATTTTACCATGAATTTTTCAGCTGGTTTTGGAAAAGAAAATATACTTACTACCATACAAAATTCTGAAAATAATTTCAGCTGCTCATTTTCTTTTAATAGAACAGATGAAAGCATGAATTTTGCAGCTAACACCATTGTAGAAGTTGAAGAATTCATCACGGCTTTTTCCAAAAACCCTGAAAAAGACAAATCCTACGAGGGAGAACATTTCACCCTCATTCAAACAAAGCCTGATGATGTATTCAAAGGTGGAATTATTTTACGTGTTTATACCATAACACTTAATATCAGACGTCAAGAATATGACCTTGCTTGTGAAGCGATCGCAGAAATGCTGGCCGATCCAGGAGCCCAGAAAGCCATTAAAGAAGCACATGACTACTATGGAACCATTTAACCACCCTATAAAATACGCTTCCGAGTAAAATGACATAAGTCATGTCTATCGTCATAGAAACAGACATCAGGATTATAGTATCGATACCGTAATAATATATTGCTCAGCACCATATCCTTTGTCTTGACTACAATCTATCCGGCGCTCAGATGAAGGTTTGTTGTGAGCCTGCATGGCCTGCTTCAAATCTTCAGGGGTACTGCGCCCCGATAATTTCCCCTGATTGAAGTTTTCACGGAGCGTTTTCTGACGAGCATCCGTATCGCGTGAAGATGAATTTTTCTGACCAAACTGCGCGCGCAAGACGTCACGACGATCCTCTCCTGCCCCAATGACAGCGTTAAATACTGCTTTCAGCGTGTTCTTCTGTGCACATGCGGGTTCGACTTTCTGAGCTGAATGATAATCCAATGTTGTGTCTTTGAGGCGCTCACGCGCGAGCTTGGCTCTTAACCCCGCAGGACCACCCAGATCGTCTTGCGCCCAATGCAGATCAACCCGCTCGCGATGGCGCGACAGCGCTACATAGGCACTATGGCGGTCCATACTGGCCGTGGCGAGAAGCTGCACCTGATCAACGGTCACGCCTTGGGCTTTGTGGATGGTCGCGGCATAGCCATGATCCAGCGCATCATACTCCCACAACCGCACGTCCACTTTGCGCCCTGTTCCCGGCCCATCCGGGCCATCGAGCTGGATGACCAGCACTTTCCGCGCCTCATCCGCACCAAACAAGCCTCGCACCGTCCCCAGCGTGCCGTTCTTCACCCCCAACGCGCGGTCATTGCGCAGAAAATACACCCGATCCTCATGCGCAAAATACCGCGCGCCCTGTGTTGTCAGAACGGACATCTCCACAGCCGGATCCAACGCGCCCCTCTCCTGACGAAGACGGCGTGCGGCGTCGTTCAAGGCCCGCACATCCACCCGCCGATGCGCCACCATAAGGCTCGTCTTCCCCGGAGAGACCTGCTGGCCCCCATCCCAGGCCGCGACAACAGCCTCACGCGCCGCTTCCAGCGTGTCATGCCCATGCACATGCCCTGCTGCGACGTAGCGCTCCAGCGCCGCAATGGTGCGTCCTGTGGCCAGCTCCTGCGTTGCCTCGGCCTGCCAGGCCACTTGCTGCCGCCGCACGGTCGTAATCTCAGCCGAGCCAACCCGCTCCACCACGGCGCGGAACGCCCCACCCGCGTCAATCGCTTGGACTTGCTCCGGATCCCCCACCAGAACCACTTTGGCACCGGCCGCCTGCACGGCAGATAAGACCCGCTCCATCTGACACGAGCCCACCATGCCCGCCTCATCCATCACCAATACATCGCCTGCTGCCAGCACATCCTGCCCCCGCGCCCAGGCATACTCCCACGACGCCACTGTCCGGCTGACGATCCCGGAACCCGTTTCCAGCCCTTCGGCGGCAATACCCGAGAGCGCCGCCCCACGCACAGAATACCCGGCCTGTTCCCAGGCCTCCCGAGCAGCCATCAACATGGTGCTCTTGCCGGTCCCGGCATAACCGGTGACGACAGACAAAGCCCGGGCTTTGGTGACCTCCCCTACGGCCAAGGCTTGTTCTGGCCCCAAGGCGGGAGAACGCATTGCTGCCTGACGCACAGGCAAAGACACGGCATGGCTCTGCCTGCGCCCCAAAGTCAGCGCGGTCTCGACCAGGCGTTGCTCTGTCGCCACCATGCGGCGCGTCGAGAACCGTTGGCGGCCTCGCACGTCATCCCCCAGCCTCACCAACTCGGAAGACGCTTCAATCCCAGCCAGTACCGCGCGGTATTGCGCCGTATCCGCCGTGTGGCGATGCACGAAGCGTGCGAGATCCTGGCGCGTAAAGGTACTGTGCTGCTTGGTGAGTATGGCCAGCGCGAGCGCTGGATCTTGCGCCAGTAGCACACCATTGCGGCGGGCAATGGCCTGATGCTCGGCGACGCGCTCGGCCGCATCGCCCCGTAGCCCGCGACGCATCCCGGCTGGACCTATTTTGTTCTGGGGCTCCAGCGCAATGCCTTGGGCGGCAAAGGAACGATGATCGATCCGAAGATCCAGATCCAAAGCAGCGAGATGCGCATTGACCAGATCCGCCCAGTGCTCCCGCCACTGGCACAACAAGGCTTTGTCGTTCCAGGAACGGTCTTTAGCGCCAAACCCATCCGCATCTACCCGACGGGTGGTCAGCATCACATGGGCATGCGGCTTGGCCAAACCATCCGCGCCCTGATCCCAATGCACATTGAGATCGGCAATCATGCCACGCGCAGTAAACTGCGTGCGCACAAAGTCACGGGCCAGCGCGATCCCTTGGGCCGGTGTCATCTCACGCGGGATGGCAAACTCCACCTCACGCGCAAGCTGTGCGTCTTTACGCTTCTCCGCCGCCTCGACCGCATTCCACAACACGGACCGATCACCAAAGTGCTCTGGTGCGGGGTCGGGCAACAACACTTCTGAATAGATCACGCCCGTTTTGCGGGTGAAGTCATGCGTGCGTTGCAGGCGCTGATCTTCCAATTGTGCACCCGCCCGATAGGCGGCCGCAGCCACGGCACTGCGCCCGGTGGCACGGCTGATCATTTTGACCGAGAGATGATACAGCGCCATGGCGCCTAGAAGCTGTCGAACAGAGCATACGTCATGGAATGACGTATAAGCGCGCACTTGCTAACGAAGCGTAAACGGTTGGTCGATCATAAAGGGGACGTGATGGGTGGCGCGTAGCGCCACGATGATCTGTCTTAACCTTGTGACCAACGGAGGCTGTGCGATGCGCAAGCCGCGGAATATTGATACCGAACTCAAAGCCCTTCAAGAGAAGGCCAAACAGCTCAAAGCACAGCGTACCCAGCAGCTTGGCGAACTTGTTGTCGCGACAGGCGCGGATACGCTCTCGGTTGAAGCGCTGACAGGCATTTTGCTGGCCGCTGTAGAACAAGCAGCGGAGAAACCTGAAGCGGTGGCGAGGTGGGCCGAACGGGGCAACGCATTTTTTCAGACACGAACACCCAAGAACCGCCGACGCCAGACAACCGGACAAGATCCGCACACAGCTGAAAACGCTTGAGCAACATCAGCGCCGACAAGACGTACGGATCGCTCGACATCAGACACGAAAGGCGCGAACGGATATGCGCGATTGGGTGAAAGAACGGCGGGAGCGCACACGGCATTTGATTGAATTGGGCGGACTTGTGCAGAAAGCGGGTTTGACTGCGTTAACGGCCGATGATCGTGCGACCTTGCTGGGCGCGTTTTTGGAGATGGCGGAACAGCTTCAGAGCGAAGGCACCACCACACCGACGGAGCTGAAAACACGCTGGCGACGACGGGGGCTCAATCGCTTCCGCGCAGAGCAGGAAGAGCAAGCTCTCTAAGACTAAAATCAAAATCTCATTTCACAATTGCAACACAATGTATCATCAATATGACTGTGCCGTGTCACTGCCTTGGAGGGCTTTGTGGATTTTCCTCAGTTACCAAAATCGTCTTCGGTTAATCCCTTAAAATGGGCAACCATCGTCATGGTTGCAGGAGGGGCATTGGTTCTGCTCAATCCGTTCAAACAGATTGCATCGGGCTATTGCGGTATTCGTTTGAACTTTGGTTCGGTGCAGCCGGTAGCACTGACACCGGGACTGCATTTTGCTCTGCCGGTCTATCAGCGGATCGAAGAGGTTTCGACACAGCCCCAAACCACGGCATCGAATGAATGGGCGGCGACGCATGATCTTCAGGACGTGCATACGACGGTTTCGGTGACATTTCACATCAACCCTGTCGACGCACCCTCGTTCTACCGGGATTTCCAGACGCTGGAGACGCTTGAGAAGCGGATCATAGGTTCTACAGTCTCGAATGACGTTAAGGCCATCACAGCGAAGTATAACGCGGAGGAGCTTATTACGAAGCGTGATATGGTGGATAGCCAGATTAAAGAGCTCATCATCACCTCCTTAGTGCCCTATCATCTGAGCATTGAAGCGGTGAACACGGCAAATTTCACGTTCTCCCCGGCCTATTCGCAGGCGATTGAAGTGAAACAGGTGCAGGCGAATGCTGCGATTGCTCAGTCTTTGACATCGACATTGTTGCAGCAAAAAGCGTTGAACCGTTGGAGTGGGATACTCCCAACCTATCTCAGTGCCGGTGTACCTTTGCACTTTATCGCTAATACCCCTCTGTCGGGGAAATAGTGTTAAATCGGAAACTTAATTTTGAAGAGGATGGTTAATTGTCCACAGGCATTTAGGTTTTAAAACTGTTTTAAATAGTTTTAAATAGTTTTAGCTTAAAAAATAGATATTTTCTCTTTTGTTTTCAAACCATTATATGGTTTTGTTGTCCTTAATGTACGGGATTTGGTCCCCAATGTACGGGTTATAGCCCCCAATGTACGGGTTATAGCCCCCAATGTACGGGTTGCTCACAGCCATTCGTTTATTTATGCCTTGTTAATAATAGAAAAGACTGCTTCCATCTTGCGTCATAGGTGGCAAGACGAATTGTCTGTACATTAGGGACCAGAATTTTTCTCCATCTGGAGAGAGTTTTTGTAGGTCATGACTAATAATGGACCTGAGTTACCTATTTCCTCTTTAATGTTATATTCTGGTAAATTGTTTGAGTTAATAATTTTTCTTAAGTTTTCAGTAAATTTTTTTAAAGTTCCTGAGCTTCCACTACGATCATAAATAGTTTTAAATGACCATATTGCTTCATTTTTTCCCGCTGCACGACGTGCTAATCTGTAAATAAAACGACCTATTCCTGGGTCTATTAAAAAATAATCTGGATGAACAGTTAAAACATCTGGGTTTTTTCCATCCGTTATTTCTCTATGCATCCAATCAGCCAATTCTATTTCTATATATTCTGGTTTTCCTGTATCACTTTTTATGATTTTATACCTACTAATAAGTGTCTCTCCCTCATCAACAGTTATGGTCTTTCCTTGACTGTTTTTTTTAACTCTCTTTACTGCAACATGCGTTGTGTTTAACCGAATGCATGTTTCAACAAGGTCTTCTTTTTGTTTTCCGCCATCAGATCGACGACAAAAACGTAAAACATCCGCAACATGCGGACGAAAAATTCGACTAGGGCGTTCAGATTTTCCTTCCCGAAAACGGTTCATTTGTTCTGTAAGGTACGAGACTGCCATAAGGACTAAATCATAATCCCAGACTGAGGCCATACCCGCAGCGCCTCCAGAAACTGTTACATGACCATCTGACAGTTCGTAGTGGATTACCTCACCTGCACGGCGATCTCGTTTAGATAAGCGAAAAACTGCTACATCCATGATGCTACGAGAGTCTTTTGTCCCTACATCATAAAGAGTAGGGACAAAAAAATCTGCTTGGCTTTCTGTTTTTGGAGCTTTGCGAATGGACATCTTATTATTTCTCTCACCCGACCATTTATTACAGAAAGACAGAAAATCTTAAATACGATTATAATTTTTTACTGATTTCCGTATTTCTGTAAAAGTAGCTCGCGGACTTCATCCGCAATTTTTGTTCCACGCATGGCACAAGACGATTTAATCATTCGATGCAAGCTAGCTGGCACATCAATAGTAAGTCGTTTCATCGCTTCAGGCTCATCTGAGTTTTTTCGTGTTTCGACCCACGCATCTGCTGATGGCGCGATTGCTTTGTTCGTAGGTTTCATACCAATTTGAATTTTTTTCGCGCTCATTTGATGAATCCCATCAACTCGTCTTTAACAGCATCTATTTCTGTAGCAGCTGAACTCTGTGGATCTATTTCGTGTACGGATTTTCCCTGAGCCGCAGCTTCAGCGAAAATTACACGCTGAGTAATACTCGATGTGAAAACCGGAACAGAATATGATGAAAGGGCTTCCTTTACATCCCTACCTATAGCCGTATTTGCGATTTTACGATTAACCACAAAAGAAGATTTCAGGTTTTCTTTATAGATACTGGCCTCCTCAATGAGTTTGACGACCTCATCAGCAGCCCAAATATCATAAGGAGAAGGTTGTACTGGGATTAAAATAATATCTGATGCCATGATAGCACTACGTGCCAAATCCGTAACACGGGGGGGGCCATCGATAATAATATGATCGTAGTCCTCTCCAAGCTGATCTATCTCTTTGTGTACAGTGGCGCGTGGTAAGCCAACTACTGAAAAGAGTGGTTTGCCTTCGCGGGCAGCGGCCCAATCTAAAGCACTCCCTTGAGGATCAACATCGAGGAGAAGTACGCGAGCGCCGTTATGGGCGAGACTTGCCGCCAAATTAACACTTAAGGTTGTTTTTCCAACCCCACCTTTTTGATTTAAAAGACCAATGATCATACTAAATTCCTTTTTTACGTTTTTACGATTAAACTTAAAAACGTTCAATCGCATTTAAGTTTCAAAGGCCATTTTTCAGACACATAACACCGAGGCTGTTCACATATTTTTGTCGAAGACAATTATACGTACCCTCCGTTTTTAGATCAGCAGCGCACAATCTGGTTTCCAGATAGTGCTATCGTTAGGTGATTAAGCACAAATCCTATGTCACGTTTGACACCTTTGCGGGGCTAGACCTGTTATTTAAGAGTGCTTACCTTAGCTCAATCGCTATTTAAGTTAAGCTCCAATTGATTAAATAGCGCTGTATCCGCATAATGGGGCATGTCCACATCATCGTCCAATCTCCGGCTAGGCCGCTTTGTCGAAACCCCAGTTGCAGGCGAAACCGTGCGGGCTTTTGTGCCACCCGCACTGCCGCCGGAACCAGTGATCGACGTACTGGCCCTGCTAGAACGACTAAGCCTAGCGGAACGGGCTTTGGGGAGGTTGGACGGCATTACTATGTTGCTCCCGCGCCAGGAGCTGTTTCTTTATATGTACGTGAGAAAGGAAGCTGTCCTTTCATCCCAGATCGAGGGCACTCAATCGACTCTTTCGGATTTGCTCCGCTTCGAGACAGAAGCGCAGGCAGGCCAGCCAATCGACGATATCCGTGAAGTATCGAACTACGTCGACGCGATGATGTATGGGCTGGAACGGCTGAAAGACCTGCCTCTATCGCTGCGTCTTATCCGTGAGGTGCACGAACGACTGCTTCAAAGCGGGCGTGGCGGCACGAAAAATCCCGGCGAATTTCGATTGTCTCAAAACTGGATCGGTGGATCACGCCCAGGAAATGCGCTGTTCGTACCGCCTCCACCGACCGAAATGAATACCTGTCTCGATGCACTAGAACGTTTCATGCACGAGGAGGGCTCACGTCTGCCAGCTCTAATTAAAGCAGGGCTGCTGCATGTCCAGTTTGAGACTATCCACCCTTTCCTAGACGGCAACGGTAGAGTCGGTCGCTTGCTGGTCACGCTGTATCTCTGTGTTAACGGTGTATTGCGTAAACCGTTGCTCTATCTAAGCCTCTACCTGAAAACTCATCGTGCCGACTATTATCGTTTGCTTCAGGAGGTACGTGAGCATGGTGCATGGGAAGCTTGGCTCGATTTCTTCCTTACCGGCGTTGCGGATACGGCTAATCAGGCGTTTGAGGCCGCGACCAGAATCGTCGATTTGTTCAAAGAAGACCGCGAACGGATCACGACAGAGAGCGACCGAGCAGGCTCCGCGCTACGTATCCATGATTTGTTTCAGCAGAACCCATTTCTAACGGCCAATCAACTTGTCCAACAAACAGGGCTTTCAGCTCCAACTGTTAACGCGGCGCTTGCCGATCTGGAACGGTTCGGCATCCTTAAAGAAATCACCGGACGGAAACGAGGCCGCGTGTTTAGTTATCAGAGGTATCTCGCCATCTTGAGTGAGGGAACCGACCCGTTACCCACCTCGACCTGACGGGATGAGCAGATCATTTTCCGTCGTCTCCACATAGGGAATGGTAAAGGACGTTCAAAAACGGACGCTAAGATGCAGACGGCTCAATCGACGGCAGAAGATGGTCTGAGGTGTGAGGTGGCCCCCTACCGCAAACGACCCCTTTTCCTCTGTCGTAAGCAATTCTTTAGTTAATTTTATGTCTCTAAACGCAAAAAAGCCGCCCTAACGGACGACCTTCTGTGTGCAAACACAACGTGCAGGAATTATGCTGCGCGAAGGTTTACCGCTGATGACTTGCCATTACGGCCGACTTCAACGTCATAGGAGAGCTGCTGGCCCTCGTTCAATCCTGAGATACGTGCCATTTCAAGGGCGGTTGCGTGTACAAACACGTCATCGCCGTCAGTATCAGGTTGAATAAAGCCGAAGCCTTTTGTGGAATTGTACCATTTTACGGTGCCTGTTGTCATAACGAGGCTCCTTTAATCACATGACGGACACGCACAAAACGTTTGCGTGTAAAATAACAAATACAGGAAGAAACATGACACCACATGCGTCAAACTTCCAAGGCAAAATCACCCGTCGGCTGTATGTGTGCGCTTTTCCTACATTATATGCAAATATTTTTTTGTAACTGTATTGTAAAATTTTCGCCAATTTGTACCTCTTCAATCAGCGCAAGACAGATTTTGGAAAAATCAAATCTGTTCATTGTACGACCACAGCATTTGAATTTATCTCTCTCAAACCGATGACACGAAAGTGCATTTTACGTACGTGTAGAGTGAACGTCTGTAGAGACTTTCCTTAGAGGAGGATCAACTTTGCAACAGGGCCAATAGGATAACATAGGTGTCCTGAAAGCGATCCCCTCACGGCGTGGATGACGTGCCGGACGAGCATGATCGTCACTAATATAAGCTAAATACGCGGTTTAGACCGCATTCTTGAAGACCTCTTCAAGGAAATCGACCACAGAGGCCCATGACCGACGATCGCCTTCGGGGTTGTAAAGCATTCCGCTATCGGGAGCTTGCGCCCCCGGGTTGGTGAAGGCGTGCATCGCCTGACCATGTGCATGTAGCTGCCAATCAGCGTTGCGTGACAGCATTTCTTCGGAAAAATCAAGCACCTTGTTCGGCGTCGCTAAGGGGTCGCGCCAGCCGTGATGCACCAGTACTTTCGCCGTGATCGGCCCGTCTGCTGCCAGTCCGCTGCCATCGAGTAAACCGTGCATGCTTACGACACCTTGTATATCCCGCCGCCCGGTTCGAGCTAGATCGAGCACCACAAGACCGCCAAAGCAATACCCAATCGCCGCAATTTTCCCTACGTCGACGCCCTCAAGACCGTGCACAAAATCAACCGCCGCGCCGATGCGGCGTGCGAGGTCCGCGCGGTTACTCAGCCAGGGAGCGATAAGAGGCGTGTTATCTCCGGCCGGATCCCCCTCGATACCTTTTCCGAAAATGTCCACCGCGACCCCAATATAGCCCAGAGCTGCCAGACGCTCCGCCGTCTCGTGCTCAGCGGCACCACGGCCCGCCCACTGATGAACAACCAGAACGGCCGGTGCCCTCTCCGCAGACGTGGGACGCGCCACGCCGGCCTGCAAAAGGGTGTCGCCGTCGCGATAATCCATAAGATCGATGCTCATCGCTTTTCTTCCTTTAAATTAGTGTAAGGCTAACATGGTTGTTGCATTGTGTCGGAGTCAAAAACTGACGAGTTGCGTAATCGCATACCGAAAGTATGCAGCCCCCTTTTGGGGGGCACGTCAGTAGGATCACTGCCCGTGTCCGAAATTGGACGATTACGGACAGGGATAAATATAATGTCCGTAAATTATATTGACAGAGTTTCGTCCAAATATGATATTTCGGACATCATATTTGGACGAAATTCTTCTATGCCTCGTACTTTTGCTTATGTCCGTGTCTCGACAGTCGGACAAACAACTGAAAACCAGCTTCAAGACATTAAATCCGCTGGTTTCCATGTAGAGCCACACCGGATTGTTACAGAGACAATCTCTGGCAGTACCCCTATTGCACGGCGGCACGGATTTTCGCGCCTCATGGACCGGCTAGAAGCTGGAGATATTTTGATCGTAACAAAGCTCGATCGTCTCGGCCGCGATGCCATTGACGTTAGCACCACCGTCAAAACGCTCACAGAAATTGGTGTGAGAGTTTACTGTCTTGCCCTTGGAGGAGCAGACCTCACCAGTTCATCTGGCACGATGACGATGCAGGTGCTCAATGCTGTTGCTCAGTTCGAACGGGATTTGCTAATCGAGCGCACGCAATCTGGTCTCAAGCGAGCAAAGGCAGAAGGGAAGACCCTAGGACGTCCTTCCATGCTCAACGAAAAGCAGAAAAAGGACGTACGCGCCGAATTAGAAAAGGGGGCTAGTGTCTCAACTATTGCTCGAAACTTTGCGACAAGCCGACAGACGATTATGCGGGTTCGGGATGAACTTTCGTCCGCCATGTGTGTCTGATCGCCTCCGATAACCTCACTTATTACCCCATGCCAAGGGCTGCATTGGGGGGGAAACCGAAGGTCGGCTTCCAGGCCGTTTTCTCGAATACACCGAAACCAAAAAGCGTTTTGCGTTCATACAATCATCATAGATGATAAATTATGTGGCAGACTTTACCTTTTCGACAGTCTTTTTGGTATTTCTAGTTATTGTTTTTGGCTCGCATTGCTCAAGAAAACGCTGAGCATAAGCCACAGATGCATCTTCGACAAAGGCTGAATTAATAATGAATACCCAAGCTATCAATGCTCCTATCAACATCATTTCAACAACCAAAGCTGCGATAATCCGATTTTGATCAAGGCTACGGAAGATCATCCAAGCATTCGCCGGAATTATTAATAACAATACAATGATTGCAACCGGCTTTATCCCAAGAGTATTCCTTCTAAATCCATAAGAAATATTTTCATTTAATAGCCCTGATGTCTTAGCATTAGGTCTCGTATGCGTTAATAACCAGTCTACAGCCGAACGAAACGCGTCAAACGCAACCTGTGGGTCAGCATGCTCTTCCTCAACAGTTGGGATGACTACGCCCTTCTTACGCAGAAAGGTATGATACCGCTGCTTGGTGTTCTTGGGAATCTCATTATTTTTGTGGCAAAGTAAAGCTGCAGTCTTTGCTCGCCCCACTCGGGGTCCAAGCTTTATTTCAATCAGTCGACCTCTATATCGGACAATTTGTCCCAAAAGAAAAATTATTCCTGAAGTAATAATTATAGAGAAAAGCCCACCAAGTATCGTCCACGCTGCAGGGAACCAGACCAATATAGTTACAAATATAGGAAGAACACAAAGAAAAGCTGGGTAAATCCGTGCGTTACGATCGTAACGATCAAGACCGATAGATTTCAAGAATTGATCCAGAGCCATATATTTTTCCTTTATTCCTCCATTTCATGAGGGTAAGGAACCAGGGTAGCTGCACTCCATCCATCTCGCGCGGGGGCATTATGACTAGTACGCTTGGTTCCGTTCCCATCATCCGTCGAAATTACCTTGGCACCGCGATGAGCGAAGGCGCGGACCACGACTTTTCTGGGATGTTTTTCATCGTCTCGTGCCGCGCTTATAATAGCTGTAAAGCGTTCATTTCCCTCCGTAGAAGGGGGAGCAGAAAGTTGTTCCCCAAACCATCGATCCATAATTTCAGTGGACACATTGTGCCTTCCACCATGGTGAGGAACCTGAAAGCGGTTCACTCCTCCAGGCAATACTAGATCGACTAAAGGTGCATAATCGGCAGCCTCATTAAGGCCATCTCGTCCACTATCTGCGGTTAGAACTATGTTTTTATTACAAATTCGTGCAAATTGAACGACACTCATTTCGTTTTCGTTGCTTGTTCCTGAGTAAGGAAATTTTTCTTCGCCCCATCCTGCTCTGATAAAAGATTCTAAACCAAATGCCGTGTCAGCGGTAATTTCAGCGTCGAGAAGCATGTCCTCTACCGAGGCTACCATGCCTTCGAACGACGCGCCAATACTTGATGGAGTCCGGGTAGATGTTGCTACCAAGTCTAAATAACGACTCCGAGACGGAGCCATAACGGTAAAAGCTCCAATCCTCGTTCCTTGCAATGGTTCGCGAATCGGGATGCCCTTTTCATCTGCAATTTTTTCCAATTTATCTAAATAAGGATATTCGTCACGAAGTCTTTTCTTTAAATTATCAGGATTTGAAAAACGATTAAATCTAGGAAGCAGTTTATCGATATAATTCCAAGGCAACAACATCCAAAGTGTACCGACACTGAAATTCTCCAGAACTGCCTGCAACCCTTCTGCGTGATCTTGATCAGGATGGGTCACGACGACATGATCAATAAACGACGGAGATTCGTAGTATTCGTTGATATGCTGTACTAGCGCTTCGCCCGTTTTTGCATAACCTCCATCGACCACATGAATATGAGTGCTACCATTAATTCTATATCGCACTCCTATAGCATCACCACTTTTTTTGGTATGCACTTCCAAAAAATCTATTTCAAAATAATCCTGCAATTATCTCTCTCCCAATGTTACAATATTCGATTATATTATGGGTATCTACACCCAGAACCAAAAAGTATTTCTTGCCCAATCGTCGGTCTAGGCTAGGACATTTACTTCTAATCATGTATATTCTTCGACTTGCGTGAAAAAAGGTAAAGGTTCAGCTGCGGAATACCCCTCGCGCCGTGGGAAGCCGCCGTAGTGAATTTTCGACCTGCCTTGCGTCGCAATTACCTTTCCACCCCGCCGTCTAAAGGCATTTATCACTATACGGCGAGGATGTTGATCATCATCCTTGGGTGCGGAGACAAAAGCAGTAAAGCGCGTAGAATCGCTTTCTTCCTGCTTGTCACCTAACAAGCGAGTTAAGATTGCCGGACCGACGTTTCGTCGGCTACCGTGATGGGGAATTTGTACAAAAGAAAATTGTTGTAGGGGCAGATCTGAACTGACTGCCTGCTCTGCAGCCCAATTCAAGCCATTTATGCCAGCATCGCCTGTTAGCAGCACATTTCCCAACTCAAAGGAACCGTACATAACCACGCTTGACTCATTACTGGCGCTGGTAATGCCGCCGTCTTTTAAACGTTCATTCCCCCAATTTTCGGTAGTCCAACTTTGAACGGCAGCCTTTACTGCCTCCATCGCCTTTACAACGAGTGTTTCTTTTCCTAACCACATTTGTGCCGCTTTGATCGCCTCTTGATCCGGCTCAGGTGTCTTCTCAAATTGAGGCAGCAGATAGCAATATGCATAACGACTAGGAGACATTACCTTGAACGGTCCTATATTGTCTCCTGCGAATGGAAGACAGACATTGCAATTATTCAAAACTGCAAGATCGTATATATCTGATATAATATTATAATTTTCTTTTATATTTTTACTAAGACCTTCAGGCGTCCACCGTTTATCTTTAAATAAATGACACGTCTCTTCGGCCAGTAACCACGGCACATGTAGCCAGACATTTTTTACTTCTATTTCTTGCAAGACCGTTCGTAACCCAGATGCATGGTCGGCGTCTGAGTGTGTTAGTACGACATGAGTCAAAATAGGGTTTGGGCCAAAATACTTTTTCAGATGGGAAACGATTTCCGATCCTGTTGCCGCATGACCAGCATCTATCAACATCAATTCATAGGCATCAACATTGCCGTAACGAATTACGATAGCATCTCCGGCCTTACTGCCTTCTCCCACAGGCAGAAACTCAATCTCGCATTTCAAATGAATCAACCCCTAAATTTCCACAAATCGAAACATATTTGGGTAAAATTGGCAAGCAATACGGCTGCATAGCTACTCGAAGATTTTGTCTGTTGAATGACCGCTTTCATACAGTGCTCCATACGACTGAAATGTCCGCAATGAGGGCGACTACAGCCTGTCTGCTCTGTTGTTGATGAGTGACAGGCTGTTTTTTTGGGGGGGGGGAGCGGAAAGTCGGCTTTGTGTCGGGCGACCGGTAAAACCGGACATTCACATAGGCGACGTGCAGCGAAGTTGATCATGATCGCGGCGGGCGGCGCGGAGACCTCATATATCGCAGCTCCACTCGCCATCGCGCCCCAGTTTGTGATTGCCCAAAAGAGCCATTTAGCCTTAAATGGCCAAACAAGAGGACCTCGGTAGACGCTGTTCGGGATTAAAGCGGTATTTGAGGGGATAAAGTGAGGTTTGTTGAGGGGGCAATGTGGACAAGGTCGAAAAGCAAAAGTTGAGCGAAAGCGATATTTGCGACTTGTTCATAACCCCTGCCATCAAGCAGGCAGGCTGGGATCAATTCAAGCAAGTTCGGCGAGAAGTCACGTTGACTCCCGGCCCCATCATTGTGCGGGGCAACCTTTCATCGCGAAATAAAAAGAAGAAGAAGTTCGCCGATTATGTTCTGTCATGGCAGCCGGGATTACCGCTCGCCATCGTCGAAGCGAAGGACAACAAGCATGGTGTCAGCGATGGATTGCAGCAGGCGCTAGGCTACTCCGAAATTCTCGACCTGCCGAGCGCTTTCAGCTCCAATGGCGATGGCTTCGCGCAACATAACCGTGCCGCCGCCGATGGTGAGGATATAGAAACATCGTTCGGCATGAATGACTTCCCGGACGCGGAATCGCTTTACGCTCGCTATTGCTTGTTTCACGGCGTTGAGCCTGACGAAAAACCATTAGTTGAACAGCCTTACTATCTCGACAGTTCGGGCAAAGAACCGCGCTACTACCAAGTCGAAGCCATCAACCGCACCATTGAGGCAATCGCTAAAGGACAGCGCCGCGTGTTGTTGGTCATGGCGACGGGCACAGGCAAAACCTACACTACGTTTCAGATCATCTGGCGCCTTTGGAAGGCCAAGCAAGCAAAGCGAATCCTTTTCCTCGCGGACCGCAATATCCTAGTGGATCAGACCTTGGTGAACGACTTCAAGCCGTTCGGCGAAGCCATGACTAAGGTGCGGAACCGCAAGATTGACCCTGCTTATGAGATTCATTTGGGACTGTATCAGGCGCTGACTGGCCCTGAGGAAACCGAAAAGACCTTCAAGTCGGTATCCCGTGATTTTTTCGACCTTATCGTGATCGACGAATGCCACCGGGGCAGCGTTTCCGAGGATAGCGCGTGGCGTGAAATTCTCGATTATTTCAGCGGTGCAATTCAGGTGGGTATGACTGCCACGCCGAAAGAAACCGAATATGAGTCTAACATCACCTATTTTGGAGACCCTGTTTACACTTACACTCTCAAACAGGGCATCGAGGATGGCTTCCTAGCCCCGTATAAAGTCGTCCGTATCGACATCGACAAGGACGTCCTAGGCTGGACACCTCCCGCTGGCATGATTGATGACCTTGGCAATCCAGTGGAGCAGCGCGAATATAACCGCGCCGATATGGATCGCATCCTTGTACTTAATCAGCGAACCAAGCTTGTTGCGACGCGGGTGATGCAATACCTCAACGCCACCGATCCGATGGCGAAAACTATCATTTTTTGCGAGGACATCGACCACGCTGAACGGATGCGGAAGGCCATCGTTAACGCGGCTGGCAAGATCGCGCGCGACAACCCCCGTTATGTCATGCGGATCACAGGCGATAGCGTCGAGGGCAAAGCCCAACTCGACAACTTCATCGACCCGGAGCAGCCATTTCCGGTTATCGTCACCACGTCGCAGCTATTAACTACAGGCGTCGATGCAAAAACCTGCAAGCTGATCGTACTGGATCAAACAATCAAATCCATGACAATCTTCAAGCAGATCATCGGGCGCGGAACGCGGATTGATGAGGACAACAACAAGTTCTTTTTCACCATTATGGACTTCAAGAAGGCGACGGAGCTGTTCCGCGATGATGCCTTCGACGGTGCGCCGGTCGTCATCTACGAACCTGACGACGATGATGATCCTGTCCCACCTGACCCCGAAGGGCCGGACGACGACGACGATGATAACGTGGATGACGATACCGGCAGCGGCACAACCAAGATTGTCGTGTCGGGTGTCACCGCCCGCATTCTTGCCGAACGCATCGAGTATGTCGGCAGCGACGGGAAGCTGATTACCGAAAGCTATCGGGATTATGCGCGCAAGGCGATCATGTCCGAGTTCAGCTCACTGGATGACTTCATCAGGCGGTGGAACGAAGCTGACCGCAAACAGGCGATCATTGATGAGCTGGAGGAGCACGGGGTCGTCCTTGCCAGCCTTCAGGAAGCGGTAGGGCGCGATATTAGCGACTTCGATCTACTGGCCCACATCGCCTACGACCAGCCGCCGTTGACCCGGCGCGAACGGGCGGATCAGGTCAAAAAGGGTAACTACTTCACCAAGTATGGTGACACGGCACGTGCAGTTCTGGAGGCGTTGCTCGACAAATATGCTGATGAAGGTATCGCCACCATTGAGGATACCAAGGTACTGCGCCTTCAGCCGTTTCATGGCATCGGCACTCCGCTGGAAATCATCAAAGGTGCGTTCGGCGGCAAGGCCGGATATGACGCGGCGCTCAGCGAACTAGAACACCAGATTTACGAACAGGCATCCAACGAATGAGCAATGTTTCCGGCGCAGTAAAATCAATTCAGGACATCATGCGCAAGGACGTTGGCGTCGATGGCGACGCGCAGCGCATCAGCCAGATGGTCTGGATGATCTTCCTCAAAATCTATGACGACCGGGAGGAAGAGCTTGAGCTGACTGAGGACGGCTTCACCTCGCCCATCCCCGAGCGCTTTCGCTGGCGCAACTGGGCGCAGGACCGCGAAGGCATCACCGGCGACGCTCTGGTCAAGTTCGTGGAAGAGTTGTTCGTCAACCTCAAGACCCAGCTTCCCACGATCGGCGATGTGGGCAAGCGCGCGCAGGTCATCCGCGACGTGTTCGAGGACACCTACAACTACATGAAATCCGGCACGTTGATGCGGCAGGTCATCAACAAAATCAACGAGATCGATTTTAACAGCACCAATGACCGGCATACCTTCGGCGCGATCTATGAGCAGATTCTAAAAGACCTTCAGAGCGCGGGCAACGCGGGCGAGTTCTACACCCCCCGTGCTGTTACCAAGTTCATCATCGACCGGCTGGCGCCGAAGTTGGATGAAGTGGTGCTAGATCCCGCCTGTGGCACAGGTGGCTTCCTCGCTTGCACCATCGACTACAAGCGGCAGTTCGTGAAGTCACCAGATGATGAGGCGCTGCTGCAATCGACCATCCGAGGCGTCGAAAAAAAGGCTCTGCCGCATATGCTGTGCGTCACCAATATGATTCTGCACGGCATCGACACCCCCTCCGGCATCGTTCACGGCAACACGCTCGAAAAGCCCTACCGTGATTATGGCGAGCGCGACCGCGTGCCTGTTATCGCCACCAACCCTCCGTTTGGCGGCATGGAGCAAGACGGCATTGAAGGGAATTTCCCGTCCAACCTCCGTACCCGCGAAACCGCCGATTTGTTCATGGCGCTGATTATCAAGCTGTTGAAGAACGGTGGCCGTGCCGCAGTGGTACTACCCGATGGCTTTCTCTTTGGCGAAGGCGTCAAGACCACGCTCAAGCAAAGCCTGATCGAAGAATGCAACCTGCACACCATCGTCCGCCTGCCCAATGGCGTGTTCAATCCCTACACCAGTATCAAGACCAATATCCTGTTCTTCACCAAAGGCACACCGACCAAACAGACGTGGTTCTATGAACACCCTTATCCGCCGAGTGTCACCAGCTACAACAAGTCACGCCCGATGCAATTCAAGGAGTTTCAGCCCGAACGCGAATGGTGGGGCAAAGAGTCCGATGGATTCAAACATCGCCGCGAAACTGAACAAGCATGGAAGATTAGCGCCGAGGAAGTAGCCGCGGGCAACTATAATCTCGACTTGAAGAACCCGCACGTTACCAACGGGGAGAGCCACGACCCTGATGAGCTTCTGGAGCGCTACGCGGCGCAACAGGCGAGCATCCAGTCTCTACGCGATCAGTTGAAGGCCATCCTGTCCGATGCGCTTGCAGGTGACGTATGACAGTCGATATTGCATCGCTGGTTAGCGACAATCTGGATATCTGGACAACGGCAATTGAGCGAAAATCCGGCTTAGGGCGTGGCGGCGGAAACCGTATCAACCTCTATGGTATCGACCGCCTACGCTCGTTAATCGTGGATTTGGCTGTTCGGGGAAAGCTGACATCGCAGCAGCCAGATGAAGAACCTGCTGCCATGGCACTGGCAAAGTTCGCTAAAGCTAGCCGTCGCAAAATTGAGTTAGGTCAAGCGAGAAAGCCTAAGGCAGTGCTCCCCCTTCCAGCAGATGTACCCAATCTACCGGAAGGCTGGGTTTGGACGCAGCTAGGCACGATCGCCGAAATCAGCCCGTCGAACAGTGCAGACGATCAAGTTGATGCCTCGTTCGTGCCTATGGCGCTTGTATCGACGCGGATCGATGGAGCGCATGAGGCCGAAATCCGCAGATGGAGCGAGATCAAGAAAGGGTTCACGCATTTCGCGGAGGGGGACATTGGCTTAGCCAAAATTACGCCATGCTTCGAGAACGGTAAGGCGGCAATTTTCGAGAATCTTGCCAATGGAATCGGTGCGGGAACGACAGAGTTGCATGTTGCTCGGCCGTGGTCGGATGATGTCAACCGTCGCTACCTACTTCTGACGATGAAGACCGCATCCTATTTACATCAAGGCGAAGCAAGAATGACAGGCACCGCCGGTCAGAAGCGCGTGCCCCGGTCCTATTTCGAATCATCCCCACTTCCGCTGCCCCCCCTTCTTGAACAGCAGCGGATAGTCGCCAAGGTCGATGAACTCATGGCGCTGTGCGATGCGCTGGAAACGGAGAGCGCATCGGCAATAGCCGCGCATCAGACGCTGGTCGAAGCTCTGCTCACCACCCTAACCACCAGCACCGATACCGCCGACCTTGCCGCCAACTGGGTACGGCTGGAAGCCCATTTCGACATCCTGTTCACCACCGAAGTCAGCGTCGACGCCCTCAAGCAGACAATTCTGGAATTGGCCGTGCGAGGCAAGTTGGTACCGCCGGACGATAGCGAAGACGCGGCGGCACTGATTCAGAAATGGGAGAACGCAAAGCAACATTTACTTGCCACCGCGGGGGACCGAAGAATCAAGGTCGCGCCGAAGCCAAAAGCGCCACCATTCGACCTGCCGTCGCATTGGCAGTTCCAGTCGTTCGAGAATATCTTCCTGTTTATTGATTACCGGGGAAACACTCCCCCCAAGACGCAATCCGGCATCCCGCTGATTACGGCGAAAAATGTGCGGATGGGATACCTTGACAGGGAACCCCGGGAGTTCATTTCAGATGAAACCTTCTCGAAGTGGATGAGCAGGGGGTTTCCAGAATTGGGCGACTTATTCTTCACGACCGAAGCGCCTTTAGGAAACATCTGTCTCCACAACATCGAAGAACCCTTTGCGATTGCGCAGCGTCTGATTTGCTTTAAACCATTCGGACCGACTAATACCCGCTTCTACCTGTTAGCAATAATGAGTCAGTCCGTTCAGCGAGTGCTCGACGACAACGCGACCGGTATGACAGCGCGAGGCATCAAGGCAGCAAAGCTTAAGTCCATTCCCTTGCCGGTTCCTCCCGAAGCAGAACAAGCCCGTATCGTCGCAAAGGTAGAAGAACTCATGGTGGTGTGTGACGCGCTCAAAGCTCACCTCTCCGACGCCGCCCAAACCCAACGCCACCTCGCCGACGCCATCAGGCTGGGGACCGTCGCGTAATGCGTCTCCGCTCGGTTTGGATCAGCCAATACAAGAATCTCCGTGATTTCTCGATTGCGTTCGATGGCAATGATTTCATCGAGATTTTCGTGGGCAAAAATGGATCAGGCAAGTCCAACTTTCTCGAAGCTATGATCGAGATTTTCGACCACGTCTTCAGTTTTGATCCTGGGGCGGTCGGGCCGGGGTTTGACTATGCGATGAGCTTCGAGATCTCCGGGACAGAAACCCGCATCGAATGGCGCGATGGCCTGCTGAACATCAACGATGATACCGGGCGCCGGACCATTGGAACAACGCCGCTGCCGGACAATGTGTTGGTCTATTATTCGGGTCAGAACGGCAACGTCACCGCGCTAGTAGCGCGGTATGAGGACCGATATCGCCGCCGCCTTCGTAGAGCGGATGCGGACATGATCTCGCGCTTTGTCGGCATCGGTCCGGCCTGCAAGAAGCTCTTGATCGTGGTGTTGATACTATTGCCGGAAGATAATTTGGCGAGGCGCTATCTGTGCCAAAAGCTCGGTATCCTCAGCAACAGCCGTATCGTCCGGATCGTGCTCAAACGTCCCGAATTCGCTGGAACTGGGTATTTTGACCCGTTCGAGGATAAGCAACTCTTCTGGGGTGCGACCGGCGTTGTCCGGTCCTTCCTTGATCAACTAGCTGCCTGCATGGTGGGTGCCTTTACACCCGGCACACTCTACGATCGGGAAAAGGATCGCTATGTTCTGGAATGCAATCTGGACACTTTTCGAGAGAACTATGGCGACCTTACGTCCGAGACGATCTTTCGGTCCTTCGATGCCCTGCGCGTTGTCGGAATGCTGGATGACATCGGCATCCGCATCGCGCTGGACGGTCTAGAAATTTCGGAACTGAACCACTTTAGCGATGGCCAGTTTCAATCCGTCTATGTCTTTGCAGTGTCAGAACTGTTCAAACAGCGAAATTGCCTGACCCTGCTGGATGAGCCGGATGCATTCCTGCACCCCGAATGGCAGTTCAATTTCCTGGATCAGATCAGCGCCATTTCTGCCGAGGCGGCACAGACCAATCATATCCTACTGAGCAGCCACAGCGCATCAACTGTGGCCGCGCAATGCGACAATCGTATCCACCTGTTTTCGTCCAGCGCTGCGGGTGTGACAACAGACAAACCGGACAAATCCACCATCATCCGCTCGCTGTCGGCAGGGTTGATCACGTTTTCCGAGATGGAGGCACGGTTAAGCATTGATTTCGTGCTTACCAACACGACCGGGCCAGTATTGTTTACTGAAGGCATTTCGGATGTGGCCATCCTCGAAACAGCATGGCGCAAGCTTTACGCCGATATGAGTTGCCCGTTTGAGATAATTCAGGCCTTCGACTGCTCATTCCTGCGCAATCTCATGAAGCGTCAGACGTTGTATGACGGGCATCCGGGACGGAAGTTCTTTGCCTTGTTCGATTTCGACGAAGCCTACAGTGACTGGGTCCAACTGGGGAATGAGATTGAAGCCGACGTGGCCCGTTGTCTGACAAGGCAACGTGCGAACTGTCAAAGCTACGCCATGCTTGTTCCTGTCGCAGCAACTCATGCCTTGCGAAGTCAGGTCATCCGGCCAGATGGTCAGGTCTTCGGCGCTCAGGCTCGGTTTGCGATTGAATCGCTGTTTTATGGAGTTCCTGGCCTCGAAAACTACTTTGCGCCTGATCTGACCGAATTGGCGCAGCCAGTGAAGTTCACGGGTGACAAGGTGCCATTTGCTCAGCAAGTGGTTCCGGGTCTTGATGTACAATATTTCGAGCCATTCAGCCCGATCTTTGATTTCATCCAATTAAAGATTGCATCTGCATGATGGAAACGGGAGTTCATCACGTTTTGCGCGATCGACCTGATCGTCGGCTATAGTAGAAATTCCAGACCCGTTGAGTAAGCTATAGGGATATAGCGTAAACGTAGTAATCATTACTATCGACCGCAGCCCTCCAGCCTCCATACGCCACGACTGATGAGCTTCGAAGGTCGACTTGGTAGAATGCGTGCGCAAGACCGCTATCAGCCTTTGCCAGCAGAGCACCCGATGATTTATGTCGGCTTTCGGGAAACTCTCCTAACAGCCTGTATGACCGGGATGTAGGCGACTGCCGCCTGTCTGTTCTAGTTCGCTTGACCAGACAGGTGAATTAGGGGGGGAATGCAGAATCTCGGCTTTATCGAAAAAATTGCAGAAATCGGATGGTTTTTTCGATTTATTCGCGGATTAAAGATATTGATAATACCGTACTCAGTATCGAATTATTATAGGTCGAATTCCATTTCTCTATTTTGATAAGTCGTTATTATCTGTTTTTTGAAACCATAATGACGTTCATATATTTTTTATTACCTTTAAAATATTCTATAGGTGCCGCCCCAAAAGCGTCTAGTATGTTCTGGGGAGGAAGAAAACCCTGCTTATTTGGAAGCCATACATTGCGTAGTTCCACAGACGGTGAAAAACAAAAGGGGTCAGGGGTATGTATTAAAGGTGGGTTTATTGTTCCATCGGATAGAGAATCATATCTGTTAAGCAATATAATTCCATCGACATTAGTAAACATTTCCTGATTACCATCCGCGTCTATTATCCAAGTATTATTAGTAAAAATACCACACTCTGGGTCAATCAAAGGGGATATAGCTTGGTACATGTCCTCATCCCAAAATAAGATTAGAATATTTGATAAAATCGTTTCTTCTTCGAAGCCGGAAAATTTCCGCGCGGCGCTCTTTAAGAAATCACACAATTTGTTGTCTTTTGGTAGAATTATATTCCCATCGAACGAACCTGTAATCTCGTTTAAGTCCTTATTTCTTACCACGATTTCAAGCAGGGGTAACGTTTTTTTCGTTCTATCCAAAATAAAGCACGGACATTTTATTTCAAATAGATATATACCTGATGGAGTTCTAACCAATAGATCCGGTTTTGCGCCGTTAGTGCCCTTGGGTTCAATACTAAAATATGTACCTTCGGGCCAAGTCATGTTTATTATTGTGTTAATTGCAGATATTTCTGCGAGCTTCTGCATAACTTGCTCAAACCGCTCTGTTTTTCTTTCTATATCTTTGTGCTGGTCTGCGGGGATGTTCAACAATTCGTTCAGAAGTCTGATTCCACTACCCGGAAGGCGCTGCTCACATCGTCCTAAAGCCCGGATCAAATTTGAACCAAAAGTATTTTGTAAAGCATATTGAATATGGTGGTCTAGGAAATGTCGAGTGTCCATATTTGCAAAGTGTTTTATAGCATGCCTTAGAATATGAGCTTCTGTCGCATTAGGCATAAAAGTATATTTTAAATTTATACTCCACATAAAACAAAAAGTTCATAAAAATAATTAGCTTCTTGGGATTTTGAGCATCCAGAGCCCAACCCGATATCATTGCGATATACTTTAAGATATCATCTTAATATATATTCCGGATTAAATTCAACGTCCGCAGGTACGATTAACATAAAAAAATCCCGGACGGAGCATCTTCTGGGCCGCGAAAATAAATTTCCTCAAATTATGAATTGCATCCGCTTTGGGCAAAATTAAAATCGTGCTCCGAGGTCTGCAAAGTAGACGACAGCAGCCTGTCTGCTTCATATTCCTTGAGCAGACAGGAAGTTTAGGGGGAACAGAATATCAACTTGTCGCTGCCGGATACGTGGAACCGGCATTACAAAATAATTTTAGTAAAATTTAATTATTCTAATTTTTTTTAACGTAATCGTATTCTTCCTTACTTCCGTATTCTGATAAAATCCATTTTATATTAATAATATTTTTTATTACTGGACCCTTGTCATCTGTTGTTATTGTAACATTGCAGATTTTATTGAGACAGTCGCGGTCAAAACTTTCTTTTTTTGATGCTGGAATATCGGCATCGTAAAAACCCTCGCTCATGGGAATTTGGTCAGCCTGACAATACATATCACCAGATACCAAATTGCACTGGCTCGCCATTATATTAACTGTTCTTGCAGATGCATGATGCACATAAATACATCCTGCCAATACTGTTAGAAGATATGCAAAATGTCTCATGATGACTGACCTTTTTTACTGTTTACCACATTATATTTACAACAATGCTTCGTATCAACCCAGTTGGAGAGAAGAAATGTTTCAATGATATTGGTTCTCTATATCGGGAGTGAAGAATGCCGTTATGAGGGTTATATGACCGACATGAGGCAAGAGTAGAAGTTATCCTCACTCGAGCGCATCAAGCATCCGCACCAGATAAGGGCGCGCCTGCGCTACCGTGCCAGGAGTGGACAGTTCCAACAGACTTAGTCCCTCCACGATGGCCAGGATCGCTACCGCACGTCCATCCTCGACCGAATTTTTAGGTGGTACCAACCGGCTGTCAATCCAGACAATCCAGCTTTGCACGACGGTTGCTCCGATCTGATCATACGGCCGTTCACCCCGCGCTGCGCGAGCGATCACATCAGTCCATAGCCGCATGAACGGAGCGATATCCGCCGTATCGGCCCGTGCGAAAATCGACGCCAGAAACTGCCCGGGCGTCACGCGCCCATCTAATGCCTCATCATTCAGAAACACCGCCAGACGCTGGCTGATGCGTTGCAACGCATCAAATACGAGTTGGTCCTTAGTGCTGAAATAATACAGCAGCATTCGGTCGCTAGTACCCAAGTGAGCCGCCAAGCCCCGTAATCCGAGGTCGTTCAGCCCCTGAGACAACATGATATCGGCAATTGCTGTGCGTTTGGC
>NZ_CAMKWA010000022.1 GCF_946476835.1 uncultured Neokomagataea sp.
CATGGTGCCGAGATATGGCTGCGACCCATAAGATGAGTTGTTTGGGTCGTATTGGTAGTTGCCAAGGAGGGTTAAGGTTGTGGGGCCGTTGCCGCCAATCGTGACGGCAGGGCTGATGGAGAAGCGCTTATTTGCGGTTTCAGATAATTGGCTGTGTTGGCCATTGGCTGTGCCGTAAATGCGGTAGCGCACTGTGCCGTCTGCGTTGGCATAGCCGCCTTGATCGGCATCGATGCGCCAGAGATCGAAGCTTCCCCCGGTGGCGTTAAGGCTGCCGTAATTGCGCTGGTCCAATGGAAGTTTGCTGGAGAGTGCAACGAGGCCACCGGGGCTGGATTGGCCATAGAGTGCTGAGGATGGGCCTTTGAGGACTTCAACTCGCTCAAGGCGGGACGTGTCTGTTTGAGGGGTGGCGAAGCCTGTTGGGCTGGATTGCAGTTTCAGGCCGTCGAGGAATGTTGGCACGGTGAAGCCGCGTAAGGCGAACATGTCGTAGCGGGTGACGGAGCCGCCGCGTTGATCTGGCGTGACGCCAGCGACGTAGCGAATAGCTTGGTTGAGGTTTAGAACGCCTCGGATATCCATTTCATTGCGGGTAATGACGCTGACGGATTGGGCGGTATTGACGACTGGGGTGTCGGATTTTGTAGCTGAGGCAGCTACTGTTGAGGGTTTGCGGCCATGCACGACAAGCTTTTCAACGGTAGGTTGTTGGGTGCTGGTTGAGGTCGTTGCGTCTTGTGCGTGTGCGGCTGTTGTCATGTGGAGGCTTAGGGTGGCAACGCCGGTGAGGGCAATCTGTCTGTAACTCAGGCGGTCGAGCATGGGGGCGGGTCCAATTTCATACGAATTTGGCTCCTGATATCTTTAATGATAATTATTCGCAATTAGAAAAATGATATTTTTTGATAAAAAGTAAAATTTATTTATTATCACTTCGCAATGAAAAGACTTATGAAATCCTGCTGCCTGTGCAGAATGCCGTGCTAGTTTTCAACGGTACGGCGTGCGGCGATGAGAAACTCGACATTGCCTTCTGGCCCGGTGATGGGGCTGCGCTCAATGCCGATGACGGTCCAGCCCGGCTGGTTGTTGAACCACTCCTGAATTTCGGAACAAACACGCTCATGCACGAGGGGGTCACGCACGACGCCTTTAGCGCCGACTTCTGCGCGCCCGGCTTCAAACTGTGGTTTGATGAGGGCAATGGCCCATGCGTCCTCAGTCGTTAAGGCGAGAGCCGCAGGGAGAACGGTTTTTAGGCTGATAAAACTGGCATCGCAGACAACAGCCCCAATAGGGTCAGGGATTTGTTCTGCAGTGAGTGCGCGGGCGTTGGTTTTTTCCATGACGATGACACGTTCATCGGAACGGATTTTCCACGCGAGTTGTCCGTGACCGACATCAACGGCGTAAACTTTTTGTGCGCCATTGGTTAGAAGAACATCTGTGAAGCCGCCTGTGGATGCGCCGACATCAACGGCGATGCGCCCTTCAGGATTGAAGCCAAAATGTTCAATGCCGTGGATCAGTTTAAGGCCGCCACGAGAGACCCAAGGATGGTCCTGCCCTTTGAGGGACAGGGGAGCATCCTCGGGGAGCTGGTCCCCAGCTTTGGCGATGCGTCGATCACCTGAATAGGCCAGCCCAGCCATAATAAGGGCTTGAGCGCGGGTCCGGCTTTCAACCAGACCGCGGTCTACGAGGAGTTGATCGACGCGTCGTTTTGCCATGATTAAGCAGTTTTCTCAGCACTATTGACGTTTTTGAGTGCCGAAAGAGCGCTCTTAACGATGTGTGGTGCGGTGAGGCCCGCTTCTTCGTACTGAGCCTCTGGTGTGTTGTGATCGATATACTTGTCAGGGAAGGCCATGGGGCGGAACTTCACCTGATCGAGCAGGCCGGTTTCTGCCAGATGTTGCACGACCAAGCTGCTGAAGCCGCCAATGGCGCCTTCTTCCAAGGTAATGAAAACATCATGGCGCTTGGCCAGTGTTTCGACCAGGTCGGTGTCGATTGGCTTTGCAAAGCGTGCATCTGCAACCGTGACGGACAGGCCTTGTGCGGCAAGTTCATCAGCGGCGCGCAGAGATTCGTTCAGGCGTGGGCCGAGCGAGAGAATGGCAATGCCAGATTTGCTTTCTGGGGCGTGTTTGCTCTCACGTACGATACGGCCTTTACCGATGGGCAGGACTTCACCCTTTTCAGGCAGGTCCAGACCTTCACCGCTGCCACGTGGGTAGCGGAATGCAATCGGGCCGTCATCATATTCGCAAGCTGTTGCGGTGGCGTGCAGCAACTCGACTTCATCAGACGGTGCCATGACGACCATATTGGGCAGGCAGCACAGGTAGTTCAGGTCAAAAGAACCGGCATGTGTTGCGCCATCCGCTCCGACTAGGCCTGCGCGGTCAATAGCGAAGCGAACGGGGAGGTTTTGTAGTGCGACGTCATGCACGACCTGATCATAGGCGCGTTGCAAGAAGGTCGAGTAAATGGCGCAGATTGGGCGCAAGCCTTCGCTGGCGATACCAGCAGCAAATGTCACGGCATGCTGCTCTGCAATGCCGACGTCAAAGAAGCGGTCTGGGTGCTTCTTTGCGAAGGCGTTGAGGCCGGTGCCGGAGGGCATGGCAGCGGTGACGGTGATCAGGCGATCATCGGTTTCCGCACGGCGCATAAGCTCACGGCTAAAGATGGAGGTGTAGCTTGGTGGACCTGCTGGGGCCTTGCTTTGCTCACCTGTGGCGACGTTGAACTTGCTGACGGCGTGGTATTTATCACCAGCGGCTTCGGCGGGTTTGTAGCCGTGGCCTTTTTCCGTTTGGATGTGCAGCAGGATGGGGCCTTGGTCATCCGCATCGCGCAGATTGCGCAGGATGGGTACCAATTGGTTCATGTCGTGCCCGTTGACGGGGCCGATGTAATAAAAGCCGAGCTCTTCGAAGAGGGTGCCGCCGGTGATGATGCCGCGTGCGTATTCTTCGGCGCGTTTGGCAGTGCGCTCGATCTTGTTTGGCAGGCGTTTTGCAAACTTGCCAGCCAGATCACGTAGGTTGAAGAACTGACGGGACGTTAGCAGGCGTGACAGGTAGTTGGACATGGAGCCGACTGGTGGTGCAATCGACATCTCATTGTCGTTCAATACGACGATGAGGCGGTTTGCACCGGGGCCAGCAACGGCGGCGTTGTTCATGGCTTCGTACGCCATGCCCGCCGAAATGGAGCCATCACCGATAACGGCGATGACGTTACGCTCATGGTAGCTGGGGTCTTCTTCCGCGCGCAGGTGATGCGCTACGGCCATGCCGAGACCGGCTGAGATGGAGGTTGAAGAGTGTGCTGCGCCGAATGGATCGTATTCGCTTTCTGCGCGGCGTGTGAAGCCGGATAGGCCGTGTGGCTTACGCAGAGTACGAATACGGTCACGGCGGCCGGTCAGGATTTTATGGGGGTAGGCTTGATGGCCGACATCCCAGATGATCCGGTCATCCGGCGTATTGAAGACGGAGTGCAGGGCGACGGTGAGTTCCACCACGCCGAGCGACGCACCAAGGTGACCGCCTGTTGTGGAGACTGCGTCGACCGTCTCGGAGCGGAGTTCGTCTGCGAGTTGACGGAGTTGGTCAACGGACAGGTTGCGCATGTCGGACGGGAGGTTAACGCGATCAAGGATCGGGTAACGGCCGAAGGTCGGTGGTGTTGTTTTTGTATCGTTCATTAACTCAGCTCCTGCGCTCGACGACGTAATCCGCCAAGGCCCGGAGAGCCTCTGCCTGTGCGCCAAAAGATGAAAGGGCCTCTCGTGCTTCATCGCTCAGGCGGCGTGCTTCTGCACGTGCGCCGTCAATGCCAAGCAGAGAGACGTAAGTTGATTTGCCGCTGGCTTCGTCCTTGCCAGCCGTTTTGCCGAGTTCTTCTGCGCTGGCGGTTGCGTCCAACACATCATCGGCGACTTGAAAGGCGGTACCGAGGCGCAGACCGTAGGTGACGATGGCGTCACGGCGTTCGTCTGTGATGCCGGCTAAGATTGCGCCTGCTTCGGCTGCGTAGCGGATCAGAGCGCCGGTTTTCAACGCATGCAAGCGGCGGACTTGATCTAATGGCAGGGCGCGCCCTTCGCCTCGAATATCGACGACTTGACCGCCGACCATGCCAGCTGCGCCGGATGCGCGTGCGAGAGCCAGTGTGAGTTCAGCGCGGATGGTGGCATCGGCGCTGGTTTCAGGCTCGACCAGAACTTCAAAGGCCCGTGTTTGGAGAGCGTCACCGGCAAGAATGGCGATGGCTTCATCAAACTGACGGTGCGTTGAAGGGCGGCCACGGCGCAGGTCATCATCATCCATGGACGGGAGATCATCATGGACGAGAGAGTAAGCGTGGAGGAACTCAACGGAGGCCGCTACGCGCAGTGCAGCTTGATGGTCTGCACCAAAAAGGGAGGCGACTTCGACTGCCAAAAAGCCGCGCAGACGCTTTCCGCCGCCGAGGGCTGCGTAGCGCATGGCTTCCAGCAGGATGGATTCATCACCTGGGACCATGGGCAGCAGGGCATCGATGGTGCTTTCGATTTCCGTGCAAGCTTGGGCGAGAGCGGATTTTAGGGATGTATTATTAGAGGTGCTCATTGGCCAATCTCGTGGTTGTCGGCCAGCGCTTCAGTGCCGGTCGTACCGTCATTTTTCTGAACAATTGCGCGTACGCGCATTTCCGCTTCGCCTAACTTGGAATCACAGTGACGGCGCAATTCAGAGCCGCGCTCGTAAGCTGCGATGGCATCTTCGAGCTTCAGTTGGCCGCCTTCCAGACCGCGCACGATGCGCTCCAGTTCGGAGAGGGCATCTTCAAACGATAAGGTGGTGACGGGATCGGACATGGTAACTCCCAAGACGTGCTCAAGGGCAGAAGTGGACGGAGGTAGCGAGGGATTACCGTTTGTGGACGGTTTTTGCCAGCCCCACAGCGATTTTGATGGGCCTTTGTTGCAAGAAGGTCAGCTTTGGGCAGGATCTTCTCGTTTTCGGATCACAAAGGAGAACTTTCCGCTGCTTTCAGAGAACGCGACGAGGGCGTGTCCTGTTTCACGACAAAATGCCTGAAAATCAGCGACGGAGGCCGGGTCGGTGGCTAAAACGCGCAAGCGGGTTCCGGGAGGAAGGGTTTTGAGCGTACGGTTCGCTTTGAGAACGGGCATGGGGCAGTTGAGGCCGCATACATCCAACAGGGGCTCGCTCGGGGGAGTACTCATAGTTGCCTTTATGCTTTGTTCTGACGTGAAGGCCAAGAAGCGAATTTGATTGTAGTTTCGTGCGGTTTTGTCTAGTGTTATGGCTTAATGCCACAAAGCGCTCCTCCGGGGGCGCTTTTTTTTTGGGACTGGAGCGGCCATGGCAGAGATGGGGGCGATGATGTTGGAGCGCGATGAGAGTGGTGAAGGGCGTGCTTATACGCTGAGGATGCTGGAAGACCGGGTGTTGCGGTTAGAGACCGTTGCGAGTGGTTTATCGGATCGGCATGAGCAATTGCGGGTGGAGACGCGGCAGGAGATTTCATTTTTACGAGATCAAATGAAAAATCTGGAGACCAAGATGGAGGAAGGTCACCGACTTGTGAATGAAAAATTAGACCGATTAATCGGGGGGCGTGCCGTTTTGACGGGTTTGGTTACGTTACTCACGTCCATTTTGGGGACAGGCGTTGTGCATTTTGCCTTTTCTTTGGGGACGCGTTGAGCATGTTGAGTGGGGTAGATTTAACGCAGCTTAAGCAATGTATTATTGAACCTAGTCTTGCGGATTTGGGGCTGGGGGGGGACGTTGCTGTTAATTTGTTGACGGGTACGGCTTTGGTGGAAAGCCGTGGTGCGTATTTAAAGCAGGTCGGTGGTGGGCCTGCTTTGGGGTTGTGGCAAATGGAGCCCGCAACGCATGATGACTGTTGGAATAATTATTTACGGTATTCGGGAGCGCGGCATTACGCGGTTATTTTAGAGGGTATGCTGGCGCAGGATCAGCCGAGATGTCAGCAATTGGTGAGTAATTTGCGTTATGCCTGTGCGATGGCGCGTATTCGTTATTTTCGTGCGCGAGATGCGTTGCCGAGTGTGAGTGACCCGGAGGCACTGAGTCGGTACCATAAGGTATGGTACAATACATGCCTTGGGGCAGCAGACGCGCAAGCGAACGTGGCGTTATTTCAAGCTGCCATTAAAGCGTGAAGGTATGAGGTAAGAGCGATGTCGGGGATTGGTTTTGCATCACGCTCCCGACATCGCCACTTCTCTATAAAACAATTATTGTGACCAGATCATGGCAATCCCACGAGAGGGAGTGTGCGTGTGATGGGGGAGCCTTGGAATGTGGCCGGGCCAGTATGGCTGAGGGCAAGGCCACGATGGAGCCAGAAGGTGCGGCCCATTGTGTTCCAGCGATGACAAAAGGCGAAGTCTTCTGAGAGATAGGTGCCGTTATCGGGAGAGATAAGGCAGTCAAACAGTGCGTAGGCATCGCTCTGGTGGTGTTGTGGCTCATGTGGGGTATGGGCGTGTTGTGCGTCTATGCGTGTGTAGCGTGCTTCTGGGTAGGCTTTGATCATATCGAGCAGCATGGTGCGTGTGAGCAGCATAAAGCCGGTGCCGACGTAGGAAACGGGAGTGATAGTTTCCGGTGGGGCAGTTGGGTTGTCATACAGTGCGGCGCAATCGCCGACGTAGCGGAGGCTGGCGGTGTGTGGATGTTCGCCTGAGCGTAAAAAACGCTCGGTGTTGTGATCCCAGTAATGAGATTTGAGCGGATAAGCACCGCCGATTGCGTCTTTTTCGGCTTTAAGAAGAGCCATAATGTCGTTGATTGTGAAGCCGATATCACTATCGATGAAGAGGAGGTGTGTGGCGTCACTCGCGGTGAGGAATTGGTGCAGTAGAGTGTTACGTGCACGGGTGATGAGGGCATCACTTCCCAATGTGGAGAGAGTGAAAGACACATTGTGTTGAGCGGCTTTGGCCATGCAATCAAAGACGGATTGCATATATGTTTGGCTGACATTTCCACCGAAGCAGGGTGTGGCGATGAAGATATGGGGGCTTTTGCTCATAAGGATGAACATGCCCCCAACACTCTTAAAAAGACGTTAAAAGCAGCTTGTTTTAGCCGCCAATATGGGATTGTAGGATCATATATAAGACGAAAGCTGTATCAAGGCCGAGAACGATGGGGGTGAGGCGTTTGAACTCACGCTGGGCGAGGGCAATGCCGGTATAGAGCAACAGGCCGCAGGTCAGGCTGAGCATAAAATTGCCGGTGATGGCTGCAATGAGCAGCATGATCATGGGAGGGAGGCCTTTGGCAGGTTCTGTTGGGAGTTGGTTGAGGGCCCCCAGCATGCTGAGGCCAACCAGGATTAAAACGGGGGCTGTTGCTATGGCTGGAATGGCGGTGATGATGGGCCAGAAGAATGAGGCAAAGCCGAATAAGACGGCTACGATGAGCGCACAGAGACCTGTACGGCCACCAGCTTCTACTCCGGCGAGGCTCTCGACATAGGCGGAGACAGTGCAGGTGCCGAGTCCTGCGCCGATAATGCTGGCGGCACCGTCTGATGCGAAGGCGCGGTGATCGAGGCTATTATTCCCATTCTCGCGGGTGAGGCCTGCGCGTTGTGCGACACTCATGAGGGTGGCGGTTGCGTCAAAGAAATCGCTGATGAGGAAGTAGAGTGTAATGGGTAATAAGAGGGCGATTTTGTCCCAAAAATCATGGAAATCGAAGGGGAGGAACATTTGGGTTGGGTAGTGGGGCCAGTCCATCATATGGGCAGGTAAGTGTGTAATGGGGCCGTGCTTATCGTTTACGACGAGGCCGAGTACCGTCAATACGATAATGCCGATGAGCAGGCCCGCAGGAACCCGTAAGACGGTGAGAAGGGCGCAGAGCAGGACGCCAAAGAGGCAAAGTAGGACAGATGGGTCTGAAAGGGATCCGAAGCTTAACCCTTCGGGGCCGGGGGCTGCGATACCGCCGGTTGTGAGGCCGATGCGGGCGATAAATGCGCCGAGTGCAATTTGAATGCCGAGAACAATGCTGGGTGGGAAGCCCTGAATAATGCGCTGTCGGATGCGGCTGACAGAGAGGGCTGTGAAGCATAGGCCACTCATCAGAACGACGGTGAACGCTGTGCCGGGGCGTACGTGAGCCTGTTGGACGATGATTTGCGCGAAGAGAACGTTGCTGCTCATGGCGGGGGCAAGGGCAATAGGTAGGCGCGCCCAAAGTGCCATGAGGAGTGTGCCAGCGATGGCGCCTGCAATGGTGGTCATGACCATATCGTGCCGGTCTAGACCAGCGCCGGAGAGGATCATGGGGTTTACGGCAACGATATAGGCCATGGCCCCAAAGATGGTCAGGCCCGCGATGATCTCACGCGGAATGGTGGAACCACGGGCCGAGATATGGAACCAACGGTCAAGGAAAGAGAACAACGGTCAGGCACTCCGGCGGAATAATGCGTTTGGGGCATTATAGGGCAAAGAGTTCTGACCGCTATAGATGGTGCTCTTTAGAAACGTTAAGCGTGATGTTTATGTCTCATGTGCTGTGCATGTTTTGGCGCTGGGTTTGTGGTGGTGCCGGGTGCAATGCCTGCTGCGGGGTGATTATCTGCTTTTGAGAGGGCTTGTTCACAGGCGGAGCCTTCACCGACACCGAACTGAATGGTGGGGAGGAGTGCTGCGGGTGGGAAGAGGATGCCAAGGCCGATTGTGGCAGCAACGCGCCCTACAAGTTCTGCACCGGGCAGGACTGTGGGGGAAGCAATGGGGCCGCTGATATGAATTGCGCCGGGCAGGGATAAGATTTGTGGGTGCACGGCGCGTGTGGTCATGGCGTAATCTAGGGTATCATTGCGGAAATTGATGTTGCCATTGCCGGTGGTGCGGGTGGTGCCTGTTTGTAAAAGCAGGGAGCGTGTTTTTAAAATGCCATTTTCAAGCGGCATATCAGCGACGAGGCAATCTAATTTTGAACGATCAGGGATGCCGAGAGCCGAGAGGACGGCGGCGCCGAGTTTGAGGCCGAGTAGGTCTGGTAAGAGGGCAGTGATGTTGCCCCCTCGGTCTAGAACAAGTGTGATGCCGCCGCTGCCATTGGCGACGAGGGTGGCGACGGAGTTGCCTGTTGAGGTGAGAGTGACGTGCCCGCCTATGGTGCCCTGACCTTGGAACATGCTTGAGGGTTTCATGATGCGTGAGAGTGGCAAGCGTGAGACGTCAAGCTGGACGTGTGTATGAAACTGTTGTGCTGTTGCGGGGTCAAGTTTGGCGGCAGCGCTGATATGGCCGGTGGCGGTGGCAAAGGTGAGATGGTCGAGTGTGATCGCGCCATTATGCACTGTGAAGGCGGTATCAATATTGTCCAAGGGCCAGTTTTTATTTTCGATATGGTTGCCGTGATATGTGAGCAAGGCATTGGCAGCGTTAAGTTTTGGAACGTCAATTTTATCCGTAGGAAGAATTGCCGTACTGTTTTTAGGGGCGGGCGGAGCGGTGCCGGTTTTGGCACCGATAAAGCCGCCGAGATCAGCTAGATCTACGTTGCGTGAGTGTAAATGGGATTCAACGTAAATGGGTTTTTGGTGCGGGTCGACATGGATGTCTCCGCCGATATCGGATGAACCCATGCGGCCATCAAATTGGTCAAAGCGAATGGAAGACTGAGAATATCCGAGGTTCCCAGTGACGTTATAGGCGGGCGTGTGTGGAATGGGGACACCGGTGAGGGCGTATAAGAGTGCCATATCTGGCCCTGCGAAATGTAGGGCCAGATGTGTGCCCTTGAAGGCTGTTGGGTCATCAACGGTGCCGCGTAGGGTGATGTAAGTGGGGCCATTTTCGAGTTTGCCATCAATGGGGTAGGGCGTGGTGTGGCTTGCGAGAGAGAGGAGTGCACCACCGACGAGGTGCCCTGTAATGGGGGCTTGTGCGTAACGACCGTTGAGATCCAGGGTGATGGAACCTGGTGTTTTGCCGTTAGGCTCTGTCGTGTGGATCCGCAGGTGCATATCGGTTTTGAGTTTGGCGAGTGCAATGCGGATATCGGCGTGATGAATGGTGATTTCGTTAAAATGAGGAAGTTCTGTTGTTGAAGAGCTAGAGGTTGTTTGGGCTTTTGATGAACGATCATCGAAGCTGTAATTATTATGGCCATTTAAGAGGGATACGATGTCCCCTTGAGGGGTATCGACTCGGATGACAGGAATGAAAAGGCCTTGTTTGGTGATGTAGCGCCAGACATCGAACTTCACGGTAAGAGAGGCTGCGGAGGCAAAGTCTTGCTTCTCATGCTCAAAGCCTGTTGGTTGGCCGATACGTAGGCCATCAACGGTTACGCTGGTTTTGAAGCCAAGTGAGACATGAAGGTGTGTGATGCTCGCTGGGCGATGTAGGGCTGCAGTTGCCTGACGGTTAATCAGAGGCACAAACCAGTCCCACTGCCACAGAGCAATAAGTGCGATGATGCCAAGGCTCAAAGCGGCGGCACTATAGGATAAGACTGTGCGGAGTGGGTGCCGTTTGCGCTGGTTGAGAGGTGTGGTTGGTGGGGTTGTCATGCGCGCCTGCTCCGTGCAGCATTCTGTATGAATATAATTGTTGAGTGTTCAACGCGGCATAGTGCTTAGAGATGCGTTGGTTTTCGGCGGCGTAGTTAAGAGGATTAAGACAGTTTTTATGACAGAAAGACCTGCTCATTCAGGTGACTTTTTAACGGAGTTACGCAACGCGTGCCGTACTGAGCATGATGGTGTGGACCAGATTTTCTCTCATTTTAATTTGCAAGATCAAGACAGGTACAGTGCATTTTTATGTGCGCATGCCCGGGTCGTCCCTGTTTTGGAGAGGTGGTTGAAAACGCGTTTTAAGAGTGTGGATACCGTGTGGCGTACCGATGCTTTGAAGGGGGATTTACATGTTTTGGGGTATAATATGCCGCCAGAAATGACGTGGGAGCCTTTGGAGGATGATGGTTATGCAATGGGGGTCTTATACGTATTGGAAGGCTCAAAGCTTGGGGGGCGTGTTTTAGCGGCACGTGTTCCGCAAGGGGGAGCTCATGCGTATTTATCTAGTGGACACGAGGCAGGAGGATGGCCGAAATTTTTGCAAGGTCTTCGCACGGCGCTGGTTCAAGGTGGGGATGCCTACCGTGCCAATGTGTTGGCGGGAGCGCGGCAGGCTTTTGCGCTTTTTGCAGCGTCAGGGCGTCAAAGCGCTTAGTGTAAGGGCATAATACTGGCGGGGATAAGGCCCGGGAATGTCTTTGATAGGCGCGTGGCTTCCTTCGCTGGGAGTAATGCGATGGCGCAACCTAGTGCACTGGCATCAATGATGTCTTGTTGTGCAATGCCGTATAGTAGGGCTGACAGCGTGTGCCCGTGTGCTGTTAGTTCATGATAGGCGGTTAGGCGATTTAAGTACTCGGCTCGGGGTTGAATTTTGCTCAGGCTTTGCTCAGCGAGTGGGAAGAGAATAGGCGTCTGTGTGACGGGGGAGAGAATTTTTTGTGCTTTTGTGTCAATGAGCACAGGAATGTGTGCGAGCAACGATGCTATGCCATGAATATAAAGAAAAGCACGGTTATTAGGGCGCTCCGTTGTTAGCAGGGCCGACGCAATGCCTGTACTGGCGGAAGGCTTTTCTACCGATAGGATGAGCGGGATGTGTCTGTCATGCTCCAATAGATCTTCAGGAACGCCTTGGAGTTCATTGCTCATAGTATTGAGCACGAGACGTACGCTCTTGCCGATGACGAAATGCTGGGCGGCGAGTGTGGGAGTTGTGTGCTGTGGGAGCATAACGCCGAGACGTTCGGCAAAGTCTTCGGGGGCGTTGGTCATGGCTTGTGTTAAGCGGCAGTGGAGTTCCGCCAGGCGTGCTTGATCGATAGCTGCGTGTACGGTGCGCGTACGGGGTAGCTGCTCATTTGCGCCATGCCATTCGAGTGTGTTCTGATCGAAATGTTCCCAAGCGTCATGATGGTCTTCCGGTGTGGCGCTGCCCATGCGTTGTTGAAAGCTTTCCCTGTCTCCGCTTGCGAAGTGCAGGATGCGCGCATGGTGCCACTGTGGCTGAGATCGGCTGGAGGATAGTGGGTCTGGTAATGCCGCAGTACTGTCCGGCTTTATAAAAAGGCGTGTAATGCGGTGGTCTGGGAAGTCTGCGGGTGCATGACGTGTGAAACGTTCAGCAGGTGCAAATGGCGCGGTGGTCTGGTGACCGTTCGAGCCAAAGAGACACCAATGAAGAGCGGGGGGAGAAGGGTGTTCGGTTAAGAACTCTTCGATAGAGGCGGCGTGTTCAAGGTGCAAAAACTCGTCCACGGCGAGGAATAAAACCCAGTCAAACGCGCTTTCTGCGTCTTTGATGACTATATGCTCAAATTTCTGGCGGCGCTGTGCCGCCGAAGGGAGGCTCTCATCAGAGGTGTAGACACGGATGTCGTGGAAGGCAGCAGCGCTTTCGAGTAAGGCTGCTGTTCCATCGGTTGAATGATCATCACAAACGATGAGTGTAGAAAACCCCAGTGCCGCATGATGGGCGAGCCACCATCCTAAAGTTTCAATGTCATTGCGAACAAAAAGAATGGCGGCTGTGCGGAGCATAATGGGCGTTAATCCATTTTTAGGGCTGCAAGGAAAGCGCTTTGTGGGATTTCAACTTTGCCGAATTGTCGCATACGCTTTTTGCCTTCTTTTTGTTTGTCGAGCAATTTGCGCTTACGTGAAATATCACCACCATAACATTTCGCGGTTACATCCTTGGACAAGGCCCCGATGGTTTCACGGGCAATGACTTTGGAGCCAATCGCAGCTTGAATGGCGATTTTGAAGAGTTGTTTGGGGATTAGGTCTTTCAATTTAGTACAGATGGAACGGCCACGTGTTTCTGCGACCGTGCGGTGTGCAACGAAGGCGAGCGCATCGACGGGTTCATGGTTGACTAGAATGGAGATACGCACAAGGTCGCTCTCTTCATAATTATCAACTTGATAATCGAAGGATGCGTAGCCGCGTGTGAGGGACTTTAGGCGATCATAGAAGTCAAACACCACTTCGTTGAGCGGTAGGCGATAGACGGCCATGGCACGGTTGCCGACATAGGTGAGGTCAAGCTGGATACCGCGGCGTTCTGAGCAAAGCGTGAGCACGGCGCCGAGATATTCGTCTTGTACCATGATCGTGGCTTTGATCCACGGCTCTTCGATCTTAGAGATCTGTGTGGTGTCTGGCATGTCAGCCGGGTTATGCAACTCGACTTCTTCACCATTGGCCAACGTCATTTTGTACACAACGGAAGGAGCCGTTGCGATGAGGTCAAGGTTGAACTCACGTGACAGGCGCTCTTGGATAATTTCCAAGTGCAGAAGGCCGAGGAAGCCACAACGGAAGCCGAAACCAAGCGCTGCTGAGCTTTCGGCTTCAAAGTGGAAAGAGGCATCATTGAGACGCAGCTTACCTAAGCTTTCACGTAGCTTGTCAAAATCATCTGCATCGATAGGGAAGAGGCCGCACCATACAACGGGAATGGAAGGCTTAAAGCCTGCCAGAGCTTTTTCGGCAGGTTGACGGTCGAGAGTGATGGTATCACCCACGGCAACGTCTGCGACGGTTTTAATCGCGGCGTTAATGTAGCCCATCTCGCCTGGGCCAAGTTCAGCAACATTGGTCATTTTCGGCAAGAAGACGCCCACTTGGTCTACGTGGTAGGTGGAGCCAGCTTGCATCATGCGGATACGGTCTCCCTTGCGGACGACGCCGTTCATGACACGGATAAGGATGATCACACCAAGATACGGGTCGTACCAGCTGTCAACCAAGAGTGCTTGCAGTGGGGCAGTACGATCACCGGTTGGGGCAGGGAGGCGTTGTACGAGTGCTTCGAGCACGCCTTCAATGTTGATACCGGTTTTGGCGCTAATTTCTACGGCATCATCCGCAGGGATGCCGACGACGTCTTCAATTTGCGCACGGACGCGCTCAGGTTCTGCTGCTGGCAGGTCAATTTTGTTGAGGACAGGGACAATTTCGTGGTTGGCGTCAATGGCTTGATAGACATTGGCCAGCGTTTGCGCTTCTACGCCTTGTGAGGCATCAACCACCAAGAGGGAGCCTTCACACGCGGCGAGGGAGCGGCTGACTTCGTAAGCGAAGTCCACATGGCCCGGGGTGTCCATCAGGTTGAGCGTGTACATGTTGCCGTCTTTAGCCGGGTAGGTCAGGCGGACGGTCTGCGCTTTAATGGTAATGCCGCGTTCTTGCTCCAGTTCCATCGAATCGAGGACCTGTGACTTCATTTCGCGCTCGGTTAGGGCACCGCACGCTTGGATGAGGCGGTCAGCCAGCGTGGATTTCCCGTGGTCGATATGCGCGATGATGGAGAAATTGCGGATAAGGGAGAGAGGGGTGTCGGTCATACGGTTATACATAGAACAGAACGGGCTTCGAGGAAATCTCAACCTTACAGAAGTTGGATATGAAATCTGCATCCGAGGAGAGCGGCATCTCGTAGGTTATGTTGAGCATTTGGATGATGATAATATTCAATGAGTGGCATGATAATAATGCCGGGCATGAGGTGTAGGGCATAATTGGCCTCAAGCACGATCGAATCGTGCTGTAAGCCAGTCGCGTGATAGGGAAGGTTTGCTGCAGCGTTTCGCGTGAGAAGTGTATGCTCGTATAGGCTAACGCCCGGTGCAATATGCGTATAGGTAAATGAAAAGCCGATTGTGTCGTAGGGGCGAGAAGAGAAAAAGCCGCGGTTTAGAATGGCTGCATAGGCCATATGGTCGCGCAGAGATGTATGTGGGTCATCGAAAATAGCGCCCGTGAGTATGGAGAGGCCAGAATCAGGGGTATGGTAATGCAGGATGCGTTGGTCCAGCATGAGCCATGCTAACCATGTGTTTTGGTGTATGCGTGGAGAGCGGTGGCTATTGGCGAAAATAGCGCCAAAACGGTCAAAGCCATTATCATTCTGTGGGGTATTAAACAGTTCTACGCCGATTTTATAGTGGCCGGGTAATGTACCCTGCGCGAAGTTTGGTTCCCATGCGGTTTCAAACGGTACGGCGTAACCGCTGATGTCGGACCCGTTAAACTTAAAGCCTGTGCGGTGTTCGGCATTTTGGTAAATGCCTTTTTCAATCGGGTACAGGCCGGTTTGGATATAGACGGATTGTATGGGGCGCCAACGGGTACGGAAACCCCATGTGGCGGCGGGGTAGCCTGCGTCAAAATTAGTGTCTGTTATGCCTTTGGGGCGCCCACAAAAGCTACCATTTTGAAAATTACAAAATAAAGGGCTGGATGCGAAGTCAGACAATTCCGCCATGCGGCCAGCAGCAATAGCGAGGCGGCCGTTAAACAGGGTTTCCTCACCATAGAGATATACAAGGTGGACCACGACATTACCGCCCCCACCGTAATCTTCAGAAGCATGGTTGAGCCAATCACCAAACATGCGGTTGGCTGTTGTTCCATAACGGCCGACCGTGATCATGTGTGTGGCAAAGCCTTTCCAGCCGAGGAGGCGCTCCCAGTTTATGTCTAATTGAGCAGAATATTGCCCGGCATTGCTGGCGCCTTGGCGGTAAGTATTGAAGCCATGGGCTGCGCCATGTGTGGGTGGTGTGATGGCGCCGGCAAATTCATTGGTATTGTCCAATAAAAGATTAACGCCATTGTGCCGTAACCATTGGGTAATGGGATTAGGCAGAAGTGTTTCGGGGTGGGCGAAGGGAGGGACGGTGGTTGTGTAGGGGGCGTTGTTTGGCAGGGGTGTCGCGACGAGGAGGCTGGGTGCATCTCCCATACTGCCATCCATCACTTGTGCGTGGAGGGGATACGCAGACAGCAACGCTGTGAGGCTAAGGGCTGTTGGAAGAACGCGTCGCAGCCGGGGGAGGGGCGTCGAAAAGCACATAACGTGCAGGAGCGCTTGAGGAACATTCTTGTCATTGCGCTCCCTCAATTATGTGAGGGGGCCAGATGAGTAAGGCGGAGAAAGGGGGCGGAACCCGTGTGGGTGTAGGTTCCGCCTTTTTTATTAACGATCTGTTAGGCGGAACTCGATGCGGCGGTTCCGTGCGTAAGCGGCAGTCGTATCCGCAGAGTCGAGCGGTTGGTAGTCTGAGAAGCCTGTTGCGGCGAGATGGTGTGGATCTACGCCTTCATTGATCAGGAGTTTCACGACGGTGATGGCGCGTTCTGAGGAAAGCTCCCAGTTGCTTGGGAAAGCGCTGTGGATGGGTTGGCGGTCTGCATGTCCATCGACGCGCAGAATCCATGGGAGATCCGTCGGGATTGTTGATGCGACTTGCTTAAAAGTATGTGCAAGGGTCGTGATTTCTTTTCGTCCTGCGGGGGTAAGGTCTGCACTGCCCTGAGGGAAAAGAATTTCAGATTGGAAGACAAAGCGGTCTCCCACAACGTTCACGCCTTTTTGGTCTTTCAGCAAATCACGTAGGCGACCAAAGAACTCGGAGCGGTAACGTTTGAGCTGATTGACTTTATCGGCCAAAGCAATGTTGAGACGGTTCCCGAGGTCTTTAATTTGGTCGTCTTTGCTGGTGCTGTTCTTTTTTTCTAAATCCAGCGCATTGCTGATCGCTTGTAGCTGCCGCGTTAGCTCATCGATCTGCGTTTGAAGGTCTGAAATTTTACTCGTTTGTGTTTTGGCGTTGGTATCGGCGTTGGTCAGCGCTTGCTCACGGTCATGTAACTGTCCAGTCAGGGTGGCCAGTTGTGCAGACAAAGCGGTGAGTTGTGCCTCGTTATGTTGTTTATCGGCACCAAGGCTTGCCACCGTTGCGTTGAGCGTGTGGTTTTTATCTTCCGTCATGGCAAGCATGTGGGAGAGTTCGGCGAGTTGCTTTTGTAAAGCATCAAGTGTGTGTTCGCGCCGTGTCAGAGAGACGGACAGAAATTGCTGTCCGACGACAAAGACAAGGAGCACGAAAGTGACAACCATGAGCAGTGTGGACAAGGCGTCCACATAGCCGGGCCATGCATCTAAAGCATTGTGGGATCCGCGTCTGCGCCGGGCCATGGGGTTAGTCCTGTCGTGCGGGGTTGCCGGACGAAGCGGCGATCGTGCGAGCGAGAACGCGGAGGTCGTTGCGAAGCTCACCTGTGGTTTGCGTACGGCCTTGTTTTAGGTCATCGCTTAAGCGAGCGAGTTGGCCTTCGATCCGTTCGAGCGGAGCATTTTGTGAGCCGCCGTGTAGGTTGCGGAGATAAGTAATAAGCTCCGACTGAGTTTCGGCCGTGCGGGTCATAATTTGTTGGTTCGCGCGGAGGAGTTCTGTCATGCCGCGCAGGCGTTCTTGAAGGCCATCCAGCAGTTCTAATTCACGAACACGTCCTTCTTCACCGCGTGAAACGGCATTTTGAAGTGTCTCGAGGTTCTCGGCTGTTTGTTCGAGGAGTGCTTGGACATAGGCAGGGATTGGTGCACCATCGGTATCAACTGCTGCGCTGCCACCGCTGACGCGTGTAAGGCCAGCAAGCCATTCTTCCAATTCATTGAAGAAGCGTGATTGTGCTTGTCCTGCGGTGAGATCAAGGAAGCCGAGGATAAGGGCACCGGCGAGGCCAAACATAGAGCCGGAAAATGCGGTAGACATGCCTGCGAGTGGTGCGGCGAGGCCGGTTTTGAGCTGGTTAAACATGGCATCAAGATCGCCGCTGCCAGCCGACATGCCTGAGATTACGGAGGCAATGGAACTGACGGTGAGCAGTAAGCCATAGAACGTACCGAGCAAGCCGAGGAAAATGAGTAGCTGCGTCATGTAGCGCGAGATTTCGCGGCTCTCATCAAGGCGTGCTGAGAGGCTATCGAGCATCGCTTGTGTGGTTTGTGTGGAGAGGCTGAGTTTGTCGCTGCGGCCACGAGATGCTAGCATGCTTGCCATAGGGGCAAGGAGGCGTGGTGGGTTGGGAGCCGTAAGGCCAGCGCGTGATTGACGCAGCATTTCCACCCAGCTGACCTCGGGCATGAGGCGTTGAACGACGCGCAAATTCCACAGAATGCCGAGAATTAAGACGCCGAGAATAACGGAATCAAGTTTTGGGTTTGCAGCAAAAGCATGGGCCAGAGTAGAGGCCATGGAGGCTGCTAGCGCAATGACGGCCAGCAAGAAAATGCCCATGCGCAGCAGAAATGTGGTGGGTCGTGTCACGGGGTTGGTGTCCTTGATTCGGACGCATTTTGGTCCGGGGTTGAATGGGGTTCTGTTAAAATATCCAGACGATCAGCCGGTGCTGTGTCTGTGGGGGCAGGGCGGCCGAGCGCGCGAGGGTAAATGCGCGTTGTGGCGACACCATGGCTGACGAGAAGAGAGCGCACGGTGAGAGCGCGTGCAAGAGCGATGCGTCGCGGCATGGAAATATCATCACCCGGAAGGGTCGCGTAGCTCATGAGAATGACCCGTTTGTCCGGGGCAGTCTTTAAATGTTCAGCAAGGTTTGTGATAGCGGCTATGGTGTCAGCGTTGAGGTCGGCGCTGTTTGTGCTGAAGAGAACGCGGAGAGTGCCATCTGAAAGGGGCGCTGCTGAACTGCTCGCCTTTGGTACTGCGATGACGGGATCTGCGGCTACGGGAGGGTGTAGAGGGACCTCACCGAAGGGAGGCGGCAAAATGACCGGCGGTGGCGGAGCCGTTGGAACGCCGGGGAGGGCCGAGTGAGTTTGGCTTGTGTGTTGTTGTGGTGCCGGGGCTGAGTGGCCGTTTTGGGTACCAGATGCCGGGGCCGCATTGATGTGATGTGCCATGTGGTGTGGCGCATTGGTGGTGGGCGGTGGCGTGCTCTGCCCTTGCGGCAGGTTATCAAGATTGGCCGCAACTTGTGCGTTGGCACAATGCGGGGAAAGAACGGCCAGTGCGGCCGTAACGGCGAGGGAGGTTAGGATCGGCCTTTTCATGCGGGGCCAATCCTAACCGAGCCGATGGGGTGGCGGCAATGGTACAACGCACTCGATCCGTGCGTTTGATGCGTGACATGCTGATATGTCCGCGTCTTTACCTGCCACCCGCTTGGGAAGATGCTTACGCGTCGTCCCGTGTCAGTGCTTCATGCACCAGCTCTTTGAGGGGAGCGTGCATGTTTGCATTGCCTGCAACGACGATGACGTCATCCGGCAGTTCATTGAGGTCCACACCATCTGGGCCAGTTGCATGGCCGCCTGCTTCCCGCACGATCAGTAGGCCAGCAGCACAGTCCCAAGGCTTGATGCCGAATTCCCAGTACCCTTCGTAACGGCCAGCAGCGACCCATGCGAGGTCAAGCGCTGCGGCGCCGAAGCGACGTACACCAGCCACTTTAGGCATCAATGCGGACAATACGCGTGCGAAGGCCAAGCGGTTTGGACCACTGACTTTGGCAAATGGGATACCTGTTGCGAAAAGGGCTTCGTTCAGGTTGCGGCGTGCGGATACGCGGATGCGGCGTTCATTCAAGAACGCGCCCACGCCCTTTTCGGCCCAGAACATTTCGTTAGCAACGGGGTTATACACCACGCCTGCTACGAGTTCGACGGAGCCATCAGGGTGGCGGCGTTGTAGGCCGATAGAAATCGCCCAGTGCGGGATGCCGTGCAGGAAGTTGGATGTGCCATCAAGTGGGTCAACAACCCAGCGCCACGTCCAGTTGTCACCACCGGACTCGCCGCTTTCTTCCATCAGGAAGGCGTAACCCGGACGTGCGCGGGTCAGTTCTTCGCGGATGATGTTTTCGGCGCGCATGTCGGCCTGAGAGACGAAGTCTCCTGGGCCTTTAATGCTGACCTGAAGTTGTTCAACTTCAGAAAAGTCACGTAGAAGGTGACGAGACGCCTTGTGAGCCGCATTTTGCATCACGGCCATATGCGCAGATAAACGCATGGTCTTTGAACTCCTTAAGCTCGTTCAGGCGTGATCAGTCTTTAGCGCGTTCGACGTAAGATGCGTCTTCCGTGCGGACAACAATGCGTTCACCCGCTTCGATGAAGGGGGGCACTAGTGTTTTTACGCCGTTTGCAAGCAGAGCTGGCTTGTAAGAAGAAGACGCTGTCTGGCCTTTTACAACGGGGTCAGCTTCTGCAATTTCAAGGGTGACTTGTGCAGGCAGGGATACGCCAACAGCATCACCCTCAACCAGCTTTACGCCCAGTTGCATGTTGTCTTGCAGGAATGGGAGTTGGTCGCCCAGCAGGTCGCTTGGCAGCATGACTTGGTCAAATGTTTCTGGATCCATGAGGACCAGGTTTTCGCCATCCATGTAAGAGTAGTTGTAGTCTTTATCTTCCGTGATCAGGCGTTCAACGGAATCAGCGGTGCGCCAGCGTTCATTGGTTTTGTTGCCGGTCTTCAGGTCGCGCATTTCAACTTGGATGAAAGCGCCGCCTTTACCTGGGGTGATGATCTGCTGCTTGAGAACCGTCCAACGGCGGCCATCATGCTCGATGACTTGGCCGGCGCGGATAAGATTGGCTTGTTGTTTCATATCTCTGTCCTGATCCCGAAGGAATTGCGTCTTTAATAACAAAGTACGTTGTGAGCCGCTTCTAGCGCCGCTTTGGGGGGAACGGCAAGGCGGGAGGCTATTTTTCCAGTATCGTTACGCAAACGTGCAACGTTTAGGTGAAGTGGTTGAGCTCCCCATTGGGAGAACGAACGGCGTTTGGGGTGTTGGGTTCAAGGTAGGTGGGGCCGATGGGCACTTTCCCTTTCCCGCCCGGAATATCGAGTACATAGGTTGGCCATGCGAGGCCTGTTACACGGCCGCGTAAGCGGGCGAGGAGAGCTTGGCCTTCCGCGATGGGAACATGGAAATGGGCCGTTCCGGGAGCGGAGTCGAGGTGGTGGAGATAATAAGGTTTGATACGCGCAGTGACGAGGGCGCGGAGCAAGCCCTCGAGTGCTTCTTCCGTATCGTTCACGCCGCGCAGGAGAACGGATTGCGATAAAACAGGAATAGCGCGGGCGAGAATGGAACGTATGCCTGTGCGTGCTTCTGGGGTGAGTTCGCGGGCGTGGTTAATATGTGCGACGAGCCACATGGCGCGGTCTGTCTCAAGGGCATCCAAGAGTTCTGGCGTTAGGCGTGCGGGGTCTGCGACGGGAACGCGGGAGTGGATGCGGATTGTCTCAATATGCGGAATACGGGAGAGGGCCGAGATAATATATTTCAGGCGGCGTGGAGAGAGCATGAGCGGGTCACCGCCGGTCAGGATAATCTCGGTTACCTTGGGGTGTTCAGCGATCCACGTTAACGCGCGTTCAAGGTCGTGTTCGCTGAGGAGGCCGCCATCGGGGCCCACATGCTCACGGCGGAAGCAAAAACGGCAATAGAGCGGGCAGATCAAGAGGGGTTTGAGCAGTGCTCGGTCTTCATAGCGATGGACAATGCCGGGGACAGGGGAGAGGGCATCATCGCCAATGGGGTCGATATTCTCATGGGGGAGTGTGATGGCTTCATGGGCGGTTGGGATGACTTGGCGGCCGATGGGGTCATCGGGGTGGGTTATGAGGTCTTGGAATGCTTTTGGTACGGCAGTTGCGTAGCGCTCACTAACGCCCTCTAAAGCCGTGGCTTGGTCTGGGGGAACCAGCCCGGCTGTGACCAAGTCATCCGTGGTGCGTAAAACGCGTGCGGTGGATTTGGGCGTGGTGGGGGTAGTGTTGGTGGTGTGTTTAACCCTATCGTGCATGGGCATGGCTCTAGCCTTCTGAGGGGCGGGTCTGCAAGCAATCACGTGTTGCTGAGGGATGTTTTGTTTGTGTCCCGCTTAATCAAGGATGAAAGAATGTCGGTGACGGCCTTAGACCCAGATCGTATTGCGGAGCGCCTGCCTTTGTTAAAGCGCCGGATGGAGATGGTGGGGCAGACTCGACGCTTTTTTGAAAATAGGGCGTATTTTGAGGTGGAAACGCCTTATGCGGTGCCCGTGCCGGGGGAGGAGGTGCATTTGCGCTGCTTCCGCACGGTGTTGGAGCGGCCGGATGGTACGTCAGAGGCGCGTTTTCTACATACGAGCCCGGAGTTCGCTATGAAGCGGATTGTTGCGGCGAGTGGGCAGTCTATTTTCCAGTTGGCGCGTGTGTGGCGGAACGGTGAAGCGAGTCATACGCACCACCCTGAATTTACGATGTTGGAGTGGTATCGCCCCGGTGCAGATCTTTCGTCTTTGATGGATGAGACGGAGGCTTATGTGAAAGCGCTCCTGCCAGAGACGGTGTGGCGCGATGAACGGCATATCCCGATTCATGTGCCGTTTGAGCGTTTGACCATGCAAGACGCGTTTGCGCGTTATGTCGGTGCGGATCTTCTGGGGACGGCAGGTGATGTGGACGCTTTGGCGCGACAAGCGCAGGTGGTGGTGCGTCAGGGCGAGACGTGGGAAGATCTTTTTTTCCGTCTTTTGTTGGATAAAATCGAGCCTGCTATTGGGCGAGAGCAGCCGACATTTCTCACACATTGGCCAGCAGAACAGGCAGCATTAGCGCGTAAGGACCCGGCTGATCCACGGGGAGCTTTGCGTTTTGAGTTGTATATTGGTGGCATTGAGCTTGCGAATGCCTTTGAGGAACTCACGGACCCGGTGGAGCAAAGGGCGCGGTTTGAGGCCGACCGCCAGCGCCGCGTCGCGTTAACGCCGGAGCAAGATTGGCCTTTGGATGAGGCGTTTTTAACGGCTTTGGCCGGTATGCCGGATTGTTCAGGTATTGCGCTAGGATTTGACCGTTTAGTGATGTTAGCAACAGGCGCGCCTGCTCTGCGTGACATTTTGTGGTTGGTGTGACTGAATGGCAGCTTGCTAGAGTTTAATCCGCAGGCGCAGTCTTTCGCGCTATGAGTGTCAGTTCCTGTATTGTCCAGTTCTATACCTATAATCATTGAAGGGTTTGGGGTTATGAAAGTCGCACCATTTCTCGCTGTTGCCGCATTATTGGGTCTTTCTGCGTGTGAAGTTCCAACGTTGGAGCAGCGGAAAGTCTTGGATTCCATGGTCGGTAAAAATGAGGTGGATGTGGTGCGGCAGTTCGGTGTGCCAAGCCGCAGCTTCCAGACGCAGGGGCACTCTTTTCTCGCTTATATCCAAAATGCCACGGAATATACCGGTGGTGGCGGTTGGGGCTGGGGAGGCTGGGGTGCGCCGGGCTTTGGTTATGGCGGCTGGGGCGGTGGTTACGGTGGCTTTGGCGGCGGCTGGGGTGCACCGGGTTGGGGCTACGGTGGCTTCCCCGGGACGGCGTATAATGTAAGCTGCCAAACGACGTTCGAGTTGGTGACTGGTCGTGTTGTCGGATGGACAATGCGCGGTGACGGCTGCTGAGCTACTTGGCAAAAGGCCACGAAAAGGTGGTGTGTGGAGAGAATATGACCCAGAACGCACGTTTTATTTGGCCTGTTTTTGCTTGTCTTACGTTGGCTGGGTGCCATGGGTGGGGGCATCAGAAGATGGTGCCACCGCATCCACAAGATAGTTTCCAGACACGTGGTAGCGTTGTAGCGAAATCCATGCCGGATTCTTTGCCACTGACGCGGATGCCCGATATCGACGGGCGGGCGGATAGTCCGGCGGCTTATCGCGCCCCGGCTATGCCGTCTTTCGCGGACCGTCCTTTACAAGAGAATGTGGAAGCTTCAATTGAGCTGGCCGATTATGCGCAAGTTCTGCGTCAAGCTGGTGTGATGCCATGGTTGAATGGGAATGGCCCATATACCGTTTTCGCAGTGCCTAATACTGCGTTGGAGCGGTTTACTGCGCAAACGGGTGAGGGTGTGTCTTCATCATACACGCAAGCGCTTCTGGCTGGCCTTGCGCGTTATACGGTGGTGAAGGGGCAGTGGGATGAAGCCGCGCTGAGTAAAGCGATGCAGCGTTCACGGCATACAACGATGGCGTTGCAAACCTTGTCAGGTCAGTGGCTGTATGTGCAAGCCTCGCCAGAGGGGGGCTTCTCCGTTGGCAATGGACGTGATCCAGCCGTTCGACTGTGGGGGACGTCGTTCCCGCAATCGAACGGTGTTTTGTACTTCTTACGTGGTGTTGTCGCACCTGTTCAACGGTAAGGTGTTTTACGCTGAAATGGCAGTGATGATGGGCTGTAAAGTGTCTGCATCACTGCCGTCGAGCGTGATCGTAATATCAAGGAAATCGGCTCCGGCATTTTGTGCAGCAACGGCTGCTTCAGCCGTTGCTACGCCTTCTGCAACGCTTGGCAGTTCCGCAACGCTGCACCACCATGTCAATAAAGCCGTTTCGTGGTGTGGAAATGCGATATAATCTGCGCCGTTTTCTCCAGCCTGCATAGCGTCATCGCGGGTTTGGCAGAACATGCCGATTTGAAGCGTATCGGCAGCGTGACTGCGCCAATAGGTCAGCGCTTCGTAGGTGCTGACATGAATGCCGTCAGCGCTTTCTAAGAAATGTTTTGGGATCGCATGACTGGCGTCTGATGTAGCGATCATGAGCGCAACATCGTGCTGATGTAGTTCTTTCAGCAGGCGTTGCAGGCTATGCGTGGATAAATCAAAGGTAGAAGGCAGGCGCAATGCGGTGACTTCCGGGTGTGCAAGCAGTGCGGGAAGGTGCTGGAGGAGCGCGCAGCTTGATGCGGCTGGATCAATGCTCAGATACAGTTCGGCAGATGGCATGGTCGTGTCTCAGGGTTGTGATAATGAAAAAGGGAGGCTGTTGGGGCGGTGGGTTAAAATACGCCCAGTCCATGTGGGGGCAGAAGAAAGGGCTTTTATCTGGGTAGGGGTAGTACGGCAGATGACCCACCCGATTCCAGCATTGAGTGCTTGTTGTGCCAGTGCGGCAGAGGCTCCGCAATCCAGGATTGAAAGAGGCGCTTGGTCACCGACGACCTTTAGCCACCACAGAACACCCAAAGCTGCGCCGCTATGTTCTGGAGCAAGGGCAATCCATGGTTGGGAGTGCTTTTGAGTGCAGACTTTATACTCATATTGTGACGAAATGGTATAAATAGCCACAGATGATGGCAGTGTGGTGCTTGACGGCGCGGGGAGTTCGGGGTTCTTCTGCATAGTGGGTATGACTATAAAGGGGTTCCGGCATAATCGGAACGGGCCCCGTGCGGTGGGGAGCGCGCAGCGTTTTGAGCGAACAGCCGGATATACACAGCGAAAATGGCGCAATCGAGCGGATCGAAAGTGCGTTTGAGCGTTTGGCCAGTCTCGTCAAGAAGCAGGCGGAAGAGCGAGATGCTTTGGTGCGCTCTCATGATGAACAGCCGAACATTCAAGAGATTGCTGCAAATATTGATGCCTTATGCGTTAGGATCGAAACTGTTCTTGCGCAAGCGGGGGGTGAGTAAATGGGGCAAGTTTCTATCCGTTTAAATGGATACACCTATGGTGTTGGCTGTCGGAATGGTGAGGAAACTCACCTGCATGATATGGCGCAGCAGGTGGAAAGTTGGGTGCAGCGGGCGCGTTCATTCGGTGGTGCGCCGAGCGAGGCGAAGACATTGGTGATGGCTGCTCTCTTAATGGCCGACGAAATCCATGATTTGCGGCGTGATCTGCGGGCGGCTGAAAAGAAAGCGGAAAAAGCAGCGAAGCCCCCGGTTGATGTTGGTGCTCAGGCGCGGAAAGAGCGTTTGTTGGCGTTGGCGGAAACGGCAGAACATTTTATTGCGCAAGCAGAAAACGATTAATTTCAGTTTTTTGCGTTGAAAGTCAGAAGAAGGCGGCTCATATAAGCCTCGGAGCTGCCTGGTGCGTCAGGCGAATCAACCCCCGGGCCGATAAGCATTCCTTAGGGAACTGGCTCTGTCGTGGCCCTGGTCACGTTACCCGGTGCCCACCTGCACTTGCAGGTCTAGGAGGGCTGAAAAAGGCCAACGGCTATGGCGGCTCCACATTTCCTCTCTTTAGAATACCAAAAAGCTGCTCTGCGGGCGCGTATGCTGCAACGGCGACGCGTGGGTATTGATGACGCGTTGGATATTGCTCTTAGAGGACGCGTATTGCAGGCCTTAAAGGGCTCGAAGGTGCAAACGATCGGTGGTGTTTGGCCTATGGGGCAAGAAGTGGACCTGCGTCCGATATTTCCCGCTTTGCTGGAGGAGGGGTATAATATAGCCCTCCCTGAGACACCCCCGAAAGGGGAGCCGCTCTTATTCAGGCGATGGTTGCCTGATGTTTCAATGAAAGCTGGGCGTTTTCGCACGCTCTATCCGGATAGTGATGTCTTGGTGCCGGATCTTTTGCTCGTTCCGTTATTGGCATTTGACCGTCGGGGATATCGTCTGGGATATGGTGGCGGCTATTATGATAGAACGTTGGCGCGGTTGTGTGTGCCAGCCTTTGGTTTTGGTGCGGCATGGCAAGAAGTGCCAGTTGTGCCTACTGGACCTTATGACTGTCCGCTGAGGGCCATTATAACAGAGCGGGACATTATAAGGTCTCGCCTTCGTGGGAAGGTTCGATTTTGAAGATTCTTTTTCTCGGTGACATTGTTGGGCGCACTGGCCGTGAAGCAGTTATGCGGCAACTGCCCGGCTGGCGGGAAAAGCTGAAGCTCGATTTGGTTGTTGCAAATGCAGAGAATGCCTCACATGGGTATGGCTTGTCACCTGAAATAGGGCGCGCCCTTCTTAAATCAGGCGTGGATGTCATTACCCTGGGGAACCATGCGTGGGACCGCCGGGATATGCTGCGTGAGATTAATCAGATGCCGAATATTGTACGGCCGGTTAATTATCCTCTCGGGACACCGGGGCAGGGACACTATACGGTTGATGTTGGGCGTGGGCGCCGTGCTTTGGTGATCAATGCAATGGGGCGCATCTTCATGGATCCGTTAGATGATCCGTTCCGTGCGGTGAGTGAAGTTTTATCGCGGCATAAGTTGGGTGTGACTGTACATGCTGTGGTGATTGATATTCACGCCGAAGCGACGAGTGAAAAAATAGGTTTTGGGCATTACTTCGATGGGCGAGCTTCTGTTGTGGTTGGAACGCATACGCATGTTCCAACGGCGGACCATCGTATTTTGCCGGGTGGCACGGCTCTGCAGACGGATGCTGGCATGTGTGGTGACTATAATAGTGTCATTGGCATGGGGAAGGAGGCCTCGCTTCATCGATTGGTGCGGAAAATCCCCGGTGAGCGGCCTCAGCCAGCAGAGGGCGAGGCGACTGTATGTGGTTTGATGGTTGAAACAGATGATGCCACTGGTTTGGCTGTGCGGGTTGCTCCGCTGCGGGTTGGTGGTGGGCTGGCGCCAAACTGGCCGGATTTTTGAGTGGATTGGAAAAACCGGGCGTTGCCCGGTTTTTTTGTATTTTTTTTGGTTATTTTTGTTTCGATTG
>NZ_CAMKWA010000023.1 GCF_946476835.1 uncultured Neokomagataea sp.
GGGATTGAACCTGTGACCCCTGCCGTGTGAAGGCAGTGCTCTACCGCTGAGCTATGCGCCCATTCGTTGGTGGGCGTTCTATCAGGGTGACTCTTCTGTGACAAGGGGCTTTTTTGCCTTGATAGGGTCTTATTAGGGCCATGAAAGTCGGATGATGTTTATCGCCTTTACAAAAAAGAGAGCGGTCAATGTCACGAAATGCTGGTTTAGACTGTATCCGCGGAACCGCTATTTTATGTGTTTTGAGCAATCATATCGGTATTCGTATGCCATTGATCCATACCTTTCTCTTGGATATTTTCCCAAAATGGCTGTTATCTGGGTTGAACTATAACGGCACAGAGGCTGTGTATGTATTCTTTGTTTTATCAGGCTTCTTGATTACATCCCGGCTACGTGAAAAATACGGATCCTTAGATGCTCTGAACCCTTGGCAATTTATCGCTCTCCGTGCACGAAGAATTCTTCCTTGCCTTTTGTTTTTATTGCTTATTTTATTGTCATTAAATGCATTTCATGCGGATGATTATACGTTTGTAAAACCGGGACAAACAACGACCGGCGCAAGTGCTGCCGCTTTAGGGTTATATTTCAATGTCTGGCAGGCGCAGCATGGCTGGAGTGTCGCAAGTTGGACGGTCTTATGGTCACTCTCTATTGAAGAGCTCTTTTATTTAGGTTTTCCGTTTATATGCCGCATGGGGCATTGGGTTCGGTGGGCATGTTGTGGCGTATTCATAGTCGCGGGCCAAGTCATGATATCCCGCTCTTATACTGATGAGATATGGCAAGATGAAAATACGCTGACGGGTATGGGGTGTATTGCTTTAGGTGTCGTTTGTGCGTTGATAGTGCCTTATTTAAAAGAAAAACGGTTTGTTTTTGTTCTGCCTATTCTGGCGACAATATTTATGCTTCCAGATATGTTTTTTATGCACTTTTGGTGGAAAATATTGGGACGTTTATGGGTTAATCTCTTTGTTATTGGCGCAGCTTTTTTGGTGCTGTTCTGTGCACTTAAAGGAAATTCTCCCCTTCCCGGAACGTATTGGTTAAGGCGTATCGGGCAATTATCTTACGAAATTTATTTATTTCATATGTTTATTGTGCTGAGCGTTGTGCAAAGATGGCATGGATCAGCTCGGTTCAGTTGGATCATCTATCCAGCCATTCTTTTAATGGTATGGGGACTAGGCGAAGCTATACAGCGTGGGATGAGTTTACTGGACAGTCGGGTATGGGGTCGACTGTCCAGTAAACGTGGTGTTTAGAAGCCAAACATATGGTCTAGAGAGAACCCGCCCTCGAGGTTCTCTAAACCATGATAGCCGAACAGACGGCACGTCAAATCGCGGATGAGCACATATCCCCCCACGCCTGCTTGTTCGAGATGTGCACCATCAAAGAGCTCATGTGGGCGTACCATATACGAGCCTGAAGGTGGGATCGTGATGGTGGTTTCTGCAATCAGATGCCCGTCCGTACTGTGCAGCAATAATGTTGTGCTGGAGGAGTGCGTTCCTTCCACTGAGGCAGGGTGGATAAGGCAGCAGAAGCTTCGAAGCGTGTCATGTCCAAGCTTTAGGAAAAGGCGCGTTGTTAGCCCCGGTGGCGGGCCCGCATAAGATTGCGGTTCCGAGCGCCATGTCATCAAGGTGTTGAAGATATGCGCGCCAAAGCTGGTTTCTGCTGCGTGGCCCGTATCACGGCTGCGATACCGCATCAGACCATGTAGCCAGCCATCAGCTTCCCCACCATCACGGAAGTCATAGACAAGGTCTGCATGCCCTGCCCGGTCTGTTAAGTCATGCAAAGCAATGGCTGTTTGATGGTCACGTGGTAGATTTCCCAAAAAATGAGAGCCAACAGGTGTTCCGTGCTCATCAAAAATATCTAAGCGCACAGGTTGAGAGTGCAGCGCCTCAGACATGGGTGTGGGTTGCACGAAACTTGTATAGTGTTTGGGGTCTAAAATCGGGAATGGGAGCAAAAACCCCCGGCCTAATGACTTGGGGAACGCTCGAATTGCGGGGTCAGGTTGAATATTATCCCGCTCAACATTCAGGTGAGCGATACGAGTACGGTTGCCTTCGCGAATTTCATAGCGTGGGCGTACCAGATGGCGTTTGGGGCGCATTTCAAGTTGAGCGGGCCACTGAACGTCTGGGAATAGGGCGCCAATATCAACAGCGATCGTTTCAAAGGGGCCAATAGCACGGTCAACGCCGCGGTGGTCCTCTTTCCCCATTGTGTTGAACGTGATTTCGCCTGCGGGAATAGTGGTTCCGTGGCTGTTTTGCACCCAAACGGTAATGGTTTCATGTGGGGCTGGTGCCGGAAGTGTGGCAAAACGAACCGATGGCCAAGCGTTGGCATCATGTGTGACGGAGAGGCTGGGGTTTTCACCTTTACCAAAAATATCGAGGGCATATTTAACGACGTCATGCCCACGCGCGCCGAGAACATGAATGAACAATTGCCCTGTAAAAGCTGGTAAATCGAAGCGTTTACGGATCTCTGAGCTGTCGATGATAATGCCAGAATTTGCCTTTTCAACGGGCATTTCCCATTCTGCAATGACGGTGCCGCTTTCATCAAACAGGCGCATCCAGTAACGCAGATTTTCGCTTTGATAATTGGACCAGTAATTGGCGGTTACAACGCGCGTTGAGAATGAATCATCGTCACGGAAGAATGCAAAATTCGTGGCAAAGTTAAGTTTATCCAAATACGGACGGCCACGCACAATCATAGAGTCTGGCAAGCGCGCAGGTGCAAGTGTCTCGAGTTCTTTGCCGTGAAGAAGGTCTTTCAGACGACCACGCATTTTGGCGTCATCAAAAGAAAGAGCCAGTACACAATCCGCCTTAATGTCGGGCAGATCGACGAGCGCATGGAAAGAGCCACCAAACCCGTCATTTTTACCGACTTGCTCAGTATCATGCGTTAGGACGAATGTTGGTTTTAAGCCGGGATAAAGTGCTGTGAGTGTCTGGACGGTGTCATCGGGGTCGTAAACAGCAATTTTACGCCCAGAAAGGCGCTGCTCCATGGCGCTCAGAGCTGTGGCAGCGACTGGATGTGCCAGAGCTTTGTATAGAACATTGCCGCCTTTGGGGCCGAATGTACGAATATCGAGCATGAAGGTAGAGCCTTTCAGAGCTTCAAACGTCGGCGCATTTCTCTCGCGATGTCCGGCGTGTCGTCAAGCGGACGCACAGTCCATGACGTATGTTCTATTGAAAATGGGCGGATACGATCATCTTTTTCGAGGGCGGCGATGAAGTGTCCAATGCGCTGTGATCGCCCGGGTAACGGTAAAATCATGACAGGGGCCGGCGTTGCCACCGCTTCAGAAATCATAGAGACACTATCAGTTGTTACCGCGATCATATCAGCACAAGCCAGCATTCCCATATAGGGGTTAGCATCCCCCTCACCTGTTTCTAGTCGAATGCCGTGCGGCGTTAAGCGCTCACGTAACACCGTGATGACATCAGTGCCGGTACGGCGTGACGGCGTGACGACAGTTTGCATGTTGTGGTGCTGAGTATAGGCGATGATCGTGTCTGCCAAATGTGCCGCTTCGCGCGGGCCAAGAGTAAAGCGTCCGTTCGCACCGCCAATCATGACAGCCAATAACGGGCGATGATCACGCCGTAAATGACTATGCCATTGCTGGCGGGCACCCTCTAGTTTTTGTGGTGTGACCGGGTGAAGTGCATTGCGGGAGATCAAAATATTCTCTCCCATGATGCCATCATGCGGGTTTGCAATGATGACGTCAAAGCGCTTGAACTGCCGGCGTGGGTTTTGGATTTGTACAATTGGCAGATGATATTTGCGTGCTAGTGCGCGCCCAACGATACCGCCTGTGCCCCCTACCCCGATTAAAACGTTGGTTTGTGGGGGGAGAGCTATAGGCTCAATGCATGATAAGGGGCGCAACCAAAAGCGCGACGATAGTTTGCCCCAAAAGGGTCGTGCGCGGACTGGGCAAAAATGGGCTTCCCACCCGGCCGTTTCCGCCAAGCCGAGGCCTTGTGTCCGCATTCCGGCAAAATCTTCGGCGATGATGGTGGCCGTCATGACCCCTCCGTTATTTTTCTTTCGTCAATAAGCACTGCCGAATTGCCTGCAAGGGGCGTCTTTTGGCAAGATGCACACCATGACAATCTCAAACGTATCTTCTCCGTCTGTTTCTTTTGAAGGCTTAGGCCTCGCGCCTGCTCTTTTAGCCGCTCTTGAAGCGGCCGGGCATAAACGCCCGAGCCTTATTCAGGCGCGGGCTATTCCCCCTCTTTTGAAGGGGAAGGATGTTCTTATCGCGTCACAAACAGGGAGTGGAAAGACCGCTGCTTTTGTTCTGCCATTGCTGCAAGCATTGGCGCGACGAAAGGAAGAAGGTTTAGAAACACAAGGCCCGTGGGCTTTGATCTTGGAGCCAACACGTGAATTGGCCGCGCAGGCAGCATCTGTCTGCCGCCAATTAGGGCGCCGTTTGCCTTTGAAAACACGCGTAATCTGCGGTGGCACTCCGCGTGATCAGCAATTGCGTGGCTTGGCAGATGGGGTGGATATCATCGTTGCAACGCATGGGCGATTGCTTGATCTTGTGGTGCAAGGTGATCTGGTGATCGATCAAATCGGATATCTTGTTCTGGATGAAGCTGATCGTTTGTTGGATGATGAGTTCACCGATTCTATGACGGCTCTGAGCACGCACTTCCCGGATATTCAGCCACAAACGGTTTTTTGCTCCGCGACCTTACCTGCTCCTGTTATGGATCTCGCCAAGCGTGTGACGCAGGACCCTGTGCGCATTGAGCTGGAGACAGAAGACGCTACGCCTCAGCGAATCCGTCAGCGCGCTATGTTTGTGCTCAAAGATGATAAAGTCCCGACCATTAAGCTGGTGCTGAACCATTTTACCGGCCGTACCATGGTGTTTGTGCAAACAAAGCAAGGGGCTGAGACCTTGGGGCGGTCGTTGGCGCGCAGTGGGGTTTCTGTGGAGACGCTGCACGGTGATCGTACACAGGGTGCGCGTGCTCGAGCCTTGACGCGTTTTCGTGAAGGGCAAGTGCAAGTTTTGGTCACCACTGACATCGCCGCACGAGGAATTGATATTCCTGACGTGGAGTGTGTGATCAATGCGGATATGCCGTCTAGTGTACCCGCCTATATTCATCGCATTGGCCGTACAGCACGTGCTGGAAAGCGTGGCATTGCGTTATCCTTGCTTGACCCACAAGAGCGGCATTTGCTGCGTGATGTTGAGAAAGAAACAGGCCAGCGTGTGCGGATCGTGACTGAAGAAACGCTCGACCGTTAAAAAATAGAGGTATGCGGATCATGTTAAGCATGTTGAGAATAACATTATGAGTGATCCCCATACCGTTCCTCCTCAATCGGCCGATATTTTGGCTGCTCTTGTGGCGTTTGATACGACAAGCGCTAAGAGCAATGCACCAATCATTGCATGGATTGAGCAGTACTTATCCGCGCATGGTGTGTCCTCGACCCGCTATCCCGGTCCAGAAGGGGCTGTAGAGAAGTGGAATCTCCATGCCATTATCGGTCCGGACCGTGCGGGTGGTTTAGCGTTTTCTGGTCATGTAGACTGTGTACCGGTTGAGGGGCAGGAATGGTCATCAGATCCCTTTATCCTCCGTGAAGACGGAGACCGGCTTTATGGGCGCGGCGCTGCGGATATGAAGGGGTTTGTGGCGTGTATGCTGGCTGCTGTTCCAGATTTAAAAGCATATGCCGTTAATAACCCCATCCACCTGCTGTTTACATGTGATGAAGAGATCACATGTGATGGTGCACGCCATCTTATGGCGGATTTACGTGCAGCAGAGAGAATGCCTGATCGGTGCATCGTGGGGGAGCCGAGCCTTTTAGCCCCTATTATCGCGCATAAGGGGCGCTTTGCCGTACGGGTAACATTCCAAGGGCTGCCAGGGCATTCGTCCAATCCTGAAGCCGGGCGTAATGCTTTGCATGCTATGGGGCGTGCTATTGCCTTATGTGCTGATGAAGCTGAGCGTTTGGCTCAACAAGGGCGTCGTGTTGCGGGCTTTGAGCCTTCTTATACGACTATGCAGGTCGGGGTTGCGTCTGGTGGGTCTATCTTAAACATCATTCCAGAACATGCGGCCTTTGAGGTTGAGTGGCGTAATGTGCCGGGTGATGACGGCCCAACTATGTTTAAGGCGCTGCAAGATAGGCTGGCCCCTTTGGAGGAAGCTTTAAAGATTGGGAACTCTCAAGGAGGCATTACGTATGAACAACTCTGTGATTTGCCGCCCCTCGCTCTGTCTATGGAGCATGGTTTAACGTTAGAGACACAGCGTATCACCGGTAGAAATACGGCGGGTCATGTGTCCTATGGGACAGAAGCTGGTATTTATCAGCGTGCTGGAATGGACAGTATTGTATGCGGTCCGGGGGATATCGCACAGGCACATCGGCCAGATGAGTTTGTGACCCGCGACCAGCTAGCACGCTGTGATCGAATGATACGTGACTTTGCAAGGCGAGGCACTGAGGGGCATGAGTTGTAAGGCCGGTTTACGACACCACCCCATTCGCCTTCGTAAAACGGTGTTAAGCGAAGAGCTCTTCCCTCAGCGTCCCTCTCTTCCGCCTGTGGTTCTGTTACCGCCCGATTTAAGCGCATGGAATGTCACTAATACAGATATTCCGGGGGTGATCACCTTTGAAGCAAATGACCCCGGCCCGGACCTTGTTATTACCGGGTTACTGCATGGCAATGAGTTTGCTGGCGGACATGCGCTAGAGCGTTTAAGGCGTGCGCCCCCTACTCTGCCTTCGGGGCGTTTAACGCTGATTCTGGCGAATTTGGAAGCCTTTCAGCGCTTTAATGTGCGTCAGCCTCTTGCAGCGCGCTACCTCGAAGAGGATATGAACCGGGTTTGGAACACTCACCGTTTGCGGGGGAGTGAAACGAGTTATGAACTTCGTCGTGCTCGTGAGATAGAGCCCTTCATCCGCCGGGCAGATCTCTTATTGGATTTACATTCAACTCTATGGCCGTCAGAGCCATTTTTTATCGCTCCGCACGTTAAACGCTCCATGGATTTCGCTTCTGGATTGGCGTCGGCACAGGGTCTTCCATCCGCTATTGTTTCAGACTTGGGGCATCAAGGTGGTGCGCGCTTGATTGAATATGATCGTTTCGCAGCAACGGTGGGCGCTGGGCGTGGATGTTTATTGGAAGCAGGTCAACATTGGCTGCCAGAAACGCTCCGGATGATGGAGCAGACGGTTGAAGTTTTTCTACAGAATACAGAGAAGCTGCATTTACATGCAAAGACGCGTGGTCCTCAGCAAATAGTACATTCTTTTTGTGTGACAGATAACGTCGTAGCGCGTAGCGCAGATTTTACTTTTACGCAATTATGGGAGGGTGGAACGACTATCCCTCATGCAGGTACTGTCATAGCGCATGATGGGCGTGATGTTATTTGCACCCCGTATGATGATTGCGTTTTGATCATACCCAACCACCGGCCCTATCGGGGGCAACTCGCGGTACGACTGGCGCGCCGTACCGCTTGGTAGGGTGTGTAAAGACCACCCTACCATAACGTTCTTAGGCTGATGCGCGCGTGTAAATTGGGAAGCGGCGGCATAGGGCCTTCACTTCTTCATGCACGCGTGCAGCTACAGCCTCAGCATTGTCTTCTTCCAACGCTGCGGACAGCACTTCGTCGATCATGCGGCCAATGGTGCGGAATTCTTCTTCACCAAAGCCGCGTGACGTGGCCGCCGGGCTACCCAAGCGGATGCCAGACGTTACGAATGGCTTTTCTGGGTCAAATGGAATGGCGTTTTTATTCGCTGTAATCCCAGCTTTTTCCAGAATGTTTTCCGCCAGCTTACCCGTAACCTTTTTAGGGCGCAGGTCTACCAGAACCAAGTGGCTGTCTGTGCCGCCGGTAATGATGTTGAAGCCGCGCTTTTGCAGCTCATCTGCCAGAGCGCGTGCATTGGCCAAAACGCGTGTTTGATAGTCCTTGAACGACTCGCTTAAGGCTTCACCAAATGCAACCGCCTTACCAGCGATAACATGCATCAGCGGGCCGCCTTGCAGACCAGGGAAGACAGCAGAGTTTACTTTTTTTGCAAGCTCTGGGCTGTTGGTCAGAATAATGCCACCGCGTGGGCCGCGGAGTGTCTTATGCGTCGTGGACGTGACGATGTCAGCATAAGGCACAGGGTTCGGGTACAGGCCAGCAGCGACCAAACCAGCGAAATGCGCCATATCGACCATGAGGAACGCACCGACTTCATCCGCAATTTTACGGAAACGTGCGAAATCAATGACCCGTGGATAAGCAGAGCTACCTGCTACGATGATCGTAGGCTTATGCTCGCGTGCCAGCGTTTCCATTTCCTCATAGTCGATGAGGCCATCTTCAGCGCGGACGCCATATTGAACAGCATTAAACCACTTGCCGGAGTAGTTGGGTGCAGCGCCATGCGTCAGATGGCCACCCGCTGCCAAGCTAAGACCAAGAATCGTATCGCCTGGCTTTGCCAGCGCCATGAAGGCTGCCTGGTTCGCATTTGCGCCTGAGTGAGGCTGTACGTTTGCGAACTCAGCACCAAAAATTTTGGTCAGACGTTCAATAGCAAGGCGCTCAACCCGGTCCACATCGACACAACCGCCATAGTAGCGCTTGCCCGGCAGGCCTTCGGCATATTTGTTGGTGAGGACAGAGCCTTGTGCTTCCATGACGGCAAAGGACGTCATATTTTCAGAAGCAATGAGTTCAATCCCGTCCTGCTGGCGGACGAGTTCATCGTTTAAAATGGCTGCAACATCGGCATCAATTTCTTTCAGAGGAGCCTGAAAGAAGGAATTATGTGCGGACTGGCTGGCATGTTCTGACATGGTGGTCCATTCTCCATCAAAGCTGATGGCTCGTCACTATCGCAGAATGGACGGGTCCGCAAAAATATTCGCCGGGTAAACGAAGATATCTGTTCTTTTTTGCCCCACATTGTCGTCAGGAAACACACATGTCTTCTCCGCTGTGGCGGACAAAGCCTATTCAGTCCGATTTTTCATCGTCCTCTGGCCTGAAACGAGTCCTAGGGCGCTGGCAGCTCATAGCGCTTGGCGTCGGGGTTACAATCGGTGCGGGTTTGTTCTCGTTAACGGGCGTCGCTGCTGGGCAAAATGCGGGCCCCGGCGTCACCCTCTCTTATATTATTGCGGCTATTACCTGCGGTTTTGCCGGACTGTGCTATGGCGAACTGGCGAGCATGATGCCGTCTGGTGGGTCAGCCTATACCTATTCTTACGCGGCTTTCGGTGAGATTATCGCCTGGATGATCGGGTGGGATCTGGTGCTGGAATATACCATCGGAGCCGCCGCGGTGGCGTCCAGTTGGTCGGGCTATATGACGTCCCTTCTCTCAGATTGGGGCATACAGATTGATCCGAGATTGCTTGCACCACCGATGACGCCTGTTCATTTGGCAAATGGTATGGTCGTACCAGCATGGTTTAATGCGCCAGCGGTTTTTATTTTGATCGTTGTGACAGCGCTTTTGATGCGTGGCATGAGCGAGTCAACGAAGATCAATAATATTGTGGTCTTCTTAAAAATCGCCGTGATTGCGTTGGTGACCATAGCGTGTGCAAAGTACATTAACGTTTCAAATTATCACCCCTTTGTTCCGCAGAATCAGGGGGAGTTTGGGCATTTTGGTTTTTCCGGTGTTATGCGGGCTGCCGGTATGGCGTTCTTTGCCTATATTGGCTTTGATATTATTTCCACCACGGCGCAGGATAGTAAAAACCCTGCAAAAGATCTCCCCGTAGCGATGATCGCAACGCTGGTGGTTTGTGCGCTTGTATATGCGGGTTTCTCTTTGGTGCTCACTGGGGTGGTGAACTATCAAGAGCTCGCAAATGACCCTAGCCCCGTAGCGACGGTAGTAAACACGGCACATGCGGCATGGCTGCACAATTTCGTAAAAATGGGCATTGCGGCAGGTTACATATCTGTTTTGTTTGGCTTGCTCTTAGGGCAAGCACGTGTGTTTTTGGTGATGTCTCAAGATGGGTTGTTGCCGAGAGTATTCTCAAAGTTAAACCCTAAAACGCACACACCTTGGCTATCACATGTCATGTTCTGCGTGATCACCAGTATTTTTGCTGCAGTTCTGCCGATCGGCGAACTGGGTAGCATGACATCCATTGGAACGATCTTCGCATTTATTCTGGTGTGCATTGGTGTGCCCGTTTTGCGTCGTCGTGCACCAGAGGCAGAGCGGCGATTTAAGGTGCCAGGCGGGATGATTATTCCTGTTCTTGGGGTCGTTTTCTGCGGGGTCTCCATGGCATCTTTGGATAAAATGACATGGGTTCGTCTGCTAATATGGCTGGCTTTGGGTCTTGTGGTCTATGCGTGTTACGGGAAGAAGCGTAGTGCTCTTTCCTCTGTTGATAAATAGGAGCATTATTGCGTCATGTCTTATGGAAGCTTTCCCCTCTCCCGGGCACGCCGTAATCGGCATGACGCCTTCACGCGTACTTTGGTGCGTGAGCATACGTTATTACCTGATCATTTGATCTGGCCTGTTTTTGTGTGTGAGGGCACACAACAAAAGCAGGATGTTGCGTCGATGCCGGGGGTTATTCGGGTTAGTCTTGATGTGTTGGTAGAGCACGTGCGGCCAGCGGTGGAACTGGGTATTCCAGCCATTGCTTTGTTCCCTATCACACCGACAGAATTGCGCGATGCCCGTGGAACGGAAGCGTTGAACCCTGAAAACCTGATGTGCCGCGCATCACGGCGTTTGAAAGAGGCATTCCCTGATCTTGGCATCATTGGGGATGTTGCGTTGGACCCATATACAGACCACGGACATGATGGAATCATTGAGAATGGTCGTGTTCTGAATGATGTTTCGGTCGAAATTTTGGCGGCGCAGGCTTTGAATCAAGCGCGTGCAGGCAATGATATTGTGGCGCCGTCAGATATGATGGATGGTCGTGTCCGTAAGATTAGAGAAACGCTTGATGATGATGGGCTGCAAGATACGCGTATCATGGCGTATTCTGCAAAATATGCCTCGGCGTATTATGGCCCATTCCGTGATGCGCTTGGTTCTGGCGGTCTGCTAACAGGTGATAAAAAGACCTATCAGATGGACCCAGCCAACTCAGATGAGGCCCTTATAGAGGTTGCGCGTGACCTTGAAGAAGGCGCAGATATGGTCATGGTCAAGCCGGGTATGCCCTATTTGGATATTATTCGCCGCGTGCGTGATGAGTTCAAGGTACCCACCTTCGCGTATCAAGTATCAGGTGAATACGCGATGCTGGCAGCAGCTTTCCAAAATGGGTGGTTGGATCGGGAGCAGACGATTATGGAAAGTCTTTTGGCATTTCGTCGGGCCGGTTGTAATGCAGTATTGACGTATTTTGCGTTAGACGCCGCGCGGATTCTGCGTTCACGCCTGTAATATGAATGTACCGCCCTCTTTGTCGCAGCGTCGTTCCTCACAGGGGTTACGGTCTTATCGCTCCGGCTTAGAGGCGGAAGCGCTGGTCGCAGCATGTTTACAAGAAGCAGGATATGTTGTGCTCGCAGAGCGGTTAAAAACACCTTTTGGTGAGATTGACCTGCTCATTTGCACGGATGAGTGTTTGGTTGCTGTTGAGGTGAAGCGCCGACGCTGTTTGAATACTGGTGCGGAATCATTAAGCGTAAGGCAAAAAGCACGCCTTCTAGCGGCTTTTGATTTTATCTGGGCGACACAAGAAGAATGGCATAGGCCAGAGACACGCTTTGATTGTGTCTTTGTGGATTATTCCGGAGCCATGAAGCGTATTAAAAACGCTTTTCGCCAAGAGTAGGCACGGCGAGATAAAATATATCTCGCCATTGAGACGATAAACCGTCTTAGGTGCGGCGATGTTTTGCTGTGTGGTGATGTGTCGCTACGGAAACATGCGTTCTATAAGAAACAGAGCGGATCATAGCCGTGGAGCGGTGTGCATTCATGGCGAGTGCCGTTGCATGCGTATCATGTCGGTGGCGGATGATATGCATCACAGGACGGTGATAAACAGGAACAGCCGTCAAAGCGCCAAGCGTCAGTCGACTAGCTTCATAATCCGTGATTGCGGGCCGTGCGATGGCATGCCCTGCCCCAAGAGAAACGGCCACGCCTGATAGGCCGCTGATCATGACTTTGAAAACGCTTCGCGCCATTAGAAAATATCCGTACCTGCTGATAGGTATGACCGTAAGCTGTTATAGGCGCGGACGGCAAGCCCGATAGTGGTATATTCAAAAAAAATCAAGATCCTGCCATGTTTGGTAACAACATGGCAGGAATGTGGCATGCACAAAGCTAGATAAAACCCAGATAGTAAGCAGGTATTAACCTGCTTCTACGGATTTATGCATTGGCAATAGCAATGCCTTTTTCGGACATCAGCGTTTCAAGCTCACCATTTTGGTACATGTCAGTCACAATATCACAGCCGCCGATGAACTCACCTTTGACATAAAGCTGAGGAACGGTTGGCCACTGTGAAAAATCCTTGATCCCCTGACGGATTTCTGGGCTTTCAAGCACGTTGCATGTTTCAAATGTCACACCCAAATGGGAGAGAATTTGAACAACACGTGCAGAAAAACCGCATTGTGGGAAAAGCTTATCGCCCTTCATGAACAGCATGACAGGGTTGGTGTCGATCAGGTTCTGAATGTGCTGAAACACGGTCTCAGGCATAGGATCTTCCTTTTTGTGTAGGGTGGAAACAGTTTCCGCCCTACGGCTGGGTCTCATCACTAAGGTGCTTGCTTAGTGCATGAACTTCAAGAGGTGGCTCAAGCGCCTCTTTATTCAGGCACAATCGTACGCAGCGCCATCGCGTGCAGTTCGGTGCCCATGCGGGCACCAAATGCGTCATAGACGAGTTTGTGTTGACGAATGCGCGGCAAACCACGGAATGCTTCGCTGGTTACAGCGCAGGCATAATGGTCACCATCCCCAGCCAGATCTTCGATTTCAATCTTGGCATCAGGCAGTGCTTCACGAATCGTACGTTCGATTTCTTGTGCGGTCATCGGCATGATTAGGAATCCTGCCCCATGAGTGCTGGCAGAAACGCAGCGTTCAGTTCGCGAAGACGGGTGGCTTCAACAGAAATACCATCAGCCATTTTCAGGGCTGTGCCACCGGAATGGCCCAAGTGACGAGCTGGCACGCCTGCTTTTTCAGCCGCTGAGATGAATGATGCAGCATTATCAGTCGCGACAACATAGCACGCTTGATCTTCACCGAACCAGAAAGCTTGGTGAGGCAGGTTTGCTGGATGTTCTGCCAGAGAGCAGCCAACGCCACTTGCCATGACCATTTCGGCGAGGGTGATCAGCAAGCCGCCATCAGCAATGTCATGACATGCTGAAACAGAGCCGTTTTGAATCTGGCTACGTACGAAGTCACCATTACGACGTTCAGCGACCAGATCAATGCGTGGCGGAGCCCCTTCTTCGCGGTGGCAGATTTCACGCAGCCATAAGGATTGACCAAGTTCACCACGGATTTCACCGACGAGTACCAAGTCTTTCTGTTCTGGCATTGCCAGACCGACAGATTTGGAAACGTCTTCGAAGACGCCCAGAGCACCGATAGCAGGTGTCGGAAGAATTGCTTGAGGAAGGCCTGTAGGAGAACGTGTTTCGTTGTACAGAGACACGTTACCGCTCACGACAGGGAAGTCGAGCGCACGACAAGCTTCACCCATGCCCTTAATCGCTTCAGCGAACTGAGCCATGATTTCTGGGCGTTCTGGGTTGCCGAAGTTCAGGTTGTCCGTCACGGCAAGAGGTTTTGCACCTGTTGCCGTGATGTTACGCCATGCTTCAACTACAGCTTGCGCGCCACCTGCATGCGGGTCAGCTTGGCAATAACGCGGCGTACAGTCGGTTGTGAGCGCCAAGCCACGCTTGGTATCTTCGACACGAACGATAGCAGCATCGGCACCACCGGGGCGCTGAACCGTTTGACCGCCAACGAGGCTGTCATACTGGTTCCAGATCCATGCGCGTGATGCGAGGTCTGGTGACGCAATGAGTGTAAGCAGCGCATGTTCGATACCCACGGGATCAGCCGGTGGTTGAATATGACGAGGTGCTTCCAGTGGTGCGCGTGGACGGTCATAGATTGGTGCTTCTTCAGCTAGCGGTGCTAGCGGAATATCAGCCTCTACGGCGCCATTATGCTTAACGGTAATGTTGCCCGTATCGGTCAGGTGACCAATAACCGCAAAATCTAGTTCCCACTTCTCAAAGATAGCGCGTGCTTCTTCGGTGCGTTCTGGCTTGAGTACCATGAGCATACGCTCTTGGCTCTCAGACAGCATCATTTCATATGCCGTCATGTTGGGTTCACGCTGAGGAACGGCATCGAGGTTCAGCTCAATACCAACACCGCCCTTCCCGGCCATTTCGACTGATGAAGAGGTCAGACCAGCTGCGCCCATATCTTGAATAGCCACGATCGCATCTGTTGCCATCAATTCAAGGCATGCTTCGATCAGGAGCTTTTCAATGAACGGGTCGCCAACCTGAACGGTGGGACGCTTGGATGCAGCTTCATCGTCGAACTCAGCAGAAGACATGGTGGCACCATGGATGCCGTCACGTCCTGTTTTGGAGCCAACGTAAACCACCGGGTTACCGACGCCAGCTGCTGCAGATAGGAAGATTTTGTCTTGCTTTGCAATACCAACCGTCATGGCATTTACGAGCGGATTGCCGTCATATGCCTTATGGAAGTTGACTTCACCACCAACGGTCGGGACGCCAACGCAGTTGCCATAGCCACCAATGCCGCGCACGACACCATCAACGATGCGGCGTGTGCCAGCGTTCTTTGGGTCACCAAAGCGCAGTGCGTTTAGGTTTGCAACAGGGCGCGCGCCCATGGTGAAGACGTCGCGCAAAATGCCGCCTACGCCTGTTGCTGCACCTTGGTAAGGTTCAATAAAGGATGGGTGGTTATGGCTTTCCATCTTAAAGACAGCAGCCAAACCGTCACCAATATCAACCACACCAGCATTTTCACCGGGGCCATGAATGACCCAAGGCGCTTTGGTCGGCAGTGTCTTCAGGTGAAGACGTGATGATTTGTAAGAGCAGTGCTCGGACCACATGACCGAGAACACACCAAGCTCTGTAAAGCTTGGGGTGCGGCCCATAATGGTGAGAACTTTATCGTATTCTACGTTGGTCAGCCCGAAAGACTGGGCGAGAGTGGCATCAACCTTCGCGCTCATCCGACAAGTGCCTCCACAAGCCCGCGGAACAGAGGCACGCCATCCGTGCCACCAATCGCTGGGTCAGTCAGGTTTTCAGGGTGTGGCATGAGACCGCAAACACGGCCATTCTCGCTGAGAATGCCTGCAATTGCGCGGTCACTGCCGTTTGGATTGGCGGAGACGTTATCAGCCGCTACAGCGCCATTGGCTGTCGCGTAGCGAAAAGCAACACGCCCCTCGCCTTCAAGGCGGTCCAACGTATCTTGAGACGCTGTATAATTGCCGTCACCATGCGCCATAGGCGAACGAAAGACATCACCAGCTTTCCAGCCGCGCGTAAACGGAGAGGTGGCGTTCTCAACCTTTAGGTGGCAATCCTGCGAAAGGAAGCGCAGGCCCGCGTTACGCAGTAGTGCACCGGGAAGAAGGTGAGATTCCGTGAGGATTTGGAAGCCGTTGCACACGCCAAGAATGTGGCCACCGCGCTTAGCGAACGCTTTGACATCCGCCATAATGGGCGAATGTGCAGCCATTGCACCGCTACGCAGATAATCACCAAAGCTGAAACCGCCGGGAAGAACGACGAGATCCAGGTCACCCAAAGTGGTTTCCTGATGCCAGATCATACGAGGAGCATGGCCAGAAATCAGCTTGAGCGCCTGTGCCATGTCGCGCTCCCGGTTTGTACCGGGGAATACGACGATACCCGCTTTCATTTTTTGTCCTCCGTCGTGCCGTGGCAGGGATAGGCTTCGTGCAGAGCCCGATAAATGCCTTGGCCCGCTGCCTGTGTCAGCGCATCGTTATGACGGTGCAGCCATGACACAACGCTCTCGCGCAGATGTGCTGTTGTTTCGCTGTCGGGCACGCAGAATGCAACAGGCGCATTGCCGTCATTCATATGCTCGTCATATTTTTTGGACCAGACTTCGCTGTCCGTTACACCGGCAATGTAAGCGTCACAAAGTGATGCAGAACGTGCATTGCTGCACATTGCGCCCAGCTTGCCACCACTTACCTTAGACACGCGCTGTGCATGTGCCGTTGAGCCGAGGGCCAGAAGCGATGCTGCCGCCGTAAAGGCAACCAGCTTCTTCATGCAGCCACCTCAACGGAAAAGTCTTCGATGACTTCATTGGCTAGCAATGCACGGGCCATAGCAGCGCCTTGCTCAAGAGCTGTTTCTTTATCCGTTGCTGGGACGTCTAGATCAACAACGCGGCTTACGCGGACTTCACCAAGGCCCTTGAAGCCCAGTGTATCCAGAGCATGGCCAATAGCCTTGCCCTGTGGGTCCAGAACGCCTTCCTTCAGGGATACGAAAACACGGATTTTCATTGAACTGCCTCCGGACCCTTGAGGTCACCATTTCCAGCCTCAGGCAGAATGCCGAGGCGACGTGCTACTTCTTGATACGCTTCTTCTACTTTGCCGAGATCACGGCGGAAGCGGTCTTTATCCATGCGCTCACTGGTCTTTGTGTCCCAAAGACGGCAGTTATCTGGGGAAATTTCATCAGCAAGGATGATGCGCATCTCCTCACCTTCCCACACGCGACCGAATTCGAGCTTGAAATCAACCAGTGTAATGCCTGCGCCAGAGAACATCCCCATGAGGAAGTCATTCGTGCGCAGTGCCAGAGCGTTCATTTCATCTAGGTCCTGCGGAGCAGCCCAGTTGAACGCAGCAATGTGCTCTTCTGACACCATTGGGTCATTCAGCGAGTCATTTTTGTAGTAATACTCGATGATGGTGCGTGGCAGACGTGTACCTTCTTCGAGGCCAAGACGTTTGGCGATAGAGCCAGCGGCAACGTTGCGCACCACAACTTCGAGGGGGATAATTTCTGCTTCGCGGATCAACTGCTCACGCATGTTGAGGCGGCGCAGGAAGTGTGTGGGGATATTGATGTCGTGCAGATGTTGCATCAGGTATTCGCTGATGCGGTTATTCAGCACGCCCTTCCCTGTGATGATGCCATTCTTTTCACCGTTTCCGGCGGTTACATCATCTTTGAAATACTGGACGAGCGTTCCTGGTTCGGGGCCTTCGAACAGGACCTTGGCTTTGCCTTCGTAAATCTGGCGGCGGCGGGCCATTGGCTATCCTTGTTGCAATGTATCAGAGCCTGCCACCACCCGGAACGAATGGCACAGACCTGATGTGTCAAGCGGAGTATTCCGCTCCCATAGCATTACAGCGCGTGAACTGCGAGGGGCGGATGAGAGAAGCATCCGCCCTGTGGTTTTTTAGCCGAAAACGCGCGTGAAAATACGATCAACCTTTGCAAGGTGCTGAGCCGGGTCAAAGGCTTTGTCGAGCACGGATGCGTCGATACGGTCTTTGACTTCTGGGTCTGCATCCAGGTTTTCACGGAAGCTGCGGCCATCTGGTTGGTTAAGGCGCGTCCATGTCGCCATCGCATTGCGCTGTACGATTTTGTACGCATCTTCACGTGAAATGCCTGCACGAGCCAATGCCAGCAGAACTTCACCAGAGTGTACGACGCCGCCCAAGCTTTCCATGTTGGCAATCATCTGCTCAGGATAGACGACTAGCTTTTCCATCATGCTGGCCATACGGATCAGCGCGAAGTCGAGGCCGATAGTCGCGTCTGGGCAGATGTTACGCTCAACGGAGGAGTGACTGATGTCCCGCTCATGCCATAGCGCAACGTTTTCCAATGCAGGCACAACATGCGAACGGATAAGCCGCGCCAGACCCGTCAGATTTTCAGACAGAACGGGGTTGCGCTTATGCGGCATGGCGGAGCTGCCTTTTTGCCCCTTATGGAAGAACTCTTCTGCTTCACGCACTTCTGAGCGTTGCAGATGACGGACTTCTACGGACAAGCGCTCAATGCTGCTCGCGATAACACCGAGGGCACAGAAGAAGGCTGCATGACGGTCACGTGGGATAACCTGCGTAGACACGCTTTCGGCTTCTAGGCCGAGCTTGGCTGCAACATACTCTTCAATGGCAGGGTCAATATGCGCGTATGTGCCAACAGCACCAGAAATAGCACATACGGCGATTTCTTTACGGGCTTGAACCAAACGCTCACGGCCACGAGCAAACTCAGCGTAGTGTCCAGCGAGCTTCAGACCGAAGCTTGTTGGTTCCGCATGAATGGCATGGCTACGGCCAATGGTAACAGTATTCTTGTGTTCGTAAGCGCGGGTCTTCAGCGCTTCCAAAGCACGGTCCATATCTTCCAAAAGAAGATCGGCAGCTTGCGTCAACTGAACGGACAAGCAGGTGTCCAGAACGTCAGAAGACGTCATGCCTAGATGGACAAAGCGGCTTTCTGGGCCAACTTTTTCTGCCAACCAAGTAAGGAACGCAATGACGTCATGGCGCGTTTCTGCTTCGATTTCATCGATGCGTGCGAGATCAGCGTCAGAGAAAGCAGCAAGTGCGGCGTCGCCCTTTTCACGGATAACGCGGGCGGCTTCTGCGGGGATCGCGCCCTGCTCGGCCATAGCTTCACATGCAAGGGCTTCGATTTCGAACCAGATGCGGTAGCGGTTGGCGGGGGACCAGATGGCGGTCATCTGAGGGCGGCTATAGCGGGGGACCATGCGAACTCCGAAAAGCGTGTGGGTCACGACCTTAAGGTCTTTACGGGGGTTGCTTAGACCAAATACGAGAACATTGCACGGATCGCTTTTAGGAAAGCACAACCTTTGTCACCCGATTCTATCCTCCATACCCTTTTTGCTCTTGCTCAGGTCACGCTGATTGATATCACGCTGGCTGGTGATAACGCTGTGGTCATTGGCCTTGCGGTTCGTCAACTCGCAGGGAAAGACCGGACGCGCGCCATCTTTGCAGGAACATTTTTATCGGCAGCTTTGCGCATTGTATTGGCGCTGGTGGCCGCAAAACTTTTATCCATTATTGGCCTCACCCTTGCAGGAGGCTTATTATTGCTCTGGGTCTGTGCACGCATGTTTCATGAACTGCGTCACGAACAAGAGGGGCCTGATGTGGAAGCCCCTTCCCGTTTAAGTACCGCTATTCTGCGTATTATTGCCGCCGACTTATCCATGAGCGTGGATAATGTTTTAGCGGTTGCTGGCGCTTCAGTCGGGCATCCGTGGGTGTTGGTTTTTGGTCTCATAGCTTCTGTTCTTATGATGGCTCTGGCCGCTTCGTTGATTGCTCGGCTTTTGGAGCGTTACCGTTGGGTTGCATGGATTGGGCTGGCCATTGTTCTGTTTGTGTCTCTTGAGCTGATTCTCAAAGGTGGCGGCGAGGTCTGGCAACATGTTGTTTACTAATCGGGTGACAGCTCTTCGGCGTACCGCTTTGTTGTGCATGGCCGCAGGTTCGTTCAGTGTATACGGGGTTTTGCAGCGCGTTGACGCAGCACCACTCTCCGCCCGCTTGCAGGAGTGGTTAACGCTGACGGGAACAGAGGGCGCTACGTATCCGGCGGCGCGTTATGCTGCGTTCTTGAAGAATGGGCCTGTCTGGCCTGAGCACAGCCGTCTCATGTGGCGTTATCAGACTGCATTATCTCAAGAAACAGATACCGCACAATTGCAGGCTTTATGTTCGGGGTTGCCTTTGAGCCTGCCGGGAGCTGTTTTGAATTGTGCGTCTTACCTTCCTCATATTGATCAGTTAGCGCGGACATTATGGCGTGATGGTGCGGGAGATGGGCTAGAGGAAGCAGCATTAGAACAGCGTTTTGGCAGCATTTTTACAGAAAATGATCAGTGGCACCGGTTTGAAAGCTTGGCTGGTACGGGTCGCTTGACCGCAGCGCGCCATCAGCTGACGCGCCTTACCTCGGCGCAGAAGCCATTAGCTTTGGCGCATCTAGCTTTACATACCTCTTCGGCAGATGCTGACGCGGCTTTTGCATCGCTCCCCGAACAGCAAAAGAATGATCCTGTAGTGCTACGTGAATATATGCACTTTCTACGGCGCGCAGAACGCCTCGATGATGTTCTGGCGTTATGGGATACGCGTGGTGCAGTAGCGCAACGTCACGCTCCCTCCGCCATGTGGACGAATGAACGTCTTACACTGGCGCGGACATTTTTGCTGTTCGGACGCAATGATGACGCAGCACGATTAGCGCAAGATGTGACCTTACCCTTGGGCGATACTGCACGGCTTGAAGCGGAAGAGCTGTCTGGATTTATCGCCTTACGCGTGTTGGGGGCGCCTCAAGAGGCGCTGGTACATTTTAGTAAACTTCATGATGCGCAAGCTTTACGTTTTCGTGCATCGGGTTGGTATTGGTCTGGCCGGAGTTATGCGGCTCTTGGAGAGGAGAGCCGGGCGCGCCAAGCATATCGTGCAGCGTCACGTTACCCGACGATGCTGCATGGGCAACTAGCATTGGCGGCGCTGACCGACCAGAGTGCTTTATTAAACGGTGAAACAGGCACGGTCGGTTTTCAGCAAGCACTACATGATGTGCTTGCAGGTCAAGTACAGCCCTCTCCTGCCCGTTTAACGCGTTCTGACCTCGTTGAGGCTGCACAGAGTTTGGCGGAGATTGGGGATTACGACCATGCGCGTCTTTTCCTGTTGCTGCTACAAGCGGCTAACTCTTCCCCTGAGGGGCAAAAAGCGGTCGCAGATTTATCATTGGCCTTGCATGTTCCCGCCGGTGCAGTTGCTGCTTCACATAGCTTAGCGCGGTTAGGCTATAGCCTGTATCCTCAAGGCTATCCCAATCCGTGGCCAGTGGATGCGGATTTACCTGAGGGTATTATTTTGGGTGTTGCGCGGCAGGAAAGTGCGTTTAACCCCGACGCGTTGAGTGCGGCTCATGCTGTGGGCTTATTGCAACTTCTGCCTGGTGCTGCGCGTGATGTTGTGCGGCATGCACATTTGCATGGCTACAATGTATCCGCGGAAGGTTTGAAAGATCCGCACACCAATCTGATTGTTGGTAGTGCGTATATTCGTCAGCTTTTAGAGCGTTTTGATCATGTCATTCCCTATGCGCTGGCCTCTTATAATGCGGGGCCGCATCGGGTGGATCTTTGGTTGAAAGCGAACCCACCAGTAGCGCAGTTGAATGATGAGACATTGTTGGACTGGATCGAGCGTTTACCTTACCGAGAGACACGTTTGTATGTCTTAAACATCGAGGCCAATATCACGCTCTATTCTGTTGAGGGTGCATTCCATGAGTAATGCAGATCTTTTTTCACTTTCTAAAAAAGTGATATCTTTTTTGCGGGATCAGGGTGAAAAAATTGTCACGGTTGAAAGCTGCACAGGCGGAATGATTGCAGCGTCTTTGACCGATATTGCTGGCTCCTCGGCTGTGGTGGAAGGCGGGTTGGTGACATATTCGAATATTCTGAAGCAGGTCTTGGTGGGTGTCAGAGGGGATACTTTAGAGCGTTATGGCGCGGTGAGTGAGCAAGCGGCCCAAGAAATGGCAGAGGGCGCATTGCGTGCATTGCCGACATCCACATTGGCTTTGTCTGTAACGGGCATTGCAGGGCCAGGTGGTGGCTCGGCGCATAAACCCGTAGGAACTGTTTATTTTGCTCTTGCGGCTAAAGGTCGAGAGACCCGTGTGCAGTGTTGCTCTTTCGCTGGAGATCGACAAGCGATCCGTCATTCTAGCGTGTCTCATGCTTTGCAGATGTTATTATCACTCTAGAAAAAATGTGCATTGCATAGACATTTTGTGCAAATGACATTATTCATTCGTCAATTCGTTTATTTAATTCCTTGATACTGTGCTTAAGTGAGGTCACCATGTTGTCTCGTCGTCGTACTTTGTCAGCCTTTGCGGCTTTTGCTGGGGCTGCCTCCTTGTCACGGGTACGTGCAGCAGATGCTGCCTTAACGCGTGTGCGTGTTGGTATCATGTCGGGCGAAGATGAGGATGTGTGGCGGGTTGTCGCGGCAAATGCCCGCAAAAGTGGCCTAAATGTCGAAGTGGTGACATTCTCAGACTATAATCTGCCAGATGAAGCTTTGGCAGAGCATGAGTTGGATGCAAACGCTTTCCAGCATGGTCCATTTTTGAAGGCACAAGTGGAAGCGCATGGTTTCCACATCACGCCAGTGGGCGACATGTATGTTTCACCGATTGGCCTGTATTCATCAAAGTGGTCTTCCGTTGCCGCTCTCCCGAAGGGGGCAACGATTGGCGTGCCGAATGACCCAAGTAATGAAGGGCGTGCACTTTTGTTGCTACAGGCTCAGGGCTTGATCAAGGTCTCACCGTCTGCTGGGTTACTACCAACAACGTTGGATATTACGGAGAACCCACGTGATTTGAACGTGAAGGAACTCGATGCAGGTGTGGTGGGCCGCACATTGTCGGATCTCGATGCGGCGGTTGTGAATACGGACTGGGCACAGAAAGCTGGGATCGATGTTGTGCACCAGCGTATTGCGCAAGAGGCATTGCAGCATAATGCCTACACTAATTTTATCTCGGTGAACGATGAGAATGTGCATGCCCCATGGGTGAAGCCTTTGGTTGCCGCATATCAACAGCCGAATGTGCGTCAGGCTTTGCTCGATGTGTATCACGGTTCAACGCTTCCGGCGTGGCAATGAGCGTTCTTAATGTTGTTGACCTGCAGCATAGTTTTGCAGGCACCCCTGTTCTGAAAGATATTTCTTTTCAGGTACAGAAAGGTGAGATCGTTGGACTTATCGGCCCATCAGGAGCTGGTAAGTCAACATTGCTGCGTGCGCTGTGTGGTTTGGAAAAGCCTGATTCTGGAAAAATTATCCTTCAGAATCAGGATATTGCCTCACTTCATGAACGTGAATTGCGCAAAGCTCGACAAGGTATCGGCTTAGTTTTTCAACATTTTAACTTGTTGGAAACTCGGACCGTCACGCAAAATGTGGCTCTGCCGTTGAAGATTGCAGGCTGGTCTGCCCAAAAGCGTCAAGCGCGTGTTGCTGAATTATTAGATTTGGTTGGACTGTCAGAACATCACTCCAAATACCCTGCCCAGCTTTCTGGTGGGCAGAAACAGCGTGTGGGTATTGCTCGTGCGCTTGCTAATGATCCGTCTTTGTTGTTGTGCGATGAAGCGACCTCTGCTTTAGACCCGCAAAGTACGACAACGGTTTTAGATCTGCTGAGTGACATTAATCGAACACTGGGTTTGACGATTATTCTCATTACGCACGAGATGGAAGTTATTCGTCGTTTTGCACAGCGTGTTCTGGTCTTGGAGCAAGGGACGCTTGTGCATGATGGTGGGATGCTGGACCTGCTAACGCGGTCTCATAATCCGCCGGCTATTCAGGCGTTGTTAAATGAAACCCGCCCTACTCTGCCGCCGCAATTGCAAGACACATTAACGCAAGAGCCACGGACTGACTGGAATGTCGTAATACGTGTGGTGCTGGTAGGTGCTTCGGCTCAAACGGCTTTTTTGTCTGAGCTTACTAAGCATTTTTCTGCTCAGGCTGTTTTGGTCGCCGGTGGTGCATCTCTTTGCGCGGGGATACCAACGGTGGATATGATCCTGACGCTTAATGCACCTTTGACGGATAAAATCTCACGTTATTTGTCGGAGCAGACACAACTCATGGAGGTTTTGGGTTATGTCCCGGGTCATCATTAATCTTGTTCTTCAGGCTACGGAGCAAACTTTAATAATGGTATTGGCCGCAGGCGCAATATCACTATTGGTGGGCTTGCCTTTGGCTGTGATTGTCTTTTCAGCGAGCCGTAAAGAACTCTACGGAAGCCCGTGGATCGCGCGCCCTCTTAGTTTATTAATTGATGCATTACGTGCGGTGCCATTTATTATTTTGTTGGTCATTTTATTGCCTGTAACACGCTGGATTGTCGGTACGTCTTTAGGAACAACAGCCGCAATTGTACCGCTATCGATTGCTGCGATTCCATATTATGCGCGTATTGCGGAAATTGCTTTGCGTGGCGTTGATACAGGCCTGATTGAGGCTGTTCAGGTCATGGGCGGCTCACGCTGGATGGTGATTTGCTACGGTGTGATACCAGAGGCTCTGCCAAGTTTGATTAGTGGTTTGACGGTCACGCTCATCACCTTAACCGGTGCTTCAGCTATGGCGGGCGCTATCGGTGCCGGTGGTCTGGGAGATCTTGCCATACGCTATGGATATCAAAGATTTAATACCCAAGTGATGGTGGCTGTTGTTATCGTGCTGATTGCTTTGGTTGGCTTAATCCAAGCCATAGGGAACTTTGCCGCGCGGCGCGCTGCACCTCAACACGGTTAACGTTTTATACCCCCTCATGAATATTGAGGGGGTATAAATCTTAAAAGCTTACTGACCGCTGACAGGTGCCGGTGCGGTAGGAGCTTGTACTGGTGCTGCAACTGGCGTTTGCGCTTTTTGCAGTGAGCCACTGTTCAGGGCGTCTGTTGCGGAAGATTCTGCGGAGGCTTGCGGTGCAGCTTTTGCAGCAACCGTGCTGGATTTTTTATGATGATGGTGACCGTGATGCTTTGCAAAAGCTGGTGTTGTTGAAGAAACAGCAGCCGTCAGAGCCAGCGCAGCGAAAAAAGCTTTTTTCATCATGACCTAATCCTTCTCTTGAAACGTTTTTTGTTCCTTGAACTCAACGTGCAGAAGATTAGGTGGTTTTCAAAAAACAAAAATTAACGCTTCTTTTCCACTTGGCTGGTCCCGTAAATATCACGAGCACGTTTAATGAAGGCTGAGACCATGAGGCGAACACCTTCATTGAAGACAACGCCCATAGCATTTTGAAGTAACCTGGACTTAAACTCAAAATCCACAAAGAAGTCGACCAAGCAACCACGAGGATCTGTTGTAAACGTCCAGACGTTATTTAAATAGCGGAAAGGCCCTTTTTCATAGCGTACATGAATACGCAAAGGGCGATCCAGCGTGACTCTGCTTGTGAAGCTTTCACGAAACGGCCCAAAGCCTACGGTTAAGTCTGCGACAAGCTCTGTTTCTGTATGGCTTTTGACGACGGCTTTAACGCACCACGGTAAAAATTGTGGATACTTACCGACATCTGCTACGAGGTCAAAAAGCTGTTCCGGAGTGTAAGCAATGAGGCGCTGCTCGGCATGAGTCGGCATCAGGTGATGTCTTTCAGTCGGCTGTTTCGGGCGGCGCGTAATTGCGCAAAGTCACTATCGGCATGGTAAGAAGAACGCGTTAAGGGGGAAGCACTGACCTGTAAAAAGCCTTTAACGCGTGCCGTTTTGGCGTAGCTTTCAAAAGATTCGGGTGTAACAAATTCAGCGACCGCAGCATGTTTGGGGGTAGGCTGAAGGTATTGTCCTAATGTCAAAAAGTCGACATCGGCCACTCGGAAATCATCCATTACCTGCCACACTTCCAAGCGTTCTTCTCCCAATCCCAGCATAAGACCAGATTTTGTGAAAATCGAAGGGTCTAAGCGTTTCACACCGTCTAACAAACGGAGAGACTGATAGTAGCGCGCTCCGGGGCGAATTGTCGGGTATAAACGTGGCACGGTCTCGATATTGTGATTGAACACATCGGGGCGTGCTTCCACAACAATTTCCAGCGCGCCATCTTTGCGCATGAAATCTGGAGTTAGAATCTCAATCGTAGTGCTTGGGGATGCGTCACGAATGGCATTGATAACACGTGCGAAATGGCGCGCCCCGCCATCTGCTAAGTCATCACGGTCAACGGAAGTAATAACCACATGACGTAAGCCTAGCTTTGCTACCGCATCTGCAACGCGCCGTGGTTCATCATCATCTAGCGCTTTTGGTAAGCCTGTGGTGACGTTACAGAATGCGCAAGCGCGTGTGCAAATTTCCCCCATGATCATCATGGTGGCATGACGTTGAGACCAGCATTCGCCGATATTCGGGCATGCAGCTTCTTCACAGACGGTCACGAGATTACTGTCGCGCATCAGCTTCCGTGTTTCATGGTACACGGGATGGTTCGGCGCTTTCACCCGGATCCATGCAGGTTTGCGCTGGATTGGGTTATCAGGCCGAT
>NZ_CAMKWA010000024.1 GCF_946476835.1 uncultured Neokomagataea sp.
ACCTCCGCATGGCGGAATCAAAATCCGCTGCCTTACCGCTTGGCTACGCCCCAAGAACGAGAGCCTTTTAATCCAACTTTTGGGGGCACGTAAACCCCCTTTTTTCAATATTCTACTTCTAAATCGTGATTAGGGAGCGTTGAGCGGTTGAGAGCTTGGTGCAGCTTCTGCCGAGGGGAGGGCTGAAGGGCACCAAAACGCTCAGCTTTTTCGAGGTTTTTTTCGAGTGCAGCCATGGTGGTGCCGAGATCTGCGCTTTCGTCTTTATGCCATGTGTTGAGCGAGAGGGCCCAGATCCCAGAAATAGCTTTAATGCGTAAAGCACCGCGCAGTCCGGAGCCATCAATGCCTGAGGTTTCTGCAATCCAGCGCATCGAATCGAGGGTTAAAGCGCCGAGCAATGCGGCAAGAGGCGGGTCTAAAGGGAGTGCTTGCATGACGGCCTGCACGCCTGAGCGGTATTCTTGCAGAACATCAAGGCGGCGCATGAGCAGATCAAAGAGGCGCTCTTTGATTGCTCCTTCGCTTTCATCGCGTAGAGCGCTGCTATCGGCGAGTTGAGAAAGGGTAATGAGGAGTTTTGCTTTGTAGGGAAAGCGTGCGCGCACGGCGTCAACGGGGAGGTTGGCGTCAGCCGCGGCATCAACGAGTGAAAAACGATGCCATCCTTCTGAGCCAGCGCGGTCAAAGGCAGCGCGAAGAAGAGCGGAGTCAAATGGGTTCACGGGCGCGTCATTGTGTAATGATGCGCCATCGGGTGTCTTGAATCCGTCGTCCATTTGCATCTCCTGAAACCTATTTATGCCGTTCTCTGCGAGAGAATCGTGTTTTTGTCCAGTCAGTTGCATAGGAAGGCGGCTAAACTGGAAGAATATGCGTTACTAGAATGGTAATTTTCCAGTAACGCGATGTCGTGTTTTACCCGGCTAATTCTTCAGCGCGGTGAACAGCGGCAGAAATGGCCTTATCAACTGCACGGGGCCATGCTTCTTCTTGCATGAGCTCAGAAAGAGCAGCAGCTGTTGTGCCATTGGGGCTTGTGACAGCTTTACGCAATGTCTCGGCATCATCAGGGAGTTCGTGAAGCATGCGCCCGGCGCCGTAAATGGTGCTACGGGCGAGGCGGCGTGCTGTCTCGGCGGAGAGGCCGTGCGTTTGACCGGCTTTTTCAAGCAATTCGGCTAAAAGAAACACATAGGCCGGGCCGGAACCCGCGAGTGCGGTTACGCCGAGTAGGTCTTTTTCTTCACTGACTTCGACAACGTCTCCGACAGCGGAGAGGAGGTCATGACAGAGGCGAGTCTGTGCTTCTGTGCAGTCAGGGGCAGCATAGAGGCCGCTGACACCGGCACCGATGGTGGATGGGGTGTTGGGCATAGCGCGTAGCGTTGGGCATTTCTGTCCGGCTTTTTGTGCTGCTGCGCTGAGGGAGGCGCAGGTACGTCCGGCCATTACGGATAAGAATGCGGCGTTCTCTAAGCGTTTGCCAAGGGTTTGCGTCAGAGAGGTAATGACATCATCTGCGACGGCAGGTTTAACCGCGAGGACGATGATGTCTGGCGCAAAGTCATTTGGTACGCTGTCTGCGCTGCGGATGATGGTGACGTTCTCATTGTCGCAGTTTCGGTGTCGGTCCAGCACGACCATACGCGGTGGGTTTGGAGAGGCGAGCCAACCATCAAGTAAGGCACCGCCGAGTTTTCCGCAGCCTGCAAGAAGAATGGAGGTGGAAGGCATGGTCAAGCGTCTCCGATACAGTCAAGCATTGCAGCATCCAATGCGCTTTGAGGGTTTTGCCCACCCCAGAGTGCGAATTGGAATGCTGGGTAGAAGCGATCGCATTCCGAGAGTGAAATGTCGATCAAATCTTCCATGCTTTCGCTTGGAAGTGAAATGCTGCCGCGTGTGAGAAGGGTGTGACGGTAGGAAGGAATTTTGGTTTCTGCATCAAGGATGAAGTGCCCAACCCAAAGGTGGTTATTCGCGCGTGAGATGAGTTCATACACATCACTACGGGTTGTTTGGGGGGGCTTTAAATCGAAGATGCAGTTGAGGTGTAAAGCCGATAATTCGTCTGACCATGTGAAGATCAGCCCGTAATCACACCATTGGCCGGGAGCTTCGGCCACCATTTCATTGGGGCCAAGGCGTTCAAATTCCCATTCGTATAAGCCTAGGACTTGTTCCATGAGATCAAGTGGGTGAGATTCGGTTTCGGAATGGGACGAGGTATTCAAGGCAGGCATCGCGGGTCTCCCAAGGCCGTGGAAGTTCCCGCCGGTGGCGCGCCGGCGGGCGCTCCATCTGTCTGCAAAGCTGAAGAAGTCATGGCCTCTTCAGGTAAGGACTACGTTATGGATGGAGTGCCCGCAGTGCAAGCAGAACATGCTGTGCACAGGAAGGTTCTGAGTTGCTGAGAGCAGCAACTCAGGGGGGGAGTTAGGCTGACGCCATACCGCGCAGCACGTATGGCAGGATGCCGCCATGCTGGAAGTAAGCGACTTCATCAATGGTATCGACACGGCAAAGCAGCGGTACGTCTTGTGTGCTGCCATCTTGACGCGTGATGGTCATGGTGAGGGTTTTGCCTGGTGCGAGATCTTCCACGCCGAGGATCGCAATGGTCTCGGAACCGTCTAAGCCCAGCGTTTTACGGGTTGTACCGGGTTCGAAGGTCAGGGGAAGAACTCCCATGCCTACGAGGTTGGAGCGGTGAATACGCTCAAAGCTTTCGGTGATGACGGCTTTAATACCGAGCAGGCGCGTACCTTTCGCGGCCCAGTCACGGGATGATCCCATGCCGTATTCTTTGCCACCGAAAACAACGAGCGGGGTGCTTGTTTCTTCGTAACGCTTGGCAGCGTTGTAAATTGGCATAACGGTGCCTTCTGGCTGGAAGGAAGTCATACCACCTTCGGTGCCGGGGGCCATTTCGTTGCGAATACGGATATTGGCAAAGGTGCCACGGACCATGACGCGGTCATTGCCACGGCGTGAGCCGTAGGAATTGAACTCGCTGACCGGTACTTGGTGCGATTGGAGGTATTCTCCTGCGGGGGTACTGGCAGCGATCGCGCCGGCTGGGGAAATATGGTCTGTGGTGATGTTGTCACCGAGTAGGGCAAGGATGCGTGCCCCCGTGATGTCTTTGCGCGGTGCAGGCTCTGCGGTCAGACCATCAAAATATGGTGGGTTTTGGACATAGGTTGAGCTTGGCTGCCAGTTAAAGGTGGCAGAATCTGCGGCCGCGCCGAGAGCCTGCCATTCTGGTGTGCCTTCGGTGATCTTGCCGTAGCGTTCGACAAAGGCTTCACGCGTGACGGCAGAGCCGATGAGTTCAGCGACTTCGGCATTGCTAGGCCAGATGTCCTTGAGGCGGATTTCTTGGCCGTCGGTTGTGTGGCCGAGCACGGCGGTCGTGATGTCTTCGCGCATCGTGCCGAAGAGAGCGTAAGCAACGACGAGCGGCGGACTGGCCAGATAGTTAGCGCGGACGTTCGGAGAGATACGCCCTTCGAAGTTACGGTTGCCAGACAGGACAGACGTTGCGACGAGGCCGTTTTTCTCAATGGCATCGACAATATTTTGCGGCAATGGGCCAGAGTTGCCGATGCAGGTTGTGCAGCCATATCCGACGGTATTGAAGCCGAGTGCGCTGAGGTCTTCTGTGAGGTTAGCGCGGTCCAGATAGTCGGTTACGACTTGTGACCCCGGTGCTAGTGAGGTTTTCACCCATGGTTTGGGGGTGAGGCCGAGTGCGCGGGCTTTGCGGGCAACGAGGCCTGCAGCGATGAGCACAGCGGGGTTGGAGGTATTGGTACAGGATGTGATCGCGGCGATGACGACGGAGCCGTGGCCAATGCTGTAATCCGTGCCTTCAACCTGGGCTGTGGTGTGCGCTTTATCCGCTGTGACGCCGAGGGTTTCGGTCAGAGCTTGTTCAAATGATGGTGCAGCGACATCAAGTGCAACGCGATCTTGCGGACGTTTTGGGCCAGCGAGGGATGGGCGGACTGTTGAAATGTCGAGCGACAGCGTTGAGGTAAAGACTGGGTCTGGTGTATTTTCGTCGCGGAACATGCCTTGTGCGCGCAGATACGCTTCGGTCAGGGCAATCTGGTGTTCATCACGGCCTGTTTGACGCATGTAGTCGAGCGCTTGTGCATCAACCGGGAAGAAGCCACAGGTTGCACCGTATTCTGGTGCCATGTTGGCGATGGTTGCACGGTCAGCCAGAGGTAAGTCGTTCAGTGCTGGGCCGTAAAACTCAACGAATTTACCGACAACACCCTTTGCGCGCAGCATCTGGGTGATGGTTAGCACGAGATCTGTGGCTGTGGTGCCTTCAGGGAGCTTACCTTCAAGGCGGAAGCCAATTACGTCTGGAATAAGCATGGCGATCGGCTGACCGAGCATGGCGGCTTCCGCCTCAATGCCGCCTACGCCCCAACCGAGGACACCAAGGCCGTTCACCATCGTTGTGTGGGAGTCAGTGCCGTAGAGTGTGTCTGGGTAGGCGTAGGTGGTGCCATCAATCTCGCGGGTCCAGACGACGCGGGAGAGGTACTCTAAGTTGACTTGGTGGCAGATGCCAGCACCGGGTGGAACCACGCGGAACTGATCAAACGCCTGCTGCCCCCAGCGCAAGAAGGCGTAACGCTCACCATTACGTTCAAACTCACGTGTGACGTTTTGTTGGAGTGCGTCACCGCGGCCGGAGACGTCCACCATGACGGAGTGGTCAATGACGAGGTCAACAGGGACCAGTGGGTTTACGCGGCGTGGGTCACCGCCGAGAGAAAGAATACCGTCACGCATAGCGGCAAGATCCACAACGGCAGGAACGCCGGTGAAGTCCTGCATAAGGATGCGTGCGGGTTTGAAGGGGACTTCTTGTGTGGAGCTGGCTTTTTTGAGCCAGTCTGCAATGGCTTGTGCGTCTGCTTCTGTGTAGCTGGTGCCATCCGTGAAGCGGAGGGTGTTTTCCAGCAGGATCTTCAGGCTGACAGGGAGGCGTGAGATATCGCCAATCTTTTCCGCTGCGGCAGGCAGGGAGAAGTAGCGATAGGAGTGGCCATCAACGCTGAGGTCACGGCCAGCATTCAGGAGGTCGTTGCCGACGAGTTTCATGGGGTATGTCTCCGAAAGGGCGTGATTAGCGGATAGCGCGCAGCAGAGCTTGTGTGACGTCTTCTGTCGTGGCGGAACCGCCGAGGTCACGTGTGCGGATGCCGTCAACGTCGATGATGTGTTGCATGGCGTTGTCGAGGCGTTGTGAGAGGTCGATGCGGCCGACATGGGCGAGCATCATGCTACCAGCCATCATGAGGGCGAGTGGGTTGGCGATGCCTTTGCCGGCGATGTCTGGTGCGGAGCCGTGGACGGCTTCAAACAGGCCCATAGATTCACCGATATTCGCGCCGGGCGCCATGCCGAGGCCGCCGACGAGACCGGCGGTGAGGTCAGAGAGAATATCGCCGAAGAGGTTGGTGGTGACCATGACGTCGTATTGTTCTGGCTTAACGACCAGTTCCATAGCGCAGGCATCGACGATTTTTTCTTCAACGGCGACGCGGCCTTCATATTCCGCAGCGACGCGGCGGCCTTCCTCCAAGAAAAGCCCGCTGAGGATTTTGAGGATGTTCGCCTTATGGACCAGCGTGACCTTCTTACGACCGTTCTTCAGTGCGTATTCAAACGCGAAGCGTACGATGCGGTTACATTCGGCACGCGTGTTGTAGCCTGCGCCATAAGCGACGGCTTGTGGGTCATTCCCTGATGGCAGGTAATGTTCCATCGCGGCGTAGAGGCCTTCGACGTTTTCACGGATGACGACGAGGTCAACATTCTCATAACGGCCGCCGGGCACGAGTGTGTGCGTTGGGCGGACATTGGCGTAGAGGTCAAATTTTTGACGTAGCGTCACGTTGATGGAACGGAAGCCTTTGCCGACGGGGGTGGTCAGCGGGCCTTTGAGTACGAGGCCGGTGCGTTGGATGCTTTCGAGTGTTTTTTCTGGCAGTGCGGTGCCTTCTTTTTCAAAAGCGCCGAGGCCTGCTTCTTGGCGATCCCATTCAAAAGGAGCGCCGAGGGCATCGAGGACGGTTGTGACGGAGGCTGTAATGTCGGGACCGATACCGTCACCGGCGATAAGGGTGGCGGGGATGCGTTCGACGTGAGAGCTGGTCATTGGAACGTCCTCTAGCTTCAATATGTGGGCAGGAACTCAAGAGAGCGCCTGATTTTGTGAGATGATTGTATTGATGAACGTCATGGTCGGGCAATGTTTGCACGAGGCAATTGTTATACCTTAAAGGTATGGGATGATTGAGCTACGTCATCTTCGCGCAATGATTGCTATTGCTGAGGAGGGTAATCTTACCCTCGCGGCAGAGCGTTTGGGTATTCAACAGCCGCCTTTGACGCGCCTTTTACGAAAAGTTGAACAGGAGTTGGGGGTTATTCTGTTCGAGCGTCATGCGCGCGGTATGCGTTTAACGGCTGCTGGGCGGACGCTGCTAGATGGCGCGTATGATATCGTTGATCGGTTGGATGAAGCTGTGCGCGATGTTGGGCGTGTTATGCGGGGTGAAAGTGGTGAGCTTGCGGTGGGGTTTACGAACTCTGCTATGTGCCACCCGAGTCTTCCTGCCGTGTTGGGGGATTTTCGTCAGCGTTGGCCGGATGTTGATGTGAGCCTCACCGAGGGTAATTCGAGCCAACTGCTGGGGGCGTTACGTGATGAGCGTGTTGATGTGGCGTTTGTACGGGCTTCGATTCCGGATGCATCAGATATTGTGGTGGAACAGCTTTTTGATGAACCGATGGTCGTAGCTGTGCCTGCAAATCACCCGCTTGCTCGCAAGGTCTGTGGAGATGGGATTCGTTTAGGCGATTTAGAGGGGGAAGATTTCATCCTGTATCAGAGCCAGTATAATAATGGTTTGTACCGGACGATTGTTGATGCGTGTCATGGGGCAGGTTTTACCCCGAACATTCGTCAGAAAGGGCCTCAGCTTATGGCGGCTCTTAATTTGGTAGCGGGCGGTCTTGGGCTGTCTATTGTGCCGCAGTCGATGCAGGAACATCATCCGGCTCAAATTCGGTATTTGGCATTATCTAAAAAGACTCCTTTGACGGCTTCTTTGTACTTGGTTTTTCGGTCAGTCAGGATGCATGGGGCAAAGCTGTATTTTATTCATCAGGCTCGAAAAATGCGGTTTTCCGCCATTTAGAACCCATGTGACATTTTTTTTGCATAAGAACGCATTTTTTTCTTGAAACTGAAAAGTAAGATTGCCACTCTCTTAATTGAGCTCAGGATTTCCCCAGAAGAGCTCTAGGAGGTCAGAAATGAACTTCATGATTACCTCATCAGTTTACTTCGAAATCTCGATGATTTGTGTTGGGTTACTTGCTGCAGCGACGTGTAGTGGGGTTTTGAGACCATCCCTTTCTTATGCGCGTGTGCGGCACCGACGATAGCGTCCCTTATGGGACGCGTTTTTCTCTTTGCTAAGGGCAAGAGGTTGCAACTTCTTTAGGCCTGATAGTTTATTGCGTTATGGCTTTTACATATCGTATCCCCCGCACCCCCATTCCTGAAACTGGTCGCACAGGTGTGCTGCTGGTTAATCTCGGTACACCTGATGATACGGGGTATTGGGCTGTAAGGCGGTATCTCAGCGAATTTCTGTCTGATAGGCGTGTTATCGAAGCGCCGTCTCTTATTTGGCAGCCCATTTTGCAGGGGCCTGTTTTGGCGCGTCGGCCATTTGCCAGTGGCGCGAATTATGCGCGGATTTGGGATCGTGAGAAGAATGCTTCTCCTTTACGTGTTTATACTGAGCGGCAAGCAGAGTTGTTGAGGGAGCGTTTCCAACAAGAGGATGTGCCTGTTGCGTGGGGTATGCGTTATGGAAAGCCCTCAATTGCCCAAGCGGTTGATGAATTGATGGATCAAGGGTGTGATCGCATCATTAGTATCCCACTTTACCCTCAGTATTCGGCTACGACGACGGCAACGGCAAATGATCAGCTTTTTCGTGCTCTGATGAGGCTGCGTGGTCAGCCATCTGTGCTGACCGTTCCATCGTTTCCAGATCATCCATTGTTTATTAAGGGTCTTGAAGATTCGGTGCGCCGGACTTTGGCTGGGTTAAGTTTTAAGCCTCAGCGTTTGGTTGTGTCTTTCCACGGTTTGCCCAAAATTTGTGTCGAGAAGGGTGATCGTTACCGTGAAGAGTGCGAGCGCACGACAACGGCACTACGTTCTGCTTTGGAACTGCGTGAAGAACAAATGCCTTTAACCTTCCAATCGCGCTTTGGGCCGATGGAATGGTTGCAGCCGTATACATCTGAATTTGTATCTAAGCTGCCAGAGCAAGGCGTGACACGTATTGCGGTGATTACGCCTGGTTTTATGGCGGATTGTATTGAGACGCTGGATGAAATTGGGAATGAACTGCGTGAGGAGTTTGTTGAAGCTGGCGGTGAAGAGTTCGCGCTGGTGCCATGTTTGAATGATGACGCTGCGGCTATCGATTTGCTTGAAGATTTGGCGCGTAAGGCGCTGAAAGGGTTCTCGGTAGATTAATTTAAGGTTTTTGGTAAGAAAAAGGCCGCCGGAAATGCTCCGGCGGCCTTTTTTTGTTTTAGCGCTGCGGTGCAGCTGCTGCAGGCTGTTGGTTGCTGTTACCCGTGTCTGGGTGTTCAGCATCGTACCAAGCGGCTTTTTGCTTCACAGAAGATGAATCGTGATGGCTTTGCCACCAGCTTGCTTTTTGGTCTGGTGATGCGGGGTGTTCTTTGTCCCACAGAGCAGCCTTTTCAGCGAGGCTTTTACGGTATTGATGGCGTGTGTACATACCCGCGACACAACCGCCAATCGCACCGAGGACGCCATGCTTTACGAGGTGACCACCAACAGCACCTGCTGCGCCATATTTTAGGCAGCCGCCGGGTTCCGCTAGTGCGGGAGAAGCAGTGGTTAGTGCGGTGAGGAGTAGTACGCCACGGAGAGTGCGGTTCATGAAAACCTCCAAATGCAGCAGATAAAAGTACTCTTATTGGATAGGGGGAAAGTGGAGTGTAATCAACTGTGCTTCTGTTTGTTGGAGAATTATAGCTTGCAAATCGCGTGTGCTTCGGTTAGGTATTGTGGCATTAAGCCATAATACGTTGTTGTGCTTAATATATTCGATAAAAATTTTAGTAAAGCGTCATTCCATATCGGAAGAGGCGCTTTTTTGTTTTTATAAGGTGTTAAATTATGAACTCATCATTTGTTGATTTTTCAGGGGTATTTAATGCTATTCCACAACAATATGAATCGTGGATGGCATTTTTTATTATTTTTTGTAAGTTGATTACGGTTATTATGCCGCCGCCAGTGAGTAATTCGTATCTCTATAATATTTACAAAATGATTTCTTTTATGGGTTTGAATATTGGGTGGGCTTCAAATTGTTTGGGCTCTATTAAAGAGAAGGAATTATCTGATGTAAAAAAATAAATAAAATTTCAAAAATACTATAACATTATAGGGAATTATTTTATGTCTTTTTCTTCCGTTTCTTCTTTTGAAGCTCTTATTAACCGTACGTTGGGTAAGTCCGATACGGATACAGTGCAGCAAGGGGTGCGCATTGGTGGCATGATTGCTCAGGGTGTTTTGGAGGCGCTTGTGTCTCGTCTTGGAACACATATGAATGTGACCGACCTTGATGCTGCTATGACAAAAATTTTTGATGGGGCTACTGAGTTGGAAGAGGCTCTGGCTCCAGTTACGACACCCGCTACGCAACCGGGTATTGTTACGCCTGCTACTCTGTGACTGTGAACCTGATAGTGCTTGCTTCTGTGGTTGTATTGACCATGGGGGCAGGCATTTTGCTGTATCGTGCGGGTGGGCGTGGCCGACAGGCACAAACAGCGCAGCAAGATATTCAGGCTATTCAGAATGAAAACATTGCTTTGCAGCGTATGGCGCAGGCGCGGGTTGATGCTCCGCGTTCACGTGATGAGTTGCTGGCTGCGTTGGAACGTGGGGATGCATGAAATATACTGTTTATGTGGGAGGTTTGCTGCTTTTGAGCGGCTGTGCGAGCGAAGAAAGACCTACGTTCTGCCCTGCCATGCATGGGTGGGATAAGTCATTTCAGCAGGAAATGGCAGGAGAGGTTCGGGGCCACTGGCAAGACTGCCCTGCACTTGTGGAGAGTGCCGTGCAACTGGTGGAGCTTCACCGGGCCTGTGGTGTTCAGTAAGATTTTTATGTTTTGGAAAGTCGCGGCTGGTCGGAGTGAGAGGATTCGAACCTCCGGCCCCTGCGTCCCGAACACAGTGCTCTACCAGGCTGAGCTACACTCCGGCCGACGGCGCATCCTCTAGCGAAAAAACCTTATCTTTGCAAGAGGTTAAACAATAGAACAAGTGCTTTAATATGAAAATTCGGGGACGATCAGCCGTCATAATGATGGCCGATCGTCCCCAATTTTTTGCGTTTTAGAGAGCTGCTTTGAGTTCTGGTAGAACCGTGAACAGATCTGCAGTCAGGCCGTAATCAGCGACACGGAAGATTGGTGCTTCTGGGTCTAAGTTAATGGCTACGATGACGCGGCTGTCTTTCATTCCTGCGAGATGCTGGATGGCGCCTGAGAGGCCGACAGCAATGTACAGCTCAGGGGCAACGATTTTGCCTGTTTGGCCAACTTGCATTTCGTTGGGAGCAAAGCCTGAGTCTACGGCTGCACGTGATGCACCAATAGCCGCACCGAGCTTGTCGGCGATTGGCTCTAGAAGCTTAAAGTTCTCAGCGTCTTTTAAGCCTTTACCACCAGAGATGACGACACGTGCTGATTCCAGCTCGGGGCGCTCCGAAGTGGAGAGGTTAACGGAAAGAAGTTCAGTTGCCGTTACGTTGGAGGCTGCGTTGAGAGCGATAGCTTCAACTGTTGCTTTTCCGCCTTCGCTTGCGACGGGATCAAAGTTTGCACCACGAATGGTGATGACTTTGATGTTGTCTGAAGAGCGTACGGTTGCGAGCGCGTTGCCAGCATAAATTGGGCGAACGAACGTTTCAGCATCATTGATCGCAATGACGTCAGGAATAGGCTGTACATCCAACAAGCCAGCGAGGCGTGGGAGGATATTTTTGCCGATTGCTGTCGCTGCGCCAACGATGTGTGTGTAACCGGAGGCAATCTCGGCCAGCAGTGCTGCGGCGGGCTCTGCTAACGCGTCAGAGAGTGCATCTGCGTGAAGAACGCGTGTGACGCCGGGAAGCTGAGCAGCAGCTTCGGCACCATTTCCAAGTACAAGAACATCTACGGAGCCGAATGCGCTGGCGGCGGCAACGGCGGAGCGAGATGCCTGACGGACGGCACCGTTTTCGACTTCCAGAAGAACGAGCGCTGTCATCAGATCACCTTTGCTTCTGTCTTGAGCTTTTCGACCAATTCGGCAACGCTGTTGAGCATGACGCCGGCTTGGCGTTCTGCAGGTTCAGCGACGGAGACGGTGGTTAGTCGTGGGGCTGTATCTACGCCAAGGCTGCTCAGCTCCAAAGTTTCAAGAGGCTTCTTACGGGCCTTCATGATGTTTGGCAGAGAGGCGTAGCGTGGTTCATTGAGACGCAGATCTGCTGTGATAATTGCAGGCAGAGGGACGCCGTAGGTTGCGGAGCCGCCGTCGATCTCACGCGTGATTTCAGCACGTTCGCCGCTTACCGTGACTTTGCTGGCGAAGGTGGCTTGTGGCCAGCCTAGCTTGGCAGCCAAGATTTGTCCGGTTGCGTTCATATCGTCATCAATGGCTTGTTTGCCCATGCTGACGATGCCGGGGTTTTCACGCTCGATGATGGCTTTGAGCGCATTTGCGACTGCACGTGGCTCAAGAGTTTCATCGGTTTTTACGAGGATAGCGCGGTCTGCACCCATGGCCATAGCGGTGCGCAATACGTCTTGCGCAGCTTGGGCACCAATGGTGACAACCACAACTTCCTTAGCCGCTCCGCTTTCGCGCAGACGGATCCCTTCTTCGACGGCAATTTCGTCGAAAGGGTTCATTGACATTTTAACGCCCTGCGTGTCGACGCCGCTGCCGTCCGCTGCAACACGGACTTTTACGTTGTAGTCGACCACGCGCTTGATCGGCACGAGTACTTTCATTGTCCAATCCGCCACATTCTAACTTCACAAAGCAAGAGACAAGGTAGCTGAATTGGGCGGGGAAGTCACATCCCCTTCACATATTTACATGCCAACGGGATAGTTGGGGCCACCACTGCCCTCAGGAGTGCACCATTCGATGTTTTGTGTGGGGTCTTTGATATCGCATGTTTTGCAGTGCACGCAATTTTGCGCGTTGATACGGAGGTCCCATTCATTATCGTTTTTTTGTTCTTGCTCGTATACGCCAGCGGGGCAGTAACGGCTTTCAGGTGAATCATAGAGTGTATGATTAACGGGAAGCCATTGTGCAGGATCGCGCAGTTTGAGGTGAATAGGCTGGTTTTCTTCGTGGTTCGTGCCGCTGAGGAAAACAGAGCTCACCCGATCAAACGTGACTTTATGGTCTGGTTTAGGGTAGGCGATAGGGGCAGTTTTGCTGGCAGGCCTTAGGGTTTCATGGTCTGCATGCGGGTGGTGCAGCGTCCATGGCGCACGGCCACGGAGGAGCATTGAATCGATGCCAGCATAGAGGGAGCCGAGTTTTGCGCCCCATTTTGCAAACGCTGGACGGATATTGCGAACGCCATGCAGTTCGTCCCATAGCCATGAACCGCGCAGGCGTGTCTCTAGTGTGTCGGCTTGTGGGGTATTCTTTTCGAGTGCTTCCGCCACAGCTTCTGCAGCTAACATGCCGGATTTCATGGCTGTATGTGTGCCTTTGATTTTTGGCACATTGACGAAGCCAGCGGAATCACCGGCGAGGACCCCGCCCGGGAAGGTTAGGCGTGGGATAGATTGCAAGCCGCCTTCTGAGAGGGCGCGGGCCCCGTAAATAATACGCTTACCGCCCTCGAAATGGGGGCGGAAAGCAGGGTGGTTTTTCGTGCGTTGCATCTCTTCAAAAGGAGAGAGATGTGGGTTTTGGTAATCAAGCCCAGTGACGAAACCATAGCTGACGAGGTTTTTGCCGAAGTGATAAAGCCATGCGCCGCCATAGGTATTATCATCGAGGGGCCAGCCAAAGCTATGCTGCACGAAACCGGGACGGTGGTTTTCTTCAGGAATTTCCCAAACTTCTTTAATGCCAAGAGCGTAGGTTTGTGTCTCTACGCCATCACGTAAGTTGAAGTGCTTCATGGCATGGGCTGAGAGCGAGCCGCGAGCGCCTTCTGTTAGGATAGTTTGGCGTGCGCGGAGAATCATGCCGGGCGTGAAGTTTGGGCCTTGTGAGCCGTCGCGCTCAATGCCCATGTCACCTGTGATGATGCCAGTGACGCGGCCATTTTCTATATGAAGTTGTGCCCCTGAAAAACCAGGGTAGATTTCAACGCCGAGAGCTTCGGCTTGCTCACCCAGCCAGCGGCAGACTTCTCCGAGTGAGACAACGAAATTACCATGGTTCGTCATGTGAGGCATGACGAGGTTTAGGCCGGGGATTTTGAACGAGCGCTGTTCAGTAAGGAACAAAACTTGTTCTTCAGAGACTTCTGTACGCAAAGGAGCATCAGTTTGACGCCAGTTTGGCAGAAGCTCTTCTAGTGAACGTGGTTCAATAACGGCGCCAGAGACAATGTGGGCACCGATTTCGCTCCCTTTCTCGATCAAGCAGACGTTGAGGTCGGGAGAGATCTGCTTGAGGCGGATTGCAGCGGAAAGACCGGCAGGTCCGCCACCAACAACAACGACGTCAAATTCCATTTCGTCGCGTTCAATCTCTGTCATATCATCAGACCCCTGCTTGAATCGGGAAAGGTAAGAAACGGGCTAACGCGCAGGTGCGTTAGCCGCGTCGTGTAAACGTCCAATAGAATGGTTGGCGGCCCTCACGAAATGCTTTGCTTTCATAGCGGGTAGGCGACCAGCCTTCGGGGCGTTCCGTGGCGTAAGGTGGTGCATCAAACAGGTCTTGTTTGTGCATGACTTCTTCCACCCATTCTTGATAGACGGGGTGATCACTGGCGACGCGCCAAACAGCGCCTGGTTTTAGTGCGCGGGCTAAGAGCGCAATGTTTTCCGGATGGACGAAGCGGCGCTTGGCGTGGCGTGCTTTCGGCCATGGATCCGGGAACATGAGATAAGCGCGGTCAAGGCTATTTTCTGGCAGGCTTTTCAGAAGAAGGCGTGCATCTTCAGCCCAAAGACGAAAGTGTTTGGGAGGAGTTGCGGTGTCTTCTTCGCCTTCAGGAACCAGACGAGACAGCAAAGAGCAGAGACCGTTCTCAAATACTTCAGAGGCGATATAGCCAACATCTGGATTGAGACGGTGTTGGTCAAGCGCATGCTCGCCGCCGCCGAAGCCGATTTCAAGAAACAGCCCAGAGGTGCCATCGCCAAAAGATGCGTTGGGGTTTTCTGGGGTGTTTAAGGAAAGCCGTGGCAGCGACACCTCAAGCAATCGCTGCTGACGGGCCCGGAGCGGGTGGCCGCGTTGGCGGCCGTAGAGGCGCTCCGGTTGTGGTTTAAGAGACGTAGTCAGGGGAAATTACCGATTGAAAGCGTTGCGCAGTGCGTCGACGAGATCAGCCTGTTCCCACGTGAAGTTGTCCAAAGCTGCGTCAGGCGTACGGCCGAAGTGACCATAAGCTGATGTTGGCGTGTAGATTGGACGGTTCAGGCGCAGGTGCTTGCGGATGCCGCGTGGTGACAAGTCAACCAACTCATTGAGGATGGCACCGAGGCGCGCTTCATCAACGTCTTTGCCGGTATTGTCCAGATCAACATACACGGAGAGCGGCTTGGAGACGCCGATCGCGTAGCTGAGTTGGATGGTGCAACGGTCTGCGAGTTCGGCTGCAACGACGTTCTTTGCAAGGTAGCGTGCTGCGTAAGCGGCAGAACGATCAACCTTCGTTGGGTCCTTACCGGAGAACGCGCCGCCACCGTGAGGTGCCGCACCGCCATAGGTGTCCACGATGATTTTACGGCCGGTCAGGCCTGCATCACCATCGGGGCCGCCGATGACGAAGTTGCCTGTTGGGTTTACGTAGAATTCGTCTTCTGGGCACATCCAGCCTTCTGGCAGAACGTCACGGACGACGTCGCGCAGGGTTTCGCGGATGGTGTGCTGGCTCATGCCTTCGACGTGCTGGGTGGAGATCACAACGGATGTTGCGCCAACCGGCTTGCCGTCCACATAACGTAATGTGACTTGGCTTTTTGCGTCCGGCAGGAGGCCTACGCCACGTGCATCACCGTTTTTACGGTAGTCACGGACGCGCTCGAGAATGTTCTGTGCGTAGAACAGTGGCGCTGGCATGAGTTGCTCTGTTTCGCGTGTTGCGAAACCGAACATGATGCCTTGGTCGCCTGCGCCTTCGTCCTTATTGTCCGCGCTATCAACGCCCTGCGCAATATCAGCAGACTGAGCGTGCAGGTAAGACGTGATGTCTGCGTGCTTCCATGAGAAGCCTTCCTGATCGTAGCCAATGTCTTTGATGGCTTCGCGTGCACGATCGATCAGCGTATCCTCAACGGATTTCGGGCCGCGTACTTCACCAGCCAGCATAACGCGGTTGGTGGTAACCATGGTCTCGCAAGCAACGCGAGCTTCTGGATCCGCTTCTAGGTAAGCATCCAGAACGGTGTCCGAAATGCGGTCAGCAACCTTGTCAGGGTGACCTTCTGAAACGGACTCAGATGTGAAGAGAAAATCGCCGTAATTGCGCACTCAGGGACCTCGCAGGGAATGAGTGGTGAAAAGGACCGCACCAGCTATTCCGGCTTTTAGAAAAGCAGGGATTTACGGTAACGGTATTTCGGAATGGGACCACTTGACGGAATTGTCTTGCTAGGTCAAGGGAAATGTTAATTTTTGGCGACGTTATTTGGAATGATGTCGTAAGGAGGCACAGCTTTTGAAAAGGCTGCGCCTTAAGATCTGATTACCTTGGTGTTTTAAGCGTATCAGCCATGCTGTAGAGGCCGGGCTTTTGATGGGCGAGCCATCGTGCTGCGTGTACAGCGCCGCGTGCGAAGACACGTCGGTCTAGGGCGCGGTGGGAGAGGGTAATTTCTTCATCAGCGGCGAGGAGCATGAGGTCATGTGCGCCGACGACTTGTCCACCACGTAATGATGCAAAGCCAATAGCGCCATCAGGACGTAAGCCGTTTTGATCTGTGCGTGCGACGTCTTTGAGTGTGACGCCGCGTCCTTGGGCTACGGCATCGCCAATGGCGAGAGCAGTACCGGATGGTGCATCGAGTTTCTGCCTATGATGTGTTTCGACAATTTCGGCGTCATAGTCAGGGAGGGCAGCCCCGATCTGACGTGCTAAGTCTAAGAAAATTGTGAGTGCGGGTGAGAAATTTGCAGCCTGTAATACTGGAATATGGTGGCTCGCATTAATGACGGCCTTTTGGGCGGCGTCATCTAATCCTGTTGTGCCAAGTACCCATGCGCAATTATGACGACTGAAGCTTTCGGCATGACGTAGGATCGTGGCAGCATTGCTGACATCGATGATCACACTTGAGCGTTGAGCAAGTTCATCGGGGGAGGCTGTGATGTGTTTTTCGGGGTTGGGATGGCGTGAAATCCCGCCAGAAAGGGCCGCTCCAGCTTCTTGAGCACAGAGGGAGCCGAGGCGGCCAGTGATGCCTGCGATGCCAATGCGTAAATCTGTCATGTGGTTAATTTGAGCGGAAAACACATGAGGAACGCAAGAGAGAACAGGGGGGCGGTTGGTGTTTCTTGAATTCATCTCTTGCCAAAGCTTGGAATGCAGCTTTTATCATAGGTTCGGTAAAAATCGAACTTATGGATAAAAACCATGACAAAGCTTCTGCATATCGATTCTAGCATTCTGGGTGATCATTCCACGGGCCGTGCTTTGACGGCTGAAGTGGTAGCGCATTTCAAGGCGAAAGAGCCTGGGCTTGAAGTGACGTATCGTGACGTTGTGGCGCAGCCTTTGGCGCATCTGGATATCGAAATTTTCTCTCAGTTGGGTAAGGATATTCCGGCGGATGCAGCGCGCCATGATGAGCATGTCGCGTCAGCGAAAGTTTTGGAAGAGTTTGAAGCTGCCGATATTATTGTCATTGGTACGCCACTGTACAACTTTGGTGTTCCGACGCAGTTGAAGGCGTGGATTGACCGGATCATGATTGCAGGGCGTACATTCCGGTATGTTCCGACTGGGATTGAAGGCTTGGTTGGTCAAAAGAAAATTGTTTTGGTGGGGACACGTGGTGGTATTTACGAAGCCGGTACGCCAGCCGCAGCTTTTGAGCATGAAATCTCGTATCTGAAATCTGTTTTCCTTTCTTTGAGCCAAACAGATATTACGGCCATCATTGCTGAAGGTTTGGCACGAAACGGTGGTGCGAACCGCGATACGATCTTGGCAGCAGCAAAAGAACAGATTGCCGCTCTCTAATCGCGTTTTTTTCGTGAAGACTATCGGGGTTTTTGTGCCCCGATGGTTGTCCGTTACGCTGGTTTCTGCGAACAGAAGGCAACGAGTGTATTTTATTTAAGCCGTAGCCTGTGCTGCGCTGACGTAACGGGAGTATAGAATGGGTTTCAATTGCGGCATTGTTGGCCTGCCGAATGTTGGTAAGTCCACGTTGTTCAACGCTCTGACCGAAACGGCAGCAGCGCAAGCGGCGAATTACCCATTTTGTACGATTGAGCCGAATACGGGCCGCGTGGCGGTGCCGGATAAGCGTTTGGATGTTCTGACGCAGATTGGTGGGTCCCAGCGTTCTATTCCGACGAGCCTTGAGTTTGTTGATATTGCTGGGCTGGTGCGTGGTGCATCACGTGGGGAAGGGCTGGGGAACCAGTTCTTGGCGAATATCCGTGAGACGGATGCCATTATTCACGTGCTGCGTTGTTTTGAAGATGACGACATCACGCATGTTGAAGGTGGCGTAGATCCGGTTCGTGATGCGGATATTATTGAAACAGAATTGATGCTGGCAGATCTGGAGAGCTTGGAAAAGCGCCAAACGAATCTGCAAAAGCGGGCACGCGGTAATGACCGTGACGCGCAAGCTCAGTTAGAACTGATGGAGCCGTTGATTGCAGCACTGCGTGATGGGCGACCAGCGCGTACGGCTGTGCCGGAGGGCCAAGAGAAAGAAGCTGCACGTCTTCAGTTGTTGACGACGAAGCCCGTTCTCTACGTTTGTAACGTTGAGGAAGCGTCTGCGTCAGTGGGCAATGAGCATTCTGAAGCAGTACGCAAGCGTGCGGAAGCCGAGGGTGCTGCGATTGTGATCGTGTCTGCTGCGATTGAGGCAGAAGTCAGTCAGTTGCCGCAGGAAGATCGTGGTGATTTTCTTGAAGGTCTCGGCTTGAATGATAGTGGCTTGGATCGCGTCATTGCTGCTGGTTATCAGCTTTTGGGTTTGAAGACGTATTTCACGGTTGGCCCAAAAGAAGCACGTGCATGGACGATTACGGCAGGGACGCGTGCGCCTCAGGCCGCAGCAGTTATTCATAATGACTTTGAGCGTGGCTTTATTGCCTGTGAAACCGTTGCATATAATGATTACGTGACGTTCAAGGGTGAAGCGGGTGCCAAGGAAAATGGTAAGCTTCGCATTGAAGGTAAGGATTATGTTGTGGAGGACGGCGATGTCTTGCTGTTCCGCTTCAATGTCTAACGCAGGGGATGAGGCTTCTGTTGTTGTACAGGAGCTAACGACCCGGGCACGTCGGGCGGCGCGGGCGTTAGCGCGTACGGATACCGAAACTCGGAATTGGGCGCTGAAAGCGGCGGCGCAAGCTTTGCGTACACGTTCGGCAGAGATTGTCAGTGCGAATCAGCGTGATTTGGCAGGGTTAGGCGCTGAGCGGAATGCGGCATTTCGTGATCGTTTGACGCTTACGCATGACCGTGTTGAGGCAATGGCTGTGGGGTTGGAGCAGGTTGCGGCTTTGCCCGACCCTGTGGGGCGCGTTTTGCATGAATGGACGCAGCCTAATGGCTTGAACATGCGGCGTGTGGCGGCCCCGATTGGGGTGATCGGCATGATTTACGAAAGCCGGCCTAATGTTGGGGCGGATGCTGCGGCCCTGTGTATTAAATCGGGCAATGCTGTCGTGCTGCGGGGGGGCGGTGAAAGTCTGCACTCTGCGCGGGCTATTCAATCCGCCGTTGAAGCGGGGCTGCAAGAGGCCGGGCTGGATCCGGCTTGTGTGCAGATTATGCCCAGTGCTGACCGTGCATTGGTTGGGGCGTTATTGCAGGCTTCGGGCGGGGTAGATTTGATTATCCCTCGCGGTGGTAAGTCTCTGGTTGAGCGTGTGCAGCGCGAGGCACGTGTGCCTGTGCTCGCTCATGCAGAGGGCCTGTGTCACACGTATATTCATGCGAGTGCGGATGTTCCGATGGCGCGTAAGGTGCTGTTGGATGCGAAGTTACGGCGGACCGGTATTTGCGGGGCGACGGAAACAGTCTTGGTTGATGCATCCATTGCACCGCAGGTTTTGCCGCTTTTAGTGGAGGATTTGTCCGCTAAGGGGTGTGCATTCCGGGCTGATGCGCGTGCTCGTTTGATTGTGCCAAGTTTACCAGAAGCAACGTCTGACGATTTCCATACAGAATGGCTGGATGCTGTGTTGTCCATCGCTGTTGTGGATGGTGTGGAAGACGCGCTCGATCATATTGCTCGTCATGGTAGTAGCCATACAGAAGCGATTATTGCTGAAGATCATGATGTAGCGGCTGTCTTCTTGAATGGGACAGAGAGTGCTGTGGTGATGTGGAATGCGTCAACGCAGTTCTGTGATGGTGGTGAATTTGGCTTTGGGGCTGAAATTGGTATTGCCACCGGGCGTATGCATGCGCGTGGTCCGGTCGGTCTCGAGCAGTTGACGTGTTACCGTTATGAGGTGCGTGGCACCGGACAGGTGCGCGGCTGATTAGGCTTCCGAAATACGGTGATGGTCGCCGGGTGAAAGTGGGTCTTTTGGGAGGCTCCTTTAACCCGGCGCATTATGGTCATATCGAAGTTGCGAAATGTGCGCTGGTAACATTGGGGCTAGATGAAGTCTGGCTGATGGTATCACCAGGTAACCCGCTGAAGCCTCGTAACGGAATGGCGTCTTTTTCTGCGCGTTTGGCCTCTGCACGGCGCTTGGCGGATGGGCGGCGGATTCGCGTGACGGATATAGAGGCTCGGTTAAGGCAACGTTATACGTATCGGACGGTTGTGGAGTTGCAGCGTCGGTTCCCTCATGTCTCTTTCGTGTGGGTTATGGGGGCGGATGGGTTGGCGCAATTTCATCGCTGGCGGGATTGGCGGCGTTTGGCCCGGCGGATTCCGATAGCGGTTGTGCCGCGTCCCGGGAGTTTTGCCTCAGCCTTGCATGGACCTGCTGCGTCTGTTTTGAGGCGTGCACGAAAGCCAGTACGACAAGCAAAATTACTATCTCGGCCCAATGCGTGCGGTTGGTCGTTCCTTTCTGCGCCGCAGAACGATATATCAGCTACAGCATTGCGTGAATCCGGGCAGGCCTGTCTGGATCCGGACGAGGAGTAAAAGTTATTACAACGCCATCAGAACATGACACCGACCTGAACGGAGCTACCCCAGAGAAGGCTTCTTCAGCACGTAAAAAAGCGGTTGCTGCGGGGCCGCAAAAGGATGTTCAGCGTATTGAGGCTGTTGAGCCAGATACGCTGACGAAGATGCTTAAAGTTATTATCGACAGCCTTGAGGACGATAAGGCTGAAGATATTGTCACGATTGATTTGACCGGCCGCGCAAACTTTGCGGATCGTATGGTCATTGCAACGGGCTTTGTTGACCGTCAGATCGCATCAATGGCGCATCACATTGATAAGAAGCTGGGTGAAATCGGCTTTAAGCGCGTTTTGGTTGAAGGCGCGAATGGCAGTGACTGGGTGCTCTTGGATGCTGGTTACGTAGTCGTTCATCTCTTCAAGCCAGAAAGTCGTGAGATGTATGGTCTTGAGAAAATGTGGGGCGCTGACCTGGATGCCGTTGAGGCAGAACTGCCTGTAGGAAAGGACAGCGAGGCTTCTTAAAATGAAGCTGGTTGCTGTTGGTCGATTAAAAGCTGGGCCGGAGTTGACGCTTTTTGAGCGTTATGCGGCTCGGTTGCGCCCTGCGATGAGTGTGCAGGAAGTGCCTGCCGCGCGGGGATCTGTTGTGGAACAAAAGCGTAGAGAAGCTACTGCGCTTTTGTCGGCTTGTCCGGATAACGCATTTGTTGTGGTGCTGGATGAGGGGGGGCGTGTGTATGACAGCCCTTCCTTTTCCCGTGCGATGACGAATTGGCAAGGAACGGGTAGGCCGATTCACTTTTTGATTGGTGGTGCTGAGGGGCTGGAGCGTAGCGTGTTAGAGCGCGCTGATGCTGTTATGTCTTTTGGCTCGATGACGTGGCCACATATGTTGGTGCGGATTATGCTGGCGGAACAAGTGTTCCGTGCTCAAGCGATTGCGACCAACCACCCTTATCATAAGAAAAGCCGCCCCGATTAACTGAGGCGGCTTTGTCTTATAGTGTACTAAACGCAGATATTTTTAGCGGATCGAACGGTTAGGAGCATCGGCATCGATGGAATCACTCGGTGCCGATGCGACTTCTGTGCTGTGCGGCGTATGTGTTTCACGCGCCAAAGCAGGAACTTGGTCTGGTGCTTGGTGCGGGTAGATGAAGCCGTAAGTCGGGTAAATGCTGCCGAGGCGGTCTTTATTGCCATTCAGGGCAACGCGTACAGCGCTCCAGTCATTGCGCGGTGAAACATCTACAACGCGTACATGACGGGCAATACCGTTTGCCGCCCAGTGAGACTGGTCAATGAAAATTGTGCGGCTGTTTGCAATTTCGCGGACAACAGCGACGTGCCCGAGTGGCATGCGGCGGATGCCACGGAAGTTGAGAACAGAACCAGAGGACGGAGCATGGCCGCGTTCATAACGTCCTGCGGCATTGTACCACCAATCCCGGGCATTACCGTGCAGTTTTACTTCAGATGCCGTTTTTGCAAAAGCGACGCACTGCAAAACATGGCTGCCACCACGGTGGTGAGCAAATGCAATACGTGTGCTGTGGGCGTGATGATGTGCTGCCGCGTGGTGATGGTGCGAGGTACGCGCCATCGCTTGTCCTGAGAGTGCTGCGAAAGCAGCAAACACGAATGCAGAGAGCAAGGTCTTGGGGCGGCGTAGCATCGTCGTCACGGATTCGTCGTCCTGATGGTAGTGTTGTGGTGTTTAGGTGACAGGCAGGTAACAATCTGCTTGCAACTCTGGCAAGAGAATAATGCAAGGCACAGTGCTAAATTTTTCTTGTTTTAAAAAAACGTTTCAATTTAGCAGATGTGCCTTGTTTTCACCTTATTTATAGGGATGAAAAATTCCTTATTTTGTGGTCACCAGCATCACTTCAACGAGCATGCGGGAGTCTGCGAGGATCGCTTGAACGCAGGCGCGTGCTGGGGCGAGGCCATTGGGAAGCCAAGCGGACCATAATTCGTTGAATGCAGCGCGGTCATTAATGTCTTTGAGCCAGATTTGTGCTTGCAGCAGGCGCGTGTTGTCTGTCCCGTGCTCTTCTAGAAGGGCATCGATTTGTTCAAAAATATCTTTTGTCTGTCCAGCAACATCAAGGGAGAGATCACGTGCGACGACGCCTTGTGTGAAGATGAAGCCATGATATTCAACGGCTTTAGACATCACGGGGTTTGGTTCTGTACGCAGGATGCGGCTCATAGCGCGGCTCCAGAAAAAGAGAAGAAGACACTGCACAATGAGGCTGTGGGCCTGACCGGTCAATCACGGTTTGTGATATAGAGGGTCTCAGTCGAGCTCATGTGCAAGGGGAGCCTTGTATGGAGTGTATTTTGTTGCGAGAGGAGCCTGTGAATGGGCCATTTGACATGCCAACGGGTTCCTGTGACGCCACTGCGGCAGAATTGTATGATTGTTTCGAATGATGCGGGGCATGCCATTGTGGTCGATCCCGGTGGCGATGTGGCTGATATTTTATCGGCACTCGGTGATGGGCAGGTCGAAGCTATTATGCTGACGCATGGGCATTTGGACCATGCAGGCGGTGCTGATGAATTGCGGGATGCGCTTTCTAAGAAACAAGGAGCATTGGTGCCGATTTTGGGTCCCGACCGGCGGGATGCTTTTTTGCTAGAGAGCATCTGTGATCAGGCGGCTGCCTTTGGTTTGCCTGGTATGCGAAATGTTCTGCCGGATCAGTTTTTAGATCACGGGGCGCAGCTCTCATTATTAGGAAGTGTGTTTGAGGTGCGGCATGTGCCCGGCCATACGCCAGGGCATGTGGTGTTTGTGAATCAAGAGGCGGGTTGCGCGTTTGTGGGCGATACGTTGTTTCGCCAGACAGTTGGGCGTACGGACTTCGCTTATGGTGATTCAGAGGGTTTGATAAAGGCAATTCGTTCTGAGTTGCTGTCGTTGTCGGATGAGGTGATCGTTTATTGTGGGCATGGTATGCCAACGACGGTCGGTGAAGAGCGAAAGAATAATCCTTTCTTTCAATAATACGTTTTAACGTGTGGGGACTTTGAGAATGGCAGTGTCAATGCGTTTCGCGATGGCGGCTTGTTGTGCCGTAGGAATATTGTCTGTTGGTGTCGGGCAGGCCGAAGAGCCGATTACACGGGCGCAGTCGAAACTGCCGGTGCAAAATTTGACGATTACGTCTCAAGACGGGCAGGCGCATCTTTTCCATGTGGAAATGGCATTTACGCCGCGGCAGCAGGAAATCGGAGAGATGTTCCGTACGCACTTGCCCGAGAGTGAGGGTATGCTGTTTGTCTGGCCAACGCCACAGAACTCTGACATGTGGATGCGTAACACGTTGGTGCCTTTGGATATCGTGTTTATCGATCAAACGCATCATATTCATGCGATTGCAGAAGATGCCGTTCCTTTGAGTGAAGCTATTTTAAGTAGCCAAGGTGCAGTGGCAAGCACGCTAGAACTGGCCGGCGGTGTAACGGCTAAGATGAATATACGTGTTGGTGACCTTGTGAGTGGTCCAGCGGTAGAGGCTAAATCCCACCCGTGAAGGTTCTTGTAACAGGTGTAGCGGGCTTTATTGGCTCTCATGTTGCTAAAGCGCTGCTTGATCGTGGCGATGAGGTTGTGGGTGTTGATAGTTTGAATGCGTATTACGACCCTGCTTTGAAGCAGGGTCGTCTGGCGTGGCTTACGGAGCGAGCGGGCTTTTTGTTTGTGCAGGCTGATATCGCTGATCGCGATGCGATGGAAGCGTTGGTGGGAAACCATCCAGACATTAGCCATGTAGTGCACTTAGCAGCGCAAGCTGGTGTGCGTTATTCGTTGGTCGATCCATATTCATACGTTCATTCGAACATTATGGGGCATGTGGTTTTATTGGAAGCATGTCGTCAGTTGGATGGGTTGGAGCATTTTGTTTATGCGTCATCGTCATCCGTTTATGGGCGAAACCGTTCTTTGCCTTTTGCGGAGACAGATGCTGTAGATGCGCCGGGATCTTTATATGCGGTGACAAAACGGAGCGGTGAGCTAACGGCATCAGCTTATGCTTTTTTGCACGGTATACCGCAAACGGGTTTAAGGTTCTTTACGGTTTATGGTCCGTGGGGCCGGCCTGATATGGCGTATTATGGGTTCGCTGACGCGATTATGGGTGGACGGCCTGTGACCTTATATGAAGGACAGGACCTGTCGCGGGACTTCACTTATATAGATGATATTGTGGAAGGTGTTCTGGCGATTATGGGATATCCGCCAGCTACCGGTGATGCACGGATTCTGAATTTGGGTGGTGACCGTCCACAAAAGGTCACGCGTTTGATTGAGCTTTTGGAAAAATATTTGGGGCGCAAAGCCGTCGTAGAGCGCCTGCCGAGACCTTCGGCTGATATGGAGAAAACTTGGGCATCCCTGAAGGATGTGCAGGATTTGTGCGGCTGGGAACCTAGGGTTTCGTTGGAGCAAGGGGTGGAGGTTTTTGCCCGGTGGTATGGTGAATATAAGAAAGCCTAAGTTTTTTGATTTTTGTTATTGACGGTTGAGTGGGTGGTGTTTATAAGCCGCTTCACCGCAGCGGACGGGCCCTTTTGGGGGTTT
>NZ_CAMKWA010000025.1 GCF_946476835.1 uncultured Neokomagataea sp.
GCTTGCGCCACCAGAACCTAAATCTGGCGTGTCTACCAATTTCACCACGCCCGCGCATACAACCGTTTTTCAAGGGTTCGTCCTGAAGAGAACCCTGTGAAGCGCCGGATTTAGCGCATCTTTCTTTTTTTCACAACCGGGTAAAGGGCAAGTTTTTGCAATTGATTGCATTCTGCCGTTTTTTGCCTCTGCACAGGCTCCACCCAGACACCCCTCCAGCACCTCAGCAATAGGCCGCCCACCATAGGCCTCAGCAGCCTTTTTACCCGCTTCCCACGGCTCCACCCCTGCCGCAAGCAATGCTGCAATAATACCACTTAACATATTGCCGCCCCCCTGCCGCTTCTAGTGAGCAAGAAGCATGAGCATTAATCGCTCCTCACCCCATCAGGAACTACAATCAGCGCCTCACTCCCTTTCAGCACGACAATCGCCCCCTGATTCTGGACCACCTCCTTCACGGCAACAATCCGCGTTTTCTTAAGCAAGGCTACCAAACAGCCACTTAAACCGACCTTCATGCGGTGTAATGACCGCAACGCCTCGCAAATCGCTCAAACGATTCGCTCCATCACCAAAGACGCCGACATCCACCACAACACCGCGACCAGCACGCAACATATAGAGGCCGCGCCGCTGATACTTCATCTTCACACAGCCCGACGCCACATAACCACACACGTCACCGCCGATCAGCTAACCCCAAAGGGATGCCCCACCACACTTGCCACAACACGACGCACCGAGTGCAGTAATTCTAAAATTCCAGCACCACTGGACGCGACAAGCCGACCCCAAGTACGACATCCATAACCAAATCTGCCGCAGCAACAGACCACTCCTGCGCACCTCCCTCCCCCAAACTTCCTGCACGAGGGGCAACACAGCCAAAACAGAAACGGACCAACGCGCAACAACGTTCTCGTCACCACCATTACTCCCCGCGCCACACACCACAAAACTGACAACGCGCTCGAATCGCCATGGCCACATCATCCATAAGGCGCCTCTCAGCAAGCTCTTAATAATACTAAAGGGTGCAACGCTGCCGCGCCCTTTCATCAATAAGGCTACCCCAAACAACACACTTACATTTTAAAGGCTTATGACAGGAGCGGTTGCCTCTGGCATTCAGTCGCCTCTCCCGGTACAACCCATCCAAAATACAAAAAACATGCGAAAATCGCCGTCGTACTGGAGCAATTCATGAGCGCCTATATTATTTGGAGCCTCGTACTCGCCGTTCATCTTTTAGGCATTGCTTACTGGGTTGGTGGCTCCCTCTATACAACGCTCGTTACGCGCAGCACCGTCAATCTGCTCGACCCCACCCCACGCGCGACAGTACTCTTGCAAAGCTATGCCCGCTTTTTCCGCGGATTGTGGCATGTTATGGGCGCAACACTCATTAGTGGCTGGGCGATGATCTTCCATGATGGCGGCTTCAGTGCTGTCCCTATGGCCATTAACATCATGCAAGGCTTGGCACTGATTATGGCGATTATTTTCGTCACAACCGTCCAAGGCCCTTTCCGCCGCGCCCGCCGCGCCTTGCGTCCATCGCCTGAAATGTTTGCAACCCTGCGCCAGCGAACAGCAATCATGGCTCTGTGCGGCATTCTCACCATCATCACCGCCGCATTCGCTGGCACCCATTAACTTCTTTACCTAGAGGCTCCCTATCAGCCCTTCCTTCTGCGTTTCACAGAACGCTCATGGTGCTATTGCTTGCCAATTCGCTCCAGAGCCGATAACGGAGCACAGTAAGGCTGCATGGGGCAGCCTGACCCTCAAAACCGGTAACGATCCCTTCGGATCAACTCCGCCAACGAGAATTTCGAGAGTCATTTGAACGCGAAAACGACCTCCGGTCCCTCCAAGCCCCGCACAACCACTCCCCGCAAAAGAGGGCGCAAGGTTGCACAGGATACTGCTGCAACCCCTGCTCTAGATGCGCCATCAGCCTCAGATGAGGCCCCGATCAGCGACGCACCAGCGGACGTTACCCCCGCCCTCAGCCTTGCTGCTGACACAGAGAAGCCTGCCCGTAAGCGCGCACCGCGCCGCAAAAAGGCAGAGACAGAATCTCTTCCCGCAGAAGTCAGCACGACAGAAAGCCTCTCTTCTACAGAAGAAGCAGCACCACCCAAGCGTCGTGGACGCCCCCGCAAAGCAGCACTTGCTTCGACGGACGAAAACACAACCGAATCCACTGTAAAAGTTGCTGCCGAGCACGATACTGCTACAGCCCCTAAACGCGGCCGGACAGCACGTGCAAAAACCCCTTCCACTGATGGGGTTGAAGCAGAAGACGCGGTCGTCAAACCAGTACGCCGCCGTGGCCGCCCGAAAAAAACGGATGCTACCAGCGCTACCGTGGAAGACACTCCTTCAGAACAACTGGTAGCACCCATTGAGGCTGAGGCCGCAGTAACGCAAGCTGCTCCCCCCGCCCCACGCCGTCGCGGTCGTCCGAAAAAAGTTCAAGACATTCTTGCTGAAACAGATCCCGTAGACAGCACCGAATCTAAGCCTACAAAAAAGACACGACGCCCACGCAAAACCGTGGCCTCTGTCGTGCAGGAAGAGGCATCAGCAGAGCAAATTCAACACGAAGATGCCATCACAACGGCCCCAACAGTAGACGCTACTAAGGCGGAACCCGAGAACTCCACGCACAGCGTGGAAAGCGCGCAGCCTGAAACACCTCAAGACGCGGCCAGCCCTCCTGCTACGGCTGAAGATGACCGCCCGCTCTTTGCCTCGCTCCCCTTAGGTGAGCCCATTATGCGGGCTATCCAAGAATTAGGGTATCTCCACCCCACCCCAATTCAAGCACAGGCTATCCCTGAAGTCTTAAAGGGGCACGACGTTCTTGGCGTTGCGCAAACCGGAACAGGCAAAACGGCATCTTTCACGTTGCCAATGCTTGAAAAGCTCTCTGGATCACGCGCACGCGCACGTATGCCACGCTCATTGATCCTAGAGCCTACACGCGAACTTGCCTTACAAGTCGCTGATAACTTTAAGCTCTACGGCAAACATTTACGCCTATCCCACGCTCTCCTCATCGGCGGCGAAAGCATGGCAGAGCAGCGCGAAGTGCTAAACCGTGGTGTAGACGTCCTCATTGCAACACCTGGTCGTTTGCTCGACATGTTCGCACGTGGCGGCTTGCTGATGACGCAAACAAGTTTGTTCGTTATTGATGAAGCAGACCGTATGCTCGATATGGGGTTCATCCCCGACATCGAGAAGATCGTCACGCTTCTACCGGCACACCGACAAACGCTCTTCTTCTCTGCAACAATGGCCCCCGAAATTCGCCGCTTGGCAGATGCTTTCTTGCGCCAACCTGTTGAAATCACAGTATCACGCCCCTCTTCTGTGGCTTCCACCATCGAAGAAAAGCTGATCATCGTTGAAGAAGACACCAAACGCCGCGCTCTGCGCAAAATGCTGCAATCTCTGACGGCTCAGAACGCAATTGTTTTCTGTAACCGCAAGCGTGACGTTGATATGCTTCAGCGTTATTTAACAAAGCATGGCTTCGCGGCAGGCCACCTGCATGGTGACCTTGCTCAGTCCTTACGGTTTGCAACGCTAGAGCGCTTCAAATCTGGTGATCTGCAAATCCTCGTCTGCTCTGACGTTGCTGCACGCGGTATCGATATTGGCGGCCTCTCATACGTCTTCAACTATGACCTTCCCTTCAATGCTGAAGACTATGTGCACCGAATCGGTCGTACAGGCCGTGCAGGTAAGCAAGGACATGCCATCAGCATTGCTGCGCCAAAAGATCGGGAATTGGTAGAAGCCATTGAGGCTCTCGTCGGCAAGACGATTGAACCAACAACCTTCCCCAATATCGAAACTATCGGTTGGGACCATCTTCCTGCTACCGAAGCTGCGCCCGCGCCTCAAGCCGAGCCGCTTCCTCAACAGGAAGACGAACACTCCCAACATGCCGGCGAAGGCAAAAAGCGCAAGCGTCGCCGCGGCGGGCGTAACAAGCGCAACGGCCAAGATACACAGCAAGACGCCACCCCCGATGTCGTACCGGCAAGTATTCCTCGGCAAGAAGAACCTGTCCGTGCCCACGGTGTCTCCATTGAGCTTGCACCAGCATTTGAAAATGATGTGCCACGCACCGGTTTCGGTGGCGATACCCCTGCATTCATGCTGATCCCACGACGCCGCCGCAGTGCTGTTCCTGCTCAGGATTCTGACCGTAACGCACCAATCCAACATGACGGACGACATTACGGCGATGAATAATGCTGCAAACGGCGTTTTAAACGCCAAGATTGAAGGTCTCGGCACAACGGGAGATGGCGTATTTTACCATGACGGTAAAACCTATTTCCTGCCGAATACGCTCCCCGGTGAAACCGTCTCATTCCGTTTCACCGGGGACACACCCGAACTTATCGATATTATCGAAACGTCCAATAGTCGTGTCACACCACCTTGCACCCTTTTTGATGAGTGTGGTGGTTGCTCTGTGCAACACATGACCTTACCAGCGCTTCTGGAGTGGAAAGCAGATCGGATCACTCGTCTCTTGGACAGTGTTTTCGTAAACCCACCCACACCAGCGCAATACCAGACACCGCCACGCACACGCCGCCGCATGGACCTCGCTATTCAGCGCGTCACAGGTGGTGTGCATATCGGCCTCCACGCACGTGCGGGTGAGCCTATTAATATGACAGCTTGTGACGTTTTGGTGCCTGAGTTGTTTGAATTGTTGACGCCTCTGCGTGACGTTCTCTCAGGTATTGGCGCCATTACGGGGCGTGCAGACCTCCAAATCAACCTGTTGGATACTGGGCCAGATCTAACCCTCTCCACACCAGCCCCCTTAACCACGGCAGACCGCACCAAACTGGCCGCCTTTGCACGTAAGCATACGATTCGTCGTATCGCTTGGACACCACTTGGCAAACGTGAAATCGAAACCGTGGCCCAGTCTCGTGCGCCCTATATTCGCTTTGGCTCTGCTGAAGTCACGCCTCCGCCGGCAGCTTTTTTGCAAGCATCGAAAGAATCTGAAAAAGCGATCCAAGATGCCGTTCTGGCGGGGCTACCCGCACTCAACAAAAAAGACATTATTGTTGAGCTTTATGCCGGTTGTGGCACCTTAACCCTGCCAATGTCGGATAAAGGGCGCGTCATCGCATACGAGGGGGATGCTGAGGCCGCAGCTAGTCTGCGCACAGCATCCGGCGGGCGACGCATTGATGCACATATGCGCGACCTCGTACGACAACCTCTTTTGCCGCATGACCTAAAGACTGCGCGCGTCGTCGTTCTTGATCCGCCCTATACAGGTGCCGGCCCACAAATCGAACCACTCGCCCGCTCAGCCGTGCGCGATATTATTTACGTAAGCTGCAACCCAGTTGCGCTCAAAAAAGATCTTCAAACCCTCCATAAAGCAGGGTTTGAACTCATCAGCAGCACGGTTGTGGACCAATTTTTATGGTCCACTGAAATTGAAACTGTTGTGGTGCTTTCACGCGATCCGAAACGGATCAAACGTGAAAACTCTCGCCGCAACCGCAGCGCCCCTTCTCATTCGGATTCTTGAATGTGAAGCCGGATTCGAGGTCCTTGACCTCGTAATCCATCACGCTACCGATCAAAAAGAGCGTAGCCTTATGGTCTACCAATAAGGTTACGCCTTGATCTTCAACGCGTTCATCGGTCGGTGCAGCTTCCGACACGAATTCCATTTCATACGACAAACCAGAACAGCCTCGCGTGCCAACACGCACACGCAGCAATTCACCTTTATGCGCCCCTTGATACAAAGCCTGCAAGCGTGTTGCTGCACGCTCAGTCAGTGTCATCATGGCAGGAAGCGGACGGCGGGAAGCTGTTTCAGACATGCTATAACTTCCGATCAATCAGAACATATTTAGCGCAAGACGCGCATCATCACTCATACGACTAATATCCCACGGCGGATCCCAAACGATTTCCACTGTGACAGTCGTCGCCTCTGGCAATTGAGCAATCGCCTCACGCACCATCTCAGGCAACTCTTGCGCACTTGGACAATTAGGGGCCGTAAGGGTCATTTCAACATGAACCCGGCCGTCATCATGCAAATCAATGGCATAAATCAGACCAAGCTCATAAATATTGACCGGTATTTCCGGGTCATACACCGTAGCAATCGCCGCAATCACAGCATCCTGATCCGGTGCAGATCCCTGAGTAGCCGGTACGTCAACAGTTTCTTGCGGTTGATCGCTCATCACTCTCTCAACTTAACATCATATGGGCACGCTCAAGGCCTGTGCACAGAGCATCAATGTCTTCTTTGACAGAATACACACCAAAACTCGCACGCGCCGTTGCATGAAGCCCTAATTTACGTACCAAAGGTTCCGCGCAGTGTTGCCCGGCACGAATGGCAATGCCCATCTGATCAAGCAACGTCGCCAAATCATGTGGATGTGCTTTCTCCATTACGAAAGAAACCACACCACCACGCTGAGCAGGTGCACCCAAAACACGCACACCCTCAAGCGCATTAAGGCGCTCAACAGCATAATCTGTCAGGGTTTTCTCGTGTGCTTCAATTGCTTTATAGCCAATCCGCTCAACAAAACGGATTGCTTCTGCAAGGCCAATCGTTTCCAAAATCGCAGGCGTACCCGCTTCAAAACGATGCGGCACACTCGCCCAAGTTGCCCCTTCGAACGAGACACTCTGGATCATCTCACCACCGCCCATAAAGGGCGGCATAGTATCGAGAATCTCCATACGTCCCCACAGCACACCAATGCCCGTTGGTCCGTATAATTTATGGCCGGTAAACGTGAAGAAATCCGCGCCAATTTCTTGCACGTCAACGGCGCCATGCACCACCGACTGCGAACCATCAAACAAAATCTTCGCGCCATGCACATGGGCCAATTCTGCCAGTTTTTTTGCTGGCGTTACGGTCCCCAAGACATTGGACATCTGCGTAATCGCTACGAGAGCGACCTTACCATCAGCCAACAACGCCTCATACGCATTCAGGTCGAGGTCCCCATTGTCCAAAATGGGAGCAACCCGCAATTCAATGCCAATACGATCGCGCAGCATCAGCCACGGAACAATATTCGCATGGTGTTCCAACTCAGAAATTAGAACCGCTTGGCCAGGCTTTAACAGCCCACCAAAACTATGGGCAACGAGGTTAATCGCCTCTGTACTGTTCCGTGTAAAAACAATCTCATGACGATCTGGCGCATTCAAAAATGCCGCGACAACATCACGGGTCGCTTCATAAGCTTCCGTGGTACGCTCACTCATCCAGTGTAAACCGCGATGAATATTCGCGTATTGGTGATAAGCCGCCTTTTGCATAGCGTCCATCACACATATAGGCTTCTGCGCAGAAGCCGCGCTGTCTAAAAAGACAAGCGGCTTCCCGTGCACTTTTTCCTCAAGAATAGGAAATTGAGCGCGCAGTTCCGGCGTCACGATACAAAACTCCGCAACAGCAGGTCACGCAACGTGGCATCTTCCACCAATTCAACAGCGTCCAACAAAAATGCCTGAACCAGAATATCACGTGCCTCTGCGGCTGGAACACCACGTGAGCGCAGATAGAAAAGCTGCTCATCATCTAGCGCACCAACCGTTGCGCCATGACTGCACTTCACGTCATCCGCGTAGATTTCCAGCTCAGGCTTGCTGTTAATCTGAGCTTTCTCGGACAACAGCAAGGCTTGGTTCATCTGATAGCCATCCGTTTTCTGGGCAATACGATCCACAAGAATCTTACCCTGGAAAACACCTTGACCATTTTCTGACAGAACCGTCTTCACCGTCTGGCGTGAATTGCAATCCGGCGCGGCATGATGAATGAATGACGTCAGATCATTCAAACGCTCTCCATCTACACGCTGCACGCCATTAATATGCACTTCCGCATGACTTTCCGCGAGCGTTGCCGCCACTTCGTGACGTGCCAATGCGCTACCTTGATTGAGCGTGAAGCTGTTATAAACACCCTCACCTGAAACCTTGGCCGACACGAATGCCAGATGGAACGCATCCGCGCTATCACGTTGGATTTTTACATGCTGCAAACGTGCACCACGGCCAACTTCGATGCTCCAACGCGGGTTTGTCAGATAACGCCCTTCACCTGCATTCACCTCATACAGCGTTAGAGAAGCACCGTCCTCCAACACAATACGATGATGCAGATGAGCGGAGACATCTGTACCCTTCGTGATATTCGCAAGGGTTAAAAAGCCCGCATCCTGCCCCGCAGGCACACGCAGCGCCACACCGTCAGATGCAAGAACATCATTCAGCAATACCGAAAAACGGCCGGTCTCTGAATCCGCGTCAGACAAAGCAGAAAGTGCTTGCACACAAGGCGGCAAATCCGCCTGTACAACACGCCCATTCCCAAAGACTGCACGATGTCCCGTTTCAGGCAATGGCAATGTCGCAAGTACAGCATCCACATCAGCCTGCGTCACCACTGGTGCAGCCGACCATGCAATAGCGGACACGGCACGCAGCGGCGTATAGCGCCATGCTTCAACCCGGCGCGTAGGCACACCAGCTTGCTTCAGTGCATCGGTCGATACACGCCCTGCCTCAGCGGCTCGCGCAACAAACGCGTCAAGCGCTGGGGCTGCCGGCAAGGTTGCTTGGGTCATACTGCGGCCTCAAGAAACTGAGCATAGCCTTGTTTTTCAAGTGTCTTCGCGACTTCTGGGCCACCACTATGGATGATACGCCCCTTGGCCATCACGTGCACACGATCGGGCACCAAATGATCCAACAGGCGCTGATGATGGGTAATCACCAAAGCGGAGAAATCAGGGCCACGCAGCGAATTCACACCTTCTGCGACGATGCGTAGAGCATCAATATCGAGCCCACTATCTGTCTCATCCAAGATCGCCAAAGACGGCTGTAAAAGACGCATTTGGAGAACTTCGTTGCGCTTTTTCTCACCGCCAGAGAAGCCAACATTCACCGCACGCTTTAGCATTTCATCTGACATAGACAGACGCTTGGTTTCCGCACGCACAGCCTTCAAAAAGGCGACTGCATCCAGTTCATCCTGCTCACGCGCCCGGCGTACGGCATTCACCGCTGTACGCAGGAAGTTTGCATTATTAACACCCGGCAGTTCAACCGGCGCTTGGAACGCCAAGAAGACGCCCAGCGCAGCACGCTCTTCCGGCTCTAATGCCAGCAGGTCTTCGCCCTTAAACAGGGCCGAGCCGCCTGTCACTTCGTAATCATCGCGGCCAGACAGCACATAGGAGAGAGTAGATTTACCCGATCCATTCGGCCCCATAATCGCGTGGACTTCCCCCTTAGGGATAGTCAGATCAATCCCTTTAAGAATGTCCTTTGGCGTACCATCGGCATCAATACGAGCCTCGAGGCCCCGGATTTCAAGAAATTCAGACATTGTTAACCTACACTTCCCTCGAGGCTGATCTGAAGCAACTTCTGTGCTTCAACCGCAAATTCCATCGGCAGTTCTTTAAGAACCTCACGGCAGAAGCCGTTGACAATAAGCCCTACCGAATCTTCTTCCGACAGCCCGCGTGAGCGGCAATAAAAGAGTTGATCTTCTGATATCTTAGACGTGGTGGCTTCATGCTCCACACGCGCTGTCATATTCCGGCTTTCAATATAGGGCACTGTATGTGCTCCACAACGGTCACCGATCAAAAGACTATCGCACTGCGTGAAGTTGCGTGCATGACGCGCACGTGGCTGCATCCGCACCAATCCACGATACGTACTATCCGACTCGCCAGCAGAAATCGTCTTCGCGATAATCGTTGAGCGCGTATTTGCCCCCAAATGAATCATCTTGGTACCGGTATCCGCTTGCTGATGACCATTCGTCACCGCAACAGAGTAGAACTCTCCAACGGAACCTTCACCAGCCAAAATGCACGACGGATATTTCCACGTGATGGCCGAGCCGGTTTCAACCTGAGTCCACGAGATTTTTGCACGTGCACCACGGCAAATACCACGCTTGGTCACAAAGTTATAAATACCGCCACGACCATTTTCATCGCCGGGATACCAGTTCTGAACGGTCGAATATTTAATGGATGCATCATCCATCGCTACCAATTCAACCACCGCTGCGTGAAGCTGATTTTCATCACGCTGTGGCGCTGTGCAGCCTTCAAGATACGATACACTGGCACGCTCTTCCGCGATGATCAGCGTCCGCTCAAACTGCCCTGTGTTCCGCGCATTAATACGGAAATAGGTGGACAGTTCCATCGGGCAACGCACACCCTTCGGTACGTACACAAATGAGCCATCCGTAAAGACCGCAGAATTCAACGCAGCGAAGAAGTTATCACCAACAGGCACAACCGTACCGAGATACTTCTTCACCAGCTCAGAATGTTCACGAATAGCTTCTGAGATTGGGCAGAAAATAACCCCTGCTTCCTCCAGCGTTTTCCGGAAGGTCGTCGCAACTGAAACGCTGTCAAACACCGCATCAACAGCAACAGGCGGCCGCGCTTCTTCGGCCCCCTCTACACCCGCGAGCAGTGCTTGCTCATGCAGCGGAATACCGAGGCGTTCATACGTGCGCAGCAATTGCGGATCAACTTCATCGAGGCTCTTAGGGCCCGGCTTCTTCTTCGGCTGAGCGAAATAATGCGCGTCTTGATAATCAATCGGCGGATGGCTGACCTTCGCCCATTCAGGCTCTTTCATCTCCAGCCACGCGCTATAAGCCTGCAAGCGCCACTCTAACATCCATGCGGGCTCACCTTTACGCTCCGAAATCAAACGGATGGTATCTTCATTCAACCCTTTCGGGGCGATTTCCATCTCGATATCGGTTTCAAAGCCCCATTCATAGCTGGACTTAGCAAGCTTTTCGACGGCCTCACGAGTTTCGGTAACGGCTGGCATGATCTTCGTCCTTACTTCACCGGTTCCACGACAGAAGAAACAAAACCTGCATCCTCTCTCGTTGAACCGCCACGGGCACTTGATGAAACATCGTTAGGCCCTTGCATATCGGCAAGTGTGATACGGTTAAGCGTTTCGAGAATGGCATCATTTACCATATCCCACTGACCCGAGAGGCCGCATAGCGCACTGTGCTCACACTCACGCCCATCACAGCATGCTGTGATTGAGATTGGTCCATCTACAGCGGCAATCACCGTTGCGATACTGACGTCCTCTAAGGGGCGCGCCAAGCGGTAACCACCCCGCGCTCCACGGTGGGAAATGACCAGTTGATGCCCGGCCAGCCCCTTCAACAGTTTTGCTACAGTTGGCTCAGGCACACCCGTTTCATGAGCCAGTGCCGACGCCGTAACCAGCTCTTCATAACGGCCTAACCGTACGAGAATAACCGTGGCGTAATCAGCAAGTTTGGAAAGCCTGAGCATCACACCCACTCAAACATTGAATTCATATTTAAGACTCATTGAGTCCTAATTCGGGTTGGGATTGCCCCATATCTTCTGGCTGGTCAAGATAATTGACAGATACCATGCCGTTCAAAGCCCCGCCACAACGCGGAAAAACCCTTCCAACACAGCCCCTACCAAAAAACCCACCACCGTACCGTTCACACGCACATAAGCGAGGTCACGCCCAACACCGGCCTCTAACTGTGCAGAAAGCGCCTCACCATCCCACCGCGCAATGACTGACATCATAAAGGTTTTCATTTTTTCCCGTAGCTGCGGCAAAAAGGCGAAAACTCCACGTTCTATCAACGTATTTGCCTTCTGGCGTATCCCCTCATTGCTCCGCAACATACTCGCAAGACCATCGACAGAACTAGCAAGCACAACAGCACTCCACCCATCCGCACGCCGACTATCATCTTCCGCCATGCGTCGAAATTTCAGCCAAAGCTCTTGGCACCACGCACGCAACACATCGTGCTGCAACACAGAGGACACACCTTTCACAAATTCGTTATGGTACCCCTCACCACACTCTAACTTCTCAATTTCACGGCATACCCAGCGGGTAAACCCCTGCCGTAACGCCGAATCCATTGGATCAATCCGCTCAATCTCTGTTTGAAGCGACTGAAATACCCGGCTCGCTACCGAACTCCCCAGCGCCCAACCAACAAAACGCCCACCCTGCTCGCGTACGCGATCTTCAACAAAATCACGCAGTTCATCTTCTCGCGCCGCCAAAGCCTCTTGGAGCTTACTGATCAGGAAAGAAATCACCTCCTGATGCATCTCACTCTCAACCATGGCGCGCAGTACACGCGCCACCAGCGGTGCCATTTCCTCACCATTCAAAGCAACAGCCATGATATTCGCCATAGCAGCCCCTGCACGCCCATCTTCTATACGTGCGAACAAATCCGGCAGACTGCCTTGTATCGCGGTAATGAGACTTTCCCGCGTTTGTGGCTCCTCTAACAATTTTGCCACAAGCCCCGGCACATCGACTTTGTGCAAAACACGCCGGATTTCGTCATCCGCAAAAAGCTGATCGCCAACAAAGCGCCCTAAAGCACGCCCGAGCCGATCCTTCTGTCGAGGCAATATGGCCGTATGCGGGATTGGAATGCCCAGCGGATGCCGAAACAACGCCGTCACGGCAAACCAATCAGCCAAACCACCAACGACCCCAGAACGTGTTCCTGCCCTCAGAGTATCTAGCCAAAAATGATGCCCCCCGACGGCCCGCGTGCTCAGCCATGTCGTCACACCAGATGCCACGCCCATAACAACCAAGAGTGCCTCAGCTTTACGCTTAGGCGAGAGCCCGCCCTCTTGAGAACGAGATTTTACAGCGGATAAGCGAGATGTTTCCATAATCTCCCGTTACCATCATCCGTTTTTTCTGTCGCGCCCTTCTCCTCCGCAAAAAGCAGCTTTATGGGCAGGGGTGTTGCACAGCCGCGCAGGTCATGAAACAACCGTCAAACACATAACGCGCAGCCACAAACGACTCAGCGCGTTATCTCAACGCAATTTTGTTTCAAGTGAGACCGTCCGATGTCCCAACTTAGTTCCCGGCTCGATCCCACCCTCTCTGCTCGTATTGAGGAACTCGTAGCCTCTCTTGAACAGGAACATGACGGCCTCGCCAGCGCAATTCAACGTATTGAAACCCAGTTCCCAACAGGGACGAACGCAGACACACTGCCTGAACTCACAGAAATCGTCCGCACCCTTCGTGATGAACTCTTTGTTGAGCGGGCCGAAAATTTGCGCCGCTATGTCGGCCTGCAAGAGGCCTCACCGGCAGAGCGCATCACCAACGTCTCTCAAAAATTAGTGCAACAAGCACAAACCCCTGAAGACTTGGCGCGCCCCGGAATTGCCGCTGTCTTTACGGCACACCCCACCTTTGCCTTAGCCGATGATGTTTATGCCCATCTGGCACAATGCGCGACATCTCCGAAACAAACCGTCGAACCATTTGCCACACACCGCCGCGAGAAACCCCCGACACTCAGCCATGAACAAGGCCTAGCCCTTGACGCAATCTTACGTGGCCGCGACGCCTTAGATGCATTTACAGCATCCCTCCTCAAAGCTATGCACGAGCGCTGGGGAGCAGACGCCGTTTCTGCTGTAGATCCATCTCCCATTATCCTCGCAAGTTGGGTGGGGTTCGATACCGATGGCCGTACCGATATCGGCTGGTGGGATACGCTCCGCATCCGCTTGGAATTAAAACTCGCACAACTTTCTCGTTTAGACGGCAGCCTCACCGCACTCAGCCTTGAGCATAGCGCCCTCGCCATGCGTGTACGCCGCGCGATTCAAGCCGTCCGTACACAACATGAGGCCTGCCCTACAGGGCGCGATGCGAGCGTTGAGCAAATCCAGCACTTTGCCCTCACGCTGATTGCCCATCACGAAGCTGCTCTCGATCACGCCCAAGCCCTCGCACCACTCTTCCGCGATGCTGCATCTGGCCTCAACGAAGAGCAAACACTACGCCTGCACACACTGCGCGCTGGCTTTATGAGCCACGGCCTCGGCATTGCGCATATCCACACACGCCTCAATGCCGCACAGATTTACAACGTCGCGCGCTCACGTTTAGGTTTATCAGACGACCCAGCTCTGCCCCGCCGCCGCCGTGTTCTTATGTCAAAAATCAACACAGCACTGGATGAGCTTACACCACGCCCCGTTGATTTTGGCGCCTTGCTGACAGAAACAGCCTCTGCTGCGCGCCTGATGATGACCATGGCGCAGATCCTCAAACATGTGGATAGTGGCTCCCCCATTCGTTTCCTTATCGCCGAAACAGAAAGTGGCTACACGCTGCTCGCTACGTTGTGGCTGGCACGCCTCATGGGCATCCAAGACCACCAGATCGAAATTTCTCCACTTTTCGAGACGGAAAGCGCCCTCGAAAATGGTGAGACTATTCTGGAAGAAGCCTTCCACTCACCACATTGGCGGAACTACCTTCGCGCCAATGGCCGCCTCTCACTACAATTCGGCTATTCCGATTCCGGTCGCTATGTCGGGCAACTCGCGGCGACCAACTTGGTCGAGCGCCTCCGTATGCGAACCCTGGCACTCCTCAAAGAGCATGACCTTGAAGACGTCTCTCTCACCTTGTTTGATACGCACGGAGAAAGCATTGGCCGCGGCGCACACCCCTTCTCACTCCGCCAACGCCTGAACTACTTCTCTCCTGCACGAACACGCGCAGCCCTGCACCACGCAGGAATCCGTCACCGGGTCGAAACGGCTTTCCAAGGCGGCGATGGCTATACCTTATTCGGCACCCATGAACTCGCATCATCAACCCTTGCGACGCTTGCCGAACACATCACAGACATCCCTGAAGCGCACGAAGATCCGATCTACACGCGCCCTGATTTTGCCGCTGACTTCTTCTCAACCATCGCCCTTGATATGGCCGCACTCGTTGATGATCCTGGTTACGCAGCCCTACTCAGTGCCTTTGGCCCGTCCCTCGTGGATAAAACCGGCTCACGCCCCTCAGCACGGCAGTCAGACGCAGCCACGGTGACGCAAATCACCCATCCCAGCCAGCTCCGCGCCATCCCGAATAACGCGATTTTGCAGCAGCTCGGCTGGTGGGCAAATGTCCTCCACGGCTTGGGCAATGCAGCCCAACGCCACCCGGAAACATTTGAGGAGTTGCTCCAAACCTCTCCACGTTTCCAAGGAGCCATGGATTTTGCCCGCCAAGCCCTTGCACATTCCGACCTGGATGTATTGCGCGCCACAATCCGCCAATTGGACCCCGGCACATGGCTAGATCGTGCCACACAAGCTGAAGATGAGGAGAAGCGTCAATCCTACCTCACCATCTCAGATGGCCTCGAAGCCCTGCGCTTCTGGACTAGCGCACCAGCCATGTTCCGCCGCATTCAAGCCGATAACATTGCCCTACGTAGTGTATGGCCCGAAGCTCCGCGCATGGCCTCGCGTGAAAAACTTCTTCATGCCCTGCGCTTTGCTCTGATTGACCGTATCTGGATTTTAGCATCCCAAATTCCTTATTTCGGTCCACGCTCTAACCTCACACGTGATGGTATTACCCAACTCGCCTTGTGCCTTGATGTCCCCCGTATGCTGCATATTTTAGAAGAGCTCTTCCCTCTTGCAGCCCCGAGCATTGCCCACATCAATTTTGGTGAACCACGGAACCAAGAAGCGGCCGAAGGCTTCACAGCAGAGCATGAGGAGCTTTTCCGCCCGCTCGCACGCCATTTTGAACTCCTACGCGAGATTGGCATTGCTATCATGCATGCAAACCGCGCCTTTGGTTGAGGTGAAGACGTACGACCTCTCTTGTCGATAACGTAACGTCTGCTAGGAAAAGAGCTTAACGTCAGTACGGAAGTACCTCGCATGTTTCGTAAAGCTCTTCTTTCTAGCCTTGCATTTTCAATGCTCTCCTCCACCGTGCTGGCTGCTACGCCTGAGCAGCCAGCACCAAAGGTTAATGCCAATGCTGATAGCGTAACCCACGGCACCGTTGTGGTGGATGGAACAACCATTACCTATCGTGCCGTTGCCGGGACCATTCTGGTTCATGGGGCCTCATATGATGATTCATCTGACATATTGAGCAAGCGCGGCGTCAAACTTCCTGAGCAAAAAGATGATGATGCGAAAAACCCACCCGTCGCATCCATGTTCTACACAGCGTATTTCAAAGATGGCGTCCCTTCCGCACGTCGCCCCATTACATTCTTGTATAATGGCGGCCCCGGCTCAGCATCCGTATGGGTCCATATGGGCACATTTGGCCCACGCCGCGTAAATACCCCAGGTGACACACACCTTCCCGCCGCGCCGTACCAACTCATCAACAACCCACAATCCCTGCTCGACGTATCAGATGTTGTTTTCGTTGATGCGCCCGGCACAGGCTTCTCTCGCATTGGCGGAAAAGATGCCGAAAAAACCTTCCTCGGTGTGGATGGTGATGCCGAAGCCTTTACACATTTCATCGCGCAATTCTTAGGGAAATACGACCGCTTCAACTCACCCAAATATCTTTTCGGTGAAAGCTACGGTACGATGCGCTCTGCCGTAGTCATCAACAACTTAGAACAAGAACAAAATATCGACTTCAACGGCGTGATCCTGCTGTCCCAAATTCTTAATTACGACAACAGCGCGGATACACCACAGTTCAACCCCGGCATTGATAACCCTTACGTCCTCGCACTGCCGACATATGCCGCGACAGCGTGGTACCACAAGGCACTACCGGCCACACACCCGGACCTCAAAGCCTTCCTTACCGAAGTCGAGCACTTTGCTCTGAATGACTACACACTCGCACTCGCACAAGGCAGCGACTTGCCAGAGCAACAGCGCGCAGCAATTGCTCAAAAACTGCATGATTATACTGGCCTTCCAGTAGATTATATTCTCAAATCCAACCTGCGCGTGAATGGTGGCCAGTTCGAGCAACAACTCCAAGCCACCACGGGCACGGCAACCGGCCGTCTAGACACGCGCTATTCCAGCCCAACTATCGACCCAATGAGCAAGGAAGTGGAATACGATCCACAATCTAGCGCCATTAGCTCTGCTTACGTCACGTTGTTCAATGACTATGTCCGTACCACGCTGAAATATGGATCAGATGAAGCGTATCATCTGTTCAACACCTCAGCAGGACACTGGGACAACAAACACACACAACCAAGCGGCTATCCATCCGAAGGCGTCCCGAATGTTATGGCCGACCTCGCCATGGCCATGAAGACCAACCCCAACCTGCATGTTATGCTCAACGCAGGCTATTACGATCTCGCAACCCCATATTTTGAGGGCATGTATGAGATGAAACACCTGCCCATTCCAGCTGCACTACAAAAGAACATCGAGTACGCTCAGTATGATTCTGGCCATATGGTGTATGTGGACCCGAAATCTCTGCAACAACTGCACGACAATGTCGCAACCTTCATCCGCAAAACGGATAACCTACACTAACGCTATATCATGGCAGGTGAGCTCCACTCACCTGCCAGTACATAACTGGACCACAGCACATGACATAAAAAAACCCCGCCGGCATTGCCGACGGGGTTTTTTCGTATCCTAAAGAGGATGGAGCAATCAGGAAGACTGCGCCATGATCTCTTCTGCCACGTTGCGCGGCACTGGATCGTAGTGATGGAACTGCATGGTGAAGGATGCACGACCCTTCGTTGCAGAACGCAGATGTGAAATGTAACCAAACATTTCCTTCAGCGGAACCTGCGCACGGATCATCACCGTCGAACCTGATGTTTCTTGGTTCTGAATGATGCCACGACGACGGTTCAAGTCACCAACAACGTCACCAACGTGATCGTTTGGCGTCGTGATTTCCACGTCCATGATCGGCTCAAGAATAACCGGACCAGCCAGCTTCATACCTTCACGGAAGCAAGCCTTAGCCGCGATTTCGAAGGCCAGAGCCGACGAGTCAACGTCATGGTACTTACCGTCAAGCAACGTGAACTTGAAGTCCACCGTTGGGAAGCCTGCCATCACACCCGTTGAAGACTGGTTACGAATACCCTTCTCAACAGCTGGGATGTATTCACGAGGAACCGCACCACCAACGACCTTGTTTTCGAAGATGATTTCGTCCGGCTTGTCAGAAGGAGCGAACTCGATCTTAACTTCAGCGAACTGACCCGAACCACCAGACTGCTTCTTATGCGTGTAGGTGTGAACATATGGCTTCGTGATCGTTTCACGATAGGCCACCTGCGGTGCACCAATGTTCGCGTCAACGTTGTATTCACGACGCAGACGGTCAACGATGATGTCGAGGTGAAGCTCACCCATACCGGACAGAATGGTCTGGCCCGTTTCTTGGTCCGTCTTCAGCTGCAAGGAGGGATCTTCTGCCGTCAGCTTCTGCAGAGCCAACGTCATCTTCTCAACAGCATCCTTGGTCTTCGGCTCAACAGAAATGTCGATCACCGGAACCGGGAACTGCATACGCTCCAGAACAACTGGGTCCGTTGCGTCTGCGAGTGTATCACCCGTAACCGTGTCCTTCAGACCAACGAACGCAGCAATGTCACCGGCACCAACCGACTTCACTTCCTGACGCTTGTCGGCATGCATTTGGAACATACGGCCCACACGTTCCTTGTGGCCCTTCGTCGTGTTCAGCACTGTATCACCAACGCTCAGAACACCACGATAGACGCGAACAAAGGTCAGCGTACCGTATTTGTCAGAGATGATCTTGAACGCAAGACCTGCGAACTTACCATCTGGGTCAACCGGAACGATTGGCAGGAAGTTTTCATCAACTTCTTCGTCTTCCGGTGGAGCAATACGGATACCTTCAACTTCATCAGGAGCTGGCAGGTAGTCGATTACTGCGTCAAGCAAAGGCTGAACGCCCTTGTTCTTAAACGCCGTACCACACATGACCGGACGGAACTCACCGCTGACAGCGCCCTTCTTGATGCACTTCTTCAGGGTAGCGATGTCCACTTCACCCTTCTCGAAGTACTCTTCCATTGCTGCATCGTCGACAGCCAGAGCTGTATCGAGCAGGTTCTGGCGAGCTTCCTCAGCCTTTTCCTTCAGGTCAGCTGGGATCTCTTCGTAATGGAACTTAGCGCCGAGCTCGCCGCCTTCCCATACGATCGCACGCATTTCAACCAGATCGACCACGCCGACGAAGTTTTCTTCAGCACCAATCGGCAGCTGCAGCGGGATAGCAACGATATCGAGCTTTTCTTTCAGCGTGCTGAAAGCATAGTCGAAGTTCGCACCCGTACGATCGAGCTTGTTGATGAAGATGATACGCGGAACGTTGTAACGATCTGCCAAGCGCCAGTTCGTTTCAGACTGCGGCTGCACACCGGCCACGCCTTCAATCACGAAGATTGCGCCGTCAAGCACGCGGAGCGAACGGTTCACTTCAATGTTGAAGTCAATATGGCCCGGCGTATCAATGATGTTGATACGGTTACCGTTCCACTCACACGTCACAGCAGCGGACGTAATCGTGATGCCACGCTCACGTTCTTGCGCCATGTAATCGGTGGTGGTGTTACCGTCATGCACTTCACCAATACGGTGAGACACGCCCGTGTAGTACAGGATACGCTCGGTTGTTGTGGTCTTACCGGCGTCAATATGCGCGGTAATACCGATATTGCGGATCTTCGAGAGAGCCGATTTGGCTTCCTGAACGGTTTCGGACACGGATAACCTCCAAAATACAATAAAAGGTGCTTCAGCCTCAACTGAAACACCTCCGCCGCAGCCCGTAGGGGCTGAACCTGACATATCCCAGTGGCGGTGGAATGACCCAGACCGCCACGGTTTTCAAGTGCAATCTCTATACCAAAATGCCGATAACTGAAAATTTTTCAGCTTGACACGCCATCAGGCATTGAGAGCCTTCAGGCGGACTGGACGGCCTTGCGCTCCTGCACACGCAGAATACGACGCTTAATAACCTTAGCTTCAACCGGAAGCTTGCGATCAGGCGTACCAAGCAGGAACGAATCCAAACCACCGTTATGTTCGATGGTACGAATGCCGTTTGTTGACAAACGCATACGAACTGATGCTCCGAGAATGTCAGAAACCAGCGTGGCTTCTTGCAGATTCGGAAGGAAACGACGGCGGGACTTGTTATTGGCGTGGCTGACGTTATTGCCCGTCAGCACGCCCTTGCCCGTGACTTGGCAACGGCGAGACATATGAGAACTTTCCTCGATGCTGGATGACGCTGGACGTCTGTGCCCGGCGCGTTCCGTAAATCAGGCGCGGCTTATGGCGAAAGATAGCCCTTCCGTCAAGCCCTTATCGTAAATTGACCGCCTTGGGCGCGCCACATTTGGGCATATTGCCCGTCCAAATCCAATAATTCTGCATGGGTTCCTCGCTCTATAATACGCCCTCCATCCATAACAATAATCTGATCAACCCCGGCCACCGTAGACAAACGATGCGCGATAATCACAGTCGTTCTAGTCCGTGAAAGCGCGTCTAACTCATGTTGTATGGCGGCTTCTGTTTGCGTATCCAAAGCGCTTGTCGCCTCATCCAAGAGCAGAATACGTGGGTCTTTGAGTAATACCCGCGCAATGGCCACACGCTGCTTCTCTCCACCGGAGAGCTTTAAACCACGCTCTCCCACAACCGTCTCATAGCCATGAGGCAAAGCGCAGATAAAATCATGGATTTGTGCCCGCCTTGCAGCATCCTCGATGGCACTTTGGGATGCGCCTGGAAAACCATACGCAATATTTTCACCAATCCCCGCATTGAACAAAACCGTATCTTGCGGAACGATTCCTATAACGCGCTGTAAATCCGCTTCTGCAAACGCTCGCACATCATGTCCATCGACCTGCACTGCCCCAGAAGATACATCAAACGCGCGCGTCAAAAGACGACCTAAGGTTGATTTCCCTGACCCCGTATGCCCCACCACCGCTAAGGACGACCCTGCCGGCACCCGTAACGTAACACCCTTCAAAATCTGTCGATCAGCATCATATCCAAACGCGACATCATCAAACGCAACAGACGCCGCACCTCCATCCTTCAATCTCGCAGGAATATGAACAGGGTTTTTGGGTGGTTCAATTTCAGAGCGTTGCGCCAATAGCTCCAAATAATTTTCCAAATCTACGCGCGCATTTTGCCAACCCGCACTAACATAGTTCAACGAACCAACGGCTGAATACAGACTGCGTAAATACGCCCCAATCAAAACAAACTGCGCAACGCCGAGATGATGGTGCATCACATCTTGCGCCGCAAAAACGAACAAAATCGCCGTTGTCAACGCAATCAAAAGCCCCCGCGTCCCCTGCGACAGATTAACCAACCAGTTGAGCCGTATATCGGCATCACGAAAAACTTTTTGCGCTTTATCGTAACGCTGAATTTCATAATCCGCATTACCGAAACTGCGAACCGTCTCAAAGTTTAGAATACTGTCCAATAAACGGTGCTGCGCCGCACCACTACACACATTACGCCGCCGCCGCGCAGCCATACGCGCCCGGGTAAAAGCATAAGAAATGCTCGAATACACTGCGATAGCCGCCAACAAAACCAACAAATACCGCGCATGAAAAACACGTATAATCACCACAAATGTCATCAATAACTCTAAGACATTGGGCAGCACATTGAACAAGAACAAGTTCAATGCGCTCTCCACAGCCGAAACCCCACGATCCAGAATTCGTGTAATAGCGCCCGTCTGCCGGTCCAAATGGTAACGCACACTCATGCCGTGCAAATGCCGCAAACCCAACAAGGCCAAACGGCGCTGCAACTCTGATTCTACCGGCTTAAACACAATATTTCGCAGCGGCGTCGCTAAAGCGATCACACACCGTAGCACTGCAAACTCTGCGACAAGCCACAACACTGCCTTCATCTCAGGGCGTACAGATAACACCCCAACAATACGGCTCAGCACCACCGGCGCCCAGACCGTGAGCGCACTCTCCACAACCAGCAAGATAATGGCGCTGGCCACACGGAGCACGAATCCTCTCAGCCGCTCGGGGCGGATCAAAGGCCATAGCTGAGCAAGGGAAAGAGCCTTAGGGGCATCGAATGTTTTGGGCATGAGCTATATAATGCCGTAGCCTATCCCGTCTTTGCAAACATGCTGCCATCTGGCGCTACGAGTACCAACCCAACGATGACCTCACATATCACACCCTTCCTAGAGCATATTCGCGCTTGCAATCAGGCCACACTCCCCGGACAACGCACCCCCTTCTTCTGGCGCGATGAACAAATTGGATGGGTCTCCCCTGAAATTGCGTGCGAACTCCGCAACCTAAAGGCCAACACAGACAATACACTCGGCATCCAAGACACACATGCCTTGCACCCTCTGGCTCTCACCCTGGCGCAACGCGGCTTCTATAAACTGCACCATGAAGATTTTGATATTCGCAATAAGGCGGGAGAAATCATCGGTCAGGTTGATCGCGGCGCCATCCCCATTCTGGGCCTCGCAGCAGAAGGCGTCCACCTCAACGGCCTCGTAGAAAAAGATAACGGCCCTCATCTCTGGGTTGCACGACGGAGTATGGACAAAAAGCTCGACCCCGGAAAACTGGACCATCTCGTGGCTGGCGGTATGAGTGCAGGCCTCACCCCTTCCACAACCGTTATCAAAGAAGCCGAGGAAGAGGCAGGCATCCCTCCCAGCCTAGCGCAACAGGCCAAACCCGTCAGGCGCATCCAATACGCCATGGAACGCCCTGAGGGGCTTAGACGGGATGTTCTCCACTGCTACGACCTCACCTTGCCCGAAACCTTTCGCCCCGTCCCGAATGATGGTGAAGTCGAAAGCTTCCACCTCCTTCCTCTGATGGAGGTTTTCGAGCGTGTACGCAGCACGCATGATTTCAAATTCAACGTTAATCTTGTGCTGATTGATCTCTTTTTACGTCGTGGCCTATTCTCACAACAAGATCACAAACTCCTCCACAACGCTCTACATCCGATTGCATCATGATGACATTACGCTCCCTACTCACCGCCTGCATTCTCCCCCTGACCCTCGGCGGCTGCATTGCCCCTGTAAATGTCGTGCCCAGCCTTTGCCTTTCCATGAGAGCCACCAAAATGCTGGATATTCACATGATGTTCGGCCTTACAAAGCCCAATGGCCAACCCATCTCAGACGCAGAATGGCAAGGCTTTACGCAAAATGTCATCACCCCCCTTTTTCCAGCGGGTTACTCCATTCTTTCCGCTGACGGGCAATGGCGAGACACACAAACAGGCGCCATCACGCATGAACCTTCTCGTGTGTTGTGGATCGCAACACCGGATCGACCCAACCTTCAACACGACATCACGCTGATTCGAGAGCGCTATAAACAAGATTTTGACCAACAATCCGTTGGCTTAACCATCGAAAACGAGTGTGCGTCTTTCTGAACACAACACGCCCACCCGAATATCATTGCAGCCTCTAGCCACCCTTAGGCGTTCTTATCTTTTGTGATAGTGCTGATAGCGCGCTTACTGACATGAGGCTTCAATGACCGAAACACCTTCGACCATCAACGAGGATGTATCCAAAAGCGTATTGCAGCGACGAGCACGTGGCTTTCTTGCTCTGTTCTTCGTCGCCATCGCTTTATACACTCTTCACAACTTCCTACCGGCCCTCTTATGGGGCAGCGTTTTTGCCATCGCCCTCTGGCCGCTATACAAAAAGCTGGAACGTAAATTCGGTACGGGTGAGTGGCTCCCATTGCTGTTTACCGTTGCCGTCGCGCTGATTTTTTTAGCCCCCCTGTCACTCCTCGGTGTTAAAATCGCTGATGAGGCACACAGCGTTCTTCTGTGGGTCGATGATGTACGGCATAATGGTATTCCCGCCCCAGAATGGCTCGGCCGCTTGCCTTTCCTCTCCACCCAAGCATCAAATTGGTGGCAAGCACATCTCACAAGCCCGGAACGCGTCTCTAATTTTATGCACTCCGTGGATGTCGGCCATAGTATGCAGGTCACGCGTCAGGTAGGTTCACAACTCGCCCAACGCGGTATGGTCTTCAGCTTCTCAATGCTGACGCTCTTTTTCCTTTTGAAAGATGGTGACTACGTCATCCGCAAAGCCCTGCTAGGCTCACAACGCCTCTTCGGGAAACAAGGCGAAACCATCGCACGCCAAATCGTCTCGTCCGTTCACGGCACTGTCTCTGGACTGGTTCTCGTCGGCCTCGGCGAAGGCGTAATCATGGGTATTGCGTATGCCCTCACCGGTGCACCTCAACCTCTGATTTTTGCGATGATTACGGCAGTCGCCGCCATGATCCCTCTCCTGGCATGGCCTACGGTCGGTATCGTCGTTCTTTTACTGCTCATCAAAAGCGGAATGGTCAGCGCAATCATCGTCGCTGCACTAGGCTCAGTTGTTATCTTTGTAGCCGATCACTTCATCCGCCCTGCCCTTATTGGCGGCAGCACGCAACTACCCTTCCTTTGGGTCTTGCTCGGCATTCTCGGCGGCGCAGAAACATGGGGACTACTCGGCCTATTCCTTGGCCCAGCTATCATGGCCTCACTGCATCTCTTATGGACGCTCTGGACCAGCGACAAAACAGAAACGATCATCGGTACACCCGATGAAGCTTCTGACAATGCATAACTTGTAAGAAAATTACCGCAGGACTGGTCGGGCAGGCGGGATTCGAACCCACGACCCCCAGTCCCCCAGACTGATGCG
>NZ_CAMKWA010000026.1 GCF_946476835.1 uncultured Neokomagataea sp.
GCCGCGCCCCCCGGGCCCGCGCCCCCCGCGCCGGGGCTCCCACATCCCACACGCCATTACTCCACACCCCTCGCTGTGCCTCGGGGGTGGGCGGGGGGGGGGGGGCCGGGGGCTTTAGCGGCTTCTCCATCGTTGGACCCGGTTTTGAAGGCGTCTTTGGTAGAACGCGAAAAAGCACTGGACCGTCGTGAGCATGTTATGGCGGACCGGCAAGCTGTGATTGAAGCGGCGGAAGCAGAATTGCAAAAGAAGATGGCAGCGCTGGATGAGGCGCGCGCTCGTTTAGATGCAAGCCGCCAACAAACGGCACGTTTGGTTGATCAAGACGCTGATCGTTTGGTGAAAATTTATGAGGCGATGAGCCCTGTGGATGCCGCGGCAATTTTTAACATTATGGATTTGCGTATTGGGGTGGGGCTTTTAAGTCGTATGACACCCCGGAAAGCCTCTGCGATTTTAGAAGTTATGTCTCCTCAGCGCGCGATTCTGGCAACGCAGCTTTTGGCAAATACACATAATCAGCCTGTGCCACTGACGGGGCACAACGGATGAAGCGCGTAGGAGCCGTGTTTCTGGGGGTGTGGGCTTTGTATGGTTCCTACGCGGCGGCTCAAGATGCTCTTCCGTTAAAACATCGGCATCATCACCACCGTAACGTGAAGGAAGTACCCGTTGTTGCGGCCCCATTAGCGGTACCTGCGCTCGCAGCCCATGAGCAGGCTGAATCGGTACAGCCTGCGGCGGGCAGTTTGCCTTCTCTTCCCTCTGGGTGGGCTGTTGTGGGGAGTGGCCGTTCGATAGCAGCGGTAACGAAAGGGGATGGTCCTGCGCCTATGTCTACTGATGTTGCAGTCAGTGGTCTGTGGCTGCCATTGGGCGAACGCACACCCATTGCGATGTTTCGTGAAGGTACGCAAGGCGTCATTGTGGCAGGCGGTGAACACGGCTTGGATACGCTGGGAAGTCTTGAGGCGGGTGGTTTCGCCCCGGTGCGTAGTCACATTTTGCCGGGTGTGACGATTATTACGTTTACTTTGCCACAAGGCATGTTGGTGGGCGTGCGGCCGCAGGGGGCTGGCTGGGTCGTGTCCGCCACAACGGATGTGCAGGCTGAGATGTCTTTAGGGCGCTGGGGGAGTGGCATTAGCTTTGTTCCACCAGAGCAAGATGCCGCTTTGGAGAGTGTGCAGATTGACGATCCCTTGTCGGGCAGACGTTTATTGGTGGGGATGGTGCGCGCTGGGCATGTGTCCTCTGAACGGATTGTGCGCGGTGACGGATACCTTGTTCGGCCGAGTTTGATCGGGCTAGTGGTGGCGGCAGATGAAGATGCGTTGGAACTGCGCAATCTGGCCGGGCGTTTTGTATTGGACCGTATAGGGCCAGCAGAAGACCCATTATTCGCTATGAGAGATTTGCCAGATTCGGGGGCAGCGTTAAATGCGGTATCCTTAGGGAAGGGTACGGCGGCAGCGTTGCGGGGAGCGGTCCGTGATGCGTGGTTTGCGGTTTCGGCGTCGTCGCCGGGGGAGCGTTTGAATACGCGTATTCATTTGGCGCAAAGTACGGCCCGGCTTGGGCAGGCTGCGCAAACAGATCAGGTTTTGCAAACGATTATACGTGATGAGCCTGAGGCGGCTGGCCGTAGTGATGTACGCCGCTTGCAGCAGGTGTCTTCAGTGTTGTTGGGGCGTGTGCGTGATGATGCCCTGATGGATGATGGTGGAACGGCACCAGAAGATCAGTTTTGGCGCGGCATGATGCGAACATTGCCTGAGGACCCACGTTTGGGATCACGGCCAGTGCCAGATCGTTTGAAGAATGCGAAAGAGCGGGCGCAAACGGCTTATATGATTGCGGCCGGTTTGCCGTCTTTGATGTCTTATGCACAGCCTCTGCAAGCCGCTTTGATGGGGCCAGCAGCGTTATGGGTCGCGCGTTATGGTGATGTAACCGCGCAAAAGGCTTTAGAGAGTGTGCCGAGAACGCCTGAGACGGCGCTGGCATATGCTGTGCGGGATATGCGGGCACATGCGCCGCAGGCTGAGCACGAGTTGGATATATTAGCGCAGAGTGCCTCCCCTCATGTATGGCCTGTGGCGCGTTTTTTGCAAATACAGCAGAGAGTGGAAAGAAAGCAGCTTTCTCAGGAAGAAGCCGCACGCCAGCTGGATCACTTAATGCCGGGTTTTCGTATGGCGGGAATCGGTGGGGAAGCGCAGCATATGTTGCTGGAGGCTCAGTTGCAGGCTGGGCAAATGCGGGATGCCTTGATGGGGGTTCTGCGTGGGCAGCATGCTCCCCTGTCTGAAGAGGATGGAGAGGCATTGCAGCGCATTGCGTATGGTATGCGTGCACAATTGCCCGAAAATGTGGAGCAGCGTGTTGAAGAGGCTGGGCTGTTGCGGCAGATTTTGACGCAACGTGATCGCATGTCTGTAGCGACGCAGCGGACATTTCGCCAAGCCTTGGCTGAGCGTTATAAAAGCTTAGGGTTACCTTTTGATGAGCGGGATGTTCTCAAAAGTATTACGGAGGATGAGAACCTTCATGCTCATCAGAAACGTTTGATGAGGTTAGTGGAGTTGGACCTTGCGATTGGCGATTTGGAGATGGCAGCTCGTGATTTAGCAGCCTTCCCAGAAATGGCCGTGACTCCTGTTGGTGCTTTGCCGGGGGGCGAGGGGAGCTCGGATCTTGTGTGTTTGAAAGCACGTTTATTGATGGCGCAGAAGCGGCCCATAGAGGCGATTGCGGTGTTGCAGCCTTATACCGATCATCAAGCTTCCGCTCTTTTGGCAGAAGTCGCGGAAGCTGTGAAAGATTGGAAGACAGCTGAAGCAGCGCGTTTGCAGCAATTGGGGCCAGCGAACGCGCCTGTTGTCGGATTTGATGAGGCGCAAGCAAGTGTTGTCTTACATGCCGCTGGTGACGCATCCCGCGCACAGGATGGTGCAACTCAAGAACAATTATGGATTCGGTATCGTGATGTAATGATGCAGACATCTTCCGCAGGGTTATTTCGTATCGTGACGGGGCATGCCGCTGAGTAAGGTTATGAAGTGGGAAGGTGGGCGGTGATGAAGACTTTGACACTGCTGCGAATAAAGTCTTCGAGGTCTTTTCCCGTCCGTGGGCGTTTGCACGTGCACAAGTGAGACAGTAATGTTCCACCAATAGCGCTGCCGAAGAGTTGGTCTGATGCGTCATGGATGTTGGGCACGCTTAATGTGCCACGTTTCATTTGGGTCTCGAGCCAGTCTTGTATGGGGAAGTTGGCTTTAGAAATTTCGAAAAGCTGAGAAATACGCTCGGTAATCTCAGGATTACGACCACTCTCGGCGATGACTGAGCGCAGTAGGTTAATTTTCTCAGGATTTAGAAGGACTTCAGCGCTTTGTAGCGTCAGCTTTAGTAATTGTTCTTCGAGGTTGTCGTTTGGGTCTGGCGTGAAAACGATTCGAGAAAAAAGACGTTCTAAAATGACGGCTTCAAAAAGGCTGCGCTTGGAGGGATAAAAATGGTACAGAGTCTTCTTAGACATCCCTGAATATGTAGCGACGTTGTCCATTGAAGCTGCGTGATAGCCGTGCTGGCAGATTGCTGTGCAGGCGGCGTCTAAAATACGATTGCGGCGCGTTGCCTCATCCATGGCGTCATGGCGCCGCCCGCAGCAATGCTGGGAAGATGCGGGTGGGGTGGACTCAGACGGTGTGTGGACGGGGCGCGTCAAAAAATTAACTCCTTAGATTCTGTAAGTTGATTGACGAAACTAGGGGAAACCGGGTAGTTTCCGTTCCAATCAAGGAAACTAGGAAGTTTCTCTATCATAGGATTGGCTCAGTATCATGCTTTCTTTTGAAAAGAATTCTTCACCATGCGTGAAGGGAACGGTTGATTCGGGTTTGTCCGTTTTGCGTGCTGTGGGGGGTGTTTCACTCCTGAGTGTGCCGTTGATTTTGGCGGGGTGTGACAAGAAGCCCGCCATGCCGCAAATGCCGCCTCAACCCGTTGTTGTGCAAACGGTTAAGACACAGCCAGTGACGTTAGACACGTCTTTACCGGGCCGTATTGATGCTGTTGAACAAGGTGAGATTCGGCCGCAGGTGAGCGGCGTGATTGTGTCCCGTAACTTTGAGCAAGGTACGGATATCAAAGCGGGCCAGCAGTTGTTCCAGATTTATGCGGCTCCTTATCAGGCAGCTTATGATCAGGCAAAAGCGCAATTGCTCAATGCTCAAGCTGCGGCAGCGCGTGCGCAAGGACAACTGCGCCGTTATGCACCTTTGGTGCGGGCGCATGCGATTAGTGACCAAGAGTATGACAACACGCTAGCCGCAGCGCGTGAGGCTGATGCACAGGTTGCGCAAGCGAAGGCGAATGTTGAAGCCGCTGAGGTCAATGTTCGTTATACGCGTGTTTTAGCGCCGATTGATGGTCGCATTGGTCGTACTTTGTATACGCCGGGCGCGTTGGTGACGGCGAACCAGACACAGCCTATCGCGGTTGTGACGCGGTTGGATCCAATTTACGTCGATGTGAACTTGCCGGCAGCAGATATGCTGCGTTTGCGCCGTGAATTGGCGAATGGGCAGTTGCAGCGCAATGGCGGTGATGCTGCGGTTCACCTTCAGTTGGAAGATAACTCCGCGTATCCGCAGGTTGGTAAGCTTGAGCTTTCTGAAGTCACGGTTGACCCATCAACGGGTACGTTGGTGATGCGTGCTGTTTTCCCAAATCCTGATCGTTTGTTGATGCCGGGTATGTTTGTGCATGCCAGCATTCAAGAAGGTGTGGACCCAAAGGGGATTTTGGTGCCGCAGGTGGCGGTTGAGCGTGATGCGAAGGGCAACCCCTATGTCATGGTGGTGAACGCTCAGAATATTGTGGCGATGCGCCCAGTAGAGACGTCACGCGCGATTGGTACAGACTGGTTGGTGACGCAAGGTTTGGCTGAGGGTGACCGTGTTGTGACGAGTGGTCTGCAAAAGATCCAGCCAGGAGCGAAAGTGTCACCGCAGGAAGCGCCTGCTGCATCCGCTGGAAAGGCGGAGTAAGAGACTATGAATCTTTCTCGTTTCTTTATTGATCGACCGATTTTCGCATGGGTTATCGGTCTGATCATCATGTTGGTAGGTGGCGTGGCCATTACCCGCATGCCGATTGCGCAATATCCGAGCATTGCCCCGCCGCAAATCGCGATTAGCGTTATGTATCCCGGTGCATCGGCTGAGACGGTGAACAATACTGTTGTTCGGCCGATCTTGCAGCAGATGTATGGTTTGGATCATCTCGAGTATCTTTCTGCTTCCTCTTATGCGAGTGGGCAGATGGAAATTGACCTGACATTTGAGCAAGGGACAAACCCCGATATTGCTCAAGTTCAGGTGCAAAATAAGCTTCAGTTAGCGCAGCCGCGTTTGCCACAAGAAGTGACGGCGCAGGGTATTGGGGTCACGAAAGCCACCAAGAACTTTATGTTGGTGGCAGCTTTTATTTCCGAAGATGGCAGCATGAGCGGCCAAGATATTTCGGATTACGTGGCGTCTAATATTTCTGACCCATTGTCGCGTGTTTCAGGCGTGGGCGACCATACGTTGTTTGGGTCTGAATATGCGATGCGTATTTGGCTCGACCCGGCTAAACTCTACAATTACAGCCTGACGGTTGGTGATGTGCAGAGCGCTATTTCTGCTCAGAACATTCAGGTTTCGTCTGGTGAGTTAGGTGGTCTTCCGGCGAAGAAGAGCATCGGCTTTGACGCGACGATTATTGGGCCAACGCGTTTTAGTAAGCCAGAACAATTTGAGCAGATTTTGCTGAAGGTTCAGCAAGATGGAAGCCAAGTGCGCCTGAAGGATGTGGCGCGCGTTGAACTGGGCGCACAGAGCTATGCTCTGTCTTCCATGTACAACAACCATCCGGCTGCAGCTATGGCGCTGAAATTGGCACCGGGCGCGAACCAGCTCAAGACAGCGTCTGCTGTGCGGGCGCGGATTGGTGAGTTGAGCCGTTATTTTCCGCCGGGATTGAAGGTTGTGTATCCGTTGGATACGGCGCCTTTTATCACGCTGTCGATTCATGAGGTGATCGAGACATTGCTGGAAGCCATTGCCTTGGTATTCTTGGTGATGTTGGTCTTCTTGCAAAACTTCCGGGCTACGTTGATTCCGACGATTGCTGTGCCTGTGGTGCTGTTAGGCACTTTTGGCCTGCTGTCCGCGATGGGTTACGCGATTAACACTTTGACCATGTTGGCGATGGTTTTGGCTGTCGGTTTGCTGGTGGATGACGCGATTGTCGTCGTTGAAAACGTCGAACGCGTTATGAGTGAGCGTGGAATTTCGCCACGTGAGGCTGCTCGGCAGTCTATGGATGAAATCTCGGGTGCGTTGATTGGTATTGTGCTGGTTTTGTCAGCGGTTTTCTTGCCGATGGCAGCATTCAGTGGTTCGACGGGTGTGATTTACCGTCAGTTCTCTATCACAATCGTTGCGGCCATGTGGCTGTCTGTTCTGGTGGCGATGGTGATGACGCCAGCGTTGTGCGGAACGATGTTGAAGCCGACGCATAAGGCGCCAGAAAAAGGCCCCGCAGCATGGTTTAATCGTAATTTTGACCGTTTGACTCGTGGTTATTTGGGCGGGGTTCGCCGGATGGTTGGGCGTCCTGCTCTGAGCATGTTGGCGTTTGTGATCCTGACTGTGGGCGTGGTGTTCTTGTTTAACCGCGTGCCCGGTGGCTTCCTGCCCGACGAAGACCAGGGTATTATTTTTGGTCAAATTACGATGCGCTCGGGTGCGACGGCGGAACAAACTGCTGAGGTGAACCGTCAGGTCTCAGAGTACGTACTGAAAACATACGGCAACACAGTGAAGTCTGTTTTCACGATGACCGGGTTTAGCTTCGCTGGACAAGGACAAAGTGCTGGTGCCTTCTTTATCCGTATGAAGCCGTGGGATGAACGTCCAGGAGTGCAGAATACAACCACGACGATAGCTCGTCAGGTGATGATGCATTTTTGGATGAATCCAATGGCGCAAATCTTTGCCGTGAACCCGCCTGCTGTGATGGAGCTGGGTAACGCGACTGGCTTTGACTTGGAGCTGGAAGATACTGGGCATTTGGGGCATGCGGCACTGTTGGCTGCGCGTAATCAGGTGCTGATGGAAGCTGCTAAGAATCCGATTTTGCAGGCAGTTCGCCCATTGGGTATGGAGGATGCACCGCAATTTGCGCTTGATATTAACCGTGAGCGCGCGAATGCTCTGGGTCTATCGAATGCGGATATTAACACCACCATACAAGGTGCCTTTGGTTCGACCTATGTGAACCAGTTCATGCGGAATGACCGTGTGAAGCAAGTTTACGTGCAAGGTGAGGATTGGGCGCGAATGACGCCGGAAGATCTGAACCGTTGGTATGTGCGTAATGCGTCCGGGACGATGGTGCCACTCAATGCTTTTGTGGATGGCCGTTGGGTCAGTGGTCCGCAAAAGGTTGAAGACTATAATGGCATGAATTCGTATGAGATTCAGGGCCAGCCAGCGCCGGGTGCTAGCTCAGGTCAAGCTATGAGTGAGATGGAAAAAATCCTATCTCATTTGCCGCATGGTATTAGTTATGAGTGGACGGGTCTGTCTTACGAGCAACTGGCGTCAGCGGGTGCGACCGGGCCGCTTTATGTGTTGGCTGCGGTTGTGATCATGCTGTGCTTGGCGGCGCTGTATGAAAGCTGGGCGATTCCGATGTCGGTCATGCTCGTACTGCCGTTAGGTGTATTGGGGGCTATCGTTGCAACATTGGGGCGCGGTCTGAACAATGACGTGTATTTCCAAGTCGGCTTGCTGACGACGGTTGGTTTGTCGGTGAAAAACGCCATTCTGATTGTGGAATTTGCGAAAAGCTTCTTTGAACAAGGGCGTTCTTTGGAAGAGGCTGTTTTGGAAGCGGGGCGTGAGCGTTTGCGGCCAATTTTGATGACGTCGATTGCTTTTGTCTGTGGTGTGTTTCCGCTGGCGATTGCAACAGGTGCGGGTTCTGCTGCGCGTGTGGCGATTGGGACATGTGTTGTGGGTGGTATGCTCTCAGCGACATTATTGGCTGTATATTTCGTACCGGTCTTCTTTGTTGTCATTCTACGTCTATTCCGTGTGAAGCCGATTAAGGACCGTAAGGCCCCGTACGCTCACTTAGATGACAATGCTGATATGCCTGCACATGGGGAGCACGGCGCATGAAAATCCGTCTTGGACTGGCAGCGCTTTTGATGCTGTCGAGCTGCAATATGGCGCCAGATTATCATCGCCCGGCACCTATGGTGCAGGACGCTTATCCGGCGGATACAGGGGTAAAGAGTGTTAAAGCTGCGGCGCAGGTGGCAGATTTGGGCTGGCAGGATTTTTTCACGGATCCCCGCCTAAAAGCACTCATTACGCTGACTTTGCAAAGCAACCGTGACCTTGCCGCGCAGGCTGCGGCCGTGGCGGAAGCACAGGGGCAGTATGAGGTGCAGCATGCTTCGCTCTTCCCAGCGATTTCGGCGGGGGGGAGTGGTATGTTCATGTCTCCGTCTGAGACGGCAGGTTTTGCGTTTGCACCAGGTATTGGGCGGAGCATTGGTACGCTGCGTTTGTTCCAATCTTCGATCGGCTTTTCGTCGTATGAAGTGGATCTGTGGGGACGGATACGAAATCTGTCCCGGCAGGAGGCGGAAGCCGCTTTGAGCAGTGCTGAAAACACGCGTAATGTGTTGATCACGACGGTCTCTCAGGTGGCGAATACGTATATTCAGTGGTTGGGTGATCGTGAGTTGCTGCGTGTTACGCAGGATACTTTGGCGTCTCAGCAGCATACTTTGTCGTTGACGCAGTTGGCGTATGACCATGGGGAAACAGATGCGCTGACCTTGGCGCAGGTGCGGACCCAAGTGGAACAGGACGCAGCGAATGAAGCGCAGTATCGTCGTGCGGTGGCTGATGATGAACATGCGTTACAGCTCATTGTTGGTATGCCTTTGCCCGCCACACTGCCAGAACCGGCCCCGTTTGGGGCGCAGACAATGCTGGGTGATTTGCCAGCAGGTTTGCCATCGGACTTGATGCAGCAGCGCCCGGACATTCAGGCAGCCGAGCATACGTTGCTGGGTGCAAATGCCAGCATTGGTGCGGCGCGTGCCGCGTTTTATCCGCGTGTGACGTTGACGGCATCTGAAGGGACCAGCGCCCTTCAGTTCCGTCATCTGTTCACACCGGGTGCTGAGACTTGGTCTATCTCCCCATCGATTTCCCTGCCGATCTTTACGTGGGGGCAGAATGAGGGGAATCTGCATATTGCTAAGGCGCGCGCCTTGCAGTCTGCAGCGCAGTATCAGAAGGCGGTGCAGTCTGCTTTCCGTGAAGTGTCTGATGCGCTAACGGCGCGTGAGACCTATACGGCGCAGGAAAAGCATTTGGCTGGCTTGGTTCAGCAGTCTCAAACAGCGTATGATTTGGCAATGATGCGTTATCATGCCGGTATTGATAGCTATTTGACGGCACTGGAACAGCAACGGACGTTGTACCAAGCGCAACAAAACCATATTGCGGTGCAGGCGGCGCGGTTTGCTAATCTAGTGACGGTCTACCGTGCTTTGGGGGGTGGCTGGAGTGCGAAAACGGTTTCGCCTAAGGTAGCCCCATCTGCTCAGGCGGAGAAAGCAGGACACTAAGCCTGCATCTGATGATTGGAGAACCCTTTGCGTAGAGTCACTTTTCTTCCTTTAGTTGCTGTTACCGGCTTTTGTGCTGTTGCGGCGTGTGGTGTGGCTCATGCGCAAAGTGCTGACGATGATGGGCCGAGTAAGCCGAGCATGCATGACGTGTATCGGAGTTCCTCGTTACCGAAGAACCACGCTGATTTCAGCCGTTTCACCTATCGCCCGCCAGGGGATAAAGTGATTGAGCAGCCAGATGCTTTTCGTCTTTTGTTCCGTACGAAAGATGGCAAGCCGGATGGCTGGGCCGAGCGCCGTGGTGATTCGGTGATGTATTACGATAAGAACGGTAAGGTCATTCGGGTACAGGCTTTGCCAGCTGATATCATTCCATCCAACGAATAGCAGTCATGGCGTGATACAGGGTCGTTTTCGGCTCTGTATCACGTGTTGATAAGATATTGCCTCTTAGAAATGACGATGCGTCGTGGATCGTTAGGTGCTCTCGCCCGTCCAGCGCATAGCTTGGATAAAGGCAGAGAAAGCGGGGGAATGCTGTTTTCGGCTGGGGTAGTAGAGATAGTACCCATCATATTCGGGGCACCATTCGACAAGGACTTCCACAAGCTGGCCGCTTTTTAAATATGGCTCAGCAATGGTGCGGGGCATGTAGCCAAGGCCTAGCCCGTCTAAGGCCCCTGCTAGAACAAGAAAAGTCGTATTGAAGGTGATTTGCCCGTGCACTTTCAAAGAAAATTCGCGTCCTTGGGGTGTTTGGAATTCCCATCGAAAATGTCCACCAGCGGTTTTCATATGCATGTTGATGCAATTATGGCTGCTGAGGTCATGAGGTGTGGAGGGAATACCGTGTTTTTCAAAATAGGCCGGGGTACCCACGACGCAAAAGCGCCATTTGGGGCTGATGCATGTGGCAATCATGTCTTTTTCTAAGGACGCGCCAATGCGTACACCGGCATCAAACCGTTCAGCGACGATATCGACCAACGCATAATCCATACTGAATTCGACGTTGATTTCAGGGTATTTTTCCAAAAATGCACGGAGTTTTGGGCGGAAAACGGTTTCAATGGCGGCATCGATGCATGTGATGCGGATGGAGCCAGACGGTGTTTTGCTGAGAGACGTAATGGCCTCGATCTCTGTATTCACCTGCTCGAATAAGGGAGAGAGGCGGCGTTGGAGCTGTTCTCCAGCTTCTGTGGGGGCGACGGCACGTGTCGTTCGGGATAATAGTCGGAGTTGGAGGCGCTCTTCCAGTGCTCGGATTGTATGGCTCAGTGCTGATGGTGTGACGCCGAGTTCTGCCGCAGCTTTGGTGAAGCTGCGTTTTCGGGCAACCATGAGAAAAGCTGTGATGTCATGAAGGTGAGGGCGTGCCATTGCTGAATTTATTTCACAAATTTATGTATTTTATAAGCGCTAATCTTTTGCCGGTGGTGTGCTTACAGTTCTGTGAAGCCATGCAGCAGCGTAGCCGCTGAGGCATTATTGCAGGAGCATCATAATGGATATTTTTAGAGCGGGGCATAAGCCTTCCATGCAGGGGCCAGTAGAGTGGTTTACCGGTACCGTGCGTGTGGATCCATTATTTAATCCGGCGGCGCCAGAGCGCGTTCAGGGCGCTAATGTGACGTTTGAGCCAGGGGCGCGGACGGCTTGGCACACACATCCATTGGGGCAAACGATTGTTGTGACGTCAGGTGTTGGGCGCGTGCAGCGCTGGGGTGGTCCGGTTGAAGAAATACGACCGGGAGATGTGGTGTGGTTCGCGCCGGGAGAAAAACATTGGCATGGCGCAGCACAGGAAACAGCGATGACGCATCTTGCGATTCAGGAAGTGGAAAATGGCAAGGTGGTGGATTGGTTAGAGCATGTTTCAGACCGACAATATGCTGGTTAATGCGCACGAAGACAGGGCAGTATTATGATTAAAGATAAAGTGGTGATCATCACGGGTGCGTCTTCGGGTATCGGGGAAGCAACGGCACTTTTGTTGGCGGGGCAAGGTGCAAAAGTTGTTCTAGGCGCGCGCAGAGAAGAGCGTTTGGAGAAGATTGCTGAGCAGATTTGGCAAAACGGCGGAGAAGTTGTGTACACCACTTTAGATGTGGTGAACCCAGCGGATAATGCAGCAATTGTGCAGCTTGCTAAAGATACCTTCGGTCGTGTGGATGTGATCTTTTTGAATGCAGGTGTGATGCCGACGGCGCCTGTCTCTGCTTTGAAGGTGGAGGAGTGGAACAACACTGTTGATGTGAATATCAAAGGTGTTCTGAATGGTGTTGCAGCGGTCATGCCTGTTTTTGCTGAACAGAAATCGGGCCAGATTATCGCGACGTCTTCTGTCGCAGGGCTGAAAGCGTATCCGGGTGCTGCGATTTATGGTGGTACAAAATGGTTCGTCCGTAATTTTATGGAAGTGTTACGGATGGAATCTGCGTCAGAAGGGACGAATATTCGCACGTCCACGATCTATCCGGCTGCAATCAGCACTGAGCTTTTAGGCGGTATTACGCATGAAAAGGCGGCTGAGGCGATGCAGGGGTTGTATAAGCAGTATGCCATTACGCCGGACCGCATTGCGCGTGTTGTCTCGGTTGCGATTGATACGCCAGAAGATACAACGATTAATGAGTTTACGGTTGGGCCTGCGTCTCAGCCTTGGTGATAATGAGGAGCCTGTATGCCGCATATTGTTGTAAAGTTATGGCCGGGTAAGTCAGAGCAGCAGAAGCAGGAGTTGGCTGCGGCTTTGTCTCACGATGTAATGCGTATTTTGGGCAGCAGTGAAGGCTCAGTGTCGGTCGGGATTGAAGAAGTCTCGCCGGATGAGTGGCGGGATCAGGTCTATGGGCCGGAGATCAGCGCGAAACAGACGACGTTATACAAAAAGCCCGGTTACTCGATGTGATGATTGCGGCAGGCTTGAGATGAGCCTGCCGCTTTTGTTTTTAGGCGGATGCAGGGATATTGCGGAGGAAAGCCACGCTTTCAACGCATGCAGCTGCGGCTTCACGGCCTTTATTTTCAGCATCTGTACGTGAGCGTTCGATTGCTTGTTCTTCGGTGTAGGTGGTGAGGATGCCGAAGGCAATTGGTGTTTCGGTAGTGAGTTGGGCTTGCATGATGCCCATGGTCGCACCGAGGGAAATAAACTCGAAATGTGCCGTATCACCCTTAATCACGCAGCCGAGGCAGATGACGCCTTCATAGCGGCCGGATTTGGCGAGGCGCTGTGCCAGCAGGGGGAGTTCGAAGGCGCCCGGTGCGTCATAGACATCGACATCGGTGATGTCGCGTTCACCTAGCCATTCCAGTGCGCCGTTTTTCAGACCACCGGTAATGTCGGTGTTAAAACGGCTGACGACCAAGGCGAGGCGTGGTGCCGGTGTGAGCTTCAGATCTGGGGCAACGGGAATGGATTTGCTCATGATGTTTGTTCCTGAAGAAAATGCCCCATACGGGTGCGTTTGGTGGAGAGATAGGCGCGGTTAAACGGGTTTGACGCGATTTCGAGCCGCTCCCGTGCGACGACATTGAAGCCGAAGCGCATAAGGTTCGATTCTTTGTCTGGGTTATTGGTCAGGAGGCGGAGTTGATTGACGCCGAGGTGCCGCAGAATATCGGCAGCAGCATCCCACTCACGGGCATCAGCTGGGAGGCCGAGAGCTTCGTTCGCGTCCACCGTGTCCATGCCTTGGTCTTGTAGGGCATAGGCGCGGATTTTGTTGGCCAAGCCAATGCCGCGCCCTTCATGGCCGCGCAGATAGAGCAAGACGCCGGATTCTGAGGCAGAAATACGCTCAAGTGCTTCGCGGAGTTGTGCGCCACAATCGCAGCGTAAGGAGCCGAGGGCATCGCCGGTTACACATTCGGAGTGCAAGCGGATGAGCGGTGTGCCTTGGGTTGGATCCCCTTTGACGAGGGCAACATGCTCAACGCCATCCACCGCGCGGAAGGCGTGGATACGCAGATCATGCCCGCCAAACAAACTTGGTAGTGCAGAGGATGCGATAGCTTCTGCTGGTGGTGGAATGGGTGTTGTGATGGGCGTTGCCTCTGAGACAGCATCGCGCCCATGTGCCCGGCACCATTCTTGCAGTTCGGCAATGCTGATGAGAGGGAGGCCGTGTTTTGCGGCGTAGCGCCGGAGTTCGGGCAGGCGCATCATGCTGCCGTCATCGGCCATAATTTCGCATATTACACCGGCAGGGTGCAGCCCCGCTAAACGAGCGAGGTCAATAGAGCCTTCGGTGTGGCCATTCCGTGCGACGACCCCTTGGGGGTGAGCGCGCAGTGGGAAGATATGACCGGGGGAGATGAGGTCTTCCGCCACGGCATCTGGATGAGCGGCAACGACGATGGTTCGTGCGCGGTCTGCGGCAGAAATGCCCGTGGTGACGCCGGTGGCCGCTTCGATCGAGACGGTGAAGGCCGTGCCGCGTGGGTCACGGTTCTTCTCAACCATGGGGGGCAGGTTTAGGCGGTCTGCCTGTTCTGTCTCTAGCGGGAGGCAGATGAGGCCGCGGGCTTCTTTGGCCATGAAGTTGATGGCTTCTGGCGTGGTGAACTGGGCAGCCATGACGAGGTCACCCTCATTCTCCCGGTTTTCGTCATCCACCATGACGACCATACCGCCGCGGCGATAGGCTTCAATGGCGGCTTTGAGCTGTGGGGTCATGGCTGTGTTCCTCCGGCATGCGGGGAGAAGCGCATGAGGTTTTCAACATATTTAGCGAGAACATCGACCTCAACATTCATCTTCGCATTGAGCGAGAGGCTGGAGAGGTTGGTGTGTTCCCATGTGTGCGGGATGATGGTGAGGCCAATTTCAAAGCCGCTCTGCCCATCATGGGGCATGCCATCATACAAGGCGTTGACGGTGAGGCTGATGCCGTCAAAGGTGATGGAGCCTTTTTCCACGACATAACGGCGCAGATCTTGTGGCACGAAGATGCGCAGGACGTGCGAGTCTCCGGCATGGGAATGGCTGGTGAGTGTGGCGATGCCGTCCACATGGCCTTGTACGATATGACCAGACAGGCGGGTGCTGGCAGCTACGGCACGTTCCAGATTGACCCGTGCGCCAACGGTGAGTGCGCCAAGGGGAGTACGGGAGAGGGTCTCACCGCTGAGGTGGAAGGAAGCAATGCCCGCATGATCGAAGGATTGAACGGTCAAACACACGCCGTTGACGGCAATGCTTTCCCCCAATTCGAGGTCTGTGATGTGGGTTTCCACAGTGAGGTCCATAGCGGAATCACGGAGGGAGACGGCGCGGACAGTGCCCAGACGTTCGATTATTCCGGAGAACATGTTTTTTCCCTCAACAGGCGCAGGGGGCTTAGACCTTGAGGGGCGGAGCCAGGCTGCGTTGTTAGTTCGATGCGGTCGGTTGAGTTGGTTTTGTGAATGGTGAGCCAGTCATCCCAAAGATTGAGCTCTGAGACGGCTTTCAGCAGGGTTGGGCCCGCTTCGACCATGGCCCAATTGACGCCGTGTTCCGCTAAAAGGGCAGGAACATTGGCGAGGTTGTCGCTCACGAGGACGGTGAATCCCGCTTCGGCCATACGCGCACGCCACAAGCTGGGCATGCGGCCAAAGGGACCGCCGCTACGGTCACAGACAACAATAATGCGGGGGCCGCGACTTGTATGGTCAGCGACGTGCCGCACGGTGAAAGAGGGGTCATCCGTCAGGACCGTGCCGATGCCGGTAATGATGGCATCGGTTGCGCGACGCATACGGTGTGCGAAGGTGAGGGATGCCGCTGATGTGAAGGTCTTTTGCCCTGCGGGAGGAACCATTGACCCAGCTTCATCACGTGCTTGCTTTACGCTGATCCATGGACGGTGATGCAAAATGCGGCGTGTAAAAGGTGCGATTAAGGCCGTGCAGTCTTCTGCGAGGTCAGCCAGTTCCGCATGATCCGATAAGAAGGTGACGTTACGACTTCCCGGGGCTTCGCGCAGGCGTGAGGCCCCGCCCGATGCTTTGGGGTTAGGGTCAGCCGTGCCAATCCAGATGTCTTTAACGGGTGTATTGAGCAGTGCTTCACTGCATGGCGGTGTGCGACCGGTGTGGTTGCATGGTTCAAGTGTGACCAGTGCTGTGTGGACCTGATCAAGGACGCCTTTTTGATGAGCCTCGTTGATGGCCATGATTTCGGCGTGGGGGGCGCCGACTTTGGGGTGTGTGCCACTAGCGAGGACTGTGCCGTTCCGGTCCAGTAAGGCGCAGCCGACGGAAGGATTGGGAGCCGTTGCACCAAGGGTATCTGCTGTTTGTGTAATGAGCGCGTGAAACACCGTGCGGATATAGGCTGGTGTGAGCGTCAGGGCAGAAGGGTTAGTCGATTCAGTCAAGGCGTGTCACTTACATCCCAGTCGGGCATTCCAGATAGGAACGCTCCCAAGGCGCACGCCGCACAGAGCCGGGGGTATGATGCTGCAGCACACTCTACGTGCGTACGCATCAGCCCACCGGGGCTGTTACCGCGTTCTCTCTCATCCGGACTATGACCGTCGGCTCCGGAATTACACCGGATCTGCTAGACCCCCAGCTTGGAACGGCTGGGGCGCTCGCGGGCTTTGTAGGGGCGAAACCTTACATTACCGCCGGTGGGGAATTACACCCCGCCCTGAGAACGTCTGTTCATGGAATGATTTATGGGGAGGAGGGGCATCTTTTGCAAGTGAATCCCGCAGGGGGGCGTAAACATTCTGGTGAGCAGTGAGGGCAGTGGGGCATATTGTGAGGTGGGTGTAGGTGTTTGACTGGAGTGGCAGATACGACAAGGGCGCTCTACATCGGGTCTGTAGAGCGCCCTTGTGGCTGTGATCGTCCATGGGGATGGAAGCCCCCATGGACGACGTAAGTGTTTTAGGCTTTCAGGCGCGCTGAAGTCGTCACAGCGTCTTCGAGGATGTAGTCAACTGTTTGGATTTCCAAGCTCAGAAGTGCTTGCTCTTCGGAAATTTCACGGTTCAGTGGCAGGAAAGCATTGCCCGTTGTCCAGCGCTTGTCTGAAACCGTTTCAAGGTTGTTCCAGCCATCCAGTTCAGCGACATCGTGATGCGTGGTGATGGGGGTACGTTGGTTCCATTCGAAGATGGAGATATTGCCAACACCGACACCGATGGAGCGGCGGTCATCCCAGAATGCGCCAACAATGTCACACGGGCGTGATGCACGGGACATGATGCGTACGGATTGAACATCGCCTGGCAGCATGAAGATCATGTGGCCATTGGTTTCACGCAGCTTGTTGAGTGTCAGCCCTGTATTTGTGACCAACGTGATGTTTGCATCTTGCGTCAGACGTGGTGACGGCGTTTGAGATGCGATGTTGTTTGCAATGGCGCGCTCTTCGATGGCCGTGAATATGGGCTTGACCACTTCTGGAGTTGTGCTCAGCGGAGCAGCAGCATCGACATCCCAGCTCTTTGCTTTGTGACCAACGAAAGCAAGGTTCTGGTGGCGGAATGCTGAACGGTTACCTGTGTCGAGGTAGCTTTCGGTCAGAACATTATTCGCCATGATGACGGAGTGTCGTGCAGTTTCGATGTGGTAGTAGCTGTAAGATGTGAAGTTCTTGTCGAAGAAGACGGAGCGACCGTTTACAAGCATACGTGCAGGTATGAATTTACCGTCGAAGAATAAGCAGTGATCTGCTGTGAGCAGCAAGTCCTGAGACGGTACACCTTGCGCAATCGCGTCTTGCAAGATGCGAACTGGGTAGCCTGCTTCATCATCGGTCAGGTTGGCACGGATTGTGCATGTTGCTTCACCCGCCCATGTGACGGTGTCTGTTACTGGTTTGCCAGCATTAAAAACGGTGACTTCATCGCCAATTTTGATGTTTTCAACCAGCGACGTGCCGTTGGGGGTTGCAATTTCTGCTCCTGCCAAGAAGCAAACAACCAGTTCTTGGTAGGAGGTAGCGTATGGCTGTGAGAATGGATCAGCTTTGTTGAATGTATGGAAGTCGGATTGGTCAGAGAAGGTAGAGTTCTTGTCAAGTGTAATGACGATTTGGTGGTCGCTGCTACTGCTTTTGTTTGTATCAATATACAGTACTTTTTGGCCGTTGACGGTTTTGATTTCCGCGCTGAGGGATAAGGGTTGCCCAGCATCATCAATAACATCAATGATGGTGCCTTGTTGAATATTGAGGTTTGTGATGGTGGATGCTGTAAAATTTTTGCTATTGACGTGAAGGGTCAGCGTGGACCCGCTGTCAAACGTGACGCCGGATACGGTTGAGCCAGCTTGGATGGATAGGATACCACCGTCTTTGACTTCGCCGCCTTGAATTTGGGCACCAGCAAAACCCTGAATAAAGGCGCCGCTGTCGACCGTTGGGTTAATTAACGTCGATGTACCGCTGACATTTACGCTTGCCGCTTGGTTAACAATGACGTTTGAGACTGTTTTTCCACCGCTAATACGTAATAATGCGCCAGAACCTTTTGCGCCTTGGCTCGTGCCTTGGCCGCCTTCAAGGTAGTAGTTTGAGAACGGACCTGTTGATGGGATGCTGTAGCCAGCATAATTTGAGTTGCTGATGAATTGGTATGTTGTGCCGTTTATGACGATTGTTGAATCTGCCATTGGTTTTCTCCTGTGATTAAGGAGTAAATTAATTATTTTCATGATTAATAAAACAGTTTTTTTAAAGTTAACATTTTAATATATTTTTTTATACTTTATAATAATTGATTTTTTATATAATTATTAGTAATTAATATTTTTTATATTGCTATGATTAATAAATATGAGAATTTCTCAAAATGTTTTTTTGAGGAAATTGATAATTTTATAATGTATCGGAGGGGGTGTGTTTTTTATTTTTTTGTATCTTTCACTTGGTAAGTGCGCTTTGTTTTTGAGGCGCTATATTCCATCGAATGATAAAGCATTTAGTATGAAAAATACGGTTTTTAAAGGTTCGTAAAACTTCCTGACTACATAATATTTCTGCGTGTGAATTTCTGTTTCTCTGTGCAGAGAATCTAAGTTTTTTGACTGAAAAATTGAACATTTTATCAGCTGCTGCGTTATCGCGCGCTCGTGCTGCGAGGTGAGGTGTTATGTCTGGGCGTAATGTGGAACGAAAACCTGTTATTCTTTGGTTTCGGCATGATTTACGCTTGGATGATCATCCTGCGTTATTATCGGCAGTGGCAACGGGTCACCCGCTGATGTGTGTTTATGTTTTTGATCCTTGTGTGGAGCGCAGCGCGGTTGAGGGTGGGGCTTATCGCTGGTGGTTGCGGGGGGCTTTGGCAGCGTTGCGTAAGCAGTTGCAGTCTTATGGTGGTACATTATTGACCTTGGCCGGGGATGCACAGGATGTATTGCCGCGGCTTGCTGCTGAGATTGGGGCTGTCACGGTTTTTGCGCATCAGCGTGTTCTCGCGGCGGAACGTGCTCAAGACCAGCGTCTGGTGGAAAAGCTGGCGCAATGTGGGATTGGTTTTCAGTTGGAATGGGGGACTGTGCTGCGACACCCTCAGGATATTTTGACGAAAGATCGGTACGCATATCGCGTTTACACCGCATTTTGGAAAGCATTGCGGGCAGTGGGTGCTGAGGCGCCGGTATCGGCCCCTCAAGAGATAGTGTTTTGCGGTTTGTCAGCGTCTTTGCTTGCGGATATGCGGTTGAATGAAGAGAGGCTGCGCCCTGTTGTGCCAGATTGGGCCGCAGGAATGCGGGCAAGTTGGCGTGTTGATGGCAAGGCTGGGATGCAAGTGCTTGAGGCATTTGTGAATGATTTATGCTGTGATTACGCCAAGGCGCGCGACTATATGGCGCGAGAGGGAACGTCGCGTTTATCGCCTTATTTAGCGAGTGGCATGCTGTCACCCCGGCGTGTGTGGGACGTGCTGGCACAGCGTGGGGATGACGGTGAAGGGGCGCAGGTTTTTTTGTCTGAGTTGGGTTGGCGGGAATTTGCGCAGTACACGCTCTTTCATGTGCCGTCTTTGTCGTATGAAAATGTGAACCCTAAATTTCATGCCATGCCGTGGCGGCGTTCGGAGCAGGACCTTACAGCGTGGCAGAGGGGGCAGACGGGGGTGCCGATCGTTGACGCGGCGATGCGGCAGCTATGGCAAACGGGATGGATGCATAATCGGGCTCGTATGATTGCAGGCTCTTTTCTGACGAAGCATCTGCTGATTGATTGGCGTGAAGGGGAGGCGTGGTTTCGCGATACATTGGTGGATTATGATCCGGCCAGTAATGCGATGAATTGGCAATGGGTAGCCGGGACGGGTATTGATGCCGCGCCATTCTTCAGAATTTTCAACCCGACGCTTCAGGCAGAAAAATTTGACCCAGATGGAGAATATATTCGTCGTTGGGTGCCGGAATTAGGGGCATTATCAGGCAAGGCTTTGCGAGAACCGTGGAACGCTTCAGTAACGGTATTGCGGTCTGCAGGAGTGGAATTGGGGCAGACTTACCCTCGGCCGATCGTTGGTTTGCCTGAGGGGCGAGAAAGGGCTTTGGGCGCGTTTAAAGCCTTGTAATACGGTTATGGTTATTGGCTGTGCTGATACTGCGTTGGTGCTGTTTTGTGAGTGGTTTTGATGTCATGTGCGGTTCAGGAGAGAATATATTCCGCATGGTCGTAGGACTATCCGCAAGGACGCGGTTTCAAGACGACCATGAGAGAAGGGGGCGTTGTTCCTGCCTTGCTCTGGTCGTCACATTGTGGTGGTGGGGCCAAGGTTTACGGTGTGTTATCTAACAGTCGTGCTTCATCGGGAAGCATGATGGGAATGCCATCTTTGATAGGATAAGCGCAGCGTGCTTTGGGGCTAATGAGTTCTTGGGCAGCACTGTCATAGGTGAGGGGCCCTTTGGTCAGGGGGCAAACCAAAACAGACAGAAGGCGTGGGTCAAGTTCAGATGTCATGGGTTATTCCATGCCCTGTCTTAGCAGGGTCAGCAAGAGTTCAGCGCGATCTTCAGGGCGGGTAGCTTCGAGGAGAAGTTGCTTTTCGTCATCCTCAAATGGAATGAGCATGGGGAGTACGATGAGGAGAGAATCATCGTCCAACTCATCGAGAAGCGTCCAATCTGTACGCAGATCACGCGCGGCGAGGTAGTCTTTTAATGTGGTGAGCAGTTTTTCCCGACTGACCGGGGCAGTTGGGGCGTCCATCATGTCTTCAACATAGGCAGAGACATCGATAGAGCCTTCACGCCAGCACTGTTCTGTCAGTGTATCGCGCAGTAACCGAAAGCGGGCGACGCCGTGTAATACGATCATGAATGTGCCGTCTGGTTGTTCGGCAAATTCCATGACGCGCCCTACAGCCCCTACTTTGTGTAGAGGGGGATGATCCAAGAGGGCGTCATCTTCATCGTCATCCAAAGGCTGGATGATGCCGATGAGACGATTTTTGGCGAGTGCGTCTTCGAGCATGGCGATGTAGCGCGGCTCGAAGACTTGCAGCGGCAGGCGGCCGCCCGGCAGGAGGACCGCGCCGGGCAGAACGAAGAGGCCAAGGCGTGGCGGCATGTCTGCGAGAGTGAGTTCATTCAGCGGTGTCACGCGCCGCGGAATCTCAGGGAGCGTGATGAGGCTATTGAAATCGCGTGGTGTCATTAGGAAAACAGTAATGCGGAAAGCTTGCGGCGTGCGGCGAGGGTGTCTGGGTCTGTGTGCCCCCATGCTTCAAAAAAGCGGAGGAGCTCTGTGCGTGCGGCGCCATCTTTCCAGTCACGATCTGTACGGATGATGGAGAGCAGTGTTTCGGCTGCATCCGCTCTGTGTCCGGCGGCGTTGAGCGCTGCGGCGAGTTCCATGCGTAGGTTGAAATCATCAGGGGCAGTGCTTGCTTTTTGGCGGAGTGCATCAAGCTGTGATGCGGCTTGAGCGCTTTCTTTGTGGAGGGTTAAAGCGGAGCGTGCGCCGGTAACTTCTGGGTGTGTATCCAGTTTTGATGGGATTTGGCTTGAGGCGTCTTCTGCGGCTTCGGTTTCACCTAAGCCAATAAGTGCCCGTATCATGCCGCCCCATGCGTCTGGGTTTTCGGATTCGCTTTCTAGAACAGCGCCGAATAAGCCAGCGGCTTCAGCGAAGAGGTTTTCAGAAAGGGCTTTTTTGCCAGCGGAAAGCATTTCTGCTGCGGGCATGGCGCCTCCGCTTTCTTTCAAAACAGTTTCGACAAAGCGCCGGACGGCTGTCTCAGATTGTGCGCCCTGTACAGCGTCTAGTACTTGGCCTTTCCAAAAAGCGACTACTAGCGGGATGGATTGGAGGGGTAGGCCCATTTGGCTTAATTGTGCAGCGAGGCTTTGATTCGCTTCAATGTCGAGTTTGACAAGGCGGACCCGCCCTTGTGCTGCTTGCACGACTTTTTCGAGTACGGGTGTAAATTGACGGCAGGGGCCGCACCATGGTGCCCAAAAATCGACGAGAATGGGGAGCTCATTACTGGCTTCAATGACGTCTGCCATGAAGCGTTTTTGGTCAGTGTCGATAATGATATTAGCGGCGGCGTTTGTGTTGGCTTGGCCGATGAGGGGTTCGTCTAAGTTGCTCATGGTCGGTCTTTCTGTGGTGTTGCTGTGGTTTTGTCTTTCAAAAGAAGATCGGACGATGCTGCGTGATACGCAAGAGGTTAAGAAAAACGGAGGAGTATTCATTTTTCCTCTTGCGGGGGAGAAGGAAATGCTTCATAAGCCCGTCCAACGGAGTGCGGGTGTAGCTCAGGGGTAGAGCAC
>NZ_CAMKWA010000027.1 GCF_946476835.1 uncultured Neokomagataea sp.
TTTAGGTTCTGGTGGCGCAAGCTGTGGGGGTTCAAGTCCCTCCGCCCGCACCAACCCGTTTTTCCCTAACTCATTGATACCCGACCTGAGAGGATCGCCTGGCTCATGCAGGTTACGCCTACGCTTAACGAAGGACTTAAGCGCGCCTTCACCGTCGTTGTTCCGTCTGCTGATCTGCAGGCTGACCGGAAAGCTCGTTTGGCTGAAGTTGCTAAGACAGTTAGCCTGCCGGGTTTCCGTCCGGGTAAGGTTCCTGTTTCATTGGTTAAGCAGCGTTATGGCGCTTCCGTGAATGCTGAACTGCTCGAAAAAGCTGTAAACGACGCAACTGGTCGCGTGATGCAAGAGCAGAACATCCGCCCGGCTACGCAGCCGAAGGTTGATCTTGTGTCTGCGCCGGACAGCGAAGGTGACCTTGAGTTCAAGGTTGAAGTTGAAATTCTGCCGGAAATCACGGTTCCAGATTTGGCTGGTCTTAAGCTGACACGTCTGACCGCTAAGGTTGATGAGTCTGTTGTCGATAAGGCTCTGGGTGAGCTGGCACGTCGTAGCCGCACCTTTGAGACGATCGAAGAAGACCGCGCTGCCGTGAAGGGTGATGTTGTTAACGTTGACTTCGTCGGTAAGGTCAACGGTGAAGCATTTGACGGTGGTACCGCTCAAGATGTGAACGTTGAGATCGGTGGCGAAGGCTTTATTCCAGGTTTTGCTGAGCAGATCGAAGGTCTGAAAGTCGGCGAAGAAAAAGTCATTACAGTGACATTCCCGGAAGATTATCAGGCTGCTGAGCTGGCTGGTAAAGAGGCAACCTTTGATATCAAGGCAAATGCCCTGAAGAAGGCAATTGATCCGGCGATTGATGACGAACTGGCGAAGACAGTTGGTCTCGAAAGCATCGATCAAGCACGTAAGATTGTAACGGAACAGGCTGAAGGTGAGTACACCCAGTTGTCTCGTTTGCGTATCAAGCGTGAGCTGCTCGATATTCTGGCTGAAAAGACAGACTTCGATGCGCCAGAGAGCATGGTTGACGCTGAATTCGGTCAGATTTGGGCGCGTGTTGAGCAAGACCGCCAAGCTGGCAATATGGATGAAGAAGATGCCGGTAAGGACGAAGAAACACTTCGTGCAGATTACCGCCGCATTGCAGAGCGTCGCGTGAAGCTGGGTCTGTTTTTGGCTGAAATCGGTCGTAAGCAGGACATTCAGGTAAGCCGTGAAGAGCTTATCGGTGCGATGCAGCAAGAAGCACAGCGTTACCCTGGTCAAGAAAAGGCTGTGTTCGAGTTCTTCTCCAAGAACCCGCAAGCAGTTGAAGGCCTGCGTGGCCCAATCTTGGAAAACAAGGTTGTTGACTACTTGATCGAGCTGTCTGACGTCACAGAAAAAGAAGTGACGCCGGAAGAGCTTTCAGAGATCCCTGCTGCTGATCTTTGATTGATTAGACCTTGTGAGGCGAAGAAAAGTACATTCTTCGCCTCATATGGCATGTTTGTGTGATTTTCCTGCGTCGAGCCCTTTGACGGCGCAACGTTGTGGGGCCATGTTAGGAAGCTGATAGCCCGAGGGCAACGAGGAAGAGACAGCATGGCCATTGGGAACCACGATCCCGTCGAGGTGTTCGGTAACGCGCTTGTACCTATGGTGGTCGAGCAGACTGCACGCGGTGAGCGAGCCTTCGATATTTACTCCCGACTGCTTCAGGAACGTATTATTTTCCTGACGGGACCTGTTTATGATCAAGTGGCATCACTGATCAGTGCGCAGCTCTTATATCTTGAGAGCGTGAATCCGACGAAAGAAATTTCCTTTTACATCAATAGCCCTGGTGGCGTGGTTTCGGCTGGTCTCGCGATTTACGATACCATGCAGTATATCCGTTGCCCGGTCAGCACGGTGTGCATTGGTCAGGCGGCCTCTATGGGGTCTCTGCTGTTGGCCGGTGGCGAAAAAGGGCGTCGTTACTGCCTGCCAAATGCGCGCGTTATGGTGCACCAGCCTTCTGGTGGGGCGCAGGGCCAGGCTTCTGATATTGAAATTCAGGCGCGTGAGATCCTTGTAATCCGTCAGCGTCTTAACGAAATTTATCGCGAACATACCGGGCAGACGCTTGAGGATATCGAGCAAAAGCTGGAGCGCGACAGCTACTTGTCAGCAGAAGAAGCGCAAGCTTTTGGTCTGGTTGATGAAGTGGTACGTCGTCATCCGAGTGCGGGTGATGCGGTTTGAGCGCAGGCGTTGTCAGCAGTAGAGTGCTGAGTTTGCAGTGAAACGGTAAAGCGGCATTGTCTTATGCCGCTTTTCGTGTCTCTAGGGCTTGGGCTTCGGTCTTGCCGAGGTGGGAAAGCTTAGCTTAAAGTTAAAGGCTTGCGCGAAGCAGGTGTCAGTAAGATTGTCTCGTGAGCGTGCGTAAGCGGAGAGAGGAACAGAGATGAGCAACAAGTCGGACGAGTCCAAAAATACATTATACTGCTCGTTCTGTGGCAAATCTCAGCATGAAGTTCGGAAGCTGATCGCAGGGCCGACCGTATTCATCTGTGATGAGTGCGTTGAATTGTGCATGGATATCATCCGAGAAGAGCACAAAACGCATTTGGTTAAGTCCAATGATGGTGTGCCGACGCCAAAAGAGATTTGTAAGGTTCTGGATGATTATGTCATCGGGCAAGTAGAGGCCAAGCGAGCTCTCTCTGTCGCTGTGCATAACCATTACAAACGCTTGGCACATGCTCAGAAGAGCAATGATATTGAAATTGCGAAATCTAACATCCTGCTCATTGGGCCGACGGGGTCTGGCAAGACGCTGTTAGCGCAAACGTTGGCGCGTATTTTGGATGTGCCATTTACAATGGCTGATGCGACGACCCTCACAGAAGCCGGCTATGTCGGTGAGGACGTTGAGAATATTATTCTGAAGCTGCTTCAGGCCTCGGATTATAATGTTGAGCGTGCGCAGCGTGGCATTGTGTATATTGATGAAATCGATAAGATTTCACGCAAGTCTGAAAACCCTTCCATCACGCGAGATGTGTCTGGTGAAGGTGTGCAGCAGGCGCTGCTGAAGCTGATGGAAGGCACGGTTGCGTCAGTGCCGCCACAGGGTGGCCGCAAGCATCCGCAGCAAGAATTCTTGCAGGTTGATACGACAAATATGTTGTTCATCTGTGGTGGTGCGTTTGCTGGTTTGGACAAGATTATTGCAGCGCGCGGTAAGGGCTCAGCGATTGGCTTTGGGGCGGATGTACGTTCTGACGATGAGCGTCGCTTGGGTGCGATTCTTCAAAGCGTCGAACCGGAAGATTTGCTGAAGTTTGGCTTGATCCCTGAGTTTATTGGTCGTCTTCCTGTTATTGCGGCGTTGAATGATCTGGATGAAGATGCCTTGGTGCAGATTCTATCGCAGCCGAAAAATGCGCTTGTGAAACAATATGGCCGTCTTTTTGACATGGAAGGCGTTAAACTAACCTTCACGGACGATGCTCTGAAAGCAATTGCCAACCGTGCAATTGAACGGAAAACGGGTGCTCGTGGTTTGCGTTCTATTATGGAAAGCATGCTGATGGAGACGATGTTTGATCTTCCAGGGTTGGAGAGCGTGGAAGAGGTGGTCATTAATCGGGATGTCGCTGAGAAAAAGGCAAGTCCGGTTTATGTCCATGGTGAAGGGAAGGCAGAGCCGGCGGAGCAGTCCGCTTAACCATTTGGTTATTTCTGCCTTCTTTGCTTGTGGCTGGCCTATTCAGGCCCAATATTAACTGCGGTTGGCGCGCGCATCGTGAGGTGCGCGCCAGAGTTCACGGAGGTTGCGCTGCTGGGCAGGCAACGCCGTGGGATCGTCCGAATTGGAGATCGACAGAATGACTGATGATACTACCCCTAAGCCGAAACGCCGCCGTGTTGCTAAAGCAACGGAGGCAACCAAAGCTGATGGTGTGAAGAAAAAGAGCGCGCCGCGCACGCGTAAGGCAAGTTCTAAGAAAGAAGCAGCCGAGCCAACGGTTCGTGTGATGCCGGTTCTGCCGCTGCGGAATATTGTCGTGTTTCCGCATATGATTGTACCGCTTTTTGTTGGGCGCGAAAAATCCGTCAAATCCCTTGAGACGGTGACGCAGGACAGCAAGCAGATCTTGCTGGTGGCACAAAAAGATGTGTCGCTCGATGATCCGGCTGTGGATGATATTTATCGTTGCGGTACGGTTTCAACGATTTTGCAGCTTTTGAAGCTTCCTGATGGCACGGTGAAGGTGCTGGTCGAGGGTGAGCGTCGTGTCCGTATTAAGCGTCTTTTTGACGTTGATGGGCATTTCGAAGCCGAGATCGAAGAATTTCCAGAAGAAGCGGCGGATGCAACGCCGGGTAGTGAGCTTGAGGCTCTCGGCCGTTCAGCGGTGTCTCATTTTGAGCAGTATATTAAGCTGAATAAAAAGATTCCGTCAGAAGTGATGGTGTCTATTAATCAGATTGATGATCTGTCGAAGCTGGCCGATACCATTGCAGGTCATCTGAATCTGAAAATTGCTGAGAAGCAAGAGATCCTTGAGACGTCTTCTGCGGCGCAACGCTTGGAACAAGTGTTCACGCATATTGAGACGGAGATTGGGGTTCTTCAGGTCGAGAAGCGCATTCGGAATCGTGTGAAGCGTCAGATGGAAAAGACGCAGCGCGAGTATTATCTGAATGAACAGCTGAAGGCGATTCAGAAGGAATTGGGCGAGGGCGAGGACGGCAAAGACGAACTCGCTGAGCTTGAAGAAAAAATTGCCAAGACACGTCTCTCTAAGGAAGCGCGTGAAAAGGCTCTGGGTGAGCTGAAAAAGCTGCGTGGTATGAGTCCGATGTCTGCGGAAGGCACGGTGGTTCGGAATTATCTGGATTGGCTGCTGAGTATTCCGTGGAAGAAGCGCTCGAAGATTCTGCGTGATTTGAAGCGTGCAGAAGAGACGCTTGAAGCGGAACATTACGGCTTAGAGAAGGTCAAGGAACGTATTCTGGAGTATCTGGCCGTTCAGACCCGCTCTCAGAAAGTCAAAGGGCCGATTTTGTGCCTCGTGGGGCCGCCGGGTGTTGGTAAAACATCTCTGGCACGCTCTATCGCTAAGGCAACGGGGCGGACTTATGTACGCATGTCTTTAGGTGGTGTGCGTGACGAATCTGAGATTCGTGGCCATCGCCGGACGTATATCGGCTCTATGCCAGGTAAGGTCGTGCAAGGCATGAAGAAGGCGAAGAGCTCTAACCCGCTCTTCTTGCTGGATGAGATTGACAAGCTTGGCTCTGACTGGCGTGGTGATCCATCTTCTGCGTTGTTGGAAGTGTTGGACCCAGAGCAAAATGACACGTTTGGCGATCACTATTTGGAGGTCGATTACGATCTTTCTGATGTGATGTTCGTGACAACGGCGAATAGTTTGAACATGCCTCAGCCTCTGCTGGACCGTATGGAGATCATTTCTCTGTCTGGTTATACGGAGGATGAGAAGCTGGCGATTGTTCGTCGTCACCTGCTGAACAAACAAGCGGAAGCGCATAATCTGAAGCCGCATGAATGGTCGGTGACTGATGATGCGATTCGTGAGTTGATCCGCTCCTACACGCGTGAGGCTGGCGTTCGTAATCTGGAAAGAGCGATTGCGAAGCTGGCTCGTAAGGTTGTGAAAGAAATTATTTCGACGGGTGTGACCTCTGTGGCGATCACAGCGGATAACCTAGAGAAATATGCGGGTGTTCGCCGTTACCGTCATGGTGAGACGGAAGGCGAGGATATGGTGGGTGTTGTCACCGGGCTTGCGTGGACGCAGGTTGGTGGTGAAATTCTGACCATTGAAAGTGTTAGCTCGCCCGGTAAGGGGCAGATTAAGCATACGGGTAAGTTGGGTGATGTGATGCAAGAAAGCATTGCAGCTGCGCTGTCCTTTGTGCGCTCTCGTGCAGAGAGCTTTGGTATTCCGGCAGATGCTTTTGCGAAGAAAGATTTGCATGTGCATTTGCCTGAAGGAGCCACGCCGAAAGATGGCCCGTCTGCGGGTATTGCGCTTGTGACGTCATTGGTTAGTGTGTTGACGGATATTCCGATCCGGCATGACGTGGCGATGACGGGTGAGGTGACGCTGCGTGGGCGTGTGCTTGAGATTGGCGGACTGAAAGAAAAGCTGCTTGCTGCTGTGCGTGCGGGCATCAAGACAGTGCTGATTCCCAAGGATAATGAAAAAGATCTGGTCGAAGTGCCGGAGAATGTGCGCCATGCTTTGGAGATCATTCCAGTGGCGCATGTGAGTGATGTTTTGAAGATTGCTTTGTCACGTGAACCTGAACCTCTGGTTTCAAGCGATAAAAATGCGCTTGAGAGCAGAATTGTAGAGGATAATTCAGGAACATCGCCGCTTGCGCATTGACGCTGGCAATCTTCTGTTCTTCTTAGAGTTGACGCGGCCGGAAAGCGCTTCAATAGTGCGGCCACGAACAAAATTAGCTTCTGCCGTCTAGGGTCTTTGGTCTAGGGCGGCAGAACTCAACACCAGAAAGGCACACCATGGAGAAGCCCCTTAACAAGCAAGAACTGATTGCTGCTGTTGCTGATGCCGCTGAGCTTCCCAAAGCTAAGGCGAGCGAAGTCGTTGACGCAGTGTTCGGTACGATTGAAAACGCACTTTCTAACAAGCAGGAAGTTCGTTTGGTCGGTTTTGGTAGCTTTGTGACTGCGACGCGTAAGGCTGCTAAGGGCCGTAACCCGCGCACGGGCGAAGAGATCGATATCCCGGCATCTACCTCTGTCCGTTTCAAGCCTGGTAAGGGCCTGAAGGATGCGGTGAGCTAATTTTTTTCAAAAAAGTTTAGTTTCCGGGTTGGCAAGTGCCAACTCGGGTGCTAAACACCCTCTCACTGCTTCAGGGCATGGAAACTTTGAGGGCGATTAGCTCAGCGGTAGAGCGTCTCGTTTACACCGAGAGGGTCGGCGGTTCAATCCCGTCATCGCCCACCATTTTCTTAAAGTTACCATGTTATGAGCTGGACCTTTGAAATCCATGAAGAGCTCAACTCTACATCGGATTTATGCAAGGCTTACGCCGAAAAAAAATCTCTTAACAATATAGCAGTTCAGGCTTTGCGGCAGACGCAAGGGCGTGGAACACGCGGTCGTCAATGGGATGATCCGGGCGGCAATGTTGCGATTTCTTTTTTGTTGCGTCCAAAGAATTTTTCAGAATTTTTAACGGCCGTTCCATTTTTGACGGCTGTGGCTGTTCATGATGCTATTTCGGCATTATGTGGCACGCTGTTGGCTCCTGCTGCCCTTCAGTTGAAGTGGCCTAATGATGTTTTGCTGCAGCAGCGTAAAGTCTCTGGAATATTAATCGAGACAAGTGCCCCCCAAGAAGGGTGTGATGACGCGTGGGTCGTGATTGGGGTTGGGGTGAATGTGCGTTCTGCTCCAGTTATTCCGGGGCGGACTTTGGCAGCTTTGTCAGAATTGGGGGCGGAGTTTGATCCGTGCGTATTAGGGCGGCATATTGGGGCGTGTTTAGAGGCGCAATATGCGGCTTGGGAGCAGGGTGGTTTTGCTCTTATTCGGGATGCTTGGCTGAAACTTGCTCACCCGGTTGGCCACCGACTTGCAGTTCGGCGCGGTGAAAACTATATTGAGGGTGAATTCTCTGGCCTCGATATGATGGGCCGCTTGTTATTGACCCGTTCGAACGGTGAAACCATTCCGGTGGTGACCGGCGAAATCTTGCTGGGCTGAAGGGCCGGACTGCATAGTGCTTCTCGTCATTGATTCTGGCAATACAAACGTCGTGTTCGCCTTGCATGATGGTGATCAATGGTGCGGGCAATGGCGTATTTCTGCGAATGATAGCCGGACAGCGGATGAGTATGCTGTTTGGTTTTATGGTCTTTTAGAGCGTGTTGGGCTGGATGCTGCGGATGTTGCGCGTGCGATAATTGGCACGGTTGTTCCTGCGGCATTGTATGACCTCCGACGTTTTTGCCGTAAGTGGTTGAAAGTAGAGCCCTTGGTTGCGCATTCGCGTTTAAACTGGGGAATCGAAGTGTTGGTTGATAACCCTGATGAGTTAGGGGCGGACCGACGCTTGAACGGATTGGCTGCTAAGCATTTTTTTGGTGGCCCTGCGGTGGTTGTCGATTTCGGTACGGCGACGACTTTCGATGTGATTAATGCTCAAGGGCAGTACTGTGGTGGTGCTATTGCGCCGGGTGTAAATTTGTCGAGTGAAGCCCTGCATCGGGCTGCGGCGCGACTGCCCCGTATGAGCATTGGGCGGCCTATTGCAGTCATTGGGCGCAATACCAGCATTGCCATGCGTTCTGGGTTGTTTTGGGGTTATGTGGGGCTTGTCGAAGGTATCATTCGACGTATTGCCGATGAAATGGATGCGCGCCCTAAGGTAGTGGCGACGGGCGGTTTAGCGCCGCTTTTTTCTGAAGGTACAGATCTTTTTGACGTGATGGCACCAGATTTGACGCTGGATGGTCTCCGTCTGTTGGCAGACCGTAATGCGGCTGTTGAACAAGAACATTCTTCCGGTCGCACAGAAAAGTGATCGGCCATGGATACACTCTCTCATTGATGACAAAAGTAAGGATTTATGATGACGGATATGCCTGACGGTTTGTCCTTCCTGCCCATGGGTGGGACGGGCGAGATTGGCATGAATTTCAATCTCTATCGTCTCACGAAAGATGGGCGCGAACATTGGTTGGCTATTGATTGCGGTATTGGGTTTTCGGGCAATGATACGCCAGAAGCTGAAGTGCTTATGCCGGATCCATCCTTCATTGCGGAGCGTAGAAGAGATCTGCATGGGTTGGTGATTACGCATGCGCATGAAGACCACTTGGGGGCTGTGGCGCATTTGTGGCCGTATTTGCAGTGCCCAGTTTATGTGACGCCTTTTGCTGCGGCTGTATTGCGCCGTAAATTGTATGAAGCTGGTCTTTTAAACCAAGTGCCGGTCCAGATTATTTTGCCTGCATCACGTTTTGATGTCGGACCGTTTGACCTGCAATTTGTACCGGTAACGCATTCGGTTGCTGAAGCACAGGCCATTGCACTGCGCACGCCTCATGGTTTGATTGTGCATACGGGTGACTGGAAGCTGGATGAAAATCCGCTGGTTGGCCCTAAGACGGATCTTGATACCTTTGAACGCCTTGGCAAAGAAGGTGTTCTGGCCATGGTGGGTGACAGCACCAACGTCATGAAGGAAGGTCGTTCAGAGTCCGAAGCGGATGTGCGCATTGGTCTGACAGAACTCGTAGCTGGTTTGACCGGACGTATTGCGGTGACGTGCTTTGCGAGTAACGTTGCTCGTGTTGAGAGCATTGCAAAGGCGGCTCGTGCGTCTGGCCGCGAAGTGATGATTGTTGGTCGTTCGCTGCGCAATCTTGAAACGGCAGCACGTGAATGTGGCTATTTCTCTGATCTGCCACCGTTCCTGACGGAGCAGGATGCCCGCGATATTGAAGATGATCGTTTGTTGATGATCATTACGGGTAGCCAAGGTGAGGCGCGTTCTGCTTTGTCGCGTATCGCTGGTGATACGCATCCAAATATTTCTTTGGGTGAGGGCGATACGGTTATTTACAGCTCTCGCGTTATCCCGGGCAACGAGCAAGCTGTGATGGGTGTGCAGGATAACCTGTCTCGTCGTGGTGTGCGTGTGCTGACGGATAAGGATGGGAAGGTGCATACCTCTGGTCATGCGACGGGTGGTGATGTGCGCGTTCTGTATGACTTGGTAAAGCCCAAATACAGCATCCCGACTCATGGTGAATGGCGTCATTTGACAGCACATGCGGCTTTGGCACGTGAAGCTGGGGCTGAGCCAATTCTGTTGGAAGATGGTGATATTTTGAACCTGTCTCCAGGAGCCGTTGGGGTTGTGGATACAGCGCCAACAGGCCGTTTGGCGCTGGATGGCGGCCGTTTGCTGCCAATGACGGGTGGTGTTTTGGCGGCGCGCCGTAAGATGCTGTTCAATGGTATCGTTCTGGCCAGCTTTGCGGTGGATGATGAAGGTTACGTCATCGGTAACCCGAAGATCAGTGCCCCGGGTTTGCTGGAGGTTGAAGATCCAGAAACGCTGCGTATCCGTGAAGAGTTTGCTGATGCGATTGACGCAATTCCGGATGAACTGCGTGAAGATGATCTGATGTTCCGCGATGCCGCACGTACGGCGTTGCGTCGGGCATTGGGGCGCAAGTTGCAGAAGCGTCCGTTGGTTGATGTTCACCTGTTGCGTGTTTGAGGATATTTAAAAATCATGCGTTTAAGTAAAGCATTTCAGCCAACGCTGAAGGAAGTTCCGGCGGAAGCGCAAATTGCGTCACATCGTCTTATGTTGCGGGCAGGTCTGATTCGTCAGACCGCTTCGGGCATTTATGCGTGGTTGCCAGCAGGGCTGCGCGTGCTGCGCCGTATTGAAGACATCGTGCGTGAAGAGCAGGATGCGATTGGCGCGCAAGAGTTGTTGATGCCGACGTTGCAATCCGCTGAATTGTGGAAGCGTTCTGGCCGTTATGATGCGTATGGCCCAGAAATGCTGCGTATTCAGGATCGGCAGGGGCGTGATCTGCTCTATGGGCCGACCAATGAAGAAATGGTCACGGATATTTTTGGCGCGGCGATCAAGTCCTACAAGGATTTGCCAAAGGCGCTGTATCATATTCAGTGGAAGTTCCGTGACGAAGTGCGTCCACGCTTTGGTGTGATGCGTGGACGTGAATTCTTGATGAAGGACGCTTACTCCTTCGACGTATCATATGAAGACGCTGTGGCCAGCTACCGTCGTATGATGTTGTCTTATTTGCGTATTTTCCAACGTCTGGGTGTGCGCGCTGTGCCAATGGTGGCGGATACGGGGCCGATTGGTGGTGATTTGAGCCATGAATTCTTGGTTCTGGCGCCAACGGGCGAAAGCGGCGTGTTCTTTGATGCGGCTTTGGAAGAGCAAGATTGGCTGAGCCGTCCGGTTGATTGTGATGACCATGCGAGCTTGGGAGAATTCTTCCAAACGGTGACTGGTCATTATGCTGCGACGGACGAAAAGCATGATGAAACCGCTTGGTCCGAAGTGCCTGAAGCGCGCCGTCGTGAAGGGCGCGGCATTGAAGTGGGGCATATTTTCTACTTCGGCACGAAGTACACGGCGTCTATGGGGGTTGAGGTTGTAGGGCCTGATGGGGCGAAGCTTGCGCCGCATATGGGGTCTTATGGCGTTGGTGTGTCCCGTTTGATGGGGGCCATCATTGAAGCTTCCCATGATGAAGGGGGTATTATTTGGCCTGATTCTGTAGCCCCATATCGTGCGGCTATTTTGAATTTGCGTCCGGGTGATGAGGCATGTGATCGTTTGTGTGCTGCGATTTATGATCGTGAACCAAACAATCTGATGTATGATGATCGTGATGAACGAGCAGGCGTGAAGTTCAACGATGCAGACCTAATGGGGCACCCTTGGCAGGTGGTCGTTGGTCCGCGCGGTGCTAAGAATGGCCTCGTTGAATTGAAGCGTCGTGCTACCGGTGAGCGTGTTGAAGTCACGGTAGAAGAAGCTCTAGAGCGTATCGGAATCGTCTGATGTTTGGCCGCTTCGAGCGTATGGTTGCGGGGCGCTATTTGCGTGCCCGCAAAGGTGAACGGTTTGCGTCCATTATTGCCATTTTCTCGTTAATCGGGATTGCGCTTGGAGTGGCTACACTCATCATCGTGATGTCGGTGATGAATGGGTTTAAGTCTGACCTCATGGGGCGGATATTGGGCTTGCATGGTGATTTGACCGTGTTTGGCTATGGCCGCTCCATTGATGATTATCCGAATGATGTTGCGGCGATCCGCCAAGTGCCGGGGGTTCGGTCTGCGATTGCGATGACCCAAGGTACAGTTCTGGTGGAAGCTGGGCGTTATTCGACGGGCGCGCAGCTTCAGGGGATTGCGCAGGACGATCTGCGGAATTGGAAAGCGTTAAGCAGCGGTGTTATTGCTGGTAGTCTTGATCGTTTTACAGGCGATGATGCTGTTGCGATTGGGATTACGCTGGCGGAGCGTGCGGGCTTAACGGTTGGTTCGCCGCTGACGCTGCTATCAGCGGATGGGCAAGCGACGCCTTTTGGGACAATGCCACGGGCGAAAGTGTACCATGTGGCGGTCGTGTTTGATGCGAACTGGAACGACTATAACGCGAATGTTGTTTTGGCGCCGATTGGTGCGGCCCAGAAGTTCCAGATGTTGGGTAATGCGGCGTCTTTGATCCAAGTGTCTACCGATGACCCGACGCATGTGCAGCCTATTCGCCAGGCGATTGCGACGCGTTTGGATGATCCGCGTTTGCGGGTGTTGGACTGGACGCAAAGCGCCAATGGCTTTTTGGATGCTGTGACGGTCGAGCAGAATGTGATGTTCCTCATTCTGACGCTGATTATTTTAGTGGCGGCATTCAATGTGATTTCATCCTTGATCATGATGGTCAAAGATAAGACACGCGACATTGCGGTATTGCGCACATTGGGGGCTAGTCGCGGCGCGATTATGCGCATTTTCCTGATGTGTGGTGCGTTTGTCGGTGTTGCAGGGACATTCGCGGGTTCTGTGCTTGGGATTGCCTTTGCGCTGAACATTGAGCGTATTCGTCAGGCATTGCAGTCCCTGACAGGGACGAATTTGTTTAACCCGGAAGTGTATTTTCTGGAGCGTTTGCCGGCCAAGCTTGTGTGGTCTCAGGTTATTGAAGTGATTGTTATGTCGTTGGTTTTGTCGCTGTTGGCGACGATTTATCCGGCATGGCGTGCTGCAAAAACAGACCCGATTGAGGCTTTACGTCATGAGTAATGCGGTTTTGCAGTTAAAGAATGTTGTTCGCCGTTTTCGGTCGGGTGATGAAACGTTAGAAATTTTGTCGGGTGCAGATTTTGCGTTGATGCCCGGTGAGATTGTGGCGCTGGTGGCCCCGAGTGGTACGGGGAAGTCGACATTGCTGCATCTGGCGGGGTTATTGGAAACGCCAACGGAAGGTGATGTGTCTGTTGCTGGGCGCATTATGGGTCGCAAAGAGGCAGCACGTACGGTCATGCGGCGTGATGAGATTGGGTTTGTGTACCAATTTCATCATCTGTTGGGTGAGTTTTCGGCCTTAGAAAATGTGATGTTGCCGCAACTTGTTGCCGGGGTGTCTAAGGCGGATGCGAAGGCGCGGGCTGTGTCTTTGTTGGAACGCTTTGGCCTTGGGCATCGTTTGCATGCGGCGCCGGGGCGTATGTCTGGAGGGGAGCAGCAGCGTACGGCGATTGCGCGGGCTTTGGCTAATCATCCTAAAGTTATTTTGGCGGATGAGCCGACCGGTAATCTTGATTCGGGGACGTCTGATCAGGTTTTCGCTGAGCTTCTGCGTGTGGTGCGTGAAGAAGGTTCAGCCGCTTTAATCGCGACGCATAATGCAGAGTTGGCTGCACGTATGGACCGGACGGTGACGTTGCGTGGTGGTAAAATTGTTCCTTATGAAGGGTAGGCCGATAGGGGCTGGTCTTGGATCGTGGAATGCCTTCTTTTTCTGAAGAAAAAGAAGCAAAAAGATTTTTGAAAGTTTGGGGCCAGTGCGGGCTATGGAAGTCAAGCCTGAGCGTTTGCACTTTTACTTGGCTTAAAAGCCGCTCCGTCCTGAATGGATAAGAGTTTTGTGGTTTTTTTGCAAAAAAGACCAACCAACCCTATCAGCAGGAAACTCATTAACGGCTGCATAGAAACGAATGTGCATGCTAGAGAAGCAGCATGTCCCATGCTGATTTTGTTCATCTTCGCAATCACTCGGCTTACTCTTTAAGTCAGGGTGCTATTCGTATTCCGGACCTTGTTGGTTTGGCGGTAGAAAACGCCATGCCAGCCGTTGCGCTGACGGATAGTGGCAATCTTTTTGGAGCTTTGGAATTCTCCCTGACGGCACAGGGCAAGAATGTGCAGCCTATTGTGGGCTGTCAGTTATCGCTGCCGCCGCGGAGTACGAAGCCGGGTGCGCCGTCTGAACCTTTGGTTGTTTTGGCGCGGAATGAGGTTGGGCTGGCTAATCTGCAGATTCTATCATCGCATGGTTTTTTGAATGGTGACCCGGGAGATCCGACCGTTGCTGTCGAGGTTCTGGGGCAGCACGCTGAGGGCCTTTTTCTGCTGACAGGCGGTAAACGTGGTCCGTTGAACCGTATGTTGGAGGATGAGCAGAAGGACGAGGCCGAAGCCCTTCTGCAAAAATTAGTGACTTTTTTCCCGGAGAATCTAGCGGTTGAATTGAATCGTTATGGTGAGCCGGGAGAGGCGGCGCTTGAAGATGTTCTCGTGGCAATGGCGGATCGGCATAATGTGCCGCTTGTTGCGACGAATGAGTGTTTCTTTCCTAACCCGAAGATGCATGAAGCCCATGATGCGCTGATTTGTATTGCGCAGGGGCGGACGATGGCGGAGACGGATCGTTGGCATGTTTCGCCTGAAGCATGGTTCAAGACACCGGCTGAGATGCGGGCATTATTCCATGATTTGCCTGAGGCTTGCGATAATACGCTGATTATTGCGCAAAAATGCGCCATTGCGGCAACGACGCGTAAGCCTTTGCTTCCGGTGTGCCCGAAGGTTCGTGAAGGTGCTACCGAGGAAGAAACGCTGCGTGCGATGGCTCAAGAAGGTCTTGATGCACGCTTTGAGGCGATGACGCTCAGCGATGAGCAAAAACAGACGTATCAGGACCGACTGCAAGTCGAACTCGATATTATTGCGGGAATGGGTTTCCCGGGTTATTTTTTGATCGTTGCGGACTTTATTCAGTGGGCGAAAGCGCATGATATTCCTGTGGGGCCGGGGCGTGGCTCTGGTGCAGGATCACTGGTGGCGTATGCGCTGACGATTACGGATATTGATCCGCTGCCATTTGGGTTGCTGTTTGAGCGGTTTTTGAATCCTGAACGTGTATCGATGCCTGACTTTGATATCGATTTTTGTCAGGATCGACGTGACGAAGTGATCCGTTATGTGCGTGAAGAATACGGCGGGAGCCGTGTGGCGCAGATTATTACGTTCGGAAAGCTGCAAGCAAAAGCCGCAGTCCGTGATGTTGGGCGTGTTTTGGGGCTGCCATATGGGATGGTGAACCGCGTTGCGGAATTGATCCCAAATAACCCAGCGAAGCCGGTGACATTGGCGCAGGCTATTGAGGGCGAAACGCGCTTACAGGAAATGCGCGACAGTGATGAAGCGCTGCGTCGTTTGTTGGAAATCGCGCAGCAGCTTGAAGGATTGTATCGTCACGCATCAACGCATGCTGCGGGTGTGGTGATCGGTGATCGTGAACTGGTCGAACTTGTACCGCTGTATCGAGACCCGAAGAGCGACATGTTGGTGACGCAGTTCAACATGAAGTTCGTTGAGCAAGCTGGGTTGGTGAAGTTCGACTTCTTGGGTTTGACCACGCTAACGATTCTAAAAAGGGGGGTAGATTTCCTTAAAGAACAAGGGGTTACGGTTGATCTCTCACGTATTCCTTTGGATGATAAAAAGACCTTTGAGATGCTCGCACGCGGCGATGCGGCGGGTGTGTTCCAATTTGAAGGCGCGGGCATGCGTGACATGCTCAAACAGATGGCTGCCAGCCGTTTGGAAGATTTGATTGCGGGTGTGTCGCTCTATCGACCGGGGCCGATGGCGAATATTCCGGATTATTGCCGCCGTAAACATGGGGAGGCATGGGAGCCGCCGCATGAAGAGATCCGCGATATCTTGTCTGAGACCTATGGTATTATGGTCTATCAGGAACAGGTGATGCAGATTGCGCAGCGCATGGCTGGGTATAGCCTCGGCGGTGCGGATTTGTTGCGTCGTGCGATGGGTAAGAAGATTGCCTCTGAAATGGAGAAGCAGCGCGCGATCTTTACGGAAGGTGCGACGAAGCGGGGTATTACACCAGAGAAAGCGACGGAGGTTTTTGACCTCATGGCGCGCTTTGCGGATTATGGTTTTAACAAATCCCATGCGGCGGCTTATGCTCTGGTTTCGTATCAAACGGCGTGGATGAAGGCGAACCACCCGGTGGCTTTCTTGGCCGGTTGTATGTCTCTGGCGCGTGAAAAAACGGAAAAGTTGGCAGCGTTGTGCCAAGAAGCACGTCGAATGAAAATCAAAGTTTTGCCGGTTGATATCAACCGCTCTTTGGCGGACTTTTCGATTGAGACTTTAGAGGACGGGACGCAGGGTATTCGTTATGCGCTCTCTGCGGTGAAGCGTGTTGGCGCTGCGGCGATGGATGCACTTGTGGCGTCACGTGGGGATAAGCCGTTTATTGATATGACGGATTTTGCAGAGCGTGCAGATCCGGCGAGTATCAACAAGATACAATTAGAAAGTCTTGCAAAAGCAGGGGCTTTCGACAGTATCCTGAAAGACAGGCATACGGTTTTTGCGAGTGCTGAAACCATTTTGCGCCGGGCTCAAGCGAAGGCTCAGGAACAGAAAATGGGTCAAGCGGGCCTCTTTGGGGGCGCTGGTCAGGATCGTGAAATCCTCAAATTGAAAGAGGGGCAAGCGTGGCCTGATTTTGAGCGTTTGTCGTTGGAAGCCGCTGCGGTGGGCTTTCACATGAGTGCGCATCCGCTGGATGCGTATCGTACGGTTTTGCGTCGTTTAGGCGTTACGCCCGCGAGTGGCCTAGAGGCGGCGGCTAAAACCGGTAGTACGCGTGTGAAAATAGCCGGATGTGTGATTGATAAAAAGGAGCGCCCCACTCGGACCGGGAAGAAGATGGCGTGGGTTAATTTGTCCGACAGCACGGGGACATGTGAGGCAACGCTATTTTCTGAGACGCTGGTATCATGTCGAGAGCTTCTCGTGGCGGGGCAGGCTGTGCTGGTGAATGCTGAGCTGAAGCTGGATGGCGATGCGCTGAGAATTACGGCTCAGAGTGTTGTAGATCTGGAGCAAGCTGCTGCGGAAGAGCGCGGTGAAATTCGGGTATGGTTGCAAGAGGCTAAGACGTTGCCGGCTTTGTCTGCCATGCTTGATGACATGCGTGGTGGGCGTGGTCGTATTACGTTGTTGCCGTCTTTGGCGGAAACGCGAGATGTCGAAATTGCACTACCGGGAACGTATAAGGTGACGCCTCGTTTGGCGGAACGTCTGCGGACGATACGGGGGGTTGAGCGCGCAGAGCAGGTTTGATGGCAATCCGATGAAGACTGCCGAATCATACTTGCAAAAGCGCGGCATTTCAGCCATACCGCAGGCGTCCGCGTACCTTGGTTTTGATCAAGGCGGTGGGCAATTCGCACGCATGGCTGGGGCGTTTACCCAAACGTTCTTCTGGTGTTCCTGAGGGGACCACGCCGTGCGGAGGCTAAACCAGAGGCAAGGAATTCGATTCATGGCAGCGCCTGAATTCACCATGCGTCAGCTGCTCGAAGCTGGCGTTCACTTCGGTCACCACACACGTCGCTGGAACCCAGCGATGGCTCCGTACCTGTTCGGTGTCCGTAACCAAGTTCATATCATTGATCTGCAGCAGACGGTTCCTCTGCTCGATCGTGCACTGAAGCAAGTTCGTGATACCGTTGCAAACGGTGGCCGTGTTCTGTTCGTTGGTACGAAGCGCGCTGCTGCTGAGCACGTTGCTGAAGCTGCAACGCGTTGCGGTCAGTACTACGTCAACCACCGTTGGCTCGGCGGTATGCTGACGAACTGGAAGACCATCACGGGTTCCATTAAGCGTCTGCGTCAAATCGACGAAATGCTGAGCGGCGACACGGCTGGTCTGACGAAGAAAGAAGTGCTCGACATCACGCGTGATCGTGAAAAGCTTGAGCGTTCGCTGGGCGGCATCAAGGAGATGGGTGGTCTTCCAGACCTGATCTTCGTGATCGACACGAACAAGGAAAAGCTGGCCGTTGAAGAAGCTAACAAGCTGGGTATCCCGGTTATTGGCGTTCTGGACAGCAACTCCAACCCGGCTGGCGTAACGTTCCCGGTACCGGGCAACGATGACGCTATCCGTGCAATCACCCTGTATTGTGATCTGGTGTCTGCTGCAGTTCTGGACGGTATTTCCGCTGAGCTGGCTGCTTCCGGTCATGACATTGGTGCAGAAGAAGAACTGCCGGCTGAAACAGTTGTCGCTGAGACGGCTGCTGAAGGCGAGCAGGCTTCCGCGAACTGAAACGGTGTGTCGCCTCTGCAAAGAGACGATAGCTGAACCAGTCATGCGGCCGGGCGAGTGCGTCCGGCCGCATTAATTTTTTGAGGGATGAGAGATATGGCAGAGATCACAGCAGCCCTAGTCCGCGAACTGCGCGAAAAGACCGGCGCAGGCATGATGGATTGCAAAAAGGCTCTTAAAGAAGCCGCTGGTGACATGGAAGCCGCTGTTGACTGGCTTCGTAAGAAGGGCCTCTCTCAGGCTGCTAAGAAGTCTGGCCGTACAGCAGCTGAAGGCCTGGTAGGCGTTGCGTCTGAAAAGAACCGCGCTGCTATGGTTGAAGTGAATGCTGAGACGGACTTCGTTGGCCGTAACGAAGCGTTCCAACTGCTGGTTGAGCAGGTTGCACACGTAGCGCTGAAGGTTGGTGACGACCTCGAAGCGATCAAGGCAGCTACTGTTCCTTCAGGCCGTACGGTTGCTGACGAACTGACACATCTGATCGCAACGATCGGTGAAAACATGTCACTGCGTCGCGCTAAGGTTCTGACGGTTTCTAATGGCGTTGTTGCTAGCTACGTTCATGGTGCGCTGCGCCCGGGCATCGGCAAGATCGGTGTGTTGGCTGCTCTGGAAGCAGAATCTGAAAATGACGCTCTGCTGACGCTGGGCCGTCAAATCGGTATGCATGCTGCTGCAACGCGTCCGGCTGCTCTGGATGTTTCCAGCGTTGATGCTGACGCTCTTGAGCGTGAGCGCGCTGTTCTTGTTGAGCAAGCTCGTGCATCTGGTAAGCCAGAAGCAATCATCGACAAGATGGTTGATGGCCGTATCCGCAAGTTCTACGAAGAAGTTGTTCTTCTGGAGCAAGTTTGGGTGCATGACGGTGAAAGCCGCGTTGCTAAGGTTGTTGAGAAGGCTGGCGCTAAGCTGGTTGCTTTCGAGCGCTTCCACCTTGGTGAAGGCATCGAGAAGGAAGAAAGCGACTTTGCTGCTGAAGTGGCTGCTGCTGCTGGCAACTAAAGGCGTATTTTGTCTGCCCGATTATGATGTATCGGGCAGAACGAAGGCTTATTCTTCGTGTATGCTGAAAACTCCCACATGGTATTCATGTGGGAGTTTTTTTTATGGAGTGATGTCGTGTGAAGGAATGGCAGGAAGCGGGTTTGGTGCTCTCTGTATGTCCTTATGGGGAGGGGAGCATTTTGGTTCATCTCTTCACGGAAGAACACGGCGTGGTGCACGGCATTGTGCGTGGTGGTGGTGCGCGCCGACATGCGGCAACGTGGCAGGTTGGTAATCTGGTCATGGTGCAGTGGAAGGCCCGATTAACAGGGCAGTTGGGTTCTGTGACCGGCGAGTTGGTGCAGAGTGTTGCGGCGCGCTGTTTGGATTACCCGGTAGCGCTTTCCATGTTGAGCAGTGCGTGTGCTGTTGCGGATGGTGCATTGCCGCAGGATGAGGCACATCCTGAAGTATTTATGCGTTTGGTGCGTTTATTGACGTTGATTGGTGTTGCGCCTGAACCGCCACCAATGGCGGCGTATTTGCGGTGGGAAGCGTGTCTCTTATCCGCTTTGGGCTATGGCTTGGATTTGCGGGTTTGTGCGGTGACGGGGGCGCGTGAGGGGTTGGAGTATGTTTCTCCGAAAACCGGGCGCGCTGTCTCGGTTGAGGGGGCGGGTGAATGGCGTGATCGTTTGTTGCCGTTGCCGTCTTTATTTTTAGATGAAGATCTTGAAGGTGTACGTGATGAATGGTGCTCAGGGATTGATCTGACAGGGTATTTTTTAGAGCGCTGGGTGTTTGGGGTGCGGCATAAGGGGATGCCTTTAGCGCGGGGGTATTTGAGGGAACGTTTATCGGTTCCGTTCGGTAGCATTGAAGAGGATGCGGAATGAGATGGCCGTATTCATGGCTGGAATGTGTTATTGGGTAGTATGAAGCGGCGGAAAAAAGTGGATGTTTTCTTTTTTCTGCGCAGACAGGTTAATAAAGTACGTTAAGGCGTTTTGAGAGCGCTGGACAGATGGGCGGTGCAGTGTCTAAGTCCTGCGCAAACAAAGGAGTGGGCATGGGCACGGATCTGGCGGGTCATATTGAAGATACGCGTTTTGCTGAGGCTTTGAGCGAGCGGTATATTGCGTATGCCATGTCCACCATTATGTCCCGATCGCTGCCGGATGTGCGCGATGGGTTGAAGCCGGTACATCGACGTTTGTTGTATGCCATGCAGCAGTTGAAGCTCGATCCGTCTTCAGGTTTTAAGAAATGCGCCCGTGTTGTCGGTGACGTCATTGGTAAGTTTCACCCGCATGGTGATGCTTCGGTTTATGACGCATTGGTGCGTCTCGCGCAGGATTTCGCGGTGCGTTATCCGTTGGTGGAGGGGCAAGGCAATTTTGGCTCCGTTGACGGTGATGGTGCGGCGGCTATGCGTTATACGGAAAGCCGCCTGACGGAAGTTGCGTGGACGTTGCTGGATGGGTTGGCAGATGATGCCGTGGACTTCCGTGCGACATATGACAACGAAGATCACGAGCCTGTTGTGCTCTCTGGGACCTTCCCGAATTTGCTGGCCAATGGGGCTGCGGGTATTGCGGTCGGGATGGCGACGAGTATTCCGCCCCACAATGCTGCGGAAGTCTGCCGTGCTGCGAAGCTTTTGATTGAGAAGCCTGATGCTGAGGTGGCCGAACTGGTTGCGCTGATGCCGGGGCCAGACTTTCCGACTGGTGGTATTCTGGTGGAAGATCAGGATGCGATTATTCGGGCGTATGAGACGGGCCGTGGTAGTTTTCGTACGCGTGCGCGCTGGGCTGTGGAGCAAGGGCGCTTTGGTACGTGGACGATTGTGGTTACGGAAATTCCGTATCAGGTGCAGAAATCACGTCTGATTGAGCAAATCGCGCAGCAGATGGATGAGCGGAAGCTGCCATTGCTCGGTGATGTGCGTGATGAGAGTACGACGGATATTCGGCTGGTTTTAGAGCCGAAGAATAAGACGGTTGACCCTGATCTGCTGATGGAGACGCTGTTTCGCAATACGGCGTTAGAAAATCGCTTCAGCCTGAATATGAATGT
>NZ_CAMKWA010000028.1 GCF_946476835.1 uncultured Neokomagataea sp.
CGCGTTACAACCATACGCGAACACTCAAACACGTTCCGTAGCCCACATAACGATAATGACCCAAATGGGAATTTAACCGCACATTGCCGCAGGCTATTTTCTTTTAGAGAGAGATACACAAGACCGAATGAAAAACCGCCCCGATCAGTTTTTAGCAACAAAAGGCTATAGACAAAAGCTTCGTCCATTAAGCGATGCGGCGGAACCCACAGACCGAATTACTCAGGTATGGAGATATTCAATGATTTGCGAAAACCTCAGCACCCTGAGAGCATAGTGGTTTCCAGCACATGACGCGCGATGAAACGACTGACCTCAATCAGAAAGAAGCTTATTATATTTTTTGATTGATTAAATGGTGCCCAAGGGCGGGATCGAACCACCGACACTGCGATTTTCAGTCGCATGCTCTACCAACTGAGCTACTTGGGCACCGGCCGTATGAAGGTTTACTTCAACCGGTGACGGGGTAGTTAGCCCATCCCCATCAGATGATCAACCCTCTTTACCAAAAGAATTTTCAATTTCTTCATCATTGTCCTGACGGAAAGACGGAACACGATAGTCTCCCGTGAACCAACGCCCCAAATCAACATCGGCACAGTGTTGCGAACAAAACGGACGAAACGCTTGTTCTGTTGTACGCTTACAAACAGGGCACGACATTTTATACCAAACTCCACTGAGAAACAGAGCGCTCAGGGTCAACAACCAACTCTAGAGGTACGGCACGCTGCCGAATACATTCTTCAAGCGCAGATGGATCACATTCTAATGCCCGTACAACCGGAATAGACGCTACCAAACGCGTACCTTTTCGCCCTTCACGCAAGATTTGACGCAAAATAGCGAGCGCTCGACCATGCGGGGAATACAATACTTCATGCAGCGGTGGGCGGGTACGCTTACGTACCACCTCTAAAAGCCCCGAAGGGGTCGCCCCCAAAACCTCTGGCTGCATAATATCTGACGCCATTGCCGTCTTAAGAAAGCCCGCCAATGCAGGGCGCTTACGCGTACGCACCCCTGCCGCATCAATCAGCAAAGTACCCGAGACATTCCGCAACCGAATTTCACGCGCTAAAGCTGGAAACGCAGCTACATTCCCCGCAAAATCGGGCTGCGCCCCCGCAGGGTGACCTGCACTATCCAAATCAATCGCCACAAGCGCTGGCGTGAACGAAAATAGTGCCGTCAAACCACCAATCGAAGCGTCACCACTTCCTAGCGTGTCAAAAACAGCCTCTTGCTCAGCATCAAACGCTGCCTGCACATAATGGCAGCGCTTCCGTAACGCCACAGGCAACCGTACACCCATACTCTGGCTATCAAGAATAATAGGCGCTTCTGAATAATGCTGAGCCAACTCTTCCAAAGGCGTTGCACCATAAGACACACGGCGCGGAGCATTCACGTCATCAGGCACAGCCTGATCCATCAAACGCAGTCTTAAACCCTTATTATTTTGTGCCGCCCGAACAACCTGTGCAACGACCAAACGCCCCTGCTCAATAGGCTTTCGACATGGCATAAAACCGGTCATCCCCCCTTCAAGCAGAAGGAACATCCCCCCCAGGGCGGGCGTGATGCTCTGAACACGCGCAACATGCACGTCCCCCACACCATCTGGTGCGCCGGGACGCCATATAGCGGCATCTAACCAGCCTGATGTGGTACCATCGTCATCAGCACAGTCTGTATCGATAACTGCAATACGCACTTCACCCGGCGAACAGGCTGCACGTATCTCAATCATACAATCCAAGTCGCCGCCAACCCCGGCTGTCCACGCAGTAATTGCGCCGTTTCGAACAACGGCAAACCAACAACACCAGAATAGCTGCCACCAATTTGGCGAATATGCGCTGCCGCGGCACCTTGAATGGCGTAACCACCGGCCTTACCGCGCCAATCGCCTTGTGCAATCAACGCATCAATTTGCTGGTCCGTTAAACGATGAAACGCCACCGATGTTTCCACCAAACGTTCACAGACAACCCCATGTACGTTTGCGGCACTGGGTTTCAGTACAACAGAAGTATAAACGCGGTGCCTCCGCCCTGAGAGCAACTTAAGGCACGCACGTGCCATTTTCTCATCTTCTGCTTTCGGCAGAATCCGCCGTCCCACAGCGACAACAGTATCCGCACCAAGAATAAGAGCAGAATCTACACATTGCTCCGCAACATGTAGGGCTTTTGTCTGCGCCAAACGGCGGACCAGTACACGCGGCAACTCTTGCGGGCGTGGTTCTTCATCAATATCCGCCGCCTGCACCCGATCTGGGCACACGCCGATCTGTTTCAACAGATCAAGGCGGCGTGGCGAAGCTGATGCAAGAACCAGTGCCGGGCGCTGCACATCCGCAGTTTCCGGCGCTAAAGAATCGGTCATGCCGCTTCCCGCTATTACTTAAAGCGGAAGGTAATACGACCCTTCGTCAGGTCATATGGCGTCATTTCAACGTTCACGCGGTCACCAGCCAGAACACGAATACGATTCTTACGCATCTTACCGCTCGTATGCGCCAAAATGGTGTGTTCGTTATCCAGCGTCACACGGAACATCGCGTTCGGCAGCAGCTCCATAACAGTGCCAGTAAATTCGATCAGATCTTCTTTCGACATGTTAGTCCTTGTCTGAGGGTACGGTCCATGATGGAAAATACAGGGCCCCTGCCCTGCAGTTCGGCCTAAAAGCCGAAAAAACCAGTGTGCTATGTGCTTCTTGACGGCCAAAAGGTCAAGCAAAACGCACTTCCAAGCTTAAAACTTCAGAAACGCGTGGCTCTTTCTCAGCAAATCACATGCTCATATCTTACTTCAACCGCAGTGAAAGACTCAAAGCATGAGCATCCAAACCTTCTGCATGCGCTAACGCAACGCCCGCTGGCCCGATACGATTTAAACCATCCGCATTCGTCTCAATCATCGTTGTACGCTTGATAAAATCAAAAACGGACAAGCCTGATGCAAAACGCGCTGTACGGCTCGTCGGCAATACATGATTCGGACCACCAACGTAATCACCCACAGCTTCTGGGCAATAACGCCCTAGGAAGATAGCCCCAGCATGACGCACCTGCGTACTAAAACCACGCGGGTCATCCAACAGCACTTCCAGATGCTCAGGCGCCAAACGATTCACGAGTTCCGCCGCTTCATCCAGATCACGCACTACAATCACCGCGCCATGATCTTCCCAGCTCCGAGAAGCAATGGCGGCGCGCGGCAATGTTTCCAACTCTTTTGCGACAGCCGCGATCACGGCATCCCCAAAAGCCGCATCTGTCGTGATCAAAATCGCCTGCGCTTGCTCGTCATGTTCCGCTTGCGCCAAAAGATCAACAGCAGCCAAACGCGGATCATTCTGTCCATCTGCCACCACGACAACTTCTGACGGCCCGGCGATACTGTCGATTCCAACCTGACCAAAGACCTGCCGCTTCGCTTCCGCTACAAAAGCATTACCCGGCCCGACAATCCGGTCCACCGGCGCAATGCTTTGCGTACCATAGGCCATCGCGCCAACAGCTTGCGCACCACCGATACGGTAAATTTCCTCAACACCACAAAGCTGCGCTGCCGCCAGAACCAACGGGTTCAACACACCATCAGGTGTTGGCACGCACATCGCCAAGCGCTTCACACCCGCCACGCGCGCAGGCAAAGCATTCATCAACACGGATGAAGGATACGCAGCTTTACCACCCGGCACATACAACCCAACAGCATCCAACGCCGTCCAACGCATGCCGAGGCGTATATTTTCAGAGTCCGTAAAATCAAGATCGCTCGGTTTTTGTGCTTCATGAAACGCTTCAATACGGCGCGCAGCCACCTTCAAAGCATCCATGAGTTCCGCTGGCACGCGAGCGGCCTCAGTCTTAATCGTTTCCGCATCAATACGCAGAGCCTCAGGCGTCAAAGCCAAGCGGTCAAAACGCTCCGTGTATTCACACACAGCGGCATCACCACGTTCTTTGACATCAGCAAGGATGGCACGCACAGGCTCAGCAACGCTACGCTCATCACTGCTACGCCCCTGCAAAAGCGTAGAAAAATCAGCTAAGAACTTCGAATCTGCACTGTTCAGATGACGCATCTCAAACCGCCTTTTCTTCATTTAAGGCGGCCCGAAAACGCTCAATCAAAGCACCGATCTCTTCAGGACGCGTTTTCCACGCCACCCGGTTGACGATCAAGCGGCTGCTTACCTGCGCCACCACATCCGTTTCCACCAAACCATTTGCCCGCAAAGTCGAACCGGTATCCACCAAGTCAACAATCACTGACGCCAAATCCAAAGTCGGCGCCAATTCCATAGCCCCATTCAGATGGACAATTTCCGCATTAATCGCCTGAGACGCAAAATGACGGCGTGCGATTGACGGATACTTCGTTGCCACACGAAGATGAGAGCACCCTGCAGTCGGGTCTTCTTCCACCCCCTTCGGGCGGGCAACAGAAATACGGCATCCACCGATACCGAGATCTAACGGCGCATAAATGTCTGGATAATCGAATTCCATCAGCACATCAGAGCCACACACACCGATATGTGCACCACCATAAGCCACAAACGTCGCCACATCGAACGAACGCACACGCACAACATCCAAATTCGGGTCTGAAGTTCCAAAGCGTAAACGACGGCTGCTTTCATCCAAACAATCCGCGTCCGGCTCAATCCCGGTATGCTTCAGAACAGGCTTTAAAGCCTTGAGAATACGTCCTTTAGGCAGGGCGAGTATCAGCGGAGCGGCGGTCATAGCGTGTCGGTCCTCGTTGCAGCCTCACCAGAAACGTGGTGATGCTCTTTCCAGTGACATGCAGCAGCGCATACCACGAAGCGGCGCTCTTCCCAAATACGCCATCCCCATTTATTCGGGCTATTCGCCCTTTTTAAGGCGGTTAATCAAGATATTCGGAGCGCAAAACCCCTGCGTATCACGGCATTCAGGTACCAATACGGGCTGCATGTGTGGCAAACCCTGCTCTCCCAAATTCCGCAACCCTTCCAAAGACTGCGCCTGAAAAAACACCCGATACGCATCCATATTCGTATGTTGATTATGATACAGCGCCAAAATCAACGCTGACCCAACCGGAATTTCATCTTCCGCCTGTCCCGGCGCCTGCACATGAACACCCAATGCGGTCAAAAGCGGTGCAATTGTATCATCATGCCCAACATAAACCCGCAAAGCCGGTGATTGTGCCGAGCTCTCAACCATATCGCGCACAAGCTGCGCCCGCATATCTTGCGATAATAACTTCGCCAAAACCTTGGGCCGATTCACCGTGGCCAACATATCGGCATGCAAAACAGATAACTGTCCCAGCGCTTCCGGAGTCAATTGCCCCCAACCTGTCTCACGGCCATCCACATAAGCCAAAATCAACGCTTCCGCGAGGGACGCTCCATCAGAAACAGGCCCTGATAATGCTAAGCCATGCCCCGTTCTATCGGAAGCCACCGTACTCGGGGCGGCTAGAAACGGACAAACACCAGAGGAGCACCGCACCGCGCGCCCCAAAAGCTGCAAAGCCGCTTTATCACGCGCATACAAGACTTGCGGGTCCGGCAATTGCGGAACGATCTTCTGCATGTCAAAGCGTTGTGGCGCGGCATCTAGGGGCGCAAACCGCACATCCATTTGACCCGGCGCAAAGTGCTCAATGCTCAATGCACATCCTGGCACCAAGCCTTCACGAAAAGCCTCAGCACTCGCAATCGTCCGCTGAGCCGAGTTCGCAATAATCTGTACACGCCCAGCGTCAGGACAGCCTACCTTAGGCAAAACCCCCACCTGCCCTAACCAAAGCCGATCATATTGCCCGACTTCTTGCAAAGCTTCCGCACCGTGCTGCGTGAGATTACCAGCAGGAACAGCCCAAATAGGCCAACCACCAATAACGCCAACACCATGCGGAACCTGCCACGGCAATGGTGAACGAATACCATGCCGCATAACCATCTCAACATGCGTCAAAACCCATGGAGAGTGCTTTACTCCATGGGGTACTGCAAGAGGATGTGCAGCAGCCGTACCAACAGCTGCTGCCATAACGGCGCCTGCCGCAATTTTACGAAAAAACAACGACAGGCCCATCATTAGAACGATCCGTTCAATCCAAAGAGATACATGCGGCCGGTCTGCACAAAAGACCCATTGGCAGAACCGTCATACGCCATAAAGGACTTACCCTTCCCTGCCGTTTCCCAGAATGCCGGAGTATTCAGCAAGTTTTGCATCGCAACCGTAGCGGTCATGCCATGGCCCAGAGCATATTGTGCGCTCATATCCAAACGTTGCGTTGGCTGAAGGTAATAATCAGGCAAGCTGCTGTTCAAGCCCAAAAGCTGCGTGCCAACGTAACTGTAGTTCAGGTTGAACTTCGCCGGACCACGATTATAGAACACACCCAGATTATACATCATCTCCGGCGCACGCGGCAGCGCAGTGTCTGGATGCCCCTTGAGGCCGCTTTGTGCATTGGAATGTTGCAACGTGATGTTGCCGTTGACCCCAAAACCAGACAACCAACCCGGCAGGAACGTCAAACGCTGCTGAGCATTCAACTCCAAACCTTCCAACGTGGCATTGCCGCCATTATTCGGCATCGAGAATTGCGTGTTGCCATCCGTATAGGAGCCTGTCGGCACAACACCGCCGAGTGAAGAGCTGTTGCTTGTGCCAGACACCGACATAAAGACGTATTTCTGGATACGCTTATAATACACCGCTGCTGATACAACGCCTTCATGATGGTTATAAAGCTCACCACTGAAGTCAAACACCGTAGCAGATGTCGGCCGCAAATTCGGGTTCGGCATAGAAACAGACTGGATCGCATTGGTTTGTGAATCCAACGAAATCGTTGTCGCACCATTCACCAGACCAAAAGCGGGACGCGTAAAGGCCCGGCGCACACCAAAGCGCAAAACACTCATGGATGTTGGACGCCAATTGATATTCAAGTACGGCAGTGGCGTGCCGTAAGACTGGTGCATACGCGCAACATTACCCGTGCCGTTGCCGTTATTCTGCCAATGCGTGCCGCCAAAATCAGTCCATTCGTAACGGAAACCCGGGTGAATATCGACCGGCCCCGCTTGCAGATTCAGCGCAACATAGCCGGCATAGATACGCTCTGTGCCCGTGCTTGTATTCGCATTCCAATCGTTCTTTGTGTAAATACCCGCACCATTCGGGTCATTTTGATATTTATACGGAATAGTGGTTGCACGCACCCAATCGCGGCTTAACAAACGCAGCGGACCGGCTGCACCACCGAAAACATCCACCTGCTGACCGGGGATATTGCTAATAATTGGGCCACCCGGATTGCTCGATGTATATTTTGGCCCACCAAAGAACGGACCATTATAAACAAAGTTATTATCGCTATGGAAAAATGGGTGTGCATAGGACTGGCGGTCCGTCTCACTCACCTTCACCCCGAACGCGATAGACTTCAGGATATCACTTTTAAAACGATAATTTGCGTCTGCATGGACGCCATACATATCTGCAATGCTCTGCGCATCACGACCCTGCGTCTTATAAAACTTATCAATATCTTGATTGAGAAGCTGAGACACACCCGTAGCCGGCCCGGACACACGCGGCAGCGTCGTGTTGGACACATTAAACTTGAAAGGACCCGTCGCATAGAAAGGCCCATACATGCTGCCTTCCACCTGATCTGGGCTCGCCAAAACGCTGTAACTATTGAACAAATCATAATCGATCGTCCAACGATCCAACCGCGTCTCACCACCAATTTTTTGTGTGGTCATCATCTGATTGGAATCATTGGTTTCAAAATACTGTCCACGCGTTGCTGTCGGGCTTTGATATTGCCCATCAGCACCATAAAGACCGGTATTACCCCGCAACGAAACCTGATTATCTTCTTGCTTCGTATTATACGCACCATACGTGCCTAACGCGTAAAAATCCTGATGATCGCCAGCGTAATTCAAAGACAAAGAACCACCGTAACGGCGCAGACGGCTAGTATAAACATCATACTTCATCTGCGAGGTGGACACGGCAGAAACTTGCGTCAGCGGCAGGCCATTCTCCCCCAGCGCAGTTGCCTTCAGGCTTTTATTCGGTGCAACAGCAGTCGCCGCGACACTTTTGTCCGAATAATAGCCCGTCATATACACGCCAAAACGTCCATCATGACCGAAGCGACGCGCCAACTCGACCTGACCAGTACCACCACCAAACGGCACGCCAATCTGAGCAGCACGGTCATTAATTTGACCCTGCAAAGAGATCCGGTTCAATGAGCCCGTAAAATCAAAAGCCGTTGGTGTACGAATATCAATCGCACCACCAATCGCATCACCATCCATATCTGCTGAGGTGCTCTTCGAAACCTTAACAGATGTAATGCCGTACGGTGCTAACATATCAAAGGATACCGCACGCGTTGCGGGGTCCGATGCCGCGACACGCTCACCATTCAACGTGTAAGCGTTATAACTGGAATCCAAACCACGAATGCTCATGTACTGCGCCTCACCCGTCGCAGCCTGACCACCACTCATATTACTATACGCCGAGATCCCCGGCATACGCGTCAAAATATCAGATAAATTGGTTTGCGGAGCCTGCTCAATCTGCTGACGCGACATGACCGTTGAAACACCAACACTATGGCGTTGCTCATCAAGCGCCGCAGCACCACTCGCTTGGCGCTGCGCGTGAACCTGAATCTGTTCAATTTCAGTATCCACCGGTTTCACCGACGGATGCACCATGACAGGTACCGTTTGACCCGGAACCGTATGCGCAACAGCAGGGGCAGGAGCAATCGCACGGACATTCCCTGATGATAGAGCCGTATGATGCTTTAAATGTGCTGCTACATGCTTCTTAACATGCCCCTCTTGCGGGGCAGTTTGCGCCATCGCACCGCCCGACACAGCACAAGCTGTCACCAACAGCAAAGAACATGACCATATTTTCCATGAAAAATTACGCGCAGTACACCGAACCATAAGGACCCCACCGCCAAAAACACTACATAATTTTAAAGTATTATGCGAACATAATACGATTTTATAACAAGGTGGGATTGGTATATTTACGAATGCTTACAATCAACGGCAATTTGTATTAACTTTATAAGTAATTATAAATAAAACGTCACATTAATATTTTATTTCATGTTTTGAATTTTTTTTCATAAAAACGACATGGATTTTGTTGAGAATAGTAATTAATAAAAACAACTACAGATAATAATTAATATTTCCAAATATAAAATAAAATTAAACACATTTTTTGAAAACAAATACCTAATCACATTGTTTTTATTTTTCATCAGTAAAAATAAATGAAATTTACTCGGTCATAAAACCTGCATCGCTCAACAACGCTCCTTGCTACGCGACGTGATGCTTCTGTAAACGACGCCTTATTACAAGGAATGCCGTCATGTCTGGCCCAGCACCTCTTGATACCTCACTAACACTTACACGGCGGCGCCTGGCTCTCGCGTCTGGCGCAGCCTTGATCACTGCCTATGGGTGGGCCGCCAACACCTCTTTTGCACAAGAATTGGTAACAACAGACCAAACAGGCGTTGACGCATTCATGACATTGTCGCGCTTTGTCACAGGGCATAGCAATCTCAACCTCGCAACAGGCACGGCACTCTTAAGTGGTCTGAAGGCACTTCACCCTCACGTACAGCAAGACATCACCACGCTGAACAACCGCATCGCACAAAGCCATGCGCCAGACATCGAAACCTTCGATGCACAATTAACAAATGATCCCCTACGTCCACTCGTCCTGCAAATCATCAAAGGCTGGTACGCAGGCGTTTTGGAAAGTGGCACCAACGCCAAAGTTTACGCGTTTGGTAGCGCCCTCATGTACCAAACGTCACGGGATAATGTGGTGATCCCAACCTATGCGCATAACGGCCCCAATTACTGGCTGGCCGAGCCCAACCCCGTCGACATTATGCCGAAATTTTAAGCAAGGGCTCACCCAGCATGTTCTCTTTCTCACTCCGCTCCATCGCTCCCGCAGCATTCTGCGCAGCCTTGCTTGCCTCCACTGCCGTTGCACAAGCACAACCTGCAGCCCCGGTACCCGAATCAGCCAAACATCCGTCTATTAGTCGCGGCCATTATCTCGCCATCGCAGCAGACTGCGCAGCGTGTCACACAAGTGGCCAAGATGGAAAATTCCTTGCCGGCGGCTATGCCATCGCCTCACCAATGGGGAATATTTACTCCACGAATATCACCCCATCGAAAAAATACGGCATTGGGAACTATACACTAGAACAATTCACGACGCTGATGCGTCACGGCGTACGCCCTGATGGTGCCAATGTGTACCCAGCGATGCCCTATGATGCGTACAGCCAACTTACAGACGCAGACATCAAATCTCTCTATTCCTACATCATGACGGAAGTGCCGGCTGTTGATGCTCCCGCACCCAAAACACAGCTGCCTTTCCCCTTCAATATTCGCGCGTCTCTAAGCCTTTGGAAACTCGTCGCCAGCATCAGCGACAAACCCTATGTGTTTAACCACTCCCGCAGCGATGACTGGAACCGCGGCCGCTACCTCGTGGATCAACTCGCTCATTGCGGTGAATGTCATACACCCCGCAACATGCTGCTCGTCCCCACACAATCTCAGTATCTCGCCGGTGCTGATATTGGGCCATGGCGCGCACCTAACATCACGAGCGACCCCATTAGCGGCATTGGTGGCTGGTCTGATGAAGACCTCTTCACTTACCTCAAAACGGGCAAAACCGCCCATGCTCGTGCTGCTGGCCCTATGGCTGAAGCCGTTGAGCACAGCTTACAGCACCTACCTGATAGCGACATATCAGCAATTATCACCTATCTTCGCTCGGTCCCGCCCATCCATGAAAATGGCGTCACTACGGCAAACTTCAGCCATGGCGGCCGCCCATCAGGATACGACATTACATCAGCCGATGCTCGGCGTAATACCAGCACACTCGCCGGCATTACCGATGGTGCCGCGCTGTATGAATCCACCTGTGCCAGTTGCCACCAAACCAATGGCCGCGGCACTCCAGACGGGCAATATCCGTCCCTCGTTGGCAACACAACAACCGGCCAACTCAACCCCAATGACCTCGTCGCCAGCATTCTCTTCGGTGTTGAGCGTACAGTTGATGGCCATGAAGTGCTTATGCCGGCCTTCGGCGATAATTCGCTCGTCCAGCCTCTGACGGATGCACAAGTGGCGGACATTGCCGATTATGTCCTCAGCCATTTTGGCAACACACAAGCAACCGTCTCCCCAGAATTCGTCCGTCAGATCCGCTCAGGTGGCAAACCCGTTCTGGTCGCACAGCTTGCAAACCCAAAAGTCATGCTCAGCCTCGCAGCCGCTGGGTTAATTGGTTTGATCATTATTATCTTTGCCCTGCGCGCCCTCCTGCGCCGTCGCTGCGTCTGAACGGAACTTAAGGAACAACGACCATGACTGAACAAAACCTTTCCGCAGACGTCGTCATCGCTGGTGCAGGTATTTGCGGCTCCATGTTGGCCCATAAACTTGCTCGTAACGGCCTCTCTGTATTGCTGCTTGATGCAGGCCCACGCCGTGACCGTGACCAAATCGTTGAAAACTGGCGCGCCATGCCGCCTGACAATAAGTCCCAGTATGATTACGCAACACCATATCCAAGCGTACCATGGGCACCACACACCAACTTCTTCCCTGACAACGGATACCTGATCGTCAAAGGTCCAGACCGTACGGCCTATAAGCAAGGTATCATCAAAGGCGTTGGCGGAACGACATGGCACTGGGCAGCCTCAAGCTGGCGCTACCTCCCCAATGACTTCCGCCTACACAGCCAATTCGGTGTCGGTCGTGACTACGCCCTAAGCTATGACGATTTAGAGCCCTACTACTACGCCGCTGAGTGTGAAATGGGCGTCATGGGACCGAACGATCAAACCATCGTTCCCTCCGCACCACGTCAACAGCCGTGGCCCATGACCTCTATGCCTTATGGCTATGGCGACCGTACCTTCACGGAAATCGTCAAGAAACTTGGGTTTGACAACACCCCCGTGCCGCAAGGGCGTAACAGCCGCCCCTATGATGGCCGCCCACAATGCTGTGGCAATAATAACTGCATGCCGATCTGCCCCATCGGAGCCATGTATAACGGCGTCTATGCGGCAATGAAGGCAGAGAAACATGGTGCGCGGATTATCCCAAACTCCGTTGTCTATGCTTTTGAAACGGATGCCTCGAACAAAATTACGGCACTGCGGTTCTATGACCCGAACAAAAACTCCTACCGCGTGACGGCTAAGACATTTGTCATCGCGGCCAATGGTATCGAAACCCCCAAACTTCTCCTTCTGGCCGCCAATAGCCGCAACCCGAATGGCATCGCCAACTCATCAGACCAAGTTGGCCGGAACATGATGGACCACCCCGGCTTAGGCATGAGCCTGCAAGCTGCCGAGCCTATCTGGGCGGGTGGTGGATCCGTACAAATGAGCTCCATCACGAACTTTCGTGACGGTGATTTCCGCTCCGAATATGCCGCAACACAAATTGGCTATAACAACACAGCTCAGAACTCACGCGCTGGCATGAAAGCGCTCTCCATGGGACTAGTGGGCAAAAAGCTGGATGAAGAAATCCGCCGCCGTACCGCCCATGGCGTAGATCTTTACGCAAACCACGAAGTTCTTCCGAACCCAGAAAACCGCCTAGTCCTGTCCAAAGACCACCGCGACGCCCTAGGCATCCCACACCCAGAAGTCACCTATGATGTGGGTGAATACGTCCGCAAATCAGCAGCGATTTCACGCCAACGCCTGCTCGACATCGCCAAAGCAATGGGCGGTACGGAAATCGAAATCGCACCGTATTTTACACCAAACAACCACATCACTGGCGGCACAATCATGGGCCATGATCCGCGCGATTCCGTCGTTGATTCATGGCTCCGCACACATGATCATGCCAATCTGTTCCTCGCTACAGGCGCTGCGATGGCGGCTTCTGGCACCGTGAACTCTACTTTGACTATGGCAGCACTTTCCCTCCGCGCAGGTGACGCCATCCTCGCAGATCACAAGAACGGATAATGACGATGAAGCTTTCTTTCACCCGCAACCTAACCGCAGCCCTTGGTCTCGCTGGCGCTCTTATGCTCAGCCCAATGGCCATGGCACAGGAGCCTGCCGTGAACCTTCGTATTGCTCTTCAATTCATTGACCAAGCACGTACCGCCGCCACGAACGATCATGCGCGCGTTGCCATCGCCATTGTCGATGAAGGCGGAAACCTCGTCGCTTTCCAACGTATGGATGGCACACAGCTCGGCAGCACCGAGCTTGCTATTCGCAAGGCGAAAACAGCGCTCTCCTTCTCCCGCCCCACGGTGGACATGGAACACGCCCTGAATAAAGGGAATTTCATGATCGCTACACTACCGAACGCTCTCCCGGCTGGTGGTGGTTATCCCATCACGGTCAATGGCCGGATCATTGGTGCCCTCGGCCTAAGCGGCGGCGAAGGTGAAACCGATGCCCGCCTGGCACAAGCGGCAGTACAAGAAGCCCTCAAAACCAAGCCCCTACAGGCACACGAATGATCAAACACCTTCAACATAGACGTTATTCTACGGCCATCATTTCTATGATGGCCCTTGGCTGTGCTTACGCGTTGCCCTCCACAGCACACGCGCAGACAGAGACTGCACACAACCTCTACACCCCCTCCTTCTACAAAGCGCGCGCCTTTGCAATGGACGGGTCTGGCACCTATAATGTCGGTCCACTCATCCCAAGCCTATACGGCAATCCACATCTTTTTGGGGATTGGGGCGGCGCACAAAGCTGGATGACCAAACACGGTATTTTCACCAGCCTCACCTTTAACCAAGAGTTTATGGGCAATGTGACAGGCGGCCGTACACGATCAGCTGTACCCTCAGGGCAAGTCGCCGGTGAAGTCGATATTGACTGGCAGCAACTGGCCGGCATCCCAGGGTTTTGGACACATTTGCTCGTCGTGAATGGTAACGGCCAAAGCTTCAGCCACACATTGGGTGATTCCGTCACAAACCCTGAACAAATTTACGGCGCACGCGGTAACGTCATCGCTCACCTTGTTGAACTCTACGCCGATAAAGCTTTTCTCAACGACCGTATTATTCTCTCTCTGGGTGATATCCCAACAGGCAGCTTCTTCGCGTATGATTACCTTGCCTGTTCTTTCATGAACGTCTCCGTCTGTAGTAACTTTGCCCCTGGAAAATACAACCCGGGCGGCCGTGACTGGCCATCAGGTAACCTCGGTGGAGTACTTCGCGTACGCCCCACAGAGCAAACTTATATTGAAGGCGGCGTTTTTGCCGTTTCTCCCCACAGCTACAATGGCGGCATTTCAGGCTGGGCCATGCTGCAAGATGGGATGGGCTTAAACCACGTCACCTCGCAAGTTGAAATCGGTTGGATGCCCGAATTTGGCCCTGATAAGCTGCGCGGTAACTATAAAATCGGCGCATGGTACGATAACTCAACCTACCCTGCGCTCTTTGAAGATCGTTACGGCGGCTCTTATCAAGCCTCGGGCCTCGCGCCACGCCAACTAGCCGGTATGAAAACCGCTTGGTTCATGTTTGACCAAATGCTCGTGCGTAATGGACCCGGCATCGCGAACGGCCTCATTGTCATCGGAGGTGTTGGTTACTCATCTGGCGCCATCACCGCTATGCGTGACCATGAATGGCTCGCACTCATTGAAAGTGGTACCCCTTGGCACCGCCCCGGTGATCAGGTGGGCATCATGATGCAGCATATGCAGATGAGCCGAAGCGTGACCCTACAGCAAGAATCATCCCTCGCTCTGAACCGCGCTTTCCTCTCAAACCAATGGGGGCAAGTATGGGGCGTTCAAAACTGGGAAAATAGCTACGAAGCATTCTACAGCATCCATATTCACAAAGCTGCTGCGCTTCAGGCTGACGTACAATATTTGGAACATCCCGGCGCGACGACGCGTTTCAAAAACGCACTCGTACTGGGCGGGCAGTTTACTGTGGGGTTCTAACCTTCAGTAAACCCTCTTCAATACGCAACCTAAAGGACGTCGTTCACATGAGTGATCAAGATTTTCTGAGCATCCTTACAGGCTCTTTCTCTACCCCCTGCGGCGACAACCCCACCGTTGCAATGATTGAAGCCGGATATAAAAAGGCTAGCCTCAACGCACGTTATATCAACTGCGATGTTCCTGCAGAAAACCTCAAAGACGCCATTAAAGGTGCCGTCGCTATGGGGTGGGCTGGCTTTAACTGCTCCATCCCGCACAAGGTTGCCATTTTAGAGCATTTGGATGAGGTGGCGGAATCTGCCCGCATCATTGGTGCCGTGAATTGCACATCCATCAAAGATGGCCGCCTGACCGGCCATAATACAGATGGTAAAGGCTTTCTTGCATCCCTCAAAACCGTCACTGACCCAAAAGGGAAAAACCTTCTCCTGCTGGGCGCAGGTGGTGCGGCCCGTGCGATCGCGGTAGAAACAGCGCTCGCTGGTGCAAAAACACTCACCATCATCAATCGTGACCCGAAAAAAGCCGAAACAATCGCTAAAATCGTTAACGACAACACAGATTGTAAAGCGACGGCCGGCAAATGGGAGGGCGATTATACAATCGGTAATGACATCGATATCGCCATTAATGCCACCCCTATTGGCCTAGGCGATGCAGATGCCCTGCCTCCCCTTAACCTGGATAGCCTGCGCAAAGAACTGATCGTCGCAGACGTTATTCCTAACCCTCCAAAAACCCACCTCCTGCGTGCAGCCGATAAGAAAGGCTGCACAACGCTGGATGGCCTCGGCATGCTAGTCAATCAAGGGCAAATTGGTGTTGAAATTTGGCTCGGTAAGACGCTCGATTTTGACGTTATGACCAAAACGTTGAAAGATATCTTCGAATAAATCGACCACACATAAGCACATATACCAAAGTATATGTGCTTATACTTATGCATGATTGATCGAATATCATGAGATGTGGTGTTTCCCTCCCCAAGAGGAGACCACCACATGCTTATCTCATTTACACACCGCACATTCCATCAGCCATAATGCTGGCTCTGCCCTTTCGAGTGCATGGAAGCCTCTCTCTTTTCGAAAATGTCTCTACACACACATCGCAGCATCTCTTGTGCTCTCAGCACCAGCCATAACCCAACAGGCATTGGCAGCACATAAAGAGAGCCACAGCGCCAAACACCACGATGCCACCTCCACGCCAGAAAGCATCGTGGTCAAACGCACGACCAATCGCCCTACCCGGGCCAATGGCACCTTATTAACATCCGCCAATTGGAAGAACGTCCTCACCGGCTCCAACCCACTCGCCTTACTGTCCAACACTCCGGGCGTTTCGTACACATCCTCAGATTCTTATGGGCTTGATGAATCTGATGCGAGCCTCTTCATGCGGGGCTTCCACATGAATGAACTAGGTATCACCTTCGAAAACATCCCTCTGAATGACACAGGGTTTGGCACCCTTACCGGTACAACTGTTTTGAATATTGGGGTCCCCGATAATATCGGCTCCATTTACGTCTCTCCCGGCACATCCCGAGAGAGCACATTCTCCAGTAGCAATAATGGCGGAGAGCTCCGTTATATGCTCAGCAACCCCACCGATAAGGCAAATGCTTCCATCCACCAATCCTACGGCAGTAACCAAACCTTTGTGACCACCGCAACGGCCAATACGGGCCAACTGGGTGAGCATGGCCCCGCTATTCTGATGGGCTTTCAACGCATTTCTAAAGACAAATATGAAGGCGGCGGCTCTCAAAACATGATGCGCGGCAATATCAAAGCCACGCAAGACCTCGGCTGGGGCAATATAACGGCATTCTTCTCCGCATCGTCCGCACAGATCTGGGGCTATAATGACCAATCCTTCGGTATGCTCAAAAACCTCGGCTGGCGTGCTGATTATATGTACCCCAACTATGCCGCCGCTTACCGCATGGCTCTTCCTGAGAATGCCAATGCAAATTGTGGAGCCTATAATTGTGGCGAAATGGCCAACCTCGTTCCATATGATAGCGGGCAAACCACTCAAGATTTAATCGGTTCTCTCCAGCATCATTTCCAAGCAACCGATGCTCTGAGCGGCACCGTCACATTTTACGGCGCCAGCAGCGACACCCACGCGTCCCTCGCAGACCCAACCACACCCTCACTCACAGGTGCTCCCTTTTCCGAACAAGTCTGGCACCCTCAAACACGGCGCTTTGGTGGCACGGCAGAGCTCGACTACCATATTGGCCAACATACTCTCTCTGCTGGACTGTGGCAGGAAATGGCAAATTCAAGTGCCGGAACCTCTTGGTACAATGAGCCTGCCCTCGGACAAGGACAGCCACTTAAAACTGTTGGCCCCTACACAGTGTACGGCCCAACATTTCAAACGGCGAATTTTTCTCGCTGGACAACGTCATCCCAGCAAATTTTCTTACATGATGATTGGCGGGTCTTACCAACACTCACAATTGGCTTTGGTATGAAAGCCGTTAATTTCATGACCTATGGTGGAGGCATCGGTGCCGATGATGCCCCACAAGGCAAACTCCGGGCTCGTAACTGGTTCTTGCCGCATCTCTCAGTCTTTTGGCGGCCTGATACGAATAATGATGTTTTCCTTGATGCATCTGAAACGGAAAGCGGCTTCCGCGTCTCCCCACGTGGGAATATTGGTTACTCCGCCTCTCCATGGACAGCATCAGATCAAGCCACATATAACGCCGCGACACAGGGAATTAAACCCGAGCGTGATGTGACCGTAACCGTCGGTGGGCACCACCGCGCAGGCCGTTTCATGCTCGCTTTAGATGCTTATTACAGCCTCATTTTTGACCGTCTTCTTTCAGCATCTGTCGGTAGCCTACATGATCCCGAAAATACGGTTGGTGCGGTCTCTCGCTCACATATTGTCGGGAGTGATGCTTCGATCAGCCTGCCAATTGGCCGTTTTATCACCCTGAGCCAAAGTCTCTCCGTAAGCCGTTTTTCTTATGATGCCGACCTCAATGTCGAGGGAACAGTTTTCCCAATCAAAGGAAAAGCACAGCCTGGATACCCTGGAATTTCTCTCATTAGTGGCGCTACATTCCACTATAACCGTCTCCAAGCCGGTGCTACGAGCACCGTGTACTTAGAGCAGCCTTTTTCATATACAAACGACGTGATGGGCTTCAATTATTGGAATACTAGCGCATACATCTCCTACGAAACATTGCGCCACGGCTCCGTCCCCGCGCTTTCCTTTCGATTTGATGTCTATAATGTCTTAAACCGGAAAATGATCGGTACTCTTGGTGTCGATGGCTTCCCATTCTCTGGCGACTATCAGACAATGCAACGCGCAGCACCACGCCAAGCACTCTTTACCATTGGTACTCGTTTTTAATCCCTACTCCTGAAAGATCATGTCTTTGCACCTGCCGCGACATACTCATACGCAGCGTAAGGCTCCACAGGTGCAAAGACGCTCCACAACCGTGACACGGGGATGCCTCATCGTTGTGCTCTCAATCCTCATCTTTCTTGCTGACAGCTTTACCAATTTTGAAATCGCAACGGCCGTTTTATACGTCAGTGTCGTTTTGCTTGGTGCTCAATTTTTATCATCACGTCACTTATGGCACATTGCCGGTCTTTGCGCCGCCATGACCGTTATCAGTCTGAGCATCACGCCTCATGGAAATTTACATTCAGGCATTATCAATACGGCCCTGAGCATCACTGCTATTTTCGCTACAACATTAATGGCCACCCGCATGCTCAAAGCCATAGCGGCAGAACATGAAGCACGCTTACAACTTATTCACCTCGCACGCGTGAACACCCTGGGAGAATTAAGCACGTCAATCGCCCATGAAATCAAACAACCTCTAACCGGAATCGCATCGAGTACAAGTGCTGCTTTGAACTGGCTTTCTACAACACCACCTAATATTGAACGCACTCGTTCAGCACTTAACCGCATTACAGCCGATGCGACGCGCACTGCTGATATCATTGAGCGCATTCGTCAAATGTCACGACGCTCAACACCAGAATTTCAGATTATTCACCCAACATCACTCATTCAAAATATTATCGACATTACCCATACAGATTTGCTCAGAAATCGTATCACGGTATCCATAGACAATAGATACGAAGGCGCTTTCATCTCAGCTGATGAAGTTCAGATACAACAAGTCTTCATTAACCTTATCATCAATGCCATTGCTGCCATTAAAGCAACTAATCGTTTAAATGGGCATATTGTTATTACGATAGAGCCTGCAGAAAAACACTTCGTCGCGCTCAACGTATCGGATAATGGCATAGGCATTCCTGAAGATGCCCTCAACCATATCTTTGAACCGTTTCATACAACGCGTGAAGCTGGAACTGGATTAGGGCTCGCAATTTGTCGTTCCATTATTGAAGCGCATGGTGGACACATTCATGCTTTTTGTTCTGAAACGAATGGAACAACTTTCCGCTTTCTTCTGCCCCTTTTTTCAAGAGTTCAGTAATGTCTAACCTGCCGCAGAGTATTGTTTATATTGTTGATGATGATGTTTCGGTGCGTGAAGCGTTATCGGATTTGTTAGAATCCGTTGGTATTAAGAGTGTTTTGTACACATCGGCGGATGATTTTTTATCATCGCCGCGTCTCGACTGCCCCTCCTGCTTGATTTTAGACGTTCGCATGCCAGGACAAAGTGGACTTGAGCTTCAAAATACGCTGAATGCGATGAAGATTTCCATTCCCATTCTTTTCATTACGGCACATGGAGACATTCCTATGTCTGTCCGTGCACTCAAGAATGGTGCCGTTGATTTTTTAACCAAGCCATTTTCGGATCAAGTTTTACTGGATAGTCTTCACTCGGCGCTCGAGTGGCACAAAGCAGAGCGTGAGCGTTACCAAGAGCGCTGTGTTTTACAAGAACGTTATGAGAGCTTGAACGTTGGGGAGCGCGAGGTTTTTCGCCTTGTTGTTCGTGGCTTATTGAACAAACAAATAGCGGGTTTATTGGGCGTGAGTGAAATTACGGTAAAAGTTCGCCGCGGTCATGTTATGCGCAAAATGGCTTGCAATTCATTAGCATGCTTAGTGCGTGCACATGATTACTTATTTGCATGATTTATATGAATTGGTTGCGGGGGTAGGATTTGAACCTACGGCCTTCAGGTTAT
>NZ_CAMKWA010000029.1 GCF_946476835.1 uncultured Neokomagataea sp.
ACGATCACGCCAGTAGCGCGAGGAGAAAACACGTGACGGAGATGAAAACGGTCAGCGCAGCCTCTGGGCGACGTGTGGTGGCGCCTGATGGTGCGCCTGTACCTGAAAAATTTCAGGTTAACCCGGCAGATCCCTATTGGGCGCGGATGCTTCGAGAAGGTGATCTGGTCAGCGAGGACACGTCTGTGGTGCAGGCAGCTAGTGGCCATGAGGAGCCAGTCCATGAGCACGAATAATTCTGTACAGCCCGTGTTTGAGCAGATCCCGGGCGAATGGGCTGTTCCTGGGTCTTATACCGAAGTCCAGTCCGTCCCGGCTGCGGGATCATTGTCAGACATGCCCTTGCGGGCCGTGATCATTGGACAGCGTTCTAATGGTGCCGCAGCCCCTAATGTTGTGTATGAAAACGTAGCTAACCCTGCTCCATTATTTGGGGCAGGAACAATGATGACACAGGCCATCACCTCTTTTGTGACCGAGCGGCCTGATGTGCCGGTAGACGCCGTTGGTGTTTCTCCAATCGCCGGGATGGTCCTACCGACTGCGCAGATTACGTTTAGTGGAACGCCGAGCGCTTCAGGTACTGCCGCTATCATAGTGAGCGGATATCGTGTTGCATTTACGGTTTCTGCGGGTGCGACGGCAGCCCAATTGGCTGCGTCGTTATTGTCAGCCGTACAAGCGTCTCAATTGACAACACAAGTAGGTGTTACCGCTGAACTTATTAATAATGGGGTAGCTGTCCAATTAACGATGATGGATTGGGGCACTGCGGGTAATCAAACTGGGTTGACGATTTCTGCTGCGGCCGGAGATCAAGTGCCAAATCTCACAGTTATGGCCAGTGGTTTCGCAAGTGGTGTGGGCGCGCCGGATATTACGCCTGCGCTGCAGGCTTTAGGCAACACATGGTACACGGATATTGTACTGTTGTTGAATGATCAGGCGAATATTCAGTCTGCGGTCCTCGAAGCACGGCGTCGTTGCGGCGCTATGGTCGCACAAGACGCGCGTGTCTGGGTGGCTGTGAGCGGGACACAAGGTGCTGTCTTGCAGTTGCAGTCTCAGTTTAACACGGCACAAGAGCTTGTCTTGCTCAGTGCGACGTCACCGAGTTGGAGCCCGTGGCAGCTTGCGGCTGCGGCTGCAGCACAAGGGGCGGCCTCGCTCAATGCTGATCCTGCGCGACAGTTGCGTGGTTTGCCACTGAACACGCTCGCGGGTTTGGGGCCGTCACCGCTCAATCAATACAGCCGGACACAACGTCAGGCGCTGCTCACAAATGGCTGTACGACCTTAACGGTTGCGCGCGATGGAACAGTGAGTTTTGAGCGTGTCGTGACCACGCGCGTGACGGACCCAGGGACACAGCAGGCCAGCGGCATTTGGGATGTCATGCTGCCAGCCATTGGCGCGCGCGTGCGGTATGAGTGGAACGCCTATGTTGAGGCCACATATTATAACGCAAAACTGGCTGATGACGGGTCGACCATGTCGAACCTGTCTGGCGTTGTGACGTGCCGGACGCTGCTGGGGTCATGGGCTGCGCAATGTAAGCTCTATGAAAATATGGGGTGGATTGACGATGTCGGCACGATGGTGACGACCGCCTCCTTCGTGCGTGATCCGCGTGATCGCTCCCGCGTGAATTCTTACCTGCCGATCAAGCCGATGGGCTCATTGATCGTGCTGGCTAACGTTCTTCAGATGCAGGTGTAAAGCCATGGCAACAACGATTGGTATTATCCGCCTGTGGTGGCGCGGTAAAAAATATGACGTGCAAAAAGGTGTGCGTTTTAAGCCGCCCGGACTGCAAAACGCGAACGTTATGGTCGCTGGCCGTGCGCTGCGTTCTCAAAGCTACAATGTAGGCACCGCGCAGGCCACGATCCAGATTACGTCCGATATGGCGATTGCGGATTTTGACCCCTCTTTGGGAGAGGGCGAACTGCAGTTGCAGGCGGATACAGGCCAAACGTGGACGATCCCCGATGCTTACGTGATGACCTTCCCGGAAGTCCAAGACAGCGGCGCTGCGTCCGTGAACTGGTCCTTTAATACTTATCAGGAGATTTCATGATGGTTGATCAAAAATCCCTTCCAAAGGGTGCCGTTGAAAATGCTGATGGCTCTGTTTTGTTGACTTTGAGTAAAGCTGTGACTTTGGCGGGACGCAATGAGAGTGGCCCTAATCAAGTCGACGTGCAGGAACTGACATTCAATGACCTGACGGCAGGAGATTTGATTGATAGTGGAAGCCGGAAAAATGGCTCAGAACGCACGCTCTATTTGGTGGCGGCCTCTACAGGTCATACCGGACCTGCTGGTGAGCGTATTTTACGTGCCCTGTCCGTACGGGACTATATGAAGGCGACAAAAATTGTCGATCTTTTTACGAACGATGGCCCGGAGACTGGCGAGGACGCATAGCCGGGCTTGCGCAGATATTACATTTCGGGCGTGCAGATTTGCGAGCGCTTTGCCCCCATGAATTAGCATTTTGGGAAATATCTGCCAACGAATTTCATCAAGAAGCCATCTCAAGCGAACCGGAGAGTTAAGTGTCTAATCTGACGGCACAATTTGAACTGACGTTAGAAGACAAGCTCTCCGGCCCGATTGAGCGCATTGATGCGCTTGTGACCAAGTTGAGCTCTGCACTGGAGCGCATCGGTCAGAACCGTGGTTTTGATGAGGCATGGGAGCCGGTCCCGCGCTGTGTTGAAGAAACGAATACGCTGAGTGAAGCGCTAGAGCGAACAACGGCAACAGCACACAGCTTAAGTGAAGGATTGGGTGAGACCGCTGCGAGTGCTGGGAGCGCTGGGAACGCATTAGGACGTGCTGCTGAGGGCGCTACATCCTTGAATACGGCCATGGAGCGGACGCGCGCGGGCACGAGTTCAGCCGTAGAAGGACTGAATGCCGTTACTGAAGCCGCTAATCGTGCACATGATTCTGTTAGTCGTCCCGCTGGTGGTGGCTTTTCCAGTGGAAGCAATCATGGGGTTATGGGGTCTTTACGCCATTTCCACGAAGAGAGTGAGCGTGGGATTAATAAGGGTTTTGGTGCATTTGCTGCAGGCTTTGGGCTTGAGGAGCCTGTGCGGGAGTCTGCAGATTTTGATAATACAATCCGGCATATTGGCATCGGTCTAAACCTGCATGGTTCGGAGAATGACCGCTTTGCTGCAGACTTTAAGCGCCAGATCCACCAACTTGCTCGGGAGACGGGACAGAGCGGTGATGAGCTTGCTGAGGCCGCTGGTTTCTTCTCAAGTGAAGGTTATAATCGCATACGCTTGAATGCTGTTTTGCCAACAGTAGCCCGCATTTCTACGGCTTATAATGCAAACCCGGATGCAGTGGCACGATCTACATTTGCGCTACAAGAAAACATGCACATCACGGATGCGAACTTGCCAGGAGCTTTGGCATCCGTAGCCTTGGCGGGCAAATCTGCTGCTCTACCATTTGAAAAACTAGCGCCTCTCTTGCCACAAGTTGCTGCTGCTGCGGGGGCCTTGGGCGTCACTGGTCGAACGGGTGTGGATGACCTTGCTGCCGCATTGGCTGTTGTAAGGAAGTCTACGGGTACGGAAGGTGAAGCGACCACCGATACGCGGGCATTTATTCAGGCCATTACAAGTCCACACACGGCACATCGGTTTGAGAAATACGGTGTTGATCTTTTTGGGATCGAAGATCGTGCTCGCCGTTCGGGACGAGATCCGATGCTCGCTGTTTTGCAGGCAGTTGATAGGATCACTCATCGTGGGGAAGATCGTCGGGCGCTGGGGACATTGTTTAATAATGAGCAGGATCGTGGGTTCGTGCAGGCCATATTGATGCATATGGATCAATATGAAGAGATTCATCGCCGTACGGCTGGAGCCAATCAGAGCGTAATCAATGAAGATTATGATACCGGGCGTAATACCCAGCTGATTGCTATGAAAGCATTCGATGAGTCCTGGCACGAACTCATGCAAGAAGTCGGGACAGGGTTTTTGCCCATTTTGCGGGGTGTGACGTACGGATTTCAGCACCTAGCTGCAGCGATGGAGTGGACGGACAAACATTTACCTGGTGTGAACGCTACAGCTCTGGGTCTTGGTGGTGCAGCTTTGGCTGGGACGGCAGGCATTGCGGCTGTTGGTGCCATTTCAGGCCCCGTTAAAGCCGGTTGGGGCGTAATGAGATCCCTAAAAAGGCGCATCGTCGGGCGCGCTGCCACGGCGGGTGCTGGTGAGGCGGTGGCAGCGGGTGCAGGCGAAGCGGCTGTTGCGGAAGGTGCTGGGCTTGCGGCGACCGAAGCCACGGCGCTGACGGCTGCAGAAGTCGGTGGCGGAGCGTTATTGGCTGGCGTGTCATGGCCAGTGCTTCTAGCGGGTGCGGGCCTTACAGCGGCTGGTGCTGGCGGCTATGCACTGTGGCGGCATTACCATCATTCTGGTCAGCCTGCGGGGTCTGGTGACGGTCAAACCATTAAGTTGGAAGTCTCGCTCGCTCCCGGCCTACAAGCCTCGGTTGGCCCCAATACACCTATTCCAGTCCATATTACGCCCAATGCAGGGCGCATGACGCAAAGGCCATAACCATGTCGGGCGCACTTTCCTCTTTTGGTCTGGGATCATCGGCCAGCATTTTATCGTCCATACCGGGTATGGGCGGTGTGGCATCCAGTGCGTTGTCGGGGCTATTGAATACAGCCGCTTTGGGTGGCGTGACCTTTGACATGATCAACTCACGTGAGGCCGCTGGACGGCGCGTTGTGCGGGTCTTATTCCCCAATCTGGCGGTTAATCAGCAGATTTTTCAAGATTTTGGTAATCTTGAAACCCCGATGCGTCTGACGGGCGTAATCGTCGGTGATGATTATGTGATCCGCGCCAAACGTATGGTCGCGGCGCTGAAGAAGCCGGGATCGACCACCTTGGTGCATCCATGGTGGGGGCGCCTACGGGTGAGGATCACTGAGCCCGGTGAAGTCGCGTTTGATGTCCATAATATGCGCATGGCCACCTTTAGTGTGTCGGTCGTGCGTGATCCCGGTGCGCCGAACACAGGCAATCTCCTCCAGCGGATTACGGACACCGTATCGAACCTGTTGGAAAAAGCGGATGCGTTGGTGGATGAAGCAACGTTGGCAGTTCAGGGAGTGTTAGCGCCGCTCTCTATTCCGTTGGCGTTGGCAGGCAGTGTGCGCTCCTTTATCTCGCAGTCTGGTGGTGTTTGGGACAGCATTACAGGATCGGCACCGCAGCCTATTCAAACGGCAATTGCAGTACCTAGAGCGGCGCTAGCGGCGGGGGTTAGCGTCCCGGCAGTGAATGCGGATACGAGTTATGCCAATGCTGTGACAGGTGTTTTGGCCGGGATGCCGGTGGCGATTGTCAACGCGATTACCGACCCAGCGCAATCCATTGTGGCGCCCGCCGATGTGGTCATGGGCGATGACACGCAGGTGATTACAGCGGCACAATGTGGTGACCTACTCCTGACGGCGGCGGAGCAGATAGGCGCGTTATCAGGCACACTATCAGATATCTCCCCCAATGCTGCCTCGGTTTTGACATTAGGCGCTGCCGCCCGCGCCTTGATCGTTTCTCAGCTTATGTCGGCATGGGTCGGCTTGACGTTCGTGTCCGGTGACGATGCGTTGACCGCTCGGGATCGTTATCTTGCTGCGCTCGATGCACTAATTATTACGATTGAGAATACCGCGTCTTCTGGATCTGCTCAGGCGTTAACAGGATTGTGGCAGGCAGCCCGTGATCTCAAAGTGGCACTGATTGCGGATGCCACGGTGCAGGTCGGCCGCCTACCGGCTGTGCTTGCCATTGATGTTCCTAGTTGTGTGTCGTCTTGGGCACTGGCTTATGCCGTGGCGGGCGACACAAAGGCAAATGTGCAAACTGTCTTTGATGATGTGGTGACGCGCAATGCGGTGGCGCATCCCGGAATATTGGGGCCTGCTGCGATTGAGGTGCTGGACCTATGAGCGGTGTGACGTCCTCCGGAGTAGAAACCGTTGTCAGCCATGCGCGGCCGTGGATTGTGCGCATTAATGGTCACTCTATTCACAACTGGATGTCATGCGAGGTCGGGCGTGATTTGGCTGATATCGCGGGGACCTTTCGTGTGGATATTGCTGAGCCTTTTCCTTTCCCAGATGGTTTTCAGCCGACAGCCCGTATTCATGACCGGGTTGAAATCGAGATTGAAAATCAGGTGGTGTTGCGCGGTTTTGTGGAGGCCGTGAACACCTCAGGTGATGAACATAGTTTCCATGTCACTATTTCGGGGCGCGATACGACGGGGGACCTTGTGGATTGCAGCGTCAATCCGAATGGTCCTGCTGAATACCGTAAAATCATGCTGGAAACCGTCGTGGGTAGCCTCATTCAACCCTATGGTGTGACCTTGCAGCGGCAGGTGGAAACAGGTGCGCCATTCACGCTCGTCGCATTAGAGCCGCAGGATACGGTGCTGGCAGCGGTTGAGCGCCTATCACGTCAGCGCGGTATTCTTGTGACTTCCGATGGCATTGGTGGGATTGTCCTGACGAAAGCTGGGACAACACGGGCAACCGACCGTTTGATCTGGCCGGGTGGGAATGTGTCCTCCATGCAAACGCGGCTGATGCAGCGCCATTCGGACACATGGGTCAAAGGGCAGTTTAATAGTGTTTTAAGGGGGTCTAAAGCGGCTCTTAATATCAGTGGCACACCGCAGTCTCAGCCAGCAACGGGCCATCGCCGTGCTGGGGAATTGGCAGCCTCTGCGCGCTTTGGGCACGCCATTGATCCGGGCGTGGGGCGTTATCGCCCGGTTGTACATCTGGCGAAAACGCAAAGTGGCGGCTCCGCTGCTGCACAAAACAGCGCGAACCCGTCACTTGACGCTACGGCTTTGGGACAAACGACAACGGCACCAGCGCAGGGCGCATATCGCTCGGCAGCGGTCCATCATCGTCGCCGCAAAGCGCGTAAACCGCGTACAGATGCAACGCCATGGACGCTTCAAGATCAAGCGGATTGGCGGATGCGTACGGCGCGGGCACATGCCACAGCGTTCGTTTACACCGTACCGGGTCTTCTGAATAAAGCGGGTGATTTGTGGCAACCCAACAGTCTCGTGAGTGTGCAGGACGCGTATAATCAGTTGGATGGCGATATGCTCATTGGGGCGGTGACATGGGTGGCGACGGGCTCTCGGTTTGAAACGCGGATCTCGGTCGTGCCGCCGGATGCGTATGATTTAACGGGCGATGCGGATGCTCCAAGCCGTTCGGGTGGGCGGCGGACCAGCACAGGCAGGGCATTTGGACGATGACGATCTGGCATGAACTTTCAAACGCGATGCGTTCTCTCGTACTGCGCGGGGTGGTAGAAGCGGTGGATGACACTGGCCCAGAGCAATGTGTCGATGTGCAATTGCATTATGGGCAGCAGCGTTCACGTGTGCCGGTGTTGCAGCCCTTTGGTCTGTCGAGCTATGCGCCATTAGATGGTGCGATCGTGCATGTGTTGCAAACGGGGAATGACCCTTCGGACAGTGTAGCGCTGCCGCCATCCAACCCGTCAGCCGCCCGTATGGGTGGTTTGAGTGAGGGGGAGACTGTGGTGTATGACAGCGCAGGGCAGCGATTGTATTTTAGTGCTGGCCAGCTCATACGCGTGGATGCGGCCAAGGAAATGCTCGTCGCGATTGCTGGTCAAACAGTGCTCGATGTTACGGCCAATGGCGTTGCGATTACCGGAGGGCTGACGGTGACTGGGCCAATAAAAGCGCAAGGAGACGTGACGGCGGGATCAGTCTCTCTGCAAAATCACGTGCATGGTGGCGTGCAAAGCGGCAGCGCGAAAACCTCTCAACCGCAATAATCCGGGGTAGTAAGTGCGGCCCTGAATAGCCGTGTGCGCATGAGGCATGTTGCGTGCATGATTTCACGCGCCACAATTGCGGCCGCGCCCAATGCGCAGGGCCTGACTGATCTTCAGATCATCCCTACCGGCAATGGCCGGGGTCGAATTGCGTTGGATATGACCATGGCCAGTCCGTTGCTGGTGGCATTATCAACGGATCGCCGCGCAGAACCGGAAGATATCACCCCCGCACAGCTGAACGGCGCAACGCCCGGTATATTTGATCGGCGCGGCTATGTCGGTGACATCTTGCTGCCTGATGATCAACGTTTAGGGTCGCGGCTCTGGCTCTTTGCACGCGCGAAGCGCACGGAAGAAACACGGCAAGCGGTTAACGCGGCCGTTTTGGACGCTGTGAGCGACATTGCGGATTATCATGGCGTCACGATAGATGCGACGACAGCATGGGGTTCTCAGGGGAGCCTGACGACGCGCATCTCCGTCGATGGCACGACGGCCCTGACTTATGAGGCCCGCGTATGAGTGCGCCTATTCCAACCCCATCAGTATTGGCGCAGCGCTTTGTGACGGCTTTGGGGGCGCAGAGTTTTGTCGCAACGGACGGAACAGTTGTCACGCTCGATGCAACGGCACCGGCCACGCTGGAAAATGCGTTGGCTGTGCTGTCCGGTCTCAGTGATTATGAGGTGTATCTCTTTTTGCGAGATCAGTTGCTTGAGCTGATGCCGACGACCGCTACGGTTACGCCGGGAAGCGGTTTGCTTCCTGATCATGCGACGATGTGGGACACGCCTCGCCTTGGGGCAACGGCGGCCACGGGCACGATCATCGTAACAGCATCTCAGGCCGCGTTAGTCTTGGCGGGGAGCCTCGTGACAGCCGATGGAACGGTACAATGGTCGGTGAATGCGGGCGTATCCATTGCCGCTGGGAGCAGTGTCTCTGTTGCTGTGACCTGTGTGACGGCTGGCACAATTGGCAATTTGGCCCCTAATGCCTCTTTGACGTTTGTGACACCAATCCTCGGGGTTACCGCTGTTGTAGCAGATCAAAGTGGCTTTACGGGCGGTGCTGAAATTGAAGCCGTGGAGAGCTGGCGCTCACGGATTATCGCATCCGTGCGTAACCCACCGGGTGCAGGCAATACGGCGGATTATCAGCGTTGGGCACGCGCGGCGGGCGCAGCGTATGTGGGGGTCCAGCCCGGATGGTATGGCCCCGGTACGGTCGGCATTTTTGTGGCGGCGTCGGGGGGAGCGGTGTTGTCCTCCGCACAAGTGGCACAGATTCAAAGCGCCATTGATGCGGCTCGGCCTGTGCAAGGCAGTGTGACCGTGATGGCAGCGGAGATTGTGCCGCAGAACCTGACGATTACGCTGAACCCAGATACGCAGGCGCTGCGTTCAGCCGTCACGGCGGCGCTACAACCCTACTGCCTCTCGGTTGGCATTGGTGGCCGTCTGTATCTCTCCGCGTTGGAAAGCGCTGTGGTGCAAGTGGCCGGTGTGCAGACGGATATCAGTCAGCCCAACAGTGATGTGCAATTTGCCGCAAATCAGATGCCAGTGCTCGGTACGATCACGTGGGGGACGACATGACCCGCACAGCTGAGCAAATCCGCGATGAATATCTCTCACTCATGCCCAAGAGTGACGCATGGCCAGCGCCTGATAGTAATGTTGGACAGCTTCTTTTGGCGTTGGCAACACCACGCGCGCAGATGGAAGCCGATATTGGAGCGCTGCGTACGGAAATCAGCCCGCTGAACAGTCAGTTATTGCTGAACGATTACGCAGCGTTGCTTGGTCCCGATCCATATGGGCGCGATGCAGGAGTTTTAACCACCACGCAATTGCAGCAGCTTTTATATGGCCGTTGGACTGCCCGTGGCGGTCAGTCTGTGTCGTATTACCAGCAATTGGGCCAGAATTTTGGCGTCGATCTGGGCATTGTCGAGCAAGAACAAACCGTGTGTGGAGAGGCTGTCGCGGGGGATGTCGTAACGGATGGGCAGGATGTTTATACGTGGGTTGTGCAACTGCCTGCGCAAAATATTGGTTTGCAGCGCGCCATTTACAGTAACCGTCAGCCTCACACGAGCATCTCTTTTGAGATCAATGGACGCGATATTGCTTGGCCCCGACAGCATATCATTGTGCCAGGCGGGCGTATCAATGATGCTCAGCGTCCGCTTTGGTTGGGTGGCCAATGGCATTTTTGGTGCCTTTGGAACAAAGACTACCCTGCGGGTAATGGCACAGAATGGCGGCATTTCGTGTCACCCGATCTTGTGTTTTGGACAGACAATGGTGTCTCGATCCCGAAATACACGACGCAATATGGCGATCCGTGGACGGGATCGACCGTAGTGGATACCGCGAATACAGCGGGGTTTGGCGCGGGTGCTGTCATCGCTCTGTGTACGATGCCGTGCAATCCGCTAGGTGGGCAAGGCACCGCTCGGTGGGTGTCACATGACGGAGGGGCGAGCTTCGCGTTTGATCAGATCGTACAGACGAACCCTAATGCTAATAAGGGCCTGTCTGACCCAGCGTTTCGTGACCCGTCTGTGTTTTGGCATGCTCCAACTGGCCGTTGGAACATGGTCTTGGCCGAAATCGGGAAGATAGGGATTTATGCAAGCACAGATCTAAAATCATGGGTGTATCAGAGTGGCTTTATACAAGGCGCACTCGGCACATTGGAATGCCCGCAGCTTATTCAACTGCATCTCTACAATACAGATGGCACGACGACCCAAGATAAATGGGTAATGTTTTGTGGCTGTAATGGGTATGATGCGGGCTTCACAACAGGCACCCATTATTGGGTGGGTGAGTTTGACGGTACGACCTTTACGCCGGATGCTGCGGGTGGGCAGTGGTTGGATAATGGCCCCGATTTTTATGCGTGTGCCATTACTAATGACACATCCAGTAACGATCCACATGCTCAGGCTATTGCGATCGCATGGATGAATAACTGGGCCTATGCGGATGCGTTGGCACAGCCGGGGTTCAACGGCCAGCAGACCTTGCCGCGTGTGCTGCGCTTAGAGATCGGATCGGGTGGTTATCCCATTGTGCGGAATGCACCTGTGTATAATCAACGGGCCGTTTACCTACGAGAGACATCGTACCCATCGGCCGTGATCAATGATAGCACCCCATTCGATTTTAGAACGCATCGCGTTGATTTTTTCCGACTTGATTTTGACCTGACGCAAGTCAATGGGACCTGGCCTACGGGCGGCGTGTATCTGTCCGTTCGGGATATTGGTGAGAATTTCACACAGTTGGCCTTAATCCCGGCCGCGAGCTACGGATTTTTGAATCGTGGCGCATCAGGCAGCGTGCCAACGACGGATCAGGCATGGAGTGCAGAACGCAATTTCCCGCTCGTTACGCCCAATGGGCGACTGAGTGTCACGGCCATTGTTGATGCGCACTCTGTTGAGTTTTTTGTGAATGACGGCGCGGTCGCGGTGACGGCGCTGGATGCGGCTCCAATGGCCGCGCGTGATCTCTTGCTCTCATGCGGTGGTGGGTCGGTCACGGTGACAAATGCCGTTTTAAAGGCGATGAGCTGATGGATTACACAACATCTCCCGGGAATATTGTCATCAATGGCCGCCGACAGTTTGTCGCACGCGACCGTCAAAATGGCGTTGCCGGAACGACAATTACAGACGTTGATATGAACGTGCTGTTCAACTCGTTGATTTATGCTCAGCAGCAAGCCGGGATTGAGAATAGTGCCTCGGACGAAACTCAAGTCTGGCAGGCGATGCAGCGTTGTGCGCAATCCATCGCTAATGCCATGCAGGTTGGCCGCTTGCTGCGCATTATCGATATTCAATCAGCTCAATCGTACACTCCCGGCACGGGCACACGCTCGTGCATTGTCGAAGTGATCGGTGCTGGAGGTGCTGGAGGTGGCGCGCCGGGAAACCAAAACGGGAGCGGCACAGCATCCGTAGGCGGTGCAGGTGGCTGCGGTGGATATGCTTGCTTACACTTTGACTTGTCTCAGATCACGCTCTCAAACATTACCGTACAGACCGGCTTAGCCGGAGCCGGTCTCGCGGGCCAGAACGGCGGCAATGGCACAGATAGCTCGTTTGGGTCGTTTGTGACTTGTAAAGGTGGTTATGGCGGTACAGTTAATGGGCCGGTTGCTGCCGGAAAACCCGTGTGGACGTCACAAGGTTTTGGCGGTGACGTATTCCCCATAAACCCCATTCCCGCAGGTCTGCAGTTCACTGCCGCCCTCAAAGGGCAGAATGGGGATAGCGGTTTTTTAATTCCCAATGCGGACGGTAAAACGCCTAGTGCTCCTATGTGCCCGATTGGTCCAGCATCACAAATGGGCACGGGTGGTCAAAATGTGAACGTGTCGAACGACACAATGACCAACGATCCTGCTGTTGGATTTGGTTCGGGTGGCGGCGGGTGTGGCTCAACCGGAACGGGGACTATCACGGGTGGCAACGGTGCGCCTGGGCGTGTTCTGGTCTGGGAATACGCGTAATGAGCGCAGTGCAGGTTAAAGCGGGGCAGACCTTCCAAATTGCCTGCACGGTCACGGCCAATGACGGTGCCCTGATTGATCTGTCTGATTATGTCATTAATGCACAAATCCGCGATGCTTTGGGCAATTTGGTAGCCCAGCTTTCAACGCGAAAGCCCACCAATGTACTGGGCGTGGTCAACTTATGGACAGAGACGCAGTCATGGCCACTAGGGCGCTTTTTCTGCGACCTGCAGTTTGTCCGTACGGACAGCGTGATCCAGTTTTCAGAGACATTTCCAATTCTGGTGAGTGCGCCGGTGACGCGCATGGGAGTGTGATGTGAGTATCTCAATAAGCAATGCCGCAGCACCAGCGTCTGTGACCATACAGAACGGCTCTGTGCCAGACGCCTCACCGACCGTGGTCTCTGCGGCGTTTAATGCTCAAACGGCCCAATTGGTGTTGACGATGAGCGACGGCAGTCAAGTGCCGGTGACGGGGTTTGCAGCAGCACTGGCGCAATCATTGGGCGGGGCATCCTTGGCTGTTTTGGATGGCAATGGTGCTTTGATGTTGGGCGGAAAGCCACGCTTTGGCGTGTCTGCGGCTGGGAATTTAACCGTGCCTACGCCTCTGCCCGATACATCGAATGGGTATAATCCTGTCACCGGCACGGGTGAGCTTTATCAGAACGGGTCAGGCCCGATACAGGAGGCTTAAATGCGGGTTAAACGGCTCTTAACAGCGTCTTGGTTTTTAGGGCTGAGCGTTTGCGTCCTGCAGGCTGCACATGCTGCGCCGGTGATGGGCCGAGGCGGTGCCATGGCATCGAGTGCAGTCAATCCGACATGGTCATTACGTCAGGATGGTGTTGCGCATTTTGCCAATATTGATGGTACCACCCAGATTGCGGGGCAGTCTGCTGCGTCTGTTGCTGCCAATTCAGCTGGGGCAGTGCAACAGGCACAAGTAAACATATCGGGTGGCGTAGCTGGGCTGGACGCAAACCTACGCGTGACGGCCGATGTCAACAGCGCTCATATTACAGCGATTGGTGCGACGGCTGGCACGTATAGTGGCGGAAAATCAAGCATGGGCGTTGAACCTCCGTCTCCGATCATTAGCCTGGGCGCGAAGCAAGACATTTACGGTCGCACCCCACAACTTCCCGGCGATACCCAGGGCCTTAACTTCGAACTGGAGCGCACGGTGCAAATCGGCGGTCAACGGACAGGTTCATGGGGGCACATCTTCACATACGGACGGCCTTATTCTGGCGGTCTCGATGCAGTTGTGGACGGCGTGTTCATGAACGGCAAGTCGATGGCGCAGGGCACTGGCGTATCGGCTGGTACATGGTCCGGTATGGTGGGCGACGGCGACCCTAACTCAAACGGGGGCAATCTGAACTACGACGCAGCCGCCCGCGCCACAGAAACGGGATCAACGCCGCCTCTCTTTATCGCATCAGCAGGAATCAATGACCCTGACGGCAATAGCCATACTGTAACATTCCGTGCGGATGGTGCTGACTTCTCTCCCGCTCTCCCGGCTTATTGGGGGCGGCAAATTCGCCCTGGCATGGATATCGCAACGAACGTGATTGCAGCTACGCACGTTCAGGGCAATAACTGGAACGAGCCGTGGCTGACAGATGCGTATTTCCGAAAAGCCTTCAATATGTTCTTCGGGACAGTCGCGTCCGTCAATCTGGATGCTTTTGGCAACATCACAGGCATCAACATTGATACGGCGTGGTATCTGCCGCAACAAACGCAGGCAGGATATGGCACAAAAACAGGCCTAGTCCCCATGCGTGACACGTTTGACGGCAGTTCTCCGGCGCTTGATACGCGGTTCACCAACATTAGCGCACCAGCAGTATTCTTCGGCGTTTTTACCAAAGCGTTCCCTGAATACGAATTATGCGCTCTGACACGCCAAGCCGGTACAGATAGTGCCAACCCATCTGGTACGATCAACAGCCTTGTCCATGAGTGCGATGATGAACATGACTTGTGGAATTGGGATAGCCGGGACTACATGAACTCAATTCATGGTGTTACGTACACCATCAACAATAAAGGTGGCGGTCTGCTCACACGCGATAGCTATGGCGTGGGTGTTTCTGGTGGTGGCGCTCTGCCTCTCGGTATGCGCGTCTGGAACTTGCTCTCCGGCTCTATTGCTTATCAGGCAATGGCTAATGGTAGTACGCAAGCCACCAACATCTACCAGCCTGATGCTGTCACGCGAGCGCTAGGTGATGAATGGACGTCACAAGCATGGCAGTTCTCAAGCTCTGGCTCAACTGGCGGCGACACATCAACGCTTCGGCTTGTGCAGTTCCGAGACGTTGACACGACAGGCAATGTAACGCCTGACACATCTACGACGAGCGTGCATCTCGCGTATAAGTATGACTACAACCAAGACCCCAGAAATGACAATAACGCTATTGCAGGCGGCCAATTGGTGTACGATCCTGCTGGCTATCGGTTTGGCATTGGCCTAGGGGCTGGCGGCTCTTACCGTAGCCCGATCTATGGGTTGATTGTCATGCCAAATGGCCCTGCGATCATGCCGCAAGGTGCCACGATGCCGTACGTTCTGGCGGATGGTATCGGGAGTAAATCTGGGAAAGGCATTACAGCCACCGATTTCCTTACGGCAGCATCAGGCTTCGCTGCATCATACGTCAAGACGAACGGTATTGCCCCGACTGACGCGAAGTTTTTGACGGTTACTGCCCCGCTACAAATTCGTGGGGGCTCCACGTCAGATCAGTCTTATACTCTCGCAGAATTACCAACATCCGCACCACAAGCGATTGATGGGGCTCATGTATGGTGCAGTGATTGCAGTCTCAATGGCATTACGGGTGTCGAGGCGTATTGGCATATGAGTGTTGGGAAATGGACGGACAGCCAAAACAACGGCCTCGTTAATCAATGAGCGCCATCGTGGAGATACTGACATCCGTTCGATCATGGATTGAGGTCCTCACGCCCATCGCTACCGGCATATTCGGCTGGTTTGGTAGTCGTGTTCAAGCACGTATTACGGCGCAACGTTCGGCTGTTGACGGTCAAAATGCCGAAAATCAAAAGACACAGTTGATGTTGGAGCGTGAGAAGGTTTTGACCGGACGGCTGGCAGAGGCCATGCGTGAGGCGCGTGATAATTGGCGCTTATTATACGAACGTGAAGCGGTTCTGATCCAGTATCATGCAGCCGCTATTGGCGCGCGACTGAGTGTCCATGAATGGGAAATGCGATCAGGTCGCAAGCCAACGCCCTTCGAGCCGTTGCCGGGTTACCCACCACAACAGAATTCTACCGCTGCTCATGAGGCGGTGGATCAGGCTGCGTCAACAGCTGATCCGGGTGCGCAAACACCCACGAGTAAACTCGCTCCGCCCACCACTGCAGTGGCAGAGCACACTATGGTTCAAAAAAATGAAGGAAACATTAACGCCGGTTGAACCGGTATCGCCAATCGCCCCCTACGTAGGAGGCAAGCGTTTATTAGCTAAACGTATCATGGAGCGCCTGAAGGCCATTGATCATAACGCGTATGTCGAGCCGTTTGTCGGAATGGGGGGTGTCTTTTTTAGACGTCCAGTGATGGCACGATGCGAAGTCATCAACGACTTAAACCGAGATGTCTCAAATCTCTTTCGCGTCCTGCAGCGGCATTATGTTCCTCTGATGGATATGTTGCGATGGCAGGTCACTAGTCGGGCAGATTTTGAACGTCTGCGTAACGCTCAGCCAGACACTCTGACGGATTTAGAGCGTGCGTGCAGGTTCTTATATTTGCAACGTACCGCCTTTGGCGGGCAGCCAGTCAGGCCCACATTTGGGACGTCTAAAACAACGAGTGCTCGTTTTGACGTCACGAAACTGGTGCCCATGTTGGAAGATGTTCATGCACGCTTATCGCGTGTCGTTATTGAGTGTCTACGCTGGCAAGATGTGATTAAGCGGTATGATAGCGCTGAAACACTCTTCTATCTCGATCCGCCGTACTATGGCTGTGAAACCTATTATAATGCGTCGTTCACACGGGATCAGTTTGAAGAGATGGCTGTGCTGCTGAAAAGCATTAAAGGGCGTTTCATTCTGTCTTTGAATGATACGCCAGAAGTCAGAAAAATATTCTCGCAGTTTAAGATCGAGAATGTGGAAGTTAGGTATTCATTGATGCGCGATAAGCTCGATAAAGAGCGCTTTAAAGAGGTTTTAATTAGTAATTAAAGCCGCCTAATTCGTCAGGGTTCCGGGTGGTTTTAGGTTCGCGAAGGGGTTCCGTTTTATCTGTCCCGCAGTTCCAAACCATCCGGCCCGCTACACCCTCGGTAGATCGTCGAGTGATTAACGCTGACACCGCGTTCACAGAGCATCGTTTCAAGGTCGCGATGCTGATCCCGTAGCGGCAGTACCAGCGCACCGCCCATAAGATCACTTCACCACGAAAATGACGACCCTTGAAATCACTCATCCGCCTAGC
>NZ_CAMKWA010000030.1 GCF_946476835.1 uncultured Neokomagataea sp.
TCAGAAGCCCCAATAATACGAACCTTCTCGCCTGCAGCATCTTCTTTGCCACTACGTAGCGTTTTACCCAAGCGACCATCATTATGAGCAATAAGACCAGAAGCTGCGGCCAATATCTGCTCGGTCGAACGGTAATTTTGTTCTAAGCGGACGATCTCAGCTCCTGGAAAATCCCGCTCAAACCGCAGAATGTTCTCCACTTCTGCACCACGCCACGAGTAAATCGACTGGTCATCATCCCCAACGCAAGCGATGTTTGACACGCCGTCACCACGTTTCGCCAATAACCTAAGCCACAGATACTGAATTGTATTAGTATCTTGATACTCATCTACTAAAATATAACGGAACATACGGTGGTATTGCTCCAGCACACTCGGCTGGCTCCGCAAAATCTCCACCATATGCAGCATCAGATCACCAAAATCACACGCATTCAGAGCAATCAAACGCTCTTGATATGCTTGGTAAATCGTACGGGCATGGCCATTCGCAAAATCCGTATCATCCGCCGTACCGACACGATCCGGCGTAAGGCCACGGTCCTTCCAGCGTTGGATAATCCCCATCAGTTGATTAGCAGGCCAGCGTTTCGTATCAATTTTATACGGCTCCATAATCTGCTTCAGCAGGCGGATCTGGTCATCCGTATCAATAATATTGAAACCACTTTTGAGCCCAACATATTCCGCATGGCGGCGCAGCATCCGGGCACAAATGGCATGGAACGTGCCAAGCCAAAGCCCTTCGGCAGGTTCACCCAACAAAACACCAACACGTTCACGCATTTCGCGCGCGGCCTTATTGGTGAAGGTCACGGCCAGAATCTGCCGCGGATAGGCACGCCCTGTCAGCAAAATATGTGCAAAACGCGTCGTCAGAACGCGCGTCTTACCCGTTCCGGCACCAGCCAGAATTAGGAGCGGCCCTTCGGTCGTCTCAATGGCACGGCGCTGCTCTGGGTTGAGGCGCGTGAGATAATCAGGGCGAGGGGAAGAAAGGTCTTGCGGCACAGTTCCAATATAGAGTGTGATGGCCTCATGGCCAACACTTATCCTACGATGCCACTCAATCGTGGCACAGGCCCTCAAGGGCACCGTGCACGCATGCGGACACGCGTTCTCAATACTGGTGCCGATAGCCTTGCCGATTATGAACTTCTTGAAATGCTACTCTTTTTGGGTATCCCACGCCGCGATACCAAGCCTATTGCCAAGGGTTTACTGGCAGAATATGGCTCGTTAATTGACGTTTTCCGGGCACCAACATCTGCATTACGTATTTCCGGCCTAAATGATGCGACTATCCGCGCCTTACGTTTACCCGCAATCGGCGCTGAGCGCCTTGCCCAGGCAGAACAAAGAAACCTCACCACCCTAAGCGACTGGGGACAACTCAGCGCTTATCTCGACAAAGCCACACAAGGCGCGGCCCATAACCAATTCCGCATTCTATACCTCGATAACCGCAACCGCCTTCTTGCAGATGAGGTTGCACCAGATGAGCATGAAATCGCCGCACGGCAACGCGGTATTTTCCGACGCGCCCTCACACTACATTCTACAGCCCTGATCGGGCTCTTTGTGCACCCGACAGCAAAAGACACAACCCTTAATACAATTGCTAAAAGCCTTGATGTATCAGCAAAATATCTCTCTATTGCCGTGCATGATATTTTAATCACAGACCATAACCCTATGCCGCGCAGTATGCGCCAAGAGGGGCGATTTTAGATTTTTCTATGTCAGACACCATAACAGAAACAGCCATCAGAAGGGACACACACACCCTAACACCGGAACAAACCGTAATTAGCGGACGAGGGCGCCACCTTACGGATGAAGCTCTTATTCGATTGTTTATAGAAATCATAACAAGCCGCGAACAAACAAACCTCTGCGCCACACTTGTATCGCGCCACACATCCCTCGCTAACCTTCTTTCTGCATCTCCAAAAGAACTCGAAAGTATCGATGATATAGGTTCACATATCATCCCCATGCTTCAAGTTTTGAAAGAAGCGTCATTACGCTACAATCACGCACGCCTGCCGTCAGAAGACCTTCTCAATAGTGAGAAAAAACTTCTAGATTATTTAACAGCCCGCTTGGCACGCGAAAATATCGAACAATTCCGTGTTTTATTTCTCAATGAACGACAGTCTCTGATCAAAGATGAAGCTCAAGCCCGAGGCACAGTAAACCACACACCTGTATATCCTCGTGAAGTGGCACGGCGCGCTATGGAACTCGATGCCACAGGGGTCGTGTTAGTACACAACCACCCCAGCGGGGATCCAACTCCCTCTGAAGCTGATTTGATTATGACAAAACACGTAGAAGCTGCACTGGATGCCGTCGGAACCACACTGATCGACCATTTTATTATCGGAAATGGTCAGCATATTAGCTTCAAGAAAAACAACTTATTTTAAAAAATACGCTGATATGCGGTATTTAAAACCACATATCAGCTAAACGAACACCCTGTATTAAGTCTTCGGCAAAAGATGACTTAGCGCAAGTTCACCCGGCAGTGCCCCTTTTGGGAAAATGCTATTCACATGCCCCATCTTCCGCCCTGGACGAGCATCATTCTTGCCATAAAGATGCAAGGCCATATCATCCGCCGCCAAAATAGCGGGGACTCTCGCCATATCATCTGGGCCAATCAAATTATGCATCACAGCATCAGAATGGCGGGCGGCAGAGGGAAGTGGCAAACCAGTTACTGCACGAATATGCATTTCAAACTGATCCACCAGACAAGCATTCATCGTCCAGTGGCCGGAATTATGAGGGCGCGGCGCAATCTCGTTCACGAGTAAAGAGCCATCCGCCGCATGGAACATCTCCACACCCATAAGGCCGACCAGTTCCAACTCTTCGGCAATACGCACAGCCATAGACTGTGCTTCTTGCGCCAAAGCAGGCGTAATCGGTGCTGGAGCTAAGGTAATATCTAGAATGCCATCACGATGACGATTCTCTACCGTATCGAAACAACGTGTTTGACCATCCAAACCGCGCGCAACCATAACGCTTAATTCACGCGCAAAATTGATGCGCTTTTCGGCCACAAGCGGGTAGGGCAGATCCTGAAGAGCATCCAATTCCACAGCATTAGCAACCCGAAATTGCCCCTTCCCATCATACCCAAAGCGCGTTGTCTTCAAGATAAGAGGGAAGCCAAAATCATGCAGAGCCGCAAGATCTTCAGGCCCTTGTACCGCACGCCAAGGTGCCAGAGATACACCTGCCTGCGTTAAACGAGTTTTCTCCAAAATACGATCTTGGCTAACCTGCAAAATCGCACCAGCCGGCCGAACGGGGCGATAACGCTCCAAAAGTGCCAAGCCATCAGCGCTAACATTCTCGAACTCAAACGTCACAACGTCGCATTTTTCTGCGAATGCCTTCAAAGCATCCGGGTCATCATAAGACCCGACCGTTGCTGAAGCAGAGACCTCAATGGCAGGGCTTGTCGCCGCAGTATTCAGAATATGAACCCGATACCCCAAACGTGCTGCCGCCATAGCAGACATCCGGCCCAACTGGCCGCCACCGATAATGCCGACTGTACATCCCGGAGCGAAAACTGCTTTTTGATCGATCATTCGACTGGCACATCCCCAACAGCCGCCGTCTGCGTGGCACGCCACGCATCTAAACGTGCAGCCAATTCTGGGTCCGCCAAAGATAAAATCGAAGCCGCCAACAGCCCAGCATTTTTGGCACCAGCCTTGCCAATAGCAAGCGTACCAACAGGCACACCCCCTGGCATTTGCACGATCGACAGCAAGCTATCTTGCCCGCGCAGCGCATGACTCTCAACCGGCACGCCCAGCACAGGTAGGCTCGTCCATGCCGCACACATACCGGGCAAATGAGCCGCACCACCAGCACCCGCAATCACGACATGCAAGCCACGCTCCCGCGCAGTCCGCGCATAGTCAGCTAACCGATCCGGTGTACGGTGTGCGGAAACAATCCGGCGCTCATGCGCAATACCGAGTGCAGCTAATACATCACAGGCATGACGCATGGTTTCCCAGTCAGACTGGCTTCCCATAATGACACCAACACGCACAGGCGCATCAGAGACAAGCGTTTCGGTCCGGTTAAGAGTCTGGCTCATGCTCAGGGATAAACTTTTCTGATGAACAAAGGGGAAGGGCGATGACCTAAAACGAAATTGCTAGGCGATATCGTCCGGAATAAGGCGTGTCTCAATCCTCGAAATCTCATCTTTCAGCTGCAATTTGCGCTTTTTGAGACGAAGGATTTGTAGCTGATTCAGAGGATGACTGATCAAACGCTCAATAACAGTGTTTAGGTCACGGTGTTCACTGCGCAATTCATGCAAACGGCGCAACATCAAACTGTCATCAGTGATCATCTGCATGCTCTCCTACCGTTTCATTCTACCATGAACGATGAGACACAAACCATATTCAGAATAATCATAACGGAGCCACGCAATGCATGGCTCCGTCAATCACAAAATCAGTCTTCGTCGCCGCGCACAGGGAACGCATCAACAACTGGCAGTGCTTGGCCTTCACGTGCCAAACGATCATTAGCCGCCGCAACAGCAGCATTAAGATCCGTCTGTGTGCACAGACCAAGAATTACGGGATCACGCGGCTTAATGTTCGGGCTGTTCCAATGCTGACGGTCACGAACCTTGATGATGGTGTCTTTGGTCGTACCCAACAGCTTAACAATCTGCGTTTCCGCCAATTGAGGGAACTGACGCAACACAAACGCAATCGCATCCGGGCGATCATTACGCTTCGCAACAGGGGTATAACGCGCCCCCTTTGCTCGGCGCTTAACCGGGCTCGCAGCAGACGAAATCTTCAGGCGCGCATCTGGGTTTGATTCACAGCGCTTGATTTCAAGAGCCGTAACTTGATGGTTTTGTACCGGGTCATAACCGTTAATGCCCGCGGCCACTTCACCATCCGCAATGGCCTGAACTTCCAGTGGGTGCATGCCACAGAATTCAGCAATCTGAACAAATGTCAGGCCAGTTTTTTCGATCAACCATACAGCGGTTGCTTTTGGCATCAAGGGAAGGGTCATAATGTGCGTTCCTTCAGGGGCGCTAAAGTGCCAGCAAACGCAGGCACCTAGCGGAAGACCCAGAGGGCAGAACCGCTCGGGAACATAGTCGCGGCACCTGCAGGATGCACAGCGATAGTGCTCTTCCTATGGGGCAGCACCACCCCATAGGTCAAGTATTAACCACCATATAAGCAGGCTACCACGCATTTTTACCCTTGATGGGGAAGGCCCTCAACATTAGCACTGCTGCTCTGTCATGACCGGGATCACCTTAGTACGTCGCTCTTCAGGCAAAACCTGCTTTACGGTTACAGACAATATCCCGTTCGCCAAATGAGCCTGCGTCACTTCACTATAATCGGCTAATGCAAAACGTTTCTCAAAAGGGCGCGTCGCAATGCCTCTATGCAGAAGTTCACGCGTACGCTCATGGTCCGCAATGCGCCCGCGTATAATCAGCACGTCACTTTCATGGATCACATGAACATTCTGCGCATCAAACCCCGCAATAGCCATTGTCACAGCATAATCGGTAGGGCTAATTTTTTCGATGTTATATGGCGGGTAATTGACCGTTTCTTGAGCATGTGCCGTTGCAGCCAAATGCGCAAAACGCTCAAAACCAATCGCACTCCGCAGCAGAGGCGAAAAATCGTAACTCATAGAACCTCCTATCTGGCAGGCTTGATCTTCCAATCTTTGTCCCAAATGGCGACACGATATGGATCAACCGACCCTGACCCATCAACGGCATCAGGATTACGACTCAGATAGGCAAAAAAATCGCCCCTACAAGAGGGGCGATCGAAAAGCTCAGGAGCTTATTACTTGCGCGTGCCGATACCAGCGAAGCGCTTGTTGAACTTAGCAACCTGGCCTCCGGTGTCGAGCATACGCTGAACACCCGTCCAAGCCGGATGTGACTTCGGGTCAACGTCGAGACGCAGTGTTGCGCCTGGCTTGCCGTAGCAAGAACGGGTCTTGTACTCGGTGCCATCTGTCTGGATGACGGTGATTTCGTGGTAATCGGGGTGGATATCGGACTTCATGGTTCTTCACTCCATAACGCAATGCCCCGATACCGACCGGGGCGACTTAATTGGGGCCATATAACGGAATTAGGCGTGAGATGAAAGAAGACTTTTTAGCGTTTTTTTGCTTAATTACCGAACATTTCATACAATCCCTTCGGAAACCTCTCGCACTCCCTATCGTTGAAGTAAGAACATCCATGTTTTTCAGGAGATTACCTTGAGTGATTCCAAAGGCGTAGTCCACACCCCAGGTTGGGTTGCTGACTTCCAAAAATTCCTCCTGCGCGGCAATGTTCTTGACCTCGCAGTCGGTGTTGTCATCGGTGCTGCATTCACAGCCATCGTTACCAGCGCTGTTAAAGACATCATCACACCTCTGATCGGCCTTGCCACCAACGGTGTTGACTTCACCAACCTGTTCATCACGCTGAAGGGCCCACATCTGGCGACCTTAGCTGAAGCACAAAAGGCTGGCGCAGTTACACTGAACATCGGTGTTTTCTTGAATGCCGTCATTCAGTTCGTCATCGTAGCCTTCTTCATCTTCTGGGTCGTGCGTCTTGTTGGTAAGCTTTACCGCAAGAAGGAAGCAGCTCCTGCCGCTCCACCAGCACCAAGCAAGGAAGAAGTTCTGTTGACAGAAATTCGTGATCTGCTTGCTTCTCGCTAAGAGTTTTCAATGCGCTTAGCACTTTTCTGCCGCAAGGTTACACACCTTGCGGCAGCACTGTTTCTGACCTTTTCTATGGGCTGCGCTACTCTTCAGCCTACACCTACTATCACATCCCCCAATGCCCCACTTTATACGTATTTAATTATTCACGGCATTGCGCGCGGCGCCTTCATAACAGGCAAACTCCACTCCAATGAACTAGATCATGTCATTGCCTTGGACCACACAGCTCGACAAACCGTTGAAAATGCACTCCAAGCGCACCATCAAAATCACAACTCTACACCGAGCGCCAATGATGCTCAGGCCACCAGAGCCTTATCAGATTTATTATCTTATATTGAACGCTAAAACATTTTAACGCACCATCCCACTCCCTCCGTAACACCATAAAAAAAGCCACCCTCCGATGCGGAGAAGTGGCTTTTTGATCCGTTCACATCAAAGACTGATGTTTATTCACCCGATGGACGCAGACGCTTTTTACCCAAAAGTAACAAGAGTGGCGCTGCAATAAAAATCGATGATGACGTACCTACAACGATGCCAAACAGCATCACGGTTGCAAAACCCGTCAGCGTACTTCCACCGAACAGAGCTAAGGGCAGGGCCGCCAGAAAGACGGTCATGGATGTTCCAAGCGTACGGTTTAGCGTTTCATTGATGGAAAGGTCCAGCACATCACGCAGCGGCATGGTGCGATATTTCCGCAGGTTTTCGCGAATACGGTCATATACCACGACCTTATCGTTCGTGGAGTATCCCAAAATGGTCAGCAGCGCTGCGACCATCACGAGATCAAACTCAAAACGTGTAATAGCCAGAAAACCGATCGTTTTGGTCAAATCCAGCACCAGCGTGAGGACCGCACTGATCGCAAACTCACGCTCAAAACGCACCCAGATATAAACAAGGATCATACCCAAGCTTAAACCAAGCGCCAGAAGCCCATTGCGGAACAACTCATGCGATACAGATGCACCAACAGCATCAGCACGCTGAATTTGCGTCCCTGGAGCAGCCTTGGCCAAAGTATTCTTCACGCGATCAACAATCTGCTGCGTACGCGCTTCACGATCGGCACCCTCGGGAGCACTAACCGAGATACGAACATCACGATCCGAACCAAAAGCCTGAACTGCATCTGGATGGATACCGGCCTGATCCAGAGCGGAACGCAACTGATTGATATTCGCGGGAGCGGAGGTTTGCGCCTCAACCACAATACCGCCACGGAAATCCAAACCCAGCTTCAAGCCAGGCTGGAAGAACAACAACAAAGATGCCGCTGACAGAACAGCTGACACGATCAGCCCCATATGACGCCCACGCATAAACGCAATGCGCTGGCCGTCACGAACAAATCGAAAAAGAGGACGAGAGAGCATGGCGTTCAAACCGGAAGCTTAGAGGGGCGGGTCACGGCATACCACCGCACGATCAACAACCGAGACAGGACCAAGGTTGTAAACAACGTCGTGGCGATACCAATGGTAATGGTCAGAGCAAAGTTCTTCACCGGCCCCGTACCAAAGACAAACAGCATAACATGGGCCAGAAATGCCGTTGCGTTACTGTCAATAATGGTCCCCGTTGCACGGTCAAAGCCCGCTTGCAGAGCTTGAAGCACACCACGCCCACGCTGCACTTCTTCCCGAATACGCTCATTAATCAAGATATTCGCATCAACCGCCATACCAAGGGTCAACAACATCCCGGCCATACCAGGCAAGGTCAATGTTGCTTGGAACAGAGATAAGATACCAACCATCAAGACTAAGTTCGCCAGTAGGGCTATATCCGCATACAGGCCGAAGCGCGCATAGAACAACACCATGAACGCAACGACGAGGATAAACCCGGCCGCAAGGCTAATAACGCCTGCGTGGATTGAAGCCGCCCCAAGGCTTGGTCCAATACTACGCTGTTCAATCACAGCCAGCGGCGCGGGCAGGGCCCCGGCACGAAGCAGAAGCGCCAGATCAGACGCACTACGCGCATCAAAGCCGCCCGTAATCTGACCACTACCAGCCGTAATCGGGTTAATAATGTTCGGTGCTTCAATAACTTTGTTATCCAGCACAATCGCAAAACGACGGCCAACATTTGTACGCGTCACGTTACCAAAGGCACTCGCCCCGGTGCTGTTGAGCTGGAATGTCACCGCCCATCCGCCAGATTGCTGATCAATCACAGCACCTGCGTTGGTCAGATCCGTGCCATCCACATCCACGTGGTCCTGCACCGCAAGTTGCGTATGCGTGCTGATATCTTCCAGCATTGTTGAACCGGGAGAAGCGGCTGTCGGGTTCGGCGCAAGCAGACGGAATGTCAAACGTGCTGTCGTACCCAGCAACGTCTTAATCCGCTCCGGGTCAGAGACACCTGGCAGTTCCACCACAATACGATCATCGCCTTCACGGGCAATGCTCGGATCAATAGCACCCGTTGCATCAATACGGCGGCGTACAATCTCAATAGACTGCGCCACAGCATCCCGTGCGCGGGACAGCATCGCATCATGCTGCAAAACCAGATCAATGCGTTCACCGGTTGCTGTCACCTGAAATTCATTTGGTACAGCAGTTGGCACAGCACGTAGTGTCGAGAGAACCGCGTCACGCTCCGCATCACTACGCAAGGTGAAGCTCAGGCGTTGCGTCGCATCATCGCGGACAAAATCACGGTACCCAAGCCCATGATCCAATAGCGTCTGACGCGCCTGATCTTGCAGGCTTAAAAGACGATCATGCTCTAGGGATTTGAGGTCCAACTGAAGCAACAGATACGAACCACCCTTCAAGTCCAACCCAAGGTGGATTTGCCGCCAAGGCAGGGAAGAGGAAGGGGCTTTTAGGAAATTGGGCAGACAAAGCAAAACGCCCAGCAGGCAAACGCCTGCGACGCCAAGCAATCTGAGCCGACTATAATACATCATGACGGAACGGGGCGCCCTCGGCTTGAATTAGGTCAACAGATCAAAATCGGCAGCAAAGCCACCAGTACATGGCCGGGACCATGCCTATTCTCACAACACGATGCAACCTTTCTGCACGCTTGTCAGCCCTTGTGCTATACGGAAGCGTCTACGACTGTTAGTCGTATTGTGCATGATGAGAGTAGGCATGAACACAAAACGACAACTACGGGTCGGCATTATTGGAGCAGGGCATTTTGGGCGTTTTCATGCTCTTAAAGCCGCAGCCAACCCGCGCGAAGAGCTTATTGGGCTTTATGACCCAAACCCTGCACGTGCCGCTTTGGTTGCAGGGGAGGCGGGATGCCCCCCCGCGACCAGCCTTGATGACCTTTTAGCACGCGTTGACGCCGTCATTGTCGCAGCTCCCGCAGAATATCACTATGCGCTTGCTTCTCAGGCGTTAGACGCAGGAAAGCACGTATTGGTTGAGAAGCCGATCGCGGCAACACGTGAAGAAGCACGCAAACTTGCCGAATGTGCCGAGCGTAATCAAAAAATCTTACAAGTCGGTCATTTGCTGCGCTATTCCGCTGAGCACCACGCCATTACCGAGCGGATTGCAGCACCTCTTTATATCGAAGCAACCCGCATCGCTCCCTACAAACCACGCGGCACGGATGTCTCGGTCATTTTAGATCTCATGATCCATGATCTAGATCTCGTCCTCGCCATCGTTAATAGCCCCATAGAGAGCATTGATGCCATTGGCGCGGCAGTATCGAGCCCACATGAAGACATTGCGAATGCACGTGTACGATTCGAAAATGGCTGTGTAGCCACCATCACAGCAAGCCGCATTTCCCTCAAAACAGAACGCCGTATGCGTATCTTCTCACAAGAGGGGTACTTATCGGCTGACTTTATGGAGCGGAAACTCAGTTTTATCAGCAAAGAACGCGGATTACCGCTGCCCGGCACAGGCGGATACCGCCGTGAAGCCATCTCATGGCGCGACCATGACAATCTTGCCGCTGAGCATGACGCTTTTGCAGCATCATGCTTGGATGGCACCCCTGTTCTAGTCGATGCTCAAGCGGGCATCCGCGCACTTGATGCAGCGCTGCGCGTTACAGAAAGCATCACGCAAGCCCGCCAAATGATGGAAGTTTCTGGCCTTATCAAGCTATGAAGCCGGTTTAACCGGCTTCAAGCTCTTCTTTTTTCATTTCCAGTTCCAACCATTGCTCTTCGGCAACGGCCAACTCATCTTCAACCGCTTGAAGGCGTGCCGTCGCCTTCTCAAACAGCTTTGGGTCCCGCCCATATAAAGTGGGGTCCGCCAAAGCCTCGCGCAAAGAGGCCGCTTCAGCCTCAAGCTTAGCCATTTGCCCAGGCAATAACTCTAAAGCCCGCTTATCTTTATAACTAAGCTTAACTTGCTTCTTTTCTGTTTTGACAGCTTTTTTGGGCGCTATATCAGTCGTGTCACCTAAAGGTTGTTCACGCCCTGATGGGGCTTTGCCACCACGCTGTGCCAACATGTCCGAATAACCGCCGGCATACTCAATCCAGCGGCCATCACCTTCGGCAACCAACACAGAACCCGCCACACGATCCAAGAAATCACGATCATGGCTCACGAGCAGCACCGTACCCGCATAATCCGTGAGCATATCCTGCAAAAGATCAAGCGTTTCAAGATCAAGGTCGTTGGTTGGCTCATCCAACACCATCAAGTTAGAAGGCTTGGCCAAAGCACACGCCAATGCAAGGCGCCCACGCTCCCCACCGGATAGTTTTCCAACCGGTGTGCGTGCTTGTTCCGGGCGAAACAAGAAGTCTTTCATATAACCCACAACATGCCGGCGCTCATCACCCACCTGCACGATTTCGCCATGCCCCCCCGTCAATGTATCCGCAAGGGTCATTTTCGGATCAAGCGCTTCACGCTGCTGGTCCAGCGTCACCATGGAAATAGACGGTCCAATCCACACCGTACCATCTTGCGGAGGCACACGCCCCGTTAAGAGACGGATCAGCGTGGTTTTCCCGGCACCATTCGCGCCAACCAGCCCCAAGCGGTCTCCTCGCATTAAGCGCAAATCAAGATGATCGACCAACACACGATCATCATAACGCCATGTCAGCCCCTCAACAGAAACAGCAATCTTCCCACCTGCATCAGCTTCACTAGCGTCCATACGCAAAGTGCCATTCCCACGCGAGGAAATATCACGCCGCTTCTCCCGCAGCGCTGCGAGTTCCCCCACTCGCCGAACATTACGCTTACGGCGTGCTGTTACTCCGTAACGCATCCAATGCTCTTCCCGTGCGATCTCACGACCCAGCTTATGAGCGTCCTGCTCTTCTTGCTCCAAAACCTCCTCGCGCCATTCTTCATAACGCGCAAAACCTTGATCCAAACGGCGCGTTTGTCCACGTTCCAGCCATACAACACTACGCGACAACGTCTCTAACAGGCGACGATCATGACTGATCACAATCATGGCACAACGCGATGCCGAAAGCTCCCGCTCCAGCCATGAAATCGTTGGAAGGTCCAAATGGTTTGTCGGCTCATCTAACAGCAAAAGATCAGGCTCTTCCGCCAACGCACGCGCTAATGCACATCGACGCACCTCACCACCGGACAAGCTATCGCACGCTTCATCACCAGTAAGGCCGAGTTCAACCAACATTGCGCGAGCACGATATGTTTCAGTCTCATCTAAATTCGCCGCGACACAATCAAACGTCGTTTTAAAAGCGCTGAAATCCGGTTCTTGAGCCAAATAATGTACTTTGACACCCGGTTGGATGAAGACCGTACCACTATCAGGCTGCAAATCACCCGAGGCCATTTTAAGGAGCGTCGATTTACCCGACCCGTTTCGCCCGACCAAGCACACACGCTCTCCCGGTGTAACGCTTAACTCAGCGCCATCGAGGAGAGGGCGACCGCCCAATGTGAACGTAATATTTTGAAGATGAAGAATTGGTGCTGACATGAAAGCTTATGTGTATCAGCCCCCATTTTCCTGCAAGAGCGATCTCGCAGGAAACAATCAAACAGCCAGAGAACGTCCCATTATCGCCTGATAAGTTGCCACAGACAGAGCCATCGGCTCAAAGGGCTTTGAAATTACAAAAGACGGCTCCTGCGATTCTCCCGTCAAAAGACGTTCAGGATATGCCGTTACAAAAATAACCGGCGTTCTATGAGCTTCCAAAATGCGACTAATGGCATGCATGCCATCACCGCCAACACCCAGATTGATATCAGCCAAAATCAATCCGGGCTTCGTTTCTGCCGCAATGCGGATGGCTTCGGATTCATTATGAGCAACACCAACAACATGATGCCCACATTGCTCAACCAAACCCTGAATATCCATCGCGATAATGGGCTCGTCTTCAATGATCAAAACGCTGGTCCGAACGCTATTTTCCAATACCTCACGCGCGGCTTCCAACACCTCCTCAGCATACTCATCATTCAAATTCAAAATACGCGCTGCCTCAGGAAAGGATTGCCCTTCTAAAAAAGTCAGCAATAAAAGCGCTCGCTGTTCCAGCGTTAAACTTTGTTCTCCCGCATTCTGAAAAGCGAGGGTTAAACGGCGATACAAATTCCCCCGCACCGAAAGAGCGTCATCAATACCATCTGAAATATTACGCAAAACACACGCGACTAATTCGTCACCAGCCTTCTGATTACCTGTCAGGGCCCGTGCATAACGACGCGCATAGGGAAGGGCTGCAATTAAATCATGACGCGAAGCAGATGGCACTATTATAATCTCCCCTAACGCGCCTTAAAAATTAACACCCACATTATTGTGTAGTGCTACCTTCTAAAAAATGCACATTCAATGTCTTTTACAACACTTCTCGTAGCATCAAAAAACGTATTGGCATATACAGAGAAACTGAAATCAAAAGAGAGCACTCTTTATGTCGCCTCTATTAGATATTTTTTATATAAAAGGAATGTTTTCTGAATAATATTCCAAAATCACAGCCCAGTGATAAAGCCAATACACCCTCAGAAAACGTTGATTTCCATCAAGAGCTCATCAAGGCGCTCCCTCACTTGCGTGCCTTTTCACGCTTTTTAACGCGCACACCTTCAGCCGCTGATGATTTAGTACAAGATACTCTCACCCGCGCACTCACAGCCCGCACACAATATACGCTTGGCACATCCTTCAAAGCATGGCTCTTCACCATCCAGCGTAATATTTTTTATGAACAGTACCGCCGCCATAATAAAGAGTGTAAAATTCTCCACGAATTAGGCGAAAATTCCCCATCGCATGAAGAGCGCAACACTCCACACGCCACACAAGATACCATCCGCGAACTCGACGAACTTTTGTGGCAACTCCCTGATATCCTGCGCGAAGCTCTCATTCTCGTCGGCGCACAGGAATTAAGCTATGATGAGGCTGGCATAATTTGTAATGCCCCGGCCGGCACCATGAAAGCACGTGTTTCACGAGCGCGGAGCCTACTCCGCGCACTCAAAAACAAAATGTAAAAAATAAAAACTTCTCCCGTGCAACGATCTGCTTTCCCCGTTCATTCCCTCCAGTGAAAGCAGTAATGCCTCCGGGAGATACATCATGACGTTCCATGACCAAGTGATAAAAATTATACCCAAGCTGCGCGTACAAGCTTTTGCCCTAACACGTAACAGGGCGGCGGCTGAGGACTTAGTGCAAGACGCTATCTGCAACGCCTTAGCGGCACAGCACAGCTTTATTCCCGGAACCAACTTTTCTGCTTGGATACACCGCATTCTTCGTAATCGATTTATTTCAGATTTACGCAAACGCCGTGACACTACCGATATCGAAGATGTACCCGCATCCACCTTTGCCAGTTCTGCCACTCATGAGGATACCCTGGCTCTTAAAGATCTATCATTAGCTCTCACGCACCTCCCTACCGACCAACGTGAAGCCCTCATCATGGTCGTCATTCACGGCATGAGCTATGAAGATCTAGCTGAAGCAACCAATTGCGCTGTTGGCACAGCAAAAAGTCGTGTATTTCGTGCGCGCCGACAACTTGAAGCGTGGATGAGTGGGGATCTCCCAACAAATGATAAATTGCGCTTAAAAGTGCAAGCACTACGGGAAAGCCTAAAAAACAACACATCCTCGCCAAATATAGAAAGTTTCTTCTGAAACCAGAAAAACATTTGGCAAAAAAATATTTTATTTCATAAATTTTCAGCACAACTGAAAAGTTGCTATCTGTTATTCATTTAGTAATATAAGGAAATATAAACAACGAATTATCTCTTTTTAGGGCATTTTTGAAACCAAACCTTAAGTCATTTGTTTATTCTCCAGTGAATGCACCGTTCATAACACCACATGAAAGGCCTTTTTAAAAACAATGAACGGCAGCAAAAAACATACTCAAGAAGCAAAAACACCAACACTGGAAAACGCAACAATGCGAGATGAAACTCCTTTTGGGATTTGGTTGAGCCGTGGCCTCCATAAGCTTTTTGATGACATCGCTCATGAACCCATTCCTGAAGATTTACTTAAATTAATAGAAGATGACCGAACACGTTAAACCTAAAATCGATAACGCCATAATCACCCCACAACATCTATCAAGGGACGGATTATCACGCATTTTCAGCAGCTTTGGCGCACGTATCATATTACTCATCGTTGGTAGCGCCCTACCAGTTGCCATTATCGCAGGCATTATATCTTGGAATTATTATAATCAAAATATTAAAATATCATTAAATAACACATACAAAAATTCAGAAGAGACCGTAAAAAATATTCACGACTCTATTATAAAATTACAAAAAATATCCGATTTTTATACAGAAGATACAACAAAAATATCAAAAATAATTGATTACTATAATTTTTTAAATCACATAGAGGGAAATAAATATTGCTCAATAATAATAGATAGTGAAGAAATATCAATTATAAATAAAACTCTATGCTCGAATGAAAATGAATATTATTCAAAAAATGATTTTGGAATAAAGATTATAAAGTTAAATATGAACGTATTTCTTTTATACAAGAAAAATTCGCCAAAAAGATCCTCAATATCCAAAGTGGATATAAGTAACATT
>NZ_CAMKWA010000031.1 GCF_946476835.1 uncultured Neokomagataea sp.
ATCATATAATTAAGCACACTCCATAAAAAAACCAAACAGCCCAACATAACGTTAACATGTAATGTTATGGCGAATTTATCTAAAATTAAATCGCGCTTTATAACGATATTTATAAAAAATTTATCTGGAGATAAATGATGAGCAACCACAATAACCTCACAGAAAATCAAGAGTTTCCTTACCCTTTTTCGAGATTATCCCCCGCATTAAAAGATAATATTTCTAATATTAATTCTATTACTTCACTAGGAGCTATTCCAGATGGAAAAACCGATTGCTCAGACATTATTAATAATGCAACATCCGCATTAACATTCCCGAGTGGAGAGTATTATATACAAAAAAATATCACTATAAATTCCTATACTTTTTTCCTTCCTGGTGCCATTTTAAATTTTGCCTCAGGTATCACAGTAAAATTTAAAAAAATTATTACCGCCTCACCAGAGCAAGAAATTTTTAATTTAAATAATTTTCGCACAAATATTATTTCTCCTAACAAAACATTTTCTCTCGGATGGTTCGTCGGAGCAAGTAATGGAAATATAGACATAGGGGCAATAACCTCCATGATAATTGCAGGAGCCGATTATACTGGACGTAAAATTATTTTTCCAAATGGACGGTACCGAGCTGAAACCCCCATACTTCTTAATGGAAAGAATTTTATTAGCCTTGAAGGCCCCGGACCCGCCATGAGAAGTAATATTGATTACTCTTCAGCTCCAACCTATGCAGGAGGAGGCGCACTTATCGAAGTTGCCGGCAATGCGGGCATTCACGACGCCATACCGGAGGGGCACTTTCCTCGTACTAGTGGTTTTTCGGTCCGTGGCCTGTCATTCAGTGGACAACTTGGAGGCCCCATCAAACAAACCGGCATTCTTCTTGAACGAAATGGCGATGGAGCTGTTATAGAAAATTGTACATTTATTAGTTTCAACGGCGGATCTGGCAGTTGTTGCGTTAATTTATTTGCTCAAGATACCGCAGCACTTCGCAACTGCTGGCTTGCTGAATCATCAAACGGCTTAGCTATAGGAAATGGAAAAGAAATTAGCATTTTAGGGTGCAAAATAGGTGCACAACCAAACGGAATATCTATCAATATCAGCAATAGTGTACGGTGCATAATCAATAATAATAATATTTTTCCAGATGGATTTACCAATATAAATATATCTGGAAGTCAATTTTGCACTATATCAAACAATATAATTTCCTCCAGGTTTATTGGATTAATCGTCGGATCACACATCAACGGCTGCACCATTACAGGAAATACGCTACGCGCTCCCAACGACCTAGAAACACACTGGACAGCAAGAGACCCCCAAAACCGGGACACAAATTATGGCCTCATTATGCTGAACGGGTTATGCGATAATACAATGATTTCAGATAACTTTATCTGGGCTTATCCTGCAGTCGAGACCAAACCACCCTGTGGTATCCGCATACAAGCGGGCGGAAGCGGAAATTCCATCGAGAATAACAAATTCTCTGGAAACGAAATCTTTATAAAATCCAGCAGCCTTATCGTGATTGAACATGATGATGGCCATAGTGGGAAAACTTATCTTTTAGATTCATGCACATCAGAACAAGCCTTCATCTCTGGCGCCGTGTCCACTCGATACCTTCCGTCATAAACCATATGAAAAGAGGAGGCTTCTTCGATATAGTCTCCTCTCACTTCCTATCACTGACAGCGTCCTGCTAAACGCTGCGCCGCCAAACGAAATGCGTCGAAAAAATCATCGGCACTCGAAATCTTCCCACCAGAAAACATAATAAACCCATCAACCATACCATTTTGCAGCATTCCCTCAGAATGGACGAGCATACCATCAGGGTCTTCCATCGCACCTGAGCTAGGCGCGTCACTCTCTATCCTAGGCCGCAGAGGGGCTTTGAAAATGCTCCCCCAATAATCCTCCACTTTTTGTGGATACGAACGCCTATCGACCGTATATGCCTCCAGCGGCTTTCTTTGGGCGTGCATATAGCCAATTTCGACAGCAGTTCCCGGATCCATATCTGCGCTACGCCGAAATGGATCAACGCAAAAAAGCCCCGCATCGCACTCATCCATAAGGTCCCGGTCCGCGCGCACAAACGCCAAAATTGTTTCTCGCCCGGGAGGGAGGTGGCGTGCTTCTTCTTGTCCATCAAAAGGGGCAACACCAATCAGCCCGTAATCTGCACAAATCAGCTTTAATTTTCGAAAAATAGATAATGCATCCGGACGAAAAACGAGGTCTCCCGCCAAATAGACCTTGGGATTTTTTTTCTCTATCCGCGTCATGCAAAAATCCTACTTCATTATCTCATGCGCTACAAAGCATATCATATCACGTATATCACGCTTTACGATCTCTGCATTTTTAGACAACTCATAAGTATTCATATTCAAATAGCAGGAACGATTTATTTCAACCTGCAATGCGTGCTGACCTTTCTTGGGGCACCCATAATGCTGAGTAATATACCCTCCTGCATAAGGCGCATTAAGCCGCACGGCATAACCACGTTTCTGAAAAAAATCTCGTACGGCTGCCGTGACCTCAAAATCACACGACCGTCCATGTACATCCCCCAAAACAATATCGCACGGGGCAGAAATTGGGAGAGGAGGCATCGAGTGCATATCTAATAGCACAACGTCCCGGCTGTACTGCTGGGACAAATACACCAGTTCGCGCTCTATAGCCGCATGATAAGGAAACCACCCAGCGGAGAGCCTTTGATCCAACTCTTCCAGAGGCAAACAATGCGTATAAATTGGTATCGAGTGCGAGGCGAGGCGTGGAATAACCCCAAACCCCGCGCGGACTTTGTCTGTACGCTCAAAATGACGGCCTATAGGAGACGGACGAAACATACGCTCGTCAATTTCAGCGCACCCACGGTTCACGTCGCACCAAACACGCGGCAAGGACGTTTTGACAACTGTTACACCATCTTCGGACAATCCATCACAAAACCAATCAATCAGACGATCTTCCGTACGACGCAGAGACGCCGCAGGCAAACAAGAGGCCGCCAAAAAAGCCTCTGGATAATGGCGTCCAGAGTGCGGAGAGGACACCAAAAGCGGCTTCGGGGCGGAAAACCGGGGTTTTTCAACAGACACGAAGGAGGGGGGAGAAGAAAATCGCATTCAATGAATGTTTTTTATTTTTAAGGGGTTGTCACCCCCCACGAATACAGCTAAACACCACCTCACCGAGCCGGAGGGCGCATAGCTCAGCGGTAGAGCACTACCTTGACATGGTAGGGGTCACAGGTTCAATCCCTGTTGCGCCCACCACCCGGCTCGGTCCTTAAATCAAAAAAATAAAATACTGACTTCCAACGAAAATATTGAATTTTCGTTACCGCTTTATGCGCTTAAAAACTCTCTTTTAAAATATCCTCGCCCATAACACAGCACGCTGTCGCTACAGGCGAGGGGGCTAATTAAGCTTCGTCGTCGTGATCTTCGTCGACATACTCTTCATCGTCGAAGTAAACTTCTTCAACCGTCACAACGAGTGTATCTTTGGCGCGGAGTTCGTCTGCCTGAGAGGACGCAGCATCTTCCTCTTCATACAGTTCAGATTCACCCGGGTCAGAAACCCAGCCATTATCAACATTCCAGAACTCTTCATCACCGTTTTCGAGTTCACGACGGATCAGGTAACCTGCAACTTCTTCTTCAGCCATGATCATAGCCCTTTCTAAAACTGAGGTGATGAGGCCTAGCTTACCATCAAAAGTCAATCACCCCTTATCTGGGGATTTTCTAAGAAACGGCTATCTTCTGGGTAAAAACCTTCAACCCATCGAAAAAATGTCACTAAATTTTTCTTTTTCTCATTTTTCCACGGTTCAAAATGAAAACCTTGGCACAAAAAACTTAAATTTTTTGTCACCAACCTTCCACAGAAACTGGACTATAGTTGTCTCCGTTGTCCTAATAAGACGTCTGGCGAGGAGACTTTTATGTCCATCAAAGCAAAAGCTACCGCCGCACTTGTGCTGACAAGTTTTCTTGGTCTCACTGCGTGCGAATCGACTCAGCAAATGGTCAGTGACAAAGAAGACCATCTCGCCGCAGCAGGGTTCGTTGCTAAACCTGCGAACACACCAGAGCGCCTAAGCATGCTCAAACGCCTGCCATCACACCGTTTCTTGCGTCGCATCAACGGTGACACAGTCAATTATGTATATTCTGACCCAACCGTTTGTGACTGCCTCTATGTTGGCTCACAAGATGCCTATGGTCGCTATCAGCAATATCAGCAGCAACAAAACCTTGCTGATGAACAACAAATGACCGCCCAAGAATATAATGACGCCAACTGGAATTGGGGTGCATGGGGCGGATGGGGCCCCGGCTTCGGTATGGGACCTGGCTTTGGTCCAGGGTTCGGAGGGTATGGGTGGTAAAACCACCCATCACTTAAACCTTTAGTAATCGGCTGGGGGCTCAGAAGCCTCCAGCCACCCTTGCAGCATATAGCTTGCCGCCATTTTATCGACGACTTCCGCACGACGTGCGCGAGTCATATCAGCTTCGCTAATCAAAAAACGATTCACAGCACTGGATGAGAGCCGCTCATCCCACACACAGGCCGGCACCCCAACACGCTCAGACAGGGCCTCTGTCCAATCTGACGCTGCGCGAGCCGCCGGACCGAAACTTCCATCCAACCCCAAAGGCAGACCAACAACTAAACCGCCAATATCTTGGCGAGCGATAATATCGGCTATTTCCTTAGCATTTTCTCCCAATTTTCGCCTTTTCAAAGACGCAAAGGGAGACGCCAGCATTAAGGACACATCGGTCAATGCAAGGCCGATTGTACGTGCTCCAGGATCGATTCCGAGCACGCGTTGACCAGCCTTTAAGCTGATACGTAAGTCTTGTGGATTGAACAGGGACATAACACGGCGTTATGATCTATCCTGAGGCTGAAAAGCCACTCTTAATTTCCTCTCACTCAGGAATCTTCATGTCGCTCGACGCGAAAACGGTTTTACGCACTGCCAGATTGGCACGTATTGGTCTTGCTCCCGCCGAAGTGGAAGCCCTGCAAAAAGACATGGGCTCTATCATCGACTGGGTTGAGCAACTTAACGAACTGGATGTCTCAGACGTTCCGCCGATGATCGGCACGGGCCTCGCGAAGCCTCGCCTTCGTGAAGACCGCATCACGGATGGCGAACGCCCTGATGACGTTCTGTCTAACGCACCCGACCGTGAAGGTCCGTATTTCACCGTGCCTAAGGTCGTTGAATAATGTCTACTCCTTTTGATTACACGCTCGCTTCCGCGCGTGACGCACTACGCGCACGCAAAATCTCAGCACGCGAGTTGACCGAAGCCCATCTCTCAGCGATTGAACGCCTTGATGGCTCCCTCAACAGCTTCATCACCACAACGCCAGAAAATGCTCTAAAAGCGGCTGATGCAGCTGACGCAACATTGGCGAAAGGTGAGGGCGGAGAGCTTTGCGGCCTGCCGCTCGGCATTAAAGATCTGTTCTGCACAAATGGCACCCGTACAACGGCCGCCAGTAACATTCTGCGTGATTTTGTGCCGCCTTATGAAAGCACAGTCACAAGCAACCTTCTGCGTGACGGTGCGATCTTCCTTGGCAAGCTAAACCTGGATGAATTCGCCATGGGTTCCGGCAACCTGAACTCTGCGTTCGGTCCAGCTATCAACCCATGGAAGCGCAACGGTTCGGACGAACAGCTCGTACCGGGCGGCTCATCCGGCGGATCTGCTGCTGCCGTTGCTGCTGGCCTCGTACTCGGCGCAACCGGCACCGATACCGGCGGCTCCATTCGTCAACCAGCAGCGTATACGGGTATCGCAGGCATTAAGCCGACCTATGGCCGCTGCTCACGTTTCGGCACGATTGCCTTTGCAAGCTCGCTAGACCAAGCAGGGCCGATGGCGCGCAACCTTCAGGATTGCGCCATTCTTCTGCGCTCTATGGCCGGTTTCGACCAACGTGATTCCACAAGTGTTGATACGCCTGTCCCCAATTATGAAGCCGCACTGAACCGTGGCGTCAAAGGTCTGCGCGTGGGTATTCCGAAGGAATATCATGCAGACGGCATGCCAGCCGAAATTGAAGCGTTGTGGCAGCAAGGCATTAACTGGCTGCGTGACGCGGGTGCAGAGATCAAAGAAGTCTCTTTACCGCACACAAAATACGGCCTTCCGACCTATTACATCGCGGCTCTTGCAGAGGCATCATCCAACCTTGCCCGCTATGATGGCCTCCGTTTCGGCGCACGCGTAAAGGCGGATTCACTCGACGCCATGTACGAAGCAAGCCGTGCTGCAGGCTTCGGTGAAGAAGTAAAACGCCGTATTCTCCTTGGTACGCATGTTCTGTCATCAGGATATTATGACGCGTATTATCTGCGCGCCCAAAAGGTCCGTACGCTGATCCAGCAAGACTTCCTGAAGGCTTATGAGGATGTTGACGTTCTACTGACGCCAACTGCGCCATCCAGCGCCTTTGCCCTAAACGAAAAACCGTCTGACCCGGTACAAATGTACCTCAATGACGTCTTCACGGTACCGGCCAGCATGGCGGGTGTGCCTGCTCTCTCCGTTCCGGCAGGTCTGGACGGGCAGGGACTGCCACTTGGTCTGCAACTGATCGGTAAATTCTTCGATGAAGAAACCCTGATCGCCGCAGGCCACGTGCTGGAACAAGCCGCTTCCTTCACGCACCGCCCAACCATTCACGCAGGGAACCCAGCATGAGCACCGTTATCACTGGCAACACCGGCGATTGGGAAATTGTTGTCGGCCTTGAAGTCCACGCACAGGTTATCAGTCAAGCCAAGTTGTTCTCCGGGGCATCCGCTACCTATGGCGGCGAACCGAACACACATGTCAGCCTTGTGGATGCTGGCTTCCCCGGCATGCTTCCTGTTCTGAACCGTGAATGCGTTGCTCAGGCCGTGCGTACCGGTTTGGGCCTGAATGCAGAGATCAATCTCTTCAGCCGCTTTGACCGTAAGAACTACTTCTACGCTGACTTACCCACCGGCTACCAAATTAGCCAATTCGCTCATCCCATCGTGGGAAAAGGCGTGGTTATCGTTGATCTGCCAGACGGCAGCACGCGTGAAATCGGGGTGACACGCCTGCATTTGGAACAAGATGCCGGAAAGTCGATCCACGATCAGGACCCGACCCGCTCCTTCATTGACCTCAACCGCGCGGGCGTTGCGTTGATGGAAATCGTGAGTGAGCCAGACATTCGCTGCCCAGAGGAGGCTGGCGCTTACTTGCGTAAGCTACGCCAAATTCTGCGCTATATCGGCACCTGTGACGGCAACATGGAAGAAGGCTCCATGCGCGCTGATGTGAACGTCTCGGTACGCCGCCCGGGTGAAGAAGGCTTCCGTACACGTTGCGAAATTAAGAATGTGAATTCTATTCGCTACGTCATGCAATCCATTGAAGTAGAAGCACGCCGTCAGGTCGAAATCTGGGAAAATGGCGGTGAAGTTGATCAGGAAACACGCCTGTTCGACCATGTCCGCTCCGAAACGCGCTCACTGCGCAGCAAGGAAGACGCGCATGATTACCGCTACTTCCCAGACCCTGACCTTCTACCGCTTGAGATTGAACAATCTTGGGTGGATGAACTGAAAGCGGCTCTACCAGAATTGCCCGAAGACAAGCGTGCCCGTCTTGAAAAAGAATACGGCATCTCACGCTATGAATCAGGCGTTCTGACGGCTGAACAAGCTGTTGCTGATTTCTATGAAACCGTAGCTAAAAATGCTGATGCCCGCTTGGCTACAAACTGGATTTTGGGGGATTTCTTCGGAGCACTGAACCGCACAGGTCGCACCATCGAAGATAGTCCAGTCAGTGCAGAAGGCCTGCGTGAACTTCTCAGCCTGATTTCCGATTCAACCATTAATGGTAAGATCGCGAAAGAAGTACTGGAAGACATGGTCGAGACAGGCGATTCCGCCAGTGCCATTGTCGAACGTAAAGGCTTGCGTCAGGTCACGGACACCGGCGCAATTGAAGCTGCTATCAATGCCATCTTAGAAGCAAATGCTGATAAGGTTGAGCAGTATAAGAGCGGTAAAGACAAGCTCTTCGGCTTCTTTGTAGGGCAGTCCATGAAGGCGATGAAGGGGAAAGCAAACCCTGCCATGGTTAATGACGTTCTACGTAAATTGTTAGACGCATAAATTTAAAAAAAAGTGCTCTAGGGGGTTTGACCTGAAAGGAATTTCCCCCTAGTAACACTCCTGCAAACGCTGCATAAAAAAAGCGTTTCCTGCGGAGGGGTGGCCGAGAGGCTGAAGGCGGCGGATTGCTAATCCGTTATACGGGTCATACCGTATCGTGGGTTCGAATCCCATCCCCTCCGCCATTTACTTATTTTTCTGAAAAAATAGTCGTATAAACGATAGCGAACAGTCACTTCTCTATCGTCATGCTTTCTCAGAATGTCTCAACGGCGCTTCCAAAAGGCACATGAGGGCAATCCCCCAACTGTACTTTCGAAGCACCATAGGCATGCGTTATACCCTTAGTGGCTCGCTGTTTTTGAAAACACATTCATAATCACCACGCCGGCGATAATAAATGCCATACCGATCATGGCAGGAATATCGAGTTTCTGGCCTTGAAAAATCCAAGCCACCGCAGAAATCAAAACAATTCCAATACCGGACCAAATTGCGTAAGCGACACCGGTGGGAATATCTTTCAACGCCAGAGACAGTGCGTAAAAAGCAACGATATAACCACAGCCCATTAACAACGTCGGGACAAGACGCGTAAAGCCTTCACTCTGCTTTAGCAAAGAGGTCGCGATTGTCTCAGCAACAATAGCAATCATAAGATAAAAATACGTCACGGGTTCCTCCTGTCAAAAGGCAGCACACCTTAAGAGCAACTCTCCTTACAATATTCCATCATTATTGGCGCCATAAACGTGTTGGTACCCGACGATAAGATGTCAAATTACGCCCCATATTCTCTGCAAGCCCAAGAGCCTTACCTATAGGCATAGCCACAACGTTGTGAGTAATTGGCAAAGTAGAAGATACCTGCCGGACAAGAGGCCGTTGAGCCACCAATAAAGGCATAAATACCCGCGGCCCGGTCGATATCATAATAACCTGAGGCAGAAAATCTGGAGAATGATACAAATCATTATTGCCTCTCCACGCGGCGAATACATGCTTTGCGTAGTCTTGCCCCAAACCTAGGGTGAGAGAGTGATAAGCGGCCGTAGCTGCAAACCACCCATGATGCTGAGCATTGAGTTCTTTGAGAAAGTGAGCCGCATAGCGTGCATTTTCTACAGGATCAAACGCCTGCTCCAATGATGAAAATGCTTCAGCATGATGATGCAAATTAATCTGCATACACCCAACATCAATAGAGTGAAGACCGCTTTTTTGAAAGGCTAGCACGGCCTCAATCGCTGCTTGCTTACTCGGAAAGAAAAATCCCTTTCCCTCAGCATTCACCGTCCATGGCCATGCTATACGCTGTAGCGTTTTGCTCAGGCGGCGGCCACTTTCAACTGTACTAATAGCCCCTAATAATCCAGTGGGAAGCGCTGCTTCGTGTTCCACATGCTGTGTTGCAATCTGGCACGCACTTTCATCCCCACCATATGCAAGGACAGGGGTGTTAATACAAAAAAAGATCGCAAAAACAAGGCGCCATGTCATGCGCCTTAGTTTCCACGATCTTCCTTAATAAACCCCTAATAAGCTCGCGTTATCACGCCTTAATTGGCTGACACACAGCTTCCAGCCACACACGTTCGTCTTCATCAAGAGATGGCCCCACACGTTTCAGAACCTCTTGATGATACGCATTCAACCAAGCTTGCTCACGATCATCGAGCAAGGATGCCTCAATCAACGTACGGTCAATCGGTACATAAGTGAGAACTTCAAACTCTGAGAATGGGCGCTTCGCCTTTGCAGAAAGCTGTACATCCTTCACCAGCAAAAGGTTTTCAATCCGAATACCAAATGCGCCTTGTTCATAATAACCCGGTTCATTGGAAACGATCATACCGTTCACCAAGCCCGTTGGACGCGGTGCTGGCGAAATATTCTGCGGCCCTTCATGAACCGATAGATAATTACCAATTCCATGGCCCGTGCCATGGTCATAATCCAGCCCAATATCCCACAAGGATGAGCGTGCAAGTGCGTCCAAACGATAGCCCGGTGTTCCCGTTGGAAAACGAGCCAAGCTCAGGGCAATATTTCCCTTCAAAACGCGTGTAAATGCTTCTTTTGCAGCATCAGAAGGGTGATCAGGGCCGATCCATACAGTACGCGTGATATCCGTCGTACCAAACGGATATTGCCCGCCACTATCAATGAGATACACGCTATTAGCCGGTAAAACGCTATCACGTCCCACTTCTGCCTTATAATGCGGGAAAGCTGCATTCGGCCCAGATGCTGAAATCGCATCAAAACTCTGTCCACGATAATCAGCATGCTGCTCACGAAAACTGTTCAAACGATCCGACAGTTCCGTTTCGTGCTTACCCGCAGCAGACTGCGTTAACGAATACAAAAAGCGTGTTACAGCAATCGCGTCTAGCGCATGAGCGCGGCGTGAACCTTCTTGTTCAGCAGTATTTTTAATCGCTTTCGGTAAAGTGCAAGGGTCTGACGCATGGTCAATCTCAGCCCCATGTGCCACCAGAACAGTTTCAAACCATACAGGCGTTGTCGCGGGGTCAATCCGGACCACATTGCCACCAAGTTCAGCAAGGCTGATTGCCAATTCTTTTGGGGACCGTACAGAGACTTCATCCCCCAAAGCCTGCGCCAAACCGGCTTCTAGGCGTTCTGGCGCAATAAACAACTCTACATGCGCATCTGAACGTAAGACTGCATATCCCTGCGCCACAGGCGTTAAAGGCACGTCATCGCCGCGGATATTCAGCAGCCATGCGAGAGACGTACAATCCGCCAAAATGACCGCGTCATGACCATCTTTTTGCAACTGCGCCGCAATCTGATGGCGCTTCTCTGCAGAGCTTTGCCCTGCATCCGCATTAGATTGCGGGAAGACTACACTTTGAGGAGTTTGTGGTTGATCGACCCAGGCTTGATCAACCGGATTTGCAGCCAAAGGCACAAAGGTGACACCAGGCGTCGTCCATGCATTCAGCATGGCACGGCTTACTAACTTCGGATCATATCCGACGCACAGACCTTGCGCATGTTCCGCTAGCCAAGAAGCAGGGGGGTGTTCAATGATATGGCAACGGCTCCACACATCATGCTGAGCCTGTTGTTCCATCTGCACAGTATAGCGACCATCAGAGAACAAGCCCGCTTTCCCTGGCAATACAATCGCCAGTCCCGCACTCCCCGTAAAGCCACTAAGCCATGCAAGACGCTCAGCATATGGCGCAACATACTCCCCAAGGAATTCATCACCACGTGGCAAAATAAACCCATCAACACTGGCCGCACGACAAGCAGTACGAACAGCGGCAATACGTTCAGACGGAGAGAGCGCAAACGTCATCTTCTAAAACTTTCAATCAATCGTTTTGTGTATCGAGGCATAATGTCATGAACAGCAGGTCTAACCAGCGCCCTCGCTTATAACCCACTTGTGGCAAAACCCCAGATTTTTGGAATCCAAACCGATCATGCAGCGCCTCTGATGCTCGGTTTCCAGCCGTAATTCCCGCCACCATGACCCGCATTTTCTTTAAACGTGCATGGTCAATCAACGCTGCGAGCAAAGACGCTCCTATACCATGCCCTTGATGGTCCGGGGAGACATACACTGAGTGCTCCACCGTATGAGCGTATCCCTCAAAAGGGCGAAACGCCCCATAAGAACCAAACCCCAGCGGCACATCATGCTTGCCACAAGCCACCAGAACCGGGTACCCCGCAGACAAACGCTGCTCCATCCATGCGCGTCGCTGTGCTAACGTCAAAGGCGTATCGAGCCACAATGCGTCTGTGTGTAAAATGGCATGATTGGTGATCTCAAGAATAACCTCAAGATCACGTTCATGCGCAGCACGCACTGTAATGCTACGATCAACCACGCTTACGGACAATCAACGTTGCCCAATCCCCCTCACGGAGCATCGCTTCCAAAACGAGCCCTTGCGCTCTATGAGCAGCCAAGACCATACGTGCCTGCGTTGCCAACAAACCAGCCAGAATAGCCGTACCACCGGGGGCTAAGCGCTTTGCAAGGGAAGGGGCCATCCGACATAAAGGGCGCGCCAAAATATTCGCGAATACCAGATCATACGTGCCCTGACGCACCGCCGGTGTCAGCCAGCCATTCCCGAAACGGCAGTCCAATAAATGGCTCAAACCATTCATCTGCGCATTCATTTCAGCCGTACGAACAGACCAAGGCTCAATATCGACAGCCAAGACTGGCTTATGCAAAATTTTTGCTGCCGCCATCGCAAGAATGCCAGAACCACAGCCCATATCTAAAATACGCTGGGGCTTACGGTACGCAATACGCTCTAAGGCACGCAAACATCCGCGTGTGGAGCCGTGCTCACCTGAACCAAAAGCGATCCCAGCATCGAGCGTAATCGTCAAACGCGAACGATCCGGCGCACCATGTAAATGAGTGCCCCGGATAGCAAAACGCTTTCCAACATCTTGCTGAGGAAAAGACTCATACGTACGCGCCAACCAGCCTTCTGCTTCTGTTTCTTCACGCAGAAGAGGGGCATCCGTACCCGTTAAAACACGCGCAACAGCGAGTGCATTCTCCAGTTCTTCTTCGCGGTGCCCAATATCTTTGACCCCTTCAAGGCGCCAATATTTTTGTTCATCATCCGCTTCAAACATCCCCACCGTTTCACACGCGCAAGCCAAAGCTTGCTCAAACAACGGAACATGTTCTTCCAGAACTGTAATGGAAATCGTTTCCAACTGCGTGGCATGACGCCGGCCAATGCTTCGAGGGGCCATCATGAGCAGATCTCCACAAAATTGGCCATAACGCGCCGCACTCCACCATTCTCAAAATTAATTTCTAACCGCTCACCATCCACAGAAAGCACCACACCTTCACCAAATTTTGTGTGAAAGACTGATGTTCCTGCGGGCATACGCGCTGCAGCTAACGCCCCAACTGACGGACGTGCTGGCCGCACTGCGGATGAACGCTGCGCAACAAGAGGGCCAGACGCAAATACCGAAGCCCCTCCTGAAAAACGGTCATGCTCTGTATCATGGCCACGCCCCGCCTGATAGCCCGAGTGCTGTACATAACGCGCAGGGATTTCGTCAATAAAGCGACTTGGAATAGAGGATTGCCAGTTCGCAAAAATCCGTCGACGTGCAGCATGCATCACAATCGCGCGTAAACGTGCACGTGTTAAGGCCACATACGCCAAACGCCGCTCTTCCTCGAGCGCATTATTACCGCCTTCATCCAAAGAACGCTGTGACGGAAACACACCTTCTTCCCACCCCGGCAAGAAAACGGTGTCAAACTCCAGCCCCTTAGCCCCGTGAATGGTCATAAGGCTAACCCGATCCTGCTCAGAGGCTTCATTCTCTATATCCATGACAAGCGCCACGTGTTCGAGAAAGGCCTCAAGCGTCGCAAAATCACCTATAGCGCGTAGAAGCTCACGAATATTGTCCAGCCGTCCCGGCGCTTCAATTGAGCGATCATCCCGCCACATCTGGAGATAACCAGCATCTTCCAAAAGCTGTTCAACCGCGACAACATGCCCTTCCGTTTCAAGAGCATTTTTAGCGCGCTCAAAAGCGTCCATCAGCTCTTTGAGAGCAAGGCCGGACTTTCCTTTCAACACACCAGAAGCCAACCGCTCGTGCACCGCATTCTGCAGTGATCCCACACCACTCATGGCATGCTGACGTAGCTTTTGCAGAGCAACTGCGCCAACACCTCGCTTCGGGGTATTCACGATACGCTCAAAAGCCAAATCATCAGAAGGCTGGGTGAGGGCGCGCATATACGCCAAGCAGTCTCTAATCTCCGCACGCTCATAAAAGCGCAGGCCACCAACAATACGATAAGGCACACCCAGCGACAAAAGCCGCTCTTCAAATGGCCGGGTTTGGAAGCCCGCACGCATTAAAATCGCAATTTCTG
>NZ_CAMKWA010000032.1 GCF_946476835.1 uncultured Neokomagataea sp.
GGAACGGAAGACCGACAAACGCGGCCGGCCGCCGCTCTTGCGACGAAGCTGGAAGCGCAGCCGCTGACGGCGGCGTTCCTGCAATCCTTGCTGCGATGCCATTATTTCTTCTTACCTTCCTTACGACGCAGAACTTCGGTCTCGTAACGAACGCCCTTGCCCTTGTAAGGCTCTGGACGACGGAAGCTACGGATATCCAGAGCTACCTGACCAACGCGCTGCTTGTCATTGCCTTCGACGACGATAGCCGTCGGACGCGGCGTCGTGATCTTAATTCCAGCAGGAATCGGATACACAACGTCGTGCGAAAAGCCGAGGTTCATCACCAAGTTGGAGCCCTGAACAGCAGCACGGAAACCCGTACCCTGAATTTCAAGAGCCTTGGAGAAGCCCGTTGAGACGCCCTTGACCATGTTGGCAATCAACGCGCGCGTTGTGCCCCACATCGTCCAGTTTTCGCGCGAACGGCGACCAACTGGGGCGACTTCAACAGAGTTCTCGACGACTTTTACGTCGACGTGACGGGAAATTGGCATCGACTGTTCGCCGAGCTTACCCTTCACAGTGATAACGCCATTCGCCAGAGAAACCTGAACGCCTGACGGAACCTCTACCGGATACTTACCTACGCGAGACATGCGATCCTCCTTAGAAGACGCGGCACAGGACCTCGCCACCAACATTGGTAGCGCGGGCCTCGACGTCCGACAGGACGCCACGCGGAGTGGACAGGATCGACACACCAAGACCGGCGTAAACGCGCGGCAGTTCCTTGATCTTCGAATAAACGCGACGGCCCGGCTTAGAGACACGGTGGATCTCTTTAATAACCGGCTGACCTTCAACGTATTTCAGCTCAATACGAAGCTGAGAAACACCCTTACGGACTTCTTCTGAAGAGAAGCCACGGATGTAACCTTCACGCTTCAGAGCTTCCAGGACGCTTGCACGCAGCTTTGACGCAGGAGCAACACAGGCCGCATGACGCGCACGCTGCGCGTTGCGGATCCGGGTGAGCATATCACCCAACGGATCAGACAGAGACATTTATTCGCTCCCTTACCAGCTCGACTTAACCATGCCAGGAATCTGACCTGTAGAAGCCAGATCACGCAGAGCAACACGGCAAAGCTCGAACTTGCGATAGTTCGCACGGGGGCGACCCGTCAATTTGCAGCGCAGACGAACGCGGGTTTCCGCACCGTTACGCGGCAACTGCGCCAGCTTCAGCGTCGCTTCAAAGCGGTCTTCGACCGACAAGGAGCGATCCTTGATAATATTTTTCAACGCGGTCCGCTTCGCCTTATCGCGCTTTGCCATAGCAGCACGACGGTTGTTGCGGTTTACCGCTGAGATCTTCGCCATCTCGAATTTTCTCCCGGAACCTGTCAGGCCAATCCCGACGGTTTTCCAATCGACGCCTCTATATAGGAAACCGGCCTCCCAATGGAAGGCCGATTCTCTATTTTTTGGCACGATCGGTCTGAAAAAATGATGCGATCAGCCTTGGAAAGGCAGTTTGAAAGCCTTCAGCAATGCTTTAGCTTCCGCATCAGTCTTCGCCGTGGTCACAAAAATGATGTCCATACCACGTACGGCATCAATCTTGTCATATTCGATTTCCGGAAAAACGATCTGTTCCTTGATACCCATGGCAAAGTTGCCACGACCATCAAAGCCCTTGTTTGCCGGAAGACCACGGAAGTCACGGATGCGCGGCATCGCGATCGTCACCAGACGATCGAGGAATTCGTACATACGTGCGCGACGCAGGGTAACCTTACAACCAATAGGCAGACCCTCACGGATCTTAAAGCCAGCGATTGCCTTACGTGCCAGCGTCTTCACAGGCTTTTGCCCAGAAATTGCTGTCATTTCAGCAACAGCAGCGTCCAGTTTTTTCTGGTCACCAGCTGCTTCACCAACACCCATGTTCAGCACGATTTTCTCGAGCTTAGGCACCTGCATCGGGTTCGCGTAGTTGAACTGCTCAAGCAGCTCTTTCTTCAGAACCGTTTCGTAGTGCTGCTGCAAACGCGGCAGCACGGACGTGTTGTCAGTCATCTTGCGCTCCTCAGCCCTCGATCACTTCGCCGGTTGCCTTAGCAACACGAACCTTGCGACCGTCTTCCAGAACGCGGAAACCAACGCGAGTCGGCTTGCCGCTTTTCGGATCAACCAGCTTGAGGTTAGAAAGGTGAATCGGCATTTCACGTTCGATAATGCCGCCTTCGCTCCCCATGCGGTTAGGCTTCGTGTGACGCTTAGCGATTGCTACGCCCCGCACGACAGCTTTTTCAGCTTTCGGCAGAACAGAAAGCACTTCGCCGCGAACGCCACGTGACTTGCCAGAGAGCACCAGAACCTGGTCACCCTTTTTAATACGAGCAGCCATTATAGCACCTCCGGAGCCAGCGAGATGATCTTCATGAACTTGCGTGCACGAAGCTCACGAACCACCGGGCCAAAGATACGCGTACCGATCGGCTCTTTTTGGTTATTGAGCAGAACAGCAGCATTCTTATCAAAGCGGATAGCAGAGCCATCCGCACGACGCACCGGATACGAGGTACGAACGATGACGGCCTGATGGACGTCACCCTTCTTTACCTTACCCCGGGGGATCGCTTCCTTGACGGATACGACAATGATGTCGCCGACCGAGGCAGTCTTCCGCTTGGAGCCGCCCAGTACCTTGATGCACTGCACCCGACGTGCGCCGGAGTTATCGGCCACCTCAAGGTTGGTCTCGGGATGAATCATGTGCCTACCCCCTTACGCGCTAACGGTAGAGGCCTGAACCAGGTCCTCTCCGTTACGAGCAACGACAGACCATGTCTTGCGCTTGGAGATGGGTGCACATTCTTCAATGCGAACAACATCACCGATTTGGCAGACATTGGCTTCATCATGAGCCGCATACTTTTTAGAGCGGCGGATGAACTTCTTATAGAGCGGGTGCATCACACGACGATCAACAAGAACGGTAACCGTCTTGTCCATCTTATCGCTCGTGACCCGACCTGTCAGGACGCGCCTTGGCATCGTCCGTCTCCTCTCAGGACTCTGCGGCGGACGTTTTTGCGCCCGCACGGTTCTTCGACTGTGTAGCCAACGTCTTGATACGTGCAATCGCACGACGCACGACCTTAACGCGGCTGGTGTTTTCCGACTGCCCAGTGGCAGCCGAGAAACGTTGGTTGATCTGCTCGCGCTTGAGATCGATCAGAAGAGCTTTCAGCTCATCTTCACTCTTCGCCCGCAGATCAGCAGGCTTATATGTGTCGGCCATCTCACGCGTCTCCGATACGCTGAACGAACTTGGTCTTGATCGGGAGCTTTGCAGCGCCCAGGCTCAGAGCCAGACGTGCAACCTCAGGGGGTACACCCTCGATCTCGAACAGGATACGACCCGGCTTGACGCGTGCTGCCCAGTACTCTGGTGAGCCCTTACCGGAGCCCATACGCACTTCTGCCGGCTTTGTCGAGACTGGAAGATCCGGAAAAATGCGAATCCACACACGACCCGCACGCTTCATTGCACGAGTAATGGCTCGACGTGAAGCCTCAATCTGACGCGCCGTGATCCGTTCTGGTTCCAGCGCCTTCAGGCCATAAGCTCCGAAGTTCAGTGTTGTTCCGCCTTTCGCGAGGCCGTGGATGCGACCCTTATGCGCCTTACGAAACTTTGTCCGCTTTGGGGAAAGCATGTTGTTAAATCCTCAATGCACCTGCAAGGAGTTACGGGCTTGCGCCCGTACCTCAACGTTGCGGAGCCTGCTCCGCGGCACGACGATCCTGTGCCATTGGGTCATGCGCCAGGATCTCACCCTTGAAGATCCACACTTTCACGCCGCAGGTTCCGTAAGTCGTCATAGCCGAAGCTACACCGTAATCGATGTCTGCACGCAGAGTGTGCAGCGGCACGCGACCTTCACGATACTTTTCATCACGAGCGATTTCTGCACCGCCAAGACGGCCAGAACATGTGATTCGAATACCCTGCGCACCAAGGCGCATAGCAGACTGAATCGCACGCTTCATCGCACGACGGAAAGCAACACGACGTTCGAGCTGCTGAGCAATGTTTTCAGCAACCAGCGTTGCGTCGATTTCCGGCTTACGGATTTCAACGATATTCAACGCTACATCGGTCTTGGCCATACGGCTGAGCTCTTTACGGAGCGCATCGATGTCCTGACCCTTCTTGCCGATCACAACGCCCGGACGAGCAGCATAGATCGTAACGCGCGGCTTCTTAGCCGGACGCTCGATAACCACGCGAGACACGCCTGCACCTGAAAGCTTACGACGCAGATGCGTACGCAGCTTCAGATCTTCATGGAGCAGACGAGCATAGTCGCCATCTGCATACCAACGGCTGTCCCAAGTACGATTAACGCCGAGCCGAAGCCCGATCGGATTGACCTTATGTCCCATTGATCAGGCTGCCTTCTGCTCTTTGTCGGTTTCCGGTGCTTCCGCACGTTCAGCCACAATGATCTTCAGATGGCTGAAGAACTTTTCGACTCGTGCAGAACGACCACGACCACGCGCATGAAAACGCTTCATGACAATGGACTTGCCAACTTCAGCTGTCTTCACCACCAGACGGTCAACGTCCAGCTGATGGTTATTCTCAGCATTAGCAACGGCGCTTTCCAGCGTCTTCTTAACCTGCTGAGCAATGCGACGACGTGAGAACGTCAGTGCTGCAATTGCCTTGTCAGCAGGCTGGTTGCGGATCATTGCCGCAACCAGGTTAAGCTTGCGCGGGCTGACGCGGATGTTGCGCGTAATTGCCTGCGCTTCCGTGTCCGCAAGCGTGCGGATATGCTTCGGCTTGCTCATGTTCAGCCCCGCTTCGACTTCTTGTCGGAGCCATGACCGGTATATGTCCGTGTCGGTGAGAATTCACCGAACTTGTGACCAACCATGTTCTCCGTTACCTGCACTGGCAGGAACTTGTGACCATTATAAACGCCGAACGTCAGCCCGACGAACTGCGGCAGAATCGTAGAACGACGTGACCAGATCTTGATCACTTCATTACGACCTGAAGCACGTGATGCTTCAGCTTTGCCGAACAGATACCCGTCAACGAACGGGCCCTTCCAGACGGAACGTGCCATCTCTATGTGCCCCCTCTTACTTACCGCGGGTGCGGCGACGGATAATCAGGCTGTCCGTCTTCTTGTTAACACGCGTCTTGTAACCCTTTGTCGGCACACCCCAAGGTGTAACCGGATGACGGCCACCGGAAGAGCGGCCTTCACCACCACCATGTGGATGATCAACTGGGTTCATGACAACGCCACGGTTGTGTGGACGACGGCCCAACCAACGTGAACGACCGGCTTTACCCATGTGCTGGTTCATGTTGTCGGGGTTAGAAACCGCACCGACAGTTGCCATGCACTCACCACGAACAAGACGCAGTTCACCTGACTGCAGCTTGATCTGGGCGTAACCGTTGTCCTTACCGACCAGTTGCGCATACGTACCAGCTGAACGTGCCAGCTTACCACCAGCGCCCTGCTTCAGCTCGATGTTATGCACGATCGTACCAACCGGCATAGAGCCCATTGGCATAGCGTTGCCTGGCTTTACGTCTGTGCGGTGACCCGCAACAACGCGATCACCAGCCTTAATACGCTGTGGCGCCAGAATGTAAGCCAACTCACCATCATCATACTTGATGAGTGCGATAAAGGCTGTACGGTTTGGATCGTACTCAAGACGCTCAACCGTTGCCGCAACGTCGAACTTACGACGCTTGAAATCGACATAACGATAGGACTGCTTGTGCCCGCCGCCACGGAAACGAACTGTCGTACGACCGTGGTTGTTACGGCCGCCAGACTTCGTCTTACCTTCCGTCAGCTGCTTAACCGGCTTGCCCTTCCAGAGCTCGCTACGGTCAATCAGCACGGTGCCGCGTGTGCTCGGCGTCGTGGGATTAAAGTGCTTCAATGCCATGGTAGTGTACCCCGCCTCAGCCCAGCTTTGCGGTCAGGTCAATGGATTGACCTTCTGCGAGCTGAACATAAGCCTTCTTGATGTCGGAACGACGACCGGGACGCCCCTTGACGCGCTTGATCTTGCCCTTCTGGACCAGCGTGCTTACGCCAGAAACCTTTACGTTGAAGAGCTTTTCAACAGCGGCCTTGATCTGAGGCTTCGTCGCCGTCAACGCCACCTTGAACACAACCTGGTTACGCTCAGAAAGCAGCGTAGCCTTTTCTGTGATCAATGGTGCGCGCAGTACGTCGTACAACGCTTCCTGCGAGAGATTCTCTGCAGCTTTGCGAGCATTCATGACGATTGGTAAGGTCATGCCAAGCGCTCCTTCAGCCCCTCAAGACCAGCGCGCGTGATAACCAGCACGTCATGGTTGAGAATGTCATAGACGTTCGCCCCAAGTGTCGGGATGACGTCAATCTTTGGCAGGTTCGCAATTGCACGAGCGAACAGCTCATCAACCGTACCGTCTACGAACAGAGCAGAGGTCAGACCCAGAGCTTGCAGCTTTGCTGCAGCTTCACGCGTCTTGCTTACGCCGTTTGCCGTTTCCAGCACTACCAGCTTGCCATCAGCGGCCTTCTGCGACAGCGCAGAAATCAGGCCGAGACGACGAACCTTTTTAGGCAGGTCATAACCATGGTCACGAACAACCGGACCATGAACAACACCACCCGTACGGAACTGCGGCGCACGCAGAGAGCCCTGACGAGCAGAACCCGTACCCTTTTGGCGATAAGGCTTTTTCGTCGTGCCTGAAATTTCGCCCATACCTTTGGTACGATGCGTGCCTGCACGGCGCTTTGCCAACTGCCAGTGAACAACACGAGCCATAATATCGGCACGCGGTGCTACAGCGAAAATCTCTTCCGGAAGCGTGATTGAACCAGCGCTACCGTTATCGAGGGTCTTGATATCGTACTGCATACCCCTCGTCCTCAACCGGCGGCTGCCACGGATGCTGCCGGGTACGGCGCATCGGCATGGCGAGCCTTCTTGATTGCATCGCGAATCAGCACAACGCTGTCTTTCGCACCTGGAACCGCACCCTTGACCATCAATAGGTTGCGTTCTTCGTCGACAGCCGCGATCTCAAGGTTGAGCGTCGTAACGCGCTCATCACCCATATGACCAGCCATCTTCTTGCCCTTAAAGACCTTACCAGGATCCTGGCGTTGGCCTGTAGAGCCGTGAGAACGGTGACTGATGGACACGCCGTGCGTGGCTTCAAGGCCTGCGAAGTTGTGGCGTTTCATAACGCCCGCAAAGCCTTTACCTTTGCTCTGGCCCGTAACGTCAACTTTCTGCCCAACAACAAAGTGAGCCGCTGACAGCTTGGTACCAGCTTCAAGCACTGCGTCTTCCGCTACGCGGAATTCAACAAGGTGCTTTTTCGGCTCAACTTTAGCGCGCGCAAAGTGGCCACGATTGGCCTTGGTGACATTCTTCACCTTTGCGTTGCTCAAGCCAAGCTGAACAGCTGTATAGCCGTCGCGCTCGTTTGTGCGAGCGTCCACCACCTCAACGTTATCGAGATGAAGGACCGTTACAGGCACATGAGTGCCATCATCCTTAAACAGCCGGGTCATACCCAGCTTCTTTGCAATCAATCCGGTACGCATCGTCTGGACCTTAGAGTTTGATCTCGACATCAACGCCAGCGGCGAGGTCGAGCTTCATGAGGGCGTCCACGGTCTGCGGGGTTGGCTCAACAATGTCGAGCAGCCGGCGGTGAGTCCGAATTTCGAACTGTTCGCGGCTTTTCTTATCCACGTGTGGAGAACGGTTCACCGTGAACCGTTCGATATGCGTCGGCAGCGGGATCGGACCCCGAACCCGCGCACCCGTACGCTTCGCCGTGTTTACGATCTCTTTAGTGCTGTTGTCCAGCACGCGATGATCGTACGCCTTTAGGCGAATGCGGATGTTCTGGTTGTCCATAGTCTTAATTCGTCCAACTCAAAAATTCGGGCGTCGTCCTGCTACTGCCGCGACTGAAAGGAACCCCGGCCGGATAATCCGACCGGGGCCCTTCCGCCAGCGGCGAGACGCAGGAGATTAGGCGCTAATGGAAGAAACCACGCCTGCACCCACGGTACGGCCACCTTCGCGAATTGCGAAGCGCAGGCCTTCATCCATGGCGATAGGAGCGATCAGCTCCACGTCCATAGCAACGTTGTCGCCCGGCATGACCATTTCGGTACCTTCCGGAAGCTGAACAACGCCCGTCACGTCAGTCGTACGGAAGTAGAACTGAGGACGGTAATTCGTGAAGAATGGCGTATGACGGCCACCTTCTTCCTTCGTCAGGATGTAAGCTTCAGCCTTGAAGGTCTTATGAGGCGTAATAGAGCCTGGCTTCGCCAGAACTTGACCACGCTCAACATCTTCACGCTTCGTGCCACGAACCAGTGCACCGATGTTATCACCAGCTTCACCGCGATCAAGCAGCTTACGGAACATTTCAACACCCGTAACGGTCGTCTTCGTCGTGTCCTTAAGACCAACGATTTCAACTTCGTCACCAACGTTGATCACGCCACGCTCAACACGACCCGTCACCACCGTACCACGACCTGAGATCGAGAACACGTCTTCGATCGGCATCAGGAACGGACGATCAACCGGACGCTCTGGCTGCGGAATGTACGCATCAACTGCGTCCATCAGCTCTTTAACGCGGTCTTCACCGATTGCAACATCGCCGTCTTCGAGAGTTACCAGAGCGGAACCCTTGATGATGGGGATATCGTCGCCAGGGAACTGGTAAGATGACAGAAGTTCACGAACTTCCATTTCGACGAGCTCAAGAAGCTCTTCGTCATCAACTTGATCAACCTTGTTCAGGAAGACTACCAGAGCCGGAACACCGACCTGACGTGCAAGCAGGATGTGCTCACGCGTCTGCGGCATTGGGCCGTCAGCAGCGGAAACCACCAGGATCGCGCCGTCCATCTGCGCCGCACCCGTGATCATGTTCTTCACGTAGTCGGCGTGACCAGGACAGTCAACGTGAGCATAGTGACGGTTAGCCGTCTCATACTCAACGTGAGCCGTTGAAATGGTGATACCACGAGCACGCTCTTCCGGAGCCGCGTCGATCATGTCGTACGCGCGGAATTCAGCACCACCAGCTTTTGCCAGCGTCTTGGTGATCGCAGCCGTCAGCGACGTCTTACCATGGTCAACGTGACCAATGGTGCCGATGTTCAGATGCGGCTTATTCCGCTCGAATTTAGCCTTTGCCATCGTCTCTCTCCAAAACCCCACCTTTCCATAAGGCGGGGGTAAGACTGAAAAGTTCTTCCCAGTGAGTGCCCCAGAAAACCGAGACACTGCCGGAAGCCCTTTAGCGGGTTCTGTTTACCAGCGATAGTGGCTGAACGCTTTATTCGCTTCAGCCATACGGTGGGTGTCTTCGCGCTTCTTAACTGCTGAACCACGGTTATTCACCGCATCCATCAGTTCGTTCGAGAGGCGATCACACATTGTGTTTTCACCACGCTTACGAGAAGCATCGATAAGCCAGCGGATCGCCAGCGCCTGACGACGTTCTGCACGAACTTCGACAGGAACCTGATAGGTTGCACCACCAACGCGACGTGAGCGGACTTCAACAGCCGGCTTCACATTGTCAAGCGCAGAGTGGAACATAGCAACCGGATCAGCAGAAGATCCACCACGGCTACGCAGAACTTCAAGCGCACCGTAAACGATGCCCTCTGCCGTGGACTTCTTGCCGTCATACATCAGCGCATTCATGAAGCGCGTGATGACAACGTCACCGAATTTTGGATCAGGAAGGATTTCACGCTTTACAGCGCGGTGACGGCGACTCATGCCAAATACCTCTTACTTCGGACGCTTCGCGCCATACAGCGAACGACGCTGACGACGCTTAGCGATACCCTGCGTGTCAAGCACGCCGCGCAGGATGTGATAACGCACACCGGGAAGGTCCTTTACACGACCACCACGGATAAGAACAACGCTATGCTCCTGCAGGTTGTGCCCTTCACCCGGAATATAGCTCACGACCTCATACCCGTTGGTCAGACGCACCTTGGCGACCTTACGCAGAGCGGAGTTCGGCTTTTTCGGAGTAACCGTGTAGACGCGCGTGCAAACGCCACGCTTCTGGGGACAGCCCTGCAGGGCAGGAACCTTGTTCCGCTTTGCGGCCGGCTCACGGCCGTTCGCGATCAACTGGTTGATGGTCGGCATGCGCCCTTCCCAATCCTTGTCTTGCTCCAGACAACGAGCTTACGCTCCTTGTCTTCACCTATTTCTCACCGACACGCGGGCTACCCGCCTGCCTACTGCTTATCAAGCCAAGAAAGTCACTTGATGCGACTTTTATGGCTTAAAAAGTGCCTACGGCCTTAGCAATCATCTCCAAAGAGACTAGCGGCACCGCAAGCGATTCTTTTATCTTCGACGGCTTAATTCGCCTCGAGAGGCGGGGGTAGCCGAGGGCGCGGAACCTACAAAAGGTTCCGCACTAAGTCAAGTGTTTCGGCGAAGATTGGCCCGATTCTAGCGTAAACGCTCTAAATCGAATCCGAATCCACACCCCCATTCTCTAAAGAACGGACAAGCAATGCAGCAGATTATTCTGCCGCATCTTCAACTGCAGTCGTCGGTCGTGCGACTCGACGACGGTCTTCGCTCGCTGCAATACCACGGAGACGGTTCATAACGCTACCCGTTCCTGCAGGTATCAGACGCCCAACAATCACGTTTTCTTTCAGACCGTTCAATGTATCGATCTTACCGGAGGTTGCGGCATCCGTCAGGACACGCGTGGTCTCCTGGAAGGATGCAGCCGAGATGAAGGACTGCGTTTGCAGCGATGCCTTTGTAATACCCTGTAGAACCGGCATAGCGTTCGCAGGAGCATCACCATTCTCGATCAGACGCTGGTTTTCAATCTCGTACTCAATACGATCCACCGTCTCACCAATCAGGTATGTCGAATCACCGGGCTCCAGAATTTCAACCTTCTGCAGCATTTGGCGAACGATCACCTCAATGTGCTTATCGTTGATTTTCACACCCTGCAGTCGATAAACGTCCTGAATTTCGTTCACCAGGTAATCAGACAGCGCCTCAATACCCATGACCTTTAGGATGTCATGCGGCACACGAGGACCATCGACCAATGGGTCACCCTTCTGGACAAAGTCACCTTCCTGAACGGAAACATGCTTGCCCTTAGGAATCAGGTACTGTGTCTCTTCATCCGTCTCATCGTTCTTCACAATGACACAGCGCTTAGACTTATAGTCCTTACCAAACTCAATACGGCCATCGCCTTCGGCAATAATCGCATGATCTTTTGGCTTACGCGCTTCGAAGAGTTCGGCAACACGTGGCAGACCACCGGTAATATCACGCGTCTTAGAACCTTCACGCGGAATACGTGCCAGTACGTCGCCTGCATGAACCACAGAACCGTTCTCAACCGAGAGAATCGAGTCTGGTGACAGGAAGTAACGCGCGTCATTGCCGTTTACCAGCTTAACAACGTTACCTGCTTCGTCCTTAAGCTGCAGACGTGGGCGCAAATCTACACCCTTCGCTGCCTGCTTATAGTCAACGACCACCTTCGAGCTCAGGCCCGTCACTTCATCCATACGCTCAACGAGCGTAATAGAATCGATCAGGTCCAGATACTCAACAGTACCAGCACGCTCAGTGATGATTGGCAGTGTGTACGGATCCCACTCAGCCATCTTCTGGCCACGTGCAACCGTCTCACCTTCACCCACCATCAAACGCGCACCATAAGGCACACGATAGCGAGCACGCTCAACGCCATTCTCGTCCTTAAGCAGAAGCTCACAGTTACGGGACATAACGACCGGAACTTTTTGTGAGTTCTCGACAACGTTACGATTCTTAATCGTAATCACGCCATCACGAGATGCTTCCACCATGGACTGCTCAGCACCACGCGTCGCCGCACCACCAATATGGAAGGTACGCATGGTCAGCTGTGTACCCGGCTCACCAATGGACTGCGCGGCAATAACACCCACAGCTTCACCAATGTTTACCGGCGTACCACGCGCCAGATCACGGCCATAGCAATGACCACAGATACCAACACGGCTATCACATGTCAGAACCGAGCGAATCTCGATGCTTTCAACGCCAGCCTTCTCGATAGCTTCCGCCATAGCTTCATCTACCAGAGCATTGCGCGGCGCCACGACTTCCTGCGTTACAGGATGCAGCACGTCCTTCGAGATCGTACGGCCCAGAATACGCTCAGACAACGAAGCAACAACTTCACCGCTATCCATAACGGCGCGAACAGTCAGACCACGCTCCGTACCGCAATCATTTTCAACAATGATGCAGTCTTGAGCAACGTCCACCAGACGACGCGTCAGGTAACCTGAGTTAGCTGTCTTCAGTGCGGTATCAGCAAGGCCCTTACGCGCACCATGGCTTGAGGTAAAGTAATCGAGAACCGACAAACCTTCTTTAAAGTTTGCGATAATTGGTTGCTCAATAATCTCACCTGATGGCTTCACCATCAGACCACGCATACCCGCAAGTTGCTTCATCTGTGCCGGCGACCCACGCGCACCAGAGTGGCTCATCATCCACACAGAGTTTGTCGGCTTGCCAATGACTTGCTTGGAAATTTCTTTCAACATCGCAGCTTGCACTTCATCCGTGCAGCGCGACCAAGCATCAACCACCTTATTGTAGCGCTCGCCAGCTGTAATCAGACCATCCTGATACTGCTGTTCGAATTCTTTGACTTCGTCAGCCGTATGCGAAACCAGCGTTGCCTTCTCAGCTGGGATGATCATGTCATCCTTACCGAAGGAAATACCAGCACGCGCAGCATGACGGAAACCAAGAGCCATCAAACGGTCACAGAAGATCACCGCTTCTTTCTGACCACAATGACGATAAACCGTGTCGATCACGTCAGACACGTTCTTCTTCGTCAATTGCTTGTTGATCAAGCTGAACGGAACAAGCGGATGGCGCGGCAGAATCTGTGCAATCAAAGCACGACCCGGCGTCGTCAAGATCGTTTCACGGATCTTATTACCATCAGCATCAACTGTATTCAGACGCAGACGAATCTTATCGTGCAACTGCAATGAGCCCGCCAGCATAGCGCTCTCAATTTCAGACACATCTGAGTAAGCCGGCGGCCCTGCCTTAACGATCTTATCCCCTTCGATCACCGGTTCATCCGGCGTCGCACGGTATTCAGGCACTTCAAGGCTCAGATAGTACAGACCCAAGACAATATCCTGAGACGGCACGATAATCGGCTTACCGTTCGCCGGGCTAAGGATGTTGTTGGTGGACATCATCAACACGCGCGCTTCAAGCTGAGCTTCCAACGACAGCGGCACGTGAACAGCCATTTGGTCACCGTCGAAGTCAGCGTTAAACGCTGTACAGACCAACGGATGCAGCTGAATCGCCTTACCTTCGATCAGCGTCGGCTCGAACGCTTGGATACCCAAACGGTGAAGCGTCGGCGCGCGGTTCAGCATCACTGGATGTTCGCGGATAACCTCTTCAAGGATATCCCAAACTTCCGGACGCTCTTTCTCAACCATACGCTTTGCAGCTTTAATGGTTGTCGCGTGACCATACTTCTCCAGCTTAGAGTAGATGAACGGCTTGAAAAGCTCCAGCGCCATCTTCTTGGGAAGACCACACTGATGCAG
>NZ_CAMKWA010000033.1 GCF_946476835.1 uncultured Neokomagataea sp.
GTTTCAAGGCGTGCAAATGGACGGGCACAATCAGGGCCATCTGTCACGCCCATATGCATTTCATACCCCCGTACAGGCACATCACTCTCTGCCAGCATGCCCTGAGCTGCACATAAAACTTTCTGCTCAGATAACTTTGTCTGCACACGCAGCAGCCCAAGCCCATCAACCGTTTGTCTCTCACCCTCAATACCCAAAGGGTCAGACAAAGACATTCCAAGCATTTGATACCCACCACAAATACCAAGAACATACCCACCACGGCGCACATGAGCCCTAAGATCAATATCCCAGCCTTGCGCCTTAAAAACCTCCATATCGGCAATCGTCGCTTTAGAACCCGGTAAGAGAAGCAAATCGCACACAGGCAACGGGCGACCCGGCGGGATCATCTCTAACCGAACCCCTTCCATCGCTTTTAGAGGATCCAAATCATCAAAATTCGCAATCATCGGCAGATAAGGGACAACAATATGTAACCCAGTACCGCCAGAACGCTGATGCTCCATCACATCAGCCGCATCCTCTGCCGGGAAATGCTCTACCTGCTCACTATATGGAAGAATACCCAGTGCTGCCCATCCCGTATGCCGTGCAATCGTCACCATCCCATCATCGAATAACGACGTATCCCCGCGCATACGATTAACAATAAACCCCTTAATCCGCTCCGCATCTGGCTCAGACAGTACAGCCTTCGTGCCGACAAGACTGGCAATCACACCACCGCGATCAATATCCCCAATCAGAACAACAGGTGCACCACTCGCCTCCGCAAAGCCCATATTGGCAATGTCATTTTCGCGCAGATTAACTTCAGAGGCAGACCCCGCTCCCTCAATCAATACAATATCCGCATCAGTCCCCAACCGCTCAAAAGCCCCTAGAACATCCGGCAAGAGCGTTTTCTTCACCTCCTGATACGTACGCGCCTTCACATTGCCCCGCGCTTTCCCACAGACCACCAATTGCGAACCAACCATGCTTTGAGGCTTAAGCAAAACAGGGTTCATATCGACACACGGCAACACCCCACAAGCCAACGCCTGCAGGGCCTGCGCCCGCCCGATCTCACCACCATCAGCCGTCACAGCAGCATTATTCGACATGTTTTGCGGTTTAAAAGGTCTCACACGCAGACCACGCTTTACCAATGCCCGCGCCAACCCCGCCACAAACACTGATTTTCCAACGCTTGACCCCGTCCCTTGGAACATCAGTGCACGACAAGGCGCCTTACCCGTCATCAAAACTCAAATCCCGGCTGCGCTTTAAAACCCGCGGCGAAATGATGTTTCACCGCTCCCATTTCTGTCACCAAATCTGCGGCCTCAATGACAGCAGGCTTCGCATTACGTCCCGTCAAGACAACATGCTGTTTCTCAGGCCGCGCCAGTACATCAGCCAGAACCCGCTCCACAGGGAGATAATCATAACGCAGCGCAATATTAACTTCGTCCAGCACAACAAGCGCTACATCCTCACGCTGCAATGCCGCACGCGCCACATCCCAAGCACGCTCCGCGGCTGCAATATCACGCGCCTTATCTTGCGTATCCCACGTAAAGCCCTCTCCCATCACATGCCATTCCAACAAGTCCTCAAAGCGTGAAAGAGCAAGGTTCTCTCCCGTCTCCCACGCACCTTTGATAAACTGCACAACAACCACTCGCTTTCCACGCCCCAACATCCGCAGAGCCAAACCAAAAGCTGCCGTGGATTTTCCTTTCCCCGGCCCTGTATGCACTGCGAACACACCACGCTGGATGGTCTTAGCTGCAACCTCAGCGTCTTGTATCTCCTTGCGCTTACGCATTTTGTCCTTATGGCGCGCAGCCTCTGTCTCATTGCTCATTCTTTACGCTCCCTCTTTTTGCGCCATAACATGAAAAAACGAACCGGAGACAAGACCACGCCGCCCTCCAGCCATACCCAAATCCTGCCCTAAACCATCACGCAAATCTGCCAGTGGTTCATCATTCCCAGCCTCAACGACACGCGCATAATGAAACTCATGCCCACGAAATACGGTACCTGCCTGCCCCAAAGCCGTATCGCCGCGTAATGTCGCTTCTCGGTACCCCAAATTCATCTTCCGTTTAGCAAAGCTTGTTTCATGGCTCAAAAGCCCCAACATCTCATGCCGTTCCCCCGCCTGATCAATCACCCCTTCTCCCAGCACCATAAAGCCACCACATTCACCATGAACATAACGAGAACAAGAGAAGAACCTAAGTGCTTTCTTAAACCCTTCCGCCGCAGCCAGTCGCCCAGCATGTAACTCTGGATACCCACCCGGCAACCAGCACACATCACACGACATATCTGGCCCCTCATCCGCTAATGGCGAAAACGGTACCAACTCCGCCCCTGCGCGGCGCCAGCCTTGCGCCAGATGACCATATAAAAACGAAAATGCCTTATCTTCCGCCACAGCAATACGCTGCCCCGGCGGCACGACTGGCACGCATGCAGACAAATCCGTCGTAAGAGCCAAAGGCACAGCTCCCGCCAAGACTTTTTCAAGATCAACACCAGCCTCAATTCGCTCAGCCAGATCCGCTAACAATCCCGGTAGTGCCTCTTGCTCACGTGCCTGAACCAACCCCAAATGGCGCTCAGGCAAGGCCAACTCCGCATCACGCCGCACTACCCCCATTACAGGCAACCCAGCCGCTTCAATCGCCTGCTTCGCCATACGCTCATGACGGTCCGAAGCTACGCGATTCAGCAAAACCCCCATAACCTGCACACCCGGCTGTAACGTCGCAAACCCATGAGCCACCGCTGCGGCAGACTGCCCTTGCCCCGACACATCCAAAACCAACAACACCGGAATACCAAAGCGCTGTGCAATATCCGCTGGCGAACCACGCGCGCCTTCAGGCTCCATCAAGCCATCAAATAGCCCCATAGCCGATTCAATAAGCAGCAATTCTGCACCATCAGCCGCCTCAGCTAATAAAGCTGTCAAAACCGCATCGGACATCGCCCAACTGTCCAAATTGAGACTAACAGACCCCGTCACCACCTCATGGAAAGCCGGATCAATATAATCCGGCCCGGTCTTCGCCGCACGCACCCGCACGCCACGCGCCCGCAATGCCGCCAGAAGCCCTAAGGTCACGGTCGTTTTACCACTGCCTGAACGCGGTGCCGCAATCATAACGGCCCTAGGCGTTGCCCGTGATGCTGTGCTCTCTGTCTGCATTGGCGTTATCACCGGCATTTTATACCAATGCCCCTCTCGCTTTTCGTCTTAATCCCGCTAGGGTATAGCGCATGATCACACCGTCTCCACAACTGCGCAAAGGCTGGACCACCGGCAGTTGTGCCACTGCCGCAGCAAAAGCAGCATGGGCAGCGTTGTGCCACGGTCACTTTCCTGACCCCGTCACCATTACCCTCCCCAATGGCCGCCAAACTGCCTTTAGCTTGGCACAACATACCCTCAACACACACATTGCTACCGCAAGCGTCGTCAAAGATGCTGGAGATGACCCTGACGTTACACATGGCGCGCTTATTCAAGCCCATGTCAAACGCCTTCCGCCCGGTTCCGGCATTCTTTTTAAAGCTGGTGCAGGCGTCGGCACCATCACGCGCCCCGGCCTGCCACTCCCTATTGGAGAACCGGCGATTAACCCCGTCCCACGCCAAATGATCCACACCGCGCTGCACGAAATTTCGCACAGCGTTGATGCTGAAATAACTATTTCCGTCGAAAATGGTGAGGAACTCGCAAAAAAGACGCTCAACGCACGCCTCGGTATTATCGGTGGCTTGTCTATTTTGGGGACAACCGGCGTGGTCATTCCGTTTTCATGTGCCGCATGGATTGATTCCATCCAGCGCGGGATAGACGTCGCCCGCGCCCTGAACCTGCCACACATAGCTGCCAGCACCGGCCATACCTCCGAAAAAGCCGTGCAAGCCCATTATAACCTGCCCGATACGGCCTTGATCGATATGGGAGACTTCGCAGGTGGCGTGCTAAAATACCTCCGCACACACCCCGTCCCACGCCTCACCATCGCAGGGGGCGTTGCAAAAATGGCTAAACTCGGCCAAGGACGCCTCGATTTACACTCCAAGCGCGGCCTAACAGACATGCCCGCACTTGCAGAACTCGCCAAACAACACGGCGCTCCAGACACCCTGACCCAAGCCATTAGCAGCGCGGAGAGCGTCGCCCAAGCAATGCTCCTCGCTGAAGAAGCACAATTTTGCCTAGGCGATAGTATCGCTCACAGTGCTTACAAAACTGCACGTAGTGTTCTTGATAACACCAATATGCCAAAAAATTTTATTGAAATGGATATTTTAGTATTTAACCGAAAAAGTATCCTCGTTGGAAAACACATATAATAAATATTATATGTGTTTATTATAAAAATTTAAAAACTATTCTAAAATCCATTTACTTTAGATTTCTTATTTTTGAAATTTTCACGTATTTTATTAGTCACAAAAAATAAAATAATCACCAAAAGTGCCGACGAAATTTCTTTAACATGAATATGTCCCTGTATATAATTACCCATTATTTTATATAAAATAATAGAAAACAAAGCTGGAACAAAAAATTTTACTGCCTCATGCATTAGATTGAAAAACCTTTTGTTTCGATTTTAAAATATCAATTTATATAAGATTAGTATTTTTAATAATCTTATAATTATTAAAAATAAAAACGATGGAAAAATAACATACCCAGATACCTACATAAATCACAAAACACTCTATCTCCATAAAAAGTACTATACGTCTTTACCTCTCACTCCCGCCCCCGAAACCGCCGCTGATACTCCGGGTCATACAACGCACTCTCACGAAAACCCTCTGCCCCCAAAGCCGGACCGACCATCACTAAAGCCGTGCGTTCAATCGGGTTCGCCGCCAAAGCATCTAACAACGTACCCAACGTCGCTTTTAGGCACAATTCATCCGGCCACGTCGCCCTTGCCACCACGGCAACAGGGCAATCCGCACCATAAAATGGCAGCAACGTCTCAACGATCTGCTCTGCTGCATGAATAGCCAGATGCAGCACCAACGTCGCTCCCGTCGCTGCATAAGAAGCCAATTTCTCACCCGCGGGCATGGCGGAGGCGCGTCCACTCACACGCGTCAACACCACCGTTTGCGCAATACCCGGCACCGTTAGTTCACGCCCCAAGACCGAAGCCGCTGCCGCAAAAGCTGGCACACCCGGTGTCATCGTCCAAGGAATACCCAACCGGTCTAAACGCCGTATCTGCTCCGCCACCGCGCTATAAACGGATAAATCACCCGAGTGTAAGCGCGCAACATCCTCACCCGCTTCATGCGCCTTACGGTATTCTTCTTCAATATCATCCAACGATAACGGCGCCGTGTCAACCAACCGTGCACCATCCGGGCAATGCTCCAACATCGCTTTCGGCACGATAGAGCCTGCATATAAACATACTGGAGAGGCTGCCAATAAGTCCCGTCCACGCAACGTCAATAAATCCGCAGCCCCCGGCCCCGCACCAATAAAATGCACCGTCATACTCTAATCTCCACCACTCACCGCCACCGCACAGGTCACATTCCGCCCAACCTGCTTTGGCACCAAAAGAACACTACCCAAACCCGCACCAACTAAGGCACATCCCTCTGCGACAGACGAAAACCCCACTGCCGCCTGCACACGTGCAGAGTGGCTCATACAATCCTTCTGCCGCTCTGCCAAAGCAGCCGCGCCAATCCACAGTATATCAAGCCCCAATACCTCGGCAGCATGTAGAATACCAATCTCACCGGAGCGAAACGCTGGCACAGCCAAATGCCTCACCCCAACCGGCAAAACACCGCGCAACAAAGCAACAATATCGTCCGCCTCTACACCAGGCCGTGCCCCAAGCCCCGCAACGTACCCTCCCTGTTTCACGGCCCCCCATCCGGCACCGTCACCGCATATTGCGTCACACGCATCGCCGGTCGGAACGCATGCAAACCACCCACCGCGTCCAAACGCTCAACACCAATGCGTGTCAACATTCCACCATGCTGAGCATACTCCGCTCCCAACACTTGCTCCCCTTCGAGCGTCACAGAATTAGCCACAATACGCCCACCCGGCCGAACCAACGCACGCAAAGCCGGGAACATCCCCTCCGCAGCCAAGCCACCACCGACAAACACAACATCCGGCCGCACCGATAACGCCAAAACACTCTCCGGCATCTCTCCAACCACCACTTCAAGCCGTGGCACACCGAGCGCTTGAGCATTACGGATAATTCGTTCTGCACGTTCTGGGTTACGCTCAACAGCAATTGCTTTATTCGCCGGATGCCTCAGCAACCACTCAATGGCGATAGAGCCAGAACCCGCACCGACATCCAACAAAGTCTCCCCCGCACGTGGGGCCAAAGTCGACAACGTCACAGCCCGAATTTCACGCTTCGTCATCTGCCCGTCATGCTCAAATAACGCATCCTCCAAACCGGAAGATAAAGGCATAATCTGTGCACATGCATCTGCAATGACCTCAAGCGCAATAAGATTTAACGCCTCAACATCACCCCATTCTGACGCCGCAAACCCTTCATGCACACATTCCGCTTCACTACCCAAACGCTCCAACACACTCATGGGTGACAAGCCGAACCCATGCTCAGCTAGCCATTTAGCCAAACGTTGCGGCGTTGTACCATCCGCGGATAAAATCAGAATTTTCGCACCCGGCTGCAAATGTGGGCGTATTGTCGTCAAAGGCCGCCCGCATAATGAAACAACCTGCGCGTCCTGAACGGCCCACCCTAACAAAGAGCACGCTAAAGAAACGGACGATACCGCCGGAAAACACGCCATTTCCCCATACGGCACCTGCCGCCCCAAAACAGAGCCTACCCCATAAAAAAACGGATCCCCGGACGCCAAAACAGCAACACGCTGCCCACGTGCTTCCAAAACACGCGCAACCCCAGCGGAAAAAGGCGTGCCCCATGGTTCCGCACGCCCCTTCAACACAGAAGCCGCTAACGCCAAGTGCCGCTCACCACCAAAAATCACCTCTGCCTGCGCCAAAGCAGCCCGCGCCACCCCCGAAAGCCCCTCGACACCATCTTCGCCTATGCCGATAACACTTAACCACTGGGTCATGCTGCCCTCTCACGTCTTAAGGAGCCGTTATAATGAACGTTTTGATCCTCGGCGGCACCACAGAAGCGCGTGAACTTGCCACCCTCCTGAGCACCCACCCGAAAATAACGCCAATCTTTTCTCTGGCTGGCGTCACTCGTCACCCCCTCCTGCCCCAATGCACCATTCGCTCTGGCGGCTTCGGGGGAATTAACGGCCTGAAACACTATTTGCACACAGAAAACATCCATGCGGTTGTGGATGCCACACACCCCTTCGCAGCACAAATGGGCCACAATGCTGCCGCTGCCTGCGCTTCGCTCTGCGTGCCGCTTCTTCGGCTAGAACGCCCAGCATGGTCCCCCCAACCGGGAGACCACTGGATCTATGCACACAGCCTCAACCACGCAGCCCAACTGCTTGGTAACACACCCAAACGCGTATTCCTCACCACAGGGCGCAAAGATTTAAGCGCTTTCCGTACCGATACAGCGCATCATTACATTATCCGCAGCATTGACCCACCAAGCATAGATGAATGTCCACAAAACCATACCTTACTCATTAGCCGCCCGCCTTTCTCCCTTGAAAGCGAACACGCCCTGATAACCTCTCAAAGGATAGACATTCTCATCACCAAAAACGCAGGCTCAGCCTCCACCGCTGCCAAACTCACGGCAGCACGCCACCTCAGCATCCCCATCATCATGGTCCAACGCCCTAAACGACCATCACTCACCTGTGCAGAAACGCCAGAATCCGCACAGCTATGGCTTGAAAGGCTCTGTTGAAAAGTTCTGAATTACCGTTTTTGTGTTGATTTCAATATGAAATCAGCCGAAAAATCAACTTTGCAACAGGGCCATATTTGTTATTTCCCGGTGCTCATTAGGACGGGTGGTGCGGCAGGTGGTCGTGTCACGGTTTAGTTCCGAGCCTTTGGTTATGTGTTAAGCGGCCTTGC